>JAGRGY010000023.1:0-52396 GCA_020445255.1 Gammaproteobacteria bacterium
ACACGACCAGATCGACCGCGCTGCCTGCGCCAACACTGGCACCGCTCGCTGGATCCTGGCTGATGACGTCACCGGCGGGTACGACGTCGCTGTTCGCGGTCGTCACGCTGCCCACCACGAGGCCCGCACCGGTGATCGCCGACTCGGCGGCCCCCTGCGACTGGCCCACCACGTTCGGTACCAAGACGGCATCGACCACGGCACACCGGGCATTCGTGCACTGCAACGTGCAGATGCGTGCATCGTAGGCGTTGACCACGCCATTACCGTCGGCATCCGCTGGATCATCGGGTACGGCCGCGGGCTGGTTGCGCCGGGCCATGATGGCGTTGATGTCCATTCGATCGACGTCGCCGTCCGCATCGACATCGCATGCCAATCCGACCGCTTGGGCACTCGGAACCACGAGATCCAGAAGGCCGCCGACCGCATAGGCCAGCCGATACGCGGTCCCCTGCCCGTCGGCGCCGCCCGGAACCACGGGTGGCGCGGTGATCGCGCCCGCCAGCAGCAACAAGGCAAACACGCCGAAGGCGCGTGTCAGCAACGAGGTCCGAACTGCATTCTCTTTTTTGGTCGGTTGTTCGTTCATGGCTGGTCCTTTCGGGTTCTGTGCAGCTGCACGAGCCAGGGCCGACGCTGGGGCCGGCTCACGGGCGATCAGCGGTAGGATGCCGTCGCTGCTTTGGCGGCCGACGGCATACCGGTCTGCGCGTCGAAGCGCCTCGCACGGTTGCCGAACGCGCCCAACGCGGCGAGGCCGGACAACATCAGAAGAAGGGGTGCCGGTGACGGCATCGCTGTGGGTTCCACTCCCCGGATCACTGCGCCGTCTATTGCGGCGATCTCCAGGGCGTCACCGAATGCGTCACTCAGGGCATTGACACTCCCAATGGCAACCTCGGTGCTGTCACCGAAGGCCAGGTCGGTCACCATGAAATCCAGCGTGGCCAGGACGAAACTGCCGGGCTGGACGTCGTCGAGGAATGGGGGGAGACACACGAAACACGAGCCTGCATCGGCCTCGAGAAAACTGAGTTCGGCGAGATTGATGACGCCGCCTCCCAGATCCCCAAAACTGAAATCGGCGGCCTCGAACAGGCCGAGATCGCCCAGGAAGCCGCCCAGTGCATAACCGCTGAACGTCAGCGCCGCCGGGTCGTACGCCACATCAATGTCGAAAGCCCCCAGCGAATCCGGCGCGAAATCGCCCAGTCCATCCACGACCAGATCGATGCTGACCGTCTGGCCAACGGCAGCGGTCTGGCTGCTCGGCGTAAGACCCAACATGACGGCGCCAGCAGAGTTTGCGGTATACAGGAGCAGGGCGACCAGGCAGCTGACCGCCAGACGGTCGGCGCGAAGCAGGGGCGACATAGCGAGATCCTCGTTCTTGTGCGTTTTTCTCGTGTCCTCCATGCAAGGGTCGAACCAACTGAATTTTTTTTAAAAACTCAACTGTTTATCGATTACGCAATTGCGTTGAGAGGGCAATCTGTAAAATCTGTTGACATCCGCGCATTGCCCGTCGGGTTGTTTTGCGACACCTTCGCAGAATCAACCCCACGTCCGATCAACGCAATGCCCCCGCGCGTCCGGGACGTGCCGATGCGATTCGGCCATGGCGCGCGCGGACGTCGGCGTGCACCCAGAGGCAGGCACAGGCGTCCGGCAGACGGTCATCGTCTTCGTGGTGCCGTCCGCCGTACCGACAATCGCGCCAACCCCATTCGTCTACACCCCGTACGTTCGACAGCGGCGCAACCCCTGCGCGTGTTCGTCGCCGCTGCGTCGACACGCCGGGCCGTGATGCTGGGGGCCTTTGCCGCGCGTATGCGGTTCGAAGCGGCGTCGAATGTCGAGAAAGCCCACGGGAGCCACTCGCTTCCTGCTACCTGCGGTAGGCCATGACAGATTGCGTCTCGATTTCGTCCCTGTTGCGCTACGGCACCAGGCAACCGTTTCACCCATGCCCACTGACCGGCCAACGCTGGTCGCCGCGAAACCCGGCGTACCGATCAGAAGGGTGCCACGCTTCGAGGCTGCGATCAGCGCGTCGTCTCGTGCGTCCACGTGCCGGGTGCGCGCACCTTCCCCTCCATGGCGTAGAAATTCAGCAACGCCTCGATATCGTCCTGCGACAGCGACCTGACCGCGCGCAACATGCGCTTCGGCACCTTGCGTTTGCCGCCGAGGATGTTGTCGAACTGGCGGCGCAGGTAGGGGGTCCACTGGCCCGCGAGGATGGCCGCATCATCGAGCGGCGAGGCGCCGTTCTCGCTGTGGCACTTCTCGCATTTCTTGTCGTGGATCGCGGCGCCCCGGCGAGCCAGTTCCTCGTCCGCCTCCTGCAGCGCGGGCTTGAACGGCAGCGCCGAATAGTAGTCGGCCAGAATCGTCACGGAATCGTCATTCAATCTGAGCGCGATTTCATTCATTCTCAGGTATTCATCGGGAAGATTGCGCAGGCGCAGTGCCAGCGCGGTTCGCTTGAATCTGCGAAACGATTCCATGGTCTCGTGAAACCCTTCACGCGAGAATCCGGCGATGATCGGCACCTCGGGCTTCACGCTGTAGCCGTCTTCGCCGTGGCATTTCTCGCACAGCCTGACCAGACGATGCAGTTCATCGGCGGCCGTTGGGTGGCTGCCGAGCGACAACACCGCCGCGATGGCGAGGAGCCATCCCTTTGTGTTCCTGTCCGCGTTCAGGCAACTGGCCATCATGACCCTTCCCGGCAGAATATTCGGCATGTTGTCGAAGTATTGCATAAATGCGGCACCACCCATTTGTCGCATGGCAACCGCCACTGCAGTCCGCCGCAGCCATTCGATGCGCAGGACCTGAGTTAGGCCGCGAACACAGCGAAAAGGTGAGCCGTTTTGCCGGCACGCGCCCCGCGACCGGCAGGCCGGCCGAACGCGAACGCGTCAGCAGCGGTCGATGCGACCGCCGCGGCGACGCTGGAGCGCACCATGGGACGCTGTCAAAACGACGTTGGCCGCACAATAATGTAGCGGAGCGCGGCACCCGGTTGCGCCGCGCAGGCAAGGCGAAACAACCATGCGATTCGTCTGCGACGAGATGCTGAAACGCCTCGGACAGTGGCTGCGCGTTGCCGGTTATGACGTGCTGATTCTGGCCGACGGCAGCGTCGACCGCCTGCTGGTCGACCGCGCGCGTGCCGAACACAGAGTGCTGTTGAGCAGCGACCGCAAACTGGCGGAGCACCGGGATGCACGTTCGCTGCTCGTGCTGCTCGAATGCCAGGGACTCGATGACTGCGTCGCCGCGCTCAACCGCCGCATGCCTATCGACTGGCTGCACCGGCCATTCAGCCGCTGCATGGTCTGCAACACGCCGTTGGACGACGCAGACGACGAACAGCGCCGACAGCTGCCGGACGGTGCACGCGAGTCCGCGCATCGTGTGTGCTGGTGCCCGACTTGCCGCCAGTTGTTCTGGCACGGCAGCCACGTCGATCGCATGCACGAACGCCTCGAACGCTGGCACAGCGATGCCGCACGCCTGCACACCGCCGACTTCAGTTGCGGACGAAACGCAGGAAGTACTGGCCCTGCATGAACTCAGGATGTTCACGCAGCGCGAAACCCGCGGCCTCGATCTCCGCCGTCACCTCGGCCTCGCCGGCACGCACGTGCCGCATGACCCACGGGTTGCTGCGTCCGGGTTCGCGCCGGAAATCGATGACGACCAGCTCGCCGCCGGGCACCAGCGCGGCATGAATGCTCGCCAGCATCGATCGCGGGTATTCAAAGTGATGATACGTGTCGCTGACGAACACCAGGTCGACGCTGCCGACGGGCAGGCCGACACCGCGCTGGTCATTGACCACGCCGCTGACGTTGCCGAGCCCGTCGTCACGCGCGCGTCCCACGACAGAGTTTACGAAGTTGCGCGCAATGTCGACCGCGTAGACATGTCCGCTCGACCCAACCGCGCGCGCCATCATCAAAGTAAAAAATCCGGTACCGGCACCGACGTCGGCGACCCGCTGGCCGGGACGCAGACGCAGCTCACGAATGATGTCGTCGCGCCGGTCCCACACCTCGCGCCCGTCGCGCTCGAACACGCCGCGCCACTGCGATACGTCGGGATCGACGTAGTTGTGATTGATGCCCGGGTTGACGTTCTGCTCGGCGAATACAGCCCACGTCGGACACACCAACAGCAACACAAGCAAACCGAATGGTCCCGACAGAAGACGCGTGGCGCGCACGCCGCGGATCGGTCGCGAAGCCCTGCGCCAGCAAGACATCATGTGTCGAGCACGATGTCCCAGCGCGCCTGCAGTGCCGGCTCGCCGGCGACCGACGCGAACGGCACCGTCACCAGGCCGCGCTGTTCCTCGGGTATGCGCCGATACAGGAAGTCTTCGGCATTGCCTGCCTCGCCGGCGACATACAACTGGGTCACGAAGGGCTCGCTGTCGAGGCCGTACACCGCTACGTGGATGTGCGGCGTGCGCCCGGGATAGCGCACCGGCCTGATGGTCAGAAACCGGTAGCGCCCGTCTTCATCGGTCACCGCGTGCCCCAGCCCCTGGAAGCCCGGATCGATCGGCGCGCGACCCGGGTCGCGCGAATGGCGATAACGACCGTTGGCATCGCACTGCCAGATCTCGACACGCTGACCCGACAGTGCATGACCGTTGCGGTCGAGCAGCCGACCACGCAGGTCGGTCACCTCACCGAGCGCCGGCTGCGGACGTCCGGAGACATGCACCAGGTCATTGTCGTCGTCGAGCGGGTAGTCGTCCGGGTAGAAGGGACCGGCGGTCTGTCTCGGCGTCGGCACCGCGGCGCCGGCCAGGCGCGGCAGGGTACAGGCCGCGACCAGACCGACCGCGGCTCGCAACCAGGCACGTCTGGAAAGTTGCATGGGATCCTCCCGCGGTCGCGAGCGTATCGGTGCAGGCTAGCGCCACTGACCGGTGGTGGAAACCCCGTGCAATCCGCGCGGATGGCGTGGGAATCCCGCTGGCGCCGCCGCCAACGCCGGGTGCAGACTGGCATGTGGACGGCGAGTGCGTTGTGCTGCCCCGTCAATGCACCGAGTAGCCAGCGTCACTTCGCCGCGACACGCACTCGGCCGGCCGCAGGCCCCCGCTGTAACATCCACGCGCGCCAGAGGACAAACGGCATGACCAGACACCCCGGACACACGGCCCAGACGGCATGGCTGCGCCGGTTGCCGGGCAGTGTGCGCAGCGTCCCCGGACTGGAGTGGATGATCCTGCGCCGCATGCCGCGCGCCGTCGCATTGGCGACAGCGGCCCCGCTGCTGATTGCGTTGCTGGCGATCGGACTGCACGACGCGGACACCGCTCTCGCGTTCGAGCGCTTCCGCAGCGATGTCACGATCCTGCTGATCGCCGTGCTCGCCACGCTGTGGACCGCGGCCTTCACGCTTGCAATCGGCTGCCTGATCGTCGTGGTCATGAAAGGCCCCGCATACGTCGCCGACGCCTACGAGCTGCGAGATGCCGAAAGCCCGGATGCGCGACACGGGACCTGAACCGGGCTCACCGCACACCACCCGATTGACCGCTACACTCGCCGCAGCCGAATCCCGCAAGGCGAGCCGATGCCATGCCTGACCAGCCGCAACACGTCATCAATCCCGCACATGCGCTGCAGCATGTACGCGACATCCTCAAGGCCCAAACCGTCGAGCGTGAACTCGCCACGCGCAGTGCAGGTCCGCGCGGGCAACTGCAGATCGACCTCTTGAAGCGACAACAACGTGGCCTGCTGTGGCGCGAGATCAACCGCCTGCATCCGGCCGACATCGCCTTCGTGCTCGAGAACCTGCCGCTGGATGAGCGGCATGCGGTCTGGTCGCAGGTCGGGTCGCGCCACAACGGCGCGGTACTGCTCGAGGTCAACGATGCCGTGCGCGAGGGCCTGCTGGCATGGATGGACGATGATGCGGTGTTCGACGCGACCGATCACCTCGATGGCGACGAGATCGCCGATCTGGTGCCCGAGCTTCCCGAAGACGTGGTACCGGGCGTCATGGAGCGCCTGGACCCGCTCCGCCGCCATCGCGTCGAGTCGGCGCTGGCCTTTCCCGCCGGCAGCGTCGGCAGCCTGATGGAGCTCGACGCGCCCGCGGTGCGTGCCGACGTCACGCTCGACGTGGTGCTGCGCTGGCTGCGACGGCGCGGTCATCTGCCACCGGGCGTCGACATGCTGCCGGTGGTCGACCGCACGCGCGCGCTGCGCGGGATCCTGCGCCTCGATCGTCTACTCACCCGTCCCGGCGACGAACCGGTCGAGACGCACATGCAGCGCGACGCGGTCTTCCTGCGCAGCACCGACACACTCGCCGACGCGGCCAGCGTGTTCGAACGCTACGACCTGGTCGCGGCGCCGGTCACCAACCAGCATGGCCAGCTGCTGGGGCTGCTGAAGGTCGAGGCCGTGGTCGACCATTTCCAGGCGCTGGGTGCGAGCGGCCTGCTCAGCCAGGCCGGCCTGCGCGACGAGGAGGACCTGTTTGCGCCGGTCTGGCGTTCGGCACGCAACCGCGGCCTTTGGCTGGCACTGAACCTGGTCACGGCGTTCGTCGCCTCGCGCGTGATCGGCCAGTTCGAACACGCGATCACGCAGGTCGTCGCGCTCGCCGCGCTGATGCCGATCGTCGCCGCCGTGGGCGGCAATACCGGCAACCAGACGCTGGCCCTGGTGATCCGCGGCTATGCGCTGAACCGCATCAGCGACGGCATGCTGCGCCGGCTGTTGCTGAAGGAGACGGTGGTGGGCCTGGTGAACGGCATGGTCTGGGGGGGCACGATGGCGCTGGTGACGCTGGCCGTGTACGGCAGCCCGCCGCTGGCATTGATCATGTTTGCGGCGATGGTGCTGACCCTGACGGTCGCCGCGCTGGCCGGTGCGGCGACGCCCACGGTCCTGCGCGCCCTTGGACAGGACCCCGCCTACGGCAGCGCGATCCTGGTCACCGGGATCACCGACAGCCTGGGCTTTTTCATCTTCCTCGGCCTGGCCACCCTGTTCATCGTCAATTGACCGCACAAGCAGCGAATCTAAGGACTGAACCCGACAATCCGCCAGCGGTCACAGACACGCCGTTCAGCTGGCGTTAAGCTTAGACACGGTTCAATGAAGGTCGGCCAGCGGCAATCCCACCCGACCGCCTGCGGCGCAGCGCGGTCAGATGTGGCGCGGATGCCGGGGCCGGGACAGCAGACAGAGGAAGACAGTGAGATGAACACGACGATCCGTAACCTGGCGCTGGTCTGCGCCGTCACCGTCGCGGTCAGCGGGTGCGCGACGCAGAACGACCCGAATGAACGCGCCAAGGTCGGTGCCGCGGTCGGCGCCGTCGCCGGCGCCGTGCTCGGCCACCAGCTCGACCACCGATCCGGCAAGTGGGTGGGCGCCGCCGTCGGGGCCCTCGCCGGCGCCGGGGTCGGTCACTACATGGACAACCAGCAGCAGGACTTCGAATCCACGATGCAGCGTGAACGCGAAGCCAACGAGCTCGAGATCGAACGCCTGCGCGACGACACGCTCAAGCTGACCGTGGATTCCGAGGTCTCGTTCGACTTCGGCAAGGCCGATATCAAGCCGTCGTTCCGGCCGTCGCTCGACAAGCTGGCCCGACTGTTGCAGAAGTACGACCGCACCGTCGTTCACGTGGTCGGCCATACCGACAGCATCGGCAGCGACAGCTACAACCAGGGCCTGTCGGAGCGGCGCGCGCTGAGCGTCGGCGACTACCTGGCCTCTTACGGTGTGCCGCGCGAGCGTCTGCGTACCGAGGGCCGCGGCGAGTCGGAGCCGCGCGCCGACAACGCGACCGAGGCCGGCCGGCAGTTGAACCGCCGCGTCGAGATCTTCGTCAAACCGATCGTCGAGGGACAGGAACAGCGCGCGTACGAGTCGCCGCGCTACTACTGATCAGGGAAGGAATTGGGTCCGCGGCCGGGAGGTTGAGGGTCGCGGACCTGCCGATCAGGCGATGTGGCGGCCCTTGCCCGGCTGCGTCGCCAGCCGCTCCGCGAAGGCCGCCGGCGAAACCGGCCGGCTGAAGTCGAACCCCCGATAGGCATCCGAACCGTTTTCTGAAGACAACGCCCCGGTCAGAAGCCGGGGTCGTCGAACATGCGGCCGCGCAGCCAGGCCGACACCCGAATAGAAAGCTCATGCCCCGGTAGCGGCGGCCACCGAATGAATTCGAGGACGTTTACGACGGGCGCGGGCGCGCCGTCAGGCGGCTGACAGCAGGCTGCGGTGCAGGAAACAGGTACCGTCCTCGGACGCCATGCACGGCCCGATCGGCGCGGTCGGTGAGCAGGCGTGCGCGAACATCGCGCATTGCGCGGGCGTCTTGCGCCCGACCAGCACCTCGGCGCAGGCGCAGCCGTCCGGCATCTGCCTGCTCGCCTCGATCATCTCGCCACGGTAATCGGGATAGCGGCAGTCGGCGTTGATCACGTCATAGGCATGGCGCAGGCGGAAGCCGGTGCCGTCAACGACGCCCACGCCACGCCACCCCCCGGCAAACGGTTCGAACACGCGCTCCATCTGGTCGCGCGCCATGGCATTGCCCTCGGGCCGCGCCAGCCGGCGATACAGGTTCTCGACCGATGCCTTGCCGTGTTCGTGCCGCTGCAGCACGGAGTGCAGTGCCGACAGGATGTTGATCGCGGTGTAACCGGCAACCGCCGCGGGCTTTCCATAGGTGTTGCTGAGCCGGTCCCACTCGCCGGTGCCGGTCAATGCGCAGCGGTTGCCGGGCAGCAGCAGGGCATCGAAGTCGTCCGCGTTGGCAGCGAGAAGCCGATCGATGAGCGGCTCGGCACGCCGCCCGCACAGCAGGATGGAGAGGTTTTCCGGCAGACCGTCGAGCACCATGCCGGCGAGCGGTGCCAGCAGGGTCTCGAATCCGGCGAGGAACAGCACCATGTCCCGGGATGGTTTTTCGCGCGCGGCGACGACGGCCTCGATCGGTGCCGCGATGGGCCGGATGTCCGCGCCGCTGTGCATCGCATCGACCAGTGAACGCGGTCCATTGCCGGGCTCGGTCAACGGCAGCCGCAGCAGGTTCTCGGACACCAGCAGCGTGACCGAGTGACGCTCGACCAGGCGCAGGGCCTGGAACACGTCGGCCTCTGGACAGATACTGGCCGCACACCCGGGGCCGGGTACGACCTCGACCACATCCGGCAGCTGACGTCGCATGTCCGACAATGAAATGACGCGTTCCTGATCGCCGCAGACGTTGAGAACACGCACGCGCCGATGCAGCGGAAGCGCCGCAATTGCGCCAAGCAGGTCACGAACACCGTTCATCGCCTCACCCCCGGAATCGTCGCGGACAATGCCTTCGTGGTGTCGGTCCATGCACGGGATGCCGTGCCGCCAGAGCCGATTCACACGATGGTCATGGCCGGATGCTGGCAATATGCCACGCATTCGACAAGCGAAAATACGACAAAACAATGTCTTTGGCAGCCGCCCTTGATCCAAATCAATATTTGGCGCCTCGGGCGCAAATGCCGCACCATCCGGGGGCAATCCCGCCCCGCCCCACGCGCACCACGATGCCGGGCTTACGTCTGAATTTCGGTCGTATGGCGATGCGCTACCGGCGGCCCGCCCGGATTCGCCGCACGTTCCGGTAGCCTCGCATCCGCGCGCGGCAGACCCGGCTATCGGCCGGACGCGGCATCGTCGGAACCCAGCCGACATTTCGTGCCATTCGCTGCTTCATTGTCACGCGATCGGCTGCTTTTCGATGTGCGATTTCGCAATGCCGCCCGCTGTTTCGCGTTCCGTTGCCCAGCGACAGCTGTGCGTCAACTTGCGCTTTCGCCATTCTGTCCGCGGACGGATGCTGGAGTCGAAAGAGGGTCAAGCAGTAGGAGGCTCACAATGAAACGCAAGTGGTTACAACTCGCAGGCGTGCTTCTCGCGTCAATGCTCGTCGCTGCACCGATAGCCGCGTACGACAGTGCGGAAGCCGAAGGGTACGCACAGATGTTCGCGACCGTGCAGGGACCGCAGGCGGGCAAACACCTGCACCTGATCAGTCCTGAACAGTTCGTCAATGAGGTGCGTGCCGGCAAACAGTACATCACGCTCGATATCAGGACCCCGGGCGAGACACGCTTCTTCACCGGCAACCTGCCCGGTCACCTGGTCATTCCGCTGAACGAACTGTTCAAGCCCGACCAGTTGGCCAAACTGCCGCAGGACGCGCCGATCGTCGTGATGTGTGCGTCGGGTGTCCGCGCGACAGCCGCAACGACGGCCCTGCGCGACATCGGTTTTGAACAGACCTACGTGCTGAAGGGCGGCTTCAAGGGACTGGTCACCTACTTGGGTGCGAAAGAGGCCAACCAGCCGTTGGGTCCGCAGACCGCCGCGCGTTGATCAGGGCACGCGATGGCGACCGTCCCTCCGACGTTGGCGGAGGGGCGGTCGTATCGATCGTCGACCGTCCAGCTGTGCTTCCGTCGTTCAGTACCGGCACCGATGATGCGCACCGGGGAGTTGCCGCCTGCCGTCGAAACGGGAGAGGCCGATCACGCCGCCACGACTGCACCGCCAGCGGGCACCTCGCGTCGACGCAGACGTTCCCACACCCGTTCGTGGAAGTAGAAGGCCACGGTATTCACGGCGGGCTCCACCAGCGCAACGGCTCCACCCACGATCACGTCGCCGGTCAGCGCATAGGCGACGCTGAACGCGATACTGAAGTGCATGACAGCGAATGTGGCGGTCTTGATCATGGCCGTTCTCCGATGCAACCCGTCAATACCTAAATGATAATCATTCTTGATTAATTCTCCAATTAATTAGAGAAATATTTTTGATAGTTTATCGCTATCGAGTCGCGCCCGTGGGCTGCGGCCGCCGGTTCGCGAACGCGACCCCGAGCAGGATCAGCCCGCCGCCGACGAGCATGCCGGGCGTGACCTGTTCATCGAGCAGCAGATAACCCCAGGCCACCGCGAACAACGGGATCAGGTAGGTCACGGTCAGCGTGCGCAGCGGTCCGACCTCGCGGATCAGGCGGAAATACAACGCGAACGCGAGCGACGTCGACAACAGCGCCAGCGCGACCACGGCGACGATCACGCCAGCGCTCGGCATCGCCGAGGGCGGGAACAGCGGCAGCAGCGGCAACAGCACCAGTGCGGCACCGAGTTGGCTGCCGGTCACCGACACGATCGACGGGACATGGGTCAGGCGGCGCCGCGCCAGATTGGCCGCCAGCACGTACGAGAACGCCGCGACCAGGCCGGCGACGATCGACAGCGCCGGTACGCCGTCGCCCCCGTGCGGACTGCCGACCAGTACGACCACACCGATGAAGCCGAGCGCGACGCCGGCGACGCGCGCCACGCCGACCGTTTCCGATGCGGTGGCGAGCGCGACCAGCACGGCGAACAGCGGCACGGTCGCATTCAGGATCGATGTCATTCCGGCGGTCAGCGCAATCGAGGCATAGGCCAGCAGCGTGAACGGTGCGGCCGCGCTGAGCAGGCCCATCAGCACCAGCCAGCGCCACTCGCGACGCAGCACGCTCACCTGACCACGGGCCGCGACCAGTGGCAGCAGCGCAAGCCCGGCCAGCAGCACGCGGATCTCGATCAGCCACGCCGGTCCGAGGCTCGGCACGGCGACGCGCATGAACAGGAACGATCCGCCCCACAGCGCGGCCAACAGGATCAATACCGGGTAGAAGGGCGCGCTGTGCGGCACGTTGGCTGTGGCTTGAGCGGACATCGGGTGTGGTGGCGCAGATAGGGTTCGCAGACTGGTCCCAGCTACATGGCTCTTGAAGTCGCACGCGGTCGCCCGTCATCGCGAAACCTGGTAACGCGTCGACGCGGGGTCCCTGGCCGGGCCGATCATGTCACGAATGACCGAAACTGGCGTCAGTCGCGCAGCACGCGCAGTGCCTGCGCGACCACCTGCTTCATCGTGCGCGCATCGGCGCCAGTGCTGCCCAGCACGCGCAGCCCCCAGATCGTCGTCATCAGAAACTTGGCCAACACCGCCGGCGACGCGTCTGCCGCCAGCAGGCCATCCGTCTGCGCCCGTTCGAGTGCGGCACACAGGCGTTGTTCGATGGCCGCGAGATGATGCGACACATGCGCCTGGATGGCCGGATCGGAGCGACCGACCTCGAGCGCCGAGTTGACCAGCAGGCAGCCGCGCCGGCGCGCATCACCGCCCTGCCCGGCGAGCTCGGCGAAGAAGGCGTCGACGCCACGCAGCGGATCCGTCGCCCGTGCCAACTGGCGCTCAAGCCGCTGCAGCGTGCGCCCCGCATAGTGGTCGAGCACGGCCAGGAACAGGCCCTGCTTGGATTCAAACGCCGCGTACAGGCTGCCGGGCTGCAGCCGCGTCGCATCGACCAGCTGGCTGATGCTGGTTGCGCAATAGCCATGGTCCCAGAACGTCGCGGTCGCGCGTTCCAGCACCTGCTCACGATCGAAACTCGCCGGCCTCGCCACGGTGATCGGTCTCCGCTGACACCTGGGTCAATTATAGCCGCGCCGGCACATACTTGAACATTCACTCAAAAACAGCTAATAATTATGGAACGATCATTCCACAACGTCGGAGAACACCATGTCGGACCTACGCGAAAAGATCGCCGAGTACGATGCACAGAAGGCCGCACGCGTGCCTGGCGAGATCCTGCTGCAGATGGCCGACGCCACGGCGCGGCTGCGCGCACTCGGTGTCGCCGATGGAAGCATCAAGACCGGTGACCGCGCGCCGGACTTCGAACTGCCCAATCATCACGGCCAGCCTCGCCGGCTGTACGAGCTGCTGGAGCGGTCGACCGTGGTGCTGAACTTCTACCGTGGCGGCTGGTGCCCGTACTGCAACATGGAGCTGAATGCGCTGCAGCAGGCGCTGCCGGAGATCAGGGCACGCGCGGCGACGCTGGTCGCCGTGTCACCGGAGCTGCCGGATCATGCGACCGATACACAGGCGCGTCACTCACTCACCTTCGACGTGCTCAGTGACGTCGGCAACCGCGTCAGCGAACGCTACGGACTGACGTTCGAGCTGCCGGAACAACTGCGTCCGATCTATACCAAACTCGGAATCGACATCCCGGCATTCAACGGTGACGACAGCTTCGTGCTGCCCGTGCCGGCAAGCTATGTCATCGACCGCGACGGCATCGTGCGCTTTCATTTCGTCAACGTCGACTACACCAAGCGACTCGAACCCGACGACCTGCTGGCGATACTGCGCAGTCAGTGAAGCGTGCGCGGGTACTGGCGCACGTGCTAGCGTGGCCCGCCACTATCCCAACGAGGTATCACGATGGCGATCTGGGTCGATGCCGACGCCTGTCCGCGCGCCGTGCGCGACATCCTGTACCGGGCCGCGGAACGCTGTGCGCTGCCGCTCACGCTGGTCGCCAACCAGGCGATCGAGGTGCCGCGCTCGCGCCACGTCCGGATGCTGCAGGTGGCGCGCGGCTTCGACGTCGCCGACAACGAGATCACGCGGCGCGTGCAGGGCGGCGACCTCGTCGTCACCGCCGACATCCCGCTCGCTGCGGATGCCATCGCGCGCGGCGCGCACGTCATCAGTCCACGCGGCGAAACGTTCACCGAGAACAACATCGGCGAACGCCTGAACATGCGCGACTTCATGGACACGATGCGCGCAAGCGGACTGGCGGGCGGCGGGCCGCCGCCGCTGTCTGCGGCCGACCGCCAGGCGTTCGCCAACGCACTCGACCGTTACCTTGCCACGCACGCCCGCGACAGGTGACGCCGCGGGCCGCACCCGGGGTTCAGGCCACGCCGATCTCGCGTGATTTCAGGTGGCGGATGATCACCGGGTCGGTGCGATTCTTCGACGTCGCGGCCTTCATGAAGATCACCACCCGATCGATGTCGCGAATGATCCCTTTCAACAATGCGATATCGTTTTCGCCGTTGCTGATCGATTCGAACGCAACATCCATCAGTGTCTCGTCGTTGCGTGCGATGCCGATGGTGTAGGCGATGTAGCAGGCGAGATTCGGATGATGGCGGTCGATGCGGTTGGCGAACTGGCGCCAGGACTGCAGCCATTGGTTCCATTCCACCGGTGCGATCTCGGCCCTGGCGACGCGCAGGAACAGCGTGACCTTGACCAGCTCGGTCTTCCAGTCCCACGCCAGGGCTTCGGCAGCCGCGCGTTCGCGTTCGACGGCGCGGATGTGGTGGCGCTGGCAATGTTCACACTGGTAGTAGCAGGCGAGCACGTAGGCGAGATATTCGCGCTCCAGCATACTCAGCACGAACGGGTCGGATTCGCCGGGCACGCCGGTGAACACATGCGCGTGCAGCTCGGTGAGCACGTCGTTGAATGCGCGTCCCAGGATGGGTTGTTGATCGATGGCCGACATGGTTTGACTCCGTTGCAGCAATAGTCGATGACGCGGCGCGCCGGAGCGTCGGCATGGCCTGCCCGCGCAAGCGCCGTGGCCGTGCCGGAACCGGACCGACCGGACCTGCATCTGCGCCGTCACGACGGCACGTGACGCGCGTGCCCATGCGCCGCCCTGGTGCATCCGGACGACCGTGTTTGCTGTTTGCGCACCGGCGCGCGGCACATGGCCCGCAAACCCGTTGCCGTCGTACCTGTATCGCATCGGGCCGCAAGATCTGTGCCCAGACCGGCGTGCACCGGGAACCGCCAAGCCGACATCCAGGCGTTGAGGTTCGAGATTCGGATGAAGCCGCCGGATGCGCAGGCATCGCGCCATGGCTACCCGGCAGCCGACTCGGCGCAACTGGCGTAACGATGCAGAAATCCGTTGCAGCCTGGATCGCGGCACCGGCAGGGGCAGGTACCGCCTACCTCCGGACGGATCGCATTGAAGAAGGGCACGCGTGACAGCGATACATGACGGGCAGCGATCGCACGGTGTCAGCGCCCCGCCGCGCTGCCGCGGGCGACGGCTGGTGTCACACGCCTGGTCAGCGCGTGCGAGGTTTACCGCCCTTCTTCGCCGGCCGGCGCACATCGGCCCCGACATCGTCGCCACCGAAACGTTTGCGCGCGGTCGGTTTGGTGGTCGCACGCTTGCCGTCGGCCGTAGGTGCGGACGCCTGCCGGGCCACACGCGGTTTGCTGTTCGCCGCCTTGTGCCCGGTCTTGCGCGCCCCTTTGCGGGGAGCCGCTGCGGCATCCGGTTCGGCGCGCTTGCGCGGGCGCGCAGGGCGCTCGGAACTGCCGGCCTCTTCCACCGCGGCCGGATCGAAGTCGGCGAGGCGCTCGATACCGAGGCGGCGCTGGCACACCCAGGCGTTCTGCAGATCGCGCAGGGTCTCCTGCGGCATGCCGGTCGGCAGGTCGACGGTCGAGAAGTCGTCGAAGATCTCGATGTGGCCGATGTACTTGCTGTCGATATCGGCCTCGTTGGCAATTGCGCCGACGATGTTCGCCGGCTTGACGCCATCGCGGTAGCCGACCGCGATGCGGAAGCGCTCCATGTCGAGGTCGGGAAAATCCTTGAGCCGCAGCGCCGCATGCGACAGCGCCTTGTGCGGACGCGCGTAGGCATCGCGCCCGCTACGCATATCATCGCGCCTCGTACGATCTTCGCCGCCGGGTGGCTCACGCCGCGGCCGCCGCACATCGTCCTTCGGGTCGAGCAACAGCGGGGTATCGCCTTGCGCGATGCGCGCCAGTGCGGCGGCGATCTGCAGCGCATCGAAGTCGCCCTCCTGCTCGAGTTCGCTGACCAGGCGGTAGAACACGGCCAGGTCTGCGCCACCGGCGGTCTCGCGCACGCCCTGCTTGAAGCGCTCGGTGCGGCGGGTGTTGATGTCGTGCACCGACGGCAGGTCCATCTGCTCGATCGGCTGCTTGGTGGCCTTTTCGATCAGGCGCAGCATGCGGCGTTCGCGCGGCGCGACGAACAGAATCGCCTCGCCCGCCGCGCCGGCGCGTCCGGTGCGGCCGATGCGGTGCACGTAGGACTCGGTGTCGTACGGGATGTCGTAGTTGACCACGTGGCTGACGCGTTTGACGTCGAGGCCGCGTGCCGCGACGTCGGTCGCGACCAGGATGTCGACCTTGCCGTCACGCAGACGTTCGACAGTCCGCTCGCGCTGCGCCTGAGCGACGTCGCCATTGAGCGCCTCGGCGGCGAAGCCGCGTGCAGAGAGCTTCTCGGCCAGCTCGACCGTCTGGGTCTTGGTGCGGACGAAGATGATGACGCCGTCGAACGGCTCGGTTTCGAGGATGCGCGTCAGCGCGTCGAGTTTGTGCAGACCGGAGATCGCCCAATAGCGTTGGCGGATATTCTCCGCCGTGGTCGTGCGCGACGTGATCTGCACGTGCGCGGGCTCGCGCAGGTGGCGCGACGCCACCTTGCGGATCTCGGCCGGCATGGTCGCCGAGAACAGCGCGATCTGGCGTTCCGGCGGGGTGTGCTCGAGGATCCATTCGACGTCGTCGATGAATCCCATGCGCAGCATCTCGTCGGCCTCGTCGAGCACCAGTGCCAGCAGGCGCGAGATGTCGAGCGTACCGCGCCGCATGTGGTCCATGACCCGCCCCGGCGTACCGACGATCACCTGCACGCCGCGGCGCAGCTGGTTCAGCTGCAGACCCATGCCCTGCCCGCCGTAAATCGGCAGCACGTGGAATCCGGGCAGAAAACGCGCGTAGGTCTGCATCGCCTCGGCCACCTGCAGCGCCAGCTCGCGGGTCGGTGCCAGCACCAGCAACTGCGGATGGTTGTGCGTCGCATCGATGCGTGCGAGCAGCGGCAACGCGAACGCGGCTGTCTTGCCGGTGCCGGTCTGCGCCTGCCCGATCAGGTCGCGGCCGTCGAGCAACAGCGGAATCGCCTGCGCCTGGATCGGCGAAGGGGATTCGTAGCCGACCTCGGCCAGCGCGGCGAGCAAGGGCCCGGGCAGACCCAGCGATGCGAAATCGGGGGATGTGGATTCGTTCATGGTTTCGGACATGGCGGCGGGACCCGTCGGCAGGCGACACGCAGACAAAGCATGGCGGGGGCGCGGATTCTACGCATGTTGCGCGACGCCGTCAGTTTTTTGTACGCCGGACGGCGTTTGCCCAGGACAACGGCTTTGAGACAATGCCGTCGCCATGCCGATCGTAACGCTGCCCGACGCCGTCGCCCTGCTGTTCGTGCTGTTCGCCGGTGTGCGTGGCCGCAGGCGCGCACTGGGCAACTCGCTGCACAGTCTGACCTCTCTGCTGCTGCTGATCGCGCTGTTCATGGGCTTTCGCATGACCGGCGAACTGCGCCAGTTGCTCGGGGGCCTGGCCGACGCGATGCGTGCCGTGCCCGGACTCGGCGGCAAACTGCTGATCATCGTCGCCGCCTGGTACCTGATGCGCGTGTTGCGCCAACGCAGCGGTTACTGGGTCGAGCGCGCCATCCCTTCCCGCCTGCATGCGCGCATCACGCCGATCGCCGAGGGGCTGCGTGCCGCGCTGCTGGCCGGGTTCATCGCGTGGTTGGGCGAGGGCTGGTTCGACGACCCGCCGCGAGACACGCCACTGATCGTGCAGGGTGTGCGCATCGGCGATGCCTGGGTCTCGCGGCTGCTGCACCCGCCGCCAACAGCGCTGCAGCCGCCACCGTTGCATGCCACCGAGCAGACTGTCCGATAGCAGACGTGCACTACGCGATCGGCAAAATCGCCGGCGGTGCGGCACGCACGAGTAGCTCATCGCGATCGACTCGCGTGCGCACGACCGTAGGCGGTCGCGGCGCCGTCCGGGCAGAGCGCTGCCCACATCCTGGCGGAACGTGGACGCCCTGCCGCTGGCATGGTTGCCATCGGGACAAAACCCGGTAATGTGCGGCGCAGTCCAGAATCGACACGTCGTCAAACCACGGACCGGACGTCGCCGCGGCGGCGCCACGGAGCAACCCGATGCTGAGAGCCATCAACGAATTCCTTCGCCTCGAATCCGCCGGCGGGATCCTGCTGGTCGGTGCCGCGATCGCGGCGATGATCCTGGCGAATTCGCCCCTTGCCGCCGGATACCAGTGGATTCTCGACATGCCGGTCGAGATCCGCGTCGGCCCGCTGCAGATCGCGAAACCGCTGCTGCTGTGGGTCAACGACGGCCTGATGGCCGTGTTCTTCTTCCTGGTCGGACTCGAGCTGAAGCGCGAGGCGATCGAAGGCGAACTGTCGAAACCCGCGAACATCGTACTGCCCGCGGTTGGCGCGGTCGGCGGCATGCTGGTGCCCGCACTGATCTACGCCGCGATCAATCATGGCGACGCCGTCGCGCTGGCCGGATGGGCGATCCCGGCGGCGACCGACATCGCGTTCGCGCTCGGCATCTTGACCCTGCTCGGCAAGCGCATACCCACCGCGCTGAAGGTGTTCCTGGTATCGCTGGCGATCTTCGATGACATCGGCGCGATCATCATCATTGCGCTGTTCTACACCGACGGCCTGTCGACCAGCGCGCTCGCGGTTGCAGCCGTGGCACTGGTCGCGTTGACCGTATTCAACCGGCGGCATGTCTCGTCGATGCCGCCCTACATCTTCGTCGGTCTGGTGCTGTGGGTGGCGCTGCTGAAGTCCGGCGTGCATGCCACCCTGGCCGGCGTCGCGCTGGCGATGTTCATCCCGATGCGCGACCGCGAGCGACCCGAGCATTCGCCGCTGCGCGACCTCGAGCACGAACTGCATCCGGTCGTCGCGTTCGTGATCCTGCCGATCTTCGCGTTTGCCAACTCCGGCATCGGTCTGACCGGGATGAGCGCGGACTTCTTCCTGCACCCGGTATCGCTCGGCGTCGCCGGTGGCCTGTTCATCGGCAAGCAGATCGGCGTGTTCCTTTTCTGCTGGCTGACGATACGCCTTGGTCTCGCCCAGCTGCCGCGCGACGTTGGCTGGCTCGGGCTGTACGGCGCGGCGCTGCTGTGCGGCGTCGGCTTCACGATGAGCCTGTTCATCGGCAGCCTGGCATTCGAAAACGTCGGTGCGCGCGTGTTCGACGAACGCATCGGCATCGTGCTCGGCTCGCTGCTGTCGGGCATCGCCGGCTACGTGGTGCTCAAAACGGTGTGCCGTGGCGAGGGGACCTGCCGTTGAGCAGTCAACCAGCCGCGCGCCTCACCCGCGGTGCGGATGCTCGAAGAACACGTACGGCGTCGAGTAGTCGCTGAACTCGAAGTAGACCTTTTTCTCGCCCGGGTCCTTGTGCATGTTCAGGTTCTCGTCGAACACGCCATAGCCGAAGCGGTAGGGGCGCGGTACGTTGCCCTGCGTGGAGACCGCGGTGCTGATCTTGTCGATCTCGATGAAGCGCCGCACCAGCTTGTCGCCGGCATAGATCTCCAGCACGCCGTTGGTGCCGGTCCAGTTCTGGATCGCACGCCCGAGCTTGTTCTGCGTCTCCTGGGTGCATCCGGTTGCGCCGGCCAGGACCAGCGCAGGCAGCAGAATGGATATGCGCATCTGTACTCCGTCAATCGAGGATTTCACTTGGACGGCCCGTGCGCGTCGTTGCTGACGTGACGGCGCAGCGCCCACTTCAGCAACGACGGCGAGATGACGGTCGTGATGACGACCATCAGCACGATCGACGCAAACAGCCGGCTGTCGATCACGCCGAGACCCTTGCCGATGGTTGCAAAGATCAGTCCCACCTCGCCGCGCGGCAGCATCCCGACCCCGATCGCAAGGCGATTCAGACTACGGTCGGCCGCGAAGCCGCATACCAGCTTACCGGCGATCGCGGCGACGGCAAGCCCTGTCGCCAGCAGCCAGACCTCGCCGCTGAGGAAACTCTCGAGCTTGACCTGCATGCCGATCAGCACGAAGAAAATCGGCACCAGTACGGCCTCGAGCGGCGCCATCAGGTTCTTGACCGTGTCGCAGCCGGCCATGTCGTCGCCGATCCAGCGGTCGAAGTAGCGATCGTTGATGATCAGACCGGCCGCGAAGGCGCCAATGATCGTCGCCAGGCCGACGAGGTCGGCAAACCACGACAGACCCATGACGAAGATGAAGCTGACGAATATCTTCGCCTCGTGCGCACGCAGGCCGCGCATCATCGAGATCAGACCACGCAGCACGTAGGGACCGGCATACATCGCGGCGAGGATGAACAGCGTCGCCAGACCGAGGATCCGCATCACGGCATAGCCCTCGAACACGCCGCTGATGACGATGCCTGAGACGATCGCCAGCGCGACCAGTCCGAGAACGTCGTCGAAGATCGCCGCGCCCAGGATCACGCACGCCTCGCGCGAATGCACGGCATCGAGTTCGGACAGCACGCGCGCCGTGATGCCGACACTGGTCGCGCCGAGTGTCGCGCCGATGAACAACAGCGCTCCGAAACTGTTGTCCGGCAACACCAGCCAGGCCACGGCGACACCGAGAGCGAAAGGTGCCAGCATGCCCACCAGGGCGACCTTGAGTGACGCGCCACCTGCTCGGCGCATCTCTTCGACGCTGCTCTCGAGGCCGACCAGGAACATCAGAAAGATCATGCCGTAGCGCGAAAAGACGTCGGCGGTGTGCGCGATGCTCAACAGCTGCATGCCGTGCGGCCCCTGCACGATGCCGACGATCTTGTTCGCCAGCACCGGGTCCTGAAAAACGCTTGCAGCGGCCGCGTGAATGCTCGCACCGGAAAACGTCATGTCGATCATGTCGAATACCGGCCGGCCTTCGCGCATGACCAGGATGAAGTCGCCGCCGAGCAGGTAGATCAGGTTGCCGAGCAGGATGCCGATCACGAGTTCGCCGAGCACGGACGGCTGACCGAGGCGGCGCGCGAAGTAGCGTCCCACCACGGCGAACACCAGGATCCCGGTGACCCCGAGGATGATCGGTGCGGCCGGGTCGGAATGCCCCCCGGCCGCCACCGCGTAGGCGAACGGCACTGCCACCAGCACAAGCGGCAGCATGGACACGAATATCGACGGCAACCTGTCTTTGTCCAGCTTACGCATCGCCTGCCTCCGGCGCGCCCGGAGCGTGACTGCCGGGCCTGTCGCGGACTCCGTTTCCACGCTACCACAACCCGGCCGGCATGCCCTGACCTGCGACAGGGGAATCGTCGATGGCCGGATGATATATTTTCCACCCGTCCCTTCCCGCGCATCCCGAAACCATGCCTTCGACCGCACCCGATCTGTTCGGCCATCGCCGTCACTGGGCCCACAAGTTCGGTCCGGCGCCGTTCCTGCCCATGTCGCGCGACGAGATGGAACTGCTCGGCTGGGACAGCTGCGACATCGTCATCGTCACCGGCGACGCCTACGTCGACCACCCCAGCTTCGGCATGGCCGTGATCGGGCGGGTGCTCGAGGCCCAGGGTTTTCGCGTCGGCATCATCGCGCAGCCGGACTGGAACTCGGCCGACGACTTCGCCCGGCTCGGCCGACCGAACCTGTATTTCGGCGTCACCGGCGGCAACATGGACTCGATGGTGAACCGCTACACGGCCGATCGCCGGCTGCGTTCGGACGATGCCTACACACCCGGCGGCGAGGGCGGCAGACGACCGGATCGCGCGGTGATCGTTTACGCCCAGCGCTGCCGCGAGGCGTTTCGCGACGTGCCGGTCGTGATCGGTGGCATCGAGGCCAGCCTGCGCCGCATCGCGCACTTCGACTACTGGCAGGAGAAGGTGCGCCGCTCGGTGCTGCTCGACGCCAAGGCCGACATGCTGCTGTTCGGCAACGCCGAGCGCGCGATCGTCGAACTCAGTCACCGGCTCGCCGCCGGCACGCCGATCGCCGACATCACGGACCTGCGCGGCAGCGCGTTCGTGCGCAGGGCGCTGCCGGAGGACTGGACGCTGATCGACTCGACTGGCGTCGACATGCCCGGCACCGTGCAGCCGCACTCCGACCCTTACCTCGATACCACGCTGCCCCCGGCACCCGGCAAGGAGGCCTCCACGCAGGCGGCGCCTGGCCCGCAGGTTGTCACGCTGCACACGCGCGGGAAGGGCCAGGACCGTACCCGCCAGGCCGTGCGCCTGCCCGCCTACGAGGCGGTCCGCGACGACCCGGTGCTGTACGCGCATGCGTCGCGCGTGCTGCACCTCGAGTCCAACCCGGGCAACGCGCGCGCACTGGTGCAGCGGCACGGTACACGCGAGGTCTGGATCAACCCGCCACCGCTCCCACTGCGCACACCGGAGCTGGACCGGGTGTTCGAGTTGCCGTATCAGCGCGTGCCGCACCCGTCGTACGGCGATGCCCGCATCCCGGCCTACGAGATGATCCGCTTCTCGGTCAACATCATGCGCGGCTGCTTCGGCGGCTGCTCGTTCTGCTCGATCACCGAGCACGAGGGACGCATCATCCAGAACCGCTCGGAACAGAGCATCCTCCGTGAGATCGAGAACATCCGCGATCACACGCCCGGTTTCACCGGTGTGATCTCCGACCTCGGCGGACCGACCGCGAACATGTGGCGGCTGCACTGCAAGGACCCGAAGATCGAGTCCAGCTGCCGCCGTCTGTCGTGTGTGTATCCCGGAATCTGCGACAACCTGAAGACCGACCAGATGCCACTGGTGCGGCTGTACCGCAAGGCGCGCGAACTGCCCGGGATCAAGCGCGTGCTGATCGCCTCCGGGCTGCGTTACGACCTCGCGGTCGAGACGCCGGAATACGTCAGAGAGCTGGTCACCCACCATGTCGGCGGCTACCTGAAGATCGCGCCCGAACACACCGAGCAGGGGCCGCTGTCGAAGATGATGAAGCCGGGCATCGGTACCTACGACCGCTTCAAGGCGATGTTCGACAAGTACTCGAAGCAGGCCGGCAAGGAACAGTACCTGATCCCCTATTTCATCGCCGCGCACCCGGGCACGACCGACCGGGACATGCTCGAACTCGCGCTGTGGCTGAAGGCGAACGGTTTCCGCGCCGACCAGGTACAGGCGTTCCTGCCGTCACCGATGGCGATGGCGACGGCGATGTGGCACAGCGGACGCAACCCGCTGAAGAAGATCACACGCAGTTCAGAGCAGGTCCACTCGCCGAAGGGACGCCGCCAACGCCGGCTGCACAAGGCCTTCCTGCGCTACCACGATCCCGACAACTGGCCGCTGCTGCGCGAGGCGCTCAAGGCCATGGGGCGCAGCGACCTGATCGGCAACGGCAAGCGCCACCTGGTGCCGAGCTTCCAGCCGGCCGGCACCGGCGGGCACGCCGATACGACGCGAACGCAGGCTCGGCACACGCCGGCGAAAAGCCGCTTTCGTACCCAGCAGACGCACGGCCTGGTTCGCGGCAAAAAGGCGCGTGGCAGAAAACCGTGACGGCGCGGTAAAGTTCTACGACATTCAGACGCAGACCAAATCGGTCACCGAAACGAGGAATCAGCGGTGCGGGTCAGCGAGTACATGACACGCAAGGTGATGACGGCGGCGCCCGATGACGGCGTGCGCGAGACCTTCTTCCGCATGCGCGAGGCGCACGTGCGCCATCTCCCGGTGCTCGACGGCGCACAGCTCGTCGGGATCCTCTCCGACCGTGATCTGCGCCGCCCCGACTGGGTCGACGAGGCGCCCGACCTGTCGCATGACTACCAGCTCGACGACAACCTGTCGGTATCCGACCTGATGACCCGCAACCCGATCACAGTGCACACCTACGACGACCTCGCGACCGCGTGCGCGCAGATCAACCGGCATGGCTTCGGCGCGCTGCCAGTGCTGGACAAGGGCGATCACCTGGTCGGCATCCTGAGCAAAGCCGATCTGATACGGGCGTTCGCCGAGCTGCTGCAGAACCATCACACCCCCGCCTGAGCAACGTCGCGCCGGTGCGCAGCATTCAACGCACGATGGTTGCGAGGTCGCCGAGCGCCGTGCGGATCTCGCCGAGCGTGGGCGCCTCCAGATCGTAGGGCTCCTGATAGGCGCCGTAACAGGTCATGCGCATCACCTCGGGCTGGCGCGCCGAATACAGCGTGAAGTGGTACCCGAGGTAGTAAGAACTGCTGCCGTCGCCGTCCATGCCGGCCAGCCACGCGAGTGCGGCGAACTGATGCGCGGCGGGATCGCTGGCATCGACGACCTGTTGCAGCGACTGCTGCACGTGCGCGATCCGGAACGCGTCGGGCTCGATCGAGACGGCGTCGTGGTCAACGCCGCGGATCTCGAAGGCGCAATGCGTCCGGTAGTGGTCGAAACCGGCGGTCACTGCGCCGTCCTGCACGAACACCCGGGCGCGCCCCGCAGCGATCGGCAGGGCGCGATGCAGTTCGAGTGTCGCACCGGTCAGGTCGACGTAGCCACCGCCGACGGTGTCGCGTAGCGTCGGCATCGCCTGACAACCGGCCAGCAGCGCGGCGGTGAAAAGGATGAAGAGGGTTTTCATCTTTGCCCCCCGGCAGGAACCAGGTTGCCGATGACAGTAGGCCCGCGGCGCGGCCGCGGTCAAGTTCAGGAAGCGGACAGCAGCTCGACCATGTCCTCGACAATATCGTCGAAATCGGTGCTGCTGATCCCGGCATACGCCAGCACGGCATTACCGCAGCGCTCCCACTCCGGATCGTCGGTCCGACCCCAGTACACCTGGTCGATGTACTCGGCCATCTTCAACACGGCCAGCAGCGTGGCTTTCGGCGTGATCGCGCCGCCGTTTTCCGACAGCACGTCCTCGACGTCGTGGTGGCGCAGAATCAGTTCGCCGACGTGCTCGGGCAGGCCCCATGAGCGCGAAACGTAGTAGCCAATCACGGCGTGGTTGGTCTGGTAGTGACGATCTTCGCAGGCCGTGACCCCGCCGCACCCGGGCTCGCGCACGACATGCAGGAAATCGGGAAACCGCTCCATCATCAACGGCATTCCGACGTTGTGAAACAGGCCGAGCATATACGCCTCGTCCGGTGGGACCCCGCCGAAATACTGTGTGAGCCGCGCCGCGACCATGCCGATGTTGACGGGTGAATCCCAGTAGTGATCCGGCATCGAACCGCCGGCGTCCTCCATCGCACGCTTCAGCGCGAGGCCGGCGACGATGTTGCTGACGTTGAGCAGGCCGAGCAGGATCGTGGCCTGGCGGATCGACGTGACCTTGTTGCGCAAACCAAAGAACGGCGAGTTCAGCGTCTTCAACACCAGCGCGGCGAGTCCGGGGTCGCGCGCGATCGTCGTTGCCACCGCATCGATGTCGGGCTCGTCCTTCTGCATCAGCGCGTGCAGATCCATGAAAACCGCCGGTGCCGACGGAATACGGATCGACTGCAGCAGCTGACTGGTCGCCTCGTACGACAGCGGTGTATTCAACGGCACTCCCCCTCCGCGGTGAATAACCTTAGCGACTGCAGCGATCAGTCCTTGATACCGACCGCAGGGACAGGATGAGGATCAGGATCAGGAGTACTGCCGTGGCGGAGCACAGGCTGCGCATGGGGCGGCGGGCCATGCCGCAAACCTCGGGCGCTGTCGGTGGGCACAACAGGGGGCAGCGAATCATCGTATGCTGTCCCCGATGCGTATCTTCCCGCCAAATCGGTCCCTACCGCTGCAAGCCGCGGCTCTGGCGGCGCTGCTCGCCGTGTCGAGCCCGCCCGTGATGAGTGAGGGCGAGGCCCATGTCGTGGGCACCGTACGTCTTGCCGACGTGACCGCCGCGGCCGACTACAGCGCGCCGGCAACGGTGGTCGCCCGCTACGCACCCCGCATCGCCACTGAAATCGATGCGCGCGTCTCCACGGTGCCGGTCGAGGTCGGCGATCGTGTCGCGCCCGGCGACGTCGTCGCGACGCTGGACTGCGAACGTGCCCAGGCAACGCTGGCCATCGCGCGCGCAGAACTCGAGCGCGCCAGTGCGCAGCGGCGGTTCGCGGCCACCCAGCTCGAACGCGCCCGCGATCTGACACGCAGCAAGAGTATCAGCGACGAGGTGCGCGACCAGCGCCGCAGCGAGCTCGCCGCGGCCGAGGCCGACCAGACGGTGCGCGACCGGCAGGTACGGCTGGCCGAGCTCGACGTCGACCACTGTGTGATCCGGTCACCGATCGCCGGCGCCGTCACCGGCCGCTATGTCAGCGTCGGCGACTATGCGGTGCGTGGCAGCGCCGTCGTCGACCTGGTCGAAACCGAAGGCCAGGAGGTCAGCGCGGCGTTGCGCGACGACCAGGTGCGTAGTCTGCAAAGGGCCGAGCAGCGCGCGTTCACAAGCAACGGCGACCGCCGCGAGGTCGCGTTGCGCGCACTGCTGCCCCAGGTCGATCCCGCGACCCGTACGCGCGAGGCGCGCCTGCGCTTCACCACTGCACGGGGAGGGCCCGACCCGGGTACGGCCGGCCGCCTGGTCTGGCAGGGTCACGAGGTGCTGGTGCCGGCGACCTACCTGGTGCGACGCGGGCAGGCGCTCGGCGTGTTCGTGCTGGATCAGGGCAGTGCGCGCTTCGTCGCCCTGCCGGATGCACAGGACGGCCGACCCGCCGTGGTCGATCTCGACCCGCAGACACGGCTGATCGACGAGGGTCGCCAGCGCCTGAACGACGGCGACGCGGTGCGCACGTCCCCGTCGCAGGAGTGACGACGTGGACTGGTACCGCGCGCTGCTGCGCAACCATGTCCTCGCCAACCTGACCTTCGTGCTGGTGCTGGTGGTCGGCGGCCTGTCCTACCTGGCACTGCCGCGCCAGCAGGACCCGACCATCAATTTCAACTGGATCATCATAACGACCGTGCTGCCCGGAGCCTCCGCGCTCGACGTCGAGGCCAAGGTCACCGACCCGCTCGAGGATGCGCTGCGCACACTGCAGGACGTCAAGTTCATGTCGTCATCCAGCCGCGAGTCGGTGTCGAGCATCCTGATCCGCTTCGAGGACGTCGACGAACGCACGTTCGACCGGCGCGTGACCGACCTGCGGCGCGAGATCCAGAACAAGCAGGACGAACTGCCGGATGCGGCCGAGGACCCGGTGATCCTCGAGATCACCAGCGCCAACGGCTTTCCGTCGGCGACCCTGGCCGTGGTCGGCCAGGGGATGGACGAGAACCTGCGCCGCCAGGCGCGCAACGTGCGCAAGGCGCTCGAACGCCTCGGCGGCGTCGACCGGGTCGACGCGATCGGGCTGCCCGATCCCGAACTGCAGGTACGCTTCGACCCGGCGTCGCTGGAGAACCTGCGCCTGACGCCGAACCAGGTCGCCGACACCGTCAGTGCGTTCTTCCAGGACATCGCGGCAGGCGACACCCGGCTGGGCGGCCAGAACTGGCTGGTACGCGTGGTAGGCGCCGACGCCGATCCCGAGTCACTCGCGGCGCGCACCGTGATCGGCGCCAGCGGCGAGGTGCGCCTCAGTGACGTCGCGCGCATCGAACGCGCGACGGCCGAACCGAACGCGCTGGCGCGCTTCCAGGGCCGCCCGGCGGTATTGCTCGCGGTCGTCAAGCAGGCGCGCACCAACACGCTCGACCTGGTCGAACGCATCAAGCAGTACCTCGAACACCGCAATACGCTCGCCGACACCACCGGCGTCGAGCTGGTACTGATCGACGACCAGACCATCCCGACCCGCAACGCGATCCGGCTGATGCAGAACAACGCGCTGATCGGCCTCGCGCTGGTGCTGCTCGTGACCTGGCTGTTCCTCGGATCGCGCATCGCGCTGCTGACCTCGATCGGCATCCCGTTCATCCTGACCGGCACCTTCTGGGTGCTGTCCGGCACCGGTGAAACGCTGAATGTGATGGTGCTGCTCGGCGTCGTGATCGTGCTCGGCATGCTGGTCGACGATGCCGTGGTCGTCGTCGAGGGCATCTACCATCGTCTGCGTCACGGTGTGCCACCGATGGCGGCATCGATCGACACGCTGCGCGAGGTCGCGGCCCCGGTCACCGCAGCGGTGCTGACGACGATGGCCGCGTTCGGGCCGTTGATCCTGCTGCCGGGGATCCTCGGGGACTTCATGCGCGTCGTGCCGACCGTGGTCATCATCGCGCTCGCGATCTCTCTGCTCGAGGCGTTCTGGATGCTGCCCGCGCACGTGGTCGCGGCGCGCATCAGCTTCGACCGGCCGACACGCGTGCAGCGCTGGCGCGAGCGCTTCACGCACTGGCTGCAGATCCGCTACGTGCGCGTGCTGGTGATCGCGCTGCGCCACCGCTGGATGACGTTGACGCTGGTCGTGACGCTGCTGTTCGGCGCCGTCGCGGCGATCGCCACCGGGCGGGTGCGCGCCGACTTTTTCGCCGCCGACACCATCCGCCTGTTCTACGTCAACGTCGAGATGCCGACCGACACGCCGCTCGACGACACGCTGGCCAAGGTGCAGCAGGTCGAGGCCGTCGTGCGCACCCACATCCACGACGGTGAGGCGCGCGCGGTGCTCAGTTACGCCGGCAGCATGTTCCAGGAGACCGAGCAGCGTCTCGGCGACAACCTCGGCCAGATCCTGGTCGGGTTGAACCCGCTCGCACCGGGCCTGCGCAGCGTCGAGGCGATGATCGACGACATGCGCGACGCGGTCGGGCAGGTCGCCGGGCCACTGCGTGTCTCGTTCCTGCGCCTGACCGGTGGACCGCCGACGACCAAGGCGATCAGCATCAAGGTGCGTGGCGACGCCTATGCCGAGATTCGCGCGGCCGCCGACGAACTGATGACCATCATGCGTGCGACGACCGGTCTGAAGGACATCGTCGACGATGCCGACCGCGGGCGGCCGGAACTGGAGCTTCGCTTCGACAACGACGCCATCACCCGTGCCGGTCTGAACCCCGCCGAGGTCGGGCGCGCGCTGCTGCTGATGGTCGACGGCGCGGTCGTGACCGACATGCGCGACGCCGGCGAAAAGCTCGAGGTCCGGGTCATGAGTGCGGCGCTGCCACGCCAGGACATTGCCGAACTGCTCGACTTCCGCATGCCGGTAAACGGCGGAGGTGGCATCGCGCTGCGCGACCTCGCCAATGTGACCCGACAGCAGAGCCTCGGCAACATCCGCCATTACAACTTCCGCCGCGCGATCACGGTCGAGGCCGACATCGACGACACCCTGACCGATACCGTGACCGCCAACCGCCAGGTCGCCGACGCATGGAAGGCGATCCGCGACCGCTACCCGTCGATAGACCTCGATTATTCCGGTGAACTGGACGACATCAACGAGAGCCTGGATGCGATCGTGATCCTGTTCGTGTTCGGTCTCGGCGTCATGTACGCGATCCTCGGCACGCAGTTCCGCAGCTACTTCCAGCCGCTGATGATCCTGTCGACCGTCATCCTGGCATTCATCGGCGTCACCTATGGCCTGCTGGTGTCGGGCAACCCGCTGAGTCTGTACACGCTGTACGGTGTCGTCGCGCTGGCCGGGATCGCCGTGAATGCCGCGATCGTGCTGATTTCTGCCGCGAACCAGCGTCTGGCCGCGGGCATGAGCGTATTGCATGCAACCATCTACGCCGCACGCCGACGCGTGATCCCGATCCTGATTACATCGCTGACAACGATCGCCGGGCTGTTCTCGCTGGCGACCGGTCTCGGCGGCAAGTCGCTGGTATGGGGCCCGGTAGCCACCGCGATCGTCTGGGGCCTGGCCTTCTCGACCCTGCTGACCCTGGTGTTGATCCCGCTGCTGCTGCGCCTGTCGATGGGCCGCAGCCACCTGGTGCGGCGGCGCGCGCCGCGCAGTGCGCCCGGCGAGCACTGAGCGTCGCAGTGGCGCGCGGGGCACGCGGGCATCTGAACGGCGCGATCATGCCGATTGGCGAACTGCGCTGCCGTGTGCGCGCGTTTGCGCGACCCGGGTCGGTCGGCTCGCACGGTTCATAGCCGCAAGCCCGATTGCGGTAAGCCACAACGCGCCAGGCGCGGGCACGAGCGCAAAGGATATCCCGGCCACCTGCCACCCCGGCACTGTGGCAAGTGCTTCACCCTGATCATTCCTCGGCGTAACCGCCTGCATCGTCACGGTGTCGAATTCGAATCCGGGTCGTGCGACCACGCCCAGGAAGAATGTCCCTGGTACACCTGTCTGCAGTTTCGCCGGCGTCGAGCCGAAGGCACAGGGAGGATCAGGACAGTCGACGACCAGGCGGAAGAAATCCAGCAGTGAAGGGTCCTCGTAGGCGATTTCCACCCCGAACGCGTTGACCGCCGTGCCAGGTGACAGATGCAGCGTGAACCCCTGGTCCCCACCCAGGTTGCCGTCGAGCGTCCCGACAGCCAGTCCGCCGACGATGCCCTGGGTTCCCGCCAGTGCGACGACGTCAGGATCGAAGGCGAACTCAAATCCCGCCCAGACCTGCCCGTTCTGAACCTCACCGGTCTCGTTCCAGTCGGCATCGACCTGCACGCGTCCCTGCTGCAACAGCACGGAACTGAATTCCGACCGCTCTTCGATGCGGGAGAGATCGGCCGGCACTGCGGTCGCCGTCGTGGCCCACGCCAGTGTGACCAGCGCGGCCAGTGCGCCACCGATGTCGCACAGACCGACAGCACGGGTGTCACATAACCTCTTCAGAATATTCACGTTCGACCATTCCCAGGAGCTGTTCGACGTCCACCGTTCGAGGTCCGTCATTCCCATGACGATAACCGGTCGACCGAATTAGGCAAGGTCCGGACGATCAGCGGCGCGGGGGTTCTGTCGCCACCCGGGCCGAGCATCACCTGGCGGTCAGCGGTTCCGATCCAGGGTGATCGGCGGCTTTTGTCAGCGCATCGGGTTGCGCCGTTTATCGCTCCGCCCATCCTGGCACGCCGTACCGGAACCAATCCGGGCGCTTCACATCAAACCGGGGGTCGGTCGGGTGGCCCGCAGCATGGAGGGGCGATCATGAGCTGGCTGGACGATTCAGGTGGCGCCGTCCGCGGCGGTTTGCCGCCTTCCTGGAAGGACTGCATCTACGGCCAGCGCGCCGAACTCGCACGAATGCTGCACCAGCCCCTCGCCAGACTGGCCGCACAGTGCCTGGGACACTGGGGCGAGCGCGGGCGCCTGAATGCGGAGCTGGCGGCGAACTTCGCCTGTATTCCCCACTGCGCCTGTCTGTACTGCCTGGATGCGAACGGTGTACAGATCTGCGACAACGTGATCGGCAACGGCATCGAGCCGGATCATTTCGGTCGTGACCGGTCACAGCGCCCGTACATGAAAGAGCCAATACCGAGCTGGGGCTTCCTGCTGTCGGATGCCTACATCAGTCTGACCAGCCACCGGCCGTCGCTGACCGCATTGCAGATCGTGCGCGATGCCGATCGCGTGCTCGGATACGTCGGGGCGGATTTCGACCTGCGCGACCTGCCGGCGACCGCCGAGCTGTACAAGGAGCCGGAAAGCTGGCGGCAGATCAAGGGCGACCCCGCCATCCGCGGCCAGCTGTTCCAGCAGTGCCGCGTGGAAAGCCCCATGGATCGCAGCCTGGAGCCGGCGCTGGCGATCCTCGAGGAGCTGCTGACCCAGCGCGACGTGTTCCAGTGCCAGATCCACTTCTCCAGCAGCCAGGTCACACTGTGGACCGTTGCCGATCCCTACCGCTATCGCATCCTCGACCACGAGGCCCTGAGTGATCCGGACATCTGCCTGGCCTACCCGCGCCGACCGTACGCGAAGGATGCACTGATACCGCAATGCGCCATTGCCTCGATCCTGGATACCCTGAAGGCACTGCGCACTGGCGACGAGAACATCTATCTGCGCGTCTCGTCGATCAACATCTTCAACGGCATGGTGAGCCTGACGTTCTCGTGCGACGGTTCACATTACATGCGGCACGACGAATTCCTGACCAAGAACACCGCGTTCTGGTTTGGCACCGGGGCCGTGGGGCATAGTGAGCCGCCCGCACGCGCGTGAGCGGGTACGGATGTGGGCGCGCGTCCTGGCAGGTGATGTCGCTTCGCATCGGCACCGCTTGGGACGAAATTGGATCCATCGCACCGCGATCCTCGAAACCGCCGTGCGATCGCCCGGTGGGCGACGAGGCGCTGCCCTTGCGGCCGCGAACACGATCGTCGACCGTGGTGCGTGGGCGGCGCCGGTTTGGTGCATACTTCGCGCTGTGCCGCGATTGCATTCAGCGTGGCGTCGACCGAACCCAACCGTATCGCGATGCCCCCGAGGTGAATATCAATGCGTCAGCGCCTACTGCCACTGTTGTTCGTGTTTCTCTCTGCCAGAGCCCTCGCATTCGAATTCCCGATAGAAGTTACCGAGTACCTCGATGACGTCAGGATATCGGCGTACATCAACAAGGCCGATCTCGCTGCAGCGCCGCACTGGGAACCGTTCACCGAGGCCCTTCCCCTTTCAGTCGACGGCGCGCTCGCCGCCGTGCAACAGTTCATGCGCGAAAAAGAGCAGGTCGCGGATGCGGAACTGCTTGGCATCGAGCTGAAGCGGATCCCGAGGCACGAGGCCTACTGGCACTATCTGGTAAGGATCCGGTCGGCGTCAGACGACAAATCCAAGCCCCATCTGTACGTGGTCCTGCTCGACGGCAAGGTCATCGCCGCGATAAGGGAACCCCAGTCCATCAAATAGCTGCCCAGCCCCGGACTCGCCCCTCCGCCTGTCGCTGCACCGGTCATCGCGGGCATACCAGCCCTCCCGGTTCCGGCGCAGCATGCGAAGCGGAAGACGGCATGGCCGTCGCCCGACTCGGCCGTCGACCGCGATGCCGCTACAACTCCGTCACCAGCGGCCAGACCATTGCCAGCGCGACGGTCAACAGCGTCGGCAACAGCGCGATGCGCAGTTGGTGGCTGAACGAGACCGGCTAACCCGGCTTCCCGGCGCGACCGACGGTGGCCCCGTTGGCGCTGGCTCCGATGATGGATCCGTCACCACCGAGGCAGGCGCCGAGTAATAGTGCGCACGAAAGCACTTTCCCGTCGATTCCGCGAATCGACGTCGGGAGAATCGCAACGGCAGACAGCATGGTTGCCGTGAACGGCGTTTTGTCCACGACCGCAGACAGGATGGCCGACACCCTCACGGCGTTTACTCCCACCGGCACCGGCAAGGACTGCGCTGCCTCGTGCACCCAGTCTGCAACTGTTTCAATCAACCCGGTCCGTTCACCACCCGCAGCGGCGACGAACGGCATCATGAAGAACACCAGCGTCGGCCACTCGGCCTCTTTCTCGACCTTCCCGGCGAAACGCATGCCGCTGACGACGAAGAGCATCGAGACCCCGGCACCGGTTCCGTGGCGCCGATTTCCCGACCTTATCCACCGGCGGGAATCGTTACATCAGCGCGGCATGATGCCGGCCGCATGCGCGACGCACCAGGCGGCCGTGGAGAATTCGACGCCCCCGTGTGTGTCGGCCCGACCCTGCGTCGGCGCCCGGCAGCCGGCAGCCGGCACGGCGACTATGCTTTGGGGAATCACGGCCGCGCGTGAATTGATCCAGGACCCGCGCCGGTCGCTATACAACAAATCTATCGGCAAGCGACCGCGGCGATGCAAGACCTGTCCGACAAGTTCGGCGATTTCCTGATCGGCAGCCTCGAGGTATTCATCGCCGCGATTCTGCTGGTGTTCGGCTCGCTGGTGCTGTGGGTCATCGTCGCCTACATCCTCGACGTGACCCAGACGCGCCACGCGGTACGTCGCAACTACCCGGTGATCGGGCGCTTCCGCTACGTGTTCGAGCACCTGGGCGAGTTCTTCCGCCAGTACTTCTTTGCCATGGACCGCGAGGAGCTGCCGTTCAACCGCGCGCAGCGTTCGTGGGTGTACCGTGCCGCCAAGGACCTGAACAACACCGTGGCGTTCGGCTCGACGCGCGATCTGCGCCGACCCGGCACCGTGCTGTTCGTCAACTGCCCCTTCCCCACGCTAGGCACCGACGCCGTGCCGCCGCGGCCGGTGACGATCGGTCCGGACTGCCGTCAGCCGTATACCACCGCATCGCTGTTCAACATCTCCGGCATGAGCTACGGCGCCATCTCGAAGCCGGCCGTGCTGGCGCTGTCGAACGGGGCCAAGAAGGCCGGTTGCTGGATGAACACGGGTGAGGGCGGCCTGTCGCCGTACCACCTCGAGGGCGGCTGCGACATCGTGTTCCAGATCGGCACGGCCAAGAACGGTGTGCGCGATCTCGAGGGCAACCTCAACGACGACCGCCTGCGCGAGATCGCCGCGCACCCGCAGGTGCGCATGTTCGAGATCAAGATGAGCCAGGGTGCCAAGCCCGGCAAGGGCGGCATGCTGCCCGGGGCCAAGGTCACCGACGAGATCGCACGCATCCGCGGCGTCAAGGCCGGTGAGAACGCGTTCAGTCCGAACCGCCACCCCGATGTCCGCAACAACGCCGACCTGCTCGACATGGTCGCGCGCGTGCGCGACGTCACCGGCCGTCCGACCGGCTTCAAGACCGTGATCGGCGCGCCCGGCGTGCTCGACGACCTGTGCCTGGAGATCTGCCGCCGCGGGCGCGCCTCGGCGCCCGATTTCATCACCGTCGACGGCGCCGAGGGTGGCACCGGCGCCGCGCCGATGCCGTTGATCGATGCGGTGGGCCTGCCGCTGCGCGAAGCGCTGCCGATCGTGGTCGACAAGCTGACCGAATACGGCCTGCGCGACCGGGTCAAGGTCATCGCGTCGGGCAAGTTGATCAATCCCGAGGACGTCGCCTGGGCGCTGTGCCTCGGCGCCGACTTCGTCACCAGCGCGCGCGGCTTCATGTTCGCGCTTGGCTGCATCCAGGCGCTGCAGTGCAATCGCAACACCTGCCCTACCGGGATCACGACCCACGACGTCAAACTGCAGCGCGGGCTGCATCCGCCGGACAAGGCCGAGCGTGTCGCCGCCTATGCACGCAACCTGATCAACGAGGTCGGCATCATCGCGCACGCGGTCGGCGTGCGCTCGCCGAGCGAACTCGACCGGAGCCATGCCCGCGTGGTGCAGGAAAACGGCCTGTCGATCGGTCTTGACGTGCTGCATCCGACACCCTCGCCGCACAGCGATGGCTGTGCACCGGACGCCGCAGGCGACTGAATCCCGTGCCCATCAGCCACCTGATCATGCTGCTCGCCGGGATGCTGATCCTCGGCCTGCTGCTGCGGCCGATCGCCGAACGCGGGCGCTTTCCATTCGCCGCGCTGCTGGTGCTCACCGGGTTCGTCGGCTCCGAGCTGCTGGTCTGGCTCGGCGTCGACACCGGGCTGCGCTACGATGCCTTCTACGAACTCATCTTCTACGTATTCCTGCCGCTGCTGGTGTTCGCCGCCGCGTTCACGATCGACGCCCTGCTGTTGCGGCGCAACCTGGTCGTGATCCTGATGCTGTCGGTACCGGTGTTGCTGCTGTCGATCGCGGTCACCGCGGTACTCGTCTACTTCGGTATCGGCGACGAGTGGGGTTTCCCGTGGATCGCGGCCTTCCTGACCGGTGCCGTGCTGGTCGCGACCGATGCGTCGCCGATCACATCACAGTTCGCACGCCTGGGCGCGCCGCAACGCCTGCGCGTGCTGATGGAGGGCGAGGATCTGTTCAACGATGCGACCGCAATCGTCACATTCGGCATCTTCCTGTACATCGCGCAGCATCCCTGGGAAGACATCGGTACGGGCGATGTGGTGCTGTCGTTCCTGATCGTGTTCTTCGGCGGCATCTTCGTCGGCCTGCTGGTCGGCTTCGGCTTCCTGCTGGTGTCGCGCCTGTTCGAGGAGGCGATTCAACAGGCGCTGGTGACGCTGATCTCGGCCTACACCGCGTTCATCCTGGCCAACGAAGTATTGCAGGTCTCGGGGGTGATGGCGGTGTTGATCACCGGCCTGATCATGGGACGCGTGATTCACAACGACTTCCAGGACGAGCGCGGCAGCTTCGTCGACACCTTCTGGAGTTTCAACGTGTACGTCGCCGAGGCGCTGATGTTCCTGCTGATGGGCATGACGGTCACGGTCGAGATGTTCGAGAAGCGCTGGCTGGCGATGCTGATCGGCATCGCCGCACTGCTGACGGCACGCGCGGTCGGCGTGTTCGGCACCGCACCGCTGATCAACCGCCTGCCTTTCACCGAGCCAGTGCCCCACAGCTACCAGGCGATGCTGACGATCGGCAGCCTGCGTGGTGCCGTGGTGCTGGCACTCGGGCTGTCGTTACCGGTCGACCTCCCCTATTGGTGGACCATCCAGTCGATCGCGTTCGGCGTGGTGTTGTTCAGCCTGTTCGTACAGGCACCGGTGGTACCGGCGCTGTTGCGTCGCAGTGGACTGACCGGGAGCTCGTGAGCCGCAGCACGTAACCTCCCTGTCAGCCGATGATCATCCAGCGTCGATCGGCAATCTCGACAATCCGCTGCGACGACTCGCGGCGCATCCCGGATTCACTGGCGCTCGGCCTTGATCCTGCGATACACCTCCAGCCCCTTGCCGCGCTGCAGATAGAGCAGGTCGATCTTCTGCTGCAATCGCCGCCGCTGGTATTTCCCATGGCTGTGCTTCAACTTCTTTTCGAGGTCCCGCTGCTTGTTGCGCAGTTGCTTGATCGTCTTGCGCAGCTTTTTTAGCTTCGTCTCCTCGGGTGAGCGATTGAGCAGTTTCTGGATGCGCTGGATCAGCTTCGTCGTCTTCATGTCGGACGCCCTCCCATTCTATCGGCCGCCGAATTCAGCCTGCGGCCGCAGACACACGGCAACCCGATGTGGCGACGGGAATTGCCTTGTCCCGACAGCATCCCGCCGCATGGTTGGCACGGATCGCCGGCATGCCTGACGCGATATCAGCCTGTCTTGTCGTAGTGCTCGGCACCGTGGCGGATCGATTGCGACAGCGCGGAAACCTGGTCCGCCGCATGCTCCAGCTGCTCCAGCACCGCAGTGCTGATCGCGGCCTCCACCAACATCGCCAGCTCCTGCCGGTGCTCGTCGCTTATTCGCGCGCGCACGTCGCCGTCGAGCAGTTCCAGGAATGCCGACGTGACCTGTTCCGCATGCTTCTCGTAATGCTCGCTCATGGTGTGATCTTTTCCTTGCCTGAGATTTGTACGTCAACCGAGCTGGGTATGCTCACCGTCCTCGTAGATGTCCGCAGCGGAACCGACGATCAGCGAATCGGGCGCACAGGCCACCTTTTCGTCCTTGTTGTCGTACGGAATCGCATGCAGGAGGTGGCGGATCGCGTTGATGCGCGCGCGCTTCTTGTCATCGGACTTGATCACGGTCCACGGCGCATCGGCCGTATCGGTGTGGAAGAACATCGCCTCCTTGGCACGCGTGTAGTCGTCCCACTTGTCCAGCGATGCAAGGTCGATCGGACTCAGTTTCCATTGTTTCAGGGGATCGTGCTCGCGCGCCTTGAAGCGCCGCAGCTGCTCACCGCGGCTGACCGAGAACCACAGCTTGAACAGACGGATGCCGCTGCGCACGAGCATGCGCTCGAGTTCCGGCGTCTGGCGGAGAAACTCGAGGTAATCGTTGGAACCGCAGAAGCCCATGACACGTTCGACACCGGCACGGTTGTACCAGGAACGGTCGAACAACACGATCTCACCCGCGCTCGGCAGGTGCCGGATGTAGCGCTGGAAGTACCACTGACCGGCCTCCTGTGGCGTCGGCTTCTCGAGCGCGACGATGCGCGCGCCACGTGGATTCAGGTGTTCCATCACACGCTTGATCGTACCGCCCTTGCCGGCCGCGTCACGGCCCTCGAACAGGATCACGATACGTTCGCCGCGATCGCGCACCCAGTTCTGCAACTTCAGCAGCTCGATCTGCAGTTCGTACTTGAACGCCTCATAGTCGGCGCGGCCGATCTTGGTGCTGTACGGATAGATGTTTTTGCGGAACAGCTCGCGCCGGGCGTGCTTGTCGAGCTTGCTCAGATCGCCGTCGAACACAGGCGGCTTGACGTTCTGGTCAGATTCCTGCGCGTCGGCAGCGTCGTTGGCACTGTTCGTCGTGGCTACTGAATCATCCATCCGGCTCGTCCCCCAAAGTCTTGGTCAGCATTCAATTCTGAACCCCGATCCGGGTCCAGCGCTTGACAGGTATCAATAACGGCGGGCTCGAACGAAACTTGGCCGCACATTGCCGCCCACCGGGAGTCAGGTAGCGTGCGCGTTTCAGCGACCGGGGCGGAACAGGCCACCGAGACCCATGTCGTCGAGTGCACCTTCCATGAATCGCCGCACCTGGTGCGGGTCCTCCATGCGCAGCGCCGCATGCAGCAACTGCCGGGCGCGCGACACACTGAAGCTGCGCACGACCCACTTGACCTTCATCAGGCTGCCGGCGCTCATGCTCAAACTGTCGACGCCCAGGCCCATCAACAGGATGGTCGCCATCGGGTTGCCCGCGAGCTCGCCACACACACCGACCGGCCGGTTGAACACGCGCGCACCGCGAACGATCAGCTCGAGTGCGCGCAGTACGGCCGGGTGCAGGTCGTCGTAGAGATCGGCAACATGCGAATTGTTGCGATCGACTGCGAGCACGTACTGCGTGAGGTCGTTGGTGCCGATCGACACGAAATCGACCCGGCGCGCGAGCTCCTCGATCATGTAGACGGCTGACGGCACCTCGATCATCACGCCGATCCTGGGCATGGTCACGGCGTAGCCCTCTTCGAGCAGTTCGTCGTGCGCGCGCTTGATCAGCATCTTCAGTTCATCGACCTCGCCGACCCCGGTGATCATCGGCAGCATGATCTGGAGATTGTCGAGATCGACGGCTGCGCGCAGCATCGCGCGCACCTGGGTCAGGAAGATCTCGGGATGGGCGAGCGATATGCGCACACCTCGCCAGCCGAGGAAGGGGTTCTGCTCCTGGATCGGGAAGTACGGCAGCGGCTTGTCGCCGCCGATGTCGAGCGTGCGTAGCACGACCGGCCGCGGCGCGAACGCTTCGAGTGCGCGCCGGTAGTTTATGACCTGCACCGCTTCCGCCGGGAACCGATCACGCACCATGAACGGCAGTTCGGTGCGATACAGACCGATCCCGGCGAAATCGTCGTGGCCGAGCTGGCCGGTCTCGTTGATCAGGCCGGTGTTCAGGTACAGCGGGAACGCAACGCCGTCGGTCGACTCGGGAGGCAGCCCGCGCAGGTTTTCGGCCTCGGCGGTGAGCTGGCGCTCCTCTTCGGCCAGGCGTTCGTATTCGAGGCGCACCGAGGGCGCCGGCGCGATGTAGACGCGCCCACGGTAGCCGTCGATGATCAGCTCGCGGTTCTCCATGCGGCTGACCGGCAGGTTGGTCACACCCATGACCGCGGGCACACCCATCGCGCGCGCCAGGATCGCGACGTGCGACGAACTCGACCCGGTCGCCGACACCACGCCGACCAGGCGATCGACGGGCACCTCGGCCAGCTGCACCGCGCTGACGTCCTCGCCGACCAGGATGGTCTCGGTTGGATATTCGCCGCTGCGCGGACCGTCGCTCTGCAGGTGCATCAGGATGCGTCGACCGAGGTCGCGGATGTCGGAGGCGCGCTCGCGCAGATACACGTCCTCCATGCCCTCGAACACCTTGGCGTGTTCCTCGATGCTCTCGCGCAGGGCGCCGGGCGCCCACTGCCCCTGCTCGATCAGCGCGACGGTCTGGGTGACCAGGGTGTCGCCGCCGAGCATCAGGATCAGGGCGTCGAACAACGCATTGTCCTCGGCGGGAATCTGCCCCGACAAGCGGTCACGCAGGCGCTTGAGGTCGTCCTCGACCGCGTTGACCGCCGAGCGAAACGACTCCACCTCGGCAGCGACATCACCGGCGGCGCGATCGGGTATCGCACTCAGATCGGCCATCCGGTAGGCAACGACGCCGTTGCCGATCGATACACCCGTGCTGCCGGGACGACCCTCCAGATAGCGTGAGCTGCGTTGCGCGGTGGTCAGCGAATCCAGCTCACCACTGGCCTGGGCGTAAACGATGGCGCCGGCGAGCTGCGCGCCGAGCGTGAACAGGAACGTGACCTCGTCATCGAGAAACTCGCGCTGCGCCTCCTGACGCACGACGAGCACGCCGAGCACCTTGCGGTTCTGGATGATCGGCACGCCAAGGAAACCGCGGTAGGCGACCTCACCCGTCTCGGTCACGCGCAGGTAGCGCGGATGCGACGGTGCGTCGCTGAGGTTGAGCGGTTCGGCGCGCTCGGCGACCAGGCCGACCAGGCCTCGGCCGAGCGGCAAGGCGACCTTGCCGACCGCCTCCCGGCGCAGGCCGTCGGTCGCGGCGAGCACGTGGGCGCGCGCATCCGGATCGGTCAGATAGACGGAGCAGACGTCGCAATGGATCGCCTGCTTGACCAGCGTCACGATCAGGCTCAACACGCCCTCGAGATCCGGCGCCGCGTTCACTTCCTTGACGATGCGGTGCAAGGTCTCGAGCATGCTCAGATTGTCGCTTTTCGTTACCGGCGCATCCACCACACTACCCCCGGTGTCTGCAGTCAACGCCGATGCTGGCGCAGGAAATTGGTCTGTGGACGGGCCGGCGCGCCCTCGGGAAAGAGCAACGGCGCCAGTTCCTCGAGCGCGCGCTCGTAGACCCGTCGCTTGAAATAGATCACCTCGCGCACCGGCTGCCAGTACTTCACCCAGCGCCAGCTGTCGAACTCGGGCTTGTCGCACGAATCGAGGCAGAAATCGCTTTCGCGGCAATGCACGCGAAGCAGGAACCAGCGTTGCTTCTGGCCGATGCACACCGGGTGCGAATGGCGGCGGATGAAACGCTTGGGCAGGCGATAGCGTAGCCAGCGGTTGGTCGACCCCAGCAGGTCGACGTGCTCGGGCAGCAGGCCGACCTCTTCCTGCAACTCGCGGTACATGGCCTGTTCCGGCGTCTCGTCGGCCTGGATCCCACCCTGCGGGAACTGCCACGCGTTCTGACCGATCCGGCGCCCCCAGAAAAGGCGGTTCTGGTCATTGCAGAGAATGATCCCCACGTTGGCGCGGAAACCGTCGGCGTCTATCACGATCCAACCAGAAAATTCTTAAAACTCAACCGATTGTTCCACACAGCCCGGCACACGGGCAAGCCGGGAACACGCATAAGGTATTGCTTATAAAGGCATTCCTGTATAGTCCCGCACTGACGTTCCGACGGGCCACGCCCGGATTCCGATGCCTCTCGCGATCTTCGACCTCGACAACACGCTGCTGGCCGGCGACTCCGATTACCTGTGGGGGCGATTCCTCGGCGAGGTGGGCGCGGTCGATCGCGAGGCCTACGAACGCGAGAACGAACGCTTCTACGAGGATTACCGTGAAGGACGACTGGACATCATGGAATTCCTCGCATTCTCATTGGCACCGCTGGCGGCACACGCGCCGTCGCAACTCGCGGCGTGGCACGCCCAGTTCATGCGCGACAAGATCGAACCGCGCATTACGGCCGAGGCGCTCGCACTGGTCGAGCGACACCGCGCCGCCGGCGACACGCTGATGATCATCACCGCCACCAACGCGTTCGTGACAGCGCCGATCGCGGCGCGCTTCGGCATCCCGCATCTGATCGCGACCGAGCCGGAACGCGACGGCGAGCGCTTCACCGGGCGCGTGGCCGGCACACCGAGTTTCCGCGAGGGCAAGGTCGAACGTCTGAACGCCTGGCTCGCCACCAACGGCGGCACGTTGGACGGTGCCTGGTTCTACAGCGACTCGCACAACGACCTGCCCCTGCTGCAACGGGTCGACCACCCGGTCGCCGTCGATCCCGACGCCACGTTGTCGGCCCATGCGCACGCCCACGGCTGGCCGGTCATCAGCCTGCTCGACGGGCGCGCGCCCGACCAGCATCGCCACGCCTGAGGCCGCGTCGACGTGGCCGGGCATCGCAGGCTGCTGCTGGCCGCACTCGGACTCACGACCGGCAGCCTGCTGCTTGCGGTGACGGTCGGCAGTGTCGACATTCCTGCGGTCGAGGCCATCGGCCATCTGTTCACGGACGACGGCAGCGTGCACGACCGCATCATCGACGAACTGCGCCTGCCGCGCGCACTGACGGCATTCGCGGTCGGCGGACTGCTCGCAGTCGCCGGCGTGTTGATGCAGGTGCTGCTGCGCAACCCGCTCGCCGACCCGTACGTGCTCGGCGTATCGGGTGGCGCCGCCGGCGCGGTGCTCGGCGCGATGCTGTTGGCGTTGTCGGCGGCCTGGCTGACGCCGGCGGCGGTCGTCGGCGCGCTGTTCAGCACGCTGCTGGTGTTCGGTATGACCCATGCCAGCGATGACTGGCGCAGCGACCGGCTGCTGCTGACCGGCGTCGTGGTTGCCGCCGGCTGGGCCGCGCTGATCAGCTTCGTGCTCAGCGTCAGCCCGATGCAGCAGCTTCCGGGCATGCTGTTCTGGCTGATGGGCGATCTCGGCGACGCGACCGCGCCGGGGCTGCCGCTGACGTTGCTCGTGACGGCCGTGCTGCTGCTGTCGCTGCGCGCACGCGACCTCAATGTCGCGGCCCAGGGCATGTTGCAGGCCGCCGCACTCGGGGTGGATACGGCGCGTCTGCGCATGGAACTGTACTTCGTCGGCGCCACGCTGACCGCGGCCGCGGTCGCGGTGGGCGGGGCGATCGGCTTCGTTGGACTGATCGTGCCGCACCTGGTGCGGCGTGTGGGCGGCACCGATCACCGCGTGCTGATTCCTGTCGCCGCGCTGTCGGGCGGCAGTCTGCTGCTGCTCGCCGACACCGCCGCACGCACGCTGATCCGACCAATGCAGTTGCCGGTGGGCGTGCTGACCGCGCTGATCGGCGTGCCGATATTCCTCTACCTGCTGCAGCGGCAGGCGGCACGATGACGACGCTACTCGAGGCGCGTGGCCTGTCGGTCGAGATCGCCGGACGCCGTCTGGTCGACGCGCTCGACCTGCGCATCGACACCGGACAGAGCTGGGCATTGCTCGGACGCAACGGCGTGGGCAAAAGCACGTTGCTGCACACACTGGCCGGACTGCGGCCCGCCAGCGCGGGCGAGCTGTACTGCACGGGAGACCCGCTGCATGGATTGACGGCGCGCGAACGCGCGCGCCGTATCGCGGTGCTGCTGCAGCACAGCAACAGCGGGTTCGGCACCGATGTCCTCGAGTGCGTACTGGGTGGCCGTCACCCGCACCTCGGCGCGCTGGCGTGGGAAGGCCCGCATGACGTGGCGATCGCGCAGCGCTGCCTGGCCGCGACCGGCGCAAGCGACCTGGCCGGCCGGCGCCTCGACAGCCTTTCCGGCGGCGAACTGCGTCGGGTCGAGATCGCGCGACTGTTGTGCCAGCAGACCCCGTTGGCGCTGCTCGACGAACCGCTCAACCACCTCGACCCGGGCCACCAGGCCGCGTTGCTGCAAGTCCTGAACACCGAGTGCGTCGGCCCGCGGCATGCGCTGCTGATGGTCGTGCACGACCTCAACGTCGCGTGGCATGCGTGCACCCATTGGCTGATATTGCACACCGACGGCCGCTGGCAGGCCGGTGCGCGATCCGAACTCGCCACTGAAGATCTGCTCGGCACGGCCTTCGGCCACCCGATCGAACGCATCGGAACCGGCACCGGACCGCTGTTCAGGACGCGGCTATGACGCCCACGGCGCCGCGCTCGGCGCCGGTCACGCCGCACTGTTATCATTTCTGCATGGTCAGAAAACGCGACCGCACCAACGTGTATATCCTGCTGCTGGCGATCCTGGTCGCGGCGATCGCCGGCTATTACCTGCCGACCAAGCGCCCCGAGACCGGCGCATCGATGACGCCGAAGGAGTACATCGAACTGGTCGAGAAGAAAAAGGCGCAACGTCTGCGGTACGGCGAAGCAACCGCCCCCGCGGACCCGGGGCGAGCCGCGGACGGGGCCGCGCCGGCGTCACGTTGAGCGCTTGCACAGCGGGCGGTGATCGGGATCCTCGACCGCGTCGACGATCGCGTTGACGACGACGCCGAACTCCTCCGGCGTCAGCACCTCCATGATCCTGCCCAGCAGCAGCGGGTCGACCTGCGCATAAACCGTGTCGCCCGAACGCAGATTCAGCACCACCCCGGCGGTGTGTTCGCCGCGCACCGCGGCGTCCTCCTCGAACAGAGCCTGGTCGACGGCCATCAATGCGTCGTAGCGGCCTTCGATCCGTTCCAGCAGCGCCTCGTCGATGTCCTCGGCGATCGCGACCCCGAAGGTTTCGTCGTCATCGACCTCATGCACCGCCACGCCAAGTTCGCTAATGAATTCAACGAATTCCCGGCGCGGATCGGCGTTGAAGAAAACAAACTCGAGCACAGCGCCTCCCCCGGAAACCGGCATCTTCGGACAAACGACAAATATTTGCTGACCCGCGTCAACTGTTTACCAGTTTGCGCTAATAAGTGCATGCAGATTTAGTGATACTGGGGTCACTACAGCTTCAGCGCAATTTTGGCGCTGGGAGCATCAAGATGGACACGACCGAGATTGCCAAACTCCGCAACGCCATTCGACACCACGTCAACGGCTCGCGGGAACAGCGTTTCTGCTACCGCTCACTGTGCGTGCTGCTGATCGTCGAGGGGCATCGCCCAAACCAGGTCGCCGAGTGGCTCGGTGAACACACCCGCACCCTCGAGCGCTGGCGCAAGCGCTTCCTCGACAATGGCCTGCACGGCCTGATGGACGAGACCAGCCCGGGGCGTCCTCCCAAGCTGTCGACCGAGGAGTGGCAGCGCCTGAAACAGGATCTCGAGAACCCGCCGGCCGAGTTCGGCCTCGAGGGCAGGAAATGGCAGGGCAAGCTGTTGCAGAGCCACCTGGCCACGGCCTACGGCATCGAGTTCAGCCTGCGCCAGTGCCAGCGCCTGTTGAAGCAGGTGCGCCAACGGCAGTCCGCGGGCGGGTACAAGTCCGACACGAGTCGCAACTATACTCCGGCGACCGACCGCGTTGCGGCCGAGTAGCCCACTCGCGTAGGGCCTGCTTCGGCCGCGGCCCGTCGGAATGACCGATCAGCCACCTCGCTGCCACCGTCGACAGGCCCGCGTCACGGTGGCGGTGGCTGGTGGCGCAATTCCAATGCTGAAAACCGCAACGATTCTGAGAACGGAGGATTAACGAATGACGATATCCCGCAAAAAGCTGCTGACCGGCCTGGTCGGTGCCGCCGCCATCGCGGCCACGACCGGAGCCAGCGCATTCTGGGGCGGCGGTCCGTGGAACTGGGGTGGCTGGAACAATGGCTGGGGCAATGGCTGGGGCAACGGCTGGGGCAACGGCTGGGGCAACGGCTGGGGCAACGGCTGGGGTGGCAGTCCGTGGAGCTGGGGTGGTGGCTACCCCGGCGGCTGGGGCGGTGGTTATCCGTACTATGGCGGCTGGGGTGGCGGTTACCCCGGCTACGGCGGCTGGGGTGGCGGCTATCCGTACTATGGGGGCGGATACACCTACCCGAGCACGTCCGCAGCGACGCCGTCCAAGCCGGCCAAGAAGGCCGACAAGAAATAGCGGCGTTACCCGCTGTGGCAACGAAGCGCGCCTGCGGGCGCGCTTTTTCTTGCGCCGGGCATGCAGGGATGAACGCCTGGCGCGGCATAATGCACCCATGCCGTTGACCGGACCGCCGAATCGATGACGGGTGCGATCGCCGCGGGCCACCCGCTGACCGCCGAAGCCGGTCAGCGCATGTTTGCGCTCGGCGGCAATGCCTTCGACGCCGCGCTGGCTGCGCTGTGTGCCGCAAGCGTGGTCGAACCGGTACTCACCTCGCTCGGCGGCGGCGGTTTTCTGCTCGCACGCGCCACCGGCCGCGCACCGATCCTGTACGACTTCTTCGTCCAGACACCGCGCCGGCGGCGCGCGACCGACGACGTCGACTTCCGTCCGGTGATCGCCGACTTCGGCACCGCACAGCAAGAATTTCACATCGGCAGCGGCGCCATCGCGACGCCGGGTACGGTGCGTGGACTGTTGCACTGCCAGCGCGCGCTCGGCAGCCTGCCGTTGCGCGAGATCGTCGCACCCGCGGTCGAGTACGCGCGTGCCGGCGTCGAGGTCAACGCGTTGCAGGCCTATATCTTCAGCATCGTCGAGCCGATCTATCGCGCGACGCCCGCGGCCGAGTCGATCTACGGCGGCGCGGCGCTGGCCGGCCAGGGCAGCCTGTTCCGCCAACCCGAGCTCGCCGAAACGCTGGCGTGGATCGGGGATGAGGGCGACGCGCCCTTCTACGACGGCGAGATCGCGGCGCGCCTGGTCACGCTGAGCGCCGAGGCGGGCGGCCACCTGACCCGCGACGACCTCGCCGCATACCGCGTCATCGCGCGCACCCCGCTGGAGCACCGTTACCACGGCTGGCGCGTGGCCACCAATCCACCCCCCTCGTCGGGCGGCACGCTGATCAACTATGCGCTCAGCATGCTCGACGGCCAGGCACTGCACGGTCTCGAATTCGGCAGCATCGAACATCTGCACACACTCGCGCACGTGATGACGCACACCAACGTTGCGCGCGGCGATGGGCTACTCGCGCGCACCGAGCAGCACCGCCGCCTGATGGAGGCCTATCGGGCCGCGGTGCGGGGACACCCGCTCAACACCCGCGGCACCACGCACATCAGCAGCATCGACGCGCATGGCAATGCGGCATCGCTGACACTGTCGAACGGTGAAGGGAGTGGCTGCATCCTGCCCGGCACGGGCGTCATGTTGAACAACATGCTCGGCGAGGAAGACCTGAACCCCCACGGATTCAATCGCTGGCCGTGCGACGTGCGGGTCAGCTCCATGATGGCACCGACGCTTGCCGAGGACGACCGGTGCCTGATCGCGATCGGTTCTGGCGGATCCAACCGGCTGCGCACCGCGATCGTGCAAACCCTGAGTAACCTGATCGACTTCGGCATGTCGCCGGACGAAGCCGTCAATGCCCCGCGCATCCATTTCGAACGCGGCCAGCTCGACGTGGAACCCGGCTTCGACGATGCGGCCATCGACAGCCTGACCGCACGCTATCCCGAAAACCGGTTGTGGAATTCGCATAACCTGTTCTTCGGCGGCACGCATACCGTGTGCTGGGACGGACGCACGTTCAGCGGTGCCGGCGATCCACGCCGCGGTGGCGTGTTCCTTGCGCCCCGCCGAACCGCCGACCGGTAGGAAACTCGCAACTGAAAGGTGGGCGCCCGGGAGAGCAACCGGATGCGCTTGCCCTGAACGACCGTCTGCGCATGCCGACGACACTGACGCCAGCGGCGGATGCGGATCCGTGGGTCCGGTGTCCATGTTCTAGAATTCCAGGATGCGTCGCTCGTTCTGGCCCCGAGGCCGTGGAATCAGTTTATGGACTCGAAGGTGCAAAGGGATCTTCCGATGTCTCTGAGTCCGCCGTTCAAAGACGCCTACAAGCTGTACGAGAAAGAGGCCAAGATCGAGCAGTTGAGGCTCGTGGTCGGTCAATCGCCGTTCCTGTTACTCGGCAACTATGCTGCCGGCCTGACGGTGCTGATCGGCAGCTGGCAGACGGTGGACAGGCCGACCCTGGTCGGCTGGTTCGCTGCGCTCGTTGCCTTCAGCACGCTGCGCGCATTACTCGCGAGACGTTTCATTCCCGGGCAGGTCGATCCCGAAGCAGTGAGCCGCTGGGAGCGCCGCGTGCTCGCCTCGACGCTCATTTCAGGTGTCCTGTGGGGATCGGCGGGCCACCTGCTCTATCTGCACGGGATGCTCGATCACGACTTCTTTCTGGCGGTTCCCATCATCGGTATGGGCGCAGCGGCCGTCACCGCACACTCCTACCATCAGTTCGCCTACCCGCTGTTCTTCATACCCGCCGTCACACCGCTGGTGCTGAATCTGGCGCAGGAGACCGATATCACTGCCAACATCATCAGCCTCGCCACGCCCATCTATTTCCTGATGATGTACCTGCTGTCGCAGCGCATCTACCGCGCGTCACATGCCGCGGTACTGTGTGGATTCGCCAACCAGCACCTGGCGACGCACGACTACCTGACCGGCATCGCCAATCGGCGCGCGTTTCACGAGGCCCTGGAAAGGGAATGGGCGCGCGGGTCGCGGAGCGGAAAGCCCTTATCGCTGATCATCGCCGACATCGACGATTTCAAGCACTGCAACGACACCTTCGGCCACAGCACCGGCGACGAGGTCCTGCGTACCGTCGCCTCGGCAATACAGCATCGCGTGCGCAAAGGCGTGGACACGCCGGCGAGGATCGGCGGCGAGGAATTCGCCGTCGTGTTGTCCGAGACCGACCTCACGGACGCCTGCCAGATCGCCGAAGACATGCGCCTCAGGACCCACGCCGCCACAAGTGTCGCCGCAACCGGAATCCCAGCGACCACCATCAGCCTGGGCGTGGCCTGCATGACACCCGATGCCGGCACGTCGCCAAACCTACTGTTCGAGCGTGCCGACCAGGCGCTGTACCAGGCGAAGCTCGAAGGAAAGGACCGCGTCGTCGCCGATCGGCGGACGGAACAAGTCGATTGACGCCTTCAGAAACGTCCGGGGAACCCATGTGATGAACACCAAGATCCTGCTGCAAGAGTCGGACATGCCGACCCATTGGTACAACGTCGTCGCCGACATGCCGAACCCGCCGGCGCCGCCGTTGGGACCCGACGGCAAACCGGTCGGGCCGGACGCGCTTGCGGCGATCTTTCCCGACGCGATCATCGAACAGGAGGTCAGTGCCGAGCGCTGGATCCCGATCCCGGACGCCGTGCGTGACGTGCTGCGCCTGTGGCGCCCGTCACCGCTGTACCGCGCCGAGCGCCTCGAACGCGCACTGGGCACGCCGGCCAGGATCTATTTCAAGAACGAGGCCGTCAGCCCGGCCGGTTCACACAAGCCCAATACCGCGGTTGCGCAGGCCTATTACAACAAGGTCGAGGGCATCAGACGTCTGACCACCGAGACCGGTGCCGGGCAGTGGGGCTGCTCGCTGGCGCTGGCCGGCCAGCTGTTCGGCCTCGAGGTCGACGTGTACATGGTGAAGATCAGCTTCGGCCAGAAGCCGTACCGCCGCTCGATGATGCGGACCTGGGGCGCCAACGTGTTCGCGAGCCCGACCGATCGCACGGAATCGGGACGGCACATCCTGGCCGAACACCCGGACTCGCCGGGCTCGCTCGGCATCGCCATCTCGGAGGCGGTGGAGATCGCCGCCGGTCGCAACGACACCAATTATGCGCTGGGTTCGGTGCTCAACCACGTACTGCTGCATCAGACCGTCATCGGCGAGGAGGCGAAACGCCAGCTTGCGATGGTCGGCGACTATCCGGACATGATCTTCGCGCCGTGCGGCGGCGGTTCGAATTTCGGTGGCATCGCGTTCCCGTTCTTCGCCGACAAGGCGGCCGGCAAAGACGTGCGGCTGGTCGCTGTCGAACCGACCTCGTGCCCCACCCTGACCCGAGGTGTGTACGCCTATGACTTCGGCGACGCGATCGGCCTGACGCCTTTGATGAAGATGTACACGCTGGGGCACGACTTCATGCCGCCCGGCATCCACGCCGGGGGCCTGCGCTATCACGGCGACTCGGCGCTGGTCAGCCAGCTGCACCACGAGGGTCTGGTCGACGCGGTGGCGGTCCCGCAGCTCGAAACCTTCGAGGCCGGCGTGCTGTTCGCGAAGACCCAGGGCATCGTGCCGGCACCCGAGTCGTGCCACGCGATCGCCGCGGCGGTGCGCGAGGCGCGCCACTGCGCGGAGACCGGCGAACCCAAGACGCTGCTGTTCAACCTCTCCGGCCACGGCCATTTCGACATGAGCGCCTATGACCGCTTCCTCGCCGGAGAACTCGAGGACTTCGACTATCCCGAGGACGCGATCGAGGCGTCACTGAGCCACCTGCCGAAGGTCGCGCCGCCGGGCGCATGAGACACAGGCCCATTTGTCGCCATGGGATCCTACCGCCGGCCTCGGCCAGCCGGTGATCAACGCGGTAATCGGCGAAACCGTCCACTGCGCAAGACCTCGGCATTCTGCCGCCACAGATTGCGCGCATGCCGCTGCAGCGGGATCGACAGCTTCAGACCCAAGGCTTGCGCGGCATCGAACCAGGCATCGCGGTGCAGGTCGGGCAATGCGTCGTGAAAGGCGAAACTGAGGATGTTGCCGCCCTGCGCGTGCAGGTTCACCACCCGGCCGTCGAACACCTCATTGAGCGCAACCAGTGCCGCGCGGTTGCCGGCGAACTCGCTCGACCACTGGTTGACGACGAGCACGCCGTTGCCGGCCAGGCGCGAGCGGCAGTGGACGAGAAAATCCGGTGCGACCTGACGAGGACACATGCCGTCGGCCATATACAGGTCGGCAAACAGCAGATCGAACTGTTGGTCGCATGCAGCAAGGAAACGGTCCGCATCGTCGCAGACGATGCGCACGTGGCGATCGTCCGGCAGTCCGAAATAGGCATGCGCGGCATCGATCACCGCGGCCCGGCGTTCGACGCCGATGACGTGCAGCGCGCGATCCGCGGCGCGCAGTGCCCTGACCAGACTGCCGCCACCGACACCGAGCAGCAGCGCGCGGCGCGGCGCCGGATGCAGCAGCAGCGCCAACATCATCGCCTGTGTATAGACATACGCGAGGCGCGCCGGCACGGCCAGCTCGATACAGCTCTGCTCGACGTGGTTGCCGAAGGTCAGATAGCGGCAGCACGCGTTCTGGTAGACGTGGATCTCGCCCTCGTCGTCGCAGGTACGGAAGATCAGGTCGCCGAGATCGGTCATGGGTGCGGATCACAAATCCGATGGCGCGCCATTATGCACTCGGGCCACGGGCCCGGGATCATGGACCCGCGATCGCAAAGTTCAGAACGCAACACCCGACCCGCGTGCTGCGCTCAGTCGACGAGTTCACCCTCGATCACCGCTCCTTCTTCATCGACATCGACGCTGCTGCCGCGCGAGAACGTCAGGCCTGCATTGTCGACATTGACGTGGATCACGTCGCCCGGGCCGAACACGCCGCCCAGGATCTCCTGCGCCAGCGGGTTTTCCAGCTGCTGCTGGATCGCTCGCTTGAGTGGACGGGCACCGTAGACCGGGTCGAAGCCGGCCTCACCGAGCCGGTCGAGCGCGCCCTTGCTGACCTCGAGCCCCATGTCGCGGTCGGCCAGGCGCTTGCGCAGGTAGCCGATCTGGATCCCGGTGATCGCGCGGATCTGCTCACGGCCAAGCGGATGGAACACCACCGCCTCGTCGACGCGGTTGATGAACTCGGGCCGGAAGTGCTGACCGACGACCTCCATGACCGCGAGCTTCATCTGCTCGTACTTCTCCTCTCCGGCCAGGGTCTGGATGATGTCCGAGCCCAGGTTCGAGGTCATGACGATCACGGTGTTGCGGAAGTCGACGGTGCGACCCTGGCCGTCCGTGAGCCTGCCGTCGTCGAGGACCTGCAGCAGCACGTTGAACACGTCGGGGTGTGCCTTCTCGACCTCGTCCATCAGGATCACGCTGTACGGCCGGCGACGCACCGCCTCGGTCAGGTAGCCGCCTTCCTCGTAGCCGACGTAGCCCGGCGGCGCGCCGATCAGTCGTGCGACCGAGTGCTTCTCCATGAACTCCGACATGTCGATACGCACCATCGCCTCTTCGGTATCGAACAGGAACTCTGCCAGCGCCTTGCACAGCTCGGTCTTGCCGACCCCGGTCGGGCCAAGGAACAGGAAGGAGCCATTCGGTCGATTGGGGTCAGCGAGTCCGGCGCGCGAACGTCGAATCGCGTTCGACACCGCACGCACGGCCTCGTCCTGTCCGACCACGCGTTTGCCGAGCACATTCTCCATGCGCAGCAGCTTGTCCTTCTCGCCCTCGAGCATCTTCGATACCGGGATGCCGGTCCACTTCGACACGATGCCGGCGATCTCTTCGTCGCTGACCTTGTTGCGCAGCAGGTGTGTCTCCTGCATCTCGGCCTGGCTGGCCATGTCGAGCTGGCGTTCGAGTTCCGGGATGCGGCCGTACTGCAGCTCGGACATGCGCTGCAGATCGCCGGCGCGGCGCGCCGTCTCGAATTCGAGTCGCGCCTGCTCGAGCGCCTCCTTGATGTGCGTCGTGCCCTGCACCGCGGCCTTCTCGGATTTCCAGATCTCCTCGAGATCGGCGAACTCACGCCCGAGCTCGGTGATGTCGGCCTCGAGCGCGGCCAGGCGCTTCTTCGAGGCCTCGTCGGACTCCTTCTTCAGCGCCTCGCGCTCGATCTTCAGCTGCACCAGCCGGCGGTCGAGCTTGTCCATCTCCTCGGGCATGGAGTCGATCTCCATGCGGATCTGTGACGCGGCCTCGTCGATCAGGTCGATCGCCTTGTCCGGCAGCTGGCGGTCGGTGATGTAGCGCGTCGACAACACCGCTGCGGCGACGATGGCCGGGTCGGTGATCTCGACGCCATGGTGGACCTCGTAGCGCTCCTTCAGGCCGCGCAGGATCGCGATCGTGTCCTCGACCGTCGGCTCGTCGACCAGTACCTTCTGGAAGCGCCGCTCAAGCGCCGCGTCCTTCTCGATGTACTTGCGGT
>JAGRGY010000023.1:52401-52691 GCA_020445255.1 Gammaproteobacteria bacterium
TCGAGCGTGGTCGCGCCGATGCAGTGCAGTTCGCCGCGCGCCAGCGCCGGCTTCAGCATGTTGCCCGCGTCCATCGCGCCCTCGGCCTTGCCGGCGCCGACCATGGTGTGGATCTCGTCGATGAACAGGATGACCTGGCCCTCCTGCTTGGCGAGGTCGTTCAACACCGCCTTCAGCCGCTCCTCGAACTCACCGCGGAACTTGGCACCGGCGATCAGCGCGCCCATGTCGAGCGACAGCAGGCGCTTGGTCTTCAGGCCCTCGGGCACCTCGCCGTTGACGATGCGCTG
>JAGRGY010000024.1:0-68873 GCA_020445255.1 Gammaproteobacteria bacterium
CTGCGAAGCACATAACGCCAAGGTAAGCGGCGGCTGGTGCGGAGCGGCGTTTGCGCAATCATGGCGTAGCCATGCGCAAAAAGCCGCGGAGTACCAGACGTCCGAGTGAGCACAGCGAACGGCTTGACCGCCTTGTTAGGGCACATTTTGCTCATTGGCTTTTCCCTGAACTCCAGCAGCGCCCTTCCTTCTGATTCTCACCGCGAACACAATCATTGCCAATAGACCCCCGGCCAAATAAGGGGCAATAAAGTTTCCGCCCGCATGACCAGGCTGCGCAATTTCCACAACCCCGAATTGACCAAGAATAGCGATTGGCGGCGGAACTACGAATAGCAGCAACCCCGAGCTCACCAAGAAAAGGCTTAGCTTCAACCCAGATGATTTTCTTGTTTTCCCAATTCCATAAGCCAAGAGCCAAGCAACGAGAAAGAACAACAACGCAGAAATTGTTCCTGCGAGTTTTGCATCGAGCACCATTCTGCTTTCTGGCCCTAACAGCTGATTATCTGGCTTGCGCCGATATGACGATTCGGACCCCGCGCTGATAGCGGAATATCTGGCCGGTGCGGGTATTGTGATATGGCGCCGGCTGTTCTATTCTTGTTCTCCATAACAATTCCGTCGATTTGAGGACATTCGGCTCATGGATTCGAGCAGCCTCCCTGCGGAACCCCGTGCAGATCGGTTTTGGCAACGGTACCTTTCCCTTTGCCGGCAGTTTCGTGTTCCAAACAGTGCCTTGCCATGGTATCGCAGATACATCGAGCAAATGATTGCTGCGAAGCCGGATCTGCGGCTGCGGCAATATTCCGCGGACGATATGTCACGCTGGCTCGAACATCTTGCCAGAGAACCTTTTCTTTCAGACTGGCGCAGACGCCAGGCGGTCGATGCATTTCGCCTGCTATTTGGCCATTTGCTGAGGCTCCCCTGGGGCGCCGACTTCGACTGGGACCACTGGCTCGCTGATGGGCGCCAACTCGAATTGAAGCACCCGACGGTGGCGCGGACCTTTGAGGGGGCCGTCGATTTGCCGGCGAACGTGTCCACGAGCAACGTGTTGGCTGAGCGTCATCCCGACCTTTATCGACGTTTTCTTGCTGCCGTCAGAATTCCCAACTATTCGATAAACACCGAGCGTTCCTATCTCGGGTGGATCAACCGCTTCTTGCGGCACCACAGAACCCGTCTCCCAAACGATTGCAGCGAACCGGAGGTGGCGGCATTTCTGGAGCACCTCGCTGTGCGCCGCAAGGTGGCAAGTGCAACACAGGCCCAGGCGCTGAATGCACTGGTGTTCTTTTTTGCGCGTGTCATCGAGCGTCCGCTAGGCGAGCTCGGCCCGGTCAAGCGCCCAAACAAGCCACGTCACATACCGACTGTATTGAGTCCCAACGAACTGCGGCGGCTGTTCGGCGCCTTGGACGGCAGAAAGGGGATGATGGCGCGCTTGATGTATGGCAGTGGACTACGGGTCATGGAATGCGTCCGTCTACGCGTGCAGGACCTGGATTTCGATTACCGTCAGCTCACGGTGCGCGCAGGCAAGGGCAACAAGGACCGCGCGGTACCATTGCCGGATTCGTTGATCGAGTCATTGCAGCGGCAGTTGGCATGGCGCCGGCGCTTGCACGACGACGATCTCGCCGCTGGCGTGGCCGGCGTATTTATGCCGGAGGCGCTGGCACGAAAATATCCGAACGCCGAACGTGAGTTCCGTTGGCAGTATGTTTTCCCGTCGAGTCAGGTCTCAAAAGACCCCCGCTCGGGTGCCCTGCGGCGCCACCATCTGCATCAGTCCGTGCTGCAAAAGGCGATACGCGATGCGGCCAATCGCGCAGGGATCAGCAAGCGGGTCACGAGCCATACGCTGCGCCATTCATTCGCCACGCACCTGTTGGCATCAGGTGCCGACATCCGCACCGTTCAGGATCTGCTCGGCCATGCAGACGTCTCAACGACGATGATCTACACCCACGTACTCGGCAAAGGTGGCAGCGCCGCCCGTAGCCCGCTGGATGCATTGGCGTCGGTGATGGCGCCCTGACTGTGCTGGCGACGCTCAACCCTCCAACGCCTCCCAGCGCTCATAAGCCTGCGCGAGTTCCTGTTCCACCTGCTGCATGCGGGCGTTCAGACTGCTGACCTTGTCCGGCGACGCGCGGTACAGCTCCGGGTCACCGAGGGCCTTCTGGATATCGCTCAATTCGGCATCGAGCGTCTCGATGCGTGCCGGCAGCGCATCGAGCTCGCGCTGGTCCTTGTAGCTGAGCTTCTTCTGTCTCGGCGCCTCGGGCATCTTGTTGCCGACAGCCGCCGTCGCTTCGGTCGGCTTGCCTGCAGCCTTGGGTTTCGCCACCGCCGGTGGCGTGCGCTGGCGCAGCCAGTCCTGATAGCCGCCGACGTACGCATTCACGCGTCCGTCGCCCTCGAACACCAGCGTGCTGGTCACGACGTTGTCGAGAAACGCACGGTCGTGGCTGACCAGCAGCAATGTGCCATCGAAATCCAGCAGCAGATCTTCGAGCAGCTCGAGCGTTTCGAGGTCGAGGTCGTTGGTCGGTTCGTCCATGACGAGCACGTTGGCGGGCTTGGTGAACAACTTGGCCAACAACAGCCGGTTGCGCTCGCCGCCGGACAACGCGCGTACGGGCTGGCGGCAGCGCTTGGGCGGGAACAGGAAGTCCTGCAGGTAGCTGATCACGTGCCGGTCGGCACCGTTGACGCTGACCTTGTCGCTGCCGCCCGCGACATTGTCGAGCACGGTCTTGTCGGGTTCGAGCTGGTCGCGCAGCTGGTCGAAATATGCCACTTCGAGTTTGGTACCGCGTTCGATGCGTCCGCTGTCGGGCGTGAGCCGGCCGAGCAGCAGATTGAGCAGCGTCGACTTGCCGCAGCCGTTCGGACCGATGATGCCGATGCGGTCGCCGCGCAGGATCGTGGTCGAGAATCCGCGGATGATCGGGATGTCGTCCCACGCGTAGCTCACGTCGACCGCTTCGCATACCAGCCTGCCGGAGCGCTCGGCCGTGTTCGTCGTCAGCTTCGCGGTGCCCTGGCGGGCGCGCCGTTCGCCGAGTTCGCGACGCATCGCCTCGAGCCGCCGCACGCGGCCCTCGTTGCGTGTGCGCCGTGCCTTGATGCCCTGGCGCACCCAGATCTCTTCCTGCGCCAGCAGCTTGTCGAAGCGCGCGTTCTCCTGCGCCTCGGCGTTGTCGAGCTCGTCGCGCCGACGCAGGTAGTTGCCGTAGTCACCGGGGTAGTCGCGTATGCGCCCGCGATCGAGTTCGACGATGCGCGTCGCCAGTCGCTGCAGAAAGCCGCGATCGTGCGTGATGAACATCAGCGTACCGGGCCAGTTCAGCAGAAACACCTCGAGCCAGGTGATCGATTCGACGTCGAGATGGTTGGTTGGCTCGTCGAGCAGCAGCAGCTGTGGATCGGACGCCAGTGCGCGCGCGAGCAGCACGCGCCGCTTCATGCCGCCGGACAGGTCGTCGAACCGGTCGTCGGCATCGAGCTGCATGCGCGAGACCGTCTGCTCGACCTGCAGTTGCATGCGCCAGCCGTCGACCGCCTCGAGTTGATGTTGGATGCGTTCGAGTTGCGCCATTGCGGCGTCACTGCTGTCGTCGGCCAGGGCGTGGCTGGCGACGTGGTACTGCTTGATCAGTGCAGCCGTATCGCCGACGCCGTCGGCGACCACGTCGAACACGCTGCCGTGCAGCTGTTCGGGCACATCCTGGGTCAGACGCGCGACGCGCATACCCTGGCTCAGCACGCATTCGCCGTCGTCGGCGGTGATCTCGCCGGCGATCAGTTTGAGCAGTGTCGATTTGCCTTCGCCGTTGCGGCCGAGCACGCAGATGCGTTCGCCCGGCTCGACCGCGAGGTCGATGCCGTCGATCAACGGCGGGTCACCGTAGCTCAGGTGGAGATTGCGCAGCGTCAGCAGGGCCATAGGCGCGGCATCGTGACACAATGTGCGCGCCGCCGCGCGCTTTCAAAACCCGGTGTCCTCCACCCGGTGCCTTCAAAGCGATTCGCGCGCAGCACGATCAGTGTTCGCCGCAGCAAAGCCCCACCGCACGCATCAAGCAAAAACCCCACCCAAGGCGCCTGCACCGCCCGCCACAGCGTGAAATACCCCTTTACATGACAACTCGCTAGAATGCCGCGATGAGCATGCGGGTCACATTCCGGGAGGCCTGGTCGGGCGAGGCCGACTGCAAGCGCTGCACGCTGCGCGAATCGGCGCTGTTCGCCGGCCTCGAGGAATCCGACTTCGCCGAGATCCACCAGCCGATCGACCAGATCCTGCTGCAGCCGGGCCAGACGCTCTACCAGTCCGGCGTCACCGGCGACCGCCTGTTCACGGTCCGCAGCGGCATGCTCAAGCTCGTCCAGTACCTGCCTGACGGCGCACAGCGCATCGTGCGACTGGTGAAGTCGGCCGACGTGACCGGTCTCGAGGCACTGCTGAACCAGCCCTACGAACACGATGCCGTGGCGATGCAGCCGACCGAGCTGTGCTGCCTGCCGGTAGCGACGGTCAAGGCGCTGAGCAAGCGCAATCCCGAGCTGCACGTCGAGCTGCTGAAGCGCTGGCATCGCGCGCTGAGCGAGGCCGATGCCTGGCTGACCGAGTTCTCCACCGGGCCGGCGCGAGAGCGGGTCGCGCGGCTGCTGTTGCGGCTGGTGCGCGACAACCCGGACCACGAGTGCACGCTGTTCGGACGTGAGGACCTCGGTGCGATGCTCGGCATCACCACCGAGACGGCGAGTCGCACGGTCGCCGAGTTCAAGCGCCAGGGGCTGCTCGACGAGCTCGGCGGCAGCCGCCACCGCGTCAACGTGGCGGGGCTGACGGCGCTGCTCGAAAACTGACGACGGTCAGCGCGGCGGATCGATCTGGCCGTCGACCGAGCCGTTGACGCGGAACCAGCCCGCAATGCTGAAACGCGTCGTGCGCGTCGTCAGCACCTCGTGTGGAAAGCGTTCGCTGAGGAACACCGCGAGGCGCCCGTACAACGGCTGAACCGTCTCGACCGCAGCGCCGCCCTCGCCGGGTGCGTACAACACCATCTCGCCGCCGTCCCCCGGCCGCCACGTCGGGTTCAGGTACAGCACCGTCGACAGCACACGGTTGCGCTGCAGGTCACCGAAGGCGTCGACGTGGCGCCGGTAGAAGGCGCCCGGCGCATAGCGTGCGAAGTGCGCCTCGTAGTCGAACAGGCCGAGGTACAGGTGGCGGTTGATGCCGAGGCGCAGACACTCCATCCAACCGAGGAATCCGCGCGTGGCCGGCGTGTCGCCGTCCAGCCAACAGGTGTCGTCGGTGCGTACGAAGCGGTTGAGCTGGTGCACGTCGTCGCGGCCGACGGCAGCCCGTGCCATCGCGTCGTCGGCGAGCGCCGTCAGCTGCACGAACAGGGCGTCGACGGTGGCCTCCGGCACACCGCCGTCGACGATCGCGTAGCCGTGCCGCTCGATCGCCTGCGCGATGCGCGCGAACACGTCGTCGTTGCCGGTATCGAAACCCGCTGCCAGTGCATTCACGCCGGTCGGCCTCCCGCAGCCCTGTCGAGGACGGCGCTTTATACGCGGTCGCGGGACGACTGCATAGCCTTTCATCCGCTACCGGGCACCGGTCGCGGGTCACCGACGCGCCACGCGGCACCCGGGTGCGCGGTCGTGGGTCAGCGGTCTTCGGGCGCGGTGCCGTCCTGGGCGGCCAGCAGCCGTGCATGCCGCTGCAGGTCCACCGGGCGGTGCACGACGCGGGTGCCGGCCGGCTGCTGGGTCAGCGAAATACCCCCGGTCCAGTCCCTGGCCGGCCTGACCGGTCGCGCCACGAAGCCACCGCCGCAGTTCGGGCAGGTGTTGTGCAGCAGTTCGTCGACACAGCGCGCACAGAAGGTGCATTCGTACGAACAGATCCGGGCCTCGGTCGACGCCGGCGGCAACGGCCTGTTGCAGTGCTCACAGCTCGGGCGCAGTTCGAGCATGTCGTCCGGTGGTGCGCTGGCCGGAAACGGTGGTACGTGCCGTGACGCGGCTCACGTCCGCCACGGCGCCTTGCCGGCCTCGCGGCGTGCCTGCTCCGGGGTGATGCCGACGTCGCGCAGCAGCCGCGCGTCTAGGCGGGCCAGTGCGGCGCGCTGGCGCTGGCGGTCTGCCACCGTCCGGACGACCTGCCACCAGGCGATGGCGGTGGTGACGGCGTGTGTGATCCAGACCGGAACGCTGCGGTTGTCCGCACGCAAAGCAAGAATCCTGTTCATGTCGCAACCTCCTTGGGGGATGTTGCACGCAAGGCTAGGCAGCGCCGCCGAAACCGGCCAATCGTTTGTTTGGAAGGGCGTGTTCAGGAATTGCGATGGGCGATCGGGCCCGGTTTCTGCTTCAATCGCAACGACTGCCGCACCGCATCGCCGCGGCAGACAGGAGACCGCGCCATGGAACTCTACCAGCTGAACACCTTCGTCAAGATCGCGCAGGAAGGCTCGCTGACGCGCGCGGCCGAACTGTTGTTCACCAGTCAGCCGGCGATCAGCGCCCAGATCAAGTCGCTCGAGGAGGAACTCGGCGTGACCCTGTTCGAGCGCAGCGCGCGCGGCATGCAGCTGACCGCGAAGGGCCGGCTGCTGTACGAGCAGGCACTCGCAACGCTGAACGCGGCCGCGCGCCTGAAGGCCGACGCGCAACAACTGCACAACGAGCTGCTCGGTGAGCTGAAGATCGGCGTGCACACGGATTTCGAGTTCATGCGCATCGGCGAGCTGCACGCGCGTTTCGCCGAGCGCCACCCGCGCGTACAACCGCATTTCGTGCAGAGCATGACCGTGAACATACTGCCCGACGTCCGCCGCGGCGCGCTCGACGCCGGTTTCTTCTTTGGCCCCTGCCCGCTCAGCGACCTCACCGTCTATCCGCTCGCCGAGGTGCCGATGCGGCTGGTAGGGCCCGCCGGCTGGGCACCGCGCGTGGTCGGCGCGACCATGGATGCGCTGCTCGACATGCCGTGGGTCTACACCTCCGACACCTGCCCGTTCTATGCGCTGACCCAGCGCCTGGTCGCCGACGTCGACGGCGAGCCGCCCAAGGTCGCCTACGCCGACAGCGAGGACGCGGTGCGCGCGCTGATCCGTGCCGGCGCCGGGCTGTCGATGCTGCGCGCCGACGATGCCGAGCGCATGCGCGACGCCGGCGAGGTGTGCATCTGGGACGGTGCCTCACCAACCCTGCTGCTGGGCTTCGCGATCCAGCGCCAGCGCGCCGGCGAACCGATCCTCGATGCGCTGCAGTCGGTGATCCGCGAGATGTGGCCGGACGGCCGCGCGATCGCCGACAGCATCGGCGCATGACGGGGCCGCACAGCCGGTAGCGTCGGTCGATCAATGCGCCGCACGCGTCGATGACCGGCGGTCGTGGTCCGCGCCGACGCTTCAGCCGCCGGCGGTGCAGCGACAGATCTCGATGTCGTCGCCGGCAAGCGTGGTGAACTCCGACGCCTGCGGACGCTTGGTGCTGTAGAACAGGTGCGCGGCGCATCGGCAGTCGCTGCAGCCGAAACCGCTGACCGGCCGCATGCCCGGCATGCGCCCGAACGCATCCGCCCAGTGGTGCTCACGACGGACCGGCGCATAACCGCACCACACAGCGACAGGCGACGTGAATTCACGCAGGTAGTCGACGTGCCAGTGCCGCGCTGTCGCACCGCGGCAGTGCCGGCCGACGCGTGCGCGCACACCGCCAGGCCCGAACGCGCTGCCGACGTAGACGTAGTAACCGCGACGCAGCTCGAGCGTTCCCCAGCGGCCGATCGCGATGCCCGACCGGATCGCGCTGCGCAGCACGAGGGCATAGGTGCCGGACACGGGTCTCATTGCTTTCGGGGCTGCGAACAATCGAGCGCGAATCGGGTGGGCGGCCAGGCGTCTACAACCCGAGGTGCCGGGCGCACGCAGCGGCAGGCTGTTGAGAACAGGTACAGCGCGAAGGTGCGAGATCCTGTCGCCAGGGTGATCGTGTCACGAGGTGTTGGAAGCGCGCATGGAGACCGACGGCTGCACGCGGGCGCCGCGCCGGGGCCAGCCCGGGCGCACGGCCCGGCACCGATTACATCGCCAGTTCCAGATCGGTCTGTACCGCCTCGATGCCGGCGAGTGCGCACTCGGCATCGGTATCCCCGCTCGGTGCACCGGACACGCCGACTGCGCCGAGCAGCGAGCCGCCGACCTGGATCGGCACGCCGCCGGCCGACATCACCAGCCCCGGGACACGCCCGATCGGGGTGTCGGCGCGGTCTTTGAGTTCGGTGGTCGCCACGTTGAACATCACCGCGGCGTAGGCCTTGCCCTGCGAGATCTCGAGCGTGATCTTCGGCGCGATCGTGTCGCGCATCGCGGCCTGCGGGATACCGTCGCGGTCGACGACCGTGACGCCGATCTGGATACCCTTCTCACGACAGGCGTCGACCGCGGCCTTGGCGATCGCGTTGGCGGTCTCCAGCGACATGCGCTTGACCTGGATCACCATGCTGTCTTCGGCCGAGGCCGGGAGTGCACCGGCCATGAGTGCCACGAACGTTGCTGCGATTATCGTTTTCACGTTTCCTCCGGATCTGCGGAACGGGTGCTAGGGTGCGAGAAAATAGGCCTGGCTGGCGACGAACTGTTGCGCGCGGTCGACGAAATCGCGCTGGTAGACGAACGCGTCCAGCCGATGCGGTTCCAGGCGCCTTTCGCTGCTCTTGTGCAGACGCCCGTCACCACAGTTTATTGCGGTAAACACCACGACCGGCCAGTACGCGCTGGCGATGGTGGAAAAGCCTTCCGACGGCACGTCGATATCCGCCAGCAGCAGGCGCCGCGCCGCGCCGCGCTCACACAGCCGCTCGATACCGGCACGGCCGTCCGCGAGGTCGTCGCGGAACGGCAGATTCGCGTCGCCGGCCGCGACATTGGCCGCACCGAGGCGCTCGCGCGCGGCCGTCAGCAGTTCTTCACGCAGCATCCCGGCGTACTGCTGCGGCGTGTAACGGTCATTGTCGGCGCGCGCATCGGTCTCGGCCTCGACCAGCACACGCAGTTCGGGCAGCGTCGGCGCGGGCGGCGGCCGTGACGGCACGGGGGCCGCCTTGGCAACGACGGCTTCCGTCGCCGGTCGGCTCGCCGCCGTGGTCTTGCCGACGGCGGGCGCCTTCTTGACCACCGGTGGCTTCGGCACGGGCGTCGATTCCACGCGCGCGATCGGCGGCACCGGCTCGGGCGGTGACGGTTGCGGCGGAGACTCGAATGTAATGGCCCGGGTGGGAGGTTTCTCGATCTGACCGCCGAGGTCCGGCGCCACCTCGGCTACGGCCGGGGCAGGCGTCGGCTCCGTGACGTCGGGCCCGCGCGGCGGCTCTACCATGGCCGCGACCGGTGGCTCGGCACCCGTGGCCGTGTTCACGCCCGGGTCCCGCGCGTCGGGCGCGGTGGGATCTGCGACGGCCGGCGTCGGGTCGGCGCCGACCAGTATCGGCGCGCGCAGGTCGCGTTCGATCGGCGAGCCGTTGTCGCGTTCGCCCGATACCGGGTTGAGGTCTCCCTCTTCGTGGTGTGACGGCGACACCGTGACCGGCGGCTGCGCGGTTTGTGGCCCACGCTGGAAGCGTTCGACGATGTCGGTCAGCGGCAGGTACTTGTAGCCCAGCCACGCAACCACGATCACGACCAGGATCGGCAATGGCCCCTTGATGAATCCGCTCATGCGATGGTCTCCGTCGTAACCTCGCCGCCGCTCACGCACGTCGAGGTTGCGCTGAACCGGCCGGCATCACGCCGCCCCACTGCTGCGCCCGTAGCGCGTGCGCACATAGTCGTCGACGATGGCCTGGAACTCGGTGGCAATCGCGTCGCCCTTCAGCGTCGTGAATTTCACCCCGTCGACGTACACGGGCGCCGACGGTTGTTCGCCGGTGCCCGGCAGGCTGATGCCGATGTTGGCGTGCTTGCTCTCGCCCGGGCCGTTGACGACGCAGCCCATCACCGCGACATCCATCTCCTCGACGCCCGGATAGTGCTCGCGCCAGGCCGGCATCTGCTCGCGCAGATAGCGCTGAATGTCCTGCGCCAGCTGCTGGAAATAGGTGCTCGTGGTGCGACCGCAGCCCGGGCACGCGATGACCATCGGCATGAACGCGCGCAGCCCCATCGACTGCAGGATCTCCTGACCGACCCGCACCTCCTGCGCGCGGTCGCCGCCGGGCTCCGGCGTCAGCGAGATGCGGATCGTGTCGCCGATGCCCTCCTGCAGCAGCACCGCGAGCGCCGCGGTCGACGCGACGATGCCCTTCGAACCCATGCCGGCCTCGGTCAGACCGAGGTGCAGCGCGTAGTCGCAGCGCGCGGCGAGCATGCGGTAGACGCCGATCAGGTCCTGCACGCCGCTCATCTTGCACGACAACACGATACGGTCGCGGCCCAGCCCGATCTCCTCGGCCTTGGCCGCACTCTGCAGCGCCGACGCGACCATGACCTCGCGCATCATCGCATCGGCGTCGAGCGGATCGCCCGACTTGGCGTTGGCGTCCATCATCCGCGCGACCAGGGCCTTGTCCAGCGAGCCCCAGTTGACGCCGATGCGCACCGCCTTGCCGTTGGCGATCGCGGTCTCGATCATCGCCGCGAACTGTGCGTCGCGCTTCTCGCCGCTGCCGACGTTGCCTGGATTGATGCGGTACTTGGCGAGTGCCTGCGCACACTCGGGGTACTGCGTGAGCAGGCGGTGGCCATTGAAGTGAAAGTCGCCGACCAGCGGCACGTCGACACCGCGCGCATCCAGACCCTCGCGAATCGCGGCAACTGCGGCTGCGGCCTCTTCGCTGTTCACGGTGATGCGCACGAGTTCAGATCCCGCCCGCGCCAGTGCGGCGACCTGATCGACGGTCGCCTTGATGTCGGCGGTATCGGTATTGGTCATCGACTGCACGACGACCGGTGCATCGCCGCCGACCGTGACGTGGCCTACCTTTACCGCGACCGTCTTGTGGCGCTGGATCGGGGATCCGCTCATGTTTGTTTGAGCCCTCGCAGTCGGCCCGGAATCAGGTTGGGATCATAGCAAACCACGCCGACCGATTTTCCTGTGGTGGGTGTGTAATGTCTGGTCGGTTTGGCGCGGGTGAGGACCCTTCGCGCTTCGCAGGTGGTTCCGCTTGATGCGCGCCACCGCGCGCATCAAAGACCAATCCAGCGCGAAGCACGGACAATCCGTGATTCCGCCCCAGCCGCAAGGTCGACTGCAAACTCGGAGGCAAAAAAAACCCGGCCATCGCTGACCGGGTTCGATCTCCTCTCGCGCTCTGTCTATTTCAGGCGGTTGATGCCGAGCATCTTCAGGATGTACTTCTCGTAGATCGGTTCCGACGTGCCCTTCTTCATCTTGCGGATGAAGTATTTCTCGAACGCGATCTTGGCCATGTGCACCCACTTGCCCTTCTTGAACCAGGCCACGTTGCGCGGCGGGATCTGCGGCAGCGCGACGAACGCGGCACCCGTATCGCCCATGTCGGCGAGACAGATCGCATTCCACGTGCCCTTCTGATCCGGCTGCTTGCCGTCGAGCTCGTTGTGGATGTTGTGCACGATCGCGGTCACCATAGACTCGATCATGTATCCGGTCTTCGGCGCACCGGTCGGCACCGGGGTTGCCTCGACCGGCGGGATCGCGATGCAGACACCGGCCGAATAGATGTTCTTGTAGGTCGGGTTGCGCTGGTATTCGTCGACGAACACGAAACCACGTGGGTTGCACAGCCCCTCGACGGCCATCACGGCGTCGACACCCTTGAATGCCGGCAGCATCATCGAGAATTTGAAGGTGACCTCGTGGTCCTTGACCTTGTTGCCGCCCTTGTCGTACTCCTCGACGAACATCTTGCCCGCTTCGACCTTGGTCACCTTGGCGTTGGTGATCCATTTCATGTGATGGTTGCGCATCTCGCTCTCGAGCATGCCCTGCGAATCACCGACGCCGCCCAATCCGAGGTGGCCGATATAAGGCTCCGACGTGATGAACGTCATCGGCACGCGATCGCGCATCTTCCGCTTGCGCAGGTCGGCGTCCATGATGAACGCGAACTCGTACGCGGGACCGAAGCACGACGCAAACGGCATCGCGCCGATAACGACGTGACCCGGCTCTTCGAGCAGTTTCTTGTAGTCCTCGTAGGCACTCTCGGCATGGTCGACGGTACACACCGAATGGGTGTTGCCAGCGTCCGGACCGGCACCTTCGACCTCTTCGAACGCGAGGCGCGGACCCGTCGCGATGACCAGGTAGTCGTACTTGAGCGTCTCGCCGTCACTGAAGGTCATCGTGTTGGCGGCGGGGTCGATCTTGTCGCAGCGCTTGGCGACGAAGTTGATGCCCTTGCGCTCGAGGTGCGGACGGATGTCGAACGTGATGCTCGCCCGGTCGCGCCAACCGACCGCGACCCACGGATTCGACGGTACGAACTGGAAGTAGTCGCGCTCGTTGACAACGGTGACCTCGTGCTCCCTGCCGAGTTCTTCGCGCAGTTCGTAGGCGGCCGGCATGCCACCCGTTCCGGCGCCGAGGACGACGATATGTGCCATGTGATTCTCCTTAGGTTGGGGCGTTGCGATGTTGCTGGTACGGCGCCCAGGCCCGCTTCGACGTCGAGCCGGACGACTGTCCGAACACCAGTGCTAACAATGCAAAATGGCCCACCTGCGACGGAACGTCCATGCGGGTGGGCCACAGGGCCGGCTTTCGTCTTTTTGAATGTGGCGTGCCGGCTCGTGCCGCCGCATTATCACACAGCTTCCCCTGCGATCGGGAAGGGATTTGCGGTCGACGGCAGGGGTGTACGGGGCCAATGCCCGCGCTGGCGGGAGGGAGTGCCATGCCCAGGCCGTCAGCAAGTGCTGAAGGCGGCGTCCAACTTATTGATTTTTCTTTTTTTTATAGATCGACGAACGAGCCGGCGCGGGGCACTCGGCCACCGCGCCGACGGTCGACATCACAGATCGCCGTTCACGCCGGCATCGACGATGCTGTAGATCGTGTCCCGAACCTTCTTCGCCAGCGGCTGCAGGTCTTCGGGCAGGTCGACCGCGTGCAGCATCATGTCCATGTTCTGGGTGACGATCCAGCCCTTGCCGTTGGAATCCTCGAGCACGGCGATGCGGCACGGCAGGAAGCCGGCGAAGATGATGTTGTATTCGACCATCTTCTTGGCGATCAGCGCATCGCAGAAGGCCAGGATGCGCATGTAGTTGGCATCCTGGCCCATCGCCTTGACCTGCTCCGACAGCGGCAGGTCGGCGACCAGTTTGAAATTCAGCATGTTGGAGCGCAGCTGCATCGACTGTATCGCGTCGTCGACGCTGACGCCGTCGGCGATCTCGAAGCGCTGGATGCTGTTGTCGATCATCTGCTGCGCCACCACCTTGTCGAACGCCGGGGTGTCGATTTCCTTCTTGCTGCCGGCATGAGCGGCGACGCTGAGACCGATGGCGAGGGCGAGAGATACGATCATTCTGTTCATTTGAGTTTTCCTCGGAGTGTATGGAACACCGCTGTTGTCAGGCTTCGGAATGCGTCGGCACGGCCGGCGACGGGACGCGAAGTTTAGCCGAACCCCGGCCTGTGTTGTCCTGCGCTAATGACGGGGCCGGCGCACGCGCCTTCCATAGGGTTTTTCTTATCCAACATCAATTCTTTTTATCAACGAGCGCCGCGATGTGTCGCCAGACCCAGCCCTGCGCACGGTCCTCGCCGGTCTTGATGAAGTCGAGCGTGTGCCGGTGCGACACCGTCCACTGCATGCGCGTGAAGGCGGTACGGTTGCCGCACATCAACAGTCGGTCGCCGGCGCGAATTGGGGTGTCGTCTCCCGGCAGCAGCAGCCGGTCATTGCGACGGTGCACCAGCAGCACGATCACGCGCAGGCTGCGTTCGCGCTGCCATGGATCGCGCACCAGGTCGCTGACCACGAAACGCCCGCCCTGTTCGAGGTAATCGCACAGGGCCGCCGCCTCGCTGCGATCGAGCAGCCACTCGCGCACGTGCGGCACCTCGTCGCGGACCAGTGCGCTGACCCGACTGACCAGCTCGCACGCCCAACTGTCCTCCTGGTAAAGCGCCAGCGACATGAACTCGTACAGCATCGGCGTCGCCATCAGCACCCGGATCTTGTCGGCGATGATCGCGCTGGGGTGCATGACCATGTCGGCATCAACGGCAGCGATGATGTCGCGGTTGTCGTGCTGATTCTGGCGAACGACGACGAAGATGTCGTCGTTGAGCCCGCGTGCCGTCATCACGACCGACAGGTTGTTGGCGTCGTCGTTGGTGCCGGCCACCAGACCGGCGGCGTTCTCGATACCGGCCTCGATCAGCGTGTCCGCCTCGGTACCGCGCCCGACCACCAGTCCTTCTGCGGGTTGCCCGGTCTGTTCCGGCTTCGCCTCGACGACGACGACGCGAATTCCCTCGCTCTGCAGCCGGCGGCAGATCGCCTTGCCGAAGCGCCCGTAGCCACACACGATCCAGTGTCCGTCGGTTGGGGGATACAGGGGTTCGCTGAGCGTGCTGCCCTCGCGGCCGGTCAACCAGCGCTGCAACAGGTACAGGCAGGGCGCCTGGAACGCCAGGGTGAGGTGCGACGCGAAGGTATCGAACGGGTCGACGATGTAGTCGGTGCCGAACGACGCCATGTTCTTCTCGACGTCGTGCGAATCGGAGCGGCAGATCACCTTGAGCTTGGGGTTGAGCAGCTTCGCGGTGATCGCGATCTTGAGGTTGACCAGGTTGTCGTCGGTCAGCGCCACGACCCCGACGCAGGACGGATGCTGCAGGCCGGCCTCCTCGAGGTGACGGGTGACCGCGGCGTCGCCATGCAGTGCCGGCACGAACTGTCGCAGGTCCTGCAGCTGGATCACGCTGGTCCGCGACTCGTCGATGTCGATGACGACCACGTGCTGGCCGCGACGCGTCAGCGTCTGCACCAGTGAGGATCCGGTCTCGCCGTAGCCACAGACGACATGGAACGGCTCGCGCAGACGACGGATGTGGCGGGCGAAGCGGTGCTCGGCGATCGCCTCCTGGAAGGTCTTGTCCTGGACCAGCGCCAGGATGGTGCCGAACGCGTAGATCCAGGAAATGACCGACGCGTACAGCGACAGGCTCACCCACAGCCGCTGCAGGTCGGTAAAGGCATACGGGATCTCGCCGAAGCCGATCGTCGTCGCCATGTAGCTGACGAAGTAGAAGGCGTGGAAGATGCTCATGTGCCAGACATTGCCGTCGGCATCGCGCCCGGGGATCAGCGTGAGGCCGAGGATCGACAAGGCGTAGACCGCGACCAACGTCAGCAGCGGCCGCCGCATGCGCCGCAGGATCAGGAAGACGATGTTCTCCATTCGGATCGCTTCGAACGGGGTTCAGCGCCGCAACATCACCGTCTCGATGATCAGCAGCACCACCGAGATCACGTTGGCCAGCATCGCGCCGCCCGACAGCGACACGATGCTCGCGGTCACGCTCGGCGTGAGACCGACCTGGTGAACGTGCACGGAGAGGGTCCACACCAGCGCCGCTGCCACCAGCTGCAACATCGCGACCAGGCTGGTGGCCAGCAGCAGCGCCCCCATCTGGCTGCGGTCGCCGAACTTGAGCACGGTCGCGATCAGGTTGACGACCACCACGGCGAACAACTCGTAGACATGATGGTGGTTGGGATTCTCGATCTCACCGACGAAGAACCCGAAATTGAGCGTCAGCGCAAGGACGATGAAGAAGCCGAAGACGACCTTTTCGGGATTCATACCTGCTCCTGTGGCGGTTCGACAAACCGGTATTCGTTCGACCAATTAAAGCATGCAGGCTACATTTTTTGTTACCTTTGGTAACAGAGCCGGTGGGGTCCACTCCCACCACGCACCCAGGTGCCAGGGCCTGTTCACACGACGCGCGGGCTAGCGTTGCTGTCCCAAAATGCGTCAGGCACGGCGCGAGGAGAGAGCTTTGGTGAGTCCACAATGAGCGACGAGCAACCGCGCATGGCGCCATTCGAGGTGCAACCGGAAGAGATCGGGTCGCCGCGGTGTTCATCAATGCTCCGCCCGACGGCGTTTCCGCTCGCTCGTGCACATCCAGCACAGCACACCCAAAGCGCCTTGCTGGCCGAAAAAACGGCCGCCGTCGCTGCGCCCTGCGTCGTATGAACAGGCCCTAGCATGCTGCCGCCCCGCTTCCCGCTCGGCAGAGAACTCGCGGTGATTCTCGGCGTGCTGCTGTTGCTGCTGTTCGTCAGCCCGGTGGCCGGGTGGTGGGCGACGCCCGGCATGAACTGGATGACGCCGTACGCGCTGTGGCTGCTGGTGATCCTGGGCGCGGTGTTCATCCACCGACGGGACGATTCCGATGGGTCATGAACTGGCGACGCTGTTCGCGGCCGGATTCGTCTACCTGCTGCTGTTGTTCCTGGTCGCCTACGCGACCGACCGCGACTGGCTGCCATCGCACTGGGCCGCCCACCCGCTGACCTATACGCTGTCGATCGGGGTATACGCGACCAGCTGGACCTACTACGGCAGCGTCGGCTACGCCTCGGTCAACGGTCTGCTGTTCCTGACCATCTACATCGGCGCGACGCTGGCGTTCGTGCTCAGCCCGGTGCTGCTGCAGCCGATCCTGCGCGTCAGCCGCGACTACCAGCTGACCTCGCTCGCCGACCTGCTGGCGTTCCGCTACCGCAGCCAGGCCGCCGGCGTGCTGGTGACGCTGTTCATGCTGCTCGGCACGATGCCGTACATCGCACTGCAGATCCGCGCGGTCACCGAGTCGCTGCAGGTGCTGTCGAACGAGGTCCCGTCGAACACGATCGCGCTGGTGTTCTGCGCCACGCTGATCCTGTTCGGCGTGCTGTTCGGCACCCGCCACATCTCGCCGCGCGAGAAGCACCGCGGCCTGGTCGTCGCGATCGCGTTCGAGTCGCTGATCAAGCTGGTCGTGCTGCTGCTGATCGGCGGCTATGCCCTGTTCGGCGTGTTCGGCGGTACCCGCGGTCTCGAGGACTGGCTCGCGGCCAACCCGCAGGCGATCGAGGCATTGTACCGTCCGGTCACGGAGAGCCCGTGGAGCGCGCTGGTGTTCCTGTCGTTCGCCGCGGCCTTTCTGCTGCCGCGCCAGTTCCACATGCTGTTCGCCGAGAACCTCGATGCACGCAGTCTGCGCACCGCGACCTGGGCGATGCCGGCTTTCCTGCTGCTGTTGAACCTGTCGATCCCGGTCATCCTTTGGGCCGGCCGCAAGCTCGGACTCGGCATCAATCCCGATTACTTCGTGCTCGGCATCACGCTCGCGGATGGTCCGTCGTGGCTGTCGCTGCTGGCATTCATCGGCGGCCTGTCGGCGGCCAGCGCGATGGTCATCGTGACCAGCATCGCGCTCGCGACGATGAGCCTGAACCACCTGCTGCTGCCGGCCAGCTACCCCGATCCGGCCATGAACCTGTACCGCTGGATCCTGTGGGGCCGGCGCCTGCTGATCGGCCTGATCATCATGGCCGGCTACGGCTTCTACGTCGGCCTGAAGCACAGTCAGAGCCTGGTCGAGCTGGGCCTGATCTCGTTCGTCGCCGTCGCGCAGTTCCTGCCCGGGATCGCCGGCATGCTGTACTGGCGGCGCGCGACGCGAGTCGGGTTCGTCAGTGGACTGCTTGGCGGCATCTGCGTCTGGTCGGTGCTGATGCTCGCACCACTGCTGTACAGCTCGGGCGTGCTGATCACCGACATGGGTGTGCCGCACATCGTCGCACTGAGCGGCATGCACAAATGGGCCTTCGCCACGTTCGCGACCCTGACCGTGAACGGCGGCCTGTTCGTGCTGGTGTCGATGCTGACCCGCCAGTCGCCCGGCGAACTCGAGGCCGCGAACGCCTGTTGCGCGGAATCGACCGGGCCGCTGGCCGGCGTGGTCGCCGCCGGATCGCCGGACGAGTTTCGCACCCTGCTGGCTGGAACCCTGGGCAGGGAAACGGCCGACGGCGAGGTCGACCAGGCGCTGGCCGACCTGGGCATGCGCCCCAACGAGCGTCGCACGACCGAGCTGCGGCGCCTGCGTGAACGCATCGAGCGCAACCTGTCCGGCCTGCTCGGTCCGCAGCTCGCGCACATCATCGTCAACCGCCGGCTCGAACTCGACCCGGAGGCGAAGACCGCGCTCGCCGACTCGATGCGCTACGTCGAGGAGCGCCTCGAGACGTCGCGCTCGCAGCTGCGCGGACTCAGTGTCGAACTCGACAACCTGCGCCGCCTGCACCGCCAGATCCTGCAGGACCTGCCGCTCGGGGTCTGCGCGACCGACAGCCAGGGCAAGATCGTGCTGTGGAACCTGGCGCTCGAGATGATGACCGGCGTCGACGCCGCACCGCTGATCGGCACGCGCCTCGACCGCCTGCCGCCGCCGTGGGACGGCCTGCTCGCCGGCTTCTCGCGCACCGCCGAGGACCACGCCTATCGCACCGAACTGGCGGTGGCCGGGCGCCCGCGCTGGTACAACCTGCACAAGGCCGCTTATGCCGACCCGGTCGTCGAAGGCGCGCTGCCGTCGCGCCCCGGCATGGTCATGCTGATCGAGGACCTGACCGACCTCGGCACGCTGGAGGCCGAACTCGCGCACAACGACCGGCTGGCCTCGGTCGGTCGCCTGGCCGCCGGCGTCGCGCACGAGATCGGCAACCCGGTGACCGGCATCGCGTCGCTGGCGCAGAACCTGCGCCACGAGGACGACCCGGACGTGGTCCGGCAGAGCATCGAGGAGATCATCGGCCAGACCCGTCGCATCAGCGACATCCTGCGCACGCTGAAGGGCTTCAGCCGCGGCAGTCGCCACCTGCAGCAGCGCGAGACCTTTGCCCTGTGCGAGGCGGTCGACGATGCCGTGCACCTGCTGCGGCTCACGCACAAACACGACGGCATCCGCTTCGAGGCCAGCTGCCCGGGCGACATCGTGGTGACCGGCAACCGCCAGCAGCTGTCGCAGGTGCTGGTCAACCTGCTGGCCAACGCCGCGGATGCATCGCGCACCGGTGACCGCGTCGACCTGCTGGTGCGTGCGGCCGGCGACGAGGCGATCATCGAGATCATGGATCAGGGCCAGGGCATACCCGAGGAACTGCGCGAGACCATATTCGAACCCTTCTACACGACCAAGCCCACCGGTCAGGGGACCGGGCTCGGGCTGTCGCTGTCGTACAAGATCATCGAAGACCACAACGGCACGCTCGCCATCGACTCTCAGGTCGGGCTCGGTACACGCGTGATCGTCAACCTGCCGCTGCGCGCGGCGGAATCGGCCAATGAATCATTTGCTCATCATTGAAGACGAACCGGTGATCCGCGCTGCGTTGCGGCGCCTGCTCGAACGCCACGGCCACCAGGTCAGCGAGGCGGAATCGATCGAGGCCGCACAGGCGGCCGGCGGGCTGAACGACTTCAACCTGATCATCACCGACCTGCGCCTGCCCGGGCAGCCCGGTAACGCGGTGCTGAAACTGGCCCCCGACGTGCCGGTCATCATCATGACCAGCTACGCGAGCGTGACCTCGGCCGTCGACGCGATGAAGAGTGGCGCGGCCGACTACATCGCCAAGCCCTTCGATCACGACGAAATGGTCATGCTGGTGCAGAAGGTGCTCAGAGAGAAACAGAAGGAACGCCGCGCCGCCGCGCTGCAGACCGATGTCGACCAGGCCTACCCGGTCGCCGGCATGATCGGCAAGAGCATCGCGATGAGCGAGGTGTGCAGCCGCATCCACAAGGTCGCGCCGACCGAGGCGACCGTGCTGATCACGGGCGAGTCCGGCACCGGCAAGGAACTGGTCGCGCGCGCGCTGCACAAACACAGCGCCCGCGCCGACGCGGCGTTCATCGCGTTCAACTGCGCGGCGATACCGGAGCAGTCGATCGAGGCCGAACTGTTCGGCCAGCACCAGGCCGAGCGCTTCCGCCCGGGCCTGATCCAGAATGCCGAAGGCGGCACGCTGTTTCTCGACGAGGTCGGCGAACTGCCGATGCCAGCGCAGGCGCGACTGCTGCGCGTACTGCAGGGCGCCACGCATGACCAGGCAGCCGACACCCAGCCGAACGTGCGCATCCTGGCTGCGACCCATCGCGACCTGCGCAAGCTGGTGCAGGAAAACGCCTTCCGCAGCGATCTCTATTTCCGCCTGCGCGTGGTCGAACTGAACCTGCCACCGCTGCGCGAACGCGGCGATGACGTGATCGAACTGGCGGTGTTCCTGCTCGACCGCGCGCGCAAGCAGCTCGGCCGGGCGCCGCTGAAGCTGGGCCGCGAGGCGCTCGAGGCGATCCGTCGCTACCACTGGCCGGGCAACGTGCGTGAGCTGTCGAACGCGATCGAGCGCGCAGTGATACTGTGCGACGGCGAGCAGATCACGCCCGACCTGCTCGCGATCGACCACCGCGTGACCGGCGCGAGTACCGCGGCCGACGTGAACGACAAGCTGTCGCTCGAGGAATACTTCCGCGTGTTTGTGCTCGAGCATCAGGATCAGATGACCGAGACCGAACTTGCGAATGCACTCGGTATCAGCCGCAAGACACTGTGGGAGCGGCGCCAGCGGTTCGGACTGCCGCGGCCGAAGAAACGGAGTTGATTGCGCTTGTAACTGCATCGCGTGGAGATTGATTTCGATGCCCTGCGGCACATATCTGTAGCAAAGTTGATGACGCTTCGCGCCGATTAATTTTGATGCGCGCGGCGGCGCGCATCAGAATCAGCCCGCGCGAAGCGCAACCAACCCCAGTCTCGCCACACTTCTGCCGAACAGGCAACCACGAGTACGAAACGAAAAAGGCAGCCCTAAGGCTGCCTTTTCAATTCGACCGCCGGCATGCGCCTCAGATGTAATGCGCCTTCAGCGGAGGAAAACCGTTGAACTCCACTGAGCTGTAGCTGGTCGTGTAGCCGCCGGTCGAGAACCAGTACAGGCGATCACCGATCGACAGATTGAGTGGCATCGGGTACTTGTAGTCCTCGTACATGATGTCGGCGCTGTCGCATGTCGGCCCGGCAATCACCGCCTCCTCGAGCTCACCGTTCTTGTCCGTCCAGACCGGGAACTTGATGGCCTCGTTGAGGGTTTCGATCAGGCCCTGGAACATGCCGACGTCGAGGTAGATCCAGCGGTTCAGGCTCGTGCGCGATTTGCGCGAGATCAGCACCACCTCGCTGACCAGCATGCCGGCATTCGACACCAGCGAACGCCCGGGTTCGAGGATGATGCGCGGCAGGTCGTCACCGAAGTCCTCGTGCAGGTAGCGCGTGATCTCCTCGGCATAGGTCGCGAGCTCGTTGGTCTTGGTCGCGTAGTTGGCCGGGAAGCCGCCGCCCATGTTGATCATCTTCAACTCGATCCCGTCCTCTTCGCGCAGGCGTTCGAAGATGACCTTGACCTTGGCGATCGCGGCGTCCCAGGTACCGATGTCGCGCTGCTGGGATCCGACGTGAAACGAGATGCCGTAGGGTTCGAGGCCGAGGTCGCGCGCCATGATCAGCAGGTCGAGCGCCATGTCCGACTGGCAGCCGAACTTGCGTGACAGCGGCCAGTCCGCCGTCTGCGTGCCCTCGGTCAGGATACGCACATAGACCCGCGAACCCGGTGCCGCCTTGGCGATGTTGCGCAGGTCGGCCTCCGAATCGGTGGCGAACATGCGCACACCCCTGTCGTAGAAGTAGCGGATGTCGCGGCTCTTCTTGATCGTGTTGCCGTACGACAGGCGCTCGGGTTCGACGCCCAGGGCAAGCACCTTGTCGAGCTCGTAGGTGGAGGCGATATCGAAACTCGAGCCGACATCGCGCAGCAGGGTCAGCACCTCGACCGCCGGGTTGGCCTTCACCGCGTAGAAGATGTCGGCGTACGGCACGGTCGTGCGCAGTTCGTCGTATTGGCGGCGGATGGTCGCGAGGTCGACGATCAGGACAGGTGTCTGCAGGCCGTCGGCAGCAGACTTCATGCGGTCGAAGGTTTCCTGTTCGTAGTAGTCGTTTACGACGGGCATCATCGGCTTCGAACTCCGGCGTACTGAAAAAGGCGCGCGATCTTACGCCCAGATGGCCGCGACACGATAGCGGTTTCTCAGGGACATGCAACGGCCGCCGCCGGGACACCGCGACACGTCGCCACCCGCCGGCCGCGGCGAACTTTTTTTGTACCTTTACCGGCGGGAACACAGGCGTTACGTTTGGTAACAAACTTGCCGGAATTTCGTTACCTAACCACCCAAGAGCGGTCTGTTGCAGTGCGCAAACTGCCATTTTAAGTATCTGATTTACTTTGACAATTGTCGGACGCTACCGGGACAATCCGCGCGTCTGGCCGAACTGTGCCCGACGCGGGTTCCACCCCCCGGAACCAGATCGAGGAGCTGTACGAAGGGAATCGCGAAAAAAAGCTGGTGGGCAACCGCCGAACGGTGTCGCCAGCGCCGGGGAATGTCGAACAGAGAATCAACTATCACAACCGCGGAGTGATCGCGCTATGGATACAAGAGCTGCGCAGTACTGGAAGGCGAACATTCGCCTTGTCGCAACGCTACTGGTGATCTGGTTTGTCGTCTCGTACGGCTTCGGGATCATCCTCGCCGAACCCCTCAACGCCATCCGCATCGGCGGCGTGGGTCTCGGCTTCTGGTTCGCCCAGCAGGGATCGATTTACGTCTTTATCGCCCTGATCTTCTTTTACGCTGCCCGCATGAACGCGCTTGATCGCGAGTTCGACGTGCACGAAGACTAATCGAGGTAGCGAGCAATGGATCTCAGTACTCTTACATACATCGTCGTCGGCGCGACCTTCCTGCTGTATATCGGGATCGCGATCTGGGCCCGCGCGGGTTCGACCGGCGAATTCTACGTCGCCGGCAAGGGCGTCCACCCGGTCGCCAACGGCATGGCCACAGCCGCGGACTGGATGTCGGCCGCGTCGTTCATCTCGATGGCCGGCCTGATCGCGTTCAACGGTTACGGCGCCTCGGTCTTCCTGATGGGCTGGACCGGCGGCTACGTGCTTCTGGCACTGCTGCTTGCCCCCTACCTGCGCAAGTTCGGCAAGTTCACGGTGCCGGAGTTCATCGGCGAGCGCTTCTACTCGCAGACCGCACGTCTGGTGGCGGTCATCTGCCTGATCCTGGCCTCGGTGACCTACGTCATCGGTCAGATGAAGGGCATCGGCGTGGCCTTCTCGCGCTTCCTCGAGACCTCGTACGAACAGGGCCTGTTCATCGGCATGGGCATCGTGTTCGTATACGCGGTGCTGGGTGGCATGAAGGGCATCACCTACACCCAGATCGCGCAGTACGTCGTGCTGATCTTCGCCTACACCATCCCGGCAATCTTCATTTCGATGAACCTGACCGGCAACCCGATCCCGCAGTTGGGCCTGATCGGCTCGATGGCGGACGGCTCCGGCATGGACATGATGGCCAAACTCGACCAGGTCGTGACCGACCTCGGCTTCGGCCAGTACTCCGAACAGGTCATGGGCTCGAAGCTCAACATGTTCGTGTACACGCTGTCGCTGATGATCGGCACCGCCGGCCTGCCGCACGTCATCATCCGCTTCTTCACGGTACCGAAGGTCAAGGACGCACGCTCCTCGGCCGGCTGGGCGCTGGTCTTCATCGCGATCCTGTACACCACCGCACCGGCGGTCGGTTCGATGGCCCGTCTGAACCTGATGAACACCATCCAGACTGGCGAGGTCGGTTCGCCGACCGGCAACATGCTGATCTCGGAGGCACCGGCCTGGTTCAACAACTGGGAGAAGACCGGCCTGCTCGCGCATGAGGACAAGAACGGCGACGGTCGTATCCAGTACTACAACGACAAGAACCCGGAGATGGCGAAGAAGGCTGAGGCTTGGGGCTGGAAGGGCAACGAGATGACCAAGGTCGACAACGACATCATGGTGCTCGCCAACCCGGAGATCGCCGGTCTGCCGAACTGGGTCATCGCGATTGTCGTCGCCGGTGGTCTGGCCGCGGCACTGTCGACCGCCGCCGGTCTTCTGCTGGCGATCGCATCGGCCGTGTCGCATGACGTGATCAAAGGCATGATCAACCCCGGCATCACGGAGAAATCCGAGCTGCTGGCGTCACGCCTGTCGATGGTCGGTGCCATCGGCCTGGCCGGTTATTTCGGCCTGCACCCGCCGGGCTTCGCGGCCGGTACCGTGGCAATCGCGTTCGGTCTCGCGGCATCCTCGATCTTCCCGGTGCTGATGATGGGCATCTTCAACAAGAAGATGAACCGTTCGGGCGCCATCTGGGGGATGATCGCCGGTATCAGCGTGACCATGCTGTACGTGTTCCAGGAGAAGGGTATCTTCTTCATCCCCGACACCGCGCAGATCCTGCAGTGGGAGGGCTACACGAAGAGCTGGTTCCTCGGTATCTCGGTGAACGCATTCGGTGCCGTCGGCGCATTGATCAACTTCATTGTCGCGATCGTGGTATCGAAGATGACCGCAGAGCCGCCGGAGCACATCCAGCACCTGGTCGAGGATATCCGTGTGCCGAAAGGTGCGGGAGCCGCCACCGGTCATTGATAACAAACCCCTGTAAGAAAATTGACCCCGCCCTGATCGGCGGGGTTTTTTTTGCCCGCGCTTCGCGCGCTGCATGGCGCCTGGCCGGGCACGAGGCCGTGCCGGACCCAAGCGGCGCCGTCTGACGTATGGCGGCAGACGACGCCCATGCAGGGCCGGCATTTGTTAAGCTCCACCATCATCAATCCGGGACCACACGGAAGCGCAGGATGGAAGTCGAACTGATCGAGATCCGACAGTTTCTCGAGCAACGCAACCCCTTCTTCTATCTCGCCAGCGAGCTGCTGGACGAACTGCCGCGCGACATCGAGATCCGCTACCTGCGACGCGGCAGCGCGTTTCCGCCGCAGGATGGTTTTCTCTACATCGTGCGCAGCGGTGCAATCGAGATTTTCGACGAGGACGACGAGCTGTGCGAAAAGCTCGCCGAGGGCGATCTGTACAGCGTCTCGTGCCAGCTGGTGAACCTGTCGCAGTGCTCGCGCGGAGAAGCCAGCGAAGACGCGCTGCTTTACATGCTGAGCTGCACCAAGCTCAAGGCCCTGTGCCGTGCGTCGCCCGCATTCAGTGAACACTTCTCCGCCAGCGTCAAGGAACGCCTCAAATCCGCGGTCAGCACGATCCAGGAATCGGCCGACCCAAGTGTCGCGACGATGATGGTCGAGGTCGGCAGCCTGATCCGCAAGCCACCGATCACGGTCGCGTCGGGCATGACGATCCGCCAGACCGCGGCGCTGATGAGCAACAAGGATGTATCGTCGGTGATGGTGATGCAGGACGACGATCTCATCGGGCTGGTAACCGACCGCGATCTGCGCAAGCGTTGCGTCGCGATTGGCCTGACCGGCAACGAGCCGATCAATCACATCATGACGCGCGACCCGAAGACGATCGAATCCACCACGCTCACGGCACAGGCCCTGATGACGATGACGCGGCAGCGTTTCCACCACCTGCCGGTGACTCAGAACGGCAGGCTGGTCGGCATGATCACGGCGACCGATCTCGCCAATCACCAGAGCGCGAACAGCGCCTACCTTGCCGCCGATGTGCGCAAATCAAAGACCGTCGCCGACCTGGTCGAGGTCAGCAAGCGCCTGCCCAATCTGCACCTGCGGCTGGCCAGTGCCAGCGTGACGGCGCGCCACATCGGCGAGGCGGTGTCGTGTCTGACCGATTCGATCACCGGGCGCCTGCTCGAGATGGCCGAGGCCGAACTCGGTGTGCCGCCGGTTCCCTATGTCTGGATGGCGGGCGGCTCGCAGGCGCGCCACGAGCAGAGCTCGCATTCGGACCAGGACAACGCGCTGTTGCTGTCGGATGATTTCGACAAGCAACGCCATGACAGCTATTTCGAGGCACTCGCCCGGTTCGTCAGCGACGGCCTGGATGCGTGCGGTTTCGTCTATTGTCCGGGCAACGCCATGGCGACCAACCCGGAGTGGCGCCAGCCTTTGAAGGTGTGGCAGGGCTATTTCAGCCGCTGGATCGAAAGCCCCACCCCGATGTCGATGATGCTGTCGAGCATCTTCTTCGACCTGAGGCCGGTGACCGGGAAAATCGAGCTTTTCCTGCCCCTGCAGCAGATGATCCTGAAGAAGTCGCAGGAGAACCGGATCTTCCTCGCCTACATGATGGCGAACTCGATGCAGCACCGGCCGCCACTCGGTTTCTTCCGCCAGTTCGTGCTCGAACGCGGTGGCGAGCACGACGAGACCCTCGACCTGAAGCACCGCGGCATCGTGCCGATCACCGACATCGCGCGCCTGCTGGCGCTCTCGCTCGGCAAGGAGCCGGTCAACACCGTCGAGCGCCTGCGCGCCTGTGCGGGCACCGAGGCTTTGTCGGAGGATATGGCGGAAAATCTCGAGGACGCCCTCGAGTTCATCGCCTCGCTGCGCATCCAGCACCAGGCCAACCAGATCCGCAAGGGCAAGAAGGCCGACAACTATGTGCCCCCCCGCGAACTTTCCGAACTCGAACGTGAGCACCTGAAACACGCATTTCGCGTGATTCAGACGATGCAGGAAATCATGGTCAAACGTTTCGGCGCCGACAAACTGGGATAGGACGGGACACCAATGTTCGCCCGCCTGCTCGGCAAGGAATATCAACGCAAACAGGCCCTGGCCAGGGCGGCGAGCGGCCCGTTGCACGACTATCTTGCAACGCCGTTCATCGACCGGCAGAGCGACTGCCGCCGAATCGAGATCGTCGCCATCGATCTCGAGACCACCGGTCTGGATCCAAGCAAGGACGATATTCTGAGCATCGGCCTGGTGCACGTCGACCGGTTCGGCATCCGATTGTCGACCGCTTGGCACCGAATCGTTCGTGTCGATCGGGCGATCCCGGGGGAAACGGCCGTGATCCACCAGATAACCGACGACCAGTCGGCGGCCGGGGCACCGATCGCCGAGCTGCTGCCCGAGGTGCTGCGACGCCTGGCCGGCCGGGTCATGCTCGTGCACTACTCGCCGATCGAGCAGAACTTCATCAGCGCCGCCTGCGAGAAGCTCTACGGTGCGCCGTTCGTCGTACCGACGATCGACACGCTCGAGATCGCCCAGCGCGTGTTCGAGCGCCGCAACCACACGATTCAGCCCGGTGACCTGCGCCTGTTCAATCTGCGCCCGCGGTACAATCTGCCGCAGTACCGTGCGCACAACGCCCTCAGCGACGCCCTCGCGACCGCCGAGCTGTTTCTCGCGATGGCCGAGAACCTGTACCCGGGTCGCCCATGCCCGTTGGGCGAGTTCCTCAGTAAACGTTGAGGCGAGGCCATGGCCGAGAAGAAACCCAACCTGCACCGCACCCTGCTGATCCTGATCCTGGTGTTCATCCCGCCCTACTGGCTGCTGTTCACCGACGAAGGTGCACGCGTCTCGGACACGGCACTGCTGTGGCTGCTCGGTGAAGACGACGTCAAGCTCAGCGTTGCCGATCTCAATGCCGGCTATTCGCAGCAGGACATCAAGACCGTCTATGGCGATCTCGACTGGAAGTGCGCAGCCCAGCAAAGCGATTTCGGCGACAGCGTGTGTGCGGCACGGATCGGAACGTTCAACGGATTTCCGTCGCGTCTGATCACCTTTTATTTCCGCAACGACCATGTTGCAGCGTTGAAGCTGGTTTACCGGGAGCGTTATCACGAGCAGGTAATGGGGTTCTTCATCGGCAAGCTCGGACAGCCGGCCAACGTGGCCGAGGCGGTCGCTGCCGCGCCGGATGCAGACAGCGTGCTCGAGTGGAGGCTCGATGGCGGTGCCTTGTACATAAAGAAGGACCTCGGCAAGGTCGACGAGCCGTCGTTGCTGTGGCTCGCACGCAGCCCGGGTCCCTGATCGGTGGGGGCGGTCAACGCAGTGGCAGCGAGACGGTGACGCCGAGTCCTCTGCCCTGCAGCCCGTCGCCGAGCGTGATCTCCGCCGAGTGCAGCCGGGCGATGCGCTGAACGATCGACAGCCCGAGACCGCTGCCGCTCATACCGTCGGCCTGTTCACCGACACCACGCCGAAAACGGTTGAACACGCTCGACCGCTCCTCCGGCGGAATACCCTTGCCGCTGTCGCGCACATGCAGTTGTGCGGTCCTGTTATCGCGGGCTACTTCGACCGATACAGTGCCGCCTTTCGGTGTGTAGCGCAGCGCGTTGTCGACCAGGTTGCGCAGAAGCACCTCCAGCGCGGTCTTGTCGCCACACACCACGATACCGCGATCGCCGTCGACGCCGAGATCGATATCGCGTTCAAACGCGAACTGGCTCATCGCGGCGACAACACCGGCGGCCACGTCGCGCAGGTCGATCTCGCACGAGACCATGGCGCGCGTCTGCTGGGCGTCGGCACGCGCCAACAGCAGCAGCTGTTCGACGGAGTGGGTCGCCCGGTCGACGCCGGCCAGCGCCCTGTCGAGCGACTGTTGTGTAGTGCTCTCGGCGGCCTGCCGCTTCGCGACCTGCAGGTGTGCCTTCAGCGCGGCGAGCGGCGTGCGCAGTTCGTGCGCGGCATCGGCTGTGAACTGCCGTTCGCGTTCGATCGCTGCACCCACCCGGGCAAACAGGCTGTTGAGCGCGTCGACCAGACTGTGGATCTCGTACGGCGTGTCGTCGTCGACGATCGGCTGCAGCGTCCCGGGTGCGCGTCGCGACACCTCGCGCACCACACGCCTCAGGGGAGAGAGTGCTCGCCCGACGATGATCCAGACCAGCACTGCGAGCACCGGCAGCGCCAGTAGCAGCGGCATAAGCGTGTTGTGCGTGATGTAGCGAACGAGCTCGCTGCGAAAGGCATGGCGTTCGCCAACCTGCACTGTCAGGCCACTCGCCGCATCCCTGACGCCGTAGATGCGCCAATCGCCGCCGTCGACGCGCACATCACTGTAGCCGGCGGGCGTGACCGGAATCTGCGGCGCACGCTGGTCGCGCAGTATCACCGATCCATCGTCCAGGCGGGCGACGAACACCAGGGTGTCGCCGTGATGCATGCCGGCCCTCTGCACACTGCCCACGAGTTCGAGGGTTTCCCTGACCCCGTCGTGGGTGTAATCCTGTAGCGCCGAAGCAAGCCGCGGAAAGCGTGCCAACCCGTCTTCGCCGAGTTCCACTGTGATCTCGCGTGCCTTCGCCCTGATCACCTTTTCCTCCTGCACCTCGTGCAGCAGCAGCGTCTGCAGCACCAGCGCGCTGCGTGCGAGATCGGCATCGAAGACCTCCTCGACCTCGTGCTCGGCGGCGCGGTAGACCAGTAGCAGCACGATCAGCCAGGCGACCAGGATGGTCGAGATCAACATCGTCAGCAGACGACGGCGTATCGACTGTGACTTGGCGTTCATTTCGGAATCATGTAGCCGAGGCCGCGGATCGTGCGGATGCGTTCCTTGCCGAGCTTCTTGCGCAGGTGATGGATGTGCACTTCCACGGCGTTGCTTTCGACGCCCTCGCCCCAACCGTACAGGATCTGCTCGAGCCGCTCGCGCGACAATGGTATGCCGGGGCGCTCCAGCAGGGCCTCGAGGATCGCCAGCGCGCGCGCCGACAACAGCACCGACCTGCCATCGACGGTCACGGCACGTGCGGCCGGATCGAAGACCAGCCCGGCGTGCTCGATGACCGGGTTCGCGCGCCCGCCCCGGCGTCGCGCGATCGCCCGCAGGCGGGCACTCAGCTCGCCGAGATCGAAAGGCTTGACCAGGTAGTCGTCGGCGCCGGCGTCGAGGCCCGCGATGCGATCCTCGACCGTGTCGCGCGCGGTCAGCACCAGCACAGGCAGCGTCGACGCGCTCGCGCGCAGCTCGCGCAACACCTGCATGCCGTCCTTGCCGGGCACACCGAGATCGAGCACGAGCAGGTCCGGCTCGTCGTCGGCAAGCGCATGCATCGCCTGCAGGCCGTCGCGCAGCCAGTCGACCGTGTAGCCGGACTGCTCGAGACCGGCGACCACACCGGAGCCGAGCAGTTCGTCGTCTTCTACCAGCAGCACCCGCACGTACTCGATACCCCCGGCTGAATGATGGACCCGCAGACGTCCCCGGGGCACCGTCCCGCTTCCGCGCTGTCGTTGCGGCCGATTATCCACTTCCCGCACCAGGCCGTAACCGGGCAGGGGCACAGTGACACGCGTCGCCGGCCGGATCTGCTCGACGCGATGTGTCGCGGGCCGAACGTACGGCAGGGTGGAGGTGCCTGCCTCCCGACCCGCTGTCCGTCCCTGTCACCCGAACAATTTCAAAAGCATACAAGGATCGCAAGACCCCCTTAAACGGCACTTAAAGCGACAGGCAGCCCATCGGCCATCAACGCGGCATCCGACAGGTGCAGACGCGAATTCGCACGGCGGCCAACGCATGCACGGAACAAATGCCGACCGCATCGTGTCACACTTGCCGCCCGTCCTCGTCGTACCGGTCTGCTCGAAGTGAAGCTCACGCCAACCCCCGTCCGCCTGATCATCGCCAGCGCGATCCTGATCACCGCCCTCGACAACGCCGCCTTCTTCCGCAACGCGCTCGCCACCTTTGGACAGCAGGCGGACGGTAAGCTGTACATCGCATCGCTCGGCGTGGTGCTTTTTTGCATCCACCTGGTGTTGCTCGCCCTGTTCACGGCCGGCCCGCTACTCAAACCGGTACTGACGCTGCTGTTCCTGGTCGCAGCCGCGGCCGCGTATTTCATGGACACCTACAACGTCATCATCGACAGCGACATGATCAACAACGCGCTGTCGACGAACTGGGCCGAGACACGCGACCTGCTCACGCTGAAGCTGCTGTTGTACCTGGCGCTGGCCGGCGTGCTGCCGGTGATTCTCGTGTGGCGTATCACCATCCCGAAGATTGGACTTCGCGCCGCACTGCGCAGTCGTGTGGTGCTGATCGCCGTGGCACTGGCGACAATCGGCGCAATGGTGTTTGCGTCGAGCGGCTTTTACGCGTCCTATTTTCGCGAGCACAAATCGCTGCGCTACTATGCCAATCCGGTCACGCCGCTGTACTCGCTCGTGCGCTACGTGAAATCGCGCAGCAAGTCCGCCAGCGGGGAACTCACGAGGATCGGATCGGATGCCACCGTGGTCCAGGAGCACCCCGACCACGAACTGGTCGTCATGGTGGTCGGCGAAACCGCACGCGCAGACCGCCTGTCGCTGAATGGCTATGCGCGCACCACCACGCCGGAACTCGCCGCGAACGACGTGGTCAGCTTCACGCATGTGTCGTCGTGCGGCACCTCGACTGCGGTCTCGGTGCCATGCATGTTCGCGGTTTACGACCGCAGCGGCTTCTCCGACGACAAGGCGGCGACGACCGAGAACGTCCTCGACATCCTGCATCGGGCAGGCGTCAATGTCTTGTGGCGCGACAACAACTCGAGCTCCAAGGGGGTGGCCACGCGCGTCCCGTCCGAAGACTTCCGCACACCGGAGAACAACCCGGTCTGCGACGTCGAGTGCCGTGATGTCGGCATGCTGGCAGGCCTGCAGGACTACATCGATCAGCATCGCAACGGCGACATCCTGATCGTCCTGCACCAGATGGGCAGCCACGGCCCGGCCTATTACAAGCGCTACCCACCCGAGTACCGCCGCTTCGAGCCGACCTGTGACACGAGCGAACTCGACAGCTGCACACCCGAACAGATTTCGAATGCCTACGACAACACGATCCTGTACACCGATCATTTCCTCAGCGAGGTGATCGACCTGCTGCGGGCCAACGACGACACGTTCGAAACCGCCCTGGTGTACGTGAGCGACCATGGCGAGTCGCTCGGCGAATCCGGCGTCTACCTGCACGGGCTGCCGTACTTCGTCGCGCCGGATGCGCAGACCCACGTGGCCGCGGTGATGTGGTTGGGCCGGCATTTCGTCGATGTCGACAACGCGGCGCTGCGCCGTATCACCGACGCGCCGCTGTCGCACGACAACCTGTTCCATACCCTGCTGGGGTTGTTCGAGGTCGATTCGACGATCTATGACGCGCAGCGCGACATCATGAACATCGCCCGCGCCGCTTCCGCGCCGCACGTTCGGTGAGCGGCGGCGCTCGGCTCGTCAACCGCCGGGCTGTCGGTGGCGCGCGGGCAACAGTCGGTAGCAGACGAGACTCAACATCCAGCACAGGTAGGCCGTGGTCAGGTCGTGCGACGGGAAGTGCGCACCACGGACCCATTGATCCAGTGCGAATACGCCGCCGATCAGCAGGCCCGGCACCAGCAGCCGGCGCGCATGGCGCATGCCGGACGCAACGCCGACGAAATACAGCGCCAACAAGGCGAATCCGCCAGAACTGTGGCCACCCGGAAAACACTTGCCGACAGGTGCCGAGGGCGGCTTGCGGTCGAACAAGCCGTAATGGACGCGGTCGCCGCCGAACGCCGTCAGATCCCATGGGCAGTCGACGTTCGACACGCGCTTGCCGACGTTGACCGTGCCGACGCTCAGGCCGATCGCGATGACAAGATAGAGCAGGCGCCAGCGCCAGGGCTTCAACCGCGCGACGAAGGGACTGGCAAGCAGCGCCACGACCAGCAGCGCGACGAACAGCTGCATCGCGCGCCGACCACCGTCGTGCAGCACGGTCTGGGTCAGAAAGGCGTTGCGCAACGGAAACGCGTGCTGCTGCGCGTCGTAGAACCGGCTGATGATCCAGTCGTCGAGTCCCCCAAACTGCAGCACCACGAAACCACATACGAACAGCACGGTGGGCCAGATCGCTGCGGCGACGGGATTCACGCCGGGCATGGCGCCGGCGCGTGGACGCGAACCTGCCGTGTGCGCATGGGGCTGCATGGATCGGAACGGGCTCCGGTTGTTGCGGCCGCGCGGCCGGGGCGGCACGCGGTGCCGACGCAGGATAGCGGCCACGGACAGCGTGTCAATTGTCGACGGCACCTGCCGCACACGCCGGGCTTGCCGCCCTGCCGGCGGCGTGCACGGACCGCGCGCACGGCCTGTCGCGGCGCGTGTCAGCTGATGCGCCGCACCTGGTAGCGACCGGCGGTGCTGCCGTCGCGCACGATGTCGAGCATGTGCACAGGGAATACGCCGCGGGCGCGGTCGGCGAAATACAGCTTCAGCGCCTCGCTGACGGTCGGGAACGCCATTTGCCCCCAGGGTATCTGGTTCTCGGTCAGCAGACTTACTTCCAGGCTCTCGTCACCCGGCGACACATCGAGATCCAGCAACCGGCCGCGGAACAGCATGTACACCTGGTTGATGTGCGGCAGATTGACGGTCACGTACAGGTCATCGACCTCGACCCGTGCATTGGCCTCTTCCAAGGTCTCGCGGATCGCGCCCTGATAGGTGGTCTCACCGTTCTCCATGAAACCCGCCGGCACGGTCCACAGCCCCAGACGCGGTTCGATCGCACGGCGGCACATCAGCACCTTGTCCTGCCAGTGCGCGATGCAACCGGCGACAACCTTGGGGTTCATATAGTGAATCGTGCCGCAGTGGTCGCAGACGTGACGCGGGCGGTTGTCACCCGGCGGTATCGTCACGCGTACCTGATTGCCGCACACACTGCAGTATTTCATGCCCCGTTTCCGTTTTTTCCTTCATCTTAGCAGCCGCGCGCAGTCGGCTAACCGCGGCAACCGGTCGGAATCAGGGTCACCGCGCGGCCGTCATTGAAGCGCAGACTGATGCGGTCGCACCGTGGTGACTCCACGACCACACTGAGCGTGTTCGCATCCACCGCGTCGATACTGACACGGGTGCCGCGGCGGTGTTCGATCTGTGTCGACAGCGCCGTCAGCTCCGTGTCGGTGTTCGGCGGCAGGTAGAGCAGGTACTTGACGCCGCGGTCGACGACGAAGCGCTGCGACCGTTCGGCCACCGTCAACAGCGGAACGTCGCCACCGCGGGTCGTGAATTCCCATTCGAGCTCGCGCGTCACGCCGTCCAGCGACAGTTCTGCCACGGCCCGGTAGCGCGCGCCCCAGTCGAGGCGCTGCAGCGGAAACAGCGCGTACTGGTGCGCACTCAGTACATGGTTGGGGTCGCTGGCGTGGTCCAGCAGACGCGTCTGCGGCACCTCGACAGGATCGTCCCCATCGACCCGATACAGCGTGAAACGGCGCAGTTCTACCTTCGTCGCGTAGGCGGGATTCACCTGCAGCGACAGCGGATAACCGGTCACCTCGCGGTCGGGTACGGGATCGGGGTCTTCGACGAAAAAGGCCGGCGGTACGTCGGCGGCGCCGTCCGGCGGCCACACGACCAGCTCGGGCCGGCCGACCAGGCGCCGCGCGTCGAGTGCATCCAGGTATTCGACTTTCAACTCGTGCGCGGCGGCGCACGGCAGGCGGTAACGCATCGACTCGCTGTAGCGGGCCGAATCGGGCAACCCCCCGCAATAGGCCTCGAGCCATTCGGCGCCGACCCTGACCGGTGCATCGCACAGTTCATAGTAGCTGCCGCTGGCCGCATACAGCGCGCCGGGGACGCGCCCGCTGCACGCGCGCCCGAACCAGTCCGCGGCGATCTTGCGCCCGTTGTCGCACGGCACGTAGTAGCGACCGTGACCGCCGAACCGCGCGGCGGCGGGGGGATCGGCGCAGATCCGGGACATGTACGCCCCATCCAGCCGCGTACCATCGGGGCACGCGGTGGTATGCGGTGGCCGGAACAGCGCGTCGTCCGGCAGCGCCGCGCACAGCGCATCGTAATGCTCATGGCGCATCGGGTGCCCCAGGCAATCGACCGGACTGCGCATCAGCGCGTCTGCCGGCGGCGCGGCGCAGACCGCGTCCAGGTCGCTGCGGCCCAGTTCGAACACCCGCGAATGTTCGCCGACGGCGACGCCGAGGCGGTCAGCGAACAGATCGAGAAAGGTGAAGCGGTGATAGATCGCACTCATCAGGCCGTCGAGCGCGCTGCCGGCGTCGGCATAGCCCATGCTGACGTTCTCCAGAACCTGGCGATGCGCATAGCCGGCGGCGATCGCGCGTTCGCCCGGTGATGCGCCGCTGAAGCCACTGTCGCCGGCCGACTCGACGTGCGCCGACACCCCGTGCGCGATCGACCCCGGTTCGCGATGGCGATCGAGATAGTTGGCATGCCGCCGGGCGGCCTCGGCCAGGTGCGGGTCCGGCTGCAAGCGGTCGAGCCCCGCCTGCACACGCAGCCGGTTGACGCGTTCGAATTCGTCGTCGGCGATCACCGTCGCGGCCGCGAGGCATGCCACCACACCCAGCAGCGCCACCCCAGGTATCGACGTCACCGTTGTTCTCCGAGAGCTCTGGCAGCCCGCAGCTTAGCCGCAGCGGGCGCGCGGGTCACGACAGCGCCACGGGCCGCTGTTAGCATTGCAGCCGTATCCACATGACGTTCGTGGCATGAACCAGACAAGCCCCCCGGTTTCCGAGACCGTCGCCGCGGTCGATCTCGGCTCCAACAGCTTCCACATGATCGTCGGCAAGCTCGACAACCGGCAGTTGGTCATCGTCGACCGGATGCGCGACATGGTCAGGCTCGGCGGCGGACTCCTCCCGGACAAGACGCTTGCCGATGATGCGTGGGAGCGTGCGCTCGAGAGCCTGTCGAAGATGGGTCAGCGTCTGCGCTCGCTGCCGCACCATGCCGTGCGCGCCGTCGGCACCAACACCATGCGCCAGATCCGCGACGGCGGCGCCTTCCTCAAAGCGGCCGAGGACGCGCTCGGCCACCCGATCGAGATCATCGGCGGCCGCGAGGAGGCGCGCCTGATCTATCTCGGCGTCGCGCACGGCCTCGCCGCCGGCGATGAGCGCCGCCTGGTCGTCGACATCGGCGGCGGCAGCACGGAGACCATCATCGGCGAGGGGCTCGAACCCCTCGACCGCGAGAGCCTGTTCATGGGCTGCGTCAGTATGAGCAACCGCTTTTTCGCCGGCGGCAAGATCACCGCCGACGCGATGGAGAAGGCCGTGCTCGCCGGGCGCGTCGAACTGCGGCCGATCCGGCGTATGTTCGAAGCCGGCCGGTGGCAGACCGCGGTCGGCAGCTCGGGTACGGCCAAGGCAATCGAGCGCGTCGTCGTCGCCAACGGCTGGAGCGACGAGGGCATCACGCGCAGTTCACTGAAGAAGCTGCGCCGCGCGCTTGTCGCGGCAGGTCATATCGACGATGTCAAACTCGAGGGACTGGCCGACGAACGCCGACCGGTGTTCACCGGCGGTGTCGCGGTCATGAGCGCGGTGTTCAAGGCGCTCGACATCGAGCGTATGCAGGTGTCGGACCTGGCATTGCGCGAGGGGCTGCTGTACGAACTGGTCGGGTACATCCAGCATGTCGATATCCGCGACTCGACCGTGAGCGCGCTGATGCAGCGGTTCGGCGCCGACCGGCGCCAGGCCAGCCGCGTCGAGAGCACCGCACGCACATTGCTGAAGCAGGTCGGCGAGAGCTGGCAACTCAACGACCCCGAGCACACCCTGATGCTCAACTGGGCCAGCCGGCTGCACGAGATTGGCCTGGTGATCTCGCACGGCAGCTTTCACAAGCACGGGGCCTACATCCTGGCCAATGCCGACCTGCCGGGCTTCACCCGCCAGCAGCAGGCCCTGCTCGCGGCGCTGGTGCGTGGCCACCGGCGCAAGATCGGCGACACGATCTTCGCCGGTCTGCCGGCCAACGACGTCGACGGAGCCAAGCGCCTGGTCGTGCTGCTGCGATTGTCGACCCTGATGCACCGCGGCCGCGGCGGCAGCCACAAACCGCCGATCCGGCTCGACGCGAGCGACAAGGAGGTCCGGGTCGAGTTCCCGGAACAGTGGCTGGTCGAACACCCGCTGACCGAGGCCGAGATCGTGCGCGAGGCCGAATACCTGAGCGGCATCGGATTCACCCTGCAATATGCCTAGGTAATTTTCGCCGCACCGACCGCAAACTGCGGCATCGGACACGCCGGCAGAAGGGGTAGGCATGATCGACATCACCGAGGCACTGCTTGGCGTCGGGCTGGATGACGACGGTAGCGACGTCACGCCACTCGAACGCACCAGCGCGCATGCGATGTGCGCGATGGCCTTCAGCCTCGCGTGGCGCAGCGAACACGCCCGCCACACCGACCAGCTGGTCGCGCGCAAGCTCAACCTGTGGCGCGACATCCTGCCGTACGAACTCGAACCCGAGCTGATGGACCAGCCGGTCGATCATGTCGCGACGCATGCCTACCCACCCGGCGAACTGATCGTCCCCTACCAGGCCGACCTGTGTTTCAACCTCAGCCAGCGCGCGTTCCACCGCCGCCTGCGCAAGAACAACTACATCGAGCCGCGCATGGGACGCTTCTATCCGCGCGCGTTCATCGGCGGATCGCGCGGCGTGTTTCCCGAGGAGATCCTGCCGTTCCGGGTCTGCTCGGCGAGTGAGGACATGATCTGCTGCGACCTCAACAACCCGCTCGCCGACAGACCGCTCGAACTCACTGCCAGGATTCTCGACATCTGGGCCGCGCGCGACGAACATGGCGGCAGTTGCAACGACATCGCCGAGATGGTCACGCTGAACGGCCCGGGCATGCAGGGACGCTGGCGCGGCCGACCGACCGACTTCTGGCAGGACATCCCGTTCGCGCGCATCGCCGGCGAGCCGGATGCCGGCTTCTACGCACTTCCGCGCATGGTGTCGCACATCGATCGCTCGGCATCGGCACAGATCGCCCGGCTTTACCGGCGACTGCTGCCGCGCGCAGGCCGCGTGCTCGACCTGATGGCCAGCTGGGAATCGCATCTGCCGCGCGAAAGCGAACTGGGTGAGGTCGTCGGGCTCGGCATGAACGCCGAGGAACTGGCCGCCAACCCGCTGTTCGCGTCACACCTGGTACACGACCTGAACCTGAACCCGACGCTGCCGTTCGGGGACGGCGAATTCGATGCGGTGATCTGCAGCCTGTCGGTCGAATACCTGGTGAAGCCGTTCGAGGTGTTCGCCGAGGTGGCACGGGTGCTGCGCCCGGGCGGCCGGTTCGTCGTCAGCTTTTCCAACCGCTGGTTCCCGCCCAAGGCCATCCACGCCTGGGAGGGTATGCACGAGTTCGAGCGCCCCGGCCTGGTGCTGGAATATTTCCTGCGTGACGGGCTGTTCGACGCGCTCGAGACCTGGTCGATCCGCGGCCTGCCCCGCCCGGCCGACGACAAGTATGCCGACCGCCTCGGCGACAGCGACCCGGTGTACGCGGTGTGGGGCAGCTGCCGGTGATGGCGGACGGCATCGACAGCATCGCCTGGTTGCAGCAGCTGGCCGGCCGCATCGACCGCCTGCATGACCGCACCGAGATCGAGGCCGCGCTGGACGATGTCGAGTACCTCGTCGAGGTGCTCGATCCGGAACTGCAGCCGGCCGCGTACCAGCTGATCGAGATCCTGAACCGCAGGCTGGCACAGACGACGTGACCGCGGACGCCGAACGGGCACGGCACTTCGCCGTGCGCCGCGTCAATCCCTTCGAAGGCGTGCTGCAGGTCGTCGAAACCCGCAACGCGCGCGCCTACAGCCCGAACGGCGAGGTCTGGCAGGTGCAGGTCCTGACCCAGCGCCCGGATCACACCTGGCGCAGCTTCGGCGACCACGCTCCGATCGAACAGTTCTTCAATTTCGGCCTGTGGGACGCCGATGGCGGCCTGCACAGGATCCCGGCCAATCCGGTCATGGACATCGGCGGCATGACGCGCGCCGCCGCGGCGCTTTGCGCGGTGCTGCAGGAACTGTCGCCGGGCCTGCCGTTCGAGCTCATCGATCGCTACGAATGCTGGGCGACCGACTACCAGGGGCGCCCGGTCGCGCTGCTGGCCTCGACCGAGGATCCGGACCGGACCGGCGACCTGCACCCGCGCCGCTGGCAGGCCACCCGACTGGTCGACCATGACTTCGTATCGGCCTCGCTGCAGGCCCAGGGGATACCGCCGCACGGCGATCTCGGGCCGCGCGAACATGCCGAGCGGCTGGAGCGTCAGGTACGTCGGCTCGGTCAGCACAAGGCCTGGTTCCGGCGCACCGCGGACGATCGGGGCGAACGCCTGACGCCGACCGCCGGAGCGGCCGAGGTGCGCGTCGCCCTGCCGCCACTCGGCCTCACGCGCGACTGGGATCTCGACATCGAACGTGCACTGGCGGAGGATTACATCGCCTGGCTGGCCCCGCGACTGCTGTTGCTGCAGCACCTCGACGACGACACGCGCGCCCGCCTCGAGGTGCTGGCGTGCCGCCAGGCCGTCGAGGTCGCCGCCGCGTATCGCCTGCTGCCTCGCATCGTCGACCGCGAACGCATCGATGCGGCGCGGGTCGAAGCGCGCCTGCGGCAGGCATGAACCGTCCGCTCACCCAAATCGCTACCGGACTCGAGAAAAAGATGACGATGCAGAAAGACTGGCGCGTGGACCTCGCGCCGCTGTTGTTCTTCGCGGCCGTGGTCGCGGTCAAGACCTACTACCTGATCGGTTACCTGCAGGCGGCCCAGCCGCTGCTCGACGTGATCCAGGACGCCGGCCGCCGCAGCGTGGTCGACAGCGGGTTCACCTACCAGGCCACGACGCAGTTCTCCTACATCGGCTACTACACGATCTCGCTGGCGTTCGATGCGTTGGTGTTCTACAGCCTGTTGGTCCGCCGCGGCGCCAGACAGCGCCCGAAGGGTTTTATGGAGAACATCTTTCCACTGATCACGGTATTCGTACCTGTCACCGGATTCACCTTGATGCTGATCCCCCAGGTGAGGGCGATGCTGCCGTCCTACCCCGAACCCATGCTGCACTGGTTGAACGGCATCACGCCGCATTTCCCCTTCTACATGAATCTTGGCGGGATCCTGATCGGGTTGTTCGGCGCAGCATTCAGCGTCTGGGCCATCGCGCACCTGCGCGCGTCGTTCGGCCTGCGCACCGCCGTGCGCGAACTGGTCACCAGCGGGCCTTACCGGCGCATCCGGCACCCGCTGTACTTTGGCGAGATCGTGCATATCTTCGGCGTCGTCGTACTCGCGGCGACACCTGTGGCGCTGTACCTGTTCGTCGTCGCGGTCGCGCTGCAGGCCGTGCGCGCCAAGGTCGAGGAGCGCAAATTCCTGGCCAGCGTGCCGGAGTACGCCGAATTCCGACGCAACACCGGGTTTTTGTGGCCAAAGCTGCACTGAGCCGGACCTGCTTCAGCATCGCCTGCTGCGGTGACGAGGCCGTCGGGCGATGCGTGGTCACGGACTGCGCGGCGATCGCGCGCCATCCCACTGACTTCGACGCCGGCCATGCCCACGACTTACAATTTCCCGTCAAACCGTGACCCGAAATCCCCGCACTGATCGCGTTACACTCTCGCACCAGTCGAGTCGAACAATCAGCCGTTGATGGAAGCGACAACCTTGAGTCATCCCGATCGCAACACGTTTCACCACGACCAGGCGGCACAGATCGGCGTGCTGCTGGTCAACCTCGGCACACCGGATGCGCCAACACGCGCCGCCGTGCGGCGCTACCTGAAGGAATTCCTGTGGGACCCGCGGGTCGTCGAGATGGCGCGGCCCCTGTGGTGGCTGGTGTTGAACGGCGTGATCCTGAACACCCGACCGGCGCGGTCGGCCAAGGCCTATCAAAAGATCTGGACCGACGAGGGCTCGCCGCTGCTGACGATATCGCGCAGGCAGCGCGATGCATTGGCCGATGTGGTCGCGCAACGTTTTGGCTGCGGCGTGCCCATGGCACTAGGCATGCGCTATGGCAGCCCTTCGATCCGCAGTGCACTTGCTGAGCTCCGCGACGCCGGGGCGCGCCGGATCCTCGTGCTGCCGTTGTATCCGCAATACTCGGCGACGACCACCGCGTCGATCTTCGATGCCGTGACCGCGGAGTTGCGCGGCTGGCGCTGGCTGCCGGAACTGCGCTTCATCAACCACTATCACGATGAAGCGGCCTATATCGGCGCATTGACCGACAGCGTGCGCCGCCATCGCGCCGAATCGGGTGACGCCGAGCGCCTGCTGATGTCGTTTCACGGCATCCCGGAGGAATATTTCCATGCCGGCGATCCGTACTACTGCGAGTGTCAGAAGACCGGACGCCTGCTGGCCGAAAACCTGGGCCTGGAGGCGGACGACTGGTTGATCAGCTTTCAATCTCGGCTGGGACCGAAGCAGTGGTTGCAGCCTTACACCGACAAGACCCTCGAGGGCCTGGCGCACAGCGGCGTCAAGTCGGTGCAGGTGCTGTGCCCCGGGTTCTCGGCCGACTGCCTGGAGACACTCGAGGAGGTGGCGATGGAAGACCGCGAGATCTTCCTCGCAGCCGGCGGTGAACGCTACGAGTACATCCCGTGCCTGAACGACGACGCCGACCACATCTCGATGCTGGCCGGCCTGATCGACCAGCACACGCAGGGCTGGGGGCCCGGACTCGACGAGCCGTCGCAGGTACTGCAGCGCGCGATCGCACTCGGGGCCAGCCAGTGAGCCGTCCCAAAGCCGCCGTGAGCCATGTCCTCGTGGCGCTGCAGTTCAGCGCCATCGTGATCGTCGCCTGGCCGTTCGTGGCGCAGGTGGCGGATCGCGCGCAATGGCTGGGTTTGAGCGCACTGGGCGTGATCGTCGGCCTGTACACCCTTGCGCACAACAAGCTCGGCAACTTCGGCATCTACCCGGAACCCATACCCGACGCCTGCCTGATCACGACCGGACCGTATCGCTGGGTCCGTCATCCGATGTACACCAGCCTGCTGCTGTTCATGCTCGGCATCGCGCTGTACCGGGATGCATGGCCGAACTACATCGGCTTCGGCCTGCTGTGCGCCGCCGTATTCGGCAAGATGCAGCGCGAGGAGGTGCATCTGCACGCGAAGTTCGCCGACTATTCCGACTACGTCCAACGCACCCACCGGCTACTGCCGCGCATTTACTAGGCAAGCGACGTGAGCGCCACACCCAAACCGGTCGACATCGTCGTCCATCGCAAGTCACACAGGCTGGAGATCGCGTTCGACGATGGTGCACGCTTCGAGATCCCGTTCGAGCTGCTGCGCGTGTATTCGCCGTCGGCCGAGGTGCGCGGACACTGGGGACAATACGCCAAGCTGCAGGTCGACAAGCAGGATGTGAGCATCACCGACGTGCAGCCGGTCGGCGCCTACGCGGTCAAGATCTTCTACGACGACGGCCACAACTCGGGGCTGTACGACTGGGGTTTCCTGTACGAGCTCGGCCGCAAGCAGGCCGTCTACTGGAACGAGTACCTACAGAAGCTGGCCGAGGCCGGTCACCAGCGCAAGCCGCCGAGCTGGCAGTAGCGCCGGCACCTCACCGGCCACGTCGGCGACCTCAGAACCGCTTGCCGCGCAACCGGGCGACGCCCGCCAGACCCACCAGCCCGGAACCGAAGAACCATGCCGCCGCCGGCAGCGGCACGGCGGTCAGCCGGCCCACGCCGGAAAAGACGTCATCGCCGAGCATGTCCTCCTCGTAGATGAAGAACAGGCTGAGGATCAGTTTGTCTGGATCGAACGGGTAGTTGCCGGGCGTCTCGTCGGCGAACGCATCCGGCTCGAGCAGGTACGACACCCCGATCTCGATGCGGCCGCCTCCGGCCGTCGACGCATCACCCTCGATGTCGACGCCGTCAACCCGATCGCCGGCCATGAAACGCAGCTCGCCGAGCAGCGCGTTGAGCCGGTCGGCGTCATCGGATCCGAGTTCGACGTCGTTGCTGACGCTCAGACCGCCTGCGGCCATTGTGCAGCAGCTGAACGACGTCGTCGTCGAGCCATCCGAGATCTCGCCGCCCGCGGTGACGTCGTCGATGAAGCCAGTGAACGCGTCTCCGGGCAGGCGTCCCGAATAGACACCGCCCCCCACGTCGACATCGACATAGTCGAGCGCGCCGTTGATCGAGATCGTCGCTGCATCGGCGTGCGCCGTGAAGATGACCAGCAGTGGGATTGCCATGATCCCGAGAAAATTCGTCAGCTGCTTTTGCATTGCAGTGCCCTCGCGCGAATCAGGTCACCGGCATTCTACACAAGCGATCGATGCCGTGCGGCGCCGGTTCGCTTGCGGTCGGATTATGGGAAATGCAGTGCATTCTCATGTACATCGGCTGCCGATGCCGGCAGCCTGGCGGTCCGTCGTGGTTGACGCATCGAAACGCGTCGGTGCGCCGACCGGTGTCTGATCCCGAAAAGCGGGCTCAGTGAGACGGATGTTGCCTGCGCATCGCCGCGACGGCACCAACGAAGGACCGGAGACCGGGTGGCTGCGGCGCATGCCGTTGCGAGGGGTCGAAGTCCCCGGCGGGGAGGTTCCGGGTCCGGTACGTGCCCTGGGGGCCGTGACCGGTCGCGACAGGGTCAACCGCGGCATTGGCGGCATTGCACGGTATCCATCGGGCGATGGACCGAAGGTGCTTTCAGGCGATCAGGTCCAGCACTGGCGCGACCTGTGCCGCGTCCTCCGCACGGTCCACGTCGCGATAGCTTGCCAGTGCGTCACGCACGCGTGAGTCTGGCGCAACCTCCTCGTCACCCTGCTGCTCACGCAGTTCGATATGCGCCTCGGCCTCGGCACGTGCCGCCTGCGCGGCGACGCTGCGATCCTGTGCGGAGGGTTCGGCCGGTGCGCTGGCCGCACTGCGAATTGCACGCATCTTGCGGATCGTGGCGGCAGGATCGCCGGCGACGTCGCTGGTATCGATCGACACCTCGCCGCCCACCGCGTAACGGCGGCCGTCGGGCCCGGTCTCGTAGGTGAAGGTCGCGCCACCACCCACATAGGCACCGCCCGCGGCGATGTGCGCCTGTTCATGCTGGCGGACCTCGCGGTCACGCTTCTTCAGGCTCTCGAGCTCGCGGTATTCGGTCGAGGTCGGATCCTTCAACGGGTCAGTCGGGTCGACCGGATCGAGTTGCTGACGGTCACTCGCGCGCGACTGGCTCGGCGTCACGACCGCCGAGCGCCCGAGCAATGACAGGCTCCGGTTACCTTCGACCAGCATCTGTGCCCTCTTCCAGTCGGCGCGCGAACGATCGCGCGCATCAAAGAAGTATACGGCGATGAACGCCGATCTCTGGGAACCGAAGGACTGACCTGCCCGCCGCACCGTCAACCCCGGGAACGCGGTTCGCAGCCTGCGTGACCCACCTCAAGTTTCGCATCCCCGACGCCGCTGCCCGCTCTACAGATGCGCAAGGGCCCGCCACCGGGCACAGGAGTATCGTCATGAAGATCGAATCCGCGACCGTCGCGTTGGCGGCGTTCCACAATGAAACCCAGATTCAGCAAGAAACCGAGCGCCTGGACATATGGCGCTCTGGCGGGCGTGGCGAAAACCGCGGCGTGCGGGCGCACGGCCCAGGCCAAGGTCTGGCGATCGGCCACACGCGACGGGGACACGGGCACCATCATCACGCGCACGGTGTGCGCCACGGTGACCGGGTGCACCTGTCGGATGAGGCCAGAAACCTCGATGTGCGCAAGGGCGAACTCTCCGGCGAAGATGTCTCCGATGGCATGACCTCGCAGGAGTCGTTCCGCACGTCGGTGGTCAAACTCATGGTCGAGAAGATCACCGGGCGTTCGATCGCCACCGTCGACCCCGCCGACCTGCAACCGGACGCGGAGGCCGGGACACCAATCGATCCGAATGCAGTCGGTGAGACCGACGCGGGCACACCGGCAGAGACCGACGCTCCGCGCGGATTCGGCCTGCGTTACGAGTACCGCGCCGTTCAATATGAATCCGAGCAGCTCAGCTTCAGCGCCGAGGGCGTGGCGAAGACCGCCGACGGCCGCGAGATCAGTTTCAACGTGTCGCTGAACATGAGCCGCGAGTTTTACAGCGAAACGGCCGTGACCTTCGAGGCGGGACGCAAACTGCACGATCCGCTGGTGCTGAACTTCGACGGCAATGCCGCGGAATTGACCGAGCGCGATTTCACTTTCGATATCGACAGCGACGGCCATGCCGACCAGGTCGCGTTCGTCGGCGAAGGGAGCGGGTTTCTCGCCCTGGACAGGAATGGCGACGGCGAGATCAACGACGGCAGCGAGCTGTTCGGGCCGACCACCGGCGACGGCTTTGCCGAACTGGCCAGCTACGACAGCGACCAGAACAACTGGATCGACGAGAACGATCCGATCTATGCCGACCTGCGCATCTGGTCACGTGCGCAGGACGGCAGCACGTCGCTGCTCGCGCTCGGCTTGCAGGGTGTCGGGGCCATCTATCTCGGTCGCGTCGCATCGCCGTTCACGGTCAAGGACGACGCCAACCAGGATCTCGGCCAGGTTCGCAACAGCGGCATCTTCCTCAACGAAGACGGCAGTGTCGGCACGCTGCAGCAGGTCGATCTGGTCGTCTGACTCGTCGCGGTGTCCGCACCCCCGCGGATACCCCGCCCCGTGACCCGGATAGGGTCACGGGCCACGGCCGGGCGTGCGGTCTACGCATCGTCTCTCCCCACGTCGACGACCAACGTATAGCGGCGAATAGGGTCGTCGAGATCGCCCGAGCGCAGGTTCGTCGACAGGACCGCGATGTTGTCGTACAGCTCCGTCCGTTCGAGCAGATAGGACACCTCGATGTTGGCGTAGCGGTCGTGACTGTCGCGCACCTGGGTGCGCTTGCTGATCAGGGCGTCGGCCTCGTCGAAGAACAACACCGCACTGGCCGAGCCGATCTCGTCGAACAGCAGGTCGAGGTTCTTCTCCGTCTCGCCGATGTACATGCTGACCACGCGCAGTGGGCGGCCCAGGGAATCGGCTATCGCCTGGGCCACGCTGTGCCGGTCGCCGGCATGGCCACCGGCCAGCACGACCACGCAGGCGCGCCGGCCACCCACCCGGACCCGCCGCGCGACACCGGGACACTGCAACTTAAGCCTCGCCAGCGCGCGATCGCGTGCCGCGGCGTGGTCGCCGCTCAGCGGGACCGCCCGGGCGAACGCCCCCGGTTGTGACAGCACGGCCAGACGCAGACGTTTGCGAACAACCGACATGACACCCTCCGGACGAGATGGAAACACGATCGCGAATGGCCGGAACCTTCGACGGTGGGCGTATGCCTCAGCCGTCGAGACGTTCATAGTTGATACCACGCGCCTCGAGGCCGTCAATCATCGCCTGCAGCGGTGCGTCGAGGTCGCCGCGGCCACGGAAACCGAGCTCAATCTCGAACCTCTCACCGAGTCGCGGCAGGCTGAACAGCTTGACCGCGGGGAAGCGTTCGACCAGCCCCTCCATCAGATCCATCAACGCGCTCTCGGTCACACCGTGCACGCGCAGCGCACACTGGCGTTCGGGCTGCCCGCCGGACGCGAAGCAGGTATCCAGCACCCACTCCGCCATCGGATGGGCCATGTCGGGGAAGCCGGGCATGAAATAGTGTCGCTTGATGCTGAATCCGGGGATGCGGTTGTACGGATTCGGGATCAGGTCGCTGCCGCGCGGCAGATCGGCCATGCGGATCCGGTGGGGATAGGCGTCGGCGCCGAAGCGGGCCTCGATCTCGGCGGCCGCGCCGGGGTGCCGTTCCAACGCCACGCCGGCGGCGCTCGCAGCGCAGGCGCGCGTGTGGTCGTCCGGCGTGGCGCCGATACCGCCGCAGCACAGCACCGGGATACCCTCGGCCATGGTGCGGCGGAATTCCGCGACCAGGTAATCGGGATCGTCCGGCAATATGCGCAGCCATGCGACGCGAAACCCTCGACCGCGCAGGCGTTCGCCGAGCGCGGCGAAATGGCGGTCCAGACGCCGACCGTTGAGGATCTCGTCGCCGATGACGATGATGCCGAAGCCGTCAGTCATGCCGACCTCGACGTGCGACCAACGGTCGGTCGACGACGTGCCGCATCAGATCGCGTTGCGCAGCCCGAGCGACTCGGGATAAGGGTCGAGATACCATTGGCGGTCGATGTAGTTGTCGGGATTGCGGCGGAAGTAGTGGCGCAGCAGCTTCATCGGCACGACCAGCGGCACCTCCTCGCGGCGGTAGGCCTCGATGCTGTCGGACAGCTCGTGCTTGTCACCTGCGTCGATGCGTTGCTTCAGATAGCCCTGGATGTGTTGCAGCGCATTGACATGACGCTTGCGTCCGGCGCGCCGCTGCAACGCCGCCATGAACTCGGCCTCGTAGGCATCGGCGACGCGTTCGAGATCGACTCCTTTCAGGTGCGACAGCAGTCGGCCGAGACGCTGATACGCCGCCTGCGAGTGCGCCATGACCATGTATTTGTGGCGCGCGTGAAAATCGATCAGCACCTGCGCCGTCAGACGCGTCGAACGCAGCGCCTGCCAGCGCCGGTACGCGAACACGCGGTTGACGAAGTTCTCGCGCAGTACCGGGTCGTTGAGTCGACCCTCCTCCTCGCACGGCAGGTTGGGCAGCGCCTGCATCAATACGCGGGCATAGGCGCCAACCCCCTTCTTTTCGGCCTGACCGCTGGCGTTGTACAGTTTGACCCGCTCCATGCCGCAGCTCGGCGACTTGCTCATGAACACGTAGCCGCTGACGTCCCGCAGGGTCGCCGCGGTGTTCAGTGCGAACCCCTCGAGCGCATCGGTGACGTCGACCGACGCGTCCTCGACGCCGATCACGCGCGTCGCCGCCGGCGTACCGACCAGTCGGATCGGCGGCCGCGGCGTACCGAGGCCGATCGCCATCTCCGGGCACACCGGGCGGTAGTCCACGTATTTGCCCAGTCGCTCGACGATCCAGCGATCGCGCTTGGCGGTGCCGTCGTAACGGACCTTCTGCCCGATCAGGCAACTGCTGACACCGAGCACCGGGCGTTCGGCGTGGTGCGTCGACATCAGTGGGCGGCAGCGTCGCGCACGCTCAGAACGCCGCGGCCTCGGCCTCGAGGAAGGCACCGTTGATGTGCTTGCCGAGCTCGATATCGAAGCCTGCCCAGTTCTTCCACGGCTCGAGCTTCGGTTCGAGCAGCGGACGCATCTCGAAGTCGCTGAGCCCCTCGGCAACGGCCTGCTGCGCGGTACCGTAGACGTTGCTCAGGTAGTCACGGTAGCGCTCTGCCACCTCGCGCCCGCCCGTCGGCCCGTGCCCGGGGACGAACACCGTCGCGCCGGTTTCCAGGGCATTTTCGAGCGCCTGGATATTGCCGGCAAAGCTGCCGCCCTCCAGACGCAGGATGCGGCCGTGACCGGCGTTGTCGCCAAGGAACATCACGCCAGGCTCCCGCACCAGAATCATGATGTCGGTGTCGGTGTGTGCCTTGTCGTTGTTCATGATCGCGTAGGTAAACCCACCGATGACCAGCTGATCGCCGTCCTTCACCGGGTGGTCGGGCTTGACCACCTCGGTACCGGCGGTAGCGTTCCCGGTCATCTGCAGCATCAGCTGTATCCACTGGGTGCCGGCGCCGGCCAGCACCTTGGGGCCGACCCGCTCGTGGCCGTAGATCGGCACGTCCGGGTACCTCGCGCGGATCGCCTGGTTGCCGAGCCAGTGGTCGCCATGAATGTGCGTGTTGAATACGGCCAGGACCGGCTTGTCGGTGATCGTGTCGATGCGGGCGAGCACCATCTCGCCGACCTGCACGCTGCTGCCAGGATCGACGACCACGACGCCGGCGTCGTTGACGATGAACGCCGGGTTGTTCATGAATCCCTGGTTCGACGGCGATGGCAGCTCGGTCGGACCGTGGATCACGTACACACCGGGAGCGATCTGCTCGGGAGGCCATTCGCCGCGGATCGGTGCCGCCTTCTGCAAGGCCCAGGCCGCACCCGCGACCAGCACCAGTCCAATCATCCAGCGTCGCTTCAGCATCGTCTATCTCCCCGCCTGTCAGTGCTTGCGGCGCGCGCCGACACGCAGGCGCAGCGCGTTCAACTTGATGAAACCTTCGGCATCCTTCTGGTTGTACGCCCCGGCGTCGTCCTCGAATGTCGCGATCGACTCGTCAAACAGGCTGTGGGTGGGTGACTTGCGCCCGGCGACGATCACGTTGCCCTTGTACAGCTTCATGCGCACCGTGCCGTTGACGACCTGCTGGGTCTGGTCGATCAGCGCCTGCAGCGCCTCGCGCTCCGGGCTCCACCAGTAGCCGTTGTAGATCATGCTCGCGTACTTTGGCATCAGCTCGTCCTTGAGGTGCGCGGCTTCGCGGTCGAGCGTCAAAGACTCCATCGCGCGGTGCGCGCGCAGCATGATCGTACCGGCCGGTGTCTCGTAGCAGCCGCGCGACTTCATGCCGACATAGCGGTTCTCGACGATGTCGTCGCGGCCGATACCGTTCGCCCCACCGACCTTGTTCAGATACTCCATCACCGCGGCCGGGCTCATGGGTTCGCCGTTGATTGCGACGATGTCGCCCTGTTCGTAAGCGAGTTCGACATAGGCCGGCTCATCAGGCGCCTTTTCCGGCGACACGCTCCAGCGCCACATGTCCTCTTCGGGCTCCGACCACGGGTCTTCGAGGATGCCGCCCTCGTAGGAGATATGCAGCAGGTTGGCATCCATCGAATACGGCGACTTCTTGCCCTTCTTGGCAAAGTCGACCGAAATGCCGTGCTCTTCGGCGTACTTCATCAACTTCTCGCGCGACAGCAGGTCCCACTCGCGCCACGGCGCGATGACCTTTACGTCGGGCTTTAGCGCATACGCGCCGAGCTCGAAGCGCACCTGGTCGTTGCCCTTGCCGGTGGCGCCGTGCGAGATCGCATCGGCACCGGTCTCGTTGCAGATCTCGATCAGGCGCTTGGCGATCAGCGGCCGTGCGATCGACGTGCCGAGCAGGTACTCCCCCTCGTAGATCGCGTTGGCGCGGAACATCGGGAACACGAAATCGCGCGCGAACTCCTCTCGCAGGTCGTCGATGTAGATCTCCCTGATGCCGGCCGACTTGGCCTTGGCGCGCGCCGGCTCGACCTCCTCACCCTGGCCGATATCGGCCGTGAAGGTGACGACCTCGCAGCCGTACACGTCCTGCAGCCACTTCAGGATGATCGAGGTGTCGAGACCGCCGGAATACGCCAGCACGACCTTCTTGATGCCGGGATGCGCCATGGATTTCCCCTGTGGAAAAAAGCAAAAACGAAGGGGCGGGAGTATAAACCGTCGGCCTGCGTCGCGGGTGACCCGCCCGACCGCTCAAGTAATCGGCCCGGCCACCGATGTGATGGGGAACACCCGTCGTCCAAGCGGGAGGCCAACCCGATGCCCGGCCATGCCGGGGGGAGAGACCAGCGATGCCACGGCCCCGGCAGCATGGGTCGACCGATTCGGTGTTGCACAGCAACGAAGTGGCCGGTACCCGGCTCGAACTGCTGCTGTTCCACACCAGCGACGCACAGGTTTTCGGCATCAACGTCTTCAAGGTGCAGGAGATCATCCCGTTCCAGCGCCTGACCCAGGTGCCGGGCATGCACCCCCTGGTTCGCGGGGTCGCGCACCTGCGCGGCCGCAACATGCCGGTCATCGACCTGGCCGTCGCGATCGGCAAGTCACCTTACCCCGACCTGCAGCGCACCAATATCGTCATCACCGAGTTCAACCGATCGGTGCAAGGCTTTCTCGTCGGCGGCGTGGACCGGATCGTTCACACCAGCTGGGACCGTGTGCTGCAACCACCGCGGGCCGTCGGTCGCAACACCTATATCACCTCGGTCACCCGGATCGACGAGCAGACAATCACGATCCTCGACGTCGAGCGGGTGTTCGACGAGGTGACCAAGACCGACACCCACGTCTCCGAGCGGATCACCGTGGACGGTCGCGGCCGCGGGCACCGGGTGCTGGTGGTCGACGATTCCCGCGTCGCGCGCAACCAGATACAACGCGCGCTGGAGCAGATCGGCGTCGAGTGCGAACTGTGCGTCGACGGCAGAGAGGCGCTGATGCGTCTGCAGGAACTCCAGGCACGCGGTATCGAAGTGGGTGCGCGCTTCTCGCTGGTGATCTCGGATATCGAGATGCCAAAGATGGATGGATACCAGCTGACCACGGCGATCCGCGCCATGCCGGCGACATCCGACCTCTACGTATTGCTGCATTCCTCGATCAGCGGCGAGTTCAACTACGACATGGTCAAACGGACCGGCGCCAACCGGTTCATACAGAAGTACAGTGCGGACGATCTTGCCGCCGCAGTCCTCGAGCACATCAACGACCCCGACTGACGAGGCCCCTGCCGCCAAGGCGGCGATCAGGCAAACGCCCGTCCTCAGATCAAGGCGCATCCACCGGCAAACTGCAATACTGCACGTCTATGTGCACGCAGCGCAGGAAACCCCGATGAACAAGACCCGACGAGTCGTCATCTGGACCCTGGTCCTGATCGCCGCCAGCATGGCCTTGTGGTGGTGGAGCGCGCGTACCAAGCCGATCGCGGTCGCGATGGCCGCGGTGGCGCGTGGCACCGTCGAGAAGACCGTCGCCAACACCCGTGCCGGCACCGTTACCGCGTGCCGGCGCGCCAAGCTGTCGCCGAGCGCCGGCGGCCAGATCGCGCAGCTGCCGGTGCACGAGGGCGACAAGGTCAAACAGGGCCAGCTGCTGCTCGAACTGTGGAACAAGGACCTGGTCGCCCAGCTCGAACTGACGCGCCAGGAGGCGGCGAGCGCTGCGGCCACGGCGCGCGCACGCTGCATCGAGGCCGACCAGGCGCACCGCGAGGCCGACCGCCAGAGCAAACTGCTCGGCCGCAAGCTGGTGTCCGAGGAACAGGCCGACCAGTCGCTGTCGTCGGCACAGGCCGCCGACGCCGCGTGTGAAGCCGCGCGGGCGACCGCCGCGGTCAACGAGGCGCGCGTCGGCGTAACCGCGGCGACGCTGGAAAAGACCCGGCTGATCGCGCCGTTCGACGGCGTCGTCGCCGAGATCAACGGCGAGCTCAACGAATACGTGACGCCGTCGCCGATCGGCATCGCGACACCACCGGCCGTCGATCTGATCGACAATGGCTGTTTCTATCTGAGCGCGCCGATCGACGAGGTCGACGTCGCCGACGTGGCGCTCGGGCAGAGCGCGCGCGTCACGCTCGACGCGTTCGGCAAGCGCCGCTTCGACGGCCGCGTGCGGCGCATTGCCGACTACGTGCTCGATGCCGAAAAGCAGGCGCGCACCGTCGATGTCGAGGTCGAGTTCGTCAATGCCGACGACATCCGGCAGCTGCTTGCCGGTTACTCGGCCGACGTCGAGATCATCCTCGACGTGCGCCGCGACACGCTGCGCATCCCGACCGAGGCGCTGATCGAGGGACGCCAGGTATATCGCTACAACGCCGCCGACAAAACGGTCGAAAAGCGCGACGTGAAGACCGGCGTCAGCAATTGGGACCACACCGAGATCCTCGACGGTCTCGCCGCGGGCGACCTCGTCGTGACCTCGGTCGGCCGCGAGGGCCTCGACGACGGGGTCGCCGTCAGGCGCGAGACGGACGCCGCCAAATGATCGTGCTCGACCGCATCGAGCGCGACTTCACGGTCGGCGACGAGACCGTGCATGCACTCGACCAGGTCTCGCTCGAATTCAGTGTCGGCGACTACGTCTCGGTGATGGGTCCTTCGGGATCCGGCAAGTCGACGCTGTTGAACGTGCTCGGACTGCTCGACCGTCCGAGCGGCGGCAGCTACCGGCTGCAGGGCACCGAGACGACCACGCTGAGCGAGGAAGGTCGCGCGGCGCTGCGCCGCGCGCACATCGGTTTCGTGTTCCAGGCCTTCCACCTGATCCCGCGCCTGACCGCCGCCGACAACATCGCGCTGCCGATGGTGTTGGCCGGTGTCGCGCCGAAGGAACGCACGCAGCGCGTAGCCGAGGTATTGGCGTCGCTCGACCTCGCCGATCGCGCCCACCACCGACCCGACCAGTTGTCCGGCGGCCAGCGCCAGCGCGTCGCGATCGCACGCGCCGTGGTCATGCGACCCACCCTGCTGCTGGCCGACGAGCCGACCGGCAACCTCGACCAGCACGCCGGCAGCGAGGTCATCGCGCTGATCGAGCAGCTGAATGCGGGTGGCATCACGCTGATCGTCGTCACCCACGACCAGGCGATCGGCCGGCGCGCGCGGCGGCGCATCCGCATGGTCGACGGCCGCATCGACAGCGACGATACGGATGAGGCTGCCTGACCTGCTCGCCTTTGCCGGTCGGTCGTTGTCCGGCACCCGGACACGCACCGTCATGATGCTGCTGGCGATGAGCATCGGCGTCGCGTCGGTCGTCGTGCTGACCGCGCTCGGCGAAGGCGCGCGGCGCTACGTCGTCGGCGAGTTCGCATCGCTCGGCACCCACCTGTTGATCATGCTGCCAGGCCGCACCGAAACCACCGGCGGCGCGCCACCGCTGTTCGGCGAGACACCACGCGACCTGACGCTCGACGACGCGCTGGCACTGCTGCGCGAGCGCAGCATTCGGCGCATCGCACCGCTCACGGTAGGCAACGCGCCGGTGTCGTTCGGCAGTCGCGAGCGCGAGGTGACGGTGATCGGCGCCACCCACGACTTCTTCCCGATCCGTCACCTGACGATCGGCAGCGGCCAGGCATTGCCGGCGATCGATCCGCAGCGCGGCGCGACGGTCGCGGTGATCGGGTCCGGGCTGCGCCGCGAACTGTTCGGCAGCCAACAGGTGCTGGGGCAGTGGGTGCGCATCAACGACCGCCGCTTTCGCGTCATCGGCGTGATCGGCGAAGGCGGCGAATCGCTCGGTCAGAATCTCGACGACATGATCGTGATCCCGGTCGCGTCGGCGCAGAGCCTGTTCGACTCGCCGTCGCTGTTCCGCATCCTGATCGAGGCGCGCAGCAAGGACGACATCGCACGCGCCAAGCAGGCCGCGCGCGAGATCATCCGCCAGCGCCACGACGGCGAGGACGACGTCACGATCATCACGCAGGATGCGCTGCTCAGTACGTTCGACAAGATCCTGCGCGCGCTGACCTACACGGTCGGCGGCATCGCCGCGATCAGCCTCGCCGTCGCCGGCATCCTGATCATGAACGTGATGCTGGTCGCGGTATCGCAGCGGGTCGCCGAGATCGGGCTGATGAAGGCGCTCGGTGCGTCGCGCGGCCAAGTACTTCGGATCTTCCTGGTCGAGGCCGTGATGCTGGCCGCGAGCGGCGCGCTGACCGGCCTGCTGATCGCGGCCGCCGGCATCGGCGTGCTGCGCCACCTGTTCCCGGCATTCCCGCTCAGCGCGCCGTTATGGGCGCCACTGGCCGCGGTCGCGGTCGCGGTCGGCGCCGGGCTGCTGTTCGGCGTGCTGCCGGCGCGGCGTGCGGCGCGCCTCGACCCGGTCCAGGCCCTGACGGGGCGGTGACGCAATGCGCATGACCGACCTGATCGAATTGACCGGCAGCGCGATCCTCGCGCAGCGCACCCGCAGCCTGCTGACCGGGCTCGGCATCGCGGTCGGCATCGCCGCGGTCGTGCTGCTGACCGCAATCGGCGAAGGCGTGCAGCGCTTCGTCGTGCAGGAGTTCACCCAGTTCGGCACCAACCTGATCGCGGTGTCGCCGGGCAAGACCGAGACCTTCGGCGTATCCGGCGCGATGATCAGCAGCGTACGCCCGCTCAGCCTCGACGACGCCCAGGACCTCGCCCGCCTGCCGCAGGTGCGCGCCGTGGTGCCGTTCATCCAGGGCAACGCCGAGGTCGAGGCGGCGGGACTCAGCCGGCGTACGACAGTGTTCGGCACCGGTGCCGCGGTACCCGAAGTCTGGCAGATCAGGCCGACACTCGGCCGCTTCCTGCCCGATGACGAGCCGCGTCGTGCACGTGCGTTCGCGGTGCTCGGCAGCAAACTGCAGCAGGAGCTGTTCGGCACACGCTCACCGCTCGGCGAACGCATCCGCATCGGCGGCGAGAGCTATCGCATCGTCGGCGCGATGGAGCCGAAGGGCCAGATGCTCGGCTTTGATCTCGACGACACCGTGTACATCCCGGTCGGTCGTGCGATGGCGATGTTTGACCGCGAGGGTCTGATGGAGGTCGACATGCTGTACGACGAGACCGCCGATGCCGCGGCGCTCGCCGACACGATCCGCAAACGCCTGGTCGCGCGCCATGGCAACGAGGACTTCACGATCGTGACCCAGGACCAGATGCTCGACGTGCTCGGTTCGGTGCTCGACGTGCTGACGCTCGCGGTCGGCGCGCTCGGCGCGATATCGCTGCTGGTCGGCGGCATCGGCATCCTGACCATCATGACGATCTCGGTCAACGAACGTACCGGCGAGGTCGGCCTGCTGCGCGCGCTCGGGGCGCAGCGGCGACAGGTGATCCTGCTGTTTCTCGGCGAGGCGGTCGCGCTGTCGGTCGCCGGCGGCCTGGTGGGACTTGTCGCGGGCGCCGGCGGCGCCTGGCTGATCGGCGCCGCGATACCCGGACTGCCGACGCACGTCGCGTGGGGCTTCGTCGCACTCGCGCTGGCGATCTCGTTCGTGATCGGCCTGCTGGCCGGCGTGCTGCCGGCGTCGCGCGCAGCGCGGCTGGATCCGGTGGCGGCGTTGCGCGACGAGTGAAAGCGTTGTCGATGATGGCAACGTCATCGGTCCACGCGCACGAGGTTCTTTCGCTGCGACCGAGGTCCGCGACAAACCGATCATCCGGGTCGTCAAATCAGCTCGCGCCGGATGTCGGCGTCAAGAATGCTGCGGCTCTATTGGATCCGCGAAACCGTGCGAGTCAACAATGGCGGGTTTCGACCAGGAGCTGTCCTACACTGCACCCAGACAACAGAACTCGGTCTTCTCGAAAGCAGACATCCTGCATTCAGATCCCACCGAGGCCACCGTCCCAGGAAAAGGTTCGGCCAGGAGTGGTTCGTCTGCATTTTCTGCGGAGGTAGAGAGGTATGAACCTGGTGTGGCGACAATTACGCCGACACTCACGATCGCCAGAGAAGATCACGCTTTTCGCGCAGCCTCACGCTATTAGAATAAGGCAGCACTGGTGAATATACCTTTGCACTCGGGTTTCCCGCTGCCAGCTGGACTTCGCTTGAGACCAATACAAATGGATGGCCTGATTCGCGTATTGGTGGGTCGGGGCTTTGTCCCGCTTTATGGACAAGCACCCCAGACGGATATGTTTTCAAGTGCAACATAACCGAGGGCGGGGTATTGCGCCCGACAATGGGCGAGGTTTTCCCCGGCTTTTAAGATACGATCTATTTCTTCATCCCATCAGCTGGTGAAGTCGATTTCCAGCATCCACTGAATGTGTTGTGGCCTAATTTGACTCCACAGTGCTTGGCACGTTTCCAGCCCTCAGTTCCTCGATAGCGTCCGAGAGTAATTTTAATAGCTTTTTACGTCTTCGAATAATTGCGTAGAAAAAGTACGCGCACAGTCCCACCATGATCACGGAACCGACATCCACCCCATCCATTAAAATTAACGCGAAACCTCCCAAAGCGAGAAATATTGATAGGATTCCCCAATAGGCGTGTCCAATTGGACCGGCAATAAAATTACGTTCATCTTTGTTGAGACCCCAGTTGTCCGTAGTATGGTTGTAAAATGCCAGGTAGTCGGGTCTTTCTTTGTTATTTACCTGCCCCCAGAAACTTGTCACACGGTCTCCATTTTTTACCGGGGCGGCATAAGCTGGAGCCGTAATTTGCATTATTCTGCCATCGTCAAGATTTAGCGCGAATTCAATCCAGTGCGAGGTGCGCTGTGTGGTGGTACGTTTGTCGTAGTCTACGGTAGTTTGTGTTTGTGTGGACTTTTGGGAGCCAGACACTGTGCCCGTATTCCCCCTAAGTTCCACTTTACTCATTCCAATCTTCGCACTGCCAAATGGTATATATGCCATTGTTATTCTCCTTGACATATTTGAATAAAACCGTGATGCCTCAACGGTAACTGACAGCTGTTCGGCAGATTTGTGAAATAATAAGCCTGCTTATAAGACGATTAAAAGGGTTTTCTGGACCTTTGGGTTGTCCAGTATCATATCCAGTCAGTTAATCATCAGTCCGGCTTCAGTCTCCACGCCTGGGTGGTCGCCCTGACCCACCAACGCAACAAGGCACAACGGCTGTGCCGCTTGGCTTGGCGTTACAAAACCTGACTTTTATCCTGATCATTCTCTTTTGCTACTTCGACAATCAAGCGTCTGAACCACTGGTGCAGGGCATTCTGTAGTAGCAGTGGACTTCAGGCCATCTGTAATTCAAAAACGGGTATGTCAAAAGGTGGTTTGCGAATCGCCGGCGATTGGTTATTTCGCTCGAGCAAGGCGGAATTAGCCGGCAAGGCGGCAATCAAATCTTTCTGCTTGGCAGGCAGGCGCAACCTGGTAATGCCAGGTGAAGACCGAGATTTTGCGTTTGTGGCCGTGGTCGGCCAGTGCTTCGTCTACCCAGCCGAGGCGTTGCTTGTCTTCGGGTGACATCCCTACCCCGGCGCCAATACCGGTTTTGCTGACCCGGACATGACGTGCCCGCGTGAATTGATTCGAAATTGGTAGGTTATCCCCTTGAGCCACCGCCCCAGGAAAATGTTCGGCCAGAACCACCTGCACGTGGTCACCGTGGACGATGTCTGCTTTGCGGCGTCGCCTCAGCCCGCCGGGTTCGAAGTGGAAGGACTGGTCATGGCCGCAGGCAGGCATTCCCCCTGCGTCGAGTAACCTCCGCTTTCGCCAAATCCTGCGTCGAGGCCAAACGCAATGGTGACGTCCGCTCTGGTCGCGTTGCAGACCAATGCCTCAAAACTTCCAGATCAACGGCACCAACGTCACGGTAACGGTCCCCGCGAGCAGATTCAGGGGTATCCCCATGCGCAGGTAGTCGGTGAAGCGATAGCCACCGGGCCCATACACCATCAGATTGCACTGGTACCCGATCGGTGTCGAGAAACTCGCCGAGGCGGCCATCATCAGCGTCACCGCGAACGGCGTGAAATCGACGCCGAGATCGCGCGCGACCTCTGCGGCGATCGGAAACACGAGCAGCGCCGCCGCATTGTTGCTGATCAACTCGGTCAGGATCATCGTCGTCAGGTACACGGCCGCAAGCGTCAGCCACGGCTGCCCCGCGGCGAGGTCCAGCACGCTGCTGGCCAGCAGCGTCGCCGCACCGCTCTTTTCGATCGCGGTCCCCAGACCGAACGAGGCCGCAATCACGATCAGCACCTGCCAGTCGATGGCCTTTCGCGCCTCGCTGGCGTGGACGCAGCCGGTGATCAGCATCGCCCCTGCGGCCAGCAGGACCGCATGCAGCATCGGCAGTAAGCCGAGGCCGGCCGCCGCCACCATCGCGACGAGGATCGTCAACGCGACCCCGGCACGTTCGTGACGCGGAGGCGCAGAGCCCTCGACCGGGCTGACCAGCAGGAAGTCCCGCGAGTCGCGCTGCTGGTCGACGAACGAGGGATGGGTCTCGAGCAGCAGCGCATCGCCGGCACGCAGGCGTATGTCGCCGACCTTGCCCGGAATGCGGGCCCCGTTGCGCGAGACCGCGATCACGACGGCGTTGTAGCGATTGCGGAACCGACCCTCGCGAACGCTCGTGCCGATGATGCTGCACGACGGCGACACCACGGCCTCGACGAGACGGCGGCTCGAACGCGCGGTCTCCAGCTTGAATACCTGGTCGGTCGCGGGGACCAGTCCGTGCAGGCGATTGAGGTCCGCCACCGAGCCGACCACCCCGACGAACAACAGCCGGTCACCGGCCTGCAACTGGCGCTGCGGGCTGACCGCCGCCAGGACCTCGCCGTCACGCTCGATCTCGGCGAGATACATGCCCGGCAGCTGGCGCAGACCGGCCTGCTCTATGCTGCGACCGATCAGTGGGCTGTCCGCGGGCACCTGCATCTCGATGCTGTACTGACGCGCGTCCTCGAGCTGGCGCAGCATCGGTACGCGATCAGGCAGCAGCCACCTCCCGGCCAGCAACACATACGCCACGCCGACAATGGTCAGCGGCACGCCGACCGCCGCCAGGTCGAACAGCTGCAGCGGCGTCCCGACCTGCTGCCCGCGCATCATGCCGTCGACGACCAGGTTCGTGCTGGTGCCGATCAGTGTCCATGTACCGCCAAGGATCGCGGCGTACGAGAGCGGCAGCAACAGCCGGGACAGTGACAGACGCGCCCGTTTGGCGAGATCCTGTATCGCCGGGATCAGCATCGCGACGACAGGCGTATTGTTCAGCACCGCACTCAGGCCGGCGACCGGCAGCATGATCCGCAGTTGTGCGCCGCTCACCGTGCGCGGCCGCCCCAGAAAGGCGGTGGCCACCCGGTCTATCGCGCCACTTCGGCGCAACCCGGCGACGACGATGTACAACACGCCGACCGTGATCATCCCGGGATTCGACAGACCCATGAACGCCTCGTCCGGCGTCAGCAGCCCGCCGACCAGCAACAGGGTGACCGCGCCGACGAAGAGCACGTCGGGGGGATAGGCGGTGAACACCAGCAGCCCGATCAGGCTCAACGTCACGGTCAGGACAGTCAAGACTTCCCAGGTCACGCTCTCTCTATCCAATCAACATCGTGGCGCGCTATTGCCTGCTCGCGATTGCAGGCAATAACGACAGGTTGCACGGCGAACCGATGTCCAGACGACGGGCGACCCAACGACCCTGGCGCGTCCCCGGCCGGAGCAGGGGGGCGTCACCTGCCGGAATAGTGTGCGTCCGTGTCTTCCAGGCGCTCACCTGGGTCCTCGACACTACCGAGCGCAAGCGCGGCGTCGACCAGCGCCTGCTGCTGCGAGCGGTGCAGGCCGGCATCGCCACACGCCGGTGACGCCGATGGCGAACGCCCCGCGTACCCGAGCGATTGTGCCGCGCCGGTCAGCGCCCGAAGATGGTGCTGGATCTGGTACCAGGCACCCTGGTTGCGCGGTTCCTCCTGGCACCACACGATTTCCGCCGCCGCATCGAACGGCTTGAGCAGTTCGGCCAGACGTCGGCGCGGGAACGGGTACAGCTGTTCGACACGCAGAATCGCGATGTCGTCGATGCCGCGTTCGCGCCGCGTGGCGAGCAGATCGAAATAGACCTTGCCGCTGCACAGCACGACGCGTCGCACGCGCGCCGTATCAAGCGTGTCGATCTCGCCGAGCACGGTCGCCAGCCCTTTGTCCGAAAACGCATCGAGGCCGGACTTGGACAGCGGATGTCGCAGCAGGCTCTTGGGCGTCATCACAATCAGCGGTCGACGGAAACGGCGCTTGATCTGGTCGCGCAGCAGGTGGAAGAACTGCGCCGGCGTGGTCGGCACCCAGACACGCATGTTGAGCTCCGCACACAGTTGCAGGAAGCGCTCAAGACGCGCCGACGAGTGTTCCGGCCCCTGGCCCTCGAAGCCGTGCGGCAGAAACAGCGTCAACTGACACAGCCGTCCCCACTTCAGGTAGCCGCTGCTGATGAACTGGTCGATCACCATCTGCGCGCCGTTGGCGAAGTCGCCGAACTGTGCCTCCCAGATCACCAGGGTGTTGGGCATCGACGTCGCGTATCCGTATTCGAATCCGAGCACGGCCAATTCCGACAGCAGCGAGTTGATCACCTCGAAACGCGGCTGCCCCGCATACAGGTGCTGCAGCGGTGTGTAGATCTGGAATGTGTCCTGTTCATGATAGGCCGCATGCCGGTGCGCGAACGTACCGCGGATAGAGTCTTGGCCGGACAGGCGTATCGCATGGCCTTCGTGCAGCAATGTCGCGTATGCCAGCGTCTCGGCCATGCCCCAGTCGAGCGGCAGCTTACCCGTCAGCATGCCATGGCGTTCCTCGACCACGCGCGCGACGCCGCGCTGCAGCGTGAAGTCATCGGGCAGGCGCAGCGCGCGCTGGCCGAGCCAGGTCAGCTTTTGCAGCGGCACCCGGGTCTCGACATACTCGTCGGGACGCGCATTGAGATACTGCTCCCAGTGCGCCTCGTAACCGGTGCGCGAGCCGTGCAGAAACTCGCGCACGATGACCTTGCCCTGCTCCAGCGACGCACGGTAGCTTTCCCGCATCGCCTCGGCCTCGCCTGCCGTGATCAGCTGCTCGGCAGCCAGGCGTTCGGCGTAGCGGGTACGCGTGGTTGGCAGTTCGCGTATGCGTCGGTACATCTGCGGCTGCGTCATCATCGGCTCGTCGGCCTCGTTATGGCCCTGGCGCCGGTAACACACCAGGTCGATGACGACGTCGCTGTGGAACGTCAGACGGTAATCCAGTGCGAGCCGGGTGACGAACAGCACGGCATCCGGGTCGTCGGCGTTGACATGGAAGATCGGCGCCTGGACCAGCTTCGCGACTTCGGTGCAATACAGCGTCGAACGCGCCTCCTGCGGGTGGCTGGTCGTGAACCCGATCTGGTTGTTGACCACGACGTGGATGGTACCGCCAGTGCCGTAGGCCGGCGTTTTCGACAGGTTCAGCGTCTCGGTCACGACACCCTGGCCGATGAACGCGGCATCGCCGTGCACGATCACCGGCAACACCAGATCGGTCGCATCCTCTTCGTGGCGATCCTGACGTGCCCGGCAGCCACCCTGCACGACCGGGGCGATGATCTCGAGATGGGACGGGTTGAATGCCAGCGACAGGCGCACCGGACCACCGTCGGTCTGGATGTTGGAGTAGAAGCCCTGGTGGTACTTCACATCGCCGGAACCTGTGGAACCCGCCGCCGCACGCCCTTCGAATTCCGAGAACAGCTCGCTTGGCGCCTTGCCAAGCAGGTTGACCAGCACGTTCAGGCGGCCGCGGTGCGCCATGCCGATCACGATGTCGGTGATACCGCGCTGCCCGCCACCCTGCACGATCTCGTCGAGCAGTGGAATCAACGAGTCGCCGCCTTCGAGCGAGAAGCGTTTCTGCCCGACGTAGCGACGATGCAGGTATTGCTCGAGTCCCTCGGCGGCGGTCAGGTCACGCAACGTGTCGATGCGCATGCGTGGGCTGTTCTGCGCCGCCCAGTCGCCGTGTGTCGATTCCAGGCGCTGTTCGATCCAGCGGCGTTCGTCGGACGCGGTGATGTGCATGTGCTCGCTGGCCACCGGGCCACAGTAGACGCGCTCGAGGATCGCGACCGCGTCGCCCACGGCCAGGGGATTGCCGGCATCGATCGACAGCACCGTCACCTGCTGTGCGAGCGCGGTATCGTCGAGACCGTAATATCCGGGATCGAGCTCCTTGGGCCGCTGCCGCGGCATCAGACCGAGTGGGTCGATGTCGGCATACAGGTGTCCGAGGTGACGATAGGCCATGAACAGGCGCTCGACGCCCGACAGAGGACTCGGCCCCGGTGGCGGACGAAGTTCGTTTTCGTCCGACGATTCGTCGGTACCGTGTTCGAAGCCGTAGAAGAAGCTGCGCCATTCCGGCGACACCCGATCAGGCGATTCGCAGAAGGCCTCGTAGAGCTGGTCGATGTACTCAGCGTTCGCGCCACTGAACCCGGACCGGCGCCGGCGCGCTGTCAAGGGCCTGTCCATACGTCTGTTTTCGCTACTGCCTGAGGGGGACACGGGTTAGGACTACCTTATAACTTCTGCGCGCAAAGCGACAGCCACATGCTGACGACACGGTGAACGTCGCCGGGCCTCTCCGGTCCGGTACCTCTAGGCGTTCACGCGTCCAGATCGAAACGAAAGGCAGTCATCGGTCAGCGCGTACCCCGGGATGCCAGCAATGCGCCGAGACAGTCCCGGAATCCCGACGGCTGGTCGGCGTACACCCAGTGTCCGGCGTCGGCAACGGGGCACATGCGCGCGTTCGGGAACAGTCGCCGGATCAGGTCTTCGTGCCCGGGCAGCACGTAGTCAGACTGCTCACCGTGGATGAAGTGGGTGGGGCCGTCGAACGTCAACCCTCCGTCAACGGCAGGGAAACCGGTGATGGCGGCCTGCGCGCGCTGTAGCGCGTCGAGGTCGATGCGCCAGGCCCAGCCATCCGGACCCTTGACGACATTCTGCAGCAGGAAGGCCCGCACCCCGCCGCCGACACCGCCGCCGGCCATCTGGCGGTCGGCATCGGTACGACTCTGCATCCTATCCAGGCGCACCGCGCGCATGCACGCGAACACCTCGTCGAAGTCGTGACCGTAGTCGACCGGCGCGATGTCGACGACGCCGAGGCGCTCGACACGCTGCGGATGATGCAGCGCCAGCCACATCGCCACCTTGCCGCCCATGCTGTGGCCGACGACGCTCGCGCTGTCGATGCCGAGACGGTCGAGCAGACGCAGCACATCGTCGACCAGCAACGGGTAGCTGTGTTCGGGTGCATGCGGCGACTTGCCGTGGTTACGCAGATCCGGCACGACGACCCGGTAGGCATCGGCGAGGCCGCGTGCGACCGAGCCCCAGTTGCCGGCAGAACCAAACAGGCCGTGCAGCAACACGACGGGGGGGCGCCCTGCGTCGCCATAGTGCACGTGATGCAGTTCGATCATGGCGCCGGCATGCGTGTCAGGCGATCATCCGCCGTTCGTCATTGGCGCCGAGACTCCCGGCACCAGGCTGTGCAGGATGCCGTCGCGGATGCTGTAGATCCAGCCGTGCACGGTGAGGTCGGCGCCGCGCTCCCACGCGTTCTTGACGATCGTCGTGTTGCAGACGTTGGTGACCTGCTCAGCCACGTTCAGCTCGCACAAGGCATCGAAACGCTGCTCGCCATCGAGCCCGGTCAGCCGGTCGGCGTTGAAGCGCCCGACGTCCTTGATGTGGCGCAGCCAGTTGTCGATCAGGCCGTGGTCGCGCCCCTCGATCGCCGCCTTGACGCCGCCGCAGCCATAGTGCCCGCAGACGATGATGTGCCTTACCTTGAGCACCTCGACCGCATACTGGATCACCGACAGGCAGTTGAGATCGGTGTGCACCACCACGTTCGCGATATTGCGATGGACGAACACGTCGCCAGGGGGCAGGTCGACGATCTCGTTAGCCGGCACGCGACTGTCCGAGCAGCCTATCCACAGATACTGCGGTGCCTGCTGGCGACACAAACGTTCGAAGAAATCCGGATCCTGCTTCTTGATCGCCTCGGCCCAGATCCGGTTGTTCTCGAACAGGTGTTTCAGATCGCTCACGCCGCAGTTCCTCCGGTCATCCCGTCTGCCACCGCAGCATCGCACACTCGGGCACCGCAGCGATCGTCCGAAGCGGTCGCGGAACACGACCCGCACCGCACCGACCAGTCACAGCCCGACCCATGGGTAATCCAGCTTCGGCGTCTCCTCAATGTACGGCACCGGGAACGGTACGAACACGCTGAGCGGGGTGACTTCCTGCAGGACCTTGAGTCGCCCGAGGCTGAACACTGCTGGCCGATCCGGTTGCCGGGCACCTGCAGCTGGCATTCGAACGATGCCATGGTCCAGCTGACCAGGGCCGCGACCAGCCAGGGCCGCTGATCCAGGTGCCCGGGGTGGCCGTACCCGGCGGAGATCATGAACAGGGTGCCGCCGATCAGCGGCATGACCGGGGCGAGAGCCGGATTCGCGCGGAGCGCCCCAGCGGTGTCCTGCGCGTGGACACATCCGCCGCGGGTCGGGGTGACGTTCATCACCGTCAGGCGCCGACGGCGGTCTCCGCCAACTGGCCCCGCACTGCAGCACGGGGCAGGCGCCGCCTTCGGCAGGACGATCCGGTCGGCGGCAGCGAGTATCCGCGATGTGCACGCCCCGGTGGAAACGCTTCAGCGCTTTTTCGGTGGCATCAGGTCGGTGATCGAGCCCTCTGCCATCTCGGCGGCGAAACAGATCGTCTCGTTCAGCGTCGGGTGCGGATGGACGGTCAGTCCGATGTCCTCGGCATCGGCGCCCATCTCCAGCGCGAGCACGGTTTCGCCGATCAACTCGCCCGCGTTGCGGCCGACGATGCCGGCGCCGAGCAGGCGCTTGGTCTTGGCGTCGAAGATCAGCTTGGTCATGCCCTCATCGCGGCCGATGCCGAGCGCGCGCCCGGATGCGGCCCATGGGAACACACCCTTTTCGACCTCGATCCCCTTGGCCTTGGCGTCGGTCTCGGTGAGCCCCATCCACGCCACCTCGGGATCGGTGTAGGCGACCGACGGAATGGTCATCGGGTCGAACAGCGACGGCAGTCCGGCGATGACCTCGGCTGCCACCTTGGCCTCGTGCGTGGCCTTGTGCGCCAGCATCGGGTTGCCGACGACGTCGCCGATCGCGTAGATGTGGGGCACGTTGGTGCGCATCTTGGCATCAGTCGGGATGAAGCCACGCTCGTCGACATGTACACCGGCGGCGCCGGCGTCGATCAGCCTGCCGTTCGGCGTACGTCCGACCGCGACCAGCACCTTGTCGTACACGGTCGGCTGCGGCGCCTTGTCGCCCTCGAACGTGACCTTCAGTCCATTCTTCTGCGCCTTTATGTCGCTGACCTTGGTCTTGAGCATGATGCTGCCGACCTGCCTGTCGAGCCGCTTCTGCAGCGGCCGCACCAGGTCGCGGTCACAGCCGGGGATCAGGCCGTCCTGGAGTTCGACGATGTCGATCTCACTGCCGAGCGTCGCGTACACGGTGGCCATCTCCAGACCGATGATGCCCCCGCCGATGATCAGCATCTTCTTGGGGACGTCGGCCAGCGCGAGCGCGCCGGTTGAATTGATCAGGCGCGGATCGTCGTTGGGAAAGCCGGGGATCTTCACCGCGCTCGAGCCGCACGCGATGATGCAGTGGTCGAACTCGACGCGTGTGAGACCTTCGGCGGTCTGCACCTCGATATGTTTCGGTCCGACAAATTTGCCGGTGCCGGTCACGACCTGCACCTTGCGCTGCTTGGCCAGCGCCGCGAGGCCGCCGGTCAGCTTGCCGACGACCTTGTCCTTGCCGGCGCGCATCTTGTCGAGATCGATCTTGGGCTGGGTGTAGCGCACGCCCATATGCTCGAGCTCGGCCACCTCGTTGATGACCTCGGCGGTGTGCAGCAGCGCCTTGGACGGGATGCAGCCGACATTGAGACAGACGCCGCCGAGGCTCGCATAGCGTTCGATCAGCACCACCTGCTGCCCCAGATCCGCGGCACGGAATGCGGCCGTGTACCCGCCCGGACCGGCACCCAGAACCACCACCTGGGCGCGGATGTCCGCCACCTGATCCTGTTTGCTCATAAAGGCTCCTTTGACCCAATCGTCGTTGTAGAGACCCGCGCCCGGCGGACCCGCCGCCGGCTATGCGACCGGCAAAACCCTGTCCATTAAGGCAACAAAATGGCCGCCGCGCACCCCAACGATGTCAATGCTGTGCATTGCGCGCGCCCGTGCCGACATCACAGCAGCAGTCGGCGGATGTCACCGAGCAGTTCGGCGAGGTGGGTCGTGAAGCGTACCCCCTCGGCGCCATCGATGACGCGGTGGTCGTACGACAGGCTGAACGGCATCATCAAGCGTGGCTCGAACACTTTGCCATCCCACTTCGGTTTCATCTCCGCTCGCGAAATGCCGAGGATCGCGACCTCCGGGGCATTGACGATCGGTGTGAACTGGATACCACCGATGCCGCCGAGACTCGAGATCGAGATGCAGCCCCCCTGCATGTCGCCCGGTGCCAGCTTACCGGCGCGGGCCTTCGCGCTCATCTCGCCGAGGTCGGCCGCGAGCTCGAAGATGCCCTTCTGGTCGACGTCGCGTACGACCGGCACGACCAGGCCGTTTGGCGTGTCGACGGCGACGCCGATGTGCACGTATTTCTTCATGACCAGCTTCTCGCCGTCCGCCGACAGCGAGCTGTTGAACTGCGGGTAGGTCGCCAGCGCCTTGCACACCGCCTTCATCAGGAACGGCATGAAGGTGAGCTTGACGTCGGCCTTCGCCGCGGCGTCCTTCTGCGCCTTGCGGAACGCCTCGAGCTCGGTGATGTCGGCCTCGTCGAACTGGGTCACGTGCGGCACGTTGAGCCAGCTGCGGTGCAGGTGCGCGCCGCTGAGCTTCTTGATGCGTCCGAGCGCCTGCTCCTCGATCGGCCCGAACTTGCTGAAATCGACGGCCGGTACGGCCGGCAGGGCGACGCCGCCGCCGACGCCGGGCGCGGCCGGGGCACCCTCGGCGAGGGCGCGCTTGACGAAGGCCTGCACGTCTTCCTTGATGATGCGGTTCTTCGGCGCCGAGCCCGCAACCAGCGACAGGTTCACGCCCAGCTGGCGGGCGAAGCGGCGCACCGCCGGGCTCGCATGCGCGCGCTGGCGCACGGCGTCGTCGGGCCGCGCCATGACCGGCGGTCGCAGCTGCTCCTTCTCGCCTGCCGGACGCGGGGTTTCCGCTTCGATTGCCGGCGTCGGCGAGGCGACCGGGGCGGCGGCCGCTGCTGGTGCCGCCGCGGGCGCGTCGGCGGTCTCGCCGGCCGCGTCGATGCTGCCGATCAGGTCGCCCTCAGAGACCCTGTCGCCGACCTTGACCGCGATCGCGCTGACGGTCCCGGCGAACGGTGCCGGAATCTCCATCGACGCCTTGTCGCTCTCCAGCGTCAGCAGCGACTGCTCGGCGTCGACCCGATCGCCCACACCGACCAGCACCTCGATGACCTCAACGCCCTTGAAGTCCCCGATATCGGGGACGCGCACCTCGCGTGCCTCAACCGGGCCTGCAGCGGCCGGCTCGGCGACCGGCGGTGCGGCAGCGGGCGCGGCCGCGTCGCCCCGTTCCGCCGGCGCGGCGATGTCTTCGACGTGCTCGGCGGCCTCGGCCCTGTCTTCGTCGGCAGCCTCGGCGGCCGCCTGCCCGGCGTCGGCGTCGAGCGTCAGGATCGGATCGCCTTCGTTAACCTTGTCGCCCACAGCCACCCTGACCTCGACCACGACCCCGGCCTGCGGCGCCGGGATCTCCATGCTGGCCTTGTCGCTCTCGAGCGTGATCAGCGGGTCCTCGGCCTCGACGCGGTCGCCCGGTTTGACCAGGATCTCGATGATCTCAACGTCTTTGAAATCACCGATATCCGGCAGCAAAACATCAGTTTTCTGTGCCACGTGTCTGTCTCCGTATCCCTGTCCGAGGTCTGTGCGTACCAGTCGCTCAGACAGTTGCGGGGTTGGGCTTGTCGGGGTCGATCTTGTAGGCCTTGATGGCCTGCGCAACCAGGCTGCTGTCGACCTCGCCGACGTCGGCCAGCGCCTTGAGCGCCGCGACGACGACATAGTGCCGGTTCACCTCGAAGAACTTGCGCAGCTGCGAACGCAGATCGGAGCGTCCGAAGCCGTCGGTGCCAAGCGTGAGGTAGTGGCGGTCGCCCAGGTACGGACGGATCTGATCCGGAAAGCTGCGCATGTAGTCGGTCGCCGCGACGACCGGACCCTTGTGCCCACCGAGCGCCTCGCTGACATAGGCGACGCGCGGCTTGTCCATCGGGTGCAGCATGTTCCATCGCTCGACGTCGATTGCCTCGCGTCGCAGCTCGGTGAAACTGGTCGCGCTCCACACGTCGGCGGCGACGTTCCACTCGTCCTCGAGCAGCGCGGCCGCGGCGATCACCTCGCGCAGGATCGTGCCCGAACCCAGCAGCTGCACACGCTTCTTCTTGCGCGAACCCTGGCGGTACAGGTACAGGCCGCGGATGATGCCGTCCTCGACGCCGTCCGGCATCACCGGCTGGACGTAGTTCTCGTTCATTACCGTGACGTAGTAGAAGACGTTGTGCTGCTCCTCGTACATCTTCTTCATGCCGTCGCGCAGGATCACCGTCAGCTCGTAGGCGAATGTCGGGTCATAGGCACGGCAGTTGGGGATGAACGCCGCCTGCAGGTGGCTGTGGCCGTCCTGGTGCTGCAGACCCTCGCCGGCCAGCGTCGTGCGCCCGGCCGTGCCACCGAGCAGGAAACCGCGCGCCTGCATGTCGCCGGCGG
>JAGRGY010000024.1:68899-69899 GCA_020445255.1 Gammaproteobacteria bacterium
ACATCGAGTAGTAGATGTAGAACGGGATCATCGTGACGCCGTTGTTGCTGTACGACGTCGCCGCGGCGATCCACGACGACATTGCGCCGGCCTCGTTGATGCCTTCCTGCAGGATCTGACCTTTCTTGTCCTCGCGGTAGTACATGACCTGATCCGAGTCGACCGGCTTGTACAGCTGACCGAGCGAGGAATAGATGCCGAGCTGGCGGAACATACCCTCCATGCCAAAGGTGCGCGCCTCGTCCGGCACGATCGGCACCACGAACTTGCCGATCGCCTTGTCGCGGGTCAGGCTGGTCAGGAAGCGCACGAATGCCATCGTGGTCGACATCTCGCGGTCGCCGCTGCCCTCGAGCAGGGACTTGAACGTGTCCAGCGGCGGGATCGTCAACGGGTTGGCCTCGGCGCGGCGCGTCGGCATGTATCCGCCGAGCGCCTCACGGCACTTGTGCAGGTACGCCATCTCCGCGCTGTCCGCCGGCGGTTTGAAGAACGGCGCCGAGCTGATCTGGTCGTCCGGAATCGGGATGTTGAAGCGCTCGCGGAACGCGCGCAGCGCTTCCTCGCCCATCTTCTTCTGCGAGTGCGTGATGTTCTGGCCCTCGCCGGCCTCGCCCATCCCGTAACCCTTGACCGTTTTCGCCAGGATCACGGTCGGCTGCCCCTTGTGCTGGGTCGCGGCGTGATAGGCGCCGTACACCTTGGTCGGATCGTGACCGCCGCGGTTCAGCCGCCAGATGTCCTCGTCGGACATGTTCGCGACCATCGCCTCGAGCTGCGGATACTTGCCGAAGAAATGCTGGCGCACGAAGGCGCCGCCGTGCGCCTTGTACGACTGGTAATCGCCGTCGACCGCCTCCTCCATGCGCCGCAGCAGCAGGCCATCCTTGTCACGCGCAAGCAGCGGATCCCAGTAGCCGCCCCAGATGACTTTGATTACGTTCCATCCGGCGCCGCGGAACACCGCCTCCAGCTCCTGGATGATCTTGCCGTTGCCGCG
>JAGRGY010000025.1 GCA_020445255.1 Gammaproteobacteria bacterium
TAGAACACGTCGCCCGGGTAGGCCTCGCGGCCCGGCGGGCGGCGCAGCAGCAGCGACACCTGACGGTACGCCCAGGCCTGCTTGGTCAGGTCGTCGTAGATGATCAGTGCGTCTTCACCTCGGTCGCGGAAATACTCACCCATCGTGCAGCCGGCGTACGGTGCGATGAACTGCATCGCGGCCGATTCGGCCGCCGGTGCGGCGACGATGATGGTGTGTGCCATCGCGTCGTGCTCTTCGAGCTTGCGCACCAACGCGGCGATCGACGAGTTTTTCTGGCCGACGGCGACGTAGATACACTTAACGCCGGTGCCTTTCTGGTTGATGATCGCGTCGATCGCAATCGCGGTTTTGCCGGTCTGGCGATCGCCGATGATCAACTCGCGCTGACCGCGTCCAATCGGCACCATTGCATCGATGGCCTTGATGCCGGTCTGCACCGGCTGGTCGACCGACTTGCGCGCGATGACCCCGGGCGCGATCGCCTCGATCGGGGCCGACGTGGCGGCATTGATCGGTCCCTTGCCGTCCATCGGCTGACCCAGCGCGTCGACGACGCGGCCGAGCAGTTCGGGACCGGTCGGCACCTCGAGCACGCGCCCGGTGCACTTGACCGCATCGCCTTCCGAGATGTGCTTGTAGTCACCCAGCACCACCGCGCCGACCGAGTCGCGCTCGAGGTTGAGGGCGAGGCCGAAGGTGTTGCCGGGGAATTCCAGCATCTCGTAGGACATCGCATCGGCGAGGCCGTGGATGCGGACGATACCGTCGGTTACCGAAACGACGGTGCCTTCGTTGTGAGCTTCGGAAGTCAGATCGAATTTTTCGATCTTGCTCTTGATCAGCTCGCTGATCTCGGAGGGATTCAATTGCATGGTTGCTTTCCCGATTAGATTCCTAATTCGTTTGCCAGCTTGCCCAGCTGCCCGGCGACCGAGCCGTCGATGACCATGTCACCGGCGCGCAGACGGAAGCCGCCGATCAATTCCGGATCCTCGGCGCTGGTGATGCGGATGTCGCGGCCGAGCCTGCGCTTGAGCGCGTCGGCAAGCTGCTGTTCCTGCTCCGGCATCAGCCGGAACGCGGACGTGATCTGAACGTCGAGGGTGCCCTGGTCCTCGGCACACTTCGCCTCGTAATGCGCGGCGATCTCCGGCAGCACCGACAGGCGGCCGTTCTCGACCAGCATGCGGACCAGGTTCTGGCCCTCGTCGCTGAGCCGGCCGCCTCCGATGTCGAGCACCAGGTCGGTCATCTGCGCCTTGTCGAGCTTCGGGCTCGCGATCAGCCCGGACAGCGCCGGGTCGCGTGCCGCCACCGCCAGCAGCCCGAGCATGTCCGACCACAGGTCGAGCTTGTCGGTCTCGACAGCGCGCGCGAACACCGCATCGGCGTACGGGCGGGCGATCGTTGTAGCGTCTCCAGCCATTGCTGTTCCTTAGATCTGATTGGCCACGGATTCGACGATGTCCTTGTGCGCGTCGGCGTTGATCTCCTTGCGCAGGATCTTCTCGGCGCCCAGGACGGCCAGTTCGGCGACCTTCGCGCGCAGGGCCTCGCGGGCCTTGTTGGTTTCCTGGGCGATCTCAGCCTGGGCCGCCGCCAGCTGGCGTCCGCCTTCCTCCTTGGCCTTTTCCCGCGCCTCTTCGATGATCACGGTCGCCTGCTTCTCGGCGGCGGCCTTGATCTCTGCGGCCTGCTGCTTCGCCACCACGAGGGTGTCCTTGGCACGCTTCTCGGCCAATTCGTGCTCGTGATGCCCACGTTCAGCGGCGGCGAGGCCATCCGCGATCTTCGCCTTGCGTTCGTCCATCGCCCTGACCAGTGGGGGCCAGACGTACTTCATGGTGAACCACACGAACACCGCGAAGGACACCAGCTGGGCAATGAGTGTCAGGTTGATATTCATCCCGAAACCTCGTTACGACGAGTTGAAACGGTTCGCCTGGTTCTCAATCAGCCGGCCAGTGCGAACAGGACGTACATGCCCAGGCCGACAGCGATCATCGGCACGGCGTCGGTCAGACCCATGACGATGAAGAACTGGGTGCGCAGCATCGGAATGAGTTCCGGCTGGCGCGCGGCGCCTTCCAGGAAGCGGCCGCCGAGGACGCCGATACCGACTGCGGCACCGACGGCACCGAGACCCAGCATGATCGCAGCAGCGATGACCAGCAGAGCTTGTTCCATGATTGTCTCCCGTTTATTCGATCAGGTAGTTGAAAAGAAAAGGTTGGGAATCAGTGATGTTCCGAGTGCGCCATGTCCAGGTACACGATCGTCAGCGTCATGAAGATGAACGCCTGCAGCGTGATGATCAGGATATGGAAGATCGCCCATCCGAGCTGGAGGACGCCGCCAAAGATGCCGAGCGCCCAGCCGGCGCTGTACATCACCGCGATCAGGATGAAGATCATCTCGCCGGCATACATGTTGCCGAACAAACGCAGCGACAGTGAAACCGGCTTCGCGATCAGATTGACGCCCTCGAGCACCAGGTTGATCACGGTGAAGAACGGCTTCAGCAACGGGTTCTTGGTTTCGAACGGCATACCGGTCAGTTCGCCGACGAAGCCACCAACGCCCTTGATCTTGATGCTGTAGTAAAGGATGAGCATGAACACGCCGATCGCGAGCGCGAACGTGATATTCGGGTCGGTGGACGGCACTACCTTCATATGATGTATACCGATCAGACCGCTGAGCCATGGGATCAGGTCGACCGGCACCAGGTCCATCAGGTTCATCAGGAACACCCAGGCGAAGATCGTCAGCGCAAGCGGCGCGACCATGTCGTTCTTGCCCGAGAAGGAACCACGCACGCTGTCGTTGACGAAATCGATCATCAGCTCGACGAAGTTCTGCAGCCCGCCGGGTACGCCGGCGGTGGCCTGTTTCGCCACCTTCATGAAGAACCAGCCGAACAGGGCCGCGAGACCCAGCGACCAGAACATCGAGTCGAGGTGGATGGCCCAAAAGCCCATTTCCTTGGCCTGCTCGGCCGAGTGCGCGATGCCCCAGTGGCCGTCGGGAAACTGACCGAACGTGAGGTTGGTCAGGTGATGCTTGATGTATTCACCGGAGGTGAGGGTTTCCGAACCAGACATCATTTGCTCTCTTTGCGTTCATCCGGCGATGCGGTTCGCCAGCAACGGGGGTAACACCTGTACAACAAAAAAGGCCCCAAACAGAGCCAGCGGACTCAACGGGTCCAGCCATATGATCGCGGCCGCAAACGCGGCGGCGACGAACGCAAGCTTGATCAGCTCGCCGCCGTAGAACTGGCCGACCAGTTTACCCGGTTCGGCCGCCCGGTAGCGCCCGAAAACCCAGTACGCGAACAGCGCGTTGGCGATCGTCGCGGTCGCCCCGCCGATCAGGGCGAAAAGGCCGACGCGCAGACCCAACATCAGTCCGATCAGCGTGACAACCAGGGTGGCGACCGCCTGAGCGATCAGTATCCGCTTGGCCCGCCGGGCATCCAGGTCGTGCATTGGCCATCGTCCTGCGCCGCAAATCGGGCCGTCCAAAGCGCGCGCAGTATAAGAACAGGGTCGTATAAGGTCAAACGATCGTCTGATAAAAAAACTAAAGGGTAACCCTAGGCGATTTGTTGGGCTGAGCGCTCACCGGATGTGATCGAGTATCCCTTCCAGTTCCTCGAGCGTGTTGTAGCTGATCACGAGCCGCCCCTTGCCGCCCGGTCCCTGTTGCAGCGCGACCGCGGCCCCGAGCCGGTCGGTCAGATCGGCGAGCAGGCGGCGTACGTCCGGGTCCTCGTCCTGCGCGGGCGGCGCGCTCGGTCGCGGCTGGCCGAGACGGCGCACCAGGGCCTCGGTCTCGCGTACCGACATGCCCTTCGACGCGACCTGGGCAGCCGCCTCGCTCTGCACGCTGCCGCTCAGTGCCAGCAGCGCGCGTGCGTGCCCCATCTCCAGTTCGCCGCGCTCGACCCGCTCCTTGACGTCAGGATTCAGCTCCAGCAACCGGATCAGGTTGGTCACCGTGGTGCGCGACTTGCCGACCGCCTGCGCGACCTGCTGGTGGGTCAGTTCGAACTCGCTCAGCAACCGATGCAGTGCGGTCGCCTCCTCGAGCGGATTGAGGTCGTCGCGCTGGATGTTCTCGATCAGCGCCATCGCCATCGCGGCCTGGTCGTCGACGTCGCGGATCACGACCGGCACGTCGGCCAGCCCGGCCATCTGCGCCGCGCGCCAGCGCCGTTCGCCGGCGATGATCTCGTAGCTGCGCTCACCCACCGGCCGCACGACGATCGGCTGGACCATGCCCTGGGCCATGATCGAATCGGCCAGCTCGCGCAGCCGGTCCTCGTCGAAGTTGCGCCGTGGCTGGTAGCGTCCACGCCGGATCTGTTCGACCGGCAAGGTGCCGGGCGCCGCCGTACCGGCATCCGCTGCCGGCGTCACGTCCGGTTCGGCTTGCGCGCCGCCGAGCAGCGCATCGAGTCCTCGGCCTAGGCCTCTTTTCTTCACCATGTTCACTGCGGCGGGTTGGCGGTTGCTGGGAGGTGCCGGCGCGTCATCTCGCTGGCCAGGGCCATGTAGCTGATCGCGCCGCGCGACGTCTTATCATAAAGCATGACCGGCAGGCCGTGGCTCGGTGCCTCGGCGACCCGCACGTTGCGCGGAATCATCGTGCGAAACACCTTGTCGCCGAAATGCTGGATCAGCTGCGCCGATACCTGGTTGTCGAGGTTGTTGCGCGGATCGTGCATGGTGCGCACGATGCCCTCCATCTCGAGCCGCGGGTTGCGGTGGTCCCGGATCTGCTTGACCGTCGCCAGCAGCGCAGACAGTCCCTCGAGGGCGTAGTACTCGGTCTGCAACGGCACCAGCACGCTGTCGGCCGCGACCAGCGCGTTCAGCGTCAGCATGTTCAACGAAGGCGGGCAGTCGATCAGGATGTAATCGTATGCGGGGATCGCCGGCTGCAGCGCGATCGACAGGCGCTTCTCGCGCAGCGGGGCCTCGAGCAGCCGCACCTCGGCCGCGGTCAGGTCGCCGTTCGATGGCAGGACATCGTATCCGGCCTCCGTCGCACGCTGCACGCACTCGACCAGCTGGCGTTCGCCCATCAGGGCCTCGAGCGTCGACAATGCCAGGGCATGCTTGTCGATGCCGCTGCCGGTCGTCGCATTACCCTGCGGATCGAGGTCGATCAACAGCACGCGGTGGCGCATCGCGGCCAGCGCGGCAGCGGTGTTGACGGCAGTGGTGGTCTTGCCGACGCCGCCCTTCTGGTTGGCGACGGCGATTATTCGTCCCATGGCGGTGGACCTGGAGCTTGTTAGCGTGCCGGCGGAGCGGCCGGGCCCGTCATCATAACCATGCCACTGCGGCGAGGATACCCCGATGTCGCGGCTCAGCCGGCACGCTGCATGATCACCAGGTGACGCCGCCCTGGCTCGCCGGGTACCTGCAGCTCGACGACCTCGGCGTCTATGCCGTTCGGTAGTTCGCGCAGTTCGGCGAGCGGTGCCGCGCCTTTCATCGCCAGCCAGCGGCCGCCGTCGGCGAGCAGCGCATCGCTGCCGGCGAGCATGTCGGCCAGGGTCGCGAACGCGCGCGAGGTGATGCGGGTAAATGCACGCGGACGCGCCAGGGCCTCGACCCGGCCATTGATTACCTCGACGTTCGCGAGTCCCAGCTCGGCGACCACCTGGCGAACAAAGCGGGTCTTCTTGCCGTTGCTGTCGAGCAGCGAAAACGCGAGCTGCGGGCGCGCGATGGCGAGCGGGATGCCCGGCAGGCCCGCGCCGGTACCGACATCGAGCACCGGGCCGGCAACCACCCAGGGCAGGATCGACAGGCTGTCGAGCAGGTGGCGGCGCACCATGTCCGCACGATCGCGCACCGCGGTCAGGTTGAACACCTTGTTCCAGCGCTCCAGCAGTTCGAGGTAGCCGACCAGGCGTTCCTGTTGATCCGCGTCGAGGTGAAGCGACATCGCTGCAAGGCCGCCGGCCAGTTCCGAGGGCCAGTCGATGTGCGGGGCGGGGGCGGGTCTCATCGCGTTTATTCTACCGCCTACCTGCTACCATCCGGCGGGACTTTTTTGCTCCGGACCCCAGCGGAAAATGCGTACCCTGTACGGCATCACGCCATCACGCGCCTTTCGACCGCTGTGGGTGCTCGAGGAACTGGGCCTCGACTATCGCCAGGTTGGCGTCGACTACCGCGGCGCCGCACTCGAAGACCCCGCCTATCTTGCGCTGAATCCGAACGGCCGCATCCCGACGCTGGTCGATGATGACCTCGTGCTGTGGGAATCGATGGCGATCGATCTCTACCTGGCACGCCGTTACGCGGGTGACCGGGGGCTGTGGCCCGACACGATTCAGGGCGAGGCACTGACCTGGCAGTGGTCGTTCTGGGTGATGGGCGAGATCGAGCATCCGTTGCTGAGCGTGCTCATGCACCGACGCCTGCTGCCCGAGCCGCGCCGCGACGCCGCCAAGGTCAGTCGCAACCTCGGCCTCCTGCAACGCCCGTTCGACGTGCTCGAACGCGCACTCGAGGGACGCCGCTACCTCATCGACGATCGCTTCACGATCGCCGACCTCAACGTGGCCGCGGTGATGTCGTGGTGCCTGCCTGCACGCGTGCCGCTGCACGACCATCCTTCGACGCGCGACTGGCTCGGCAGATGCTTGGCACGCCCGGCCAGAAAACGCGCCCAGAAGGCCGTTCCGGCAACCTCCCCCCCGACATAAAGAAGCGTCGATCAGCGCCGAAAACCTGGGGTAACGGCCGGCCCAGGGATGTGCTGCCCATCGTCCGTTGCGTGTCTTCGGCGTTTCGATGGCGCGCCGGCGAGTGCAATTACTCGATTGAATTCCATTAGTTAGATGACCAAAGCCGCCCCGAGGAATCCCTGGCAACCCGCCAAGCCGCGTCGTGCTCAGGCACTGCACCGCATTTTGGCGTTTGGCGCGCCGCTCGTGCCGGGTACGGCGCTCGCCGCGGACGGCCTTGCGCGAATGCTGGGCATCACCTCGGTCGCGGCGGTCGCACTGCTGCTGTTGCTGGTCCTGGCGCTGTCGCTGCGCAACAGGGAGCTGCGCGCGACCCGCCGGGCGTTGAAGATGGCGCTGGCCGAGCGCGATCCGATCCTGTCGGCACTGCCCGACCTGATCTGGTTCAAGGACGCGTCCGGGGTCTACCTGTCGTGCAATACCGCGTTCGCCGAGGTCGTCGACTGCAACCAGTCGGCGATCGCCGGCAAGACCGATCTTCAGTTGCTCGATCCGACCACGGCAAGGCAGTGGCGGTCGCATCATCGGCACGCGATCGAGGCCGGCCGCGCGGTCGAGGTCGAGGAGTGGCTGGCGGTATCGCAGTCGGGCTATACCGCCCTGCTGCTGGCCACACGCCGGCCGGTCTACGGAACCGACGGTCGGCTGGTCGGCGTACTCGGCGTCGCGCGCGATGTCACCGCACTGCGAACTGCCGAGGACCAGTCGCGCAGGCAGGCCAGCTATCAGCGCGCGCTGCTCAACACCTTCCCGCACATGGCATGGATGAAGGACGTCGAGGGACGCTACCTCGCCGTGAACCAGGCCTACGTCGACGCCGTCGACGCGGGCGACGCCGACGCGCTGGTGCGCAAGACCGATCTCGAGATCTGGCCGCGCCAGCTGGCCGAGGAATTCCGCGCCGACGATCGTGACGTCATGCGCAACGGGCGCAAGAAAGAGGCCGAGGTCCGGATCGCGCGGCCGGGGGGGGATGCGTGGTTCGAGGTGTTCAAGGCACCGATCATCGACGATCGCGGCGAACTGCTCGGCACGGTCGGTTTCGCGCGTGATGTATCGGAACGGCGACAGATGGAGCAGGCGCTGCGCGACAGCGAGCGACACTTCCGCGAGTTCTTCGAGCGGCACTCGGCCGCGATGCTGTTCGTCGATCCGGCCACCCAGTCGGTCGTCGACGCCAACCAGGCCGCCGTTGCGTTCTACGGCTACCCGCGTGGTCAGCTGGTCGGGATGCACATCGACACATTCAACACCCTGCCCGCCGACGAGGTTGAATCCCTCGTGCAGGCCGCGGCACACGGGGACATACATCACTTCGAGTTACAGCACCGCCTGGCTTCGGGCGATTTGCGCGACGTCGAGGTGTACTCGGCACTGATCGACCAGCATGGCCAACCCCTGCTGATGTCCATCATCCACGACGTCTCGGCCCGCAAGCACGCACAGCGCGAACTCGAGTACGAGCGCAACCTGTTCGCGAGCGGCCCGGTCGTTGCAATCAACTGGTCAGCGGCGCCGGGCTGGCCGGTGCGCTACGTGTCGGCGAACTGCGCCAACGTGCTGGGCCACAGCGTCGCACAGCTCAGCGACCCGGCACGGCCGTTCGTCGACTTCCTGCATCCGGACGACCGCGAGCCGTTCATCGCCGGGGCAGAGGCGTTCATCGCGCGCGGCACCGACCGCTTCGAACAGTCGTATCGGCTGATGCGTGCCGACGGCGACCCACTGTGGATTCGCGCCGTCGTCGAATTGATGCGCGACCCCGCGGGTGGTGTCGAGATGATCCGCGGCTTCCTGTCCGACCAGTCACCGATCAAACAGCTCGAACTCGCGCTCACCGATCAGCGCAGGCGCCTCGGTTACGTGATCGAGGGCACCGGTGCCGGCACCTGGGAATGGAACGTGCAGACCGGCGAGACGCGCTTCAACGAACGTTGGGCGGAGATGCTCGGCTATCGTCTCGGCGAGCTGGTGCCGGTGTCGATCGACACCTGGACGCGGCTCGCCCACCCCGATGACCTGGAACGCTCGAACGACCTGCTGCGCCGGTATTTCGCCGGCGAGACCGAGCGCTACGAGTGCGAGGCGCGCATGCGGCACAAGGACGGACACTGGGTCTGGGTCGCCGACCGCGGTCGCGTGTTCGAGTGGTCCGACGATGGCAAGCCCCTGTGGATGTACGGCACCCACCTCGACATCACCGCACACAAACAGGCTGAGCTGGCCATGCAGGCCGAGACCGAACACCTGCGACTGGCCGAGATGGTGTTCAACCGTTCGCATGAGGGCATCGTCGTCACCGACGCCGAGGCGCACATCATCGACGTCAACCGCGGGTTCACCGAGATCACCGGCTACACACGCGACGAGGCGATCGGCAAGAATCCGAACTTCCTCAGTTCCGGACATCAGGACAAGGCCTTCTACGCCGCGATGTGGCAGACGCTCAACGCGACCGGCCACTGGTCGGGCGAGATCTGGAATCGGCGCAAGAACGGCAGCGTGTTCGCCGAGACCCTGTCGATCAGCGCCGTCATCGACAGCGGCGGCCGGGTACAGCGCTACGTTGCGCTGTTTTCCGACATCACCGTGCTCAAGGAGCAGCAGTCGCAACTCGAACACATCGCCTACTTCGACGCCCTGACCGACCTGCCCAACCGCGTGCTGCTGGTCGACCGCCTGCACAACCAGATGCAGCGCGCCGATCGTCAGCACACACACCTCGCCGTCGTGTTTCTCGATCTCGACGGCTTCAAGGAAGTCAACGATGAGCACGGTCACGACGCCGGCGATCGCGCACTGGTGCAGATTGCGACGCGCCTGCGCCAGTCTCTGCGCGACGAGGACACGGTCGCGCGCCTCGGTGGCGACGAGTTCGTCGTGATCCTCGGTGGGCTCGACGACCCCACCGACTGCGTGAGCCTGTTGCCGCGCCTGTTGTCGGCGGTCGCGACGCCGTTGGAGATCGACGCGGAGAGCCTGACCGTATCGGCCAGTCTGGGGATCTCGCTGTATCCGCAGCGGGAACCGCTCGACCCGGACCAGCTGCTGCGCCAGGCCGATCAGGCGATGTACCAGGCCAAGCTCGCCGGCAAGAACCGCTACCACTTCTTCGATGACGAACAGGATCGCGACATCCGCGACCGGGTCGAACGCATCGACGCCGTTCGCCATGCGCTGCAAAACGACGAACTGGCGCTGCATTATCAACCCAAGGTCAACATGCGCAGCGGTGACATCGTCGGGGTCGAGGCGCTGATCCGCTGGCCACAGGCGGACGGCAGCGTGCGCATGCCGGGCGAGTTTCTGCCGTTGATCGAACATACGCCGCTGATTGCCGAGCTCGACGACTGGGTATTGCACCGCGCGCTCGGGCAGCTGTCGGAATGGGACCGCGAGGGTCTGCATCTCAGCGTCAGCGTCAACATCAGCGCCCGCCACCTGCAGCAGGAAGACTTCCATGAATGCCTGCGCCGTGTGCTGGCGCTGCACCCCGAGATCGCGCCGGGACGACTGGTCATCGAGGTGCTCGAGACCACCGCGCTGATGGACCTGAAACGCATGAGTCGCGTGATCCGCGCATCGCAGGACATGGGCGTGCTGTTCGCACTGGACGATTTCGGCACCGGCTACTCGTCGCTCGAATATCTCAAGAACCTGCCGGCACGCCAGCTCAAGGTCGATCGTGGCTTCGTCCACGACATGCTCGACGATCGTGACGACCTCGCAATCCTCGAGGGTATCGTGGGACTGGCGACGGCATTCCGGCGTGAACTTGTCGCCGAAGGCGTCGAACAGGTCGAACAGGGCGAGATCCTGATCGCGCTGGGTTGCGAGCTGGCCCAGGGATTCGGCATCGGCCGGCCGATGCCGCCGGCACAGCTGGTTGCCTGGGCGGAAAAATGGCAGCCGCACGAACGTTGGCGGCAGGCCCGCCCGGTCGCGCGCGACGACCTGCCGCTGATCTTCGCGATGGTCGAGCACCGCGCCTGGGTCAAGGCACTGCAGAGCCAGCTGAACGGCCGCCAGCTGCCGGAACCGGAGATGGTCGAGACCGCGTGCCAGTTCGGTCGCTGGCTGGAGAAAGAGGGCGGCCTGCGCTATGCCGGGCGCAACGAGCTCGACGCCGTGCGCGGACTGCACCACCGCATCCACCGACTCGGGCCGACGATTCTGGCGCAGCATCGCGAGGGCGAGCAGGCGCTCGCAGAGGACGGCCTCGATTCTCTTGTGCAACTGCGCGACGAACTGCTTGCACAGTTGCGCTCACTGCTGCACGGGTCGCCTTGACGACTGCCGGTTACGCCGAACGCCGCTTCAGATGGATCAGCAACAGTGACACCGCGGCGGGCGTGACGCCCGGGATTCGGCCGGCCTGACCGATCGTCTCGGGCCGCTGACGGGCGAGCTTTTCGCTGACCTCGGCCGACAGGCCCTTGACGTTGGCGTAGTCGAGATCGCCGGGCAGGCGGATTGTCTCGGCGCGACGCGTACGCTCCACCTCGGCGAACTGGCGATCGATGTAGCCCGAGTACTTGGCCTGGATCTCGACCTGCTCGACGACCTGGTCGCGGACGTCGGCATCGATGTCGCCGCGCCCGATCGCCGCGATCGACGTGATGCCGGCATAATCGGCCTGCGGGCGCGCGATCAGGTCGAGTGCGCGTGCCTCCTTGCGCAGCACGTCGCCGAGCAGCGCCTCGCTGGTCGCATCGTCGAGGTCACCCGGTCGCAGCCAACTGGCGTGCAGCCGCTGGCGTTCGTGCTCGACCGCGGCGCGCTTGCGTTCGAAGAACGACCATTGCGTGTCATCGACCAGGCCGAGCCTGCGCCCGGTCTCGGTCAGACGCAGATCGGCATTGTCCTCGCGCAGCATCAGGCGGTACTCGGCGCGCGACGTGAACATCCGATACGGCTCCTGCGTGCCGCGTGTGATCAGGTCGTCGACCAGCACGCCGAGGTAGGCCTCGTCGCGACGCGGCGACCACGGCTCGCGGTCACCCACCTGCAGCGCGGCGTTGCAGCCGGCCAGCAGGCCCTGTGCGGCGGCTTCTTCGTAACCGGTCGTGCCGTTGATCTGGCCGGCGAAGTAAAGGCCGTCGATGAACTTGGTCTCGAGCGATGCCTTGAGGTCGCGCGGATCGAAGAAGTCGTACTCGATCGCATAACCCGGGCGCGTGATGCGCGCGTTTTCGAAACCGCGCATCGAGCGCACCAGTTCCCACTGCACGTCGAACGGCAGCGAGGTCGAAATGCCGTTTGGATACACCTCGTGACTGGTCAGGCCCTCGGGTTCGATGAAGATCTGGTGCGAGTCCTTGTCGGCGAAGCGCACGACCTTGTCCTCGATCGACGGACAGTAGCGCGGACCCACGCCCTCGATGACACCGGTATACATCGGTGAGCGCGACATGCCGCCGCGGATCAGTTCGTGGGTACGTGCGTTGGTGCGCGTGATGTGGCACGACACCTGACGCGGGTGCGCGGAACGCGTACCCATGAACGAGAACACCGGCTCAGGATCGTCACCGGGCTGCTCCTCGAGCACGGAGTAGTCGATCGTGCGGCTGTCGATGCGCGGCGGCGTGCCGGTCTTGAGTCGACGCACGTTGAACGGCAGTTCACGCAGGCGCTGCGCCAGTGCGTTGCTGGGCGGGTCGCCGGCGCGGCCGCCCGCGTAGTTCTGCAGACCGATATGGATGCGCCCGCCGAGGAAGGTGCCGACGGTCAGCACCACCGCGCGCGCAGCGAAGCGCAGGCCCATCTGCGTGACCACGCCGGTGACATGGCCGTTGTCGACCACCAGATCGTCGACGGCCTGCTGGAACAGATCGAGATTCGGTTCCCGCTGCAATGCATCGCGCACAGCGGCCCTGTACAGCGCACGGTCGGCCTGGGCACGGGTCGCGCGAACCGCCGGTCCCTTGCGCGAGTTGAGCGTGCGGAACTGGATCCCCGCCTGATCCGCCGCGCGTGCCATCAGGCCGCCGAGGGCGTCGATCTCCCTGACCAGGTGCCCCTTGCCGATGCCGCCGATGGCCGGATTGCAGCTCATCGCGCCGAGCGTCTCGATGCTGTGGGTGAGCAGCAGCGTGCGTGCACCCATGCGGGCGGAGGCGAGCGCGGCCTCGCTGCCGGCGTGGCCGCCGCCGACCACGATCACATCGTAGTTGTGCGCGTGTTGCATTCCGGAGATCCCGCCGAAAAGATTTCGCAAAAACAGACGGTTATTTTAATCCACAAAGCCGGCGGCCGTCATCGGCGCAATGTTCGCGGGTGACGCCGGGTCCCATCCGGTGAGGCGAGTCACGGAGAGCCCCTATGCGAATGTTGCTGCTGGCAGTCATGCTGGTCACCACCGCCCGCGCCGAGGCGGTGGACCCCGGCCCGCTGCCCGAGTTCACCAACCGGTCCGACGAGGGCTGGTTCAACAGCGCGCCGCTGGTCGTCGACGATCTTCGCGGCCAGGTCGTGTTGGTCGACATCTGGACCTTCGGCTGCTGGAACTGCTACCGCTCGTTCCCGTGGCTGAATGCCCTGGAGCAGCGCCTGAGCGGAGAGGACTTCCGCGTGATCGGCATTCATTCACCGGAATTCGCCCACGAAAAGGATCCGGCGCGGGTCAGCGCCAAGATCGCGGAGTTCGGCCTGCATCATCCGGTCATGCTGGATAACGACTTTGCCTATTGGCGGGCACTCGGCAATCGCTACTGGCCGGCCTACTATCTGGTGGACAGGCGCGGGTCGATTCGTCATGTCCACGTCGGTGAGACCCACGAGGGCGATGCGCGCGCCGTAGAGATCGAGCGGCAGATCCGCGCGCTGCTCGCCGAACCGTCGTGACCGGCCCCGGCCACACCCTGGGGCCGAAACGACTGGAGAAAGCGGGCGTCGCGCCGATACGCTGCGTACGGGAATCATCGGGGATTCGATTCGCATGCAAGAGGCTGTCATCGACAGCGCCACGGCCCGCGACGGCGCCGTGCTGCGCCGTGTTTTGCAGGATGCGGGGCGCCTGATCGTCGGCAAACCGCGCGAGCTGCGGCTGGCGTTGTGCTGCGTCCTGGCCGGCGGACATCTGCTGATCGAGGACGTGCCCGGCGTGGGCAAGACCACGCTGGCGCACGTGCTGGCGCGGCTGCTCGGACTGGACTTTCAGCGCGTCCAGTTCACGGCCGACATGCTGCCGGCAGACATCCTCGGCGTGTCGATCTACGACCGCGGCGAGGGCCGCTTTCATTTCCACCCTGGACCGGTGTTCGCACAGCTCGTGCTCGCCGACGAGATCAACCGCGCCACGCCCAAGACGCAGAGCGCGCTGCTCGAGGCGATGGAGGAACGCCAGGTCACGGCCGACGGCGAGACGCGTGCGCTGCCGGAGCCATTCTTCGTCGTCGCGACCCAGAACCCACGCCACCAGATAGGCACCTTCGGCCTGCCGGAGTCGCAGCTCGACCGCTTCCTGATGCGCATCAGTCTCGGCTATCCGGAGCCCGAGGCCGAACGCGAGTTGCTCGCCGGCGCCGACCGCCGGGTGATGCTGCGCGACCTCAAACCGCGCATCGACGGCGCTGCACTGATGGCGCTGCAGGCGCAGGTCGACGAGGTGCACGTCGCCGACATCATGCTCGACTACGTGCAGTCGCTGCTCGCGGCGACGCGCAACTCGCCGCGCTGGGAACTCGGACTCTCACCACGCGCCGGACTCGCGCTGCTGCGTGCCGCGCGCGCCTGGGCGCTGATCGACGGGCGCCTGCTCGTGGTTCCGGAGGACGTGCAGGCGGTGCTGCCGAGCGTCGCCGGTCATCGGCTGGTCAACCTCGACGGAGACAACACCGAGCTGATCACCGACCTGATCCAGACCGTCACGGTGCCGTAGGCGCCGGCGCGGTGCTACGCGTACCGGAAGTAGGTCTGCGCCCATGTCGTTGAGCAGCTTCGCGCGCGTCGAGCAGTCCGCCGGTGATGGCCGCGTCGAGGTCGGTGCGCGGCGCATCTACATCCTGCCCACCCGCTACGGCGTCATCTATGCGGTGCTGCTGTTCCTGATGCTGCTCGGCGCGGTCAACTACGGCAACAATCCTTCCCACCTGCTCACGTTCCTGCTCGGGGCGCTGGGCAGCAACGCGATCTATCTCACCTGGCGCAACCTGCGCGGCACGCGCATGCGCTGTCTCGGCAGCGCGCCGGTGTTTGCCGGCCAGCCGGCGGTGTTCGTCGTCGAGTTCCAGGGTGACGAGCGCGAGCGGCCGGGATTGCAGATCGGGCTCGACGACTGCGAACCCGTGCTGCTCGACCTCGAGGCCACGCAGACCGAACGCCGCGAGTTACGCATCGATGGACTGCCGCGCGGCCTGCACCCGACCGGCCGGCTGGTTTTGAGCACGCAATACCCGGTTGGGCTGTTTCGCGCGTGGTGTTATGTCGAATGCGCACAACCGATGCTGGTGTACCCGCGTCCCGGCGAGCGCTGGAACGTGCCCGGCACCGAGGCCGGCACGCGCGACGGCGAGGGCGACGGCGGCGGGACCGAAGACTTTGCCGGCCTGCGCCGGTATCTGCCGGGCGACCAGCCATCCCGCATCGACTGGAAGAGCTATGCGCGCGATCGCGGCCTGAACACACGCCTGTTCAGCTCACACGCGCTGGCGCCGGTCTGGCTCGACTGGGAGGACGCACCGGGGGCGGGTGTCGAGGCCAAGCTGTCGGCGCTGTGTCGCGCGGTCCTCGACGCCGAGCGCGCGGGCCGTGAATACGGCCTGCGGCTGCCGCAGGGATTGGTATCGCCGGGATCGGGCCCTGCACATCGCCACCAGTGCCTTCGACAGCTCGCGCTGCATGGGAGCGAGCATGCGTGACGCCCTGTCGATGCTGCCGATACCCGGGCGTCTGCTCGGTGTGCTGCTTGTGTTGCTGGCCGCGTTGATGGCGCCGCATGCGCTCAACCTGAACCCGTCGGTGCTGGCGTTCTTCTATATCGCCAGTGCGTGGCGCATGCTGGTGATCTGGCGGCCGCAATGGATGCCCGGACGCTGGACCCTGCTGCTGCTGATGATCGCCGCGCTGGCACTGGTCGTGTTCAGTACCGGCGTTGCCGACGGACGACTCGCCGGCACCGCGCTGCTGGTCGTGATGCTGGGCCTGAAGCTGCTCGAGATACGCGCGCGCCGCGATATCCAGGTCACGGTGTTCCTCGGCTACTTCCTGGTCATGACGCAGTTCCTCTACGACCAGTCGCTGGCGCTCGCGATCTACCTGTTCGTTGGCGTGCTCGCGCTGACCGTTATCCAGGTCGGGCTGAATCGCGTACATGCGGACATGCGGGTCCAGGTGCGCAAAACCGCCGGCATGCTGATCGCCGCGCTGCCGATGGCGTCTGTGATGTTCCTGCTGTTTCCGCGCCTCGATTCACCGCTGTGGGCGATCAGCTCGTCGGCCGCTGTGACCGGTATCGGCGACGAGATGTCGCTCGGCGACATCGGCGAGCTGACCCAGTCCGATGCAGTCGCGTTCCGCGTCAGGTTCTTCGGACCGCAGCCGGAACCGACGCAGCGCTATTGGCGCGGTCCCGTGTTGTGGCGCACGGATGGAAGACACTGGTCGCCGGACATACGCCCGATCCGCTACACGCAGCCCGCCGGCCGGCGGGCTGCGCCACTAAGCTATGAAACCACCCTCGAGCCGAGCGGCGAACGCTGGTTGTTCGGACTCGACATGGTCGTCGATATCCCGCCGAACACGCGCGTCGATGCCAACGGGGCGCTGCTCGCTGCCGAACGCCTCAACAAGCGCTTCACCTACCGTGCCGGCTCGGACCCGGAGATGCATGCGACCACGCTGGGCAGCCACGAACACGCGCTCGCCCTGCAGCTGCCCGAACGTCTGTCACCACGTGTGCAGCGACTCGCCGCGCAGCTGCGCGGCGACGCGCGGGCCGGCGACGACGCCATGCCGATCGCGCTGCAGGCACTCAAATATTTCCGGGAAAACCCGTTCGTGTACACGCTGTCGCCGGGGACGCTGGGCAGTGACCCGGTCGACGAGTTCCTGTTCGAGACGCGACGGGGTTTCTGTGAACACTACGCGGGCAGCTTCGTCACATTGATGCGTGCGGCCGGCGTGCCGGCCCGACTCGTGCTCGGCTATCAGGGCGGCGAATACAACCCGCGTGCGGGACACTGGGTGGTACGGCAGTCGGATGCGCATGCGTGGTCGGAGGTGTGGGTCGCCGGCCAGGGCTGGACGCGGGTCGATCCAACCGCGGCGATTGCACCCGAGCGCATCGAACATCGTATCGACACCGTGCGTTCGCAAGCGGGCGCACAGGTCGTATTCCAGGCCGCGCCGGACGGCGTATTGTCGGACCTGCTGCGCAACGCCGTGTGGATCGCCGACGCCGTCGACCTGGGCTGGCACCGCTGGGTGATCGGCTTTTCCGCCGAACGCCAGAGCAGCCTGCTGCAGACGCTCGGTCTGGGAAACCTGCGCGGACTGGGGCTCGCGATCGCACTGCTGATCGGTGCCACGCTGGCGGCGGCGCTGGCCTATCTGATTGCGCGCCTGCCGAAACCCATCGTCAACGATCCACTGCCGCGCATGTGGAACCGCTTCATCGACAAGCTGCGCCGTGCCGGGATCACGGTGCACGGCTGGCAGGGGGCCGATACCGTATGCAGTACGGCGATGCAGCGCTATCCGGCGGCCAGTGATCAGCTGGTCGCGATCAACCGGCTGTACGTGCAGCTGCGCTACGGGCGGCGTCGCGACCCGCGTCAGATGCAGGCGCTGCGACACCGCATCCGGGTGCTGCGTCTGCGCCCGGCCAGACAGGCACGCTGACGCCGCTGGGCGATCCGCCCTTGCGGTACTGCGCATAGGGATCGACTCAGAACGGCAGCGACAGTGCGCGCGTATCCAGGCCGATCAGCGCGTGGGCGTGCCGCTGCAGGCGCGCTGGATCGCCGCTGGTATACAGCGTCACCGGCGAATGCGCGGCGCCGGGATTGACGATGCCGAGGCGACGCTTCAGTTGGTCGACGACGGCCGCGCCAGGATCGAACAGCGCGGCGGCGTCACCCAGAACGTGCCGGATGGCCGGCACCAGAAAAGGAAAATGCGTGCAGCCCAGCACGTAGCTGTCCACCCCTGCCGCCTGTAACGGGCGTAGCTCCGCGTTGATCAGGTCGTAGACACGCGGGCTGTCGAGTTCACCCGCTTCGACGGCCTCGACCCAATGCCGACACGGGCACTGCAACACGTCGATCTGGCGGCCGTGGTCGGATACCAGGCGCGCATAGCGTTCGCTGCGCAACGTGCCAGCGGTCGCGAGCACGGCGACGGTGCCGCTGCGTGAGTGCCGCGCGGCCGGTTTCAGCGCCGGCTCCATGCCGATGATCGGTACGTCGAACTCGGCGCGTAATGCCTCGACGGCTACCGCGGTGGCCGTGTTGCAGGCAACCACGACCGCAGCGGCCCCCTGCTCGATCAGAAAGCGCGTGATCAGCCGGCTGCGTGCGAGCACGTGCGCACGATCGCGATCGCCGTACGGCGCGTAGGCGGAATCGGCGACATACAACAATGGTGCACGGCCAACCTCTGCGACGGCATGCCGAAGCACACTGAGTCCACCGACCCCGGAGTCAAAAAAACCGATTGCCGCTGCGTGGTTCATTTGCCGATGCAGAAGCTGGAGAAGATCTCGCCCAATAGATCGTCGGCACTGAACTCGCCGGTGATCGAAGACAGCGCGTGCTGCGCCTGTCGCAGGTCCTCGGCAAGCAATTCACCTGCCCGACCACGGAACAATGCGGCCTGCCCCGCGCGCAGCGCGACGCGCGCGCACTCGAGCGCATCGATGTGGCGACGGCGCGCGCTGAAATCCCCATCGCCGGGACCCGCATAGGCCATCTGCTGCTTCAGATGGTCGCGCAGCAGTTCCACACCGGCGCCCGTTTTCGCCGAGAGGCTGATCTCCACCATCCCGGCGAACGAACCGATGGCCGGGGCCACGCCGCTGATGTCGGCCTTGTTGCGCACCAGCGTAACCGGCAGTGCCGGCGGCAGATCGGCGTCCATCAGACCCGCTGCATCGTGATCGGTGGCGCCATCGAACACCCATAGGGCGTGGTCGGCGCGCGCGATCTGTACACGTGCGCGACGCACGCCTTCACGCTCGACCGCGTCGTCTGACTCGCGCAGACCAGCGGTATCGATCAGCGTTACCGGCAGGCCATCGATGTCGATGTGTTCGCGCAGCACGTCGCGCGTCGTTCCTGCGATGTGCGTGACAATCGCACTGTCCTGCCCGGTCAACACGTTCATCAGGCTCGATTTGCCCGAGTTCGGCAGGCCGGCGATGACGAGTGTCATGCCGTCGCGCAGCACGCGTCCGGTACGTGCATGGCGCAGAACCTCGTCGAAGTCGTCAATCACTGCATTCAGCCGTACGCCGATCGTGTCATCGGCGAGGAAATCGATCTCCTCCTCGGGAAAGTCGATCGCCGCCTCGACGTGGACGCGCAACCGGGTGATGGCGTCGATGAGTGAATGCACACGGGTCGAAAAGGCACCGTCCAGCGTGCGCATCGCTGATCGTGCGGCGGCCTGGGTCTGGCTGTCGATCAGATCGGCGATCGCCTCGGCCTGGGCGAGGTCGAGCTTGCCGTTGAGGAACGCGCGACGCGAGAACTCTCCGGGCTCGGCGAGACGCGCACCCAGCGCGATGATGCGTGAGAGCAGCATGTCCATGACGATCGGACCGCCATGACCTTGCAGCTCGAGCACGTCCTCGCCGGTGAATGACGCGGGAGCCCTGAAGTACAACGCGATTCCGTGATCGATGGAAAGCCCGCCGGCGTCGCGAAAGTGTGTCAGCGTGGCAACGCGCGTCGGCGGCAGGTGTCCCGTCAGCGCTGCGGCGATAGACGGCACGTCGCGTCCCGATATCCTGACGATGCCAACCCCGCCCCGCCCGGGTGGGGTCGCTATCGCGGCGATCGTGTCAGCGGTGGGATCCGCCATGGCGCCACGTCACGCCTTGGCGCCTTCTTCGATGCGCTTGGTGATGACCCACTGCTGTGCGATCGACAGAAGGTTGTTGACCACCCAATACAGCACGAGTCCGGCCGGGAAGAACGCGAACATCACCGTGAACACGAGCGGCAGTGCCAGCATGATCTTCGCCTGCATCGGATCAGGCGGTGGCGGGTTCAGCTTCTGCTGCACGAACATGGAAACGCCCATGATCAGCGGCAGCACGAAATGCGGGTCCTTGATCGACAGATCCCTTATCCAGAGGATCCACGGCGCCTGTCGCAATTCGACGCTCTCGAGCAGCACCCAGTAGAGGGCGATGAAGAACGGGATCTGGACGAGCATCGGCAGGCAGCCACCGAGTGGATTGATCTTCTCGGTCTTGTACATCTCCATCATTGCCTGCTGCATGCGCTGCTTGTCGTCGCCGTAGCGATCTTTGAGCGCCTGGATGCGCGGCGTCAGTTTGCGCATGTTGGCCATCGACCGGTAGCTGGTCTCTGATAGCTTGAAGAACGCGAGCTTGATCAGGATCGTGAAGATAATGATCGTCCAGCCCCAATTCCCGACGAAACCGTAGATCTGCTCCAGCACCCAGTACATCGGCTTGGCGATGAACACCAGCCAGCCGTAATCGACCGTGAGATCGAGACCCTGGGCGAGCTGACCAAGCTCGGCCTGCAACTTCGGGCCGATGAACAGTTCACCGCCGAAATCCGCGTTGGCACCGGGTTCGATGGTGCGCGGCTCCGAATAAGTGCCGATCACTGCACGCCCGTTGTCGAGACGCTTGCCGTAGAAATGCTGCGCTTCACCACGTGGAGGCACGCTCGCCGCGAGGAAGTAATGCTGGATCATTGCAATCCAGCCGTCCGCTGCATCGCGATTCAGCTTGCCTTCTGCGAGTTCGCTGAAACTGTACTTCTGGTACTTGTCTTCCAGGGTGTAGATCGCGCTGCCGGTATAGGTGTTCATGAACATCGTGCGGCCAGACTTCACCTCGCCCCGCTGGAGCTGACGGTAATCCCTTGCGGTCAAGGGCGCGTTCGAGCCGTTGACGATCAGCTGCTGCAGCTGCACCGAGTGAAGGCCGCGCGTGAAGGTGTATCGCTTGATCACCTGAACACCATCGGCGGAACGCCAGGTGAAATCGACGCTGAGCGTATCGGCGTCGCTGGCCATTGTGTATTCAGCGGCGGCCGTCGAGAACACGGCCTCGTGGGTCGGTGTGCGGTCCTTGTCTGCGCCCAGCAGACCCGACTGGATGATGAAGTAGTCGTCCGGGCGCTGACTCAACAAACGATACTTGACGTCCTGCTGGTCGACAGCAACCGGGTACTCGACGAGTCGTGCATCGACAATCGTCGCACCGTGCGAATCGATAACCAGGTCGAGCGTGTCGGTGTGGATCTTCGTCAGTGTCGCCGTGTTGGCGGCCGTTGTCGGCAAGGACGACACGTCTGTAGGCAACACCGGCGTCGCATCGTCAACTGGCGATGGGGGTTGCCCTTCCGGCGCCTGCACTGCCGGCGCATCTGCTCGCTGCGCAAGCGCTTCGGCAGACTGTTCTTGGCGGTGCGGGCCGTAGTCCTGTTGCCACGCCTGGTAGATGAGCATACCGAGGAACGCGAGGGCCATGAGCAGGAAGAGACGAACATTATCCATTTCGGAATTCAGCTGTGTGACTGGTTGCTTCGGTGTCGCGGAAAGGCGGCGAGTTTAACCCGATAAGGCGGCCGCCGCATCGCGCCGCGGGGATGATCAGTAACCGCCCGCCGCGTCGTCTCTTTGCGTTAAGGATTTCAAATGGTGATCCAACGATGCGTTCAGGCTTGGCCGTGCGGCGTTACCCGCCGCGGCCCTGGCCATGATGACGAGATCGAGGCCGTGTACGGTGCCGCACAATTGTCTGAACCGTTCGCGGGCGAGTCGCTTCAGACGATTACGCAAAACGGCCGAGGGCACCTGCCGCTTGGAAATCGCAAGACCAAGCCGGGCGCGCGGACACTTCGATGCCCGGGCGAGGACAGTGAAGTAGCGGTCAGCGGACCGACGCGGCTGTGCGAAGACATGTTCGAACTCGGCGGCCTTCAACAGACGCGCCGAACGCGGAAACCCATGCGCGGAAATCGGTGTGGCCTTTTCCGGCTGCCCCGATTACCGGCTTACTGTGGCGTCAGTCGCACACGGCCTTTGGCGCGGCGAGCATTGATCACCTTGCGACCGCCGCGGGTGGCCATGCGGGCGCGGAAACCGTGGTTGCGGGCTCTCTTGAGGCGGCTGGGCTGGAATGTGCGTTTCATGACGGTGTGGATCCGGGAGGCTAATCGTCGTTTGATTACTGCCCCATTGCCGAGCTGTTATGGCGTGGCAGCGGGATCAGCCTGCAAAACAAAAGGGGGCGCATGCTACCGAACAAGCCGCCAGCATGTCAATGCGTCGGGCAGGAGGCGACGTCTCACACGGGCTGATCGCGCATTGGCTCAGAGCAGGGGCGGAGCTATCGTAAGTGTGTATTTACTTACGATAAACAGACCTGAATTAGTGGTGGTCAATAAGGAACATCCCTGTGGATAACTTTCCTTGTTGGGATTAGACTCTGCCCCTGTAACGATAAACATAGCGGTTGCGGTCCGGATAACAGACAGAATCGCCACGCGCGGATCCACGACGCGTCGACGGTCAAATAGAGGGCCAGATGGCAGCACACGGGGCCGCAACCCGTTAAATCCAACGAATCGAATTGCGATCGCACCGGGCACGAGGGATCTGCGTGCAGGGGAGTGCTTTCGTTCCGGAATGCTATGAACACCGACCTTTGGCAGCACTGCCTGGAACGCCTAGGGCATGAGATCCCTAACCAACAGTTCAACACCTGGATTCGACCACTGCATTGTGTGCAGGAAGTAGATCGCATGCGTCTGATGGCGCCCAATGCCTTCGTGTTGGACTGGGTCAAGAAACACTATCTGGATCGACTGCGCGCCTATGTCAGCGATCTTGGCCACGGCGACACAATCGGCATCAGCCTCGAGATAGGCAGTGCACCGCGCGGCATCAATCCAACAGCAACAGCGGCGCCCAGCCCGGGCGCGATGACCGGCGCGTTGGTCAGCGAGCGGCGGTCGGCCGACGATGGCGCGCCGCCTCTCAAGGCCAACACCAATCCCGATTTCACGTTCGAAAGTTTCGTCGAAGGCAAGTCGAACCAACTCGCCCGCGCCGCCGGCATGCAGATTGGCGACAACCCGGGCAGCGTATTCAACCCGCTGTTCATCTATGGCGGCGTCGGACTCGGCAAGACCCACCTGATGCAGGCGGTCGGTAACCGGCTGTTGCGAAACAATCCGAATGCGCGGGTGCTGTACATGCATTCGGAGGGATTTGTCGCCGAAATGGTGAAGGCGCTACAGCACGGTACCATCGATCAATTCAAACGCAGAATGCGCTCCGTGAACGCGCTGCTGATCGACGACGTGCAGTTTTTTGCCGGCAAAGAGCGTTCGCAGGAGGAATTCTTCCACACCTTCAACGCACTTTTTGAGTCGCAGCAACAGATCATCCTCACCAGCGACCGCTTCCCAAAAGAGGTAGACGGCCTGGAAGACCGACTCAAGTCACGATTTGGTTGGGGATTGACCGTCGCGGTAGAGCCTCCGGATCTCGAAACCCGGGTGGCGATCCTGAACAGCAAGGCGTGGCAGCTTTTCCAGGTTGAACTGCCCAGCGAAGTAGCCTTCTTCATCGGCAAACGCGTGCGTTCGAATATCCGCGAACTGGAAGGCGCACTGCGGCGCATCGTCGCCAACGCGCAATTCACGGGGCAGGAGATAACGATGGACCTGGCCAGCAATGCCCTGCGCGACATGATCGCCGCCCAGGACAAGCTGATCACGATCGATAACATTCAACGGACGGTGGCCGAGTATTACAAAATCCGAACCTCGGACCTGGTATCCGCAAAACGCAGCCGCATGATTGCCAGACCGCGTCAGGTCGCGATGGCCCTTGCGAAAGAATTGACCAATCACAGCCTGCCGGAAATAGGAGACGCTTTCGGAGGCAAGGACCACACTACGGTGTTGTACGCCACGCGAAAAGTGGCGGAGTTGAAGGAAGTCGATCAGCGGATTGCCGAAGACTACAACAACCTGTTGAAAACCCTGAGCAGTTGATGGGGGAAAAGGATGAACGGAATCGTGAGATAGGCAGATTTGCTTGTTATTCACAAAAGACTGACAACCCATCAAGCCGCAAAATGGCCGTTAATCACCGCTTTAAAATTACTTAAGATGCTGTTTTTAAATTGAAAAATGACTTAATACACAGAATCGCTTAGTCCTAATAACAAAAACAGGTTTTAAATAAGAATCTTTTTTAACTACTGGCCAACCGGAGAAGAGGCAGCATGAAAATCAGTGCGAACCGGGACGACCTGCTCAGACCATTGCAGCAGGTCGTTAGCGTCGTTGAACGCAGGCAGACCCTGCCAATCTTGGCTAATGTGCTGATTGCTATAGAAAATTCTAAAATGACGCTGACGGCCACCGATCTTGAAGTGGAGTTGCGAACTCAGACGCAGGTGGAAGCAAAGGGAGAAGCGGAATTCACGTTGCCGGCGCGCAAGTTCCTGGACATCTGCAAGGCACTACCGGATGGCGCGGGGATCACGATAGACATCGACAGTGACAAGGCGACCATTCGATCCGGGCGGGGTCGCTATACCCTGGGGATGTTGCCTGCCCAGGATTATCCGAACATCGAACCGGCCAAGGCGGGCGAGCGCTTCTCGGTGTCCGTCGGTGTACTGAAGCGGTTGATAGAAAAAACGCAGTTTGCGATGGCACAGCAGGACGTTCGCTACTACCTGAATGGCCTGCTTTTGGAGATTCGAGGAGGCCGGGTCAGGGCAGTGGCGACGGACGGTCATCGCCTGGCGCTGTGTGATGCGACATTCGACGGAACGTTGGGAGCGGATATCCAGGTGATCTTGCCACGCAAGGCCGTTACCGAACTCGGTCGCCTGCTGGATGGTGGCGACGATGAGGTGAATATCGAGATCAGTGCCAGCCATATTCGCGTCAATCTTGCCGATACGAGTTTTACGAGCAAACTGATCGACGGTCGTTTTCCCGATTACGAACGGGTCATGCCGAACGGGGAAACCGCGATGATGCTCGCTGCCAAGGATGTGTTGCGGCAGGCCTTGGCGCGGACGGCGATTCTGTCCAACGAGAAGTACCGCGGGATCCGTTTTCGGCTGAGTTCAGGCCTGCTGCACCTGCAGGCGCACAATCCGGAACAGGACGAGGCCGAAGAGGAGATCGAGGTCGACTACGGTGGGCCGGAACTGACGATTGGGTTCAATGTCGGCTACCTCCTGGACGTACTGGGGGTCCTGGATGGAGAAGAGGTCGAGATGGCCGTGATCGACTCTAATTCGAGTGCGTTGCTGACGCACAAGGATTCGACCGAATGTCGCTACGTGGTGATGCCGATGCGTTTGTAGCGAGTCTAATACGGACGTGGTCACGACGGATTGTCGTAGAAACGCATGATGAGGGGCCGGATGGTCCCTCTTTCTTTTTCCGGGTCGAAGATCTTCTGAGAGTCGGAGGGTAGTGTGCCGGTAAGGTAGATGGAAGGGTTGCAGAAAAGGAAAATGTGGTGCGCATCCTCGAATTGAAGGTCGAAGACCTGAGGATTCTGGACGGGCTGGACATCAACCCGGGTACGGGAATCAATTTCTTCGTCGGTGGAAACGGCGAAGGAAAGACGACCCTCCTCGAGGCAATCTATCTGGCTGGGAGGGGACGATCGTTCCGCCACCCGATGGCAGGTCCGATGATCCGCCACGGCAAGGAAGCGACAACGGTATTTGTGCGCATGGTTGAAGACGGATCGACAGGGAACGTGCGCTCGCTGGGGGTGAGACGAAGTCGTGGCGGGCTGTCTTGTCGCTTGGACGGCAAAGACGTCGATAAGCGATCGATACTCGCGGCAGCGTTGCCAACGCAATGGATAAGCTCGCAACCGCAGGTGTTGCTGGAGAGTGGTCCTGGTGTGAGAAGAAGATTCTTCGATATGGGATTGTTCCACGTGGAACAGGACTACCTGTCGGCGTACGCAGCAGCCAATCGCATGCTGAAGCAGCGTAACGCCGCGTTGAAATCCAGAGACCACCGCGCATTGGTGGCCTGGGATAAACCGTTCGCGGAGGCAGCGGAACGGTTGCATGACTATCGGAAACCCTACGTCGAGTCCGTAGTTCAGCGGCTGAAGACCCTTCTAAAAGCGTGGGAAGTCAATTTTTCAGTCGACGGTCGCTATCGACCGGGTTGGGACCAGGATGAGGGGCTTGTGGAACAGTTGCGTCGAAAAAGGGAGCAGGAGTTTCTGCACGGCTTCACGCAGGTCGGCCCGCAACGCGCGGACATCGAATTTGTGTCTCAAGAGGTACCGGCGGACCGCATTCTCTCGCGGGGCCAGGAGAAGCTCGTTGTCTTTGCACTGAATTTGGCGCAGATCGATGAACTTGCGGAGCGTAGGCAGGTGAAACCAATACTCCTGGTCGATGACCTGGGCGCCGAACTCGATGAGCGGAACAGGCGTCGACTACTTGAAGAGATAGCTGCCAGAAATATCCAGTCTTTCGTCACGGGCATCGTCCCACCGCCGGCAATCAACCCGGAGCACGTCGCAGGGATCACGATGTTCCACGTGGAACACGGCAATGCGACGGTCGTGAACTGACGATTGTCAATTCAGGGGACTCTCCGAGGCGCAGCACGCAAAAGCAGCGTCAATACCCAACCAGGTTTTTCGATTCGCGCCGATCCTGTAGCCCTCGACGGGTTGACCCGCGCGCCTGTTGCTCCAGATCATCGACGCCCGTGCTATGGCAGGCAGCCATCCCGCGCCGGACGTTTAGGAATCGGCGTGGATATCTGCAGTCACGATCGCATCCTGCGCGGTCCGTTCCCGTTTGCAGCGTCGGCTGACACGTTCCGTCCCAGAACGGTTTACGAGTCACCGCCAATTCCGCTGGGCCTCGGGATGCCGACCCAAATGCAGGCTAGGTGTCTGTTTTTCTGCAGGAATAGCGTCAACTGATCACCTATCATCAGCGCTTGCCATGTATAATTCCCTCCGTCCCTGAGACACCCCCCGTTCTTTCCGTGGGTAACCATGTCTGAAAAACCTCACAGCAGCTACGACACATCCTCTATCAAGGTACTTAAGGGGCTGGATGCCGTTCGCAAACGACCGGGTATGTACATCGGTGACACCGATGACGGAACCGGTCTCCATCACATGGTCTTTGAGGTCGTCGACAACGCGATCGACGAGGCTCTGGCCGGCTATTGCCATGAAATCCGCGTGATCATCCATGGCGACAACTCTGTCAGCGTTCGCGATGACGGTCGTGGCATTCCGGTTGGCATCCATGCCGAAGAGGGAATATCCGCTGCTGAGGTGATCATGACGGTGCTGCATGCCGGCGGAAAGTTCGATGACAATTCGTACAAGGTTTCCGGTGGGCTGCATGGCGTCGGGGTGTCTGTCGTGAATGCCCTGTCGGACATCCTCGAATTGACGATCTGGCGCGAGGGCAAAGAGCACACCCAGATCTATCATCTCGGGGTTCCCGAGGCGCCGTTGGCCATCCGCGGCGACAGCGAAAAGACCGGTACGATGGTGCGCTTTCACCCGAGCCCGGCGATTTTCACCGACACGGAATTTCACTATGACATCCTCGCCAAACGCCTACGCGAGCTGTCTTTCCTGAATTCCGGCGTCCGGATACTGTTGCGTGATGAGCGCGCCGACCGCGAGGATGTGTTCGAGTACGAAGGTGGCATAAGGGCGTTCGTCCAGCACCTGAATCGAAACAAGACCCCGTTGCACCAGACCGTTTTCCACTTCTGCGTCGAGCGCCACGACGTTGGCGTCGAAGTGGCGATGCAATGGAACGAGTCGTACCAGGAAAACATTTTCTGTTTCACGAACAACATCCCACAGCGCGACGGTGGCACCCACCTGGCCGGCATGCGCGCCGCGCTGACCCGAACGCTCAACAGTTACATCGAGGCAGAGGGCTTGGCGCGCAAGCAGAAGGTCACAACCGCCGGTGATGACGCGCGTGAGGGACTCACCGCGGTGTTGTCGGTCAAGGTCCATGATCCGAAATTCTCGTCGCAGACCAAGGACAAGCTGGTTTCGTCGGAGGTGAAGGGCGTCGTCGAAAACGTGCTCGCTGAAAAGCTGGCCGAGTTCCTCGCCGAGAATCCGGGGGAAGCCAAAACGATCGCCGGCAAGATGATAGAGGCCGCGCGAGCGCGCGAGGCGGCGCGCAAGGCGCGCGAGATGACCAGACGCAAGGGTGTCCTGGACGTTGCCGGTCTGCCGGGGAAACTCGCCGACTGTCAGGAAAAGGACCCGGCGTTGTCGGAGCTCTACCTGGTAGAGGGCGACTCTGCGGGGGGGTCGGCCAAGCAGGGAAGGGATCGCCGCACGCAGGCCATCCTGCCGTTGAAGGGCAAGATCCTGAACGTCGAAAAAGCCCGGTTCGACAAGATGTTGTCTTCGGCAGAGGTAGGCACCCTGATTACCGCGCTCGGCTGCGGTATCGGTCGCGAGGAATTCGATCCCGACAAACTGCGCTACCACCGCATCATCATCATGACGGACGCCGACGTCGACGGCGCCCATATCCGCACACTGCTGCTTACCTTCTTCTACCGACAGATGCCGGAGTTGATCGAGCGGGGCCATGTGTACATCGCTCAACCCCCGCTCTACAAGATCAAGAAGGGAAAGCAGGAGACCTACATCAAGGACGATACCGAGCTGAACGCCTACCTGCTGCGCACGGCACTGGAGGGAGCGAGTCTGCGTATCAGTGCGTCAGCGCCGCCCCTGTCCGATCAGGCGCTGGAGGACCTCGCCGGCAAGATGGTCACGGTGAACGGCATCATTCAGCGGCTGGCGAAGCGTTACGATGCGAGCGTGCTGCGCGCGTTGCTCTACATGGATCTGGTAACCGAGGAGATGATCGGCGATGCAGCGAGGATGGTGCGCTGGGTCGACGAACTGCAGGGTCGCCTGAACATCGACATCGGCGTCTCCGACCGCTACACCATCACCCTGCGACCAACCGACGCCGACGATGAAGCCGACCACGCCCGGGGCCTGCTGATCAATCACTGGACCCATGGCATATCCAACGAACGTCTGCTGCCGTTTGAGTTCTTCCGCGGCACCGACTACCAGCGCATCGCCGACATGGCCAACCATCTCGACGGACTGCTCGCCGACGATGCCGAGATGCGTCGCGGTGACAAGGAAAAGCCGGTCTCGAACTTCGAAGAGGCGCTTGCCTGGCTAATGGAGGAGGCGAAACGCGGTCAGCACATCCAACGCTACAAGGGCCTCGGCGAGATGAACCCGGAACAGCTCTGGGAAACGACCATGGACCCGAACACGCGGCGGCTGCTGCGGGTCAATATCGAGGACGTGGTCGGGTCCGATCAGATCTTCACGACCCTGATGGGCGACCAGGTCGAACCGCGCCGCGAATTCATCGAGCGCAACGCACTCACGGTCGAGAATCTGGACATCTGAGCGGTTTTCCATGGCGCCCGCCGACGTGCGGCGTCGTGCAGGTTATCCACGGAGTTTTTCACAGGGCATTCGGGGGCACACCCGCCAGGAACAGATTTCCTATACCTGCTTGCTGGCAGAGGGATGTTCGGACTTATGCTTCAAAAGTAAGCGATCACTTACGATACATTGATTGAATCAGGCATCCTTTCCACTTCCGCCTCGATCCAGTTTTCGACGTCGCGCATGATGTCGGCGGCCTTGCGCCCGGACGTCTGGATCGGTGCACCAACCTTCAACTGGATGGTTCCGGGATACTTTTTCACACCCCGGCGGCGCCAGAACACCCCGGCGTTATGGGCGATCGGCACGACCGGTACGCCGGTGCGCTCTGCCAACACGCCGCCGCCCATGCCGTATTTCCGGTGTTCACCCGGCGCGGTGCGCGTGCCTTCCGGAAAGATCACCACGTAACGACCGAGGTCCAGCATGGCCTTACCGTCATCGACGACCTTGAACACGGCCTTTCGCCCGGCCGAGCGGTCGATCGGTATCGAGCGCGCATATCGCAGGCCCCAGCCGAAGATTGGTACCCGCAACAGCTCGCGCTTAAGGACCCACGACTGCGCCGGCGGCAGGATCCCGCGCAGCCCCATCGTCTCCCAGGTCGACTGGTGTTTCGACATGATGATGCACGGTCCGTCCGGCAGGTTTTCGGCCCCTTCCATCCGGTAACCCAGTCCACAGATGACGCGCTGCAGCCACAGATTGGTCGATCCCCAGGCGGTCGCGGCGCGGTCGCTGAACGAACCGGGCAGGAACCATCCGAGCAGCGCGATCAGCAGGCCGAACACCACCACCGACAGCACCATTGCGACAAAATAGATCAGCGAGCGCAACAGGATCATGGGACCGGCCTCACGGCGAGGATCTGCTCAACGGCCTCGCCCAGGTCCGCGAACACGCGACACGCCGACCCCAGATCCGGCGACTCGGCAAGCGTGCGTTCCCCGCGACCGGTGCGGACCAGACACGGCCTCGCACGTGCGGCCTGCGCAGCACCAACGTCGCAGGCGCTGTCGCCGATGACGGGTACCCTGTCCAGCGCAACCGACAATCGTAGCGCGGCTGACCGCAAGAGCCCCGGGGCCGGCTTGCGGCAACTGCATCCCGCGTCGGCTGAATGTGGGCAGAAGAAGATCCCGTCGACGTGCCCGCCGACCCGCGCCAACGCCTGCTGCAGGCGCCCGTGAATACGGTTCAGCTCGTGCACCGGGAGTCTGCCGTCGCCGACCCCCGGTTGATTGCTGGCGAGCGCAACCAGCACCCCCGCGTGGTTGAGTCGTGCGATCGCCTCGAGACTGCCTTCGATCGGCACCCAGTCTTCCGCTGTTTCTACGCCGCCCTCACGTCGCTCGTTGATCACGCCGTCCCGGCCCAGGATGACGAGTTTTGGCAGCGGACCCATAGCAGTCACCCGAGCCCGTATCCAATGCCGCGGCCTGGCAACTCAATCCACATCGCGAAACTCGGAGACGCGGATGCGCCCGTCGACCATGCGCGACTCCCGCTGCATCAACGTCTCCATCTTCTGCCAGAAGGCCTGCTTGAGATCGAGTTGCGCCGCGATATCCGTGCCCATGACGAGGATCAGCAGGTCGGCCAGTTCTTCCGCCAGGGCAGCTGCGGGCTTGCCCTTGGTCACGCACGCCGACACCTCACCGAGTTCCTCGGCCATCAGCGCGATGCGGTAGGTCAGCTCCTCGCCGCCGGTATTGCGGAAATCGTGCTTGTCGTGGAACGCCTGCACGGCCGCCATCATCGCGTCCCACGAATCCCGGCTGTGCGCCTGCACGGCTACACCTGCAGCGCCGAGATGTCGGCGACCTGGAGGAATTGCTGTGCCAGCGACTGCAGCATCGCGAGACGGTTGTCCCTCACTTCGGGTTTTTCGGCCATGACCATGACGTCGTCGAAGAATCTGTCGACCGGCTCGCGCAGATGCGACAAGGCCTGTAGCGTCGCACCGTAGTTGGCATCCGCCATCAGCGGCGCGATGCGTCCAGCGACCGCGGTGACCTGGTCTGCCAGCTCCTTTTCCGCCGTCAACTCGAACAGCGACGGGTCGATGCCTGCCGGGATGGTGCCGTCCACCTTCTTCAGGATATTCGAGATGCGCTTGTTCGCGGCAGCCAACGCCTCGGCCTCTGGCAGATCGCGGAAATCACTCACCGCGCGCACGCGATGTTCGAAGTCCGCGATCGACTCCGGATGCACGGCCGCCACGGCCTCGAATACCTCGAGCGGTGTGCCGGCGTCCAGATACAGACCCTTGAGCCGCTCGAGCATGAACCCGTACACGGCCTGCACCGTACCTTGTTCCTTGACCGACTCGCCGAGATGGTCCTCGGCCGCGGCCAGCAGCCAGCGCAGGTTGAGTGGCAGTGCGTGCTCGCGCAGGATGCGCAGCGCGCCGAGTGCGGCACGCCGCAACGCGAACGGGTCCTTGTCGCCGCTTGGCCGCATACCGACACCAAAGATCCCGACCAGCGTATCGATACGCTCGGCCAGGGCGATCGCAATGCCGGTACGCGATTGCGGCAGCTGGTCACCGGAAAAGCGCGGCATGTAAAACTCGTCCATCGCCTGCGCCACTTCCTCGGGCTCGCCGTCACGCCGCGCCTGGTAGCGGCCCATGATGCCCTGCATTTCCGGGAACTCGAACACCATGTCGGTCATCAGGTCACAGCGACTCAGTTCGCCGGCGCGGCGCGCGAGCACGCGGTCCCCGCCGATGTGATCGGCGATCAGCTCGGCCAGCGCGGCGACCCGGTCCGACTTGTCGCGCATGCTGCCCAGCCCCTTCTGGAACACCACATGATCGAGGCGCCCGAGATGGTCGGCCAGGCGCTTCCTGCCGTCCTGCTCCCAAAAGAACATCGCATCGGCGAGGCGAGGCCGGACCACGCGTTCGTTGCCTGCGCGAATCAGCTCAGGTTGCGGACTGTCGATGTTGGCGATCGTGACGAACTGGTTCATCAGCGTGCCGTCGCGATCGAACAACGGAAAGTATTTCTGGTTCGACTTCATCGTCGCGACCAGCGCCTCCTGCGGGACCGACAGGAAACGCGCCTCGAACGCACCGACGATCGGGCATGGCCACTCGTTCAGCGCGGTGACCTCGTCGAGCAGCGCGTCGTCCAGGTCCGCGCGCCCGGCAAGGGCCTTCGCGGCCTCTTCCACGAACGCTCGGATACGCGCCCTGCGCGTATCGAAGTGAGCAACTACTTTGCCGAGAGACTCGAGTACTTCGGCATAGTCCTCCGGGTTGTACAGGGTTATCGCGGCCGGATGGTGGAACCGGTGGCCGAAGGTGACATTGCCGGCCTGCGCGTCGAGCAGGGTACAGGGGACGACCTTGTCGCCAAGCAGAAACACCAGCCAGTGGACCGGGCGCACGAACTGGGCCTCGGACGTGCCCCAGCGCATACGTTTCGGGATCGGCAGCCGGTTGAGCGCGTTCTCGGCGATCCCCGGCAGCAGCTCGGCGACCGGGCGACCCGGCTGACGCACCTGGTAGACCAGCCAGCTGCCCTTGTCGGTCTCCTGCCTCTGCAGCTGGTCGACCGTGGCACCGCACGACCGCGCAAAGCCCTCGGCGGCCTTGGTCGGCCTGCCGTCGGCGTCGAAGGCGGCCTGCAGTGCCGGCCCACGGCGCTCGACATCCCGATCCGGCTGCGCGACGGCGCAGTCGAGCACCAGCAGCGCGAGTCGCCTCGGCGTGGCGTACGGGGTCACACCGCCGTGCGTCAGCCCCGCGTCGTCGAGTCCGCGGACGAATTCCGCGGCGAGCGCCTCCGACAGGCGGCGCAGCGCGTTGGGTGGCAGTTCCTCGGTTCCCAGCTCGAACAGCAGGTTGGCCGTGCCGTCAGCCATTGGCCACCTCCCGTGACGCCGCGACCATCGGGAAGCCGAGTGCCTCGCGGGCGTCGTAGTAGGCCTGCGCCACGGCACGCGCGAGCGTGCGCACCTTCAGGATGTAACGCTGCCGTTCGCTGACCGATATCGCGTGACGCGCATCCAGCAGGTTGAACGCATGCGAGGCCTTCAGCACCTGCTCGTACGCCGGCAGCGCCAGCTTGGCTTCGATCAGGCGGTTCGAGTCTTTTTCGCACTGGTCGAACAGCTTGAACAGGAAATCGACGTCGGCATGCTCGAAGTTGTAGGCCGATTGTTCGACCTCGTTCTGGTGGAACACGTCGCGATAGGTCACGGGTCCCTGCGGCCCGTGCGTCCAGACCAGGTCGAACACCGACTCGACGCCCTGCAGGTACATCGCGATACGTTCGAGGCCGTACGTGATCTCGCCGGTCACCGGCCGGCAATCCAGGCCGCCGACCTGCTGGAAGTACGTGAACTGGGTGACCTCCATGCCGTTCAACCAGACCTCCCAGCCCAGACCCCAGGCACCGAGCGTCGGCGACTCCCAGTTGTCCTCGACAAAGCGGATGTCATGCACCAGCGGGTCGATGCCCATCATCTTCAGCGAACCGAGATACAGGTCCTGGATGTCGATCGGCGACGGCTTCATGACGACCTGGAACTGGTAGTAGTGCTGCAGCCGGTTGGGGTTCTCGCCGTAGCGTCCGTCGGTCGGCCGGCGTGACGGCTGCACGTAAGCGGCATTCCAGGGCTCGGGCCCGATCGAACGCAGGAAGGTCGCGGTATGGAAGGTGCCGGCGCCCATCTCCATGTCGTAAGGCTGCAGCACCGCACAACCCTGGTCGGCCCAGTATTTCTGCAGGGCGAAAATCAGGCCCTGAAACGTCGAGACGTCCGCGGCATCGTTCATGTGTGTCGAAAACCCGTGTCAGCGAAGCATTGGCGAGAGCCGGTGATTATACAGCCCGACAGCCTGTCTATCTTTATAATCAAACGCTTTTCAATGCGCTTCGCGGTATTCGATGAGCAAGCATCCCAAAGCCCTGTCATTGATCTCGGGCGGCCTCGACTCGCTGCTGGCGACCAAGGTCGTGCTCGATCAGGGCGTGCATGTCGAAGGGGTCAATTACTTCACCGGGTTCTGCGTCGAGGGACACACGCATGCGATTCGCCAAAAGGACCGGGGGCGGCCGAAGCGCAACAATGCCCTGTGGGTGGCGGAACAACTCGGCATCAAACTGCATCTGATCGATGTCGTCGACGAATACAAGGATGTCGTCTTCAACCCCCGCTACGGCTACGGGGCGAATCTCAATCCGTGTCTCGACTGCAAGATCTTCATGGTCAACAAGGCGCGCGAATGGATCGACGCCAACGGCTTCGATTTTCTGATCACCGGCGAGGTGGTCGGTCAAAGGCCCAAATCGCAGCGCAAGGACAGCATGCGCCTGGTGTTGCGTGACTCGGGGATCGACGACAGACTGCTGCGCCCGCTCAGCGCGCGCAACCTGCCCGAGACCCTGCCCGAGCGCGCCGGCTGGGTCGACCGGCAGCGGTTGTACGGCTTTTCCGGTCGCAGCCGCAAACCGCAGATGGCGCTGGCCGCCGCGTTTGGCTTCGAAGACTACGCGCAACCGGCCGGGGGCTGTTGCTTCCTGACCGACGCCAACTACACGGTCAAGCTGCAGGACCTGTGGCAGTCACGCGGCAGCCGGCGCTACGAGCTCGACGACATCATGCTGCTCAAGGTCGGTCGGCACATCCGGCCGGCCGCCAACTTCAAGCTGATCGTCGCGCGTGAGGAAGGCGAGAGCAACTTCCTCTACGGCTATCGCAAGCTGTATCCGAACCTGATGACGACCAGTCACGGTGGCCCGTTCACGCTGCTCGATGGCGAACTGCATCCGGGTGACGTCGAGCTTGCCGCGCGTATCGTCGCACGCTACAGCCAGGGGCGCGACGCACGCGAGGTCGCGCTCGAATACCGCAATCCGGACGGTACGCTGCAGGCGTATCACGTCCGGCCGATGCCGGCAGACGACGTTCCCAAGGCCTGGCTGCTGTAGCGCGCAGGTCCACATGGCGTCCGCCTGAACGCGTCCCCCGGGATGCCGCGAACCCTTGCGCAGACGCCGCTGTCGCGCTGGCAACCCTTCCGACCGGCGGCCCGGATTGGCGACGAAGGACTCGCATGCGCCACACCCGAACAGGACCCGAAACTGGCCGCGTGCACCGACAGGACGCGCACTCGGAGGCCCCGCCATCGCGCATCGCAACGGCCGCGTCCAACGACGGTCGACCGTCGCGCCATTGTGGCCGGCGCCGTCGCGTGGGCGAGGCGTCCGGTCGACGAACTCGGGTATCATTCACCGCCTATGAGCGCCCGCCACGAGACCCTCGACTGTCAACGCCTGCTGTGTCCCATGCCCGTGATCCGGGTACAGGACCGGGTCGCAGCGCTGGCCGGCGGCGACACCCTGACCGCGGTGTGCACGGACCCCGGCGCATTGCAGGACATCCCGGCCTGGTGCCGGATCAACGGTCATGAGGTCGTGTCCACGGAGACCCGCGACAGCGAGTACCTGATCACGCTGCGGGTGGGTGAAGGAGCACCCGGATGAGCGGTGCGCACGCCCATCACTTCCACGACATCCATGCCCAGCGCACCGAGCGAGGCCGAGAGACGCGCCGCGTCACGCTGGTCAGCGGTGTGGTCAACCTGGTGCTGTCACTGGCCCAGATCATCGTCGGTCTGGTCGCCCACTCGGCGGCACTGGTCGCCGACGGCATACACTCGCTGTCCGACCTGGTGTCCGACATCCTGGTGTTGTTTGCCGCCCACCACGCCGCCCAGGCCCCCGACAAGGATCACCCCTACGGACATGGCCGCTTCGAGACCGCGGCCACGCTCGGGCTGGGCGTCCTGTTGCTGCTGGTCGCCATGGGCATCGTATGGAACGGCTTCGGGCGCCTGTTCGATGCCGACCGGCCGGTCCCCGGTCTGCCGGCGCTCGCCGTCGCCACGGTCGGCATCGTCGCCAAGGAGGCGCTGTACTGGTACACGATCGCGGCCGCGCGCCGGCTCGGTTCGGAGCTGCTGCGCGCGAACGCCTGGCACCATCGCTCGGATGCGATCTCGTCGGTGGTCGTGCTGATCGGTGTCGGCGGGGCGGTGCTCGGTTACAGCTACATGGATGCGGGCGCGGCGATCATCGTCGGCGTGCTGGTGGCCAAGATCGCCTGGGACCTCGGCTGGGGCGCGCTGACCGAGCTGGTCGACACCGCGATCGACGAGTCCGAGGTCGACGAGGCGAAGCGCGTCATCATGGGTGTCGACGGTGTGCGCTCGGTGCACCTGCTGCGCACGCGTCGGCATGGCGCCGAGGCCAGCGCCGATGTGCACGTCCAGGTCTCGCCGCGGTTGTCGGTGTCCGAGGGACACATGATCAGCCAGGCCGTCGAGGACCGCGTGATCGCCAAGGTCGCTGCGATCACCGATGTCACTGTCCACATCGATCCCGAGGACGACGAAGACGCACCCACATGCCGCGGCCTGCCGCTGCGTGGCGAGGCACTGCGCGTGCTGGAGTCGCGTTGGGCCCAGATGCATGTGGTTCCGCCCCAGCGCGAGGTGCGTCTGCACTATCTTGCCGGCAATATCGACGTCGAGCTCATCCTGCCGCTGTCGAGTTTCACCGACGCGGCGTCGACGCGGCGGTTGCATGAGGCGCTGGCCGGTGCGGCGACCGACCTGGCGTGGTTCCGCTCGCTGCGTGTGCTCTATGGCTAGCACCATTCTGGTGCGTTCGGCGCCGATCGCGCACGAACACAGTGCGCATGCGACGTCGACCGCGGCGGCACAAGGGAAACCGGCGAAGCGCCGACCGCCCCACGATAGCGCGGAATCCCCGTTAAATGCATCGGTTCCAGGCGTTAGGTGTGCCCAGCCGGTACGCGTGCGAAAACGAATCGCGCTTGACGACCAATTTTGCCCGGTGGCATGGTTCGTGCCCTGACCACAACGTGCCGACGCCAGGGCCCCCGGCGGCCCTGTCCGGCGACCCTTCATGAATGCTGTCGCCTCGACAGCCGCAGTCCACACGAAAACCCCTGGAGAGATCGAGAATGGGCGCAAAAAAAGTCTTGAAGATGATCGAGGAAAACGACGTCAAGTGGGTCGACTTCCGATTCACCGACACCCGCGGCAAGGAACAGCACGTCACTGTCCCGGCGTCCACTGTCGATGAAGATCTGTTTACCGACGGCAAGATGTTCGACGGATCGTCGATTGCCGGCTGGAAGGGCATCAACGAGTCCGACATGGTCCTGATGCCGGAGGCCGGCACCGCGGTTCTCGATCCGTTCACCGACGATGCCACTGTCAACCTGCGCTGCGACATCCTCGAGCCGTCGACGATGGAAGGCTATGAGCGCGACCCGCGTTCGGTGGCCAAACGTGCCGAGGCCTACCTGGCGTCGACCGGAATCGCCGACGCGGCTTATTTCGGACCCGAACCCGAGTTCTTCGTCCTCGACGACGTGCGCTGGAGCATCGGCATGTCGGGCTCGATGGTCAAGATCGACTCCCAGGAAGCCGAGTGGAACTCGGAGAAGGTCTACGAGGACGGCAACATCGGCCACCGGCCGGGCGTCAAAGGCGGCTACTTCCCGGTACCGCCGGTCGACTCCTTGCATGACCTGCGCGGCGCCATGTGCGATGCGATGGCGGAGATGGGCGTGCCGGTCGAGGTGCACCACCACGAGGTTGCCACGGCCGGGCAGTGCGAGATCGGCACCAAGTTCTCGACGCTGGTGGAGCGCGCCGACTGGGTCATGATTCAGAAGTACTGTACCTGGAACGTCGCCCATGCCTATGGCAAGACCGTGACGTTCATGCCGAAACCGATCGTCGGCGACAACGGCTCGGGCATGCATGTGCACCAGTCGCTGGCCAAAGAGGGCACCAACATCTTCGCTGGCGACCAGTACGGCGGCCTGTCGGAAACGGCGCTGTACTACATTGGCGGCATCATCAAGCATGCGCGCGCGCTGAACGCGATCACCAATCCGTCGACCAATTCGTACAAGCGACTGGTGCCGGGCTTCGAGGCACCGGTCATGCTGGCCTACTCGGCGCGCAACCGCTCGGCGTCGATCCGCATTCCGTGGGTTTCGAGCCCGAAGGGTCGTCGCATCGAGGTCCGTTTCCCGGACCCGATGGCCAACCCCTACCTCGCCTTCTCGGCGATGATGCTGGCCGGCCTCGACGGCATCCTGAACAAGATCCATCCGGGCGATGCCGCGGACAAGGACCTGTACGATCTCGAGCCTGAAGAAGCGGCCGGTATCCCGACCGTATGTCACTCCCTCGACCAGGCCCTCGACGCGCTCGATGCCGACCGCGACTTCCTCAAGGCCGGCGGCGTGTTCAGCGACGACCTGATCGATGGCTACATCAAACTGAAAATGGAAGAGGTCACGCAGATGCGCATGACCACGCATCCGGTCGAATTCGACATGTATTTCAGTCTCTGACCGGCAACCCCGGGCGCATACGAACCCCGCCCTGGTGGCGGGGTTTTCTGTTGACGATACCGGTGTGCGTGGCGGTTCACCGTTTCGGCGCAAGCGGTCGCCGCGGATGCCGCGCTGCACTATGCTTTGCTGTGTATCCGAACCGGGGGCGACGTCCGCTGCCCTCCGCTCGGCCTTGTGACGGCGTCCGGCATTCAGCGAGCATGAACCACAGCATCTTGGATATCCGCGTGTCAGCGATCACCCGCATCGCACCTGCCGACTGCAAACGTCGGGGCATCTACACGGTACAGCGATCGACACACCCCCGGGTGTTGCTCCAGCTGCTGGTGTTGATGATGCTTTTGCTTCCCGGTCTCGCGGCGGCCGTCATCTGCAAGAGCCTCGAGCCGGACGGCTCGGTCAGTTACACCGACGTACCGGCCGGCGAATGTCAGCAGCGGGTCATCCTGCCGGATTACTCGCGCTATGCACCGCGCCCGATTGAAACGGCACCCGCCGGTGCATCCGACGCACAGGGCACGGCCGTCAAGTTCGAGCGCTATCGCTCGATCCAGATCACCACGCCGAAGAACGGCGACGTCGAGCGCAGCAATGAAGGGCACGTGACCGTGGTCGTGGCGCTCGACCCCGGTCTGCAGGCCGGTCACCTGGTCCGGCTGAGCCTCGACGGTCGTGCGGTACCCGGTGATTTCGACAGTACGGCGATCGACCTCAGCGGCGTCGAACGCGGTACGCACACCTTGCGTGCGACGGTGATGGATGCAACGGGCCGGGCGTTGATCGCCTCCCTGCCGGTAAGCTTCACGATGCGCAAAGCGGGTCTTTTCGAAAGTGAATCCGAGAACCGGCCCGATCCGGAACCCGCAACGCCAGACGAAGGTTACCCTGCCGACGACAAGGCGCCGGACTACAAGCCGCCCAAGGCAGGCGGCTACGCACCTCCGCCGGATAAACCGGACTACTCACCACCGGACAAGCCGGATTTCAAGAACAACACCTCTCCCTCGTACGCACCAAACAAATCGTACACGCCCAACTACAAACCTTGACCCGACCCGATCTGGCGCACAAGATTAGTGCGCGCACCATAGTGGTGCGGACGAGCTGACGGTACGTCTGCATACCGCCTGAATCGACAACGCCGGCGCAGATAAGTCGCTGATTTAGCGCGTCAACTTCGCTGGAAGCGCCAGATCGACGCCTGCATCCGGATGTGGCGCGAAGATTGCTAAATTCGTGATATGCAGGTCCTGATGAATCCTCTGCCCGTGCTCAGTGACAATGTCCTGGACAATCTGGCCTCGGCCGTCATCGTGTTCGAGGCCGATCTGCGGGTCGCTTACCTCAACCAGATGGCCGAGATGATCCTGGCGGTCAGTGCCAAGCACGTGGTCGGCGAACCGCCCTCGACATGGGCGGACTGCCACGGCGAGGCGCTGATGGACCTGATCACGGCATCGGCGGTTGGCTCCCCGATCACCAAGCGCGGCGTCGTGCTGCGCACCGAGCGCAGCGAGGTGACCGTCGACTGCACGGTAACGCCGATCATCGACGAAGCGGGCGCCAAGTACATCATCGTCGAACTGCAACAGATCGATCGCCATCTGCGCATCAGCCGTGAGGAGCGCCTGATCACGCAACAGGCCCTGACGCGCGACGTGGTGCGCGGGCTGGCCCACGAGATCAAGAATCCGCTCGGCGGTCTGCGTGGCGCGGCGCAGTTGCTCGAGGCGGAACTCGACAGCGCGGAGCTGCGCGAATACACCCGCATCATCATCCAGGAAGCCGACCGTCTGCAGGAGCTGCTCAACCGCATGCTCGGACCGAACCGCCGGCCCAGCTATTCGCAGGTCAATATCCACCATGTCCTGGAGCGCGTGCGCACGCTGGTGCTGGCCGAGGCCGGCACGCGGATCCGGGTGGTGCGCGACTACGACCCCAGCATCCCGGAGCTGATCGGCGACATGGACCAGCTGATCCAGGCGGTGCTCAACATCGCCCGCAATGCGGTTCGCGCACTTGACGAGGCGGGCACCATCACGCTGCGCACGCGAATCCAGCGTCAACTGACCATCGGTGCCTGGCGCTATCGGCTCGTCGCACAGGTCGACATCGTCGACGACGGCCCCGGCATTCCACCAGAGATCGCGGACACCCTGTTCCTGCCGATGGTCACGGCCGGCACCGGCGGGATGGGGCTAGGTCTTTCGATCGCGCAATCGCTGATCAATCAGCACAAGGGACTGATCGAATGCACCAGCCGCGAAGGCGAGACAGTATTCACCATCTATCTGCCCATCGGCAGCGACCCGGGCGCCGAGCGGCAAGGAGACACCACCCATGACTGAAGCCAACCAGGTCTGGGTCATCGACGACGACCGATCCATCCGCTGGGTGCTGGAAAAGGCATTGGCGAAGGCGGGCCTGCACACCACGGCATTCTCGAACGCGAACGGCGTCATCGAGGCGCTGGAGCGCGAGCAGCCCGAGGTGATCATCTCCGACGTGCGCATGCCGGGCATGGACGGGTTTGCGCTGCTCGAGAAGATCAAGCAGAAGCATCCCGATCTGCCGGTCATCATCATGACCGCACACTCGGATCTCGACAGCGCCGTGTCCGCCTATCACAGCGGCGCCTTCGAGTACCTGCCCAAGCCTTTCGACATCGAAGAGGCGGTGGACCAGGTGCAGCGTGCGTGCAAACTGCGTCGCGAGGCGCGCGCCAACGGCGACCAGCACGTGCCGGCACCGACCGAGATCATCGGTGCCGCGCCGGCGATGCAGGAGGTGTTCCGTGCAATCGGCCGTCTCGCGCGATCGAACATCACGGTGCTGATCAACGGTGAATCGGGCACCGGCAAGGAGCTGGTCGCGCATGCGCTGCACAAGCACAGCCCGCGCGCCAACGGACCGTTCATCGCGCTGAACATGGCGGCGATACCGCGCGACCTGCTCGAATCCGAGCTGTTCGGGCACGAGAAAGGCGCCTTCACCGGCGCCCAGGCACGCCGCATCGGCCGTTTCGAACAGGCCAACCACGGCACGCTGTTCCTCGACGAGATCGGCGATATGCCGGCCGAGCTGCAGACCCGTCTGCTGCGTGTGCTGGCGGATGGCGAGTTCTACCGTGTCGGCGGCCACGAACCGATCAAGGCGGACGTGCGCATCATCGCGGCCACGCACCAGGACCTGGAGCAGCTGGTCAGCGAGGGCCGTTTCCGTGAAGACCTGTTCCACCGTCTCAACGTGATCCGAATCCACCTGCCCTCGCTGCGAGAGCGGCGCGAAGACATTCCGCTGCTGATGGAGCACTTTCTGAAGAGCGCGGCGCGCGAGTTGGGCGTGGAGACCAAGGTGTTGACCGCTGACACGATCGGCGAGCTGCAGTCGCTGGAGTGGCGCGGCAACGTGCGCCAACTCGAAAACACCGCGCGCTGGCTGACCGTGATGGCGTCCGGGCGCGAGATCCACCCCGAGGACCTGCCGCCGGAACTGCACCGCGACCAGGGCGAGGGCATCAACGACGGCGACTGGCGCAGCACGCTGCGCGGGTGGATCCGGACCAGCCTCGCCTCCGGCAAGGTCGGCCTGCTGGATAAGGCCCTGCCGGACTTCGAGACCATCATGATCGAAACCGCGCTCGAACACACCGGTGGGCGCAAGCAGGATGCCGCGCGCCTGCTCGGGTGGGGACGCAACACGCTGACCCGTAAGATCAAGGAACTCGGCCTCGAGGAGGACCACCGCAAGGCCGGCTGACCGCGCGCCGGGCAGCCTGGCTGCAACCGCGGGATGCAACCGGTTGCTGTGCTGGCCCAGCATGTAGAATGCGCGCGTCGCCAACACATCGCGGGGAACGCCAGCCGTGGACAGCACCAGCATCGAGCTGCCGGGTTCGAACATCGCATCGGTCGTCGTCGAGGGTGACGAGGTGCGGATACGCTTCGAGCCGGCCTACCTGGTGAAATCGATGACCGGTTCCGTCGAACGCACGCGCTGGTGGCAGAACGGTACGCTGGTGTTCAATGCGGCGGAACTGGACACGGCTGCCGCCGACCTCCCGGCGCTGCCGGCCACGTGCGCCGGCGGTGATGTCGGTGAAAACGTCTACACCTACCGCGACATGATCCCGGTACCGCTGCGCAGCCAGGGCCGCGCGCACTGTACGTTGCGGGCTGGCGATGGCGAGATCCGGGTGACCGCGGGCGGCGTGCACCTCGACATGGACGACGTGCCACGCTACATCGAACACCTCCGCCCGGCATCCACGCGCTGACCGACGCCAGGTGCCATGCGCCGTGGGTCGGCCTCCCCAACGGACGCGCACTGATCGCCCGGGCTGCCCAGCGAAGCGGCAAACGCTGCGTCCGGGACGCGAGTGCATGCGCGCTGCCAGATCGCTCCCGGGCGTTCCGCGCGTGGCGACAGCGGACCTGCAGAGCGATAGATCCGACCGCGGCGAACAACCCGTTGATCCCAGTCGGCGGCTGCCAGTGCCACATTTTTCCCACGTTTGGACGATAACCCATCCATGTCCCTGGTGAATCCAGCCGGGAGGGTGTCAGGACCATGTCCGTCGAGCTCTACAACAAGGACCGGCACGTCTGTGTCGCGTTTCGCGACCTGGTGTCGGGCGAGGCCGTGCAGGCCAACCAGTTCCTGATCTTCGACAGCGATCACGCGGCGCTGATCGACCCCGGCGGCGACCTGACCTACACCGCGCTGTTCATGGGAATCAGCCACTACCTGAACGTCAAGCATCTGGACTATGTGGTCGCGTCGCACCAGGACCCGGACATCGTCGCGTCGCTGAACAAGTGGCTGGTCGCGACCGACTGCAAGGTGGTCGTCCCCGCACTGTGGGAACGCTTCATCCCGCATTTCACCCGGCCGGGCAAGCTCGCCGGCCGGGTCGTCGCGATTCCCGACCCGGGCATGAACCTGCAGCTCGGCAGCATCCAGCTCAAGGCGATCCCCGCGCATTTCCTGCATGCCGAGGGGAACTTCCAGTTCTACGACCCGAGGAGTCGGATCCTGTTTTCCGGCGACCTCGGCGCCAACCTCTGTCCGGCGGACGAGCTCGACAGACCGGCCAAGAAACTGGACGAGGTGCTGCCCTACATGGAAGGCTTCCACAAGCGCTACATGAACAGCAACCAGGTGTGCCGCTACTGGGCACGCATGGTGGCGGACATCGACATCACGATGATCGCGCCGCAGCATGGCCGGCCGCTGGTCGGCAAGGCCGTCGCGGAGTTCATCCGGTGGATCAGCGAGCTGCAGTGCGGCGTCGACCTGATGACCCAGTCCAACTACAAGATCCCCGGCTAGCCAGCCGGCAGCCCGTCGTCATCAGTCCTCGAGCAGCGTCTCGGCGCGTTCGATCGCGCCGCCGCTGGCGGCCACCACCTGCATCGCGAGCTCCGACGACTGGGCGCCGAGGCCGAGGCGCTGGAATGCCGGGATCTCCGCCGCCGGAGGAATCCGCGGCCGGGTGCCGTTGGCGAGGGTCGCGTGCCAGTGCGCGACCAACAGGATGTCGGTGTAATCGGCGTCGCCGGCGTGGTCATAGCCCCAGTGCTCGCAATGGGCGACCGCGTCGACCAGTGTCCGTGGCATCTCCCACAGGGTGAGTAGGATGCGTCCCAGCTCGCCGCGATTGCTGCGCAGCAGGTGGTCCAGCGCCGCCTCGTCGGCCAGGTCCGGATGGCGGTCGGCGTAGGTCAGCATCACCGGCTCGGCGACCGCATACAGCAGGCCCACCAGCGTCGCCAGACCGGGGTCGAAGTATTCACGCGATCGGGCCAGCGTGCGCGTGATCGCAGCCGCGCGGATACTGTTCCGCCACCAGCTCGCCATGCGCTTCTGCACGACCGGCGATGCACTGCGCAGCGTTTCGCGCAGCACGCAATTGACCGACAGGGCGTACGTCTCGTCGATGCCGATCAGCTTCACGGCCTCGCGAATGCTGCGCGGCGTTCCCCTCGCCCGCTTCTGGTTGCGCGCGGCACGCAGCGCCTTCAGGGTCAGCGCCGGACACACCATCAGGGTCGCGCCGAACAGCTCCGCATCGTCCGCGTGTCGCAGCAGCGCGCGTCCGACCCGCACCGCGATGTCCGACGCCGACGGCACGACGACGCGGCCCAGATTGATGTCGTTGAAGACGTCGTAGATCAGCGGGTGACAGGCGCTGTCATCGAGTAGTTCGTTCGGTTCGCTGACCGAGTAGCTCTCCTCGACGACCATGTTGCCGTGGTCCGCGCGGCACTGGTCGAGCACGGCACCGTCGACCAGCAGGTAACGCACCGGGGAACGCGCCACGACCCGGTAGCGCGATGGGCGCAGGCGGGAAACCGGCCCGCGCGCGGCCGCGTCCTGGTGCCGCACGATGTGCGACGCGCCGTCGCCGGCGGTGAGTTCGAGCACGCCGTCGAGCAGAAACAGCTGTTGCGCATCACTGCTGCCGAGGTCCAGCAGGCGCGCACCGGGCATCGCCTCGCGTACGGTGGCGTTGCGCGCGAAGTGTTCGAAGCTGTCCGGATCGATCCCGGACAGATGATGGAACTGCTGCAAAACCGCGTCCATCGACGGCGGATCTGTCAACGACATCGGTACCCCGGCGGCGCCTCGGCAAACGCCTTTATTAGAGGTTCCGATGGTATCGCCGCTCGACGGCGATGGCTATTGACGGAATTCCCGGGCTGATGACCACGTCACACCGAGGAACGCTACGCGGGCAGCGGCCCGTGCTGTGGCGGATCAGCCGGCCAGCAGGCGCTTGGCGGCCGCCACCTCTTCCTGGGCGCTGTGCAGCAGCTCGATGCCCTCGCCCACATCGTCGGTCGACAGACCGAGTCGCGCGATCGCGGGAATCGCGGACAGCGGCAGGCCCTCGGCCAGCCCCTCGTGGACCTGGGCGGCGATGACCAGGTCGGCATAATCCGCCTTGGTGACGCCGTCGCGCAGCCAGCTCTCGGCCTCCTTGGCCGCGGTGACGATCTCGGCGGGGAGTTGCCATTTGGCCAGGATCATGCCGCTCAGCTGGGTGCGCAGCGACCGGATGCTGGATTCGAGCGCAGCGGGGTGATTGGCGACGTCGGGGAAGTTGCGCGCATAGCCGATCACCGCGAGCACGCCGATGTCGTGCACCAGACCGGCGAGCAGCGCCTCGTGCGGATTGAACCCACCGACCTTGTTGCCGAGCACTTGGGCCAGCGCGGCGATGCGGCGGCTGTGTTCCCACAACGCAAGCATCCGCTTTTCGAGCATTTTCGAAGAGGTTCGAAACAGTTCCCTCAGCGTAAACGTCACAACCAGAATCTGCGTGTTCTGCATGCCGAGCCGGGTCACGGCATCGCTCACCGTCGCGAGCCGGTTCACGCCACCGAAACGCGCGCTGTTCGCCGCCTTGACGATCTTCAGTGCCATTGCCGGGTCGGTCTCGATCAGCGCCGCCACGTTGCGCGCGTTGGCGTTGTCGTCGTTGACCGCCTCGCCAATGCGCACGGCGACGTGCGGCAGGCTCGGCAGCAGCAGGTGGTCGCTGTTCAGGTCCTCGTAGATCTGCAGTGTGAGCCGGTTCTCGGCACCCAGATCATTGACATCGTCGCCCTCTTCGACCTGGTAGTTCTCGATCGTGATCGCCGACGGCGGATCCACCTGCGCCTCATTGCCGGCCATCAGGTCGCTTTCGATACGCAGATAACGGACGTGCGACGTTGCCTCGACCTTGTAACGGCTCGGTCGCAAACGCGCCAGCGGCGTCAGTGCCGAGGAGTCGGTATGCCGGACGGTGCGCACACCCCCGTCGGCCGCGACCAGGCGGCACTCGCCCTCGAGCAGGTAGAGCATGCTGGCATCGGTGGCGCCGAGTGGCAGCAAGACCGCGCCCTTGCGTTCTTCGTGGACGAACAGGCGGCGACTGAGTGCCTCGAGTTCGCCGTGCGGCAGCTCGCTCAGTGTGCTCAGGCGGCCCAACAGGGCGGCCGTGGGGTGGTCCAGTGTCTCGCTCATGATGTCCGTGCGGGTGATGCTTCTTGTTCCCCGTGGCATCGGCGGGACGCGCCGACTCTTGAGCGGGCGGACACGAAAAAGCCCGCCAGTGGCGGGCTTTCGGGGCCGCGGTCGTCGGCGCTCAGAGCGGCGATGAACCGACGATCTTGTGCGACAGTTCGACCACCCGCATCGCTTTCTGCATGTAGGTCTCGCGGTAGTCCTTCAGCAGACCGCTGTCCGAGTAGTAGTAATCCTTGCCGGAAATGCCGGTTTCGTGCTCGACGTCGATGAACTTCTTCTGCATATCGAGCATTTCGGCGATTAGCGCGGCCTTTTCGGCCTTCATGGCTTCGATGTCACTCATTGTCGTTCTCTCCAGATTCGGTTGAGAGTTGTCTGCGTCCGCGGCGGGACGCGTAAATCGGAGTATAACCCGATACTTATGTTCGCCGTCAATCCCGGGCCGGGGCGTCTCAGCAGCCGCACAGCGGGGTCGGTCGGGCGGTGTTCAGGCGCAGCCCCCCGGTGATCTGGCCCACGTGGTCGAGGCCCTGGCGGTCGAGGTAGGCGACGATGCCGCGGTTGATCCGGGGCAGGATCAGCGGGTCGTAGAACAGTGCCGTACCGACGCCGACCGCGGTCGCGCCGGCGAGCAGAAACTCGATCGCGTCCTCGGGCGTGGTCACGCCGCCCTGGCCGATGATCGGGATGCCGTGCGCGCGGGCGACCTGGTAGACCTGGTGCACCTTAAGCAGCGCGATCGGCTTGATCGCCGGACCGGACAGCCCACCCTGGTTGTTGCCGATGAACGGCGTGCGCGACTCGATGTCGATCGCCATGCCCATCAGCGTGTTGATCACGGCGAAGGCGTCGCTGCCGGCCTCGATGCAGCGCCGGGCGTTTTCGGCGATGTCGGTCTGGTTGGGCGACAGCTTGGTGACCAGCGGTTTACGCGTGACCTTGCGACAGGCCGCGACGACCCGCGCCGACATGTCCGGGTCATTGCCGAACGCGACGCCGCCCTCCTTGACGTTGGGGCACGAGATGTTGATTTCGATCGCGTCGATCGGCGAGTCGTCGAAGCGGCGCGTGACCTCGATGTACTCCTCGACCGTCGAGCCGGAGACGTTGGCGATGAAGCGCGTCTCGCCGAAATCCAGCGTCGGCAGGATGTCGTCGACGACGCGATCAACGCCGGGGTTCTGCAAGCCGATCGCGTTGAGCATGCCGGCCGGCGTCTCGTACACACGGTGCGGTGCATTGCCGAGGCGCTGGGTCCCGGTCGTGCCCTTCAGACACACCGCACCCGCGTCGCGATTGGAGAAGCCCTGCACGCGCGTGTACTCTTCGCCGAAACCCACGCAGCCCGACAGCAGAACCAGCGGTGTCGCGAACGGCAGGCCACAAAAGTCGAGGGCGAGGCGCGGGTCGGTATCAGCCATAGGGTCTCGGAATTCAGGGTGTTCCACGTCGTTCTGTATCAGCCGGAGATCCCGCCCAATACCGGCAACATCATACGCCTGTGCGCCAACACGGGCAGCACCCTGCACCTGGTTCATCCGCTCGGGTTCGCGTTCGACGACAAGCGTCTGCGGCGCGCCGGACTCGATTACCGCGAATTCGCCGAGGTGCGACAGCACGCCGACTTCGATGCCTTGTTGACGGCTGTTGCGCCGACGCGATGGTTTGCACTGTCGACGCGCGGCCGACAGCGACACGACCTCGTCGACTACTCCGCAGGTGACGTATTCGTCTTCGGACCCGAGACGCGCGGTCTGCCACAGGATCTGCTGGACGGGCTGCCTCAGGCACGTCGCCTGCGTCTGCCGATGCGGCCGGGACAACGCAGCATGAATCTGTCCAACGCAGTCGCCGTCGTCGTCTACGAGGCGTGGCGGCAACAGGGGTTCAGCGGCGCCGCGACCTGATCGATCGCGACGCCGACACGTCATCCGGGTGAGGTGCGGGCGCCTCCAGGCAGGCCCGACGCCTTCGTCCCCGCATTGGGAGCAAGTCGCTCTGCGTCGCCAGGTGTCGCAACGTCCGGCACCAAGCCGCCGCGCGCATGGATCGGCAAACTGCCATTGCGCCATCCGGTTCTCACGGGGTCGTTGGTAGTCGCCACCGGGTCGTCGATTCCAACAATCCAACGTCCGGTTGGTCCGCTTCAGTCAGCTCACGCCAAAAAGGCAGTCGCGCCTTAACGCAGATCAGTGGCGAACTCCCGGCTGCTGCTCTAGCTTGAAATAAACGCATATAAAAGCGGCCATGGAATGGGCGGTGGCTGCACATAACAACGAACAACACAAACCAGAGGATGTTCAGCATGTCGATCCGTAATCCGGTGGCCTTCGGGGCCAGCGCAGTCTTGGCGCTCGCGTTAAGTGTCACCGCGGTGTCCGCCGCAGAATCCCTCATCGACGTACCGTCGAGCGTCTGCCAGACCTGCCACAAGGAGATCTACAAGCAGTGGGAAGGGTCCATGCACGCGAACAGCGTCGCAATGAAAGACCCGATTCACGGCACCTTCTACAAAAAGGTCATCGGTGACCCTCTGCAGGCAGGGGTGACGACCAAGGACGGAAAGTTTCCGGTTTGCATCCAGTGTCACGCGCCCAACGCCGCGATCCAGAATTCCACCAAGCTCGATGAAAAGCCGACGTACAGCGAAGGTGTGAACTGTGTCGCCTGCCACACGTTGAAGAGATTCAACGGGATCAACGGACCGAACGGCAAGCTGCAGCTGGGTATGCTGTCTTACGAGCGCAGCAGCGGGTTGCAGGGCCCGGCAGGATTCCCCGTCGGGCTGCAGAAGCTGGCGACGGCGACCGACATGTTCGGCGGTGCCGGCGCCGGTGACGGCGGCGACAAACCGAATCCCCACCTCGGTGAGCCGGTGACGATGGACGGTACAGAGATCCCGGCCCTGCCGATGGAGCCCAATGCCACATTGATGAAGACCAACGATGCCTGCATGGGGTGCCACGACAAGCGCAACAATTCGCACGGCGTCCCGCTGTGTGCGACCGGCAACGAGTACATGGCCAGCAAGAGCGACGTGACCTGCCAGTATTGTCACATGCCGATGGTCGGCAACACGGCCGACCACAGCATGGGGGGTGGTCACGACGGCGGCATGCTCAAGCGCAGCGTTGTCTTCACGATGAGAGCCGAAAAGGCCGGTGAAACGATCGACGTGGTCGCCAAACTGAAGAATCAGCAACCACACGCACTGCCCACCGGTGCGCCGTTCCGGAACATCGTGCTCAAGCTCACCGCGTACAACGCCAACGGCGAGCCGGTATGGGAAAACGCGCCGGAGCATCCGGCACAGGATGACCCGCAGGCCTATTTCGCCTATCTGTTGGCCGATGACGCCGGCAAGGACGCGATGCCGCCGACGGCGACCCAGCTCGGTGCCGATACGCGTCTGCGGCCACACGAAGAACGCACGCTGTCCTACGAGATCCCGGCCAAAGATGTCGCCCTGGTCCGCGGTGAGGTGCAGTACAACCTGCTCTGGAAAGTGCTCGCCGACAAATTCGGGCACCTGCCGGAAGGGCTGCGATCATCACGAACGATCGCGGTGGCCGAGGCCAAGATCTGAGCCCGGCCGATCGCGATGCTGCGGTCTCCCGGCCGCGGCGTTCGTGCCAGCAAACCGCCCAAGGGGTACCACGAATGCCAAGCAGCAAGATGGGTCTGTTCGCGTTGCTGTGCCTGCTCGTCAGCGGTGCCGGTGCGGCAAAGGTGACGCTGAGCCCTGACAACTGGGGTAACCCGGCCGGCGAGGAATGTGTCAGCTGCCACAGCAAGTCGTCTGCCGGGTTGACCGAGCAATGGCGGCACAGCGCGCATGCGAAAGTCGGTGTCAACTGCCTCGACTGCCACCAGGCCAGTACCGACGATGCGGACGCGATCACTCACGAGGGCCAGACCATCGCGACCATCGTGTCGCCGAAGGACTGCGGCCGCTGCCATGCCGTGGAAGAGCAACAGCAACGCGGTTCGGTGCACGCCGAGGCCGTCGCAGTGATCGCGCGTCGCATGCCGGCGATGGTGACGAATCTCGCCGGGCCTGCGGTCGAGGCCGCCGGCTGCGCCCAGTGCCACGGATCGACCGTGCGCGTGCAGGCCAATGGAGAGCTCGATCCCGACACCTGGCCGAACTCGGGCATCGGCCGCATCAATCCCGACCGGTCACGCGGCTCATGCTCGTCGTGCCACGGCCGGCACGCTTTTTCCAAGGCTCAGGCGCGCAAACCGGAGGCCTGCGTGCGCTGCCATTCGGGTCCGGACTCGCCAGACAAGGAAGTGTTCGAGGCCTCGAAGCACGGCATGGCGTTTGCCAGCCATCACGATCAGATGAACCTCGATGCCGAGTCGTGGGTGGCGGGCAAGGATTACTTCGCCGCCCCGACCTGCGCGACATGTCACATGGGGGCGGCCGGCAAACTGCCGGCGACCCACGACGTCGGTATGCGCAATGTGTGGAATCTGAACACGCCGGTGTCCGAGCGCCAGCACCTGGTCGTGTTTGCCGACGGCGGAAAGCGCGAGTTCCCCGAATCGATGGACGCGCCGAAGCGCGGAAGCAAGGTGCCGCGCCTCGACGGCGCTGAAGGTGACGTGAAGATGGTCGCGACGCCTGACCGACGTCGCCAGGCCATGAGCCTGGTATGCCGTGAGTGTCATGGAAAGGATTTCGTCGAGGCCTTCATGCGCCAGTTCGACGGTGTCGTCGATCTTTACAACAGGAAGTTCGGCGAACCGGCACGCGCCATCATGCAGGCGCTCTATTCTACCGGGCGCCTGACGCCTACACCGTTCGACGAGCCGATCGAGTTCGCGTTCTGGGAGCTTTGGCACGACGAGGGCGCGCGCGCCCGCCATGGTGCCGCGATGATGAGTCCCAACCACGTGTGGTGGGAAGGCATGTATGTTGTCGCGCGCAACTTCTACGGCAGGTTCCTGCCCGAGGTGCGCGCGGTGGCCGGCGATGGCGCCGACGCACTGATCGCCAAGCATGTGCAAGACCTGCCGGAAAACGAGTGGCTCAAGCACCCGGAACGTGGCAGCCCGCTCCTCGGTGTCGGCACGGCCCGGAGCGCGCATGAGTAGGCGCCGACCCTGGTGGCTGCCCGGGTTCGTCACCCGCCACGTGCTGTTCGCGATGGTGTTTGCCGGTCTGTGCGGGATCGGTGTCATGGTGTTCCTGATCGAGTTCGATCATTACACCAGCACGGAGGCCTTCTGTACGTCGTGCCACTCGATGGAGCTGGCCGCGGTGCCTTATCGGAAATCGTCGCACTTTGTCTCGGCATCAGGCGTGCGCGCGAGCTGTGGTGACTGCCATGTGTCGCCCGGCATATTCGCGGCGACCTGGGACCACTTCATCGGCGGCAAGGACGTCATTCGGCAGCTCATCGGTGCGGACTACGACGATCCGGTCGTCAATGCCCTGCATCTGCCCGAAGCGGCGTTTAGCGCACGTGAATGGTTCCGCGCGCGCGATTCCGCCACATGCCGGCGCTGTCACGAGCAGGATGCGATCGTGGGCGAGCGAGCCGGTACCCAGGCGATTCACCAGGAAGACGCCAAGGGCAAGACCTGTGTGGACTGCCATATCAATCTGGTCCACCGGAAGGTACCGGAGCGCGCAACGTTCAAGCGCGATGCGTGGAACCGAATGGTGGAAACCGAGTTCGACCTGGAGGCGGGGGCGGCCGACAGACTGCTCGACGAATAGGCCGGTCGCAAGTGATGTCGAGACGTCGAATACCTACAACACACCCTTGGGGGGCGGCATGAAACTGTTGATGCTGGGATGCAAGACGCTGCGCGAGGGGGTAGTCGTCTCTGTGATCTTCTTCGTAGGCGGCATCCTGCTGACATTGGCCGCGCGCTATGCCGTTCCCGAGATGCTGCATCTCGACCTGGTCATTCTTCTCGCCGGCTTCGTGCTGATTCTGTTGGCACCGGTCGTATTGGTGTCAACGTTCCTGCTGTCGATTCTGCGGGGAGTGGGGGACGCGGACCAATGCGACCGCTAGGTCCAGCGCCCCCGGTCTGTCTCCGGTGGACGCGCAGCGATTGTCAGCGGTCACACAAGGCCAGATCCCGCGCCACGCTGGGCATTGTTGCCAGCAGCCCGATCGCCAGCAGCACGACGGGGCTGGACACGACGGTCACCAGCCCGATTCCGCTCAACAGCGTGGTGAACGCCGGGAAGTCGGCTCCGAACAGGGCCCGGGGGATCTGCAACAGGATTCCCGCCAGCAACAGGGTCACGGCAACGGACACCGCCGCGCGCATCTTCGAGCAATCGAAAGGTTTCATTTTCTGCCTCCCAAATCGCATCATCCGGGACAAACGATGATCAGTATATTAGCGAATACTAACTCTCAAAGTCAAGCGATGAGCGGGTGCCGCGAACGGCGTCGATGCGTGGAAATGCGGCAAAATCTACTCTTGCTCCTGTTTATCGGCCTGCTTGCCGCGCACATGATCGCCCCCCCGTGCGCAGCCGCCTCCGGTTCCGCACCCAAATCGACGGTTACCGCGGACCATGGCAAGTTCGAGCAGCTCAAGGGACCCTTCGCGGACGGACCGGCGGTTACGCGCGCATGTCTGGGATGCCACACCGAGGCCGGCAAACAGCTGATCAAGACGACGCACTGGACCTGGGGGTTCGAGAACGCGGTCACCGGACAACGTCTCGGCAAGAAGAATGTCGTCAATAATTTCTGTGTGGCCACCGCGACCAACTGGCCCCGCTGTACCAGTTGCCACATCGGGTACGGATGGAAAGACGACCAGTATGACCTGACCGCCGAGGACCACGTCGACTGTCTGGTCTGTCATGACACCACCGGAACCTACCGCAAGTTCCCGACCGGTGCCGGTCATCCCAATTACACCGCCAAGGAATGGCCGCCGAAGAGCGGCAAGATCTGGGCACCGCCGGATCTGGCCAATATCGCGCAACATGTCGGACCGCCAAGTCGCGACAATTGTGGGAGCTGCCACTTCTACGGTGGCGGAGGCGACGGCGTGAAGCACGGCCATCTCGACTCGTCGATGCACAAGCCGACGCATGCCACCGATGTGCACATGGATAACGACGGGCTCAACTTCAGCTGCCAGACCTGTCACAGCGCGGGTGGACACGAGATCGCCGGCAGTCGGTACGCGCCGCGCGCCAGCGACAGCACGGGTATCGACATACCCGGGCGCACCGACAACAGCAGAGCGACCTGCGAATCCTGCCATGGCGGCACGCCACACGGACCCGATGCGAATTCCAAACTGGACGAGCACGTCAACAAGATTGCCTGCGTCACGTGCCATGTCCCGCAATTTGCACGCGGCGGGCGCAAGACGAAGATGTGGTGGGACTGGTCGACCGCCGGGCGCAAGGACCAGCACGGCAACCCGCTCGTGATCAAGGACCCGGACGGCTACCCGACCTACGACTTCAAGAAAGGCGACTTCCGCTGGGAAGCCGACGTCGTGCCTGAATACCGCTGGTTCAATGGCCGCATCAACTACAGCACGCTTGGCGACAGGATCGACGACAGTGGTGTGGTCGAGATCAACCGGATCGAGGGCGACGCCAGCGATCCGGCGTCACGCATCTGGCCGTTCAAGGTCATGCGCGGCCGGCAGCCCTACGACCGTCAGACCAAGGTCCTGGCGGTGCCGCACCTATTTGGCAAGGACGCTGACGCCTACTGGAAGAGCTTCGATTGGTCCCGCGCGATCAAGGTGGGGCTCGAGGCCACCGGACAGAAATTCAGCGGCGACTACGGCTTCGTCGAAACCGAGTACTCCTGGCCCGTCACGCACATGGTCGCGCCGAAGGGGCAGGCGCTGGCCTGTGCCGCCTGTCATAGCCGCGACGGCCGCATGGCCGGGGTCGACGGCATCTACATGCCGGGGCGCGACCGCTTCCGTTGGATGGACATGCTCGGCGGCCTGATCGTGTTCGGAACGGTCGGCGGCGTGGCGCTGCATGGCCTCGGTCGGGTGTTTTCACGTCGTCGCCGGAGGAAATCCTGATGGCTAGAATCTATCTTTATTCACGCTTCCTGCGTCTGTATCACTGGCTGCAGGCACTGCTCGTGATCGCGCTGTTGCTGACCGGATTCGAGGTGCACGGAACGATCGCGGTGTCCGGCTTCGAGCGCGCGGCGACATATCACGGCATCGCCGCCTGGAGTCTGCTTGGTCTGTGGGCCTTGGCCTGGTTCTGGCATGTGACGACCGGAGAGTGGAAACAGTATATCCCCTCGCCGATCGACCGCGTCGTGGCGATGCTGCGCTATTACGGAGTCGGCATCTTCAGGGGCGAACCGCACCCGTTCCACAAGGACCGCTGGCAACGCCACAATCCGCTGCAGCGCATGGCCTACCTGTCACTGCACGTCGTGATCGGCCCGCTGATCTGGCTCAGCGGCCTCGCTTACATCTTCTACCCGTACTGGCAGGCCGAGCCAATGGCCGGGATGACGTTGACCCCGGTTGCGCTGCTGCACACCCTGGGTGCGTTTCTGATGCTGGCGTTCCTTTGCGTGCATCTCTATCTCGCCCTGACGACCTCCGAACGGCCGTTCGGATTCCTCAAGGGCATGATCACCGGATACGAGGAGCTTGGCGACGATCCGCGGGCGCCCGCCAGTCGGGACAAGGAAACGGCCTGACGCAGGAGGGAGCGATCACCCAACCGGACCGACCGGCGACGCAAAATTATGCTATTGATTGTGTCTCGATCACGTGCCCGGCCTGTCCGGGCGTCACAAGCCAGGAGGAATAGCCACAGTGGGTAAGCCCGAAATCACCGAAGAGATGATCTTCCAGTGCTTCGCCGCGGCGCAGCAATCGCCCGACGCGACGCGCACGGCGGAGTCGTTCGTCGACGTCGAGGAGTACGAAAACCAGATCATGTACCCGGAATTCGCCCGCTGGGCGAAAAAGGCCGGCCATCCGCAGTTGGCGACCCTGTTCATGAAGGTCGCCGGTGAAGAGAAGCTGCATGCGGTATGGCTGCGCGAGCTCTACGACGACATCGGAGCACCCGACCGTGGCGAGGACACCCAGCGTGCGATCGATGCGTTGACGACGATCCGAGCCAATTGCGATGCGCTGATCGCGATGAATCCCGACGGTGTGGTCGAGAAGGCGCTGCGCGTTGCCATCTCGGTCGAGGAGCGCGAATACCGCGACATCTATCCGCGCTTCCGCGATCAGGCCAGGGCCGCCGGACGCGAGCGCGAGGCCGAGGTGTATCAGCGTGTGGTCGATTCGGAGGCCCAGCACGCCGACTGGTTCCGCGCCGCACTGGCCGAGTTCGAAGGCGGTCGCGCCGCGGTCGCGCACTAGGTAGGCACCAGCCTTTCGGATGCCCCGTCGCTCTCGATGAACGGCGGGGCATCCGGCGGTCCCGATTCAACGGGAAGCGCCGCCCCAATCCCCGCGCCTGATCAAGATCGTCACCGCCCTGCCGATTGTGTGACGAGGACGGCGCGCGCGCGCCGATTCGACAGGGAATCGGAGACTCCATGCAGCAGACCGCCAGTCGGCACATTTCGGGGCAGGTGTTGCCCGCGACTGCCGAACGAACCGAAACGGCGGCGCATGCGGGGAATCGTCAGGCCCTGTGGCAGACGCTGTTCTTCCGCCCCAACGGCCGCCTGAACCAGGAACAGGGGCAGGCGCTGGCACGCATACTGCTCGCCGCGACCGGCTGCGCGATCTTTCTCGTCATCGGCCGTTTCGGTTACGGCGAAACCCCTTTTCTCGTCACGCTCGTCTACCTGCTCGGCAGCGCGCTGCACCTGTCCTTCGTGACGCGCCACAAGAACCGCTACCTGTGGCGACGCTATATCGTCATCGTGCTGGACCTGGGGCTGGCGACCTACGTGACGGCCTACTTCGAGAATGCGGGCGTGGCGTTCTACCCGTTGTTTCTGTGGGTCATGGTCGGCAACGGCATTCGCTACGGCCAGCATTACATGCAGTTCGCGACGCTGCTTGGCCTGCTCGGCTTCAGCGGCGCACTGGCGACCAGTGGCCTGCTGTCGTCGCAGCCCGGCACCTACATCGGCCTGATGTTCGGCCTGGTGCTGATGCCAAAATTCTTTCTGGTCATGATCGACCGGCTGACCGAAGCCAACAGCAAACTCCAGGCCCAGCGCGACGAGGCCGAGTTCATGGCCACACACGACGTTCTTACCGGTCTGCCGAACCGCGCTTACCTGCACACGCGCATCCATCAGTCACTGGCACGTGCCAAACGCGGGCAGCGCGAACTCACGATCGCGTTCATCGATCTCGATGCATTCAAGGAGATCAACGACAGCTTCGGTCACGAGTACGGCGACTTCCTGCTCGCCCAGGTCGCCGAGGCAATGAAATCGGTCGTACGCGAGAGCGACACCGTGGCCCGCTTGGGCGGGGACGAATTCGTGGTCGTCATCGAGGACAGCGAGGACGGCCCCGGTGCCGACACGCTGATCGAGCGCCTGTTTTCGTGCGTCGGGCGCTATTACTCGATCGGCGAATACGAGACCTTCGTCACCTGGAGCTGCGGACTCGTCGTCTATCCACGCGACGGCAACGACGTGCACACCTTGCTCAAGCACGCCGACACCGCCATGTACGCGGCCAAGGAAAAGGGGCCGAACCACTTTGTGTTCTACGATCCGAGCATGTCGCAGCAGGTGTCCGACCAGCTCGCGCTGCGCGACGAGCTGCGTCAGGCCCTCGACAGGGGACAGCTGGAGGTCTACTACCAGCCGATCGTCGACGCGTGCAGCGGTCGGGTCAGCTCGGCCGAGGCCCTGTTGCGCTGGAATCATCCGCAGCGCGGTCTGTTGTCGCCGACGCAGTTCATCGAGATCGCCGAGCACAGCGGCCTGATAACGCCGATCGGCCGTTGGGTGGTCGGCGAGGCGCTCGCCACGGCCGCGCTATGGCAGGCGGTCAGCGACGAGCCGGTCACGATGCACGTGAACGTATCCGCCCACCAGCTGCGTATGGATTCGTTCGTCGACGAGATCCGTGAGCTGATCGATGCCAGCGGCCTGCCGTCGTGCGTGCTCGACCTTGAGGTGACAGAAAGTGCGCTGCTGCAGGATGTCGGGCGTGCGGAACAGCTGCTGGTGCAACTGCGCGAGATCGGCGTCCGGGTTGCGCTCGACGACTTCGGCACCGGCTTCTCGTCGCTTTCCTATCTGAAGCGCCTGCCGGTCGACGTGATCAAGGTCGACAAGTCCTTCATCGACGAGGTCCCCGCCAATGTGCGCGACTGTGCGCTGGTGGACGCGGTGTTGACCCTGGGGGACCGTCTCGATCACGCGATCGTGGCCGAGGGGGTCGAGACCGAGAGCCAGCGCGACTGGCTCGTCATGCATGGTTGCCGCTACCTGCAGGGCTTCCTTTTCAGCCGCCCGGTGCCGCGACCACGTTTCCTCGACCTGACCGATGCCGTGTTCGAAACCGCTCCCACCGCGGTCGCCAGCGTCGGCTCCTGAAGGGACGCGTCAGTCTTCGACCAACGCCACGTCCGCAATTCCGCTGCGCGGATCGATACGCAACTCGAAACACGCGTGGACCGGAAAGTCGACGGGGTCGTCATGGCAGTTGCAGCCGCCGACCCGTTCGGAAAAGAACACACCGATGCGCGCGTGCGCGCGGCCGTTTTCGGCCCATAGTCGAAGTACACTGATGTCGCGCACCGACTCGTCGGCGATTCCGCCCCGGCTGCACGCCAGGTGCAGCGGCAGCGCACCCGATGGCAGTGCGTGCAGCAGCGACTGCAGGCGGACCCGGTCGGAAGGCACACCACCGTTGCGGTGACACTCACTGAGATCGAGCCGAATGACGTTCATGATCCCCCACGGTTATTCAGCGTGGTCTGCTAGGGTTACGGGTACCGTCGCGTGGGCAAGCCACGCGGCGGCAGAATAACTTGCAAGACACGCGCCAAAGGAGACCTAGCATGTCCGTAGCCAAAGTCACCGAGATCATCTCCTCGTCCAAACAGGGGTTCGACGACGCCGTTGCCAAGGGCGTCAAGCGCGCCTCGAAAACCCTGAAGAATGTCACGTCGGCGTGGGTGCAGAGCCAGCAGGTCGTCGTTTGCGACGGCAAGATCAAGGAATACCGCGTCAACCTCAAGGTCACCTTCGTTCTCAGCGACTGAGCCGACAAGGAAACAGGTCACTGCTGCACCACTCGGGCGCAGTGCTGACGACCTGCGCACCGTCCGCAATCAGCCGGTGAATGCCTCGTCCGAGGCCAGGTAGGCCCGTTCGCCCGGCGTATTCGCACGGCCGAGAATCGCGTTGCGATGCGGGAAGCGCCCGAATCGTCGGATCAATTCGCGGTGGTGGCGGGCGAAGCGCAGGTTGTCCTCCAGGCCGGCGGCGGCAAACAGGTCGACCACGAGATCCTGATCGTCGATCGACTCGCTGTGCATCAATGGCATGTACAGGAATGCCAGCTGCGCACGCGGCAGATCGCGGTCGAAACCCGCCTCGACCGCCCGTTTGGTCACCGCCACGGCCTGGGTCTCGGTTGCGAACGACTCGGGCCGGCCGCGATACATGTTGAGCGGTAACTGGTCCAGCACGATCGCCAGTGCGAGCGCACCTTCCGGCGTGGTTTGCCATTCGTCGAGATGCCCCAGCGCTGCGGCATGCCAGGTGTCCTCGAATCGTTCGCGGATCTCGGCGTCCAGTTCCGGTGTCGCACGGAACCAGCGCCTGTGCATGCCGGGCGCGAACCAGAATTCAATGATTTCGCTTGGCTCCATGTGTCTTGCCCTTGCGCGCTTGGCGCCTGCATCCGTCGTAAGGAAGTCTACGGGACGCACGCCAACCATAAGAGACGGCATGACACACCCCTGGGTGGCGTACGCGCGGATGTCCTGCGGTCGTAATCCGGCCGACAGGCTGCGCCACCACCGATCGGCGGTGTGACGTTCGGGAATTTGCAGTCGATCACATCGGTGCGCTACCGAACCAGTCTTGGGCGACCAGACTACCCGCAGACATCGGGGGGCGCTCGCCCGCCGCTTCCGCGCCCGACAAAATCGTTTGCAATGAGGGCAACACGATGCACGAACGTCGCACCATGCTGGCCGCCGTCGGCTGCGCCCTGTCGCTGTCGCTACCATCGGTCGCTGCGGCCGCGCTGGTGGTCATCGATTTCGATGATCTTGCGGCCGGGACCGTCGTGACCGACCAGTACGCCGATCGAGGCGTTGTTTTCTCGATCGACAACCACGCGACGGCGCAAGCGGTGATCATCGAAGACATCCCCGGATCGCAGGTCAACCCCTCGTCGCCGAATGCGCTGAGCAACGATGTCGACCCCGCGCTGATGCCGGTGCAGATCATCCGCGCGACGTTCGTCGACCCCGGCGACGGGGTCACGCCAACCACGACGGACATGGTCAGCTTCCGCTACACCAGCGACCAACCCGACTTCGGTCGCCTCGAGGCCTACAGTGCACTGGATCAACTGCTCGCGTCGGCCGTCAGCGTCGAGCCCGGCTTTCAGGTCAGCGAGACTTTGTCGGTATCCGCCAGCGGCATTGCCTACGTGTTGATCCACCCGGAAACGGATGTCTGGGTCGACGACTTTACCTTCAGTGTCGTCCCGCTACCGGCAGCCGCCTGGCTGTTCGTTTCCGCGCTGGCCGGCGTGTTGGGACTGGGCGTGGTCCGCAACTGACGACACCGACCCGGCTACGCGCCAGATCGCCATCGCGGCGGTGCGGCCGTCGAGATGCCGCGGCACGCCCGTTTTCGGCAAACCGGTTGAGGAACGCGGCATCGAGAACCGGCGTCGCCCGGAACCGTCCGCGTGCGTGCGGCGTGACGACCCCGAATCCAGCGCCTTGCTGGCCGATCGGGTCACACCACTCATGCCTCGAGCTGAGCGGCGACGCGCTGCAGGCGCGCCCGCACGTCGCCGGCCAGGGCATTGATGTCGGGATTGCCGACCAGCTCGAGCACGGCGGCGGGGTCCATGAAGGCCACGGTAACGGAATCGTCGTCCTCTTCGCGCACGACCACGTTGCACGGGAGCAGCAGACCGATATCGGCATCCGTTGTGATCGCGCGGTTGGCCAGCGTCGGGTTGCACGCGCCGAGAATGCGGTAGGGACGGCGGTCGAGATCGAGTTTCGCCTTGAACGTCTTGGCGACGTCGATATCGCTCAACACGCCGAAGCCCTCGGTCTTCAACGCCGCGGTGACGTTCTCGACCACCTGTTCGAAGTTGCCTCTCGGGCGGACATGGAAGCCGTACATGATGGTTCTCCTCGCTGGTCAGGCAAATGTGCACGCGCCGGGTTTCGCGGCGCGGGATGCTGTCGTCACCGCGACAGGATAGAACAATGTCCAGGACGAGCGGGACCGCATCGGCCGACAACTGCACAGCGCAGTCGGCATGCCGGTGGCCGTCATCCCGGCTGCGATTCACCCATTGCTTCCGTTCCCGCCGCCGGCTGTTCTGCGACCGTGCCGCGCCCCTTCCACAGCAGGTAGACCACCGGAATCACGAACAACGACAGCAGCGGGGCCGTGATCATGCCGCCGATCATCGGTGCGGCGATGCGGCTCATCACCTCCGAGCCCGTGCCGCTGCCGAGAAAGATCGGCAGCAGCCCGGCGACGATCACCGCGACCGTCATCGCCTTCGGCCGCACGCGCAGCACCGCGCCCTCCATGATCGCCGCGCGCAGCCGCCGCGGTGTCAGCGGACCCTGCAGGCGGTGCTCGCGCAGCGCGTTGTCGAGGTAGACCAGCATCACGACACCGAATTCGGCCGCGACACCGGCCAGCGCGATGAAGCCCACCCCGACCGCGACCGACAGGTGGTAGTCGAGCAGGAAAATCAGCCAGAAGCCACCGACCAGCGCGAACGGCAGCGATGCCATGACCATGATGGCTTGGCCGGCATGCCGAAACGTCAGGTACAGCAGCACGAAGATGATCACCAGCGTCAGCGGCACCACCTGCTGCAGGCGCTCCTTGGCGCGCAGCATGTACTCGTACTGCCCCGACCAGGTGATCGAGTAGCCCGGGGGCAGCGTCACGCGGTCGCGCACGGCGCGCTGCGCGGTCGCGACGTAACTGCCGAGGTCGACGTCGCGGATGTCGACGAAGGTCCAGCCGTTGAGGCGGCCGTTCTCGCTCTTGAGCATCGGTGGGCCGTCGACGATGTCTACCGATGCAACCTGGTCCAGCGGTATCTGCGCGCCGGTTGGCGTGACCAGCGGCAGGGCGCGCAGCTTCTGGATGTCGTCGCGTCGTTCGCGCGGGAAGCGCAGGTTGACCGGGTAGCGTTCCAGACCCTCGACCGTTTGCGTGATGTTGATGCCGCCGACCGCGGCGGCGATCACCTGGTTCAGGTCGTCGATGTTCAGGCCGTAGCGCGCGGCGGCGACACGGTCCGGCACGATGTCGACGTAGCGTCCTCCGGCGACCCGCTCCGAGTAGGCTGACGTGGTGCCGGGCACGGTCTGCACGACCTGCTCGATCGCGCGACCGATGCGCTCGATCTCCGCCAGGTCGGGGCCGGCGACCTTGATGCCGACCGGGGTCTTGATGCCGGTCGCCAGCATGTCGATGCGGGTCTTGATCGGCATGACCCAGGCGTTGGTGACGCCGGGCAG
>JAGRGY010000003.1 GCA_020445255.1 Gammaproteobacteria bacterium
GGCGAACGACTTGACCGAATTGTTAGGGCACGAGCCCAGAGCTACATGCATACTTCCGCTTTGTTCGTGAGAATCCAGAGATTAGAAACACACGCCAGCTCATTCTGTATTTTATTTGGCTACATTTCCGCTCGCCGCTCGCCCCAGTACGGGTGCAGAAAAATACCCCCCCAAGAGCCCAGCCGAGAAACTCGCAATAGTCATAGACCAAACTAAAAGTAGAGAATATTCTGCGGTAAATTCAACCGGGTGTGCGATGTAAACTACCGCGGTTGGCAAGTGAGACACAAAAACGATTGCTATGCCGAGCAAGGCGCCGTGATTGACCAGGTACATACAAATTCGGCCGGTGCAGAACCCTTTTCGATACGCCTTGATCCAGAACAACAAAGAAAACAACACGCCCACGTACAGGCCGAATTCGATTGCATATTTCACACCGAACATCACGCCAAATGGCGTAAACATCAACGCCCTGTCTTGGCCACCAATGACCATAAATGCTATTGCAGCGCAGAGTATTGCTGCTGCCGCAAATCGCAGACAAGCGGAAATTGTCGCGCGTACCATTACACCTATTCCAATGCTCTGTTCCACACTGCCCTAACGCTTCGCGTAACCGGAAGCCAAAAGCGGCAGAGCGAAGCGGAACCGCTTTTGACAGTCTGAGTTTACCCGTTTGTTATGTGCTTTGTCCTGACTTCGCCGATTCATCCAATGATGACTCATTGATTCTTGTTAACACTTCAATACAAAAGCACTTAAACTGGAGGAAAAACTACCTAAAGTTTCAAAATTTACAACCACGTATGGTGGCAGCGGTTCACCCCCGCTAGAAACTCCTCTCACTTCAATGTCAACCAGTAAATCATTTATAAATCACTGGCGTAATAATCCATGAACCTTAATTTCCGAGCAATCATTAAACGTCAAGGTTACGACATATGGATTCGCTAATGCCACGAGCTCTAATGTAATAACTAATGACGGGCCAATAGAAAGCGTTAAATGACCTTTTCCATCAGACTCATAGACGTAAGAGCAAAAGTTTAGTGCAAGAATTTCTGCATCATGGAAACTTGGCTATTTGCCGCTATCGAGCAACAGCTCATAATTTTGAATGTATTGCTGGTATTTCATATTTTAGCGCACATAACATAGAACTTGCCGGACTCTATGTTCATCGACATAGACAGACTCTGTCTATCGTGGGCGAAGCCGGATGGGGCTTGTGCGAAAAATGGCCGCTTTACCGAGCATTCCCTTGTCATTGTTCTAATTTCCGGCGGAGGCAACGCGGACCATGCCGCGTGGTCTTCCGGATAGTCGCGCCGATCCCGGTCCAGTTCAAGTCAGCGCCCGGGCAGACAAAAAGCCCGGCTTGGAGCCGGGCGTAACCGAGAACTTGTGCCGATGGGAAATCGGCTGGCGATAGACAAGGGTGCTGACAACGGCCCCGCGCTGACCGGCTTGTGTCTACTTCTCCCCCTGTCCCGCCAGGTACAGCCAGGTGTCTATCACGGTGTCGGGGTTCAGCGAGAGGCTGCCGATGCCGCGTTCGAGCAGCCACTTGGCCAGGTCGGGATGGTCGGATGGACCCTGGCCACAGATGCCGACATATTTTCCCGCCTTGCGGCATGCGGAGATGGCCATGTCGAGCATCTTCAGCACGGCCGGGTTGCGCTCGTCGAAGCTGGCGGCGACCAGCCCGGAGTCGCGGTCGAGGCCGAGGGTGAGCTGGGTCATGTCGTTCGAACCGATCGAAAAGCCGTCGAAGTATTCGAGGAACTCCTCGGCGAGCACGGCGTTCGACGGCAGCTCGCACATCATGATCACGCGCAGACCGTCTTGGCCGCGCTTGAGGCCGTTCTCGCCGAGCAGCCGGATCACACCTTCGGCCTCCTGCAGCGTGCGTACGAACGGGATCATGATCTCGAGGTTCTTCAGGCCCATGTCGTCGCGCACGCGGCGTATCGCCTCGCACTCCATGTCGAAACAGGCGCGGAACGTCGGCGCCAGGTAGCGCGACGCGCCGCGGAAGCCGATCATCGGGTTCTCCTCGTCCGGTTCGTACAGCGTGCCGGCGACGAGGTTTGCGTACTCGTTGGACTTGAAGTCGGACATGCGCAGGATGACCGGCTGCGGGGAAAACGCGGCGACGATGCTGGATATGCCCTCGACCACGCGCTTGATGAAGTACTCGCGCGGGTCGCCGTAGGCGGCGATGCGGTCCTCGATGTCGGCCCGGACGTCGGCCGGCACGCGCTTGAGCTGCAGCAGCGCCTGCGGGTGGATGCCGACCATGTTGTTGATGATGAATTCGAGGCGTGCGAGGCCGACGCCGGCATTCGGGATCTGCGCGAAGCTGAACGCGCGCTCCGGGTTGCCGACGTTCATCATCACCTTGACCGGCACCGGCGGCATACTGTCGAGCTCGATGCGCTTGAGCTCGAAATCCAGCTCGCCGTCGTAGATGAAGCCGGTGTCGCCCTCGGCGCACGACACGGTCACACCCTGGCCGTCCTTCACCTTCTCGGTCGCATCGCCGCAGCCGACCACGGCCGGCACGCCGAGTTCGCGCGCGATGATCGCGGCATGGCAGGTACGGCCGCCGCGGTTGGTGACGATCGCCGACGCGCGTTTCATGATCGGCTCCCAGTCGGGATCGGTCATGTCGGTGATCAGCACGTCGCCCTCGGCGATCTTGTCCATGTCGTTCAGGCTCATGATGATGCGCGCCTTGCCGGCACCGATGCGCGCGCCGATCGAACGCCCCTCGACCAGCACCGTCGAACGACCGTTCATGTGATAGCGCTCGATCACGTTGCCGCTGCGGCTCTGCACGGTCTCCGGCCGCGCCTGCACGATGTACAGCTGACCGTCGTTGCCGTCGAGCGCCCACTCGATGTCCATCGGGCGGCCGTAGTGCTTTTCGATGTGCATCGCCTGGCGCGCGAGTTCCTCGACCTGCTCGTCGTTGATGCAGAACAGTTTGCGCTCGGCGTCGGCCACCGGCACCGTCGTGACCGGGTGGTCGCCGGTCTCGGCGTAGATCATCTTGATCGCCTTGCTGCCGACGTTGCGGCGCAGGATCGCCGGACGCCCGGCCGCCAGGGTCGGCTTGTGCACGTAGAACTCGTCCGGGTTGACGGCGCCCTGCACGACCATCTCGCCGAGCCCGTAGCTGGCGGTGATAAACACGGCGTCGCGGAAACCACTCTCGGTGTCGAGCGTGAACATGACGCCGCTGGAACCGATGTCGGAGCGCACCATCTTCTGGATGCCGGCCGAAAGCGCTACGTGCGCGTGGTCGAAGCCCTGGTGCACGCGGTACGAGATCGCGCGGTCGTTGAACAGCGACGCGAACACCTCGTGGATACGCTGCTTGATCTCCTTGAGGCCGGACACGTTCAGCACCGTCTCCTGCTGACCGGCGAACGATGCATCCGGCAGGTCCTCGGCGGTCGCTGACGAACGCACGGCCCAGGTCACGTCGGTGCCGTATTCCTTCTCGAGCGTCGCATAGGCCTTTTCGATCTCGGCGTCCAGCGTCGGCGGGAACGGGGTGTCGAGCACCCACTGGCGGATCGCGCGGCCGGTCTCGGCCAGCTTGTTCACGTCGTCGACGTTGAGCGCGGCGAGCGTACCGTTGATGCGGTCGGCAAGGCCTTCGTGGGCGAGGAACTCGCGGTAGGCATGCGCCGTGGTCGCAAAGCCCCCGGGCACCTTGACGCTGCCGTCGGCGGTCAGGTTGCGCAGCATCTCGCCGAGCGAGGCGTTCTTGCCGCCGACCTTGTCGACGTCGCTCATCTCGACCTCGTGCAACCACAGGATGTATTCGCTCATTGTCGTCCTCGTCCTCGCCCTGTCACAGGCTCTTCTTGATCAGCGACGCCAGCTCTTCGATCGAGTGGGTCGTGGCGTCGAGCACGGTCATGCCGTGCCGGTGAAACATGTCCTGCGCCATCTGCACCTCCTTGTAACAGCGGCGCAGGCTCGCATAGTCGCTGCCCGGTCGGCGCAGCTCGCGGATCGCCGCAAGGCGCTCCGGATCGATCGTCAGCGCGAAGATCTTGTCCTTGTGCGCAAGCACCTCGTCGGGCAGTTCGCCCTTCTCGAAATCCTCGGGCGTGATCGGGTAGTTCGCCGCGCGCAGGCCGAAGTGCAGCGCCAGGTACAGGCAGGTCGGTGTCTTGCCCGAGCGCGACACGCCCACCAGCAGCACGTCGGCCATGTCGAACTTGTTCAGGCGCATGCCGTCGTCGTTGTTCAGCGCGTAGTTGATGGTCTCGATCCGGGCCTCGTAGTTCTCGAGGTTGACCAGGCCGTGGCTGACACCGGACTTGTGCGACGGCTGCACGCCGATGACGCCGACCAGATCCGGCATGAAGCGGTCGAACAGTTCGAAATAGTGGCACTCCGCGTGCTGCAGCATCGCGTTGATCTCTTCGTCGGCCATGGTCGCGAACACGATCGGCTTGCGGCCCTCGGCCTCGGCGCGGTGGGCGATCTCGCTGACCAGCCCCTGCGCCTTCTCGCGCGTGTTGATGAACGGCGTGTAGCGGGTGATGAAGCGGGTGTCGTCGAACTGCGACAGCAGGCTCTGCCCGTAAGCCTCGGCGGTGATGCCGGTGCTCTCGGAGACGAAGTACACGGTGTGGCTGGTCGGCATGTGCTGTCACCCGGTGACGCGCCTGCGCCGACCGCCGGGACGGACCGCGTGCGAAGCCGGGCGTGCGCCGTCAGTCATACAGGTATTCCAGCCAATGGCCGTCGCTCTGCAGCTTGGCCTTGGTCTCGTGCCAACGCTCGGGCATGCGCAGATGGTCGCTCATCGCCTCGTCCATCGCAGCGGCCACCTTGCGGTATCCCGAAAGATACACGTACACACTGCCCTGGCCGAGCAGGCGCCAGAATGACTCCATGTTGTCGGTGGCGCTTTCCTCGTGGTCGAGCGCGCTCGCCGAGTACCGTGTCTTCAGACCCTCGAACGCACGGAACGTCACGCCGTCGAAATACTGGTCCTGGTCGGCGACCGGGTCGTTCAGGTACAGGTGTTCGAGGCCGGTCCGGTCGCCCTCCAGCATCAGCACCTTGCCCATCCAGTCGAACCGGCGGGCGTGGATCTTGTGGGCAAGCCAGCGGAACGGAATCATGCCGGAGCCGGCACCGATGAACACCATGTTGCTGCGCGACCCCATCGGCGGGTAGAACGGGTAGGCGAACGGCCCGTACAGGTCGACCGTGTCGCCCTGATTCAGACGCGTCAGCCGGTGCGCGATGCCCGTGGTCTGACCGCGGTTGGTGCGCACGTAGAGCGTCAGGTCGATCGAGTCCTCGAACGGCACCTGGCCCACCGCCTCGACCGTGAACAGCCGCAGCCCGTGCGTGGAATCGTCGGCGGGCGCGTCCGGATCGACGAAGGCGACGTCGGTACCGGGCTCGAACGACCGCCCATCCGGCCGCACGTTCAGCATCAGCTTGATGACCGGCAGGATCCCCGGCTGGTCGACCAACGTCGATTTGTGCACCACCCGGGCGGCGATGGGGCTGTCCACCGCGGCTGCAGGCTTGGTCATTCGCTATCCCCCTTTGTATCCGGAGCCGCACGGTCGTGCCGGCGAACCGGGGCCACGGTCGTTGCGACTGTGCCCGTGTGGTAAATCTAGTCGCCGATCAGCGGTTCGTCGCTACAGATCACGCCGTCCTCGTCGGCATACACATGGCCGCCCGGCGTGAACGTGACACCGGCGAAGCGTACCGGTACATCGCGTTCGCCGACACCCCGCTTGACGCTCTTCAGCGGATGCGTGCCGAGCGCCTTGACGCCGAGGTCCATCGCCGCGATGTCGGCAGAATCACGGATCATGCCGTTCATCACCACGCCCGACCAGCCGTTCTCGACCGCCTTCGCGGCGAGCAGGTCGCCGAGCATCGCGCAGCGCCGCGAACCGCCCGCATCGACCACCAGCACACGGCCGTGCCCCGGTTCGCCGACCGCCTCGCGCACGCGCGAGTTGTCCTCGAAACAGCGGATCGTCGACACCGGGCCATGGAAGCGCACCCGTCCGCCGAAGCTGGTAAATTCCGGATCGCAGATCTGGATCCGGTCCGCATGCTCGTCACACAGATCCGCCGTCTTGAAGCTCATCGCCGTTGTCCGTCGCCGTCGTAGATATTACAAAACCGTTTGCCGATCGAATAAGGAAACACGTCGCGCTGCACGCCCCGCTCGATATCGGCCTGTATGCCCTTCCAGGTCTCCGCGTCGAGCAGGTCGCCGTGATGCTTCATGAACGCCTTGCGGATCACCGGATCGATCAACAGGAAGTTCGCGAACTCCTCGGGGAACACGTCGTTTGGCGCCACCGAGTACCAGGGCTCGGCCGCCATCTCGTCCTCCGGCGTGCGCGGCGGCGGGATGCGGCGGAAGTTCATCGCCGACATGAACTCGATCTCGTCGTAGTCGTAGAAGATCACGCGGCCATGCCGGGTAACGCCAAAGTTCTTGAACAGCAGGTCGCCGGCGAAGATGTTGACCGCGGCCATCTCCTTCAGCGCGTTGCCGAAACCGGTCACGGCATCCTCCTTCTGCTCCGGCGTTGCATGTTGGAAGTACAGGTTCAGCGGATCGAGGCGGCGCTCGATGTACAGGTGCCTCACGATGACCTTGTCGCCCTCGAACGCCAGGCTGTTGCCGCACTTCTGCTTCAGCTCGGCGAGCAGTTCGTCGTTGATGCGCGCGACCGGGAACGCGGCGTAGGAATATTCGAGCGTGTCGGCCATGCGCCCGACGCGGTCGTGCATCTTGACCAGCTGGTACTTGCGTTTGACCGTGTCGCGGCTGACCTCCTTCGGCGGTGGGAAGTAGTCGTTGATGACCTTGAACACGTACGGGTACGACGGCATCGTGAACACCGTCATGACCATGCCCTTCACGCCGGGCGCGATCTCGAGCTGGTCGGTCGAGTGCGACAGGTGGTGCAGGAAGCCGCGGTAGAACTCGGTCTTGCCCTGCTTCTGCAGCCCGATCGACGTGTACAGGTCGGCCTTGGTCTTGGTCGGCAGCATGCGGTTGAGGAAATGCACGACCGCCGCCGGGGTCGATGTCTCGACCATGAAGTAGGCGCGCGCGAAGCTGAACAGGTTGGCGATGTCGTCGCCGTCGATCAGCAGCGTGTCGACGAACACGCCGCCGCGCTCATCGTTCAGGATCGGCACGACGAACGGGATCACGTCCGCGCCATTGATCGCGCGCCCGACGATATAGGCTGCCTTGTTGCGGTAGAACGGCGCACGCAGCACCTGCAGGTGGAAGTGGCGGCGCAGCTCGAGCCCGCGCACCAGCGTGCACTTGATCCGCTGCACCAGTCGTCGCACGTCGCGGTTCTTGTCGGCGAACGGCAGGCCGCTCGGGAACGCCTCCAGGATCGTGCGCACGGTGCGGGTCAGGCCCTGGTGCATCGGGTAGTAGCTGTCGTAGACCGGATCGTCGTCGTCGAGGTACTCGGTCGACAGGCCGGGGCGGACGAAGATGTTGTCGTTGTTGTAGTAGCGCCGGTGGAACAGGAACGTGAACACCGAGTTGTAGAAGGTTTCGGCGAGTTCGGGCTGCTTGTGTTCGTACAGCAGGCCGATGTAGCGCAGCTTGACCTCGCGCCACAGCTCTTCGTCGACCTTGCCGGCGAGATCGAATTCGCGCTTCAGCCGCTCGGTGGCCTCGGTGACGCGCTGGGTGTACAGGTTGATGCGGTCGCTGGCGGCCTGGCGCTGCGCCGGCCAGTCGCAGTGCTCGAAGCGTGTGCGCGCCGCAGCGGTGATCTCGAGAAAGATCCGGTAGTGGCGATCGAAGCCGTCGAGGATCGTCCCCGCGATGCGCCGTGCATTCAGTTCGGTCATGTAGTCACGACTGCCTGTCTGGCGGTTGGCAGCGGACAATGATGCAGGCTCGACCGCGTGAACGCCATCCCCGAACGGGGTCGAGGTGTGCGCGGCGGGCTCGTCGACAGGGTACGACATCGCGATGCCTGAATTGGGTTTGCGGCTGCGGAACAAAACGGCGTGGACCGCTATGCCTCGGCCCACGCCCAACGGGGAATCCCTTGTCAGCCGAACTGTTCCTCCTCGGTCGACCCGGTCAGCGCCGTGACCGACGAGGCGCCGCCCTGGATGGTCGTCGTGACGTCGTCGAAGTAACCGGCACCGACCTCCTGCTGGTGCGAGACGAAGGTGTAGCCGCGATCGCGTGCCGCGAACTCGGGCTCCTGGACCTTCTCGACATAGTGCTTCATGCCCTCGCCGCGGGCGTAGTCGTAGGCGAGGTCGAACATGTTGAACCACATGTTGTGGATGCCGGCCAGCGTGATGAACTGGTACTTGTAGCCCATCGCCGACAGCTCGTCCTGGAACTTCGCGATCGTCTTGTCGTCGAGGTTCTTGCGCCAGTTGAACGACGGCGAGCAGTTGTAGGCCAGCAGCTTGTTCGGGTTCTCGGCCAGCACCGCCTCGGCGAACTCGCGCGCGAAGCCGAGGTCGGGCGTGCCGGTCTCGCACCAGACGAGATCGGCGTAAGGCGCATAGGCGACACCGCGGCTGATCGCCTGCTCGAGCCCGTTGCGCACGCGGTAGAAGCCTTCCGAGGTGCGCTCGCCGGTGAGGAACGGGCGGTCGTTCGGATCGACGTCGTTGGTCAGCAGGTTGGCGGCCTCGGAATCGGTGCGCGCGAGCACCAGCGTCGGCACGCCCATCACGTCCGATGCAAGGCGCGCGGCGATCAGCTTCTCGACCGCTTCCTGGGTCGGCACCAGCACCTTGCCGCCCATGTGACCGCACTTCTTGACCGCGGCGAGCTGGTCTTCGAAGTGCACGCCAGCGGCGCCGGCGGCGATCATGTTCTTCATCAGTTCGAAGGCGTTCAGCACGCCGCCGAAGCCGGCCTCGGCGTCGGCGACGATCGGCAGGAAGTAGTCGGTGTAGCCCTCATCACTGGGGCCGATCTCGCGTGACCACTGGATCTCGTCGGAGCGCTTGAACGCGTTGTTGATGCGGCGGACCATCGTCGGCACCGAATCGTAGGCGTACAGCGACTGGTCCGGGTACATGGTCTCCGAGGTGTTGCCATCGGCCGCGACCTGCCAGCCGGAAAGGTAGATCGCCTCGATGCCGGCCTTGGCCTGCTGTACCGCCTGACCGCCGGTCAGCGCGCCCATGCAATTCACGTAGCCCTTCTTCGCCTTGCCGTGCACCAGCTGCCAGAGTTTTTCCGCGCCGCGTTTGGCCAGTGTGTACTCGGGCTGGATCGAGCCGCGCAGACGCACGACGTCGGCCGCGCTGTAGCCACGCCGTACGTCGAGCCAGCGCGGGTTCTCGGCCCAATCCTTCTCGAGTGCCTTGATCTGTTCGTCTCGCCTCATGATCTAACTCCAGTCTCTGTCGATTTGTCGTTTTCTGCCTGCCAGGCGCTCGTCCGGCGCCCTTCGTGACACGGGTTGATGTTGCATTGCAACATCCGCCCTAAACTACCTGCAGCACGGGCGTTGTTCAATCACCCGGCCGGTTACCCCCAGATACCGGTTAGCGGCCCATGGGCCAGGATCTTTTAGATTATTTTCAATCAGTTAATGGGCTTCTCCCGGCGGTTGCTGCAACGCACAAGCGATTTGAAATGGAGAGCATTGATAAACCCTATCGTGCGCCGCCGCCTGTCGCTCACGACCGTTACAGACCCTCCCCGACCAGCACATAGGGCAGGTAGCGCGGTTCCCACGCACGCGAGCGGACATAGGCCTCGAGCGCCGCGAGGTCGTTCGCGTCGAGGTCGTCGCGGGTCGAGACCCCCTCCCGCAGCGCCACCGCGAGCACGCGCGCGGCAACCACCACGCTGACCTCGCGCAGGTCGCCGACCGGCGGAAAGATGCGTTCGCGCGCGGCATAGTGACGCGCCGTGTAGTCGGCCAGCGCGAACGCCGATTCGATGATCATCGTGTCGCTGATCCGGCGGCAGCGCCCGAGTACGGCGGCGAAGCCGATGCCCGGGAACACGAACGCGTTGTTGCCCTGACCGACCGCATGCCGCCTGCCGTCGAACTCGACATCGTCGAACGGGCTGCCCGTCGCGACGATCGCCGCGCCGTCGGTCCAGGTGATCAGGTCCAGCGGGATCGCTTCGCAGTTCGCGGTCGGGTTCGACAGCGGGAAGATGACCGGCCGCGCGGTGTTGCGCGCCATCTGCCGCACCAGGGGTTCGTTGAACAGACCGCTGACGCCGGTCAACCCGAGCAGCACGCTCGGTCGCGCCTGTTCGACGACCTCCCACAACGACGGGATCTCGCCGGCGATCTGCCAGTCGGCATAGGTGTCGACGAACTGGCTGACCGGCTGCTGGTAGCCCTGCGCGGACACGCCGTCGACGACCAGGCCGCCGGCATCCATGACGAACATCTGCCGACGCGCCTGCTCGCGGGTCAGGCCCTCGTGCACCAGGCCGTCCTGGATCGCCTTGGCCACACCGACGCCGCCGGCGCCGGCGCCGACCACGACGATGACCTGCTCGGTCAGCGACTCGCCCTTGAGCTGACACGCCGCCAGCAGGCCGGCGAGCGTCATGGCACCGGTGCCCTGGATGTCGTCGTTGAACGACGACGCACGGCCGCGGTAGCGCTCGAGCACCTTGAACGCGACGTCCTTGGCGAAGTCCTCCCACTGGATGACCGCCTTCGGCCAGCGCCGCTGGACAGCATCGACGAAACAGTCGAGCAGCGCGAAATACTCGTCGCCGCGCAGCCGCGGTTCGTGCACGCCGAGGTAGTCGGGGTCGTCGAGCAGTTCGCGCCGGTCGGTGCCGACGTCGATGTTGACCGGCATGGTATGGAACGGGCTGAGACCGGCACCGGCGGTGTACAGGGCCAGCTTGCCGATGCAGATCGCGAGCCCGCCGTGCCCCTGGTCGCCGATACCGAGGATCGCCGATGCATCGGTCGCGACCAGCATGCGCACGTCGGTCAGCGGGTAGTCCTCGAGGATGCGGTCGATGTGGTCGATGTTGCGCGACGAGATTGTGATCCCGCGCGGCGCCTGGTACAGATCGCTGTACTGCTGCACCGCCTTGCCGACCGTCGGCGTGTACACGATCGGCATCATCTCCTCGAGGTGCTGCTGCAGCAGTGAATAGAAGCGCACCTCGGAGCGCTCCTGCAGCGCGCGCAGGTACTGGTACTTGGCGATGTCGTCGGACTGCCGGCAGTAGCCGCGGTACAGACGCGCGACCTGTTGTTCGAGCGTGCAGACCTGCGGCGGCAGCATGCCCTCCAGACCGAGCGCACGTCGCTCCTGTTCGCTGAACGCCGTGCCCTTGTTGGTGGCCGCGAGGCGCAGCAGCGCGTTGCCGCGCAGCGACACCTCGAGATAGCCGTTGCCGTCTGCGTCACGGCGGTAAGTGAAGTAGCGGCTGAGCCGTCCCACCGTGCGTGTCCCGCTCAGGCGACGCGCTGCAGCGCGCGTTTGCGTTGACGGCGGCGCGCGTGCAGCAGCGGTTCGGTGTAGCCGTTGGGCTGTTCGCGGCCCTTGAACACCAGGTCGCACGCGGCCTGGAACGCGATGCCGTCGTAGGCCGGCGCCATCGGCATGTAGTCCGGGTCGGCGGCGTTCTGTTGGTCGACGACGACGGCCATGCGCCGCAGCGTCTGCATGACCTGGTCGTGCGTACAGATGCCGTGATGCAGCCAGTTGGCGATGTGCTGACTCGATATGCGCAGCGTCGCGCGGTCCTCCATCAGGCCGACGTCGTGGATGTCGGGCACCTTCGAGCAACCGACCCCCTGGTCGATCCAGCGCACGACGTAACCGAGGATGCCCTGGGCGTTGTTGTCGAGTTCGCGCTGGATCTGTGCCGGGGTCAGGCGTGACGGGTCATGCATGATCGGCGGCGTGAGGATGGCGTCGAGATCCGCGCGCGGCCGTGTCATGAGTTCGCGTTGGCGTTCGGTGACGTCGACGTCGTGATAGTGCATCGCGTGCAGCGTGGCCGCGGTCGGCGATGGCACCCAGGCGCAGTTGGCGCCGGCCTGCGGATGCGCGAGCTTGGTCTGCACCATCGCCGCCATCTGGTCGGGGATCGCCCACATGCCCTTGCCGATCTGCGCGCGCCCGGCGAGTCCGCAGGCGAGGCCGACATCGACGTTCCAGTCCTCGTAGGCCGAAATCCACGGCTGGTTCTTGATCTCGGCCTTCGGCAGCACCGGCCCCAGCTCCATGCTGGTGTGGATCTCGTCGC
>JAGRGY010000026.1:0-751 GCA_020445255.1 Gammaproteobacteria bacterium
TTTCGCGCAGCTGGCGGTCGGTGAGTAGTCGTTGCATGGTGTGTATCCCGTTAGAACTTGATATCGACGGGTACCATGCTAGGCGCGCGATTGAGGGGTGTCGGCAGAAAACCCTTTCAACCCGGTGCGCGGTTTTTCGCAGGGCAGGGAATTAGGCCGCCCGGCGGGCCTCGGCGACCTGCTTCAGAAGGTGGCGAGCCCAGCGCTCGAGGGCGCGTCGGCGTTCCTTGAGGTACTCGGCCCGGTTGTAGACGCCCGCAACGCCACGCTTGGCGGCGCCGGTGACATGGTTCACGACCGCTTCGACGACATGGGGCCAGACGCCGAGGTCGTCGTTCATACCGGTGACGACGGTGCGCCGCAGGTCATGCAGCCGCCAATCGGTTACGCCGCAGCGTTGATCGAGGCGTTTTTTGGACCGGCTCCAACCGGAGAAGGGCGTTTCGCCCGTTGTCGTGAAGACGTACGCGGATTCGAGGCCGAGTTCTTTCTGCTCCTTCAGCTGTCGGCGCAGGATCGACAGGACGGCCGACGAGAGCGGGACGATGTGCGGCTGTTTGTTCTTGGTCCGGTCGCGTGGTAGTTCCCAGGTGCGGCGATCGAAATCGATCTCCGACCATTGCATCCCAGCGACTTCATTTCGCCGTTGTCCGGTCAACATGAGAATGCGGACAATGTCGCCATGGATATGCGAGTCGGTGGCTTCGTCACCGTATGTTGCGTTCCAGATTGTGACCATCTCTGGTGAGGT
>JAGRGY010000026.1:782-922 GCA_020445255.1 Gammaproteobacteria bacterium
GTGACTGCGCCGGGTGGCTTCATCCGCTCGGTCGGAATGTCGTTTATCTTTTCGTGATCGTAGGCCCAGTTGAACAGCATCTTCAGGACGGTGAGTGTCTTATTGGCATGCGCGTCATGCCCTTCATCCATAATGGCGTC
>JAGRGY010000026.1:1099-102815 GCA_020445255.1 Gammaproteobacteria bacterium
AGCAATTGGCAGACCTCTCGACCATCTCGTCGCGCGGGGAAGGTTGCAGCACCTCTTGTGGATCGCGGCCGTCTCCGGCGGCCGCGATGACCGCCTTCGCGCGATCCCTCGCCGTTTTCAGATCGAGCCCTTGGTCTTCGTGGTCCACGCCTTCCGCGTATCGACCGATCGTGTAGCGGCGTTTCTTCCACTGACCGGCAACGAGCACCCGAGTCATGACCACGAAGGTCTTGCGGCCACCCTTGGTGACTCGAACACCGAACCCGGGAGTCAATGTGTCCCAAAAATCTTCCTGTACCTTATCGGTCTTCAGGTACTCTACGGTGGGCACGGTAATTCGCTTGCTCGGCATTTGTGGTGGTCCCTCACGTGGTACCTATTTGGTACCTATTGGCGCATTTTGGTACCTATTTTCCGCGAGGAGTATCTGGTACCTATTTCAGAATAGGTACCATAGGTACCACACCTCGACTGTTTTTAATCGAGAAGAACTTTAGGTACCAAATCATAGCAGTGGCAGAATAAGAAATGCAAAAACAGTCACTTATTGGACAAAAACACCACATTCTGATGCTATTTGAGAAGGCTTGATATGAAGGAAAAGCTGAATGGGGTTGTGGGGGTCGGGAGTTCGAATCTCCCCGCTCCGACCAAAATCGCCTTCTCATACCTGATGTTCCATCCGCGACCTTACGTGGTGTTGTCCCGGCGTCGCCGCATTCGCCGACTTGTGATCCGACACTTGGTGACCAGGGCACTCGCAGTTCCTCAAAACGGAACCAAGGTTCAACCGGCAAGGGCTCGAATTCAGCTTGAGTGTGACTTTTCGGGCCGCAACCGGTTCCCGGAGTTCAGTCGAAGTCGGTCGACAGTCTGATCCAAACCGCATTGCGCTCTGTGGCTGCATTCCAGTCGGGCACCAATGGTGCACAGCGAATGCGCTGATGACAGGATATTTTACATTCTTTAATGCTCGGCGACGGCTGCCGCCGGAGGCTGAATCTAAAGATATTCTCTATTTATCATGCATCTAACGCGAGGATCTTATCCTCGCCTGCACTGCATGGCTCGTCGACCGCCGGGAGCGAAAATCCCAATTTGTGCGGTGGCGCACAGTACTCCGGATCGCCTGTCCGAGATCTTTACACTGTTGTCCATGCACGGCCGACCCGTTTGGTCTCGAAAGCTACAGTGTTAAAAAAACACGATTATAAACAACATACTAAGAAGACTTGAGCACGCGCCACGATCACTGGTATACATGTTGCATAATGGACCCCGGACGTGCGTTCCCCAGCGGGGTATCAGGGAGCGGCGCATATCCCGACTCGTGCGGTTTCAGAGTTGTAGGTGAGAACGACAAAACTGACCGGGCTTCTGCCCGATACCCATACCCACAAACTTCGCGAAATTATGAGGGGGATGAAGTTGAAAAAATCACTTATAGGCGCTGCGATTGTCGCAGCATTAGGATTGGCATCGTTCGGTGCGAATGCGGCGCAGGTCACCGTGATGCACGTGACGACCGGTACGTTCACCGGCGGTGTAGCAGTTAACACGCCGTGGTCTGGCGACCTTATGATGGATGTAGACTCGGGCCTCAATGCGATCACCATCATGATCCCGAACGCGTTTGGATACTCAGGAGGTCAAGTTAGCATCGGTTCCATCGGTACTGGCTTCCATGTTGATGACAGCGATCTTTCGATGGTGGACATGACGAACCTCGCCATCACTTGGTCGTTTGCTCCCGGTGCGATCTTCCCGATCGGGAACGAGAACGATGGTGGAGTCGATACGACAGGGCTGGCCATGCAAACCATTTCGGGCACGATCGGTGGCGGAGCGTTTGATCTTACCGTCACCGGTGGTTCTGGCATCGGTCCAAGCACGTGGACGATGGCTGGTACGTATGAGACGACTGCTGTTCCAGTTCCGGCAGCTGCCTGGCTGCTGGGTAGCGCACTGGTCGGCCTGGTGGGTGTTGCTCGTCGCAAAGAGGCGTGAGTCGCCTGATAATCGACCAGTTCACACTGTAGGGTATTGTGAAGGAGCCCTTCTAGGGCTCCTTCTTTTTTGTCTTTTACGTAACGTTGCGTTTTTGACCCGACGTTACCCCTTGTTGAGTAGCGGTTCGGTTTAGAGTCCAGGGTCAAACGTAGCCGCCTTTGCAGCGAGCTGCTTGGCATGCTGAACGGGCGTCAGCCCGCCAAGTGTCTTCTTCGGTCTTTCCTCGTTGTACTCGCGGACCCAGGCGCGGAGGACCGCCCGGGCGTGGTTGAGGCTGACGAACCAATGCTCGTTCGGGCACTCGTCGCGTAACCGACCGTTGAAGGATTCAATGTACGCGTTCTGGTTCGGCTTGCCCGGCTCGATTAAGCGCAGGGCGATGCCGTGACGATGTGCCCAGGTCAACATGGCCCAACCGGTAAATTCCTTGCCGTTGTCCGTTCGGATGATCGATGGCCTGCCGCGGAGCGCGCAGACCTCATCCAGCAATCGCACCAGATGGTCACTGCCAATCGCGTGCTCCGGAATCACGGCCACCGCCTCGTGCGTGGCGTCGTCGACGATGGCCAAGCATTTGAGCGCCCGACCTGAGGCGATCCGATCGAAGACGAAATGCATCGACCGGACTTCATTGGCCGCGCCAGGCCGGATCAGCGGCTGACGATCCCCAACCGGAATCTTCTTGCGCCGCCGTCGGCGCACCTGCAGTTTCTCTTGCGCGTACAGCCGCTCGACGCGCTTGTGATTGACTCGATGCCCGGCCTGGCGCAGCTTGAGGTAGATCATCGGGGCGCCTTACCGGCGATATCGCTGCGCTATGTCCACGATCTGCTGGCGCAGCTCGGCGTTGCTGTCCGGCCTGGGCATGTAGCGCAATGCCGAGGCACTCATGCCGACGACACGCAGCGCGTGCCGCTCGCTCATCCCGCGCTGCTCCTTGAGCCGCACCACTTCCCGACGGGCCGGTGCGGTCACCACTTTTTTCGCAGGACTTCTTTCGTCACTTCGTTCTCGGGCAGGGCTTCTGCCAGCAGCTTCTTCAGCCGCGCATTCTCCGACTCCAACACCTTGAGGCGCTTGGCGTCCGACACGTCCATGCCACCGAACTTGCTGCGCCAGAGGTAGTAGCTGGCCTCCGAGAAGCCATGCCGCCGGCACAGCTCCTTGACCGGGACTCCAGCGTCCGCCTCCTTCAAAAAACCGATGATCTGCTCTTCGCTGTATCGCTTTTTCACGTCCAATCTCCTTCGTCATGGGATTGGACTCTAAATGCCGGTGCTACTCAATTTCGGGGTAGTGTCGTGCGCGACAACTCGGCAACCGACAGGCCCACCCCATGCTGCTTGACCGCCGCAACGGTCTGCTTGACTGAGTACCTTTTGCGCTTCATCTGACACCCTCCTCATCGATCAGGGTAGGTCAGAATTCACATCGCATTTGGACCGGTTTCTTGGGAGCCCCTCATGCGTACATGTTTGCTTGTGTACTTGACAACGAAATGAAGACAACCCCGACATTAGTCGGGGTTGTCTGCTACGCCGCGCGGCGCAATTCACATTAAATGATCTGGTCAACAGACCCGCGGTATCTACTAGGACGTGTCGTCCATCGGGTTACGCGGGCGCTCTAGGGAATGCGTCAGAAGATGTACCGGACACCGACTTGGAGATTTGACGATTTCTCGAACTGACCAAACAGTGAATCTTCGCTGCCCCAATATTGATTCCATTCGAACGTGCCAATTACCTCGTCGGAGAAGGCATACTCGAAGTCAAATCGGTTCCACCAGCCGCCCCGTTCCTCAAAAATCATAATGTTGTTCCAGCGGTGCTCTTGAGCATCACCGAAAGGCTTTGAGAAGAACAGTGAGACGAAGCTCTCGAACTCTTCGCCGATATTCAGCCCGTTGTCCAAGGCAAGTGATGGCATATGCCCCGTGTAGCGGCGGTAATTGGCATTTCCAAGATACGCGCTTCCATTTGCTGTTCGTGCCGCATTGATGTCGGCGTTGCGAGCGCTTGCTTCATCAACGAAGTCAAGGTTAACGAACTGGATGAACTGGGTACTGACGAACAGGTTGGTCATCACCGTAACGTCGAAGCCGATAACATATTTGAAAAAATCAGCCTTCTCTGATTTGAGTGCCTGGGTGATATTGCCAATTGCAAGTTCGCCACGGTCTATGACCGGGACGTTCACATCTTTCTGGTAAAGGAATTCGCCGCGCATGACAACTGGCACGGGGCCGATGTTGTCAAAGGTCGTGTCGAACGACGCGCCGATGTTGTGAATTCTGTTAAGCGACTCCGTAAACCTCAAGGTACATCCGGTATCGGTTGCCGCCGCAGCGCGAGCTCCAACAGCGGTGGTGGTCATAATGTTCAACTGTTCGGTGGCAGAGCAGCGCCTGGTGGCCGATGCAGTTCCTCTTACCCATGTATCCGGAGCCGCACCTGGCGTTGTGTGGTACTGAATGGCATTGTTGTTGGCTGTGTCAACCACCGGATAGACCCGTTGGCCTGAAGGTGTGTGCATAGTGATGTTTACGGACGGATTTGAATCGTACGAATAGAAATAATTCAACGAGTAGCTGGTGCCGCCTTCCGTGTACCCCTTGTATCGGAATCCGAAATTCGGATTGGAATCATCGGGATAGTCGCGTACATATGTTGTGTTGAGGTTCACAAACGAATCGAACGTTGCAAACGAGGTATCTGGGAAATATTCAAATGCCGAATCCGGATTGTATAGGTCCCAGAATCCGTTGTTTTTCGCACCAGTGGGGACGCCGCCGTCTATAGAGTTGGTGGCATTGTTGTTTTGTCCCAAGGGCACCGTCGGGAGCAACAGGCTGTTGCCGGTCGACTGCATGATGTCATTGAGACACTGGGCGTTGGCATTTGTCATCACCCCGCCGGATAACCCAGGTGCGTTGGGTAGGCCAACCGAGCCACAACCGACACCGCCGAATCCCAATGACGGTATGTTATCGGCGTTCACAAAATTTTGCACAGTCGCATCTTTGGCGCTTAGACCGGCCGTATCGCCCAGACCCGACAAGCCAGCGGCCGCGGACAGGCCATCAAAAGTCTTGGCAACTCTGCCGAATGCTGGAGCTATGTTGATGAAGCCATTGACCCTGCCCGTGATGGTGTCGACACCTTTGAACACGAACGGGTGGCCATAGTCGCCGTTTTCGTTAAGTCCGGCAATCTTGTTTTCCTCGTGCTGAGATATGATCAGCTGGAAATTGCCTGTGTCGCCAACGTTACGTTCGGCGTTGATCATCCACACCGGAATGCGCGATTCATCCATCGTGTTCTGGTTGAATTCACGCCAATCTGTCGGGTTGATGATGTCGAGCAGCTTGATGCCGTCGGCAGTCCCCCATACGACCTGCTGTTTTCCAAGGCGCAAATCCCAATCACCGAAAGAGGTGTCGGCGTAAAGCTCGCGCAGGACCTCGGTCTGGGTATATTGACGTGGCCACACATAGTCTGCGTTGACGCCTTCGGAATTGTGTACAAACTGCAACTCAGCGTGCCAAGTCGAGTCGTCGGTGAGATCGCCGTTGATAAACGTGCGGACCGTATTCTCGAACTTGAGCAGTTCACCTTGGTCATGCCCGCCTTTCCCGAGCGCGTTTTGCGCCTGCCCTGTTGACGCGCCACCCCGCATGTAGGCGGCAGTTTCGTTCTTCAGGTAACCGGAAATTTCAATCTCGGCTTGCGCCGCGCCACTCAGCGCCATGCACCCAGCGCACGCGCAGCCGACCACCAATTTTGACGTAGACATTAGACCTCCCCGGAGCAATTTCGTGTTTTATTTACTTTACGTGCGCACAGCGCTTTCCCTGCCGCTGCACGCCATTACGCATGACTCGATGTCGAACATCTTCTGTTGTTGTTTTTCAAAGATGTCCGCTAGCTGACCGAGTCGTAACGGTTTTTCAAATCTTGGCAAAGCTAAGTCCATCGCGCCCTGTTGTCAAGATGGCCGAGACCTCGGTCCGGTGCGTCGTCTGCTGCGAGGACATGAGGCCGGACACGGTTCGGTTACCATCAGCGACCAAACCGAGGGGAGTCAGATGGCGGCTTGGTATCTCGCGCACACGAAGGTCAGACAGGAGCTGGTGGCCCAGGCCAACCTGGAGCGCCAGGGATTCGAGGTCTATCTGCCGATGATTGCTGCCGCGCGCCGCCGTGCCGGACGGTGGCTCGCTGCCGTCGAGCCACTGTTTCCCGGCTATCTGTTCGTCTCGCTCGATCTTGGCCTGGACAACATTTCATCCATCCGGTCAACCCGCGGCGTCAACTCGCTGGTCAGATTCGGTCCCGAGTTGCGACCGGTGCCCGACGCAGTGGTCGACGCCCTGATTTCCGCCCAGGACGGCGATCGACAGACCCCGATCGCGCCTGCCGAACTGTTCAGGGATGGTGACCCGGTATGTTTCGCCGAGGGGCCACTGGCCGGTATGCAAGCGATCGTCCGCGGTCGTTCAGGTGCCGACCGGGTGGCCGTTCTGCTCTCGCTTCTGGGGCGGGAGCAGGAGGTGGTCGTGTCGCCCGACTCGATCGTGCCGAAGGATCTTCTTTCGTAGCGCTGGGATGACATCGCCCGTGTCTCGAGATTGGCGTGCTTTTGAGAAAAGCCGCCCAAACGCTCTAAAGACTCAACGGATGCGTTCATCTGCTGAACGAAGTCATCAGTAATCCCGGCTGCGGGCATGGGTAGAGCTCCGTTCCGGGTGATCAAACGCCAGTTCGGCTTTGTCAAGGTCCGCGATCGTGGTCTGGCCGACAAAACCTCGCAGCTGACCGCCTTGTTCGCCTCGCTGAAGATCTGGATTTCTCCCGGTCCGGTAGACGCCTCTAGCCCAACTGTTGGACTTCCCCCGCGTCAGGTCGAATGCGATAGTCGGTACGCTATGGCCCATATAATTTCTTCTCTGGCATGGTCGGCGGTAATCCGCATTCTGGGTGTCGGAACAGCGTTTCTCGTCAACGTCGTTCTTACGCGATTACTGTCTGTCGAAGATGTCGGTCAGTACATGTTGGCATTCAGTACCGTGATGTTTGCCTCGATCGTCATGCGGCTCGGCATCAAGCAGGCAACGATGAAGCTAGCTTCCGATGCCCGAAACCAAGGTGATCAGCGCGTCTTGCGGCAGACACTCCTGGGAGTGATGCGTTTTGGTGTGATCACTACAGGGATTGTGGCCGTGGTCCTGATTTCGGGTATTGCCGACTGGGTTTTTGTCGACGTATTTGACGCTCCCGAGTTAGCGGATTTCTCGGCGTGGATTGTCGCTTGGGCGGCCATGATTTCGTTGGCGGCACCGATCGGCGAATCATTGCGCGCTCTGCATAGGCCGGGGTGGGGCGTCGCACTCGATATGTCGGCGCAGAGCTCTTTTGTATTCCTGGTTCTGTGGGGCGCTGCGTTTTATTATCACAACGTGAGTTTGCAGCTCGTAATAAAGATATGGTTTTTTATTGCGCTGATGGTGAATCTGGGAGGCTGCGTAAGGTTGGCCCGCCTCATTGGTTTTGCGGGTGCGTCATTCGCTGAATGGATTTCGGTGGCGAGCGTATTTCATTTTGCATGGCCAATACTCATATTAAATCTATCGATCTTCTTGATGGCTAATGCGGCACTGTGGGTCGTAAGCTATTTCGTGGGACACGATGGCGCCGCTTTATATGGAATCGCTCTAAAGCTGTATAACCTCATAGCGCTTCCCTTGCTCATAATAAACCTTGCCTTGGAGCCTCACATCGCAGACTACATTCATGCGGGAAGCAAGACCCGCCTGGAGGCTTTGCTCAGGCTCTCTGCATCTCTCGCGTTTTCGCTGACGGCGCTCATTTCCATCGTGCTGATTTTCGCCGGAAAATGGATACTTGAGCTGGCCTTCGGTCAATCCTACATTGCGGCATACCCGATATTGGTCATATTGATCATGGGTAACGTATTTAATGTACTCACAGGCTCTTGTTCCAGCGTTCTGCTGCTGGGTGGTCGGCGCATCTGGCTTTCAGCTGTCAATGCGGTGGCGGCCTGTGCAGGGATAATTCTCGCTTTGCTTCTTGTGCCTCGCTGGGGAGGAGTAGGGGCAGCGCTGTCGACGGCGACAGTGGTTGTCGGAGCGAATGCCGTAATGTGGTGGATCGTCAAGAAGGAATTTGGCGTGAGCTCCGCGGCATCACTGGTTCCCTGGAATCACTATACATTCTTGAAGCGAGGGGAGGTGGCACGTTGAGTAGCAGGCTGTCTCCAGAGCGTCTGGTATACATCATATACCTGGCGGCTCTGGTTATCGCATTAACCGGCTTTCCCCTGGTTCGCTACGGGGTTTACGTAATGCCGCTGTTGGCAGGCGCCGTGTGGGCATTTTCAGGAGGAAAATACCTCAACTTCAACCGTGAGACCTGGGCATTCCTCTTGTTGGTGTTGCTTTCCGTCGTAAGCCTGGTTCCGTGGGATTTCAATACGTTTAAGAAAGTATATTTTCTGTACGTTTTTCTATCCGTATTTATTTTATTCGATTTCGCGAAACTTGAGATAGATTTTAGATTTCTCGCAGGATACCTGATTGTTGTTGGTGTAATTAATGCACTGACCAGGGGCTCGCCCGGAGTGGCCGAAGAATTCTCTGTGGCGAACTCAAAGTCATTCCTCGAGACCACGTTCGCATTTCCTTTATCAATGGTGGCTCTCTACCTGTTAATCACGAAGCGGTATTTGTGGGCGCTGCTGTCGACCGTTTTTTTCGTTGTTTTCTTAAAGCGTGTTGCGATGCTGGCGTTTGTTATCGCTTTGTTGGTGTGGCTGTCACCCAAGCGCATTCGCTCGTTGATCCTTCATCCTGTCACGCTGACCGCGGGTGGGGTGGCGGTCATGGTGGCATCCATCGCGTTCGCCCAAGGATGGTTCGATAACTACGTGTTTGACTATCTCGGCAGGTCGCCCAATGATTTCAGCAAGGGGCGCCAGGAGCTGTGGCTGTCAGCGTTGACGGCTACAGGGTTCAACTACGGTGACTTCCTGTTGTGGGGCACGGGGATCGGAAAAGTAGTCACTGATCTGCAGTCACAGCTGCACGTGGAGCGCGTACTTCTTCACAGTGATTTGCTTTCTCTGGCTCTCGAAATCGGTATTGTTCCGTTCGTGATCTTTATGTACCTGTTCTTTTCCATTAAGCATAAACAGGGGCGATTGTTCGCACTTTTTCTTGCAATTCTTTTTTCCACCGATAACGTCATTATCTATCAACATGTAATGTTCATTTACCTATTCATACAGGGGGACATTCGCAGGCGAAGCCGCAAGGCGCCCGCTGCACGTGGGGCGTCTGACGCCGCAGAAATCTCCGCGCGGGCTGGGCTAACCGGATCCGTCCCTTGAAGATTCTGTTGGTCCACAATCGTTATCAGCAGCGTGGAGGGGAGGATTCGGTATTCGACGCGGAGCTGGAGCTGCTGTCCGGGCACGGAAACGATGTCGTTCCGTTGTTGGTGACCAACGATGACGTCCGTGGGGCTGTCGCCAAGTTGCGAGTGGCGAGCGGCACCATTTATTCGCCTTTCGGGGTCCGCCGGGTGCGTCAGGAGATTCGCGCACATCGGCCGGACGTTATGCATGTTCACAATTATTTTCCCAGATTATCTCCGTACATTTTTCGCGAGGCCCACCGACAGCAGGTTCCCACCGTGCATACGCTCCACAATTACCGGCCGATCTGCCCATCCGCGAACCTCCTGGTAGACGGCGTGATCAATGAATCGAGCATCGAGAAAAGCGCGTTCCACATGGTCGGAAAGCGTGTGTACAGGGGGAGTTATCTTGGTACGGCAGTCGTTGCAGCGATGGTCGAGTTTCACAAATGGCGCGCAACGTGGCAGAGAGATGTCGACGCCTTTGTGGCGCTGACCGAGTTTGCGCGGTCGAAATTCGTCCAGGCGGGATTTCCGCAAGCGCGTATTCATGTAAAACCCAATTTTCTTCCGAACAGTAAGCTTGCCGGCTTGCCGGCAAGTCGGCAGGCGGAACGGCGCGAAGGCGCGCTATTTGTCGGCCGCCTGTCCAGCGAAAAGGGGATAACGACGTTGCTCGAGGCGTGGCGGGAGATCGACTATCCGTTGACGTTGGCGGGAGGAGGGGCGACCGAGGAGATGCAGCGGAGTGCGCCGCCGCACGCTGTGTTCGTCGGTGAATTACCGCGCGAACACATTCTCGAGTTGATGCACGGTGCTGCGTTCCTGGTGATGCCTTCGGAATGGTATGAGGGTTTCCCGGTCACGCTGGTCGAGGCCTATATGTGTGGGTTGCCGGTTGTCGCGAGCGACATCGGCAGTCTCGGTGAGCTGGTGGTGCATCAGGCGACAGGGCTGAAGTTTTCACCAGGGGATCCCGACGCTTTGCGTGTTGCGGTTAGGCAGATGCTCGCACTCGGCGATGACGGCAGGGCAAAGCTGGGGGCGTATGCGCGGAAAATCGCGCAGGAGCGCTATTCAGAGGAGAAAAATCTCTCTCGCTTAATCGAGATATATGAAAAAGCGCAACGGGTATTTTGGGGAGGCAGTGGGTAGCGTGCGGGGCTTGCTTGTATTGATCGGATGCGTCGCATTGGCTGCAGGTGCGTTTGCCGCTGAGGCGCTGGAGTGGGCACCGGAAAATCTTTGCGGTGACGTAACGGCCAGCCCGGTGGCGGCAGGGTCTTGGCTGGAAGGTGGTTGGGGTATTCGCGTTGTGATACCTGCCGGTGATGATGCAAGGCAGGTCGAACGGTTCAGAACCGGCACCCTGTTACAGCAACTCAAGGCCATCAAGACGGCCCGTTGGGTCATGTTGAATCTGACGGCGCCATCATTCGGAGGGCTATTCACTTCCCCTGGCGCTGTGTTTGAACAACCGACACAGGGAACAACGGCGTCTCGATTCGACTTGCTCGGTCTTTACATCGATCAGCTCAGGCGCGACGGCTACAAGATCATGCTCTACGTGGCGTCGCAAGGGCCGTCGCTGAATTTTCTTTCGACCGCACGCGTGTCGCGAATGAAGCGACAACAGCCAAAGTTCTACGGCGATTTGGTTGCCGCGGAAAACGCGTGGAAGGCGTATCTGGAACGATCACGTCTTTCCGCGGACGAGGCCTATGGGCAAATCATTGCGACGTTTTCGCAGCGGTTCGGCAACAAAGTGGATGCGTGGTGGTTCGACCACGGAAATCATGGGAACCCGGCACGCTACATCCGGGCGGCGAAATCGGGAAACCCGGAGGCACTGGTCGCCTGGGCGGGAAACCGGCGCGTATACAGGCGGCAGCGCGGCTCGGCGCCAATATGGCTGTTGGGGCGGAGTACGTTATTGGCCGACTTCACGGATGGTCACGTATCACCGACCCTGAAAGACGGAGGCGGTCACGTGCCGTGGTGGCCAGAAAACGAATGGCTGGTTGATCAGGTCGAACAGTGCTTCCGTGTCTCTGGCGCGATTCCGCATATTTTTTCACCGCTTCAGAGCACCTGGCAAAGTGGTGACCGCGTGTTTCCAACCCGAACCGCGGTTGACTGGACCAGAAGGGTCATCGCTTCAGGTGGCGGCATTACCTGGGCGGCCGCTCTCAGAGCGCCGAACTACCAGTATGCAGCGATCGCAGACGATGTCTTTAAACGGCTGAAGCAGATTGATGCGGCCATGGCGGGTTCGGGGTTTCGGCGATGAGACTGATCAGGGATGGGCGCGGCGGAGGATCGATAACCGGCAGACTGTGGGTGGTGCGCCGAAGCAGGGATTTGCGAGGACTGAATCTATAGCTGGAATTTATCCGTCGTCAAAGCTTTCAGCCAACGAATCCGCGTATGCTCTTGGTATTCCAGCGCTGTTTGCAGATTGTCAGTGATAATATCGCCACAGCAGTGGCCAGGTAACGAATGTAACCAGGAGTTTTTTCCACGACTTCATTTCTTTTCGCCATCGGTCGTCACACCTGATTTCCACCATGCCACGGTCAAATCTGGATGGGTTTCCTGAAATGGTGTGATGCGCAGACATCAAAACATCAGATGTACCGGAGAGGATTTTGAGAAATTCGCCGGTCGTCCTTCCCATATATGAAGCCAAGTAACCAAGGGTTTCTGTCGGATTGGCGGCGAGCCCTTCATATGTGATTCGAACGTAGTCGTGTCTGCGGGCTACTAGCTCCGTCGATATGTTGTTCACCATCCATTTTAGCGCGCTACGCAGAGTGGAAACGGTTGGCATGTACTCGACTCTATCAACGATTTCCTTTCGGATTTTTCGCTTTTGTCGAGAAAATGTAACTGCCCGGCTATCTCTGACGACGTGAATCAATTTGATGCGTAAGTTACTGTAACGAAGCAAGAGGTAAGCAAACGGCACTGCTTTTGATGAGTCAACGATGATTTCCGCATCGGTGACTTTGGAAATCGAGCGATACAACTCATCGTAAGATGAGATTATGGATTTCACTATGTCTTTCTTGCGCCCTGTATTTACGCCGAACAGTAGCGCAGGAAATCTCAACATCGAGCCGATATTGCGGTATACAAGGTATTCGTTTTCCGAAAGTCGCCTCTTTCGGCGGTCGTACTCTATAAGTATATCGTTCCATGTTCCGCAGCTATCGAAGCTTTCGCCGCAGCCACAGAGTTGGTTGTCCACCACACCGCGCGACCAAATGAAAATCAATTCGCCAACAGATACGACACGGTCTAGCTCGCCCAGCAGCATGTCAACCAAGGTGGTGCCGCTCCTCCCCTCGCCAACGAGCAAAACAACTGTCGGATCCGTAGGAAGTGATTCAGGTTGACTGGACAAGGTATTGGCTCACTGAGTCTGATCTTGGTGTTCGTGAAGCATAACAAATAGACATTGAAAAGAATGCGGACATATTTAAGATAGGTTTTGTTGCTTACGGGGTGCTTGGCTGGTCTCTCATGGCTTGAATATGTGTGAAGTCACAATGATATCTCACGCATTTTCGAATACAGCCGGAGCGCGACCGCAAGGTCGCGATCAAATTTCTTCAGCTCGTCTCGCATGCGATGCTTGATCGCGGTACGTGATGCCGACGGGCGGGCAACGCGAGCTTCGGAGAGATGGCCGCCGGAGTCTTTCATCTCCATATTTTCGACCGCGGTGCGGATTTCAGCGTCAGTTTCGTCGGTTGGGTGGAATTCTGCCAGGTTAAGTGCGAAGCGGCCGTTCAGGGCAAGAATGACCTTATTGAAATCTGTCGTTGTTGTATTGAAGTCCGATACCACGAAATCGCGGGCCAGAGGAAGCGCTGCCTCGTGGAAAGAAACGTATCTTCGGATGGCGAGTGGTATATCTACATTTTCTTCACGAATGACATACGAGAGAATGGCGTCTTCCGGGCTTCGGATCAGTAATAACGTCGGTATTCTTTCCTGATAGGCTCGTTTGATTTGAGCTATCGCATGTGTGTGCCGGGCTAATTCAATGGCGGCCGGCTGGCTCGTTTTCAGTACCGCAACTGCGTATGTGTTGGCGCAGCGGGGATATCCCTCCACGACGAGTTGCGTCGATTTCGAGATCAGAAGGCCATGATAGCGCCGCCGCAGGGGCATGATTCGATAAAACAACACAGGGTGTCGCCGAATATAGTCCAGAATCGATTCTCTCGGCTTCACTGTTGCTTAATCCCGGTCGGTTGTGGCGTTGCGTACTGTCCTGCTGCGACTCAGTGTGCCGGGAAGATTCAGTAGAAATCGGGTGTTTGTTATCAAATAGCGTCGCCAAAGGCGCCGTGGTTCGGCCAGCAGGCGATAGAGCCATTCGAGCCCCAGTTGCTGGTAGATGAGGGGGGCGCGCTTTACGGTTCCTGCGTGAAAGTCGAATGCCGCACCAACGCCAATGAGAACCCCGCTTACCCGTTTTTGCTCCTGCTGCCGCGCCATCCAGATTTCCTGTCGTGGGCAGCCCAAACCGACAAAGACGAGACCAGCGGCAGTTGCATTGATCGTGTCGATGTAGGTTTGCTCCTCTTCTTCAGTCCAGGCGCCGAATCGTGGGCTAAGTGAGCCGCGCACATCAAGGTCAGGAAAGCGCTTTTTTATGTTGCTTTGCAAGCGATCCAGTGTCTCGGGGGTGGAGCCAAACAGAAACGCGCCAACGCCGTGGCGTTCGGCAGATTCACAGAGCCGCCACATAAGGTCGGGGCCGGCAATGCGAGTTTGATTGTTGTAGCCTTTTCGCCTCATTACCCATGCGATCGGGGCGCCGTCCGCAAGCACCATGTCGGCCTTTCGCAAGGCGGCAGCCAGCTGTTGGTCGTCCAGCGCGGTTACGGCCGAATGCACGTTGCACAAGCAGACGCCGCGCGGTTGATTGGACGAGGCCCAGCCAAGCAATCTTTCGGTAGCCTCGTTCCAACTGATTGCGTCGATGAACGTTTCGAGCACCTGGGTGCCGGGGCGATGGCTTTCCTGTTGAGTTGTCATTCTTGGGGGATGCGGGGTTAGTCGAAAAAACGGGGGAATGCACAGTAGCGCGTGCCTCGTACGGAATTTCAATTATGCCGTGGACGGTGGAACACGCAAATCGTTGACTCTGCCTGGCCTGATGGTGATCGCAGTGGACGCGCAGAACCCTGTGCCCGACGCCCGCGCCGGAGGTTCGTGACCTCCTGCTTGACGTTTCCTGGCGGCGCATTACCCCGGACCGGCAATTGAAATGTGATTCAGCTGGGCACGCCGAATCGGTGAAGCTGTTTCTGAGATGCGAATATCGCATTTGCCACGGCGCACAATCCGCATGCAAAGCGGCATCGCAGGCTGAGCCGCGACCGGGTGGCAGTCCTGCCATCGACCCCGGGGGCGCTAGCAGGGGTGGTTGTATCGCCCGATTCCATCGTGCCGCAGCGGTTGAGGTGGGGCTTGGGTAATGCGGATCCGGCCACATTTCATGTTCGTGCGTGCTTGTTCGAAATGCGTTGTCTGTGCTCTAATCTGCGTGCTGCGTTCATTCGATGAACGCAGTTCCCCGCACGCGTGCTACGCCGCGAGTTCCAGGCCGATCCGGGTGTGCCAAGCAACGGAAGGGCGGTAGCGTGTCACCGGCGTTGGCTTTCCGGTGGCCAGATCGACGGCACCTTCGATGACGTCCACTCCAGCCTGCCGGCTTTTGGCTGTTACTGCTGGATTGTGTTTAAGAGTCATCACTGACAATTCGTCTCACCGCCTTCTGGCACCAGGATTTCGCAATGGGGCGTTGGATGCCTTGCCATCGCCGGTGGTTGTGTGCGCTTTGTGTCTCGATACGGAAATGCTGGCGTCAATCTAGTTCGTGCAAAAATCGTTGACGCTTCCTACAGGCCCTCTCATTGCCCGACGATCTGCCAAACGACGTAACCACAACCGAGGCTCACCTGCTTGTCATGCGGCTGATCGAGGCGCAGCCGGAGCTGTCTCAGCGCGAGATTGCAGCGGCGCTCGGGATCAGTCTCGGCAAGACGAATTACTGTCTGCGCGCGCTGATCGCGAAAGGCTTTATCAAGGCGCGCAATTTCCGCAACAGTGGCGAGAAAATTCGATACCTCTATGTGTTGACGCCATTAGGCATAGAGCATAAGGCGAGGCTGTCCATGGCCTTTCTCGACCGCAAGCGCCGTGAATACGAGGCGCTGAGACGCGAGATCGAGATCCTCAGCCGCGAGGTGAACCCACCCGAAGGCCTGTGAGCCACTGCGAATCCGGCGGCAGAGCGTGTAAACTGCGCGCGCTGGACGTCGGGAATAAAGATCTGGCGCTGTGTTCCCGATAAGGTACAGGGTGTCGCCTGGCAAGGTTAGGAGAAGATATGAATACCGCATTACCGATCATGGTGCGGCTGGTGGTGTTCTTGGGGCTGTCGTGGATGGTTGCGGGTGCCGCTGCAGACGGCGACGACAACAAGGGCTACCGGATTCAGCCCGGCGACGTTCTGCACATCGATGTATGGCATGAAGAGGAACTGCAGCGGGAGACCCTGGTCCGGCCGGACGGTGGTATTTCCTTTCCCCTGGTGGGCGACATCAATGCGGAGGGACGGACGGCGGTCGCACTGACCGCTGAGATAACCGAAAAACTCGTCCGCTTCATTCCGGACCCGGTGGTGACAGTAACCGTCGCCCAGGCGGCTGGTAACCGATTATACGTGCTCGGCGAGGTCGCGCGACCGGGTGAGTTCGCAATGAGTCGTCCGGTCAACGTCCTACAGGCGCTGGCAATGGCAGGCGGACTCACCCCTTACGCGGACCGTGACAGTATCCAGGTCTTGCGGGGAAGCGGCGATCAGCAGAAGGCCATGCCGTTCGACTATGCCGATGTGGCCGGTGGCAGGTCCCTGGAACAAAATATCCAGCTGCAACCCGGCGACGTAGTAATGGTTCCCTAGACCCGGCGAACGGGATCGCAAGATGCCTCATGCCGTGCGTCCAGCTTGTTGCGGATTGCTACCGATAATCCTGTTGGCGTCGTCGACGGCTAGCTGGGCAGACGATTGGTACCTTGAGCCGCGCGCGAGCATGCAGGGATTCTATGACGACAATGTCGGCCTGGTCGTTTCGAATCCGAAGGCATCCACTGGCGCAGTGGCGCGCGCCGCGGCGAAAATGGGCAGACGATCGCAGGTGTTCGATATTAGCGTGGATGCGGAGTTCATTCGCCGGCAGTATTTCAACGATCCTAGCCGCAACACCACCGATTCCGTGATTGACGCCGACCTTGTCAAAGCAACCCGCCTGGATCGCTATGCCCTGAATGCACACCTCGATCTGGATTCCACCGTCACCAGTGAACTGGCCAGTTCGGGGCTGACTCGCGTGCCGAAACGGCGCGTCCGCTGGCAGCTCGCTCCAAGCTGGCGCCACCAACTGATGCCGTTGTGGGGGGTGACTGCAAACGCCAGTTACCAGGATGTGAGTTATCGCGATGCCCAGCTCACCGGTCTGGTTGATTACACCTATCTGACGCTGGGCGCAGATACGGACTATCGCTTTGACGAGAGGACGCAGTTGCTCGGTCAGGTCAGCTTTGCGCGCTACGAATCGGATCAGACCTCGACGACGTCGGACACCACGGGGATTCTGGCCGGCATCGGCTACAATTTTTCGCCGACATGGTCGGCAAGAGCGCTGCTAGGTCTTCGAAAAACGGAGACATCCCAAACGACCTTTGCTGGTACCTCAACGGTGGACGATACTGGCTATCTTGTAGATATTTCGACCACCAAGCAGTATCAAACAGGTGCGCTCACCGTCGGGTTGAATCAGTCCACAAATCCAAGTGGCTCGGGGGAATTGCTGGACTCCGAACATCTGAGCATGGATTGGAATCAGCGCTTGTCGCATCGCTGGCGCTTCACACTGACGGCTGATCGGTACAAGAATGAACGGTCGTCTGGTATGGCTGGCACCAACGATCGTCAGTATCTGAACATCAGGCCTGGTCTCCGCTATAAACTCGACCGTGAATGGTCGCTATCTGCCGCTTATCGGTATCGGTATCAGAAGTACGACGTCAACCCGGATTCGGCGACCTCGAACGCATTGTTGTTGACGTTGTCCTATCTCCCGGTCAGCAGAAAGTAATAAACCTGATATACCCCCCGGAACTCGATCTGTATGGAAGAAGCAACAAGCCTTGGTTTGGCCGAATATCTTTCCGTTCTGCGCAGGCGCCGATGGCAGCTGATTATCCCGGCCATGGTGCTGTTCCTGTTATTCGCGCTTGCGGCGATCGTCATTCCGTCGACTTACCGTTCGCAGGCGACCATCCTGATCGAGCAACAGGAGATTCCTCAGGACTTGGTCCGGTCGACGGTGACCAGCTTCGCGGATAAACGCGTGCAGACGATCAGCCAGCGTGTCATGACGACCGCCAACCTCGGCAAGATCATCGAAAAGTACGATCTGTATCTGGAGGAGCGCGAGCAATTCACCGTTGCCACCGTTGTCGAGACAATGCGTGAAGATATCGAGTTGAAGATGATCAGTGCCGATGTGGTGGACCCACGCAGCGGCCGTCCGACCTCCGCGACGATCGCGTTTTCGCTGTCCTACGACAACGAGTCGCCGGAAAAAGCGCAGAAAGTGGCGAACGAACTCACTTCGCTGTTTCTGAACGAAAACATCAAGGAGCGCCGCCAAGTCGCGCAAGAGGCATCGCGGTTCCTCACCGAAGAATCCGACAAGCTGGCGGCGCAGATCGCAGAGATGGAGGCCAAGCTGGCGGTATTCAAAGAGGAAAACAGTAACAACCTGCCCGAATTGCAGGCACTTAACCGCGAGTTTCTGCGTCGCACCGAGGATCAGTTGATCCGCAACGAGCAGGATGTGCGCAGCCTTGACGAGCGGATCATCTTCCTTCAGGGGCAGATGGCGCAGACGGACCCCTACAGCAATATGTACTCGGCAACCGGTCAGCGTGTGTTATCCGCAGCGGACCGTTTGAAGGCACTCGAGGCGGAATACACCTCGGTTGCATCGCGTTACAGCGCGGACCATCCAAGTCGGATCGCGATGGAGCGGGAGCTGGTTGCCTTGCGCCAGGAAGTGGGTGGTGTGGACATTGCCGACCTGCAGCGCAAACTCACGGAGCTAAAGGGCGAGTTGGCAGCATTGAGCAAGCGCTACTCGACCGAGCATCCGGATGTAAAGGGCAAGCAGCGCGCAATCGACGGGGTGTTGAAGCAGATCGCTGATGCGAAGTCCAGTCGACGCAAGGCTGCTGCTCCGACCGATCAAGCCGATAACCCGGCCTATATCCAGTTGCAGTCCAGCCTGCAGGCCGCACAGGCGGAACGTCGCTCGCTGCTGGAGGCCAGGAAGGCGCTCGAGGAGCAGCTAAAGCAACTCGAACAGCGGCTTGTCGATGGGCCTCGGGTGGAGCAGGAGTACTTGGCGATGATGAGGGAATATGACAATGCCGTGTTCAAGTTCAAGGAGATGAAGAACAAACAGGTGGAAGCGCAGCTCGCCGAATCCCTCGAGACGGAGAGCAAGTCGGAACGCTTTGTACTCGTCGAGCCACCGTTGTTGCCTGAAGAGCCCGACAGCCCGAACCGGATCGCCATCCTGCTGGTTGGCTTCATCGTCTCGCTGGGTGGCGGTGCGGCAAATGTGGGTCTGCGCGAAGCTGTGGACGACGGTATCCATGGTGCCAAGGCATTGGCCGCCGTGGCGGGCATGCCACCGCTGGCGGTAATCCCGTATATCGAAACGCAGGCAGACCGAAGCAAAAGACGTTGGCGGAACATTCTGGTGTTCCTGGGTCTGGTTGGGTTGATCGTCATTGTGCTGGCGCTGATCCATTTCCTGTATCGACCGCTTGATGTCTTGTATTTCCAGGTTCTGCGGCAATTCGTATTGTTGTGATCGGAATTCGGTGGACGTATTCATTCGACAATTGATATTGGAGAGCACGAACAGCATGGACAGAATGAAACCGAGCCCTGACGGCTCGTTGCGAGACCCGTCAGCCATTCCTGGTGCTCAGAAAATCGTTTATACGCAGACCCGGCGATTACAAACGAATGATGCTTACCTGAAAGATCACCGTGTGATCGCGGAATCGACGGATGCGGTCGGAGCGTCTTATAAAGTCCTGCGAACCCACGTCCGCCAGCGGATGCTTGCCAACCAGTGGCAGACACTGGCGATCACCAGCCCCAATGAGGGAGCGGGCAAAACGCTCACATCGATCAATTTGGCTATCAGCCTGGCGCGAGAGGTCAATCAGACTGTACTTTTGGTCGATCTCGACCTGCGTCGCCCCAGCATTGCCCGTTACTTCACCAACGAAAATCTGCCGGGAATCAGTGATTATCTTTTCAATGATGCACCGTTGAGTGAGCTGCTTTTCAATCCCGAAGGGGTCGAGCGTCTGGTCGTGTTGCCGGGGAACAAGGCGATGGAATATTCCTCCGAGACGCTGTCGTCACCAAAGATGGTGGCGCTTGCCGAGGAACTGAAAACACGCTACCCGTCGCGCCTGGTATTGCTGGATATGCCCCCGTTGCTGGCCTGCGACGATGTGCTCGCATTTTCACCGTACTTCGATGCAGCGCTTCTGGTGGTCGAGGAATCTGCGACGACCAATGCCGAGGTTAGGCATTCTCTCGATCTGCTGCGGCGGACCAATCTACTTGGCCTGGCATTGAACAAATCGCGTGACGAAGTGCCGAGCTACGGTTACGGAGCGCGTTGAAAATCGCGCGGATGACGCGCCTTCGCTGACCCGGCGCCTCGATATTTGTGACGTTAGCCGTGCAGCGTGGTGTATCCGGCGCCACGCTCACGAATATTCTGCTTCCGGTTGTCATATTTCCCGCTGCCATCGAGGTCGGCCCAACTACTGACCGAGGTCGCCTGTATTGGAGTTGGTGGCCAAGCCGGATCACCTACTGACGAAAGACCGAGATCATGCCTGGCGGGTGACAGCAAGCGTAGTTGCAGTGACGTTCGCTTATGAGACTCTTGAGACGCGAGCTGGCGATACGTCATGTCGGATTCTTTTTACTTGCTGGTCCATAGAAGTGGTCAGCGTCTCAGAATGCGTCGTTGTTAAGAGGGCGTTGCGGTTGGCCTACGGAATCGTGGTGGTGTTGATCGGTATTGGTGCGACTTTCGATTAGTATGCAGAAAAAGGTCGATCGAGCGTTTATTTTGGATGCCAAATCTTGGATTGGTATGACTTTGCCGACGGCCTAGCGACCCTCGACGACTCCGGAAGCGCTACTTGATGGCCGGAATTTTGTTCTATTTGACGACGAAAAGTAACTCGTTTCGATGAAGCTTGATAGATGAAGACTGAACCAGTTGAGGCATTTCCGTACAAACCGCCAACCGCAGAAATTCAGCAGAGATATCACCACGTCTTTGAATTGAATAAACCGCTGCCAACTCGTTGGGCCAAGGTGTTGTTCGATAAACTGGTGGCATCGTTGATGCTGATCATTTCGGCGCCAATACTTCTACTGTTAAAAGTGGCGTATGTGATCGAGGGATGGCTTTTGCCGGACAACGCCGGGCCGATGTTTTTTTACTACAACGCGGTTAGTGCTGGACGGGTTTTTCCAAAATATAAGATTCGCCTGATAAAAACGAAATACATCGAGCCTGAGGGGGCGAGGCGTCACGATTGGATTGCGTACTCCGCCGAGTGGACACCCGACAGCCGTACACATGTCGGTAGCTTCGTGAAGAAGTTCTATCTGGATGAACTTCCACAGTTCTGGAGTGTGCTCAAGGGCGACATGAGTATCGTCGGTCCTCGACCGCTGTCTGTGCTGCATTACGAGCGCGACAAGGCGCAGGGAAATGTAACTCGTTTCTTGCTGCGGGGTGGCTTATTGGGACTTGGGCACATCAATAAAGGCACACCGGAGATGGGCAATCCAGTTTATGAGTATGAATACGTCAACGAATATCTGAACCGGTCGTCGCTCGGGTTGTTGATGCTCGATCTTTGGGTCATCTGGCGGGGGCTCACAGTAATCGTTAAGGGAGGCGGGCATTGATGCCCTGTCTGAACGATCTGTGAGAGCGATACCGCTGGTCTGGGAAAGGTCGGCGCCCGGCAGGGGCATGGGCCGGAGACCGGCAAGGAAGCACTGAAGGGAGGCGGCCGATCTCATCGTTACAGCGTGAGATGGTGAGCCAGGCAGCCGCCGCAACAGGGCATGGCGTTTGTTGCTCTGTCGGGTGCGCGGTGTCGGGGAAAGCAGCTTTCGGTGCCAACCGATGGTTACCGACGAGTACGCCAGACTGGCTGGTTCGGCTGACCGGTAATTGGCGCAACTTCGACTTTGGTCTGGGTCTCCTGAGTCGGCGCAACTGAATCGCGTCGGCGGAAATCACGGTGTGCGTGTCGGATTTGCCGGCGAGCGGGAACTGAGCCTGCGAAGCGAGCCGAACATGCGCGCATTTGGTTTGCGGGTATTGGGCAAGTAGACCGCATTTCGTAAAAGTGATCGTTTAGGGTTCGTTAGATAACCTGGAAACGACCGAAATCAATTGTGGTGGAGATCTTGAACAAGACGTATACGGTCAACGTGCTGGCTTTGATAATTGGGTTGCTTCTCAGCACGGCGCTCGCCTTGCTTGTTGGGTGGTCAGGTGTTGTGCACGCAGTAGAAAACTGGAGTCGCGAGGAATACAGCTACGGCTACTTCGTGCCTCTGTTGGTTGCCTTTTTTATTTGGCAAAAAAAGAACGATTTGGTCGAAGTGCCGTTGCAGGCGTCTTGGTCAGGTGTCGTCTTGGCCGCGATTGGGCTGCTGGTCATTGCGTTTGGTGAGCTTGGCACGTTGTATGTGATGGTTGAGTACGGCTTCGTGGTTACCCTCCACGGCATCGCGTTGGCCCTGCTCGGGTGGAAAGGTTATCGCTTGGTAGCGCCACCGCTGGCGCTGTTGTTCTTTGTAGTGCCGTTGCCGAATTTTTTCTACAACAATCTGTCGGCGTACCTGCAGCTGGTGTCGTCCCAGATCGGGGTGTGGGTTGTTCGTGCCTTCGGCATCAGTGTTTTCCTGGAGGGAAACGTTATCCAGCTGGCTACGATGAAATTGCAGGTTGCCGAGGCGTGCAGCGGACTGCGTTACCTGTTCCCGCTGATGGCGGTGGGGTTCATCGTTGCTTATATGTATCGTGCGCCGCTTTGGAAGCGTGCGCTGCTTTTTCTGTCGACGATCCCGATCACTGTGTTGATGAACAGTATGCGCATCGGTCTGATCGGGGTTTCCGTCGAGTATTGGGGCTCAGAGATGGCCGAGGGTTTTCTGCACGATTTTGAAGGCTGGGTGGTGTTCATGGCCTCGCTCGGTGTGCTGATGATGGAAATGTGGCTGCTTAATCACATCGGTCGGACGCGGCAGCGATTTCGGGATGTCTTCTACCTGGAGTTGCCGGGCCCTTCCGATACTGCATGGACATACGGCTCGCGTGCCACTGCCCCACCGTTCATCGCACTGGTCGGGGTGCTCGTCGCCGGGACGGTGGCGATGCAGGTTCTCCCGCATCGCGAAGAGGTCGTGCCTTCACGCGAGTCCTTTGCCGGCTTTCCGATGGCGATCGCCGACTGGGAGGGTAGGGGTGGAATGCTCGAGTCGATCTATATCGATGCACTGAAGTTCGACGATTACCTGCTGGCCGACTATTTTCACGCCGGCGCGCCGCCGATCAACCTGTACATCGCCTACTACGGGTCGCAGCGCAAGGGGGCCTCGGTGCACTCGCCCAAGAGTTGCCTGCCGGGCGGGGGCTGGGAGATGTCGAGCTTTGGCCAGTATGTCGTCGACGGCGTAACGGTCAATGGCCAACCGTTAAAGGTCAACCGCTCGATCATCCAGAAGGGCGAAAACAGGCAGCTGGTTTATTACTGGTTCCAACAGCGAGGCCGGGTAATGACGAACGAGTATATCGTCAAGTTGAATCTGTTCCGCGACGCGATCGTTCGTAATCGTACCGACGGTGCCTTGGTTCGGCTGGTATTGCCAATGCCACAGACGCTGGATGTCGCCGACGCCGACAGGGAACTGAGCACGTTCGCGCGGGTGCTTGCGCCGCTGCTGACGAGCTATATCCCGAACTGACTTGGTGGCAGATTGTTGTGGGTGATGACGCGTTGCACAAACACTTGGACGGGAGATGATGGAGAACGCAAAAAAAGCATTAATCACAGGTATCACCGGTCAGGACGGCGCGTACCTCGCAGAGTTCCTGTTGGACAAAGGCTACGAGGTTCACGGACTCAAGCGTCGCTCGTCGCTCTTCAATACCGACAGAATCGATCACTTGTATCAGGATCCGCACGTCGATCACCGCAACTTCATCCTGCACTACGGCGACCTGACGGACAGCACCAGTTTGATCCGGGTAATCCAGAGCGTCCATCCCGACGAGATCTACAACCTTGCGGCACAGAGCCACGTTGCGGTGTCGTTCGAGTCGCCCGAGTACACGGCGAATGCCGATGCCATTGGTGCATTGCGTATTCTCGAGGCGATTCGCATTCTCGGCCTGGAGAAAAAGACGCGCTTCTACCAGGCGTCGACGTCAGAGCTGTTCGGCAAGGTGCAGGAGATACCGCAGCGCGAGTCGACGCCCTTTTATCCGCGGTCGCCCTATGCCGTGGCCAAGCTCTATGCGTACTGGATCACGGTTAACTATCGTGAGGCCTATGGGATTTATGCATGTAATGGCATTCTGTTTAACCACGAATCACCCGTTCGCGGCGAAACATTCGTAACGCGAAAGATCACGCGCGCGCTGGCACGCATCAAGCTAGGGCTCCAGGACAAGGTTTATCTTGGGAATATGAACTCGAAGCGTGATTGGGGGCACGCGCGCGACTATGTCGAGATGCAGTGGTTGATGCTGCAGCAGGACGAGCCCGAGGATTTCGTTATTGCGACGGGCAAACAGTATTCGGTGCGGGAGTTTGTCGAAATCGCCGCGTCACACGTCGATATGCATATCGAATGGCGTGGCGAGGGTCTGGAAGAAAAGGGCATCGAGCGGGACACCGGGCGAGTAATTGTCGAGGTGGATCCGCGGTATTTCCGGCCTACCGAGGTGGAGACGCTTCTCGGCGATCCATCGCGTGCCCGCGAGAAGCTTGGATGGACACCTAAGATTTCGTTTGAGCGAATGGTTCAGGAGATGATGCACACTGATCTGGAACTGGCGAGACGGGATGATCTGGTGGAGCGGGAGGGCTTCAAGGCCTTCAAGTATTTTGAGTAGGTGATGCCGAATTTCCTTTCTGATGTTTCCGCCAAGGTCTACGTGGCCGGTCACCGTGGCATGGTTGGATCGGCGATTGTGAGGGCTTTGCAGGCGGCCGGGTTTCACAACATTGTTGTGCGCGGGAGCCGTGAGCTCGATCTGCGTAGCCAGCAGGCGGTAGATGATTTTTTCGCTGACGAGAGGCCCAGATTCGTGTTTCTCGCGGCTGCGAGGGTTGGAGGTATCCTGGCCAACAATAACTACCCGGCGGACTTCATCTACGACAATCTCGCCATCGAGACGAATGTCATCCATGCGGCCTACAAATATGGTGTGCAGAAGCTGTTATTTCTTGGCAGCACCTGCATCTATCCAAAACTGGCCCCTCAGCCATTGAAGGAGGAATACCTCCTTACCGGTCCGCTGGAGACCACCAACGAGTGGTACGCGGTGGCGAAGATTGCGGGAATCAAGCTCTGTCAGGCCTATCGCCGGCAACATGGTTGTGACTTCATCTCTGCGATGCCGACCAACCTGTACGGACCGGGCGACAACTACGATCTCGAGAGCTCCCATGTAATTCCAGCAATGTTACGCAAGATGCACGAAGCAAAAGTCGCGGGCGAATCGAATGTCATGCTGTGGGGAACCGGTACGCCCTTGCGTGAGTTTCTGCACGTTGATGACCTTGCAGATGCATTAATGTTCCTGATGAAGCACTACAGCGATTTTTCGCATGTGAATGTTGGCGTAGGTAGTGACTTGACGATTCGGGAGCTGGCTGAGCTGGTTCGTGGTGTTGTTGGTTTTGACGGGGAACTGTCGTTTGATGCGACCAAACCGGACGGTACGCCGCGCAAGCTTGTGGATACGACATTAATTAACGACTTGGGGTGGAGTGCGAAAACGCCACTGCGCGTCGGGCTTGAGTCGGCGTATCAGTGGTTTGTCGACAACTATGCGAATGCGAGGGCGCGTTGAGGCGCGAGGCTGAGAGAATGACCGCTTGCGCTCTGGCAGGCAGGCCGCCTGCCGTGAGTCTATATGCCTGCTACCTACACCGGAAGTTGCGAAGTGTTTGGCGCATCACGGCGGGAAATCGCGACATTGACAATGATGTCAATCGCGGTGCAACGCTGGATTCGACGTTTCCGCTTTAGGTATCTCATGCAAAGTTTATCGTTTCCGCCGGGGCGCGCCCGCGAATGCGCGTTGAGCGGGATCGCCAAATTGCCTGTCAAGGACTTGCAATTGTGCGGGGTTCTGCTCTGTTGCGCGGTCTTCGAATCGGAATTGCGTTGCATCCATGATCGCCGTCTATAGCGCGATTCTCGCCCTGCTGCTGGCGATTGTTCTGGTGCCGGTGCTTGCGCATTGGGCCGGGATTTTCGGGCTTCTGGACAAACCGGGGCCGCGGAAGATTCACCACGAGTCCGTGCCGCGTGTCGGTGGGATTGCGATCGCAGTCGGCGCACTGGTGGCAGTGGCTGTGTGGATACCCCTGCGTTCGGTCGTCGCGGGTTATTTCGTCGGTGCCGTGATCATATTCGTGTCGGGGCTGATGGATGACCGGTTCAACCTGGACTATCGACTCAAATTTGTCGGACAGATCGCGGGCGCGCTGGCGTTCGTTTTCCTCGGCGACTTCGAACTCACACGCGTGCCGTTTGCATCCCATTCGGTCATGCCGGCATGGCTGGGCATTCCTCTGACGGTCGTCGTGCTTGTCGGCATCACCAACGCCATCAACCTGTCCGACGGGATGGACGGCCTGGCCGGTGGAATGAGCCTTTTGGCTGCCGGTACGTTGGGTTATCTCGCGTACATCGGGGGTGACAAAGCCGCGGCCATTCTCGCCCTGTGCCTGGTCGGCGCGATTCTCGGCTTTCTTCGCTACAACACGCATCCTGCGCGCGTGTTCATGGGCGACTCGGGTAGCCAGTTCCTGGGTTTCAGCGTGGCGGCGCTCGGGTTGATCCTGATAGAGCGCAGCGACACCTTGGTAAGCCCACTGGTTCCCGTGCTGGTATTGGGGCTTCCGATAACCGACACGGCCCAAGTGATGATCCGACGTGTATTGGCAGGCGGTTCGCCTTTCGTGCCGGATCGCAGGCATCTTCATCATCGCTTGCTGGACGTGGGTCTGAGCCAGCAAGGGGCCGTGCTGATCGTCTACCTGCTGCAGGGCGCACTGGTCTGGATCGCGTGGAGACTGAGGTACGAGCATGATGCCGTCGTGTTCGCGGTCTTCGTGCTGTTTGTGGCATTGCTCATGACGGGCATAGCATTCTGGGAAAAGTCTTTTGCAGCGGGCCGCATCCAGTCGCGTCGGTGGACCTTGGTCGAACCGCTTGTCGCGTATCTGCGCAGATCACGTCTCTTAAGTCGGTTGGGGTTTTGGGGGGTCCTTTATGGCGTCTCTGTCCTGTTCATCGTCGTCGCCGTGTTGGCGGCCGATGTCAGCGCCGACATCGGGTGGCTCGCTCTATTGCTGTTCGGGATGCTGTTGTCGACCCACCTGCCGCAGAAGTTGCTGTCGCCGCTCGCGTTGGAACGGGTTGCCACATTTACGACCTCGGTCTTGACCATCTACCTGGCCGAATCGTCCGGGCTGGGCCGCATTGGCGACCTGGCATGGTTTCACGGATACCTGGTGTTGATTCTGTTGTGCATAGGACTCTGGCTGCGTTTTGGGGGCACCCGGGGTTTTCAGCTGAATGCGCTGGATCTGTTGATTGTGCTGGTCGTGGCCATCTTACCCAACATGCCAGTGGTCCGGGAGTCGGATCTCGCGCCGATGGTCTTGGAGAGTCTGTTGTTGTTCTATGCGTGCGAGCTGATTCTCAACGAATCAAATGACAGGCGCCGGGTGTTACGGCTGTCGACACTACTGGCGCTGGCGATTCTCATGGTGCGGGCGGTCGCAATTGCTGCATGATTGCTGCTGCCGCACAATAGGCAAGGAAAAGGTGATGACCCCGGGGCTGAATCGAGTTTGAGATGATGAAATCGAAGTTTGGTGAATTTTTGTCTGTCGTCGTGCTTTCGATCGGCATAGCTTTCGTTCTTGCCGCCTGTGAAGGACAGGGCTCACGGGACGCCTATGTTGCCAAAGGCAAGGCGCTCTTCGAAGCAGGAGATCTGGCGCGCGCGCGCCTGGAGCTCAAGAATGCCCTCCAGATCGACGACAAGTTTGCCGATGCGTGGTTGCTGATGGGGCGCGTGGAAGAACGAAGCGGCGACCTGGGTAGAGCCTATGGCGATTACTCCAAGGCGGTCGAGCTCGCACCGGACCTGGTGGATGCCCGGGTCAAAAGGGCGACGATCCTGCTCGCCGCCAAGCAGTTGGACAAGGCGGAGGAAGACATTACAGCCGCGCTCGCGAAAGCCCCAGGCCAAGCTGATGCGTTGGCGCTGCGTGCCTCGCTCGAGTTTCGCCGCGACAACAAAGATGCGGCAGAGAAAGACGCCAGGAGGGTGCTCGAAATCGACCCGGGCCATTCCGGTGCCGGCGCCATCTTGGCGACCTTGCAGATCGCAAACAAGCAATATGCCGAAGCCGAGGGAACCCTGCAGGCGGCAATTGGTGCGAACCCGGACAAGGCCGGTCTGCGCATGTTGCTCGCCAAGGTATACGAGTCGCAGGGCAACTCGGTACGCCTCGTCGAGGTACTGCACTCGCTCATTGCAGACTTCCCCGATGAATTTACGTACCGTCTGGCGTTCGCCAAATATCTGGTCGGTCAGCAGCGCCAGGAGGAGGCCGAAGACGTCCTGAGGAAGGCAGTTGAGGCCGCGCCAGACGAAACGACCAGGCAGCGGGCCCTCGTCGAACTTGTCATGCGGATCCGGGGTATGGAGGCGGCCAGGACGGAACTGGCTGCGATGACCGCTCGCCAACCCAATGCGATTGGGCTGAAGTTCATCGAGGCCGACCTGCTCCAGGCCGGAAACGAAGCAGAGGCCGTCGAAAAGACTTACCGCGACATCATCGAACTTTCGGGCGGCACTGGCCCGGATGCGATCAAGGCACGCAATGCATTGGCGCAGCGGCTGATCAAGGAAAAGCGGAACGACGAAGCGGCAGCACTGATCGACGCCGTGTTGGCGGAATCGTCACGTGAGCCCGACGCCTTGCAGCTCAGGGCTGTGTTGGCGCTGCAGAAGAAAGATCCGGCGCAGGCTGTCGCCGATCTGCGTTCGGTGCTGCGCGACTATCCCGAACGCGTGGCGGCGGTCCGGTTGCTGGGTCAGGCGCACGCCATGCAGCAGGAATACGCGCTCGCGCAGGACGCGCTGGAAAAGGCAATCGCCATGCAGCCGGACGAGCAGACGGCCTATCTTTTGCTGGCTGAAGTCCAATCGCGCACAGGCGATCTGGACGGTGCGCAGGCGACGATGGAGCGGCTGCTTGAAAAGGTGCCTGAAAGTGCTGTGGCACAACAGGTAATCGCCAAGATCCAGATGTCGGAAAGGGATTGGGTGGGGCTCGCGGAACGCGGCAACAAGATCAAGGCCCAGAATCCCGATCACCCGCTTGGCTACTATCTCGAGGGGCTTGCGATGCAACAGCAGGGCAAGCACGCCGAAGCTATTGTGTTGTTCGACCAGGCGTTGGAACGCAAGGCCGACGCGCTCGAACCCCTGATCGCGTCTGTGCGCAGCCAACTTGCGTTGGGACAGGCTGCACAGGCGCAGGAGCGCTTGGAGGGCTTTCTCAAGGACAAGCCGGATAACCTCGTGGCATTGACGATCCTCGGCGACATTTACCTCGCCGGCGGTTCGATCGAAAAGGCCATGCGGGTATTGAATGACGCCGTGCGCTATCACCCGGCATCGCCTCGAGCCTACCTGCGCCTGGCGCAGGTTCAGCTTGGGAAGGGGGATCGTGCCGGGGCCCGTAAGACCCTGGAAAAAGGGGTTGGCGCCACGGACAGCAATGCCCTGTTGGCAATGGAGCTGGCCAACCTCGTCGCGGCAATGGGTGACCGCGAAGCGGCAATCAAGCTGTACGACGACGTGATCACGAGAAACCCTGAGGCGCTCGGTCCGGTAAACAACCTGGCGATGCTGCTTGCGACCGATTCTGCGAACCAGTCTGAACTCGATCGGGCGTTGGAACTCACTGCGCGTCTGAAGGATTCGAATCTGCCGGCATTTCTGGATACCGTCGGCTGGGTGCATTACCTGCGCGGCGAATACGACCTGGCGTTGCCCTTCCTGGAAAAGGCAGTGACCGGTACCCCCGACTCGCCGGAACTGCACTATCACGTCGGCATGACGTACGCAAAACTCGGCCGGGTGGATGATTCCCGCGAACATCTCGCCGTTGCCGCGTCGGCGCAGAACTTCCCGCTGCGCGAAGAGGCGCAACGAACATTGACGACGATGGGGTCGGGCGGCTGACCAGGTAGCGGTCTGCTGAAACAGGTTTGGCGGCTTGCGATTCGCCAATCGGTTGGGACGATTTGCCGCGGGGTACCATGGAGAAGTGAAGTGGTGCCTCGCACTGACGGAAAATTTTACACTCGCTAGCAAGTGGTTTTTGTAAACTATTGTATTTTAATCGGTTTTTTTGAGGGCTTGGTTTTTGCTTACTCAGACCGGGGGCTGGTGTTTGTCCAGGTGTGAGTAATGTTAAGTGAGTCGCAACTTTACACCTAGATTGCGACAAGACTCATTGCTGTTCCAATCAACGCAATCGAAATTGCGATCCAGGAGGAAAGCATGTCGGGGAATTGGGTGCGTCGGGGTCTGCTGGCGGCCTTGTTGACCGTCGGCTATGTGGGAACTACTGCTGCTGCGGTCGTCGAATACACCGGGCAGACCGTCAAATACGTCTTCGATACCGGTGGCAGCTCGATCGATGACTATCTGGATCTCTATGCCAGTGCACACGTGCTGCCCGGAACGGATACGCTGCGGTTGACGCCCGACGGCTGGATCGCCCTGGCTACGTTCGGTGCCTCGGGCAATTCAATAGACTTCAGCAACGATACGCTCACCTTCAGCGTCGTCTCGTTGGACAGCAACACGGCGATCGAATCGGTGTCGCTTTCCGGGGGCGGTGACTACTATCGGGTCGGTGGGTTTGTCGGCGTGGGTGGCGAGTTGCGCGTGAATTCTACCGATGTGGCCGGAATTACCGCCGGTGATTTCTCGACCAGTTCCACGATCGACAATCTTGTAACGACCCAATGGTTCGAACAGGCGAGCCTTGGCGGCTACAACGATGCGTCGTTGGTGGTCACGGTGGAAAACCTGCTTTCGGCTGGAATTGTCGACTTCGTTAACGGTGAAGTCGTGACGACGGGCATACTTGCCTTCATCGAGAAGAAGTTCGTGGATATCTCTGTCGGGACGACGACCGTGCCGATCCCGGCCGGGGCGCTGCTGATGGCGTCAGCGGTCGCAGGCCTCGGATTCGTACGTCGACGCCGCCGCGACGCGTAACATCGACGTAGTCGCCCTTTCAGAGACAGTTCGTTTGAACGAGGCCATGCCACCGTGCATGGCCTTGTCGTCTCTGCCGCCGCCAGATCCGGAATGTCTCTTCGCCCTGGTCGGTCCCGGACTCATTTCCCGCTCGCCTGCTGCGGTCCGACTGCGCCTCTCGACAGCGAGCGAATCGCTTCGATCACATCGGCATCGTTCCAGTCGACGGTGCCGATCACGGCGAACCTCACGTTGCCTTCCGGATCGACCAGGTAGCTCGTTGGCAGCACCTGCACACCCCAGCGCTCGAATTCCCGGCTGTCCCGGTCGAGCAGGACCGGAAAATCCATATGCAGCTGGTGCGCAATCGTCTGCACGCGGCGGTCGGCTTCGCCGACATTGATCCCGAGAACCAGGAACGACTCGTCCTGCAGCGTCTGCTGCAGGCGGACGAGATCCGGCATCTCGCGGATGCAGGGCGTACACCAGCTTGCCCAGAAGTTGACGAGTATCGTCTGTCCGTGGAATTCGCCGAGCGTGCGCGTGCGGCCGTCGAGATCCGGCAGATCGATTTCGGCACGCAGTCCCGGCGGCAGCGCCTGCAGTTGCCCGGCAGCCAGCGCGCTGGCGAACGGCATCGACATGGCCAGGGCCAAGGCCAGGATCCACGATGCAGGAATCCTACTGCTGGTTCTGCGCGCGTCGCTCATGTCGGCCCACTCTGTTTGCAGGATCTGCACCCCTGATCTTTTTATCTTAGCGCGCGCCGGCCGCGCGAAGCCGCTGCATGAAGGGTTTTGGAGTCTCACCGTCGCCGTTCGTCGATCGACGTCCAGAGGCCGCCAATGGCGCCGGGCGTGCGAATGGCCCCGTGCGCGGTCGCTTGCGTCCAATGTGCGCCTGTGGAACGAGGTGGATAGTTCCTGCGACGCCGCCTGCCGGTCTGGCCGGCTTCCTTCCGCGGACCGATTCGCGCAGAATTGCGCGACGGATCGATGCCCTCGCTGTCGCGTCCTGCTTCACGGCGGGCGTCGGCGCCCGACAACAATGATGGAACCTCCGAATGTTCAAACGAGTTGATTACCACGGTGGCGAGACGCCTCCTTCGCTGGTGGTGGCGCCCGAGCGCGCCGAGGACGTGAAATCGGCGGCGGCCGGGGTGGCGTCGCTCACATTGAACCAGCGCCAGTTGTGTGACCTGGAACTGCTGATGAGCGGTGCCTTCGCACCACTGTCCGGCTTCATGAACCAAGAGACCTACGATTCGGTCGTCGAGCGCCTGGGCCTGCCCGACGGCACGCTGTGGACGATACCGATCGTGCTCGACGTGACCGAGGCGTTCGCCGAGAAGTTGCAGCCGGGCGCACAGATCGCCTTGCGTGATACCGAGGGATTCATGCTGGCGATGTTGGATGTGTCGGACGTCTGGCATCCCGACAGGACCCGCGAGGCCGAGTTGGTGTACGGCACGTCCGACGCCGGCCATCCCGGTGTGCGCTACCTGAACGAGACGGTCAATCCGGTCTACGTCGGCGGGCGTGTGCAGGGCGTCGAACCGCCGGCCCATTACGACTTCATGGGGTTGTGGGATACCCCCGCCGGCATGCGTGCCGCGTTCGAGAACCTGGGGTGGCGGCGCGTGGTGGCGTTTCAGACCAACAAGGTGGTGCACCGTCTGCAGCGCGAGGTGGCGGTCAACGTCGCGCGCTCGCTGCAGGCCAACCTGCTGCTGCATCCGGCAGTCGGCAGCCATATGCCGGGCGATCTGCAGGTCTATGCACGTGTGCATTGCTACAAGGCGGTGCGGCGCTACTTCCCGGAGGGTCTTATGCGGCTGTCGCTGCTGCCACTCGCATCGCGTGTGGCTGGACCGCGCGAGGCACTGTGGCATGCGATCGTGCACCAGAACTATGGCTGCACCGATTTCATCGTCGGCCCCAAGCACGCGAATCCGCCGCCGCGGCCCGATGGCTCCCGCTTTTACGACGCCGACGACTCGCGCGCGCTGATCGATGCGCACAGCGCTCGACTGCAGATCAATGTCGTGCACAGCGAACCGCACGGTTATGTCGCTGCGGAAAATGCGTTCATGCCCGTCGCGCAGGCACGCGAGCAGGGACAGGAGGTGCTGCAGTACACGGATTCGCAGCTCAGGCGCGACCTGGTCGCCGGCAAGAATCCGCCGGGCTGGTTCTCCTATCCCGAGGTGTACGAAGAGCTGCGGCACGTGTATCCGCCGCGCAGCCGGCAGGGGTTCACGCTGTTCTTCACCGGACTGTCCGGGTCGGGCAAGTCGACGCTGGCGAAGATCCTCTACGGCAAGCTCGTCGAAGGCGGGCGGCGCCCCGTCACGCTCCTCGACGGTGATGTCGTGCGCCAGAATCTGTCGAGCGAGCTGGGTTTCTCGCGTGCCCACCGGGACCTGAACATCCGCCGCATCGGTTTCGTCGCCAACGAGATCACCAAGAACGGGGGGATCGCCATCTGCGCACCGATCGCCCCGTACCGCCAGACCCGGCGTTTCGTCCGGGAATCGATCGAGCAGCATGGCGGCTTCGTCGAAATCCATGTCGCGACACCACTGGCCGAATGTGAGAGCCGGGACAGGAAAGGGCTGTATGCCAAGGCGCGCCAGGGACTGATTCCCGAGTTCACCGGGATCAGCGACCCCTACGAGGAGCCGGAAAACGCCGAGCTGGTGATCGACACGTCGGACATGTCACCGATGGAATCGGCGCAGGTGGCCTTCCTGTATCTGCTCAAAGAGGGCTACATCGAAACCTGACCGCCGGCGCTGCATGCGCCGGTCCGGTGGGCGGTCTGCCGACGCTGCGCGAAGGGTTGTGCCTGCTGCGGGACGGCGTCGTGTGTCGGGCAAAAAACTGAAGCCGGCATATAGCCGGCTTGCAATGGCCCCGAGGGGTGTCCCTGCTTACTTTGTTGTTGTTTCTTGTTGTTGTTATCCGTATCTGTGCATCAATTGGGCCATATCGAAATATGGCTTTTGAAACATGTAGTTATGTAATGACTGTCGCATTACCCGTCACGCTCGTGTAAAGGACGCTGACAGGGTTTCGGATTAAGCGCGACGGCTGAACCGTCCTCATCCCGGCCAGCGAATACGTCCCGATACCGCATGGGTATCCGTTTTGACCCCCGTTGGCTGTTCGGCCGATAATGCCGGGCTGTTTCAACATGGTGCAGACCCAAAAAACGCCAATGAAGCTCGGCATTCCGAAAGAGACGGTGGCAGGCGAATCGCGCGTCGCGACGACGCCTGAAATTGCGCAAAAGCTGGTTGGCGGCGGCGTCCAGGTGTTGCTCGAGCGGGGGGCCGGCGAGGCCGCCCATTTCAGCGACCAGACCTATGCCGACGCTGGCGTGACCCTGGCCGATCGTGCCACCGTCCTGGCGGCCGACGTCGTCGCCAAGGTGCGCAAACCGGACCTCGACGACGTGGCGCTGATGCGCGAGGGCGCGGTGCTGGTCGGGTACGCAGAGACCTGCGGCGATGACCCGGTCGTCTCAGCGATGCAGGCGCGCGGCATCGCCGTCGTCGCCATGGAACGCATCCCGCGCATCTCGCGGGCCCAGTCGATGGATGCGTTGTCGTCGCAGGGCAACATTGCCGGCTACCGCGCCATGATCGAGGCGGCCAGCCATTTCGGGCGCTTCGTGCCGGTGATGATGACCTCGGCCGGGTCGGCCAAGCCGGCGCGTGTCGTGGTGCTCGGCGCCGGTGTCGCCGGCCTGCAGGCGATCGCGACGGCACGGCGTCTCGGCGCCGACGTGCATGCCTACGACGTGCGCCCGGAGACGCGCGAACAGATCCAGTCGCTCGGTGCCAAGGCGATCGAACTCGACATCGGCGAAGGCGGTTCGGGCGAGGGCGGTTACGCGAAGGAGCTGTCCGACGAGGGCAAGGCCAGGCAGCAGGCGCTGCTGGCCGACGAGCTCGCCAAGGCGCACATCATCGTCTCCACGGCCATGATCCCGTGCCGGCCGGCGCCGACACTGATCACCGAGGACGTCGTCAGTCGCATGCGCGCGGGATCGGTCATCGTCGACCTCGCGGCCGCGACCGGTGGCAACTGCCCGCTGACCGAGGCCGACAAGGTCGTGGTCAGGCACGGCGTGATCCTGGTCGGCCACACCAACTACCCGTCGATGATGGCGTCGGATGCCAGCGCCTTCTATGCGAAGAACATTGCCAACCTGCTGGACATCATGTTCGATCGTTCCGGCGATGTGCCGGTGCTGAAGAATCTCGACGACGACGAGATCACGCGCGCGGCCCGGTTGCCGGCGTCCGACGCCTGACGGCGCAGCCCATCGCTTTCCACGGAGGACAAGGTAATGCCCGATACACTGGTCGCCCTTTACGTTTTCGTGCTCGCCTGTTTCATCGGCTACTGGGTGATCTGGGGCGTCACGCCGTCGCTGCACACGCCGCTGGTTGCGTTGACCAACGCGATCTCGGGCATCGTCATCGTCGGCGCGCTGCTGGTCACCGGTCTCGAGTCGGCGGGCGGCGCCGCCGAGGTGATCGGTTTCTTTGCCGTGCTGTTGGCATCGATCAACGTGTTCGGTGGCTTCCTGGTCACGAACCGGATGCTCGCGATGTTTCGCAAGAAGAACAAATGAGGCCGTATGCAGATCTCCGCTAACCTTCAGGCCGTCGCCTACCTCGTCTCGGCGATCCTGTTCATCCTGTCGCTGAAAGGGCTCACGCATCCGGCGTCGGCGCGGCGCGGCAACTTCCTCGGCATCGCGGGCATGGCGATCGCCGTGGTCGCGACCTTGCTCGGCAGCGAGGTGCAGTCTTACGGCTTCATCGTCGCCGGCGTCGTCGTCGGTGGCCTGATCGGCGCGGTGCTGGCGATGCGCGTGCAGATGACGGCGATGCCCCAGCTGGTCGCCGCGCTACACAGCTTTGTCGGCCTGGCCGCAGTGCTGGTCGCGATCGGCACGTTCCTGAACAAGCGCGATGCCGGCCTGCTCGACGCTGTCCTGATGGGCGAGCTGTCGGCGGGTGCGATCATCGGCGCGATCACGTTCACCGGTTCGGTGATCGCGTTCGGCAAGCTGCAGGGGCTGATCTCCGGCAAGCCGGTGAAGTTTCCGATGCAGCACCAGCTCAACGCGGTCATCGCGCTGGTGACGATTGCGCTGGGCGTCCATTTCGCCTCCACCGGCAGCCTCGCGTCGCTGGCGTTGATGACACTGCTGGCGCTGGTGCTCGGCGTCACGCTGATCATCCCGATCGGCGGTGCCGACATGCCGGTCATCATCTCGATGCTGAACAGCTACTCCGGGTGGGCCGCGGCGGCGACCGGTTTCACGCTGCACAACAACCTGCTGATCATTGTCGGCGCGCTGGTCGGGTTCTCCGGTGCGATCCTGTCGTACATCATGTGCAAGGCGATGAACCGCTCGATCATCAACGTCGTTTTCGGCGGTTTCGGCAGTGAAAGCGCCGCTGGCGCCAGCGCCGGCGCCACGGCGATGGAAAAGGGCGTCAAGTCCGCGTCGGTCGAGGATGCCGTGTACTGGATGGAGGACGCCAACCGCGTGATCATCGTGCCCGGTTACGGCATGGCAGTGGCGCAGGCGCAGCATGCCCTGAAGGAACTGATGGAACTGCTCGAGGCCCGGGGCGTCGAGGTCAGGTTCGGGGTCCACCCGGTGGCGGGGCGTATGCCGGGGCACATGAACGTGCTGCTGGCGGAGGCCGACATCCCTTACGATCACGTCCTCGAGATGGACGAGATCAATCCTGATTTCGCCTCCACCGACGTGACCCTGGTCGTCGGTGCCAACGACGTCGTGAACCCGGCTGCCAAGGAGGACGCGTCGAGTCCGATCTACGGCATGCCGATCCTCGAGGCCGGTCGCTCCCGGCAGGTCTACTTCCTCAAGCGTTCGATGAACCCGGGCTACTCGGGCGTCGACAACCTGCTGTTCTACCAGGACAACACGTCGCTGATCTTCGGTGATGCGAAGGACACGATCGAAGGTATGGTCACTGCGTTGAAGGGCGGCGGTCACTGACCGGCGGTAGCCCGCGCCCGGCTGCCGGTCGGCGCGCAGCTAGGCGACGATCAGCGTGTGCAGGCTCCGTGTACCGTCGGATTCCCGCAGCGTTGCCTCGATCTGGCTCAGCGGCTCGGGTTTGTGCAGGCCGAAGCCCTGGGCGAAATCGACATCCATTTCGCACAACAGCCGCTTGATGCGGTCGTTTTCGACGTACTCGGCGACCGTGCGCTTGCCCAGCTTCTTGCCGATCGTGTTGATCGATTCGACCATCGCGCGGTTGATCGGGTCACGATCGATGTTCTGAATGAAGCTGCCGTCGATCTTCAGATAGTCGACCTTCAGGTAGCGCAGCTGGTTGAACGACGACATGCCGGCGCCGAAGTCGTCGAGCGCGAACTGACAACCCAGGTCGCCGAGACCCTCGATCAACGCGGCGGCATTCGACAGGCTGCGCACCGCTGCCGACTCGGTGATCTCGAAGCACAGCGAGCGTGGTGGAACGCCCGAGTCGGCAATCTCGTCGCGGACGTAGAGATGGAACTGCGGGTCGGAGGCGGCCGGGCCGCAGATATTGATGTTGATGCGAACGCTGTTTGCCAGCGGGCCGAGGCCGGCCAGCCAATGCAGGCTGTTGCGCACCACCCAGCGGTCGATGTCCGGTACGACGCCGTAGCGTTCGGCAGCGGGCATGAACAGTCCCGGGGGGATCAGGCCCAGGCCGTCGTCGTCGCGCATCCGCAACAGCACCTCGAGTGCGAGGCGGCCGTCGTCGAGTTCGTGGTTGAGCGGCTTGATGATCTGGCCGAACAGGATGAATCCGTCATTGGCGATGGCGTCGGCGATACGGGTGACCCAGCGCATCTCACCGCTGCGGCGCAGCGCGCGTTCGTTGCCCCGGCCGGGTTGATGGACGCGGTTGCGGCCCTCTTCCTTGGCCGAATAGCAGCAGGCGTCAGCGATGCCGAGCAGCTGTTCGAGGGTGATGGGCTCGACGCCGAACGGTACCAGGCCGATGCTCGCGTAGACCCTGAACGACTGGCGGTCCCAGATGAACTCGAAATTCTCGACTGTGCGCCGGATCTTTTCCGCCACCGCTTCGGCGTCCTTGGCGTTCGTGTAACGCAGCAGGACGCCGAATTCGTCGCCTCCGATGCGCGCGATCACGTCCGAACCGCGCAGGCTGGCCGCCAGGCAGTCGGAGAGGTCGCGCAGCAGGGAGTCGCCGGCGGGGTGGCCGCAGGTGTCGTTGACGACCTTGAAGCGGTCGAGGTCGAACACCAGCAAGGCGTGCTGCTGCGGTGCTGCCTCGCTCTGTTCCAGCGTCTGCCCCAGCGTGGCCTCGAAGGCCTGGCGGTTCAGCAGCCCGGTCAGTTGATCGTGTGCGGCATGATGCGACAGCTGGCGGTTGCGCGCTCCGGCGTTCATGACGACGAACACGGCGATGCCGATCGCCATCGCCAGCGCACCCATGCCGGACAGCGTGGACAGCAACACTGTCTGGTGGAACTCGTTGCCGGCCTGGTGGATCTGGTTCTGGGCAGTCTGGTGGATGGTGCGCACGAAATCGTCGAGTCTGGCGAGCAGGGCGAGGTGGCCGTCGATCGAGGCCTGTACGGCCTCCATCGTCTCGCCGTCGGACGGGGTCGCGTCGCTGAAAAGCAGGTCGAGCGCCCGGTTGTTCGGTTCGCCCAACGCGCGTGCCATCTCATCGAGTACGTCGAACTGCTGCCGCTCGTTGTCGTTGACCAAGCGGTCGATCAAGGTCTCGCGCGCGCGGACGTACTTGGCTGCATAGCCGAAGAAGCGCATCTTCTCTTCGTCGCGATCGAACAGATCGTTCTGCCGCGGCATCGAACGCAGGCTGTCGATGCGTTCGCGAATCGACTCGCGCATGGTGTACGCCAGCACGGTCTTCATCCCGGCGACCCGGACGAGGCCGGACATCTGGTCGTTGTACTGGTGGGTCGTGTGGTAACCGCCGATGATCGACAGCAGCAATATCCCGATCACGATCGCGAAACCGACCGTGGTGATCGCCTTCACGTCGTATCTGCGTGTCAGCGGATTGGCGCTGGAAGACTCTGATTGCGTGTGCAATTTGCTTTTGCTTGTAATTGGAACAGGTTCGTCGATCCTGGCTTGGGCAAGCGAGCTTCCGTTCTTCTGCTCTATAGTGGCAGCCGGTCGCGATACTTTAAGGTCTGCATCACCGCGAACTGGCTGGGACTGAATATGAAGAAAAGGTCGTGTTTTGCGCTGTTCGCCCTGTTGCCGGCGATGGCGGCGGGTGCGGATCCCCTGGCCCTTTGGCACGCCGGTGAACGCATGGGTGCGATCGAGGAATGGCGCCGCGCCGCAGTCGCCGGGAACAGCGGTGCGGCCTTGTATCTCGGTTACATCTTCAAGCAGGGGATCGGCGTTCCGGCCGATGACGCGCGCGCATTCCACTGGTACCTGCGTGCTGCAGAGGACGGTTCACCGGCGGCCCAATATGAGGTTGCGCTGATGTTCGAACTGGGCAGCGGCGTGGCCCAGGATCTCGGCCAGGCGACCTACTGGTACCGACAGGCCGGCACCCAGGCGTGTCCGGCAGCACTGACGACCGGGGTCATGCTCGGCGAGCCCTGAACTTGTCCCGAACGCGGGGCGCACCGAAAATACCGGGCCCGCCGAACCCACACCAAATCGCTTGTCGACTACCGAAGACCACATCGAGAACTGCCTGCTGCGTGATCGCGCGCGCCTGCGCCGGCGCCTGGAGACGATTGCGGACACGACGCCAGGCACCGGGCCGCGCGACGAGCTGGAACGCGAGATCGCGCGATCCGCCGCGGTAGCACGAGCGCGCGGCGAGCGTCTGCTCGCGCTGACGTTTCCGGATGCGCTCCCGATCAGCGCACGGATCGACGAAATCGGTGAATTGATCCGCGTGCATCAGGTCGTCGTGCTGTGCGGCGAGACCGGCTCCGGCAAGTCGACCCAGCTGCCCAAGCTGTGCCTGCAGCTCGGCCGCGGGGTTTTCGGCCGCATCGGCCATACCCAGCCGCGGCGCATTGCGGCGCGCAGCCTGGCGTCGCGGATTGCCAGCGAGCTGGGCGAGGAGACCGGGCAGACCGTTGGCTACAAGGTGCGTTTCCGCGATCATGTCGCCGACGAGACGCGCGTCAAGCTGATGACCGACGGCATCCTGCTGGCCGAGATCCGCAGCGACCGCGACCTCACCGAGTACGACACGCTGATCATCGACGAGGCGCACGAGCGCAGCCTCAACATCGATTTCCTGCTCGGCTATCTGCACAGGCTTTTGCAGCGCCGTCCGGATCTCAAGCTGATCATCACGTCGGCGACGATCGACCCGGTGCGCTTCGCGCGGCACTTTGGCGATGCGCCCGTGATCGAGGTCTCCGGGCGCACCTTTCCGGTCGACGTGCGCTACCGGCCGCCGACCGAACCCGGCGGGGGAGAGCGCGACGAGTCGGTGCAACAGGCGATCGTCGACGCGATCGACGAGCTGTCGCTGGACGGCAGCGGCGACATCCTGGTATTCCTGTCCGGCGAACGCGAGATCCGCGAGACGGCCGAGACGCTGCGCAGGCACAGGATGCTGCACAGCGAGGTGATCCCGTTGTACGCGCGCCTCAGCCCGTCGGAGCAGGCGCGCGTGTTTGCGCCGAGCGGGCGACGCCACATCGTGCTGTCGACCAACGTGGCCGAGACCTCGTTGACCGTGCCCGGCATCCGCTACGTGATCGACGCCGGGTTTGCGCGCATCAGCCGTTACAGCGCGCGCAGCAAGATCCAGCGTCTGCCGGTCGAGCGCGTGTCGCAGGCCAGCGCCGAACAGCGCAAGGGCCGCTGCGGCCGCGTCGCCGAGGGGATCTGCATACGGCTTTACGACGAGGACGACTTCAACGCCCGGCCGGTGTTCACCGAACCGGAGATCCAGCGCACCAACCTCGCCGCAGTGATCCTGCAGATGGCGACGCTGGGGTTCGGCAACGTCGAGTCGTTCCCGTTCGTCGACCCGCCGGATTCGCGCCTGATCCGCGACGGCTACACGCTGCTCGAGGAGCTGGCGGCCGTGGATGCCAAGCGCCGCGTGACATCGCTCGGCAGGACGTTGGCGCGCCTGCCGGTCGACCCGCGCGTGGGCCGCATGCTGGTGGCAGCGGGGCAGGGGGCGTGCCTGAACGAGGTGCTGGTGATCGCCGCGGCGCTGTCGGTGATGGATCCACGCGAACGGCCGGCCGACAAGCGGCAGCAGGCCGACGAAGCACACGCGCTGTTCGCCGACGGGCGCTCGGATTTCATCGGCTTTCTGAAGCTGTGGCGTTTCCTCGAGGAGAACCGCCGCCACCTCACCCGTCGCAAGTTTGAACGCCTGTGCCGGCAGCATTTCCTGTCGCCGACACGGGTGCGGGAGTGGCACGACGTGCACGTGCAGCTGCGTATGCAGATGCATGAACTCGGCCATCGCGAGAACGAGGTCGAGGCCGACTACGTCAGCATCCACCGCGCACTGCTGACCGGTCTGCTGAGCCACGTCGGCATGCGCACGCAGGGCGACAGGGCCGACTACCTCGGCGCGCGCAACCGTCATTTCCATATCTTTCCGGGGTCGGGGCTGTTCGCGCGTCAGCCGAAGTGGGTCGTCGCCGCTGAGTTGGTCGAGACGACGCGCCTGTATGCGCGGGGTGTCGCGGCGATCGAGCCGGAATGGGTCGAGCCGCTGGCGCTGCATCTGGTCAAGCACAGCTATTCGTCGCCGCGCTGGCACGCGCGTGCCGGCCAGGTGTTCGCTGACGAAAAGGTCACGCTGTACGGGATCCCGATCGTGCCGCGCCGCAAGGTGGCATACGGTCGGATCGATCCGGCGGAGTCGCGCAGCCTGTTCATCCGCCACGGTCTGACCGAGGGCGACATGAACACGCGCGCGCCGTTCTGGCGGCACAACCGCGAGGTCGTCAGCGAGCTGCGCGACGTCGAGGCCAAGGCGCGCGGACGCGAGATGCTGGTCGACGAAGAGGTGATCCATGGCTTCTATGCCAGCCGGCTGCCGGACGAGGTGCACAGCGTCGCCGCGCTGGAGACCTGGCTGCGGACCCTGCCGCCGGAGCGCGCGAAGCTGTTGCACATGCGCTATGAAGACCTGTGCCGGCACGCCCCTGGTGACGACTGGGTCGCGCAATACCCGGATCATCTCGACCTGAACGGAACGCGCCTGCCGCTGCGTTATCGTTTCACGCCGGGCGAGGGCGACGACGGCGTCACCTTGGTCGTGCCGCTCAGCGTGCTCGGTCAGCTGACGCCCGGGTTCGTCGATCGCGTGGTCCCGGGGCTGCTGCTGGAGAAGGTGACGGCGCTGCTGAAGGGCCTGCCCAAGTCGCTGCGTCGGCAGCTGGTGCCGATACCGGCGTGCGCGGAACGCTGCATGGCGGCGCTGCCGGTCTCGGACGCGCCGCTGGTGCAGACCCTCGGCGCGACGATCCGTCAACTCACCGGGTTACACGTACCCGAGGACGCATGGCAGCCGGCGCAGCTGCCGCCCTACCTGCAGCTGCGCATCCGGCTGCTCGACGCGGATCTGCACGGCGAACTGGCGGTGTCGCGCGACCTCGCGGCGCTGCAGCAGGCCTACGCCGGCGACCGGCGCGCCGCGGCCGCAGAGCGGGGTCAGCCCGCTTTACCCGCCGGGTCGACCGGGCATCTGGTCGACTGGACCGTCGGTGCGCTGGCCGAGCAGGTTACCCAGCATGCCGGCCGGCTGCAGGTACGCGGTTACCCGGCGCTGGCCGACTGCGGTGACCATGTCGAGATGCGCGTCGTCGACAGCCTGGACGCCGCGCGCAGGGTCCATCACGTGGGTTTGCGGCGCCTGTTGTGGTTGCGTGAGTCGAAGGCGATACGCACGCTGAAAAAGAATGTGCGTGGTCTGTCCGAGATGCGCCTGCACTACGCCAACGTGCCGTCGCCACCCGCCGGTATGCATGACGAGGTTCGCGACATTCTCGACGAACTCGTTGCGCTCGCGCTCGACCGCGCGTTTATCGACGACGCATGGCTGATCCGCGACCGCGAGGCATTCGAGCGCTGCAGGGAGTCCGGTGGCCCGCGACTCGGCCCCAGCCTGCTCGAGGTGGCGGAACTCGCCAGCGCGGTGCTCGACCAGGCCCACGGCCTGCGCCGTGCGCTGACCGGCATCACCCAGGGCAACTGGAAGCAGGCCGTCGACGACATGCGCGAGCAGCTGGACCGCCTCGTCTATCGCGGTTTCGTCAACACCACGCCGTATTCACGGCTGCTCGACTATCCGCGCTATCTGAAGGCGATGGCATTGCGCATCGACAAGCTGCACACGGCGGCCGCGCGTGATCAGCAGCGCATGCAGGAGATGGCGGGCATCCGCGACGACTGGCGGGAACGCGACCGCGCCGCACGCGTCAGGGGCGTTGACGATGCGCGGCTCGCCGAGATCCGCTGGGCGTTGGAGGAACTGCGCGTGTCGCTGTTTGCCCAGGAGTTGAAGACGCCGCGGCCGGTATCGGTCAAGCGGATTACCGGCCGCTGGCGGGAGCTCGGCCTGTAGGTCCTTGGGCCTGCGCGACTATTTTTTTGTCGCCTGCAGCACTTCGCGTTCGATCAACCGGGTCAGCCAGTTGGACAGGCTGCGGCCGTCCGCGTCCGCCAGCTTCTTGGCCTGTTTCTTCAGCTGGGCATCGACCCGGAAATTAATGACTTTTTCTTTAGACATTGGACATTTAACGCACGAAGTGTTTAACTTGTATATACAGTGTAATTCGAGTGCCGAACCGGGGTCCCCACTAAAGATGTTATACGAATCCGCAAAAAGTGAACTGACGGCGCCTCCCGCCAGCGTGTCGCTGACCGCGATGGCGGTTGAAGCGGCCGCGCTGCTGGCCGTGTCGGTCCTGCTGGTCTGGCTGATCTGATCCGCGTCACCCGCTAGCGTCCACCAACGCCTGTCCGGAGGCGATTTTTTCCCGTCGGGACGGTAACATCGCGGCGTCTTTGTGAACCGCCGTCCGAGGCTCCGCATGTCGTCCTGCCCCTGTGGCTCCGGCCACGAATACGAATCCTGCTGCCAGCCCTACATCGAGGGCACCGCGATACCGCCGACGGCGGAGCTGCTGATGCGCTCGCGCTACAGCGCCTATGTGCGGCATGCCATCGATTACCTGGGCGAGACCTTGCACCCGGATAGTCGTGGCGACTGGGACCGCGAGGCGACGCGTCGCTGGGCGGAGAATGCGGGCTGGCAGGGCCTCGATATCGTGGCGACCGAGGCGGGCGATGAAGGCGACGACGAGGGTGTCGTCGAATTCGTCGCGCGATTCGAGGAGGACGGCCGTTTGCTCCAGCACCGCGAGCGGAGCCGTTTTCGTCGCCTCCGCGGTCGCTGGTACTACCTGGACGGCGAGACGCCGCGCCCGCGCACCGAACGCCACCAGGCCCCGAAGGTCGGTCGCAACGACCCGTGCCCGTGCGGCAGCGGCAAAAAGTTCAAGAAGTGCTGCGGCGCCTGACGCGCCGGAGGCCGGGACGCTGAACACCGTGGAAAGGCCGTTCGCCGAATCCTGCGTGCAGAATCGGGATCCGATCTTCGCCGTCATTGCACCGCGGCTGAGCGGGTGCCGCGATCTGCTGGAGATCGGCAGCGGTACCGGCCAGCATGCCGTGTACTTCGCGCCGCAGTTGTCGCACCTGAACTGGCAGACCAGTGACCGGGCCGAGAACCATGCCGGCATCCGGCAATGGCTCGCGGCCGAGGGCAGCGGCAATATCCTGGCACCACTCTGTCTCGACGTGGTCGACGATCCGTGGCCGGCCGGTCCCTACGACGCCGTGTTCAGCGCCAATACCGCCCACATCATGGATGAACCGGCCGTCGCGGCGATGTTCACCGGCGTCAGTCGGGTGTTGCGGCCGGGCGGCCTGTTTCTGCTCTACGGTCCGTTTGCCTACGACGGGCGGCACACCGCCGACAGCAACGTCCGCTTCGATGCCTGGCTCAAGGCCCGTGATCCGGCGATGGGGGTGCGCGACGTGAGCTGGCTGACCGGGCTGGCGGCCGCGGCCGGGATGGTGCTGCACGAAGACGTCGGTATGCCCGCCGACAACCGCACCCTGGTCTGGCTCAAGTCCTGACGACCGCCGGCCGTTACCAGCGGGTATCCGGCCCTGTCGGCCGCAGTGCTACACTCCCGACCATGCAAGCCCTCGCCAAGTCGCTGATTCTCCTCATGACGTGCACCGCCTTCGCACCGACACCGGGTGTGGCCGACGTATTCAAGTACCGCAACGCGAGCGGCGAGATCCTGCTCACCGACCGGCCAATGCGTGGCCTGAAGCTGCTCAAGCGCTATCGGATGGAGACCGGCACCGTCGCGCCCCAGCCTTCGGTCGACGCGCTGGCGGCGATGCGTGAGCGCCAGCGTGCACTTGGCCCCCTGATCGAGAGTGCGGCGATTGCGAGCCAGCTGCAGCCGGAACTGGTGCACGCGGTCGTGCGCGCCGAGTCCAGCTACATCAGCGATGCCGTGTCGTCCAAGGGCGCCGTCGGACTGATGCAGCTGATGCCGGCGACAGCCGAGCGCTACGGCGTCGGCGACCGGGCCGATGCCGCCGAAAACCTGCGCGGCGGTACGCAGTACCTCCGCGACCTGCTCAAGCTGTTCGACAACGATCTGCAATTGGCTCTCGCGGCCTACAATGCCGGCGAAAACGCGGTGATCCGTTATGGCCATGCGATTCCACCCTACGACGAGACGCGCGATTACGTGCGCAAGGTGATCGGTTTCTACAAGGCGATGAATGCCGACGAGACGCTGGCGCTGCGCTGATCGGCACACCCGTTTTCGATCGGGATCGAACTCCCGCTCCACCGAACCATCGAACGATCCATGTGGCTTACCGCGGTGCGTTCGATGCCTGACCTGCAGCTATCCCCCGAGCGATGACGACCGCTGAAGACAACCAGAAACCGACCCGGTCACGCAGGCCGCGCTGGGTCCGGTGGTCCCGTGACCTGATACTGATCGTGGTGGTCCTGGGTGCGATCCAGTGGTGGCAGTCGCGCGGGCTCGCGCACGGCAAGGCAGTACCGCTGGCGGGCATGCGCGTCGACGGGTCACCGCTGCAGGTCGATTATCGTGACGGGCCCGTGCTGGTGCATTTTTGGGCGAGCTGGTGTCCGATCTGTCGCGTCGAACAGGACACCATCGACGCGATCGCGGTGGATCGGGCCGTAATCACGGTGGCGACCACGTCCGGTACCGCGGACGAAGTCGCCGCCTACCTCGGTGAGCACGGCCTGCGCATGCCGGTGCTGATGGATGAGCGCGGCGACATTGCGCGCAGCTGGGGTGTCCGCGGTGTGCCGGCAACCTTTATCGTCGACCGCAGTGGCGCGATTCGCCATGCCGGGATGGGCTATTCGACAGGGCTTGGCCTGCGCCTGCGACTCTGGCTCGCCGGCTTGTGACTGCGCGACTCGCGTCGCTCAGTCCTCGCCGACGACGCGCTCCTCGCGCGGCGCGCTGAGCAGCTTCTCCGCCTCCACCGCATTCTTCGCGAAGATCAGGCGGCAGTCGCGTCCGGGGGCCGCGCTGGCGTCGTCCTTCAACGCCGCGCGGCGTTCGCGCGCGAGTTTGCGCGCGGGCTTGAAGCTGTCGAAGGTCTCGATGTGCTCGAGCACCTTCTTCGTGCCGCCGTCGGACGGCGTGACGTAGTAAACGAAGTAAGGCATGACTGCGCTGTCGTAGAAAAATCCGCCGACAGTCTAACCGACACGCGTCCCGCGTCGGAGTGGCGTTTTCCGCGCAGTCAGTCCGGTCATCGTCCCGGCCTGCCCGGAAGCGGGTTGCCGTAGCTGACGTTGTGCAGGTGTTCGCGCAGCTGCCGCTCGCGTTCCTCCAGCAGCCGTGTGACGGCGCCGGGCCGCAGCGCCGGGCCGAGGCCGTCGGCGCGGCGGGGCAGGGTCGCGTCCAGCATCGTGACCTCGCTGTCGTAGAACGCCTGCCACGCGCGGGCGTTGCGGTCGAACGCGGCGCGTTGGTGCGCATCGAGACGGCTGCGCAGCGCCTCGGACCAGCGCCGGATGCGATCCCTGAGCACGGCCTGCTGTGATTGTTCGCAGGCCGCCACGCTGTGCGAGTCGCGGGCGGCCGCGACGCAGTCGCGCAGGTCCTGGCGCTCGCGCTGCGGGCCGGCCGCTGTCGCGGCACACAGGCTGGCGGCCGAGGCCAGGGCGAGGATTTTGCGCCGCGCCGCCGCGTTGGTTAATCTAGCGCGCAATTTTGTCATCCCCGGATGCCCAGTATGTCCGAACCCGTACTCAGTCCCAAGTTAACCGAACTCGGCAACAAGCTGTTCGAGATGTTCCATCTGTTGGGCCTGTTCGTGATCGGCACGTCGATTCTCTGGGCTTCATGGGTCGAGGTGTTCGAGATCATTGGCCACGGCGGCCCCAAGATCAAGGACGTGCTGCTGCTGTTCATCTACCTCGAGCTGGGTGCGATGGTCGGGATCTATTTTCAGACCAAACACCTGCCGGTCCGCTACCTGATCTACATCGCCGTCACCGCGCTGACGCGTGTGCTGGCGATCGATATCAAGGAGATGAGCGACATGCACATGATCACGCTATCGGCGGCGATCCTGATCCTGTGCCTCGCCGTGCTGGTGCTGCGCTTCGGCAGCAGCCGATTCAACGAACGCGACCCGGTGGAGAAATAGCGGCTGCTGCCGGCGATGGAAGGTGCACCGAAAATCCGCACGGCGCTGCCCCAACGGCGCTATCTGTACGGCGATTACCAGGTGACGGTGCTGGGTGACGTCGACAGCGCCGATGAACGCACCTATCTGCTGATCGCCGCCTTTGTGCGCGACGGCGAGACGCAGCCGCGCCTGTATGTCGTCGCCGAGCGTGTCCACGGGGGCATCGGGCTGCGCGTAATCGGCGCGTCCATGGACGAGGTCCTGGATGTCGATCCGCGCTGGGCCAACATCGGCGCCTTCGTCGATCAGGCGTTGCAGACAGGGTCGCAACTGCTTGGATTGGAGCAGGAGACCGCCTATCCACTGGGCTGACCGCAGCCTCCCGCCGAACCTGCGCCGGGATGAAATTTTTTCCTTAAGTCGTTGAGTTAGCAGCCGCTATCGTCCTCGTAAACGCCCGCCGGGGCTGTTGCATGGGGAAGAAGTGTTGCGCAACTGGTTGAAACGCAGAGCGGATTCGGGTCGGCGTGTCGGCCTGGATGTCTACGCGGACGGATTCGCCCTGGCCGTGATCAGGACCACCGATGCCAGTGCGCCAGTGGTCGATGCCGCGCGCTGGTTTCCGCTGCACGGTGCCGATGCCTTGGCGGGGGATCTGGGCAGGGCGGTCAACGAACTCGGTGTACGCGGTCTCCCGGTAGTCGCGACCCTGCCACATGCCGCCTATTCGCTCGTTCAACTCGAGGCCCCCGATCTCGAGATCGACGAACTGCGCGAGGCGATGCGCTGGCGAGTCAGGGATCTGATCGATTTTCCCGTCGAACAGGCCATTGTCGACGTGTTTCGCCTGCCCGCCAGCCGGCGTGCCGGCGCACCGCCGCTGCTGTACGTCGTCGTCGCGCGCCAGGCCGATGTGCAACACCTGACGCAGGCGGTTGCTGCCGCCGGGCTCGACATCGTCGCGGTCGACATCGTCGAGATGGCGATCCGCAACCTTTCCCGCAACCTCGACCGGCCACAGCGGCCGCGCGCCTACCTCCACCTGCAGCCGGGCCAGACGGTGATCGAGATCGCCGATGGCGACAACATCTATCTCAGTCGCCGTGTGCTCCAGGACTACGATGGCGACGCCGATGCCGTGGTGCTCGGTGCGCAGATGGAGAACCTGGCGCTCGAGGTGCAGCGGTCGCTCGACTATTTCGAGAGTCAGTTCGCACTGGGTGCCGCTGACCGCCTGTCGCTGATCGTTTGCGACAACGCGCTGTTCGAGGCCTTCTCCGGCGTGGCACGCAGCTTCCTCACCGTGCCCACCGAGCGCTTCAGCTTCGACGCCATCAGCATGGCGCCCGGGGTGCAGCTCGACGTGTTGGGACAGGGTGTGACCGCGCTGGGTGCGGCCATGCGGGGGGTTGCATGGGCAGCCTGAACCAGGAGATCAATCTCTACCGCGCCGATTCGGAGCAGGACCGTGCATCCTCGCAGGCGCGGGTGCTGCTGATCACGGTGGCCGCGCTGTTCGCCGGTGTGCTGCTGCTCGCGCTCGTCGGCGAACTGTACCTCGCCGATATGGGCGGACGCCGAGACGCGGTCGCGGAGCGCCTGCACCGCCAGCAGCAGGAGCTGGAACGCGTCCGCGGGCAGCTTGTGGAACCTACGATCGACCCATTCCTGACAGCCGAACTCGAGGGGCTGCGCGCGCAGCTCGACCACGTAAACGCCAATCTCGCCGCGCTCGCCAGGGTTCGGCCGTCCGCAACCGGATTCGCGGAGTTCTTCGCCGGCCTGGCACGCAATACCATCGACGGCCTGTGGTTCGATGGCGTCGTGCTGTCGTCGGGTGGCGACGAGGTGATGCTGAAGGGCGTCGCGCGCGAACCGTCGCTGGTGCCGCGCCTGTTGCAGACGCTCGCGGTCGAGCCCGCCTTCAGTGGGCGCAGCTTCCGCAAGGCCAGTTTCGACCGCCTGCCGGAAGAGCAGGGCGGTCTGGTCGGCTTCGAGTTGCGCAGCGCCCACGTCGAGGGTGCCGACGATGCAGGCTAACTGGCAGCAGATCGTCGACCGCTTCGCCGCGCTGAGCACGCGCGAACGCATGCTGGTGTTGGCGGCGTTGGTCGCCGTAGCCTATCAGCTGGGTGACCTGGTCATTCTCGACCGCCAGTACCAGCGCGTCGAACAGATCAACCGCGAGATCGCGACCGACAATCGCACCATCGCCAACCTGAACACCGAACTGCAGCTCGTCGCCACCCGCGCACAGGCCGATCCCAATGCGCGCTTGCGTAGCGACGTGAGCCGGATGCGGGAGCAGCTAACCGGGCTTCGGGCGCAGCTCGTCGAAGCCACGGCGGGAATGATCTCGCCGCGTGACATGGCACGTTTCCTAGAGCAGTTGCTGGTGCAGGACAGCAGCCTGACCATGATGCAGTTGCGCACTCTCGATGCTGCCCCACTGTTGCCGGCAGATGCCGATGCAAAGAAGGACGTGACCGTTCGCGGGCCGACGCTGTACCGCCACGCGTTCGAGATTGCATTTTCCGGAGGCTATCTCGCGACCTTGCGTTACATGCAGGCGCTCGAATCACTGCCGTGGCGTTTCGTCTGGGACAGCGTCGACTACGAGGTGGTCGACTACCCGAACAGCGTCGTGCGCCTGCGCCTGCACACCCTGAGCCTGTCGGAGGATTGGATCGGTGTCTGAACCCATTCCCTACCTGCTCCTGTGCGGCGTGCTGTCGCTCGCCGCGTCGGTGCCCGTGTACGCGCAGGAACTGCGCGACCCGACCCGACCGGGCGGCTGGCAACCGGCGGTCGCCGAACGCGTCGAATCCGCCAGAGAGGATCGTGTTCCGCTGCACCTCCAGGGCATGTTCAGCGTCGCCGGCGCACGCAGCGTGATGATCAACGGCCGGCGGGTGGCGATCGGCGACCGCGTCGCCGGTGCCGAGGTCGTGGAGATCGGGCCGGACACGGTGGTGCTGGATGCCAACGGTCGACGGCTTGAACTGGCGTATCAGCTGTCCGCCGTCAAGGCTCCAGTCGAGAAAACCGAGGAAGAAAAATGAATTGGCTGATCGCCTTTGCCGCCGCCGTCGCCCTGACCGCTTGCCAGACCCGCGAACCACGGGACGGAACCGCAATCGACTCGATCAAGCAGGCTTATCAGGAGGCGCGCCAGGATGCAGAGACGCGCCGTGTCGCGCCCCCGCCAGAGGTGGCCGCGGCGCTGATGCCGGCATTGAACATCAAGCTCGGCGGCATCGACAAGACCGCTGACGAACACCGCTTCGACGTCAACGTGAGCGGCCTGCCGGCGCGCGACTTCTTCATGAGCCTGGTCGATGACACCAGCTACAACATGGTCGTGCATCCGCAGGTCGACGGCGAGGTGTCGCTGGTGCTGAAGAACGTGACGATACCCGACGTGATGCAGGTGATGCGGGACGTCTACGGCTACGAATACGAACGCACCCGCAGCGGCTTCCACGTGCTGCCGGTCAGGCTGCGGTCGCGCATCTACCAGATCAACTACCTGAACGTGAAGCGCAGCGGAAATTCCGAGATGCGCGTCAGCTCGGGGCAGGTGACCCAGACGTCCAACTCCGACTCGTCCAACCTGTCGACCAGCAACAGTTCCTCGGCCGAGACAGTGCCCGCATCGAAGGTCATCACAGAAAGCGACGCCGACTTCTGGGGCGAACTCAAGTCGGCCCTGGAGGCGCTGGTGGGCAGCGAAGGTGGGCGTTCCGTGGTCGTGTCGCCGCAGTCCGGTGTCGTCGTCGTGCGTGCGATGCCGAACGAGCTGCGCGAAGTCGAGAGTTTCCTGCGCACGACCCAGGCGACCCTGCAGCGGCAGGTCATCCTCGAGGCGAAGATCATCGAGGTCGAACTCAGCGACGGCTACCAGTCCGGTATCAACTGGGCCAAGTTGGCGGGCGTGGGCAGCGGCAAGACCGTCACGTTTGGCCAGACCGGCGGCGGCACCGTGTTCGGATCCGACGACGGTGTGGCCGGGACGGCGGGCAACAGCGGCGATCTCGACCCGGCCAACTACGCCGCGGTCAACGCACTCGCCACGCAGGCGTTCGGCGGCGTGTTCTCTGTCGCGGTCAACGCGGGGAGCTTCACTGCATTCATCGAATTGCTGGAGACCCAGGGCAACGTGCAGGTGTTGTCGAGCCCTCGCGTTGCCACGGTCAACAACCAGAAGGCCGTGATCAAGGTCGGGCAGGATGAGTTTTTCGTCACCGACGTGTCGACGACCACCGTCACCGGCACGGCGACCAGTACCACGCCCGAGATCACGCTCACGCCGTTTTTTTCAGGCATCGCGCTGGATGTGACGCCGCAGATCGACAACCGCGGTGGTGTCACGCTGCATATCCATCCCTCGGTCAGCAACGTCGTCGATCAGACCAAGACCTTTACCATCGACGACCGGGCCCAGACCCTTCCGCTGGCGCAGTCGCGCGTGCGTGAGTCCGACAGCATCGTGTACGCGGTCAGTGGACAGATCGTCATGATCGGCGGCCTGATGCAGGAATCGACCAGCGAGGACCTCGCCGCGCCGCCCGGCATCGGCGACATACCCTTCGTCGGCTCCGCGTTCCGGCACACTCGCCAGCGCGCACGCAAGAGCGAACTGGTGATCCTGCTGAAGCCGGTCGTCGTCGACGGACCGGCCGCCTGGGGCGAGGCGCTCGCCGGCTCGGCGCGGACCATCGACCGCCTCGACCGCGGTTTCCACTACGGTGGCAAGACCGAGGTGTTTGGCACCGAGGGCGAGGTGCGCTGATGTACCTGCCGTTCTTCGGGCTCGATGAACTGCCGTTCAGCCTGACGCCGGACACGAGCTTCTACTACGGCAACCCGTCGCACCAGGAGGCGCTGAACACACTGCTGATCGCCTTGCAGATGGGCGAGGGTTTCATCAAGGTCACCGGCGAGGTCGGAACAGGCAAGACGCTGTTGTGCCGCAAGCTGCTGCGTGAACTCGAATGCATACCGGGGTTCGTCACCGCTTACATCGCCAATCCGGCAATGACACCGACCGCTTTGCGCGCCAACCTCGCCGACGAGTTGGGCATCCGCTACGCGCGCAATCTGGGCCAGCACGAGGTCATGCAGTTGATCGACCGCCATCTGGTCGGGGAGCGCAAGCGCGGCAATCGCGTCGTATTGCTGATCGACGAGGCACAGGCGCTGCCGCGCGAATGCCTCGAAACGATTCGCCTGCTGACCAACCTGGAGACGGAGAAGAGCAAGCTGCTACAGGTGGTGTTGATCGGCCAACCGGAACTGGATGCCCGGCTCGCGCATCCGTCGGTTCGGCAGCTCAGGCAGCGCGTCACGTTCAGTCATGCCCTGACACCGATGCGCAACGGCGCGGTCGCCGGGTACCTCGCGCATCGCCTGGCGGTCGCGGGCTTCAAGGGGCCATGCCCGTTTCCGGCCACGCTGGCCCGTGATATCGGCAGGGTATGCAAGGGCGTGCCGCGCCTGGTCAACATCGTCGCCCATAAATGTCTGCTTGCCGCTTATGGTGAGGGCAGGGCCGTGGTCACGCGTCGACACGTCAGGCGCGCGATCGCCGACACCGAGGCGTTTGGCGAGCCGCGACGCGGGGCACTGGCCTGGCGTGCAGCCATCGCGCTGGTAGGCGCGGTGACCATCGGTGCAGCCGCGTTCGGTTCCTACCTCTTGCACAGCACGGGTTAGGTCGCTGCAATGAGTCTTCTAAACCAGGTACTCCGGGATCTCGAGGCGCGGGAATCCCGTCACCCGCAGATGCCGGTCCACTGGGCTGCGGTGACGCCCGACGGTCGTGTTCCGGACACGCCGGCCACCCCGGCATGGCGTCGTCGGATGCGTCCGGGCATGGTCGGGCTGTTCGTCGCCCCGCTGCTGATCAGTGCATGGGCTTACCAGCACGTTTGGCAGGCGCCTGACGTGGCGATTGTGGAAACCGACGACGCAGCAAGTCGCATGTCCGCGATCGGAGCATCTTCGGCGATGACGCACGTCGGCGGCAATGGCACCGCCGAAGCAGCCGCTTTGGTTGCCGTGTCAGGTGCCGCGGAAGCCGGGGTTTCCCGGGTGACAGAGTCGTCGATTGCGACACCGGTGCCTGAACGTCACGAAGCCGAACCGACGGTCGCGGCCGTCGACCGGACCACTGCGGTGGAAACAGCTACAGCGCCGGACGTGCCTGTGACGGCGCCGCAGATCCAGGCCGAGGTAGACGACAGCGCCACCGTGGAGGTCGCGAGCGCACCCGAACCCCAGCCCGAGCCCACGTTCCTCGAGTTGCGCAACGTCGAGTTGCCGGCGGCGCAAACGTCGGTACATCGCGCGACGCATGCACCGGCAACGTCGCAGAGACGTCAGAGCGTGACCCGTGCCGACGAGAGCGATCCGCTCGCCGCGGCACGCCGTGCGATCGAGTCGGGCGAACTGGCGGTCGCCGAGAACCGGTTGCAGCGGCGGCTGCAGACATTTCCGGACGACCGCGATGCGCGCGAACTCCTGATCGGCCTGATGCTGCGCGGTGACCGTACGGATGCGGCGATGCGCCAGCTCGAGACGGGACTTGCCTATTACCCGGCGCACGGCACGTTCGTGCTGATTCTGGCACGCCTGCAGGTGGAGCGCGGCGAGACAGGCAGCGCGATGGCGACGTTGCGACGCGGTGCGGGAATCCGTGCGATTCGCGACGACTGCCTGCAGATGCTCGGTGCGCTGCTGCAACAGCTGGGACGATACGCCGAGGCGGCCGAGACCTACCGGCAGTTGGTCACGGTCGCCCCGCAACTCGGCAATGCGTGGATCGGGCTGGCGATCAGTCTCGACGCGCAGGGCGACCTCGCCGCGGCCGACGGTTACCGACGGGCGCTGGTGCTCGGTGGACTGCAGGCCGCGGCCGACAGCTACGCGCGCCAGCGACTGGCGGCGCTGGAGTCTTCCGGTGGGTGACAGCGGCGCCGACGCACAGGCTGCCGTGGCACAGGCGCCCCACCGCAAGATCCGGATAGGCGATTTGCTGGTCAGCAATGGCGTCATCAGCGAGGCACAGCTGATGGCGGCCCTCGCGGAGCAGAAGAAGACCGGCCAGAAACTCGGCAACACACTCATCGAAAGCGGCGTCATCGACGAGGACCGGCTGCTCGCCTTCCTGTCACAGCAGCTGCAGATCCCGCTGATTGACCTGGTCCGCCATCCGGTGGATCCACAGACGGTGCGTCAGCTGCCGGAGACGGTCGCGCGACGCTATCGCATCGTCGTGCTGGAGATGCGCGAGCACGACGTGCTGCTTGGCATGGCGGATCCGACCGACCTGTTCGCGTACGACGAGGCGAGCCGGCTGCTCAAGCGCCGCGTGCGTCAGGCGGTCGTGCGCGAAAGCGACCTGCTGCGGATGCTGGGCCGCTACTATCAGGACACCGAAGACCTGCAAAACCTCGCCGGCGAGCTGCACCAGGAGTTGACCGACCGCGACGTCGACCTGCAGCAGATGTTGTCGACGATCGCCGCCGAAGACGCACCGGTCGTGCGCCTGTTGCAGAAGCTGTTCGAGGAGGCGATCAACAACAAGGCTTCGGACATCCACATCGAGCCCGAGGAACACCTGCTGCGCATCCGGCAGCGCGTCGATGGCATATTGCATGAACGCGTCATGAACGAGGTGCGTATCGTGTCGGCGCTGGTGCAGCGTCTGAAACTGCTCGCCAACCTCGACATCTCGGAGAAGCGCCTGCCACAGGACGGCCGTTTCCAGATCAAGGTGAAGAATCGCCAGGTCGACGTGCGACTGTCGACGATGCCGGTCGCCTACGGCGAGGCAGTGGTCATGCGCCTGCTCGACCAGACCGCCGGCATTCTCGATTTCGAGCAGCTGGGCCTGCCGCAGAGGCTGCGCACGCAACTGCGCGAAATCGTGCGCCGGCCACACGGCATGTTGCTGGTAACCGGCCCGACCGGCAGCGGCAAGACGACCACACTGTACGCGGCGCTCAACGAACTCAACACCGCGCAACACAAGATCATCACGGTCGAGGACCCGGTCGAATACCGCATGCCGCGCGTCAACCAGGTGCAGGTCCACGAGCAGATCGGGTTGACGTTCGCGCGCGTGCTGCGTACGGCGCTGCGTCAGGACCCCGACGTGATCCTGGTCGGCGAGATGCGCGATCTGGAGACCGCACAGATCGGCCTGCGTGCGGCGATCACCGGGCACTTCGTGTTGTCGACGCTGCATACCAACAGTGCGGTCGGCACCATCAGCCGGCTGATCGACATGGGTGCCGCCGGATATGTCATTGCGACCGCGCTGCAGGCTGTGCTGGCGCAGCGGCTGGTGCGGCGTGTGTGCACGCACTGCGCCGCGCCGCACGCGCCGGATGAACACGAGCAGGCCTGGCTGGAGAAGCACTGCCCGGACCAGGCCGACACAGACCGGTTCCGTGCCGGCGCGGGATGCGAACGCTGCAACCAGACAGGGTTCCAGGGGCGCATCGGTGTCTACGAGCTGTTGCAGATGCGCGGCGACCTGCTGGTCGCGCTGCGCAATCAGGATATCGACGCCTTTGCCGCTGCGGCGGCGACCGATCAGGAATTCGTTCCCATCACCTCGGCGGCGCTCGAGCTCGCGCTCGATGGACGGACCAGCCTGAGCGAGGTGATCCGGGTCGGGGGCGACGGGGATCACTGAAGCGGATCTGCGCACCGATGCCAAACTTCGCCTACACCGCACGTGATGCCCGTGGCGCGCCGATCAACGGCGAGCTCGAGGCGCCTTCCGAGCGCCAGGTCGCCGAACAACTTCTGCGCACCGGCGTCACACCGATTCGGATTTCACCGAAGCGTGCCGCCACGGTGGCGGCCGTGTCGATGCCGATGCTGGGCAGGGGGCGCGTCCGTCTTGACGAGATCGTGATGCTCGCGCGTCAGTTGCGCACGCTGAGCAAGGCAGGCGTGCCGATACTGCGCGGTCTGCATGGCCTCGCGGAGACGACCAGCAACCCGCTGCTCGCGGAGGTGCTTCGCGACGTGCATCGGCAGCTGCAGGGAGGGCGCGAGCTGAACGCCGCATTGGCGCGCCACCCGAAGGTGTTCTCGCCGCTGTTCATCGCACTGGTGCAGGTTGGCGAGAACACCGGGCGGCTCGACGAGGCTTTCGGCCACCTCGCCGATTACCTGGAACAGGAGAAGCAGACCCGGGAGCGCATCGCGGCGGCGATCCGTTACCCACTCGTGGTGCTGTTCGCGATCGGCGTCGCGCTGGCCATTATCAACATCTGGGTCATTCCGACCTTTGCCAGTGCGTTTGCGCGCTACAACACCGAGCTGCCGTTGATGACCCGGCTGTTGATCGGTTCGTCGGAATTCTTCGTCGACTACTGGCCGGCATTGACGCTGGGTGCAGTCGCCGCAGGCGTCGCGTTCCGACGCTGGGTGGCCACGGAACGCGGCGCGCTGAGCTGGTCAGCCTTCCTGTTGCGTGCGCCGCTGACGGGCGCAATCGTGCGCAAGGCCGTGCTCGGTCGGTTCGCCCGGTCGATGGCGTTGACAATGCGTTCTGGCGTGCCGCTGATCCATGCGCTGACGGTCGTCTCCGGCGTCGTCGACAATGCCTTCGTGGGCGCGAAGGTCAAGGCGATGCGCCAGGACATCGAGAAGGGTGATACGGTATCGCGCACCGCGGCGGCAACCGGCCTGTTCACGCCGCTGGTGCTGCAGATGCTGGCGGTCGGCGAAGAGACCGGTGCGCTCGACCAACTGCTGGACGAGACGGCGACGCACTATCAGGCCGAGGTCGACTTCGAACTCAAGCGCCTCGGCGACGCGATCGAGCCGCTGATGATCATCGTCATCGGCGTGCTGGTCGCGGTCCTGGCGCTTGGCGTGTTTCTGCCGCTTTGGGATCTCTCCTCGGCAGCGCACGGCAGCTGAAGCAGAACACTGCGGGCGGCGGGGCATGCTCATTCGCCGTCCGCGATCCAGGCGGCAATGCGCCGCTCCGCGTAGTAGGTGGCGATGCCGGGCCACGCGCCCCCGATAAAACCGACGTGTCCGCCGGCAGTCGGGAGTTCGAGCATGACGCAGTCGGGAAGTTCGTCGGCGCCGGGTGGTGAATCCGGGAACATGAACGGGTCGTCGAGCGCGTGCAGTATGAGCGTCGGCACGCGAATGGCCGGGACGAACTGGCGGCTGCTGCAGCGCGTGTAGTAGTCGTCGACGCCGTCGAAGCCGTGCAGCGCCGCCGTCACCCGATCGTCGAACAGGCGAAAGGTGTCGAGTTCGTCGACGTCGATCGACAGCGGCGACGGCATGCGCGCGAACTTGTGCCGGTAGGCGCGCTGCAGACTGCCCACCAGGTGGCGTTGGTAAAGACGCGACCCGCCGTGTTCGAGGCGTTTCGCCGCGTCTCCGAGGCGGAACGGGACCGAGATCGCCGCGGCGCGCGTCAGGGCCGAAGCCGCGCCCTGTTCGCCGAGCCACTTCAGCAGCACGTTGCCACCGAGTGACACGCCGATGGCCGCGAACACCGCACGACCGTAGCGTTGTTGGATGTGCTCGATCACCGCCTGCGGGTCGTCTGTTTTGCCGCTGTGGTAGCTGATCGGCAGCCGGTTGGTTTCGCGGCCGCAACCGCGGAAATGCATCAGGCATACGCGCAGACCGCGCCGGTTCAGCGCGCGCATGATGCCGGTCGCATAGTGCGAACGGATGCTGCCCTGCAGGCCGTGCATGAACAGCACGATGTCGCCCCCGCGCGGCCCGGACCAGGCGAGGTCGAGGAAGTCGCCGTCCGGCAGTTCCAACCTCTCCCATTCGATGTCGATGCGCGGCCGGTGGCGGAACAACGCCGGCCACAAGGTCTGGGCGTGGTGGCCGCGCAACCACCAGGCCGGACGGAACGGGCTGTCGACGATCGGCATTATTCGGCGTGGCGGTACAGGCTGGCGTACAGGCCGTCGTTGCGGATCAGGTCGTCGTGATGACCGTCCTCGACGACCCGTCCGCCGTCGAACACAAGCGCCCGATCCGCCTGGCGTACGGCACTGAGCCGGTGCGCGACGATCAGCGTGGTGCGCCCGGTGAGAAAACGCTGCAACGCAGCATGCAGTTTCTGCTCGGTGGTCGTGTCGAGTGCCGACGTGGCCTCGTCGAGAATGACCACCTTCGGATCACTCAGGATCATGCGCGCGACCGCGAGGCGCTGGCGCTGGCCACCGGACAGACGGATGCCGTCACGCCCGACCCGGGTCTGCAGTTGGTCGGGCAGTTCGCGCACGACGTCGGTTAGCTGCGCGACGTCGAGCGCCTGCCATAGCCCGGGATCGTCCACCGGTCGGCCGAGCGTCAGGTTGTTGCGCACCGTGTCGTTGAACAGCACCGGGTGCTGCAGCACGGTGGCGACGTTGTCGCGGACCACATCGAGACCGATCTGATCGACCGGGACACCATCGAACGAGACCTGCCCACTCTCCGGCAGGTACAGGCCCAGCAGGACCTGCACCAGCGTGGTCTTGCCGCCGCCGCTGGCGCCGACCAGTGCCACCTTCTCACCGGCGCGGATCTCCAGATTCACGTCGTCGAGCACGCGCGGACCGCTGCCATACCGGAAACTCACGTGTTCGATGCGGATCGCGACCGTGGGCTTGCCGGCGAACGGGTCGTGCAGGTTCGGGTAGCGGGGTTCGAGCCCGACGTCCATCAGCCGGTTGATCCGGTCCAGCGCCGCCTTGGCGGCGAGATACGCGTACTGGATCGCGAGGATCTCCTGTACCGGCGACATCATGAACCACAGGTAGGCGTATACCGCGAGCATCTGGCCGATGCTGAGATCGGAATACAGCACCATGAACATCGACAGTGCACGGAAGATGTCGAAACCGAACAGGAACACCATGAACGACAGACGGTTGGCGGCGTCGCTGCGCCAGGTGAAACTGGCCGAGTGATCGCGGATATTGCCGGCCGCGTCGATCACGCGCTGGACGTAGTGGCGCTCCCGATTGCTGGCGCGGATCTGCTGGATCGCGTCGAGCGTCTCGGCCAGTGATTCCTGGAACACCTGGTAGGCGCTGTTCTCGCGCGCCTTCAGACGCTTGACGCGACGTCCGAAGATCGTGGTCAGATAGATCACGAACGGGTTCAGCAGCAGGATGAACAGCGCGAGTTGCCAGTGCATCCACAGCAGTACGATCGCGGTGCCGATCACGCTCAGGGCGGCGACGATGAACTTGCTGGTCGATTGGCTGACGAACTGGTCGATGGCGTCGAGATCGGTCACCAGGTGCGAGGCCACGGTGCTGCTGCCCAGGGTCTCGTACTCCGACATGGAGAAGCGTTCGAGGCGCTGCAGCAGCGTGCGCCGGATCTTGAAGATCACGTCTTTCGAGATCAGCGTGAATTCGCGCGTCTGCCAGACGTTGAAGATCAGCGTCAGCACGCGCAGCAGCAGGGTCAGCGCGAGGATCGCCGCGATGTAGAGGACCGGTCCGTGCCAGCTCTGCGGAAACAAAGCGTTCATCCACGCCACGGCCGTCCCGGGCTTTTGCAACAGCACCTCGTCGACCAGCAGCGGGATCAACAGCGGCACCGGCACCGCGACCAGCGCACCGAGGATGGCGATCAGGTTGGCCGCGACCAGTTCACGTCGGTGACTGGCGACCATTTGGACCAGCTCGCCCCACGTGTAGACTTCGGATCGGAGAGGTACGGCGGCATCGGTGGAACGCGACATGCCGCCAGTCTATCAAAGCGGCCGGGGCGGCCGTCGGAGGGAAAACATGCGCTGGGTGTACGGGGTCTTCTGGGTGGTGGCGATCGCGCTGGGTAGTTCGGCGGTGGGTGCCGGGTCCCAGGGCGCGCCGGATTACGTGCTTGACGGGCGTCTGATCCAGGGCGGGCTGGTCGTCGGACGCACCGCGCCGGGCAGCAGAGTGACCCAGGACGGTCAGCGCGTGCGGGTCAGCGCAGACGGCGATTTCCTGCTCGGTTTCACGCGTGACGCGCCGGCGACCTCGGATCTGAGCGTCGAACTGCCCGGTGGACGGGTGGTCAGCGAGACATTGCAGGTCGCCGCGCGCGAATACGACATCCAGCGCATCGACGGGCTGCCGGAGAGCAAGGTGTCGCCGTACAAGCCAGAGGACCTGGCGCGCATCCGCAAGGACAGTGCAGACGCCAACAAGGCGCGCGCGCGCGACGACGACCGGCAGGACTTCCTCGGTGGATTCGCGTGGCCGGTGACGGGGCCGATCTCCGGTGTCTACGGCAGTCAGCGCGTGCTGAACGGCAAGCCACGGCGGCCACACTTTGGCGTCGACATCGCGGCACCGGTCGGCACGCCGGTCAGGGCGCCGGCCGCCGGCGTGGTGACACTCGCGGTGCCTGACATGTTCTTCTCCGGCGGCACGCTGATCATCGATCACGGCCATAAGCTGTCGTCGAGCTTTCTGCACATGAGCAGGCTGCTGGTGACGGTGGGCGACCGTGTGCGCCAGGGCGACGTGATCGGCGAGGTAGGCGCGACGGGCAGAGTGACCGGGGCCCATCTCGACTGGCGCATGAACCTGCGCGACCGGCGGATCGATCCGCAACTGCTGGTGCCGCCGATGTCCGAGACGACGGCGGCGTCCACCGAAAGGTGATGCGCGGCGGCCATAAGATCCTGTTATATTCGATCAAATCGATTAGGCAATAGAGAGCCCCACACTCATGAAACGGATTGCCCAGGTGATCGCCCTGCTCGCGCTGTTTCCGACCGGCGGCGCGATGGCCGCCGACCTGACCACGGTCTACGGGCTGGCGGGCGAGAACGACCCGGCGCTGCGCGCGGCGCGCGCCACGCGTGATGCCACGTACGAAGCCGAGCCGCTCGCGCGTTCGCGGCTGCTGCCCAGCGTTGCCGTGAGTGGCGAGGCGAACTACACCAACCAGGACGTCGACAGCCGGGTTTCCGGCTCCTACAACGACAGCTTCACCTCGGCGAACGGGGCGATCCAGGCCACGCAGCCCCTGTACCGCAAAGACCGCAGCGTGCAGCTCGAACAGGCAAGGGACCAGGTCGCGCAGGCGGACATCGACTATGAGTCAGCAACCCAGGACCTCGTCGTGCGGGTGGCGCAGGCGTATTTCGGCGTTCTGTCGGCCCAGGACACGCTCGAGTTCGCCGAGTCCGAAAAGAAGGCGATCGCGCGTCAGCTCGACCAGGCCAAGCAGCGCTTCGAGGTCGGCCTGATCGCGATCACCGGCGTACACGAGGCGCAGGCCCGGTACGACCAGTCGCGGGCCGACGAGATCCTCGCCCGCACCAATGTCGACAATGCCATAGAGACGCTGAACGAAATCACGCTGCAGGCGGTGCAGCCGTTGTCGCGTCTAAAGGAAAAGATCCCGCTCGATCCGCCTCAACCGGCCGGCCTCGAGGATTGGACGAAGCTGGCGCTCGACAACAACCCGGGCATTCAGTCGGCGCGCTACGACGCCGAGATCGCGCGCAAGGAGATCGAGGTCGCCGAGGCGGGCGATTCGCCGGCACTGGACCTGGTCGGATCCTATGGCATCAATCGGACCAATGCCGATTTCGGCAGCGATTCGAACAGCGCCCTGGTCGGCCTGCAGATCAGTCTGCCGTTGTACACCGGTGGCGGTGTGCAGGCGAGTGCGCGCCAGGCGCGCTACCGCTACGAGGCCGCGCAGGAGGTGCTCGAGCAGCGCCGCCGTGCCGTTCAGACCCAGGTCGGCAACGCCTACCGTGGGGTCGTGTCGAGCGTCAGCCGCGTCGCGGCGCTGGACGCCGCGCGCGTCTCGGCGCAGAGCGCGCTCGAGGCCACCGAGGCCGGCTTCGAGGTCGGTACGCGCACGCTGGTCGACGTGCTCAACGGTCAGCGCGACCTGTTCCGCGCGCGCCGTGATTATGCCCAGTCGCGCTACGACTACATCCTGAACACGCTGACGCTGCTGCAGGCCGCCGGTACGCTCGGTGAGGATGACGTCACTCGGGTCAACAGCTGGCTCAAGTAACGCGCGTCGGCAGTCGAAGGCGTCGTCTGGCGGCCGCCGCAGGCGGCCGTTCAGTGGCGTTCGCGGCGCGCGAACATCAGGCTGGTGATCTGTTCCGATACGATGCCGATCAGGAACGTCAGCAGCGATGTCATGTACAGCAGCGCGCTCATGTTGGTGAAGCGGCCGCCGGTGGCGTAGGTGTAGCCGTACAGGCTCGTGGCCGAGAGGAACAGCAGCGCGCTGATCGGCAGGAACAGCTTCAGCGGCGAGTAGAGTGCGCCGATCTTGAAGATGATCACCATGAAGCGAGCACCCTCACGCCAGATCTTCAGGTGGCTGCGGCCCTCACGCTGGCGCACGTCGATCGGCTCGTAGGCGACCGTGTAACCGGAGCGGAAGAACGCCATCGTCGACGTGGTCGGGTACGAGAATCCGTTTGGCAGCAGGTGCAGGAATTCGCGAAAGCGGGCCGCATTGACCACCCGAAAGCCGCTCGTCAGGTCGGGGATCCGCTGACCTGTCATCCAGCTGGCCAGGCGGTTGAAGACGAAGTTGCCGATGCGTCGGAAGGTGCTGGCCTGATCCCTGCCACTGCGCGCACCCACCACCATGTCGAGGTCGGCCGAAAGAAATCTGCGCCACAGGCGCTGCAGGTCGCTCACCAGGTGCTGCCCGTCGGCATCCAGCATCGCGAGCACGCGGCCACGCGCGGCACGCGTGCCACGCTTGATCGCGGCGCCATTGCCCATACGGTACGGATTGCTGACGACCCGGCAGCCGTGCTCGGTGCAGATCGCCTTTGTGTCGTCGCTCGAACCGTCGTCGACGACGATAATCTCGGCATCCGGAAACGCGGCCAACAGCTCGGGTACCAGCGACTTCAGGCTGGCTGCCTCGTTCAACGCGGGGAGGATGATGCTGAGTTCCGGTGTGGTGTCGTCAGTGTGCATGTCCTGCCTGCTGAATTTGCTGGTCGACTGCGGCGCGAAGGGTCGCGAGCTGCCGTTGCTGGTCGGCGTTGCGGACACTCGCAGCCGCCTTCTCGAGCGCCTCGCGCGCCGCGCTCAAACGCCCCTGTTTGCGCAACACCCCGACGAGATGGGCATGATAACCCCATTGCTTGGGCCATAAACGGATCGCTGCACGGGCATGGTGTTCGGCCTGGTCGAGTCGACCGGTGACGTACTCGTGGTACTCGCGATACGCGGACTCGATGCCGGCGCGTCCGGTGTTGTTCCAACCCGGGTTGCGCAACGCGGCGTCGAAGATCGAGGTGACGTCGGCATCGGGGAGCCGTGTCACATCATTGCTGCGGTTCCAGCGCACCAGGAAACTGAACTGGCTGACGGCGACGTTGGTGGGTCCTACATCAGCGGTAGCGAGGGCTTTTTGCAGCCTTTTCAGTACAGTTGGCGAGGGTTGTTGGCCGAGGTGCAGCGACAGGATGACCTTGCCGAACAGACAGTCGATGCAATCGGGGTCGATGGCCAGGCCGCGGTCCAGGAAACCGTCGGCGGCTGTGGCGACCGGGCCGGCGTCCTGCTTCGCATCTCCCAGCATGGAGATAAGCGCCTGCGCCGCGAGGAAGTTGCTGCGGCGCGAATCGGGATGATGTTCGGCCGCGCTCAGGACGAAGGATTGGAAGCTCATCCAGTTACCGACCCGGATCCCGGTGACGGTCGTGTATGCGACGAGCAACAAGGCACCCAACCCGAGCGCGCTGCGAGGCCAGTTCCAGCGGCGTGATTCGACGACGACGAGATCGGCGAGCAGCAGCATCGGCGCCACTGCAGCCAGGTAGTTGCGATGCTCGAACACCATCTCGAGCGGGAAGATGCTCGACTCGAGAGCATGGCAGGCGAGGAAGAACAGCACCGCGAACGCGAACAGCGGCGCGCGCCGGCGCAGCACCAGTGCCGCTGCCACCGTCGCCAGCCAGGCCAGCACGGCGGGCAGTGTCGTGACCGGTTCGAACCAGCCTTTGGAAACCGGGATGTCGTCGTGAAACAGGCCAAATGCCGACAGGTCGGGCGCCACGAGCCAGCGGAGGTAGGTCCAGAGCACGCGCGGCTGGGTCATCAGCCGTTCCGCCATCGTGAACGGACGACCGTCGTACGTGAAGATCACCGGATGGGCGACCAGATAGATCACCACGAGCAACAGTGGGATGGCGATGTAGCCTATGCGGACGGCGTTGACGAACCGTCGTTCCGCGCCTGTCACCACGCCGCGCAGCAGCGTCACCTCTGCGACCAGCAGGAGTAACGGCATCAATGCGGCGTTTTCCTTGGCCAGGAAGCCAACCAGGGCCACCGGTGCAGCCGTGAGCATCCATAGCCTTCCCGGTCTTCCGGCAGCGATGCGGATCCGGCCGTACAGATAACAGTTCAGCCCGATCAGCAGGCTTGTCGTCGACAACAGCGTCATGCGCTGCACGGTGTACAACACCGTGCTTACCTGGATCGGATGCAGCAGCCAGGCGGTCGCGACGACGGCGGCCGACAACGCCGTCAGGTCGCGCGCCTGGCGCGGTTTGACGGCGCCCAGCGCCAGACGTGTGAACAGGAAGACGAGCAGTCCGTTGACCAGGTGAATGACCAGGTTGGTCGTCTTGAACGCCCTCGGATCGAGACCGGCGAACGCGTGGTTGATGCCGAATGTGAGCTGCGCCAGCGGGCGGTTGCCGGGAAAGCCGCTGAACGACGAGTTCCATGCGCGGACCAGGTCCGGCCAGGCCAGCGAGTCGATCTTGACCCACCGGTTCTGGGTGATATGCACGCTGTCGTCGAACAGGAAAGGCCCGTCCAGGCCGCGTGCGTAGAGGGCGATCGTCAATCCTACGGCGGCGAGCAGCAGGGCGGCGGCGGGTTTGGACATGCGCATGCGTTTGCCTGGTCGGCGCCGGATCCTGGCGGTTCGAATCAGACGGATTGTCGGCCGACGGGTCGCCCGACTGAAGCCGTTGGCCCGGAAATGTGACATGATTTGCTAAAGTTTTGTACTAAAATACCGAACAATAAACGCATGCTGGACAGCCTGATCACATCGAAGATGCGGGTGCAGATCCTGATGCGGCTCTTCCTGGACCCCAGCCGCCAGGCCTACCTGCGCGAGCTCGCCAACGACTTTCACGCGTCGCCCGGCCACGTGCGCAGCGAACTGACGCAGCTCACCGCCGCCGGTCTGCTGTCCAGCGCACGGCAGGGCAGGCAGGTCCAATACCGCGCCGACTCGACCCATCCGCTGTTCCCCGAACTTCAGTCGATGGTACGCAAGGCGCTCGGCATGGACCGGATCCTCGACAGCATTATCGAGCGCCTCGGCGCGCTACAGGCGGCCTACCTAACCGGCGACTACGCCGAGGGCCGTGACACCGGAATCATCGACCTCGTGCTGGTGGGCGACGTCGACCGGCGTCAGCTAGACGACCTGGTCGCCAAGACCGAGCGCTATATCCAGCGCCGCGTGCGTACGCTGGTGGTCTCGGTCGAGGAGTTCGACCGGCTGCAGCAGGGCGGACGCCTGCAGCCGCGGCTGCTGTTGTGGCAGTCGGAGGGGGGCGGCCAGTGAGCAACTCGCTGCCTGAGCTCACGATCGAGGCGGGACGCGGAGAGCGTCACTACTGGCAGGACCTGTGGCGTTATCGCGAGCTGCTCTACTTCCTCGCCTGGCGCGACGTGAAGGTGCGCTACAAGCAGACCCTGGTCGGCGTGGCCTGGGTGGTGGTGCGGCCGCTGCTCATGATGGCCGTTCTCACGCTCGTGTTTCACCGGATTGCCGGCATGCGCGAGGCGTCGGGCGTCCCGTATGCACTGATGGTGCTTGCCGGACTGCTGCCATGGCAGTTCTTCAGCGCGACCCTTGCCGAGTCAGGCAACAGCCTGGTAGGAAATGCCCAAATCATTTCCAAGATCTATTTCCCGCGCATCCTGGTGCCGATCAGCACGTTGGTGGCGGGGCTCGTCGACTTCGCGGTCACGTTGCTGCTGCTGATCCCTTTGATGGCCTGGTACGGCCAGTGGCCGGACTGGACACTGCTGCTTCTGCCGGCGATGGCACTGGTAGGGGCGTTGGTGACGCTCGGCGTCGGGATCAGCCTGGCAGCGCTCAACGTCCAGTACCGTGACGTGCGCTTCGTGATTCCCTTCATCGTGCAATTCGGTCTGTACGTGACGCCGGTCGGTTTTCGCGCGGGAGAGGTTCCCGATGACTGGCGCTGGCTGTTCGATCTCAATCCGATGGTCGGCGTGGTGGAGGGGTTCCGCTGGTGTCTGCTTGGCGGCTATCCGCCGCCCTCCACTACGGCGCTTCTCGGCTCGGTGACGGTCGGCGTGGTCATGTTTGCGTTTGGCGTACGTCACTTCAGGCGCGTCGAGAACACCTTTGCGGACGTGATTTGAGATGGCAGCGTCGATCACAACGGAGGACATCGGCAAGTGCTACCGCATCGGGCACGAAACGAACCGACGTTACCCTACGCTGCGCGACGGTCTGGTCGATGGCCTGAGGTCGCTGGTCTCCCGACGCCGTTCAGACATCGAGACGTTTTGGGCGTTGCGCGGGGTGTCGATCGAAATCCCCGAAGGGCAGAAGGTTGGCATCATCGGCCGCAACGGGGCCGGCAAGTCGACATTGCTGAAACTCCTCAGCCGGATCACCCAGCCGACCGAGGGCCGGATTCGCCTGCGCGGCAGGGTCGTCAGCCTGCTCGAGGTGGGCACCGGCTTCCATCCCGAACTCACCGGGCGGGAGAACATCTTTCTGAACGGCGCGATCCTCGGGATGAAGCGCCGCGAAATCGAGCGCAAGTTCGACGAGATTGTCGCTTTCGCCGGCGTGGAGAAGTTTCTCGATACACCGGTGAAACGTTACTCGTCCGGCATGTATGTTCGTCTCGCATTCGCCGTGGCATCACATCTGGAGGCCGACGTACTGCTGGTGGACGAGGTGCTGGCCGTCGGCGACATGGCGTTTCAGAAGAAGTGCGTGGGCAGGATGGACGATCTCGCCAGCAAGGGGCGCACCGTGGTGATCGTCAGCCATAACATGCAGGCGATATCGCATTTCTGTGAGCGGGTGCTGACGCTGGCCGATGGCAAGGTAGTAGCGGACGGTGTGGCGAAGGATGTCATTGCGCAATACGTGGCAAGCCAATACACAGGGTCATCGAACGTATTCAGCGAGTCGGTCGGCGACGACGGCGCGCGGCGTTCGGGGACGGCGAGGTTCAAGAGCATCAGGCTGCTTGATCGATCGAACGGCTCGGCCGCGGCCGTACCGATGGGTGACTCGCTGGAGATCGAGGTGGTCGTCGAGTCGCCGGTCGAGCTGGGTGATTGCTCGATCGGGGTCGGGATTTCAGATGAGCTCGGCAGGCGTGTCGCCACCCTCACCAGCCTCATGCTCACCGGGTATTACCTCGCACTGGATGCTTCGACCGACAATGTGTTCGTGTTTTCGGTCGCCTCCCTGCCGTTGCTGGAGGGGACATACCACGTCTCGCTGTTCCTCGTCGCGTCGCAGAAAGACTACCTCGACAGGGTCGAGCACGCGGCGTCGTTCAATGTGGTGCCGCAGGACGTCTACGGGAAGGGACGAATACCTGCGCGGGGGCAGGGCACGGTGTTCCTGAATGCCGATTTTCTTGCGCGGGGCGGGGAAGCGAAATGATTTTCGGGATCGGCTTGCCGAAGACCGGTACCAGCTCACTGCATCGCGCATTGTGCGACCTGAAACTGCGGTCTGTTCACTATCCGATCGACGATGTCATTCCCAGCCTGCAGGTCGGTGCCTATTCGTCGATCGCGTCCGGCCGCCAGGCGATGGCGAACTGCGGCGAATGGCATTTCGCCGCCCTTGACCGCGAGTTTCCGGGCAGCCGCTTTATCTGTACCTGGCGGGAGTTCGACGACTGGATCGTTTCGGTTCAGAAACACTTCGATCGCTACGATCACCCAAAACCGGGCGAGGCCGCATTCCACAACCGCCTGGAGGTGTTTGGCATCACCGTGTTCGATCGGGACGTGATGGAAACGGTGTACTGGGCGCATCGCTTCGCGGTCGAGCGGCATTTCGGGCACCGCGAAGATCTGCTGTGGTTGAACGTCAAGGACGACGATGCCTTCCCCAAACTGTGCGAATTCCTCGGGATGCCGAGGAAGACAGCCCGTTTTCCGCATATGAACAGAGCGCCAGCATGATGGACGATGGGAATACCAAGGGGCATCGCGGCTGGGTCTATGCCGAGTCCGGCGACTACCACCGGGAGATCGACCCGAACTGGTCGTACACGCCGACCTATCTGCGCAAGATGGCGCATGTCCGGCGGTACCTGGACAGTCTGCCCGGAGATGCGCGCATCCTGGACGCGGGCTGCGGTGAAGGAGTGCTGGTGGAGGAGTACCGGGCCAAGGGCTACCGGATCGAGGGGATCGATCTCAATTACGAGAGCGAGTACGTGACGTGCGGTGATGTCCTGTCGCTGCCCCATGATGATGACGCACTGGACGTGGTTCTTCTGCTGGATGTCTTCGAGCATCTGCAATTCGCCGATCAGATGCCCGCCCTGCAGGAAGTTCGCCGCGTGCTGAATGGCAACGGCAGGATGCTGATGGTGGTGCCGAATCTCGCTCACCTGAATGCACGCTATTTCATGATGTTCCGCGGATGCCTCGACCGCAGCGATATCGATCTCAATCACCCTGGCGAACGCCCGCTGGTCGAGAACCTCGCACTGCTCCAGCAGGCCGGGTTCTCGATCGAATGGACCAAGGGACTCACGCTGACGCTGCCGTGGGTCTATCGCCGCGTGATATGCAGAAACCCGGCCCGTTACCGTTGGCTGCACGATGCCCTGGAGGTTCTCGCTACGCCTTCGCTGTCGATGTTTACCCTGATTGCCTGCCGGGTACAGCCGGGCTGAACCGCGCTGCCGACCGATGAGCCCGCCCAGCGTCACCATAGCGATACCGACCTACAAGCGGGTGGATTACCTGCGCGACCTGTTGAAGACCGTCGCGACCCAGGAATACGACGGGACTCTGCAGGTCTTGGTCCTGGACAACGCCTGTGATGCCGTGGTGGCGCAACTGGTGCGGGACGAATCCGAGCAGGCGTCGGTCGATTTCGCCTACCTGCCGGTACCGGCGGTGGGATTGCACAACTGCCGCCACGCCGCGGCACGCAGCGGAACCGGCGACGTGCTGGCGTTGATAGACGACGACGTCCTGCTGCAGCCCGGCTGGCTGCAGTCACTCGGTGATGCGTTCCGCGATCCGGTGCTGCAACTGGCCACGGGTCCAATCGTTCCGCATTACGAGGTGGAGCCACCGGCGTGGCTGGGGGCATTCTGGCGCGACGAGGCGGAAGGGCTGAGCTGGTGTGGATTTCTCAGTCTTCTCGATGGCGGGCCGGTGTGCCACGACATCAGGCCCGAGCTGGTGTTCGGGGCGAACTTCGCCGTGCGCAGGGCGCGCGTGCTGGAACTCGGCGGCTTTCACCCCGACGCCGTGCCATGGCCGTTGCGCCGATATCGAGGCGACGGGGAAACCGCATTCTCGAAAAGGCTGAGCGCCGAGGGTGGAGTGGTCCGTTACCTTCCCGGTGCGAGGCTCCTGCACCGTGTGCCTGCAGAACGGTTGACCCCGGCGTATTTCCAGCGTCGGTCGTTCCTTCAGGGAATCTCCGATTCGTTTTCCGATGCGCGCCGGGGCGTAGTACCCGGGGAAGCTGCCGGAGCCGGCGGCCACCGTGCCCGCCGCCCGGTGTGGCAGGCCGGGACGCACAAGGTGGCTGCCCGCCTGCGCCGGCTGCTGCGTATTCGCGGCAGGCGTTCTCATGACGTCAGCGGACAGGTGAAAGAAGGTGTTGATAGAGCGTATCGCGACGGCTACGCCTATCACCGCGAGATGCTGCGCACCGACGCGACGGTGCGGGAGTGGGTCGACAGGCAGGACTACGTCGATTGCGCGCTGCCCTGATATGGCCGACGCGGACCGGCAATGGCGTCGACCACGAAGCAATATCGAACAACGCACGCAAGGTGGATGGGATATGGTCTATGAGATTGCACATGCCGGCGAGACGCTCGCGGTCATCGTATCGCGCGTGTTCAGCGAACCGGGTATTCACTTCTTCACCCCCGGTGAGTATTCGCAGCAGTTGGCGTTCATGCGCCATGCGACAGGCCACGTGATACAGCCACATGTCCACAATCCCGTTGCTCGCGAGGTTCACTACACACAAGAGGTTCTGTTCATCCGCAAGGGCAGGCTGCGTGTGGACTTCTACGGCAGTGACCGGGAATACCTCGAGAGTGTCGTGCTCGAGGCCGGTGACACCATTCTGTTGATAGCCGGTGGGCATGGCTTCGAGGTGCTGGAGGAGGTCGAGATGCTGGAGGTCAAGCAGGGCCCCTATGTCGGCGACCACGACAAGACCCGTTTCGTGAGCACCGCGCCGCCGGCACTGCGCATGAGGACGCTCGGGTGACTTTCGTCCCGGTCAACGAACCGCTGCTGACCGATGCTGAACGCAGCAATCTGAATGCCTGTATCGACCAGGGCTGGCTTTCGTCCGAGGGGCCCTTCGTGGCGCGCTTCGAGGCGGCGGTTGCCGAACAGGCCGGGCGTCGGCACGGCATCGCGGTGTCGAGCGGTTCGGGGGCGCTCGAGGTGGCGGTGGCTGCCCTTGAGCTGGGCCCGGGCGACGAGGTGATCGTGCCGAGCATGACGATCATCTCCTCGCTGGCGCCGATCGTGCGCGCCGGTGCGACCCCGGTGCTCGTGGACGTGCGAGCCGACACCTGGAACATGGATGTCGGGCAGGTGGCCGAGCGCGTTACGCCGCGCACCCGGGCGGTCATGGTGGTCCACCTGTACGGCCTGCCGGTGGATATGGAACCGATTCTTGCGATCGCCGAGCGCCATGGACTCGCCGTGATCGAGGATGCCGCCGAGATGCATGGCCAGGACTACCGCGGCCGACCGTGTGGAGGTTTCGGCGACCTCAGCGTCTTCAGCTTCTACGCGAACAAGCACGTGACCACCGGCGAGGGCGGCATGCTGCTGACCGATGACGACGGGCTCGCCGAACGTTGCCGCAGTCTGCGCAACCTCTGTTTCGACAATGTCCGGCGCTTCGTGCACGACGAACTCGGCTGGAACTTTCGCATGACCAATATGCAGGCGGCCGTTGGGTTGGCGCAGATGGAACGGCTGCGCGGCATTGTCGAGCGCAAGCGCGAGATCGGGCGTTTCTACACAGAGCGGCTGCGCACGGTCGATGGCTTGATATTGCCGCTCGAGCGAACCGGGTACGCCGAGAACATTTACTGGGTATACGGGCTGGTACTCGACGATTCAGTCGACTTCGAAGCATCGACAGCAATGTCGCGACTGCAGGCTGCCAACGTCGGGACCAGGCCGTTCTTCTGGCCCATGCATGAGCAGCCGGTGTTTCGCCGCGCGCGGCTGTTCGAAGGCGAGACCTACCCTGTCACCGAGCGGCTTGCGAGGCGCGGGTTCTACGTGCCGAGCGGCCTGGCGCTGACCGACGAACAGCAACTGGCGGTATGTGACGCCGTGGCCGGGATGATGGCATGACCGTGTTTTCGGACTACGCCGCCTGCTACGACCTCGTATACCGCGACAAGGACTACGACGGGGAAGCGGCCCATGTCTGCAGCCTTCTGAGTGCACAGTCACTGAACGCGGGCACCGTTCTCGAACTCGGATGCGGCACGGGCGGGCATGCAGTTCCACTGGCAACACGTGGCTTCGACGTGACGGGCCTGGACCGTAGCGAGGAGATGCTGACCCTGGCGCGACAGCGGCTCGGTCATGTCGAGCCCGCGTTGCAGCGGCGCATCCATTTCGCCCAGGCGGATATCCAGGATTTCAAGCTGGAGCGGCGGTTCGACGCCGCCATGGCACTGTTTCACGTCATCAGCTATCTGGCGGACGACGGCGCGCTCGCGTCCGCGCTGGCCTGCATTCGTTCGCACCTCGACGGGCAAGGCGTGCTGGTATTCGACTTCTGGCACGCGCCGGCGGTTCTGGCACAGCGCCCCGAGACGCGTGAACGAACCTTCGAGGATGCCAACACACGGGTCATGCGTCGTATGCGTCCGCGGCTGATCGCCGATCGTCGCTGCGTCAGTATCGACATCGAAATCGAATCGATGGACAAGCTGTCGGGGGCGGTTCGCTCGATCCGTGAAACACATTTGATGCGGTATTTTGACGGCGACGAGCTCCGCGATGCACTGCACGCCGCGGGTTTCGATGTGCATGCCCTCTCTGCCTGGATGTCGCACGCTCCACCGACTGAGGAAGACTGGAGCGCCTGCGTGGTGGCGCGGGCGCGATGAGTGAACGTATTGGATTTGTGCACTACCCGCACTGGCCCGATCATGCCCGGCTGGAGACGATGCCTTTTGCACTGCAGTCGGTGCGTGCGCTGAATCGAGCGGGCTGGCCCGTTGATCTGTTCGTCTGGCAGTCGCAGACCAGCGCGTTGCAGGAAGCGCTCGGCCCAGGCGTGTGGTTGCGCGAACCGGGCCGACTGGCGTTGTCGCTGCCCAAGCGGCTGCAATCCTACGGCCATGCCTTACGCTACGGATTCGCGCGCAACTACAGGTGTCTGTTCGGGTTGGGACAGATCGGGATTTTCGTGGCGAGCGCGATGGCGCGTGTAGCGCATTGCCCGCTGGTCTATCTGAACGATGAACTGCCGAGCGGTTGCCCGGACACGGTATGGCGGCGCATGGAGCGTCGTGCAGCACAGCGTGCAGACTTCATCGTGACGCCGGACAGCTGCCGGAATCCGCAACTCCTCACCGAACTGGGTCTCGCGCAGGATACGCCGGCCTGTGCGCTGTATAACGTGCCGGTGGTCGACCACCCGGTGCCTTCGATCGATTGGCGCCGGCGGCTGGGTATCCCGCACGACCGCCACTACGTGGTGCACGCGGGTTCAGTCGCCGACTGGGCACAGGTCCCCGAGGTGCTGGCGACTGTCCCGTATTGGCCTCAGGATGTGGTGCTGGTATTGCACAGTCGCGGCGGTGAGGCGGGCGATCGGTATCGTCGGCAGCTTGGCCATCTCGGCATCGAGGGGCGCGTTTTCTGGTCAACCGAACCGCTGTCTGAGCCGGCGCTCCATTCGCTGCTCGCCGCCTCGCTGGCAAGCCTCGGTCTGTACCGTAACTCCGGACCCAACATCGACCTGATCGGCTATTCGTCAGGCAAGATCATGCGCAGTCTCGCCTGCGGAACACCGGTCATCGCCTCGGCAATCGGTTCACTGGACTTCGTGACGCAACACGCACTGGGCGTCCAGGTCACGCATCCCGCGGAAATTGCGGGCGCGCTTCCCGGATTGATCGCCGAACGCGAAGCCTTGCGTGAGCGCTGCCGGCGGTTCATCGGTACCGTGGTGTCGTTCCCCTCGGCCTGGAAGTCCTTCACGCACCGGTTCGGTGAGGTCGCAGGCGTCGATCTGGATGCGCCGCCCCAGCGGCGCCCGGCATCCGAGCGGGGTGGGATGTGAGGATTTCGATCGTTACTCCCTGCCTGAACGCGCAGGCCCATATTGCCGAAACGATCCGGAGTGTCGTGCAGCAACGTGGGGATTTCTCGATCGAGTACATCGTCGTCGACGGAGGTTCCAGCGACGCCACAGAGCAGCGTGTTCGCGAAGCGGCGCAATGCCTGGTCGACTGTCCTGGGCTCGTACAGTGCGACGGCGTGACCATCGACTGGGTGTCCGAGCCGGGCAGCGGCATGTACGAGGCGCTCAACCGGGGCTTCGATCGGGCGAGTGGCGACGTGTATGCATGGATCAACGCAGACGATCTCTATCTGCCGGGCGCGTTCCAGGCGGTCAGTCGGGTATTTTCGCAGTGCCCGGCAGTCGACTGGCTGAAGGGCGTGACCTCGTACATAGACGAAGATTCTGTTTTCCTGCGCGCCGGAAAGGTGCATCTCTATGACCGTGGCTGGCTGCACGCGGGCGTGTACGGCCGTGACCTGTACTTTGTCCAGCAGGACAGCGTCTTCTGGCGTGCCGCGTTGTGGGCAAGTGCCGGTCATTTTCCGTCCACGCTTTGCCTGGCCGGCGACTACTGGCTATGGTCGCGCTTTGCAGAGTTCGCGCCGCTGTACTCGCTGCCTGTTCCGTTGAGCTGCTTCCGCAGGCGTTCGGGTCAGCTGAGCGAGAACCGGTCCGGTTATGTCGACGAAGTGCGATGCCTCAAGCCCGGGCGCCTGCGACGCGCGACGATCGTCCGACGCCTGCTCGGTTTGCCGACGTCACGATACGCCCGGCCGCTACGCCTGGCATTGCGCTGGCTGGTCGGCAATCAGACATATCATGCCGTCGTGTTCGACGATGATGGGTGTTGCAGGACACTCGCCGGCGACTACGTCCGGGTGAGAACGGCGCTGTGAAGTGTCCGATCTGCACATCGCAGGACCTGCGCCATGTCCAGGATCTATGCGATGACCGCTACGGCTTCCCCGAGTCATACCCATTGGTCGCCTGCCGGGTGTGCGGGCACCGGTTCCTTGGCGCCGCCTTCACCCCGGCGGAACTGACACGCCTGTATACCGATTACTATCCCCGCGGCGGCCAGGTGGACGTGCCACAGCAGCCCAGCAGGGAGCGGGGCAGGTTGGCGGCATGGTGGCAGGGGGATGCGGGCAGTGCGTCGCGCTGGGTGCCAGCGGGTAGCCGTGTGCTGGATGTCGGCTGCGGCGCCTGTCAGTCGCTGGACTTCCTGCGTCGCCGAGGCTGCGAGGTGCACGGGGTGGAGGCGGACGAGAACGTTCGGGAGATTGCGCGGGCCGGTGGCTTCGATGTCCGTATCGGCCCATTCGATCCGGCAGACTTCGAGCCGGGATCGTTCGACTGCATCACGATGGATCAGGTGATCGAACACATGCCGGACCCGGTACAGACACTTCGCGGCGTGGCTCAGCTGCTGCGTCCAGGTGGAGTGGCGGTGTTGAGCACACCGAACGCCGAGGGTTGGGGTGCGGCGCTGTTCGGCCGGCGCTGGATCAACTGGCATTCACCCTATCACCTGCATCACTTCTCGCGTTCCTCGCTGCACCGTCTGGCGGAACCGGCCGGGCTGATGATTGAACGCATCGCGCACATCACCAACGCCGATTGGCTGCTGTATCAATGGATACACCTGGCGACCGTGCCGGCATGTGGTACGGCCTCGTCGTTCTGGTCGACAAAATCGGCCCGTAGCTCACGCGAACGCGTCGCCATCCGAGCTGTTTCCGTACTGCATGCGACCGGTTTCGACCATCTGCTGACCCGGTTGTTCGACGCGCTGGGCATCGGCGACAACCGCATCATTTTGTTGCGCAGGCCAACGTGAGCAGGGTGTACGTCTTAGTTCCGGTCCACAACCGCAGACCGACGACGCTACGCTTCGTCGACTGCCTGCAACGCCAGACCCATACGAACTGGCAGCTGGTGCTGATCGACGATGGCTCGGATGACGGTACGGCCGCCGCGGTACGGCAGGTGTTGCCGGGTGTCACGATCCTGCAGGGCGACGGCAGCCTGTGGTGGGCGGGCGCACTGCAGCTTGGCTATCGCTGGCTGACCGACGGCCGGGCGCAACCGCACGACCTCGTGCTGATCATCAACGACGACACGACCTTCGAGCCCGACTTGCTCGCCACCGGGGCAGCGCTCATCGGCGATCATCCGCGCAGCATGCTGCACGCCCAGTGCCGCGATGAAGGTGACGACGAACTGCTCGACGACGGCATCGGTGTGGATTGGCGGCGACTCGCGTTTCGCCCGGTGCATGCCAGCGACGAGGTCGACTGCCTGTCGACGCGTGGCCTGCTGATGACTGTGGAGGGCATTCGCAGGACCGGCGGTTTCCGCCCGCGCTGGCTGCCCCATTACCTTTCCGACTACGAGTTCACGCTACGTGCCGGGCGGCGTGGGATCCGCCCGCTGCTTGATCCGGCGTTTTTCGTGCGTTCGCCACGCAAGCCGACCGCTCAGGAACGTGCAGACGGTCTGGCCAGTACGGTCGCGTCGCTGTTTGCGAAGAACAACCCCGTCAATCCGGCGGCCTGGTTCATGTTCGCGTTGCTTGCCAGCCCCTGGGTCTATAAGCCCTGGAACCTGATGCAGGTCGGTGTGCGCACATTGGTGCGCCTGGCAAGGCACAAGCCGCGGTGAGGTGAGCAGCCGATGCAGGCAGACAACGTTTCTTCGAGCGGGGCGATTCAGCGCAGTGCGGTCGAGCACGCACCCATAGCGTTGTTCGTCTACCGTCGCGCCGATCACGTGGCTGCGCTGTTGCGGGATCTGCACGACAATGAACCGGCTGCGGCAAGCCGGCTGTATGTGTTCAGTGATGCACCGGCGAAGGATGAGGATGCCGTCGCGGTGACGGGGGTGCGCGAATTGGTGCGCGCTATCGACGGGTTTCGCAGTGTGGAACTGGTCGAGCGCAGGGACAATCTTGGTTGTGCCGCCAACGTGATCGACGGGGTGTCCCAGGTGCTGTCGGCGCACGATCGTGTCATCGTCGTCGAGGATGACCTGCGGCTGTCGCCGTACTTCCTGGACTACATGAACGCGGCGTTGGCGTGCTATCGGCAGCGCGACGACATCTTTTCGGTCAGCGCCTTCGCCCCTCGTCCTGTCGACCTGGGCCTGCCAAGTGACTACGGGGCGGATGTCTACCTGTCACGGCGCAATGCTTCGTGGGGATGGGGGACCTGGGCGGATCGCTGGAGGCGCGTCGACTGGGCGGTCGCCGATTACGCCACATTTTCCAATGATCGCCATCGGCGCGCAGCGTTCGACGGTGGCGGCAACGACCTGTCGCTCATGCTCGACGAGCAGATGGCCGGTCGCATCGACTCCTGGTCGATCCGGTTCAGTTTCGCGCACTACCGGCACGCGGCATTCTCGGTTTGCCCGCGCCATTCGTATACGGCGCACGCAGGCTGCGATGGCCGCGGCACGCACGTGCCGCGCGGCCACGCCGTTCATGTCGATCTCGAGCGTGCGTTGCGCGCGCCCTCCTTGCCTGCGGACCTCGCGCCGGACCCTGCCGTGCTGGCGGCGCTGCGGCGCTTCCACGGCGAGTCGGACATTGCCGCGATGCTCGGCAGGATCCCGGGGGTAAGGGCCGGCGTGCGCTGGGTGAAGCGGCGGTTGGGGATCGAGGGACGCCTGCTATGAAGGTGGTGCATGTCAGTGCGTTCGAGCGCCAGGGCGGGGCGGCGATCGCCGCACAGCGTTTGCATAGTGCCTCGCGAGGCGCAGGCATCGACTCGCGGTTGCTCGTGCAGTTTGGCGCCGGCGATTCGGTCGCGGCGGTGGCGCCGCGCGGCAAGTGGGCCAAGGCGTTCGCCCTGCTCGGCGATAGCCTCGAGCCGCTGCCGCTGGCCGCCTACCGACAGCGTACCGGTGACGTATTCTCGTCCAACTGGCTGCCGTCCGGTGCGTTGCGGCGTGTACGCGAGATGCAGCCTGACCTTGTCCATCTGCATTGGCTCGGTGCCGGTGCGCTGTCGGTTGGACAGTTGCGCCACCTTGGCGTGCCAATCGTCTGGACCCTGCACGACATGTGGCCGATCACCGGCGGCTGTCACTACGCCGGATCCTGCGCGGGCTACGTCGACCAATGTGGCCACTGTCCGCAGCTCGGGTCGCATCGCGGAGGTGACCTCAGCCGCTGGACGATGCGGCGCAAGCACCGTGCCTGGCGCGCGCTGGCACTTACCGCGGTGGCACCCAGCCAGTGGCTGGCGGACAGCGCGCGACGCAGCAGCCTGTTCCGCGACCGCGACGTTAGGGTGATACGCAACCCGCTGGATCTCGAACGCTGGCGACCGGTCGACGCGCAGTTTGCACGCCGTGTGCTCGGCCTGCCGGACGGGCCGGTGCTGTTGTTCGCGGCGGCGCGCGGGCTGATGGCCCCCTACAAGGGCGGCGAATGCCTGCTCGACGTGCTGCGCGCGCTGCACGCCTCGGGTCAGCGCTTCACCCTCGCGCTGATGGGTGGCGGCGAAACGGTGCACGCGGCCCTCACCGGTTTCGCAGTGCACCACTTGGGGAATTTTCACGACGAGGTCAGCCGGGTGCTGGCCTACTCTGCGGCCGACCTGACCGTGCACGTCGCCGAGCAGGACAATCTGCCCAACACCATTGCCGAGTCGATGGCCTGCGGCACGCCCGTCGCCGCGTTCCGTGTAGGCGGCGTCCCGGAGATGATCGGCGACCGTTCCGATGGAATCCTGGTGGCCCCAGGGGGCGGCGCGGCGATGGCCGATGCACTCGCCTGGTACCTTACGGACGCGGACCGCGCCGCCATGTCGGCGGCCGCGCGCGAAAGGGCCGAGGCAGAGTATGCGCAGGATGTGGTCGCGCGCGCCTACGCCGACCTGTACGTGGAGTTGCTGCGCGATGCACGCTGAGCCGCGGGCACGCTACAAGGTCAGCATTATCACCGCGGTGCTGAATGCGCGGGCAACACTGGCTCAGACCATCGCCAGCATCGCGGCCCAGGACTACCCCGCATTGGAATACATCATCGTGGACGGGGGCTCGACGGACGGCACCCGCGAAGTCATCGCGGACTGGCGCGACCGAGTCGACGTGTTGATCGAGGAGCAGGATTCCGGCATCGCAGAGGCGATGAACAAGGGTCTCGCGCGGGCCAGCGGTGACCTGGTGCTTTTCCTGCATGCTGACGACCGCTTGGCTGATGACGCTGCGTTGACGCGGGCAGTCAGCGCGATCGATTCGTCCGATGCCATCTGGGCCTTCGACATCCTGTTCGGCACTGTCGGACATCCCAGGCGGTATTCTCCACGACCGTTCAACGCATGGACGCGGTTCAAGAACCCACTGCCGCACCAGGGCGTGCTGTGTCCGCGCCGGCTGTACGATCGGCTCGGTGGCTTCGATCCGTCGCTGAAGATCTGCATGGACTACGAGTTCTTTCTGCGCGCCTACCTCGCTGGCATCACGCTGCGGCGGGTGCCCACGATCCTTGCCGTGATGGGCAGCGCAGGAGTGAGCTCGCGACGCGACTGGGACGGCCTGCGCGCACGGCTGGGGGAGGAGCGCCGAGTGCAGGCACGCCACGCCGGCGGCGCTGCCTGGCGGGCGGTCTCGGCCCTGTACTGGCCGCTGTATCTTTCCTACCGCCGGGTGCGGGCGCTGCGGGGTGGACCGCGATGAGGGTGCTCTCGCCGATACCCACTGGAAGCGGCGCCTATGTGCTGCACGAACAGCTCGCCAGCCGGATTGCGGACTATCGACTGAGACCCTATTCGCCCTGGTGGACGCTGTTTCCGCCGGCGCTGCCGTTGGCCGGGCGCGGGAATGCGGACCTCGTGCACGCTGAAGCGGGCTACGGGATCTTCTTCAAGCGTCGCGGGCTGCCGCTGGTCGTTACCGCACACGGTTATGTCAGCGACCGCCTCATGCGAGCGTGCAGCAGTCGCCTGCAGTACCTGCACTACCGGACCGACCTGCGGCTGTTCACTTACCTGACGTTGCAGCAGGCTGACCGGGTGGTCGTCGTGAGCGAGTTTCTCCGCAACCTGATCCGCCGCGACCTCGGTATCGATCGGCCGGTTCAGGTGATCCACAACGGCGTCGATGAACAGCGCTTCGTGCCCGCACCGCCGGCACATGCAGCAAAGCGCAAGTCATTCAGACTGCTGTTCTGCGGCAACCTGCGGCCGGCCAAGGGCGCAGGTCTGTTGGTGCCGCTGGCGGAGGCGTTGGGTGAAGGCTTCGAGATCTGTTACACCGGCGGTTCGAGCGATGCCAAAGCGTCGCAAGCCCCGTCGCCGCGGGGTGCAGGGCGCCTCGTACCGCTTGGACGCCTTGCACACGCCGATATGCCGGCGGTCTACCATGACGTGGACGCGTTGTTGGTGCCGTCACTGCGCGAGGGCTTCGGCCTGTGCGTCGCCGAGGCGATGGCCTGTGGCCTGCCCGTGGTGGCGACCAATGACAGCGCACTGCCGGAACTGGTGCAGCACGGGGATGGTGGGCTGCTGTGTCCTGCCAATGATGTAGTGGCTTTCGCCAATGCGGTCCGGATGCTGGCCGGGTCGCGCGCCGACAGGGTGCGCATGGGCGAGTACAACCGTGCCCGGGTCGAGGAGCACTTCACGCTCGACAGAATGGCAGAGGACTATCGGCGGTTGTTCATCGAGGTCATCGATGGCGGTGCTGCAGGTTAAGCCGGCGGTCGTTCGAGCACGATGCTCCGGCGTTGCTCAGCGGGTGTGCTGCGCTGTGCGGATCTGTTCCAGGAACCGGTACTCGTCACGCAGCATGTCGTGCAGTCTGTCCAGTTCACGGTCGCTGATCTGCGCGTGAAACCCGGATCTGCGCACGTGTACCGGTACCAGCTGCAGTCCGGTCGCGACGTTGATCCGCTCCACGCCGCTGTCGAAGTCGTCGACGAACAGGTACCCGGATAGCCTTCCCACGTTGGCCACGGCCTCGCCGACATCGCAGCGCGGTGAGAAGGTGAAGAGCTGGTTGAGCAGATGTTCGCGTGGCAGCCTGTCGAGAAAATCGGAGAACGACCCGCCGAGCCATTGTCCCTCGGTGGCCATGCAGGGATGCGGGGTGTCATGGACGCGATAGTCCATCAACATGTTGTAGTGCGAGACCACGCGCTTCACCGGGTCGCGAAAACATGAAAGGCTGAACGTGCCTGCCGGTAGCGCGAGCCGGTGGAAGGGAATGTGCGAGAAGGCGTAGAAATAGTGTCCGCGGTCGATGTGCCGCTGATGCCAAGCCGCGAAGGCCAGCCCGTTGCTGACCAGGCGGTGGCCACGGCGGGCGGCGAGTTCGGCATACAGCGCGTCGGGGTCCTTGCCTGACAGCGCGAGGAACATGCGGTTGATCGAGGTGCCGGCGGTCTTGCGGATGTGCACCAGGTACGCTCGTCGGTAACCGTTCAGGTCGTAGCGGGCGGATGCGGCCGCAAACCGACGGTTGTCCCCGAGTTCGGCAACTGTATCGCGGATGCCGTTGACGATCATGCGCCCCAGCCGCCGCGCGTTCATGGTTCGGTCTGCGGTGCCGGTGATCCGCGCGCGCACCGGGCGTGGCCGGCGACATGGCGCGAGAACCGAGTCTCGGGGACGTCACGGATGGCGCGCTGGTTCTCTCGGGCGTGGGATGTCGTTGCGCGGACTGGCATGGGGCGGATGGCGCCTGCTCAGGTGCCCAGGCGCTCGATGGCCGCCGCATAGCGTGCAGCCGCGACGTCCCAGTCGAAGCGTGCGAGACAGGCGGCCCGCCCGGCCGCCCCCAGTCGTGCCCGTCGTTGTGGATCCTGTAACAGGGTGATGATCGCCTGGGCGAGCGCCGCGACATCGCTGGCGGGCACCAGCATGCCGGTCTCGCCATCGGTCACGATGTCGTGCACTGCCGGCACGTCTCCGACGATCACCGGCAGGCCACAGCCCATCGCCTCGATCACGGTCAGGCCGAGACCCTCGACGTCGCCGTCGCGCGCGGCGACGAATGGCAACACCGCGAGCTGGCCGCGGTGCAATATGTCGGGCAACCAGTCGACGTGGTAGGCACCGAGAAACTCGACGGCGGCGGTCAGCCCGAGCTCGTCGACACGCTGCTGCAGCGCCGCGCGCTGCGGCCCCTCGCCGGCGACCAGGAGCCGACAGGTCGGAACCGCGGCCGCTACCGCGGCCAATGCCTCGATCAACTGCGCTGCGCCCTTCTTCGGCACCAGGCGCCCGGCGAACACCAGCGTCGGCGCGTCGGGCGGGGGTGGCGACGCGGGTATGAACTGCCGCTGCAGGTCGACGCCCATCGGCGCGACCTCGATCGCGGTCACCGGCCAGCGTTCGTGGACCCCGGCCTCTTTCAGCGAGCCGCCGACCACGCTGACAAGGTCGGCCTCGCCGGCGACCCAGCGGCGCAACGCGGCAAACAGCCTGCCGCGCAGGGCGAACACGTCGGCGCCGTGCGCGGTGACCAGCAGGTGATTCTTACCGGGCAGCAGCTGGCGCAGCGCTGCGCCGACCAGTCCGTTCGGCACCATCCAGTGCACGTGGATAAGGTGGATGCCGTGGCGGCGGGCGACGCGCAAGGCAGTGAAAAACAGCCCCAACAGGAAGCCCTGCAGCAGCAGATACTTCCAGCGTGAGCGTCGCAGGTTGGCGGTAATGCCGCCATTGTAGGCGAGGGTCTCGAGTCGTTCCGGCGCGTAGCGAAAGCGATGCACGTGGACGCCGTCGAGGACTTCGTACAGCGCACTGCCGGTTGCATGCGGCGCGACCACATGCACGTCGAAGCCGTGCAGGCGCCGGCACAGCTCGTACACGAACGGCGGCTCGAAATCGTCTGTCCAGCGCGGGAAGGTGGTGGTCAGGACCAGCAGGCCGGGCTTGTTCATCGTCGCCTGCACTTCAGACGCCTGCCGCCAGCGGGTAGAATAGCCGCATTCTCCGCCGCAACGGTCGCGTGACCGTAGACGGCGTCGGACTTCCACCGCTTCTGCATACCTTCGGTCATCTGGCTTGAGGGACGATGCTCGAGAAACCGGATCAATGTCAGGCAATACTATCGGAAAACTGTTCACAGTAACGTCGTTCGGCGAAAGCCACGGCGTAGCGATCGGCTGCATCGTCGACGGCTGTCCTCCCGGCATGCAGCTCAGCGAGGCCGACATCCAGCCGGACCTCGATCGTCGTCGACCCGGTACCTCGCGGCATACCACGCAGCGCCGCGAGCCCGACCGGGTGCAGATCCTGTCCGGCGTGTTCGAGGGCCGCACAACCGGTACGCCGATCGGGCTGATCATCTTCAACGAGGATCAGCGCTCCAAGGACTACGGCGAGATCGCGCAGAAGTACCGCCCGGGACACGCCGACTACACGTACAACCAGAAATACGGCGTGCGCGACTACCGCGGTGGCGGACGTTCGTCGGCGCGCGAGACGGCAATGCGCGTCGCGGCCGGTGCGATCGCCAAGAAGTACCTGCATGAACGCTACGGGGTCGAGGTGCATGGCTACCTGTCGGCGCTGGGTCCGATCCGCCCACGTGGGTTCGCATGGGATCCGGTCGAGAGCAACCCGTTTTTCTGGCCGGACGCGGACCAGGTGCCCGAACTCGAGAACTACATGGACGAACTGCGCAAGTCGGGCGACTCGGTCGGCGCCGAGGTCACGGTGGTCGCGACAGGCGTTGCGCCGGGCTGGGGTGAACCGATCTTCGATCGCCTGGACGCCGACATCGCACATGCGCTGATGGGGATCAATGCGGCCAAGGGTGTCGAGATCGGTGCCGGCTTCGCCTGCGTTGCGCAGAAGGGCACCGAACACCGCGACCAGATGACACCGCAGGGCTTCCTGTCGAACAACGCGGGCGGGGTGCTGGGCGGCATCTCCAGCGGCCAGGACGTGGTCGCCCGGGTCGCGTTCAAGCCGACGTCGAGCATCCGGCTCGGCGGGCGCACGGTCGACGTCGATGGCCAGGCCACCGACGTGATCACGAAGGGCCGGCACGACCCCTGCGTCGGCATCCGTGCCACGCCGATCGCCGAGGCGATGCTCGCCATCGTGCTGCTCGACCATGCCCTGCGCAACCGCGGTCAGAACGCCGACGTGCGATCGCCAACGCCGGTGATCCCTGCGTCCCCCGAGGCGTGACGCCGCTGCGCAGACTGCAGGCTGCCGGGCGCGCACAGGCGTCCGGAGCCGCGGACACAGAACGACGGGCATGACCATGCCCTACTGGCGGCTGTCGGGTTTCTACTTTTTCTATTTCGCGCTGCTCGGCGCACTGGTGCCTTACTGGGGCCTGCTGCTGCAGGCGCGGGGCTTCGACGCCGTGGCGATCGGCGAGCTGATGGCGATCCTGATGGCAACCAAGGTCGTCGCGCCGAACATCTGGGGCTGGCTCGGCGACCACCTGGGACACCGCATGCGCATCGTACGGGCCGCGTCGCTGGTGTCGGTGTTCACGTTCGCCGGCATGTACTGGGCGCGGGACTTTTGGTCCATAGCCCTGGTCATGACCCTGTACAGCTTCTTCTGGAACGCGTCATTGCCGCAGTTCGAGGTGATCACGTTCAGCTACCTGAAGGACCGCGTGTCGCGCTACGCGCGGATTCGGGTGTGGGGGTCGATCGGGTTCATCCTCACCGTCGTCGTGCTCGGTGGGCTGGTGGAGGCGCATGGCGCGGAGATCGTGCTGCCGGCGGTGTTGTGCATCTTCGTCGCGATCTGGTTCAGTTCGCTGCTGGTGGGTGATCCGCACCCGGAGCCGCATCCGCAGTCCCAGCAGCCACTGCTGAGCATCCTGAGGCGTCCGGCAATCATAGGCTTCTTCATTGCCGTGTTCCTGATGCAAGCCAGCCACGGTCCGTATTACGCTTTCTACTCGATCCACATGAAGGATCACGGCTACAGCGAGACGCTGATCGGACAGCTTTGGGCGCTCGGTGTGCTGGCCGAGGTCGCGTTGTTCGTGGTCATGCATCGCCTGCTCGACCGCTTCGGCGCACGCCGCGTGCTGGTGGCGAGCCTGCTGTTCGCAGCGCTGCGCTGGCTGATGATCGGCAGCCTCGCCGACAGCCTGGTCATGTTGGGTATCGCGCAGCTGCTGCATGCGGCCACGTTCGGCACCTTCCACGCCGCCAGCATTCACCTCGTGTATCACTATTTTCGTGGCCGCCACAAGGGACGCGGGCAGGCCCTGTACAGCAGCCTCAGCTTTGGCGCCGGCGGCGCGGTTGGCAGCCTCGCCAGCGGTTATGTATGGCAGGGGCTCGGCGCGCAATGGACCTTCGTCGGGGCGGCCGTGGTCGCGGCTCTCGGCGCAGTGGTGGCGTGGCGCCTGATCGATCGGGAACATGACTATTGAGGCGTGGCGTCCGCCGCTGCCGGCGGCACGGGGACCGTCACTTGCCCTACGCCAGGGTTTTCCGCCAGTGTCGGATGATCGCTTCGACTGGCCGGGGGCGCCTGCACGTCGGCGGAATGCTATCGTTCGCCTCTGACTTTCGTGGTGGGTGGCAGCGCCGGACATGCAATCGAGCGAACACAATCCGCAGCCGCGCCGGCGCTCGCGCTGGTGGCTCCCGATACTGATCCTGGTCCTGGCCGGCGCCGCCGCCGCGGGACTGATCGTGACCAAGCCGAGGCCCGTACCGGTCAAGGTGGGCGAGCGCGCCTGGCTGGTATCCACGGTCACCGTCGGGCGTGGGACTTTCGTGCCCGGCGTGACGCTGTTCGGCAAGGCCGAATCGTTATGGTCCAGCCAGCTGACCGCGGGTTTGTCGGCGGATGTGGTGGACGTGCTCGCGATCGAAGGCGACCAGGTTGCTGTCGGTGACGTGCTCGTGCGCCTCGACGAGCGCGACGCGCGTCTCCAGCTCGCGCAACGCGAGGCCGAACTCGCCCAGGCTGTGGCACGCGTGGCGTCGGAGATGCAGCGTCACGAGTCGAACGTGGAGGCGCTGCCGCGCGAACGCCAGCTGCTGGTGCTGGCGCGCAACGAGGTCGAACGTCTGCGGGACCTGGTCAGGAAGAAGGTCGGTGCGCAGTCGCAGCTCGACACGGCACGCCAGGCTTCCGAGCGCCAGGCGATCGCGTTCACCGAGCGCCAGCAGGCCGTCGACGACCATGCATCGCGGCTGGCCGAGGTAGAGGCCGCGCGCGCGCGCGCCGAGGCGCTGCGCGATCAGGCGGTGCTGGAGCTCGAACGCTGCCGGATCACGGCGCCGTTCAACGGGCGGATCGCCGATGTGGTCGTGTCGCCGGGCAAACGCGTGCGCGCCGGCGACGCGCTGCTATCGCTGTACGACACCGACGCGATGATCGTTCGCGCACAGGTGCCGAGCCGCTACCTGCCGGTCGTGCGTCGGGCGCTCGGCGGCGGCGAACCGCTGCGCGCGCACGGCGAGGTGGATGGGATCGTGCTGAGCGCCCGCCTGCGCAGCCTGGCAGGCGATGCCTCGTCGGCAGCTGGCGGCATGGACGGGCTGTTCGACATCGCGGCGACCACCGGGCCGGCGGTCGAGCAGGGCCGTTTCGTGAGCCTGGAGCTGTCCCTGCCGGCCGCGGACGATCTGATCGCATTGCCGCACGAGGCCCTGTACGGCGCCGATCGCGTGTACCTGGTCGACGCCGACAGCCGCATGCGTGGCCATCGGGTGGAACGCATTGGCGAACTGCGCACCGAGGACGGCAATACCCGGTTGCTGGTCCGTGCACCGGACATCGACGACGGTGCCGAGGTGGTCACGACCCAGTTGCCGAACGCGCTCGACGGTCTGCTGGTCCGCTCTAAGCGGGCAGGTTGACCGATGGCGTTCCTGCATCGCAACGACATGATCGGCCTGTTCGCACAACACAAGGTCGCGGCCAACCTGCTGATGGTGGCCATGCTGCTCGCCGGTGTGTGGGGCATCGCCAACCTGAACGTGCAGTTCTTCCCGAATTTCGAGGTCGAAATCGTCACCGTCAAGACGGTGTGGAGCGGGGCGTCGGCCGAGGACGTCGAGGGGTCGATCACGATCCCGCTCGAGCAGGCGCTGCGCAGCACCGACGGGCTGGAAAAGATGTCGTCGACGTCGAGCCAGGGATCGAGCCTGGTCTCGCTCGAGTTTCCCGAGGGCACCGACATGGGTGCGGCGACCAACCGCGTCGAGGAGCTGGTCAACGGCGTGCGCAACCTGCCCGCCGACGCCGAGGCGACCGAGGTCGCGCACGTCGTGCGTTACGAGCCAGTGGCGCGCCTGTTGATCCATGGCCCGCCGGACATCCGCGAACTGCGCCCGCTGGCGCGCCGTGTCGAGCACGAACTGCTCGATCGCGGCATCGCCAAGGTCACGATGACCGGACTGCCCGAGGACGAGGTCGCGATCCAGATCCCGCAGGCGACCCTCGAGGACATCGGCCTGTCGCTGCGCCAGGTGGCCGCGCGTGTGGCGGCCGAGTCGCGTGACCTGCCGGCCGGCACGGTCGGCCGCGACGATGTCGGGCGCGAGATCCGTACGCTGAACCAGCGTCGCAGCGAATTCGGCTTCGAGCAGATCGCGCTGCTGGCCGACCGCGACGGGCGCCTGGTGCGGGTCGGCGATGTCGCCGAGGTCGAGCGGCGGGCGCGACCGAACCAGGTCGAGCTGATGTACGAGGGGCGGCCGGCGATCGAACTGCTGTTGATGCGTTCGAGCGCGGCCGATTCGCTGAAGTCAGCGCGCATCATGCAGGAATGGCTGGAGGGTGCACCCGCGCGCTTTCCACCGGACGTGAAGTTCACTGTCTACGACGAGAGCTGGACGTTGATCCAGGACCGCATCAATCTGCTGATCAAGAACGGCATCAGCGGTCTATTGCTGGTCGTCGCGATCCTGTTCCTGTTCCTGAACGGCCGGGTCGCGGCCTGGGTCACGCTCGGCATCCCGGTGTCGTTCATGGCGACGCTCGCGATCCTGTACGTCGGCGGCGGCAGCATCAACATGATCTCGATGTTCGCGCTGATCATGGCGCTCGGCATCATCGTCGACGATGCGATCGTCGTCGGCGAGGACGCGCTGACGCACTACCACGAGGGCGAGGGGTCGCTCGAGGCCGCCGAGGGCGGCGCGCGGCGCATGTTCGCGCCGGTCATGTCATCGTCACTGACGACCATCGCCGCATTCATCCCGCTGTTCGCGATCACTGGCCTGATCGGCAACATCCTCGGCGACATCCCGTTCGTCATCGTCTGCGTGATCGTCGCATCGTTGGTCGAGAGCTTCCTGATCCTGCCGGGCCACCTGCGGCATAGTTTTCGCGGCATGCAGCACCGCGAAGCGGGCCGCATGCGGCGGCGTTGGGACGACGGTTTCGCACGTTTCCGCGACGGCCCGTTCCGCCGCATCGTGTCCTGGTCGGTCAACAACCGCATGGTCATCGTTGCCATTGCGATGGCCGCCGTCATCGTGCTGGTCGGGCTGCTGCGCGGTGGGCGCATGGGCTTCAGTTTCTTCCCGAACGTCGAGGGCAACATCATCGTGGCCAGCGCCGCCTTCGTCGCCGGTACGCCGCCCGATCGCGTCGAGGCGTTCGTTGGCGAGGTGGAGAAACAGCTGCTCGCAACCCGTGCCGAGCTGGGTAATGAGCTGGTCACGACGCACAATGTCGCGACCGGGCGCGGATTCTTTTCCAACGGTCGTCAGGAGCAGACCGGCGACCAGTTCGCGTCGCTGGTCGTGGAGCTGATCCCGTCCGATGAACGCGACGTCCGCAACGAGGCCTTCATCAAGAACTGGGAACGCCGGATCGCGCGACCCGCGGGCCTCGAATACCTGACCATCACGTCGCGCACCGGCGGCCATCCGGGGCGTGACCTGGAGGTGCGGTTGACCGGCCATGATGCCGAGACGCTGAAGCGGGCGGGCATCGAGCTGTCGGATGCACTGGCCGCGATCCCGGGCGTGCACGCGATCGAGGACGACATGCCCTACGGCCCGCAGCAGCTGGTGTTCCGGCTGAGTCCGTTCGGTGAGTCGCTGGGCCTGAGTGTCGACGATGTCGGCCGCCAGCTGCGCGCCGCGTTCGATGGCGAACTGGTGCAGATCTTCAATGAGGGTGACGAAGAGGTCGAGGTGCGCGTCATGCTGCCCGACCGCGAGCGCTACCGCCTGTCGGCGCTCGAGGACCTGAACGTGTTCCTGCCAGGCGGCGCCGTGGCGCCTTTGCTATCGGTGGTCGATCTGCAGGAACGGCGCGGGTTCAAAGCGGTGCGTCACGCCGAGGGCCGTCTCGCAGTCACGGTGTACGCCGACGTCGACAAGAAGACCGCGAATGCCAATGCGATCCGCGCGCAGTTGCGCAGCGACGTGCTGCCGGAGCTGACGACGCGACACGATCTGAGCTGGGAGTTTACCGGGCGTGCCGAGGATCAGCGTGAGACCGCGGCCGACATGGGACGCGGCGCCGTGTATGCGCTGGCGATGATCTACATTGTGCTGGCCTGGGTGTTCGGCTCGTATGGTTGGCCGCTGGTCGTGATGGCGATCATCCCCTTCGGCATCGTGGGCGCGCTTTACGGGCATTACCTGATGGGCATCACGCCGACGATACTCTCCATGTTCGGCCTGTTCGCGTTGTCGGGCATCGTCGTCAACGACTCGATCATTCTGGTGATCTTCTACAAGCACCTGCGTGAACGCGGCATGGCGGTGAACGACGCGATCGTCGAGGCCGCGTGCCAGCGTCTGCGCGCGGTCCTGCTGACCTCACTGACGACGATCGCCGGCCTGCTGCCGCTGCTGTTCGAGACCTCGATGCAGGCCCAGTTCCTGATCCCGATGGCGGTATCCATCTCGTTCGGGCTGGCGTTCGCGACCTTCCTGGTGCTGGTGCTGGTGCCGACGCTACTGTCGGCGCTCGAAGGGTTCCGCCTGCGCTACCTCGTCAGGGAGGAAAGGCCCCGGCGCGCCGGGGCGGCGGGGGCGGCGGAATCCGATCAGGCCTGAGTCGGGGTCAGGATCAGTTCGGGAAAGTACACCTTCTCGGGATCGGCCGCCTGCAGCGCGGCCGCCTTGGATTTGGCCTCCGCATAGCTCATCTCGCCATCGACGTGGCCCTTCTCGAAGCCGTATTTGACGCGCCAGCCGACCCGGTAGCCGGGATCATTGGCGCGCCGCCAGAGGGCGTCGCCCTTCGCGTTCAGTTTGGTTGCCACGATGGTTCCTCGGTTGTGTTCCTGCGTCAGTCTGCGCGTGCGCGCGGTCGGGCTGGCGCGTGGACGCAGCCGCCCGCCGGGTCTGCACTGACAGGTATACAGCCGCAATGACGCGCCGGTAAGCGGGCGAAGGCATGAACTTGTCAGGGTAATTCGACGCTGTTGCCGGCCGCGTCTTCGCGGCACGTCCGGATCATCTCGCTGCCGGCGTTCGACAGGCTGCGGCGGCGGTGGGTGACGACGCCGAGTCGACGCGACAGCCGCATGCCCTCGACCGCGATCACGCGCACCTGGTCGTCGAGCACGGTCGCGGGCAGCAGGCTCCAGCCGAGTCCGGTGGCGACCAGCATGTGCAGGGTCTCGAGATAATTGGTTGCCATGCCGACGCGCAGCTCGGCACCGGCGGAGCGCACCGCCTGTTCGAGGATGGCGCGCGTATAGGTCGTGCTGCCCGGCAGCACCGCCGGGTGTTCGAGCAACTCGTCGAGTGTCACCGGGCCGCGTCCGGCCAGCGGATGGTCGGACGCGACCATGAACGCCAGCGGGTCGTCCCAGATGGTCAGCATCTGGAGGTTGGGCGGGGGTGCTGGGGGTAGGGTCACGATTGCGAGTTCGAGATCACCGGTCTCGACGGCGCGACACGCCGCCTCGGAATCCATGAAGCGGATGTCGAGTTCGACATCGGGGTAACGCTCGGTGTAGCGCTTCAAAGGCTGCGGCAGGCGGTGCAGCCCGATGTGGTGGCTGGTGCCCATGACCAACCGGCCGCGCACGTCACCGGAGAGGTCGGCGACGACGCGCTTTATCTCGCGCGCATCGTTGATCAGGTTGCGCGCGCGCGGTAACAGGATCTCGCCGGCGGCGGTCAGCGCGACCCGCCGGCCGATGCGGTCGAACAGGCGCGTGTCCAATTCGGACTCGAGCTGCGCAACGCGCTTGCTGACCGCGGGCTGGGTCAGGTACAGGGCCTCGGCCGCGGCCGAGAACGATCCCAGGTCGGCGACCTCGACGAAGGCATGCAGTGCGGCGATATCCATTATTCCTAATAGTAATCGATAAAATGAAAAACATGAATTTGTGTTATTCATTCCAGGCGCTATCGTTACTGGCGTCAGGATCCCTGCGGCCGACCGGCGCAGTCGCACCACCGGGCGCAGGGGCGTATCAAGCGGGGAGCGCTCATGAAGCCGAGGACCTTGTACGACAAGCTGTGGGATTCGCACGTGGTGCGGAAAGAGGCGGACGGCACGACGTTGCTGTACATCGACCGTCACCTGGTGCACGAGGTGACCTCGCCGCAGGCCTTCGAGGGTCTGCGCATCGCCCACCGCCCGGTGTGGCGCGCCGGCGCGAACCTCGCGACAGTCGATCACAACGTGCCGACCACGGACCGCAGCGCGGGAATTGCGGACCCGGTGTCGCGGGTGCAGGTCGAGACACTCGACCAGAACTGCGTCGACTTCAGGATCGTCGAGTTCGGCATGAGCGACCCACGCCAGGGTATCGTGCATGTCATCGGTCCCGAACAGGGTGCCACGCTGCCCGGCATGACGGTGGTGTGCGGTGATTCGCACACGTCGACGCATGGCGCGGTCGGCGCGCTGGCGCACGGCATCGGCACGTCCGAGGTGGAACACGTGCTGGCGACCCAATGCCTTATCCAGAAGAAATCGAAGGCGATGCTGATCGTCGTCGATGGCGAGGTCGGTCCGGGGGTCACGGCCAAGGACATCGTGCTGGCGATCATTGGCCGGATCGGCACCGCGGGCGGGACCGGCTACGCAATTGAGTTCAGCGGCAAGGCGATCCGCGACCTGTCGGTCGAGGGCCGCATGACGGTCTGCAACATGGCGATCGAGGCCGGTGCACGCGCGGGCTTCGTCGCCGTGGACGAGAAGACCATACAATACGTGAAGGGGCGGCCGTTCGCGCCGGGCCCGCAGCACTGGGATCAGGCTGTCGCGTACTGGGAGACGCTGCACAGCGACGACGGCGCCGAGTTCGACGAGGTCGTCGTGATCCCGGCCGCCGAAATCCAGCCGCAGGTGACCTGGGGCACGTCGCCGGAGATGGTCGTCGCGGTTGGCGACCGGGTACCGGATCCGGCACTGGAATCCGACCCGGTACGGGCCGATGGCATGCGCCGCGCGCTGAGCTACATGGGGCTCGAAGCCGGGACGCCGATCCGAGACATCCGCATCGACAAGGTGTTCATCGGGTCGTGCACGAATTCGCGCATCGAGGACCTGCGTGCGGCGGCCGCGGTGGCGAAGGGCCGTCGGGTCGCGGCCAACGTCACCCAGGCGCTGATCGTCCCCGGTTCCGGTCTGGTCAAGGCCCAGGCCGAGCGCGAGGGACTCGACAAGGTGTTCATCGACGCCGGCTTCGAGTGGCGCGAGCCGGGNNNTGTGCCTGGCGATGAACGCCGACCGCCTCGAACCCGGTGAGCGCTGTGCGTCGACGTCGAACCGGAATTTCGAGGGCCGGCAGGGCCAGGGTGGGCGCACCCACCTGGTCAGTCCGGCGATGGCGGCCGCCGCGGCGATCGCCGGTCATTTCACCGATATCCGCGATCTTGCGTGATACAGGAGGGGAACATGAAACCCGTTCAATGGCTGCTGCTGACCGCGATCCTGCTCGGCGCCCTGTCGGGCTGCGAGACGATCAAGGGTGTCGGCCGCGACATCACCAACGCCGGCGAGGCAATCGAAGACGCGGTGAGGTAGGCATGCAGAAATTCGAGACATTCACCGGCGTGGTCTGCCCGCTGGACCGGTCCAACGTCGATACCGACGCGATCATCCCCAAGCAGTTCCTGAAATCGATCAAGCGCACCGGCTTTGGTCCCAACCTGTTCGACGACTGGCGCTACCTCGACCACGGCGAACCGGGCATGGACAACAGCAAGCGGCCGCTGAACCCGGATTTCGTGCTGAATGACGCGCGCTACACCGGGGCCAGCATCCTGCTCGCGCGTGAGAACTTCGGCTGTGGCTCGTCGCGCGAACACGCACCCTGGGCGTTGACCGACTACGGGTTCCGGGTTGTCATCGCACCGAGCTTCGCCGACATATTTTTCAACAACAGCTTCAAGAACGGCCTGTTGCCGATTGCGTTGAACGCGACCACCGTCGACCGCCTGTTCGCGCAGGCGGATGGTGAGAAGGCGCTCGAACTGACGATCGACCTCGCCGCGCAGCAGATCACCGGTGCGACGGCCGAGCCGATCGGGTTTGATGTCGATGCATTCCGCAAGCACTGCCTGCTGGAGGGGCTCGATGACATCGGCCTGACCCTGCAGCACGTCGACCAGATCAGGGACTACGAGCAGCGCCGGCGCGGCGAAGCCCCCTGGTTGTTCGATTGAACGCAGGCGACGCCGGCAGCGGCACGAGACGACGACACGGTGACACAAACGGATTCGGGATATGACAAAGCGTGTATTGATTTTACCGGGTGATGGCATCGGCCCCGAGATCGTCGCCGAGGCAGTCAAGGTGCTCGACAGGCTGGCCGGCGAGGGCCTGGATATCGAGCTCGACGAGGGACTGGTCGGCGGCAGCGCCTACGACGCGACCGGCACACCGCTGCCGGAATCGACGCTGCAGATGGCGCGTGAGGCCGATGCCGTGTTGCTCGGTGCGGTCGGGGGGCCGAAATGGGAGCCGCTCGACATCGCAGTACGGCCGGAGAAGGGGTTGCTTGGCCTGCGCGCGGGGCTAGGTCTGTTCTCGAACCTGCGCCCGGCGATCCTGTACCCGCAGCTCGCCAACGCATCGAGCCTGCGCGCCGAGATCGTCGCCGGACTCGACATCATGATCGTGCGCGAACTCACCGGCGGGATCTACTTCGGTCAGCCGCGCGGTGTGCGCACGTTGGAGACCGGCGAACGTCAGGGTTTCAATACGCTGGTCTACGCCGAACACGAGATCGAACGCATCGTGCGTTCGGCCTGTGATATCGCGATGAAGCGCGGTCGACGCGTCTGCTCGGTCGACAAGGCGAACGTGCTCGAGTGCACCGAGCTTTGGCGCGAGGTCGCGACGCGCGTCGTCAAACAGGAGTATCCCGAAATCGAGCTGTCGCACATGTACGTCGACAACGCCGCGATGCAGCTGATCAAGTGGCCGAAGCAGTTCGACGTCATCGTCACGACCAACATGTTCGGCGACATCCTTTCCGATGCGGCGGCAATGCTGACCGGGTCGATCGGCATGCTGCCGTCGGCCTCGTTGAACGCGAAGGGTCAGGGTATGTATGAACCGATCCACGGTTCCGCACCCGACATAGCCGGCAAGGGGGTCGCCAATCCACTGGCGACGATCCTGTCGGTGTCGATGATGCTGCGTTACAGCCTCGATGAGGCGGCGACCGCGGATCGCATCGATGCCGCAGTCGTCGAGGTGCTCGATCAGGGCGTGCGCACGCCGGACATCATGTCCGATGGTATGACCGAAGTCGATTGTGCCGGCATGGGCGACGCGGTGCTGGCGGCATTGTAAGGCGGCGAACCGAAGGTGTCGGGTGTCCGACGCGCGGTCGCGATGGTTCTGTCCCCGTAATTCGCGAGTGATTGAGTGATGATCAAGAGAGTGGGTTTCGTAGGCTGGCGTGGCATGGTCGGTTCGGTGTTGATGGACCGCATGCGCGAAGAGAACGACTTCGCGTACATCGACGAGCCGGTGTTCTTTACCACGTCGCAGGTCGGCAGACCCGGTCCGGATGTCGGGAAACCGGTTGCGGCGCTGCTCGATGCCAGTGACATCGACGCACTGGCCGGCATGGACGCGATCGTTACCTGCCAGGGCGGCGACTACACGAAGCAGGTGTACCCGCTACTGCGCAACGCCGGGTGGACGGGCTACTGGATCGACGCGGCATCGGCACTGCGCATGGCCGACCATGCGGTGATCATCCTCGATCCGGTCAACCTGCCGGTCATCCAGCAGGCGCTCGATGACGGCAAGAAAGACTTCATTGGCGGCAACTGCACGGTCAGCCTGATGCTGATGGCGCTCGGCGGGCTCTTCAATGCGGATCTGGTCGAGTGGGCGACGTCGATGACCTACCAGGCGGCCTCGGGCGCAGGCGCGAAGAACATGCGCGAGCTGCTGGCGCAGATGGGCGTGTTGCGCGAAAGCGTGGCCGATCTGCTGGCGAATCCCACCTCGGCGATACTCGAAATCGATCGCGCGGTCACCGACACGCTGCGCAGCGATGCCTACCCGACCGACAACTTCGGTGTGCCACTGGCCGGCAGCCTGATCCCGTGGATCGATGTCGCGCTGGACAATGGCCAGAGCAAGGAGGAATGGAAGGGCTTCGCCGAGACCAACAAGATCCTGGGCCGCAGCGATAACCCGGTGCCAATCGACGGCACCTGCGTGCGCATCGGTGCGATGCGTTGTCACAGCCAGGCGTTGACCATCAAGCTCAAGCGCGACGTACCGCTCGATGAAATAGAACAGATGCTGGACGAGGCCAATGCCTGGTCCAAGGTAGTACCCAACGAGCGTGAGCTGAGCGTACGCGAACTGACGCCGGCAAAGGTCACGGGAACGCTGAGTGTGCCGGTCGGTCGCCTGCGCAAGATGAACCTTGGCCCCGAGTACCTGAATGCGTTCACGGTCGGCGATCAGCTGTTGTGGGGGGCGGCCGAACCGTTGCGTCGGATGTTGAGAATCCTGCTGACTCGGTGACGCCGTTCACAGCGCATAAAAATATTTTTCGGCCACGGGCTCGGGAATGCCTTCAGTTCCCGGGCCCGTGGCCGTTAGTGGCATTGGTACAAAACCTTGATTCGGCTATAGTTGGGCCGGCTTCAGTACTTCGGTTCTTGTTCGCGAGCGACCCGATTCGGTCGTAACTCGTGGGCCTGAAACCGGGGCAGGAACGCACTGGGGGGGATTCATGGTCCGCAAGTTGGCGTTGGCGGTTTCACTCGCGTTGGGAACAATCAGTGTTCCGGCACACGCACTCGGTTTGGGTGAACTGAGTTCGAAATCCACATTGAATCAGAATTTTAGCGGTGAGATCGCGTTGTTGTCGGTCAACCCGGATGAGCTGGGATCGGTGCGGGTCAACCTCGCAGATGCAGACGCGTTCGGACGCGCAGGCATCGACCGACCCTTCTATCTTTCGTTGCTCAAGTTCGAGCCGATGCTGAATTCGCGCAACAAGCCGGTCGTGCGTGTCACATCGGATTTCCCGATTCGCGAGCCGTTTCTGAATTTCCTGATCGAAGTGAACTGGCCGCGCGGGCGCCTGATGCGTGAATACACCGTGCTGTTGGATCCGCCGACGACGACCAGGCGTCGCGCACCGGTGGTCACGCCCGCCAAGGCGGTGGCCCCGCCAGCGGCGGCGGCCCAGCCGGTCGCACAGCCGGCCAGGCCGGTGGCTGCGCCGGCGCAAGTCGCCACGCAGACCGCCATGCCGGGCGAGTACGGTCCGGTCAAGGCCAACGATACGGCCTGGGGGATCGCCTCGCGACTGCGACCCGCGAATACCACCATCGAACAGATGATGTTGGCCCTGCTGGAGGCCAACCCGGACGCGTTCATCGCGAACGACATCAACCGCTTGCGGCGCGGGCGTATCCTGCGCGTGCCGTCACTCGAAGAGATTCAGCGCCTGAGCCGGGCCGAGGCACGCGCTGCGTACCGCGAGCAGCAGGACCGCTGGATGGCGCGCCGCGATGCCGTGAAGGCGACCAAGGTCGCCGCCGAGTCGACCGAGTCGGCGGAGCCATCCGTCGCGCCAGCCGGCAGTGACGACGGGGATGCGGCTGCCGACCAGTTGCGCATCGCCACGGCGCGTCCGCAGGGCGAGGGCGAGGCCGGAGCCGGCGATGACAATGCCGCCGCCCCGGCCGCGACCGACATCAAGGCGCGCCTGATTGCGGCGCGTGAGAATGCCGAGAGTTCCCGCCAGGAGGCCGAAACCCTGCGTTCGCAGGTCGACGAGCTGCAGGAGCGGTTGCAGAGCATGCAGCGGCTGTTGTCGCTGAAAGACGAGCAGCTGGCGCAGCTGCAGGATCGCGTGGTCAGCGAGGGCGCCGCGGGTGCGGACCAGCCCAACGCCACGCTGCCGCTCCCCGCGGCGGCCGAGGCGCCGGCCATGGAGGGCGTACCAGGCGATCAGGTGGTTGTCGAAGGTGAAGCCGAAAAAGCGGCCACCGACGCTGAGGGCGCTGCGCTCGAACAGGAGATGAGCGGGATCGCCGCCGATGCGGCGGATCGCGTCAACTCGGTGTCGAAGGCCGTCGACGATGCCGTCGCCGAACTGATGGCGAACGGCGACCAGACTGTCGAAGCGCAGCCAGGCGACGCGAGCGTTGCCGCAGACGTGGAGGGCGCCGCGGAGTCTGCCGTCGTCGTGGCGGATGCGACGGCGGAGCAGCAGCTGCCCGCAGTGCTCGACCTCGAGATTCCGCAACAGATTGACCCTGATCGCATCGTGCTTGGTCTCGATGCGCCCCCGCCGGCCGAGGAGACGGTCGAGGTGGCACAGGGAGAGACGGCACAGGGCGAGATGACCGTCGGTGCCGGTGGCGGCAGCGAGATCGTCGTCGAGGGAGGTGCCGCGCAGGAGGTGCAGGAGCCGGTCGTCGTGGTCGAGCCGGGCGTGCCGGATGCGGCGGGACCCGTCGCCGATACGGCCGCCGCTGGTGCGCCTTCAGAGCCGCCCGCCGCCGAACCGCCGACCGTGATTCCGACACCGGCGGCACAGCCGTCGCTGATGGACACGATAGAAAAGAACATTGTCCCGATCGCGGCGGGTGGGGTCGGCCTGCTCGCACTGATCGGCTGGCTGTTGACCCGGCGCCGCAAAGGCGACGATGACGCTGACGATACCGTCGCGCTGGCCGCGGCGGGGACTGCGGCGATGGCCGGAGCAGCGGCATCGGACCAGGACCTTCCGGTCGACGAGCCGATTCTGGACGCGAGCGCGTTGGAAGAACTCCCCGACAGCTCGTTCCTGGATGAGTTCGATCCCAGTGACATCAACGCCTTGCAGGATGAAACCGGCGAAGTCGATCCGGTGTCCGAGGCCGACGTTTACATCGCATACGGGCGCTATCAGCAGGCAGAAGAACTGCTGAACCAGGCGATGGCACGCGACCCCGACCGTCTGGCGCTCAAACACAAGCTGCTCGAGGTCCACTACGCCACCCGTGACGTCGACGCGTTCGGCGGGCTGGTACAGGAAATGGTCGACAAGGGCCAGGATGCCGTCGACGCGGATGCCTGGGTGCGGATCAGGGACATGGGCCGCGAATTGGCCCCGAACAATCCACTGTACGCGCGTGACACCGACGGCGAGTCGGACTGGGACGGCAGCAGCGCTGTCGCAGCCACGTCAGACGTGGTCGATCCGGACACCCTGTCAATTGCCGACCTGGAGCTTTCGGAGTTGAACGCCGCTTACGACGAGCAGTCGAGTTCGCTCAGCGAGCTGGACCCGCCATCCGAGGTGTCGATCACGCTCGACATGGATTCGTCGTCGGAATTCGGCATGGCACCGGCGGCCGAGGCCCCGCAGCCGGCCACTCTGGACAATCTGGAGCCGCTCGATTTCGAGATGCCCGATGCCGAGAAGCCTCACGCAGGCACCGAGGCCGATGACGACGTGATTACCGACACGCTCGATCTCGACAGCATGATGGCTGAAGCGGAAGCGGCTGTGGACCAGGGCGATTCATCGCTCGGTCTCGATTCCGACTTCAGCGCCGCGGAACTGCAGGCTCAGCTCGACGAGCTCAGCGACCTGTCGTCGCTGGATTCCGAGCTGGCGGATCCCCAGGCGCAGGACGCAGGGACGGACAGCGGCGCGCTCGGGCTGGTTGCTGCCGACACCGGCGCCCAGGATGTGGGTCTGGACGAGCCGCTGAGTCTCGACATGGCGTTCGATTCCGAGGATACCGACACGGGCGTGCTCGAGGAACTGAACCTCGATTCGGAATCCGCCTCGGGCGACGACGTGGGCACGAAGCTGGACCTGGCGAGGGCGTACGTCGAGATGGGCGACCAGGACGGTGCGCGCAGCATCCTCGAGGAGGTCGTGGTCGAGGGCAACGAGCTGCAGCGCGACGACGCGGAGAAGATGCTGGCTCAGCTCGGCTGAACGACGGCCCGGGTACCACCCCCGACGAGGGCGCCGAGAGGCGCCCTTTTACATGATGCGCATAGCACTCGGAATCGAATACGACGGAAGCGCCTTCAAAGGCTGGCAACTGCAGCGTCACGCCCAGGACACGGTCCAGGGCGCCGTGGAGTCTGCACTGTCGGCCGTCGCCGATCACGCCGTGCGCGTGGTGTGTGCCGGACGCACCGACACCGGCGTGCATGCCACGGGCCAGGTCGTGCACTTCGACACGGATGCCCGACGTGAGCCGCATAATTGGGTGCTCGGCGCCAATGTGAACCTGCCGTCGAGCGTGGCCGTGCAATGGGCGCTCAGAGTCGACGATCCGTTTCACGCGCGCTTCTCGGCACGTTCACGGATCTACCGCTACCTGATTCTGAACCGTCCGACCCGCAGCAGCCTGCTCGCCGGCCGCGCCACGCTGGAGCGCCGCCCACTGGATGCCGGGCGGATGCACACCGCGGGCCAGGCGCTGGTCGGGACGCACGATTTTTCCAGTTATCGCGCACTGGGCTGTCAGGCCAAGACACCTGTGCGTACCGTATACGCGCTGGATGTGTCGCGTGTCGGCGAGCTGATCGAACTGCGGGTCCACGCGAACGCCTTTCTGCACCACATGATCCGCAATATCGCCGGTGTGTTGATCGCGATCGGGCGTGGCGAGCAGGCGCCCGAATGGGCCGCCCAGGTGCTGGCGTGGCAGGATCGTACGCTCGGCGGTGTCACCGCTCCGCCGGATGGCCTGTATCTCGAGCGCGTCGAGTACCCGGCGGAATTTGCGATCCCGGCTCCAGGTCCGTTGCCTTACCTGGCCGGCCCCCTCGGCTGAACCGTTTCAACCCGCTGCGGGCCGCGTTCATTGCGTCGCGGCGTGCGGCATAATGCAAAGGCATGAAAACCCGGGTTAAGATCTGTGGCATCACCCGCGAGCAGGATGCCGCCGCTGCTGTCGAGCACGGTGCCGATGCGCTCGGTTTCGTGTTCTACGAACCCAGTCCGCGTCATGTCAGCATTACGCAGGCGGCGTCGATCTGCCGCGATCTGCCGCCGTTCGTCACCACCGTGGCACTGTTCGTCGACGCCGACGATGGGACGATCGCGCGCGTCGTCGACGAGGTAGGTGTAGACCTGCTGCAGTTTCACGGTGACGAGTCGCCGGATTTCTGTGCACGCCACAGACGGCCCTGGATCCGTGCGGTCCGGGTCCGTCCGGGTGTGGACCTGCTGGCCGCGCAACGGGAATTCGGCGCCGCCCGCGGCCTGTTGCTGGATGCCTATCGTCCGGGTGTGCCGGGCGGCACCGGCGAGTCGTTCGACTGGGGCAGCATCCCGTCCGAGATGGCGCCGCGGATCGTGCTGGCCGGTGGCCTTGATCCCGGCAACGTCGGTCATGCCGTGCGCAGCGTGAGACCGTATGCAGTGGACGTCAGCGGCGGCGTCGAGGCGGCCAAAGGCATCAAGGACCCGGACAAGATCAGGGCCTTCATCGAAGAGGTACGACGTGCAGAACAATGAGACCAGACTGACCGACCTGCCCGACGAGCACGGCCATTTCGGCCCGTACGGCGGCATCTTCGTCGCCGAGACGCTGATGGAGCCGCTCGATGAGCTGCGCATCGCCTACGAGCGCTTCCTGAAGGATCCCGATTTCCTTGCCGAACTCGATGCGGACCTGCGCCACTACGTCGGCCGGCCGTCGCCGATCTACCCTGCCGAGCGGCTGAGCCGCGAGCTCGGCGGCGCACAGATATTCCTCAAGCGCGAGGACCTCAACCACACCGGTGCGCACAAGATCAACAACACGGTCGGACAGGCGCTGCTGGCCAAGCGTATGGGCAAGACGCGCATCATCGC
>JAGRGY010000027.1 GCA_020445255.1 Gammaproteobacteria bacterium
ACCCAGGCCGGCGACGTGTCGGCATTCGTCCCGACCAACGTCATCTCGATCACCGACGGCCAGATCTTCCTCGAGTCCGACCTGTTCGCGGCCGGCCTGCGCCCCGCGATCAACGCCGGCCTGTCGGTGTCGCGCGTCGGTGGTTCGGCGCAGACCAAGATCATCAAGAAGCTCGGCGGTGGTGTGCGCCTGGCGCTCGCCCAGTACCGCGAACTGGCGGCGTTCTCGCAGTTCGCATCCGACCTCGACGAGGCCACCCGCAAGCAGCTCGAGCGCGGTCAGCGCGTGACCGAGCTGATGAAGCAGTCGCAGTACTCGCCGCTTACGATCGGCGAGATGGCGATTTCGCTGTTCGCTGCCAACGAGGGCTATCTCGACGATGTGCCGGTCACCAAGGTGGTCGCATTCGAGTCGGCGCTGCACGGCTATGTCGCGGCGAGCCACGGCGAACTGATGGACAAGGTCAATTCGACCGGCGACTGGAACGACGAGCTCGAGGCCGCGTTCCATGCCGCGCTGAAGGCGTTCAAGGAAACCGGCAGCTGGTAATTCGGTACGCACGGCAACGTCCCGGGATCAACCGGACGCCCTGTCGTCCGGTCGCGTTGACACCCAGACCCGACGCGATGCCGCGCAGATGAAATCGATTAGGTGGATCAATGGCAGGCGCTAAAGAAATCCGTACCAAGATTGCCTCCGTCAAGAGCACGCAGAAGATCACGAGTGCGATGGAGATGGTTGCGGCATCCAAGATGCGCAAGGCGCAGGATCGCATGCAGGCGACCCGGCCTTATGCCGAGCGCATGCGTCAGGTCATCGGCCACGTCGCGCTCGCGAATCCGGAATATCGGCATCCGTTCATGCATGCGCGCCCGGTGAAGCGCATCGGCTACATCATCGTGTCGTCCGACCGCGGTTTGTGCGGTGGCCTGAACAGCAACCTGTTCCGCACGCTGGTCCGCGAGATCCGCGTGCTGCGCGATGCCGGAACCGAGATCGAGTTCTGCACGATCGGACAGAAGGCGCTGGGTTTCTTCCGCCGCGTCGGCGGCAAAGTCATGGCACAGGCGACCCACCTCGGCGATGCCCCGCACATCGACGACCTGGTCGGCACGGTCAAGGTCATGCTCGACGCCTACATGGCAGGCACCATCGACGAGATCCGGATCGCCTACAACCAGTTCGTCAACACGATGACGCAGAAACCGACCGTCGAGCGCCTGGTGCCGCTGAGCGAGGGCGACGACGCCGATCAGCTCAAGCATCACTGGGACTACATCTATGAACCGGATGCGAAGGAAGTGCTCGACGGCCTGCTGACGCGCTACATCGAGTCGCTGGTATACCAGTCGGTGGTCGAGAACGGCGCCTGCGAACAGTCCGCGCGCATGGTCGCGATGAAGTCTGCGACTGATAACGCCGGCAGCCTGATCGACGAACTCCAGCTGATCTACAACAAGGCCCGCCAGGCTGCCATCACCCAGGAGATCTCCGAGATCGTGGGTGGCGCCGCGGCCGTTTCGTGATCGGCGACGCGCGCGCGAATTCAGACTTTAACGAATGTGATGCTGCCCCAGCAGCGAAGAGGAAATGCCAATGAGCACAGGTAATGTCGTTGAAATTATCGGCGCCGTCGTGGACGTACAGTTCCCGCGCGATGCGATGCCGAAGGTCTACGATGCACTCAAGATCGATTCGGTCGACCTGACGCTGGAGGTGCAACAGCAGCTGGGTGACGGTGTCGTGCGCACCATCGCGATGGGCTCGACCGATGGCCTGCGCCGCGGCGTGGCCGTCAACAACACCGGTAGTGCGATCAAGGTGCCGGTCGGTCAGGCGACCCTGGGCCGCATCATGGACGTGCTCGGCAACCCGGTCGACGACGCGGGCCCGATCGGGACCGAAGAGCGCATGCCGATCCACCGCGCTGCGCCGCGGCTCGAAGACCAGGCCGCCACGACCGAGGTGCTCGAGACCGGCATCAAGGTCATCGACCTGATCATGCCGATCCAGAAGGGCGGCAAGGTCGGCCTGTTCGGCGGCGCCGGCGTGGGCAAGACGGTCACACTGATGGAACTGATCCGCAACATCGCCGTCGAGCACTCGGGCTTCTCGGTGTTCGCCGGTGTCGGCGAACGTACCCGTGAGGGCAACGACTTCTATCACGAGATGACCGAGGGCGGCGTGCTCGACAAGGTGGCGCTGGTCTACGGCCAGATGAACGAGCCGCCCGGCAACCGCCTGCGCGTCGCGTTGACCGGCCTGACGATGGCCGAGTACTTCCGCGACGAGGGCCGTGACGTACTGATGTTCGTCGACAACATCTATCGCTACACGCTGGCCGGTACCGAGGTCTCGGCGCTGCTCGGACGCATGCCGTCGGCGGTGGGCTACCAGCCGACGCTGGCCGAAGAGATGGGCGTGCTGCAGGAGCGCATCACGTCGACCAAGACCGGCTCGATCACGTCGTTCCAGGCCGTTTACGTGCCCGCGGACGACCTCACCGACCCGTCGCCGGCAACCACTTTCGCCCATCTCGACGCCACGCTGGTGCTGTCGCGCCAAGTCGCCGAACTTGGCATCTACCCGGCCGTGGACCCGCTCGACTCGACCTCGCGCATCCTCGACCCGCACGTGGTCGGCGAAGAGCACTACGATGTCGCGCGCGGTGTGCAGGGCGTGCTGCAGCGCTACAAGGAACTCAAGGACATCATCGCGATCCTCGGCATGGACGAACTCTCGGAAGACGACAAGCTCGTCGTGCAGCGCGCGCGCAAGATCCAGCGCTTCCTGTCGCAGCCGTTCTTCGTCGCCGAGGTGTTCACGGGCGCGCCGGGCAAGTACGTGCCGCTGAAAGAGACCATCGCCAACTTCAAGGCGATCCTGGCGGGCGAGTACGACCACCTGCCGGAGCAGGCCTTCTATATGTGCGGCAACGTCGAGGAAGCGGCGGCGAAGGCCGAGAAGTCCAAGTAAGGATCGCGCAGCGGATTCGGGAGAACGACTATGGCAATGACCGTTCATGTCGATATCGTCAGCGCCGAGGGGCATCTCTACTCCGGCCAGGGCGAGATGATCTATGCGCCGGCGGTTATGGGCGAGATCGGCATCGCGCCGCGCCACGCGCCACTGGTCACGCAGTTGAAACCAGGCGAGGTGCGCGTCGATCCGGGCAGTGGCAAGCCGCACGAGCACTTCTACGTCTCCGGCGGCATGATCGAGGTGCAGCCGTTCAAGGTCACCGTGCTGGCGGATACCGGTGTGCGTGCAGCCGACCTCGACGAGGCAGCCGCGAGCGAGGCCAAGCGCCGGGCGGAAGACGCGCTGGCCAATAGCGCCGCCGACATGGACCTGGCCAAGGCCCAGGTCGAACTCGCCGAGGCGGTCGCCCAGCTGCGCGCGATCGAGCGCCTGCGCAAGGGCTCCTGAGCGCGTTTTTCACAGTGATACAATACCGGACCCCGGTCGGCGGCTGTCACCGGGGTCTTTTCATTTGCGTGTTCCGGGGCATGCGCCGAGCCGGTCCGCGAAAGGCAGCAGTACGATGAGTGACGAGACGATCAGACCGGGCAAGTATGTCGCCCTCACCTACACCATCTGTGACGATGCGGGAAACGTGGTCGAACAGCACGATACGCCGGTCGGCTTCGTGTACGGCAGCGACACCGAGCTGGTCGGTGGCATGGACCGGGCGGTCGCCGGCAAGCGCCAGGGCGACCAGGTCGAGGTGGAGGTGTCGCCGGAGCAGGGTTTCGGCGAACGCGATCCGAACCTGACCTTCACCGACCGAGTCGAAAACGTGCCGCCCCAGTTTCGACAGCTCGGTGCCGAGGTGCAGATGCAGAACGACAAGGGCGAGACGCGGTCGTTCTTCGTAACCCGGATCGAGGATGGCGAGCTGACCGTCGACGGCAATCATCCGCTCGCCGGCAAGTGTCTGACGGTCCGCGTGACGATCGCCGAGGTGCGCGATGCGCAGCCGGGAGAGGAAAAGGTCTCCGGTATCCACGCCGTGCAGATGCCCGGGCCAAGCAGTATCAACTAGCGGCGGGCAGATTTTAGTTTGTCCCGTCGAGGCCGCAAACTAGCGCAGAATATAGCGTGATGCGACGCCGCGACCCGGTGTCGTGCGCAGTGCCCTCAATTTCGCCATGAACCACGAAATGACTGCAGCAACCGCGTCCGGATACGACCACGGCCATCCCGCCGCATCGGTGCCTGCCCGCGCACCGGGGGCGGCGCGATGAAGCTCGGCGTCGTGATCCTCGCGGCCGGCCAGGGCACGCGGATGAAATCGGACCTGCCCAAGGTGCTGCATCGCGTCGCCGGCAAACCGCTGCTCGGCCATGTGATCGACTGCGCGCGCGGCCTGTCGCCGGTAGAGATCGTCGTTGTGTACGGTCACGGCGGCGAGCGCGTACGTGCCGAGTTCGACGGTCAGCACGATCTGCAGTGGGTAGAGCAGGCACAGCAGCTGGGAACCGGACACGCCGTGCAGCAGGCCATGCCAGCGCTCAACGCCTGCGATCAGGTGCTGGTGCTGTATGGCGACGTGCCGCTGACGCGCAACGAGACACTGCGCGAGCTGGTCGAGGCCACCGCCCACCAGGGCTTCGGTCTGCTGACCGTCACGCTGGCCGATCCCACCGGTTATGGTCGCATCGTGCGCAACGACGGCGGTCGCGTGCAGCGCATCGTCGAACAGAAGGACGCCGGCGCGGAGGAGTTGACGATCCGCGAAGTCAACACCGGCATCATGTGCGTACCGCGCGACCGTCTTAGCGGCTGGCTCAGCGGCCTGTCGAACGGCAATGCCCAGGGCGAGTACTACCTGACCGACGTGCTGGCGATGGCGGTTGCCGACGGCTTCGACATCCAAGTCCGTCAGCCGGCCGCGGCGATCGAGGCCGAGGGCGTCAACAACCGTGTTCAGCTCGCCACGCTCGAGCGCGCCCATCAGCGCCGGGTCGCCGAACGCCTGATGACCGACGGCGTTACCCTGCGCGACCCAGGCCGGGTGGACGTACGCGGCACCATCACGCACGGGCGCGACTGCGAGATCGACGTCAACGCGCTGTTCGAGGGTCAAGTGACACTCGGTGACCGCGTGCGCATTGGTGCGAACTGCGTGCTGCGCAACGTCGAGATCGGCGATGACGTCGAGATCCTCGACAACTGTGTCATCGAACAGGCGACGATCGGCCGCGACAGCAAGATCGGTCCGTTCTCGCGCCTGCGCCCCGGTGCCGAGTTGGTCGGTGGAGCGCACGTCGGCAACTTCGTCGAAATCAAGAAGTCGGTGATCGGCCTCGGCTCGAAGGTCAACCACCTGAGTTACATCGGCGACACCGAGATCGGTGCGGGCGTCAACATCGGTGCCGGCACGATCACGTGCAACTACGACGGCGCGAACAAACACAAGACGACGATCGGCGACCGTGCGTTCATCGGGTCGAACAGTGCACTGGTCGCGCCGGTCACGATCGGTGAGAACGCGACGATCGGCGCGGGATCGGTGATCGGAAAGGATGCGCCGGCCGACAAGTTGACGCTGACGCGCGCCAAACAGGTCAGCATCGACTGGAAGCGGCCGACCAAGAAGAAATAGCGGGCATCGCCGTGGCGGTGTGCGAAGGCGCACAGCTGGCGCGAGGTGCCAAGCACCCGATTGATGCGGTGTGGGCAGAGCCGCAGCGAGCGGCAGGGTGCGTTGGCTTGAGCAGGAAATGCATGCGACCGAACAGAAACCTGTCGCGCGACCTCGTCGCGAATCAGTCAGTCGACCCGGAGTGAACCCGTATGTGTGGCATTGTCGGAGCCATCGCTGAACGCAACGTCGTCCCGATCCTGATCGAGGGGCTGCGCCGCCTCGAGTACCGCGGGTACGACTCCGCCGGTATCGCCGTACGCAATCCGGATGCGCACCTGCAGCGGATACGCTCGGTCGGCAAGGTCGCCGAGCTGCAGAAGATGCTCGACGGCGGCAGTGTCGATGGTCCGCTCGGCATCGCTCACACGCGTTGGGCCACGCACGGTATGCCTGCGGAACGCAACGCGCATCCGCACATGAGCGGCGAGCAGGTCGCGATCGTGCACAACGGCATCATCGAGAATCACGCCGAACTGCGCACCGATCTGCGCGAGCGTGGATTCGTGTTCAGCTCGGAGACCGACACCGAGGTCATCGCTCACCTGCTCGCCGACCTGCTGGCAAAGGGCCAAAGCATTCTGGATGCCACGCGCAACGCGATCGGTCGCCTGGTGGGCGCCTATGCCCTGGCCGTGATCAGCCCCGACGATCCGGACCACATGATCGTGACGCGCGCCGGCAGTCCGCTCGTGATCGGTGTCGGTGTCGGCGAGAATTTCATCGCCTCCGATGTGTTCGCGCTGTTGCCGGTAACCCAGCGCTTCATCTTCCTCGAGGAAGGTGACGTCGCCGAGATCCGGCGTGACGGCGTTACGGTGTTCGACGCCGACGGTAACCAGGTCGAACGCGAGATCCGTACGAGTGAACTGTCGGCCTCGAATGCCGAGAAGGGGCCCTACCGGCACTACATGCTCAAGGAGATCTTCGAGCAGCCGGCGGTGATCGCCGAGACGCTCGAGGGGCGCATCCACAAGGGCCGCCTGCTCGAGCAGAGTTTCGGCCACGTCGCCCAGGAACTGTTCGACCGCACCCGGGCGGTGCAGATCATCGCCTGTGGCACCAGTTACCATGCCGGCATGGTTGCGCGTTACTGGCTCGAGGAGATCGGTGTTCCGTGCCAGATCGAGGTCGCGAGCGAGTTTCGCTACCGCAAATCGGTGGTGCGGCCCGACACCCTGTTCGTGACCATCTCGCAGTCGGGCGAGACCGCCGACACGCTCGCGGCGCTGCGTGCAGCGAAGAAGGCCGGTTACATCGGCAGCCTGGTCGTGTGCAACGTGCCGGAGAGTTCGCTGGTGCGCGAATCCGATGTTGCGCTGATGACCCGGGCCGGTCCGGAGATCGGCGTTGCCTCGACCAAGGCATTCACGACCCAGCTGGTCGCGCTGCGTCTGCTCACGCTGGCACTGGCCAAGCGCAACGGCATGCCGGCCGAGACCGAGGCCGCATGGGTCGACGAACTGCAGGCCCTGCCGCGCCAGGTCGAGGTCGTGCTCGAGCTCAGCGATGCGATCGAAGACTTCGCCCAGTCGTTCGCCGACAAACACAATGCGCTGTTCCTCGGTCGCGGCACCTTCTACCCGATCGCGCTCGAGGGCGCATTGAAGTTGAAGGAGATCTCGTATATTCACGCCGAGGCCTACCCGGCCGGCGAACTCAAGCACGGTCCCCTGGCGCTGGTCGACGAGAAGATGCCGGTGGTCTGCGCGCTGCCGGACGATCCGCTGCTGGAGAAGGTGCTGTCGAACCTTCAGGAGGTGCGCGCACGCGGCGGCGAGCTGTTCCTGTTCAGCGACAAGAAGGTCCGTATCGACCTGGATCACTACCAGAACCTGACGCTCGACGACATCTGTCCGGGCACCGCGCCGATCGTCTACACGATTCCGCTTCAGCTACTCTCCTATCACGTCGCCGTGCTCAAAGGCACCGACGTGGATCAGCCGCGCAACCTCGCGAAGTCGGTCACGGTCGAATAGGCGCAGGCTCTCCAGGCGGGCTGTTGTGTTGGACAAGGCCCATTGGTAAACACGTGTATCGGTGGATACTCCATCCGGTGCAGATTTGGGGTCAAAGTCAAAACTCGCTGCGCCGATGACGGTCTTCCAGCGACACCGACATCCGTGTTTACTCCGATTCCGACCCCAAGTATCCCAGCAAGAATCGACTACCCCTACCGAACACGTGTATCTGATCGCCGACGGCGCTTCGCAGCACCCGTGCCAATGGTGCCTCACGGTATTTGGCATCCTTGGGTGCGGGCGGCTTCGTTGAGTGCCGCGTTTTTTTACACTCAACGTGACCGTACGGCCATGTTCCGCTGCAAGCAGCGGAATTTTCAGGTAATTCCTGTTCTGGCGCTAAATTTGCTGCATTGCTCGAGTAGTCACAAGTGTCTGGCGCCGGAAAGCCATAGATTGAGGGAACCGTTATGCAGCTTGCTCGAAAGATCGCCGTCTCCGTCATCCTGTTGGGCACCTGCATGGGCGCACAGGCTACGTTGGTCACCTCGGACCCAGGTACCGGCAGCACCACCGTGTTCACCGCGACCGGGAACAATGGATTCGGTGACCCAGGGCCGGTTGTCGTCGATGGCATCACGTGGACGGGCAGTCCTCAAGTCACCTACGGCGACGCTGGCTACGGCTTGGGTTCCAACGGGAGCTGGAACTGGGGTTGGGTGGCGACCAACAATGGAGATGGCTCCATCACGGCCGACCTGGGTGGCGGGTTTTCGTTTGTGGGCGGTTTGATCAACTACTCGGTTCAAGGCGGCAGCCCCGATGGCTCGGATCCGCTCATTCAGGCCTTGGCTGCAGACATGTCGGTCCTTGAAAGCTACAACCTGTGGACTGACGCACCGATCGTGACTGCCGGCTCGAACGGTGCGGAGTTCCGCGGTATCTCGCGCGCCAGCAGCGACATCTACTACCTGCGCCTGGTGGGTGCCTACAGCATCATCCACTCACTGGAAGTCGGGGCTGCTGCGGTTCCCGAACCCGCCACGCTTGCGCTGATGGGGCTGGGCATTGCTGGTCTCGGCTTCGCGCGCAAAAAAACGCAGGCTTGAGATCGAAACAAGCGCCGAACGTTTGGGTTCAGAGTGAAAACGTGCGGAGCTGATTACGAACATCCAGCGCTGCCGGGGCACTGATTGCTCTGACCCCAAAAAAGCGGTAGGTCGGTGCTATGCGCACCGACGATCGCACCTCTGGTCTTTTCCCCGAAACGCCCCCATCGTTTGTCCCCTCTGGACGACCAATCGGCCGGACCGGCGGAAATGCTGTCTCGCCGCGCTGCGAGAAACTCGCGCCGTCGGGATCAAGGGACACACCTCTTGCCCGACACGGTTGTCGTCGCCCCGCCAGATCGACATAGCGGGTCCTGCCCACCGCCCGTAAGCGGTCTGACAGTCGCACACGCGGCTCCCGACCCGCAGTGAGGGGCTCGGCTAGAGGCCCAACTCGCTCAGACCCGGGTGATCGTCGGGACGCCGACCCAGTGGCCAGAGGAACTTGCGGTCCTGCTCTTTGATCGGCAGGTCGTTGATGCTGGCGAAGCGGCGCATCATCAGACCGTCGTCGTTGAATTCCCAGTTTTCGTTTCCATAGGCGCGAAACCAGGTGCCGGCATCGTCGTGGAATTCGTAGGCAAAGCGCACGGCGATGCGGTTGCCGGCGCAGGCCCACAGTTCCTTGATCAGCCGGTAGTCCAGCTCGCGCGCCCACTTGCGACACAGGAAGGCATGCACCTGCGCCCTGCCGACCGGAAACTCCGCACGGTTCCGCCATACCGTGTCCTCGGTGTACACCTGCACCACGCGGTCCGGGTCACGCGTGTTCCAGGCGTCCTCCGCCATGCGCACCTTGGTGGCGGCGCTGTCGGGGTTGAACGGAGGCAAAGGTGGCTTCTGTGACATCACTCGACTCCCGCGCTTGGCGCATCCGGGAAGAACGGACCGGCGCCATTGTCGCGCCAATCTCCGCCGCCGGGCCAGCAGCACGCCCGAGGGTCGACACGGCACCCCCGGTGCCAGTCCGTTCAGCGTCAGGGCTTCAGGTACGCGTAACCCATTTTCAGCTGCAGCCGGGCGATCTCGGCGATGCCCGACGGCACGACCTCGACGCCGTCGACCACACTGCCCGGCGCGATCTCGCGCGCGCGCAACGTTGTTCCGCACAAGCGGATGGCCACACCCTTGGACGTCAGCTCGAACAGTGACGGGGCATAAGGGTTGCCGTTGCTGTCTTCGGCACCCTCGAGCGCGAAGTCGACACCGGGACCATAGGCGACGATGACCAGGCTGGCCTTGGGGCTGTCCTCAAGGTAGGACCTGGCGAGCATCAGCATCCAACGCGCATAGCGGCTGTCGTCCACATGGAACACCATCTTTTCCCAGCCGTTTTCGTCAGGGCCGGACCGGGCCGGCGACACCACGGTGCCGATCGTGGCGAGCGCCAGCACAAAGGCAAAAGCGAATGATTGCTTGGACATGGCGGTTTCCTCCGGTACCGGGGCACGGTCGAACGGGCCCCCGGTTAAGGAATAGCCGAAATCGTCCCCAAGGTCCGCTGAAACGCCGCCCATGCCGAGGCCGGGTGGCGTGGAGGAAGGGCATCCTGCCCGTTTGTCCAGGGTGCGCGAGATGGCCGGGTGCGGTGCCGCCGGATCAGCCGGCGCGACACCTGAGGAAGTAGTCGAAGCTGAACGTCTGGTCCGGGTGGCGCAACGTGAACTCCAGCACGCGGATGCGTCCCACGGTGTCGGCCGTGGCCGCGGCGCTCTCGCGCAACGCCTCCAGGCGCGACTTGGCCCAGTTGGTCGCGGCGACCTGGCCGAAGTCCCGATTCTGACCCAGTACCTCGAGCACCTCTTCGATCATGTGGGCGATGTGGTCCTGCGCGCCCGGGGGTTGCGATTCGACACCCGCTGCGCTGCCGTTCTCGTGCACATGCTGTGCGACGTACACCGCCAACGCGCACACGGCGGAGATCTTGCAGATGAAGGGGCCGAACTGCACACCCTCGCGGGTGTCGAACCACCAGAGGCTGTTGGATACGTAGACACGCGCACTGCGATAGTACTGTGTGTCCGAAATCTCGCCGAGCCGCACTGTGGCCATGCCGACCTCGTTATCCTGTATGAAAGTTATCGGCGCCGAAGTCTTCGTCCTTAGAAGCGCAGCGCGGGGCGTCTCCACGTCGCAATCCCGGCCTGATGGTGGGAAGCACGACCTTGGCGCGACGCGACCGGGCATGATCCGGCGGGCACGGGATGCCGGGTTTCGGCGGCGCTAATCGAGATGGGCGAGGAAGGTGGCGACGGCAGTGATGTCCTGGTCCGTGCGCAGCATGTACGAACGTGCATACATCACCGGACTGAAGCGTTTGCCGGACGCCGAGCGGAATTCGCGCAGCATCTTGATCGTGTACTCGGGGCGCTGCCCGGCGAGTCGCGCATAGCCCTCCTTGCTGCGACCGTCGACACCGTGGCAGTCGACGCAGTATTGCCCGTACAGCTCCCGGCCGCGCGCGATCAGCGAGGGATCCCCGCCGCCCGAGGGCCGCATCTTCTGCTCCGAGTAGTAGATCGCCAGCTTGATCTTGTCGTCGTCGGTGAAGCCCGAGGCAAGGCTGCCCATCCAGAAATCGATCCGCCGGCCGTCGGCATAACGGTTGAACTGCTCGACCATGTAGACCGGGTCCTGCCCTGCCAGGTTGGGCGCACCGTCACGCACCGAGATGCCGTCGAGGCCATGACACACCTTGCACAGCGGTGCGGCCCGCACCTCGCCCTCGTACATCGCGTCACGATAACGTCCCGGGTCGGCGGCGATCTCGTCGAGGCGCTGCTGCAGCTGTGCGCGCACGGCCAGGTCGGCCGGCTGCGGTTTGCCGTCGTCGAGCCGCAACGTGGGCGCCGCCAGGGCGCCCGGCACCAGCAATGCCATCAGCAGGACAGCATATCCGCGTATCAGCATGTTACGGTCGTTCTCCGGCTCGGGTCGTATCCCGCTTAGCGGACCGCCGATCCGGATCTTGAACCACGGGCGGACGCCGGCGGTCGGCGTGCCGAAGGACGTTTCCCGGCCGCTGCGCGCAATCAGCCGGTCAGCGGGTCCGGATCTCCCAGAGTGCATCGTTGCCGCCGGTCGGATGCTGGATGTTGACGATGAAGCGGTGCGGATCGTTTGGATCCTGCTCCAGGCCGGTCGCCTCGGCCCCGGGGACGCCCAGGCTGATCCAGCGCCCGACCCCCTCGGCCACCCCGTCACGGTCGGCGTCGATCGCCCGCCAGATATCGGCGTCCGGCACGGCCTGGTCCTCGACGATGTAGATGCTGCCGTCGGCACCGCTGGCAAGATTGTCCGGGTGCGTGAACGAGATACCGACTGCGGCCCCGGTCGCGAGGTCGATGACGTCGCGGTCGACGAAGATCCTGACCATGGCGACGGCGTCGTCGACCAGCTCGACGCCGTACACCGCGTGTTCGCTGGTCGCGGCGAAGTACAGGATCTCGCGGCCGTTCGCGAGCCTGGTCAGGGTGACGTCCTCGGGACGCCCGAACGGTGTACCGCCGACGCTGTCGGCCGCACGGCGCCCGCCGCCGGCTTTGGACGCGAAGTCGAACGGGTCTGCGACGCCGGGCAGCGCCCCGCCGTCGGCATCGGTGAGCGGCTGCCAATGCGCTGCGCCGGCGCGTGGTTCGGTGACGTTCACGGCGCTGTTGTAGGCCTGTGCCGGGTTACCGGCAAAGGCGTCGACGACGAGCACGAACGACTGGCCTGCGTTCAGCGTGCCGCGCTCGCGCGGCACGAACCGGTACACCGAACCCGAGTCGAACTCGTCGACGAAGTAAAGATTTCCATGGCTGTCGAAACGCAGGCCCTCGTGTGCGACGGCCGGGACGTTGGCCAGGAACGCCACATCGACGCGCCGGCCGTCGGCATTCGGGTTGCTGATCTCGAACAGACGCCCGCCGGGCCGCTCCTCGCCGGTCAGTACGCTGCCGAACGGGGTTGCGGTGGCGGGGTCGAGACCGGCGAAGTCGTCGTCGAGCGGGTCGAACAGGGCGGGATCGGTGGTGCGGATGCCGCTGGCATTGCCTTTCATCAGGATCTGGAACGTACCGCTCTGTATGTCATAGCGAAACACCCCGGCACCGCTACCGACCTCGGTCGGGACGTAGATCGACGCGCTGGTCCGGTCGAATGTCGCCATGTCCCAGTGGCCGAACGTGGCCGGCAGACCGCGCGCCTGCAGGGTGTGGCGATCGGTGATCAGCGTCGCTGTGAGACCGCTCGACAGCAGGAACGGGTCGCCCGCCGTCAGCACACCGGTCGACGCCGGTAGCGGGAACGGACCGCCGTCGACGGCGGCCGCGGACGACCCTGCACCGATCGCGATCACGGCGGCATTCACCAGCACCCGCTTGCGCATGTGCGATATCTCCGTGGTGTTGCAGAAGGACATCGACGGCGCGCACCCAGACCGCCCGGCGCCCGTTCGTACGGCCTGGCGATGCCGCGGCCGTTGGGCGACGACCGACAGGGTGTGCCGCGGATCAGGTGGCGTCGCGCGAACCGGTGTAGCGGTCGAAGAAGATCCTGACCAGGTCGGACCGCGTCACGATGCCGACCACGCGGCCGTCGCCGTCGCAGACCAGGATACGCTTGACCCGATGCTGCTTCATCAACCCGATGACCTCGTCGATCCGCGCATCGGGTGCCACGTGCACCACGTCGCGCACCATGTGATCGGCCACCGGGTCTTCCGGCCGCTCTGCCGCGATGCCCTGCGCCAGGTGGCTGAACAGCGACTCCAGGGTCTGCCACAGGTTGTGGGTCGGGTGATGCGCCGGCACGCCGAGTCCGCGCAGGAAGTCGGCCTCGGTGATGATCCCGCACAGCCGCCCGGTATCGTCGACCACCGGCAGCCCGCTGATCCGCTGCGCGACCAGCCGATGCGCGGCCTCCGCCATCGTGGTCCGGGCACCGATCGTGTGCACCGGGCTGTTCATGATGCGCGCTACCGTCAATGACTTGGCCGGGCGTTGGGTGGCGAAATGGCGCGCCCTGTCCGCCAGCGTCATCAGGTCGTCGACCTCGATGTCGATGAAGGTGTGCATGCTCTGCAGCGCACGCTCGTAGTCCTCGCGCAGCGGGCGGGGATTGTCCGGCTCATCGTCCATCACGTTGCTCCGGTTGGGCCGACCGGTTTGCCCGTGCGTCGGGTGCCCAGGCCGCCGGGTAGCGCCGCCAGGCGAACGGCGCGTTGACCAGCACGGCGACCAGCAGGATCGTCAGGGCATTCAGCAGCACCGGCGTGAGTACGAACTGGTAGCCGAGCTGGTGCACCGCGTCACCGCCGACCACGGCGCCGAGCGCCGTCGCGCCGCCTGGTGGATGGATGCAGCGCAGATAGTGCATGGCCCCGATCGCGACGGCGACTGCCGTCGCCGCCGCCAGCGTCGGGTTGGGGATGTGCCGGGCGCAGATGACCCCGACCAGCGCCGACACTAGGTGGCCGCCGAGCACCGACCACGGCTGCGACAGCGCGCCGTGCGGTACCGCGAACAGCAGCACGGCCGACGACCCCATCGACGCGATGATGCCTGCGCTGCCGACAAGACCCAGCTGAGCGTGGCTGATCAGCGCCACGCCGAGGATCCCCGCCAGGCCCCCCACCATCGACAGCCATTTCTCCACGTGTCCTGCGCGTTCGTTGCCGATCCCGGCCCAGTGGCGAAGGTTGGTCAGTAGCGTGTGCATACCGGTAGCGCGCTCCCCTGTGCGTGCGGCGCCGGGCCGCGATCGCACGCATCGTATTGGTGCGCCGTATGTTTGGACAAACGATATTTATTGGCATTAAATATCGGAAATATCGATTTAAAATACCGGACGCACCATCGTGGATATCGATCAGGCCAGGACGTTTCTTGCGATCGCGGCGCACGGCAGCTTCCTCGAGGCGGCCAAACGGCTCCACGTGACCCAGTCGACGGTCAGCGCGCGCATCCAGAACCTGGAGACCGAGCTCGGCGCGCAGCTGTTCGTGCGCAACCGCGCCGGCGCCACGCTGACCGTGCCGGGCCGGCGCTTCATGCAGCACGCCAAGTCGCTGGTGCTGACTGTCGAGCAGGCCCGTCACGATGTCGGCCTGCCGAGCCGCTATCGTGCGACGGTGCGCATCGGCGGCCGCATCGCGCTGTGGGAGGCGTTTCTGCCGGGCTGGGTGGGCTGGATGCGGCGGCTGGCGCCCGACGTGTCGATCCAAAGCGAGATCGGCTTCGAAGAGGACCTGATGCGGCGGCTGGTCGAGGGCACGCTCGACATCGGGGTCATGTACACGCCCAGCCATGCCCCTGGCCTGATCGTCGAGCACCTGTTCGACGAGACCCTGGTCATGGTCAGCACCCGGCCGGACACGCGCTGGCCCGGCGACGACTACGTGTACGTGGAATGGGGTCCCGGCTTCTATGCCCGGCACCAGGAGAGCTTTCCCGACCTGACCCGTCCGCCGCAGGTCGTCAACATCGGCTGGCTGGGCATCCAGCTGATCCTGGCCAATGGCGGTTCGTGTTTTCTGCCGATCCGCATGGCCCGTTCACTGATCCAGGCGGGACGTCTGTATCAGGTGACATCGGCACCCGAATTCCCACACCCCGCGTACATGGTGTTCCCGCGTGAGACCGGCGGCGAGGTGCTGGCGCAGGCTGTGGAGGGCCTGCGCGAACTCGCTCACCAGGAACAGATCGCCAGCGCCGGGACGCGCCCGACCGGGGACTGATCGCCGACCGATCGACGAGGGGTCGGCGAGGGGTCGGCGAGGGGTCGGCGACGGGTCGGCGACGGGTCGGTTCAGTGCTCGCCCTTGGTCCGCAGCAGCCCGGCGAGCCGGTTGCCCTGCTTCTGCGGGCCGCCGCGCGGGAACAGCCGATGCAGGTAGCGGTTGGAACCGCGCTCGTGGTCCCAGACCTTGCGGAAATGGCGGATCATGTCGCGCACGCTCGCCTGCGCGCCGCGGTCGGCGTAGTGCGCGCGCAGGTAACGGACCACCTCCCAGTGCTCGGCGTCCAGGGCGAGATCCTCGCGTTCCGCCTGTGCCCTGGCGAAGGCCTCGGTCCAATCGCCGGGGTCGACCAGGTACCCTTCGCTGTCGGTCAGCACATCGCGTCCGCCGGCGTGAACGACCCGGGTTGCCATGTCCGGATAGGCGTTGCTGCCGGACGGCAGTACGCCGGGGGTCCCGGTGGAGTCGTCGGGCGACTGGGTGATCGACCACAGCGCGATGCCGATCTCGCCGTCGAGCCGGCCATGGAAGCGTTCGACGCCGGATACCAGCACCTTGCCGCTGGCCGGCGGGTGATCGAACATCGCGACGCCCGACCGGTCGGTCAGGACCGGGCCGAGCTGCCGGCCGTCCGCATCCAGCTGCAGCGCGACCGGCGTGCGCTTCAACGGCTCGTTGCTGAACTTCATCGCCACGCGTACCGCGATCATCGTCTTTCCTCCGCGAAACACCACCGGGTCACCGCCCGCGAGGCTAGACTGTAAGACCATGCAATGAATAGATAAAACGAAATTTATTGTACGCTGATATCGGATTTATCGATTTATTGAGCGGAGCGGGACGAGGGTGCGACTGACTGCAGACTGCGCGGTATGGCGGGTCCCGCCGCAGCCCGGGGCGGACACATGACGCAGGATACGAAGGAACTGGCCGAACGCGTGCGCGCGCGCTGCATCGAGGTGGCGCTGCTGGCCTACGAGGAAGGTGGCATCAGCGGTTTGTGTGCCGAAGGGCGCTGGGAGCTTGCGGTTCAGGCGATGCGCTGCGTCGACCTCGCTGCACTGCCCGACGGGCCCGCGCCGCCGCGTGACGCGCCGGACTGATCGCGCCGACGCCGTTCGGGAGCGGGTGCCGGAGGCCTAGTCCAGGCCGAGGCGCTGCATGCGCCGCCACAGCGTGGTGCGGTCGATGCCCAGACGCTGCGCCGCCAGGGTCTTGTTGCCGTCGGCCCTGCGCAGCGCCTCCTCGATCTCCCGCCGTGCCTCGTCCGATCCGCCATTCAGCCCGTTTGCCGCCGGGTCCCTGCGCCGGTCACAGTATTCGCGGATGGTCTCGGGCAGACTCTCGCGGGTCACCACCCCATCCTCGGCGCAGATGATGCAATGCTCGATCGCATTGGCCAGCTCGCGCACGTTGCCGGGCCACGGGTAGTTCATGATCGCGCGCATCGCATCGTCGCTGAACGCGACCTCGGACGGATAGTTGCGCATCACCAGACGTTGATGGATCACCTTCGACAGCAGCGCGATGTCACCCGGTCGGTCACGCAGCGGTGGAACGTGCAGTGGCACCACGGCGATGCGGTAATAGAGATCGGCGCGGAACAGGCTGCGGTCGACGTGTTCGCGCAGATCGCGGTTGGACGCGCTGACCAGTCGGACGTCGACCTTGATGGTCTTGTCCGACCCCACCGGCTCGTATTCGCCGTCCTGCAGCACGCGCAGCAGCCTGGGCTGCAGCTCGCGCGGCAGTTCACCGATCTCGTCGAGGAACAGCGTGCCGCCGTCGGCCGCCTTGAAGCGCCCCTCGCGATCCTTGATCGCCCCGGTGAAGGCGCCCTTCACGTGACCGAACAACTCGGTCTCGATCAGCGTCGCCGGAATGGCGCCACAGTTGATCTCGATGAATGGCATGTGCCGGCGCGCGCTACGCCGGTGGACGACGCGCGCCAGCTCTGTCTTGCCGGTGCCGGACTCGCCCTGCAGCAGCACCGACGCGTCGGAGGCCGCCACCGTCGACAGCCGGTGGATCAGCCGCAGCATCTCCGGGTCTTCGGTCGCCACGCCGCAGGCGTCCTTGTCCGCCATCACCGCAAACAGCCGCTTCTCCGCCGTGATATCACGCATCACGATCATGCGCAGCGCGCGCGGCTGGCCCGGAAAATCGAGCAGACAGGTGTTGACGCGCAGCCAGCGCGGCTGACCGTTCACCCGCACCTCTTCGTCGAACTCCATCGACATCTCGCAGTGATGGCGCTCGCCGTTCTCGAGCTCGAGGCCCGCGCGGATCATCGCGGCGCGGAAATTGTGGCCGCCCAGATTCGCCAGCGACGGGCGCCGCGTGTCGTCGAGCGCGAGCAGCTCGGCCGTCGCGGGATTCAGCGACAGGACGGCGCCGTCGGCATTGCAGATGATCACACCTTCGTCGATGTGCTCGAGCAGCGGTTTTAGCAGATTCAGTATCGTCTGTTCGGTCAGCATGACGGCCCCGTCCCCACGTTCGCGCCGACAGTCCGGCGCGTCAGACAAGCGTTGCACCTGTTGGCTTTGAGTGCAACGCTGCAACGGCCTCCCGGTCGGCTATGCTAGATAAGCCATTGATTGTCGAGCCGTATGATACCGGCACCGAATTTGCTCATTGATGCCGGATACGGGCAAGCACGACTCGCGCCACACGAGTGAGTCGCCAACCAAAACCAAATAATGGCCGCCGCTCCGCGTCATAGTGTCGGACGAAACGGCCGACCCGCCACGCCAACCCAACGCCGAGGAGCCCTGCCACGATGGCCGAAGCAGAAGAGACCGTTCAGACCGACGACGCCCGCCGCGACAGCCCCCGTTTCGGCCGCGCGTTGCTGTTGATCATCGTGATCCTCGTCATGTGCGCGGGCATGGCCGGTATGGGCATGTTCATGTTCAACATGGGGCGCGACATGTCGACCATGACCAACGCCGTCACCAAGATGGGCAGCGACGTCTCGAGCATGGCGGGCGACATGCGCATGATGACCGGTCGGATGTCGGTGATGGCGAAGAGCATGGTCGATGGCCAGGCCGGCATGTCGGCCGACTTCGCGCGCGTCCGGGCCGGCATGGAGATGATGACCGGCGACATGGCGAACATGGCCGGCGACATGGCCAACCTGAGTCACAACATCTCGTCGATGACCGGTGCGATCGAGATCATGAACCAGTCGATGGCGAACATGACCCAGGCGATGCTGCGCATGGACGGCAACATGGCGCACATGGCCGTCGACATCAACAAGTTCACGCGGCCCGAGACCATCATGATGCCGTTCTCGCGTTAACCCGCCGCGCGCCGCGTCCACAACAGTCCCCTCGCGTCCCGGGTCGACCGGCTTCGCACGCGCTGCACGCCACCCTCAGGTGTTGCGCGCGACAGCAACGATGCAACACATTTGGGTGACGTCTTCCCGCTTAAGTCACTGATTTTCCAGACGGCATGCGAATGGCCTGCCTCTTGCTTGGCCATGCGCCGTGTCGCGATCCTCCGATCACCGCCCAAGGCGGCGGACACATCTACGCTGCAGGCGACGACAACGGGGCGTCGCCAGCGTACAGCGGGAAAACCAAACAGCGGCCGTGTCGCGTGACCCAACGCGCCACCGGGAGCCGCCGAGAGACATCTGAGGAGACCAGAGATGCGCAGCAGACTGCGAGCACACGGCGTAACGACGCCCTGGGTGGTGATCGTCACGTGGTGTCTTCTGTCGCTGACGGCCGGCGCCGTCGCGAAAGAAAACACCGCCACCGACGCACGGCGATTTCCGCCTTCGTATATCACCATTGAGGGCCACGAAAACGTCACGCCCGATCAATGGACGGACCCGCGCGTGTGCGGACAATGCCACACGCGGCAATACGAGGGCTGGAACGGGTCGATGCATTCCAATGCGTTCAAGGACCCGGTGTTCCAGGCGCTGTGGGCGCTCGGGGAAAAGACCGATCCGAAGCTGCGCAATCACTGCGGTGCCTGTCATACGCCGATCGGGGTGTCGACCAAGACGGTCGAGTTCCATCCCGACCAGGGGCTGCACGGCCGCTTCACCGCGCCAGATGTCGCGGCCAAGGGCGTGTCATGCGACGTCTGTCATACGATCTCCGGCACCAACCTGCAGAAGACCGCGGTGTTGGAACACGGCAACGCCTCGTTCGTGATGTCGCCGGGCAACACCAAGCGGGCGACGCTCGACGACGCCAAGTCGCCGTACCACGAGACCGAATACTCCGAGCACCACGCCAAGTCGGATTTCTGCGGCAACTGCCACAACATCTTCCATCCGGGCAACAACTTCCCGATCGAGCGCACTTACGACGAGTGGAAGTACTCGATCTACGCGCAGAAAGGGGTGCAGTGCCAGGACTGCCACATGGTGCCGGTCGACGTCGCCAAGCAGGTTGCCGACAAGCTGCAGCGCCCCGAGGAACTGGGCGACCTCGGCCTCGAGGGGTTCGCCGGACTCGGCGGACCATGGCGCAAGGTCGTGCACGACCACGGCTTCGTCGGCGGCAACGCGGTCGTGACCGCGGCGCTGAACACCTGGGACGCCAACAACGAAGAGACGCTCGGCGTGCAGACGAACTACCAGGAGGCCATCCGGCGCCTGCAGAGCGCGGCGTCGCTGAAGCTGGAAGTGGGTGCGAAGGCCGGGGCATTGCACCAGCTCAAGGTGCGCGTGACCAACGAGCGCGCCGGCCACAATCTGCCCACCAGCCTGACCGAGGTGCGCGAGGTGTGGCTTGAGGTCGTCATTAGCGACGACCAGGGTCGCGAGTTGATGCGTTCGGGTACGCTCGACGCCGACAACAACCTGCCCAAGGACACGGTGATCTTCAACGCGCACGCCGTCGACGAGAACGGCCAGGACACGCACGTGCCGTGGGAGATCGTGCGCTTCGTCGACGTGAACACGATCCCGCCGAAGGGCTACAAGTACGGCAAGTACTACTTCAACCTCCCCGCCGATGCCAAGTCGATCAACGTCGTCGCGCGCCTGCACTACCGGTCGTTCGGCCAGAAGCTCGCCGATCTGCTGCTGGGCAAGGACGCGGTCAAGGTGCCGTCGGTCGAAATGGTGAAGATCGAGCACAGCTATCCGGTCAGCGAGTTGAGCGTGGCCGATGCCAGTGGTTCAGGTCACTGAAGGGGCACGCGAGGGTTATGAAGATGACAATGAAAAAAGCGTTTCGCACCGGTCTCGGCATCTGCATGGGCGTCGGCTTGACGATGTCCGCGGCGGTGGCCGAGGAACCGGCGTTCAAATGGTCATGGCAGGTGTTGACGTTGATCAAGTCCGGCGACAAGGCCAAGGGTGCCGAGGTCGCCGACGAGCACCGCTGTCACAAGTGCCACGGTGACGCAGGCATCAGCGATGAAGCCGACACGCCGAGCATCGCCGGACAGGTGCCCGCCTATCAGTTCAAGCAGTTGATGGACTACAAGAACGGCTCGCGCAGCGAGCGCCAGATGGAGAAGATCGCGAAGAAGCTCACGCCCGAAAACATGGCGGACCTGGTCGCGTTCTATTCTTCACAACCGGCCGCGCAGTCCGCTGCGATGACGGATGCGCCGGCAATGGTGACGCGTGGCGACATGTCGCGTCTGCTGCTGCCGTGCGAGGTCTGTCATGGCAAAAAGGGCGAGGGACTCGGCTATGAGGTGCCGGCACTCAGCGGGCAGATGCCCGAATACCTTGCGGCCACGCTCGCCGAGTTCAAGGAAGGTGAGCGCGAGAACGACCACTACGGCCGGATGCGCTACATCGCCCGCCAGCTGAGCGACGACGAGATCAAGGCGGTCGTCGCGTACTACGCGGCCAAGGTTCCGCAGGAGTGATCCACTGCGCCGTGGCGGCAGGCGTGGTTGGGGCGCGACGGCACGCCGACCACGGTGTGCCTGAGGAGGCGGCGCGCCGGTCGCTCGCGTCTGTACGGCGTCCGTGTCTGCCGCAGATGCTGACGCTGACAGCCGCGCTGTGCCTGATGCAGGGGCTGCATGCGTCGGACGACGATGCCGCGGGCGAGTCGCCGGTCAGCGTGCCGGGCGCACGCACTGTCGGTGTCGACGAGGCATACCGACTGTACCTGCGCGGCGTGGCGTTCGTCGATGTGCGCAGCCCACGTCTGCACCGTCGCCGGCACATACCGCGTACCCACCACCTGGATCTGAACGACGGCTTCACCCGGCAGGCACTGCAGGCCATCGTCGCCACAGATGACCCGTTCGTCATCCACTGCAGCGGCACGCGCTGCCGTCGCAGTGCCACGGCCAGTGCGTTTGCGGTCGAGTGGGGCTTCACCCGGGTGATGTATTTCCGTGAGGGCATCCGTGGCTGGCGCAGCGCAGGCCTGCCGCTGATCGAGGCGCCGTAACGGCCGACACGGTTCAGGGTGTCGACGGAAGGCGCCGCGGCATCGGCGTCGACGACGGTTTTTTTGCGTGGAGTCATCCTCCCTACGTGGGGCGCGGGACGCGCCCCTTTTTTTTGTCTTGGGTTTTCTCCCCCGGGGCCGCGCCGGCGTTTCAGCGACCTGACGCACGTCGGTTCACGGTGGACGGTCCATACTTCACTTCGGTGGCCATCGGCCGTTCATGCAGGTGCGACGCGACGCGGGGGCAGGCGACCTGGCGGTCGAACGCGCACCTGTATGAACGGTATCGGCAGTAGAGGAAAATGCGATGCCAACACGCCCCAGGCGAACCCCGCGATGGATGATCGGGCCTGGCATCGCGCTGGTGCTGCTGGCCGGCGCGATCCTGGCTCTGCGCGCCTGGGTCGGCAGCGATGGATTCCGCGAACGCATTGCCGCGCAGCTGTCGCAGGTGACCGGTCGCGCCGTCAGCTTCGGTGCGGTCGAACCGCTGCTGTCGTTGTCACCGGGGGTCGCTGTGCAACAGCTGGACGTCGCCAACGCGCCATGGGGTCATGCGCCGCAGCTGCTCCACATCGGTCGACTCGACGTGCAGCTCGCGCTGTGGCCACTCCTGTCCGGTGAGGTGCGTATCCGGCGGCTCGAGATCACCGACGCACAGCTGTCCCTCGAACGCGATGCCGACGCCCGCGGCAACTGGATGCTGACCGAGGGTGGTGCCGGTCCTGGTGACGGGTCGACGGGTGGCGGCATGCCGCGCATCGAGCGCGTCGACATCACGGGTCTGCGCCTGTCGTGGCGTGCCCGGCCGGCGGCAGAGCCGGTTGAGATTGCGTTGGGCGAGCTGCGGCTGCGTGGACTCGGCGCCGATGCGCCGATGACAATCGACGCGCGTTCGACCGACACCGGCACGTCGCTGCGTCCCTGGTCGCTGCGGGCAGGCGTCGATCTGGCCGGTGAAACGCAACGGCTCAGCGATCTCGCCGTCAGCTACGGCGACAGCGACATCGCCGGCCATCTGACCGTGTCGCAGGAGGACGCCGGCACGCGCATCGACGGCGAGTTGACGTCGACACGGTTGCGGATCGCCGATCTCACCGCCCCGGCCGCGGCCACCGACCCGGCCCCTTCGCCGAAACTGTTCAGCGCCACCCCACTCGATCTGCAGCTGCCGCCGTCGCTGCACGCGGAGGTGTCGCTCGCAGTCGCCGAACTCGCCGCCGGTCGCACGACGCTGCGTGACCTGGCCGGCAAGCTGCGTGTCGACAAGGGCGTGCTCGCGCTCGACGGCCTGCAGGCCCACCTCGATGGCGCGCCGCTCAGCACCGATGTCTCGCTCGACACGGCGCAGGTCCCGCCGCGCCTGAAACTGGACCTCACCGCGCACGGCGTGGCGATCGGTGGGCTGCTGCAACAGCTGGGTGGCGCACGCTGGATCGATGCCAGCGGCGACCTCGATGTGCATGTCGAGGGGCGCGGCGACACGCCGGCAGCGATCATGGCCAGTCTCGACGGGCGCACGCGGCTGCTGATCGGCCAGGGGTTCGCCGACCTGCAGGACGCCGATGCGCTGGTCGGCGGCCTCGGCACCGCGCTCGGCACGCTGGTCGAGGAGGGGTCGCAGCGCGCGCCGCTGAACTGCGTCGCCAGTTCGTTCGAGGTCCGGCGGGGTGTGGCGATCAGCCAGGTGCTGCTGGCCGACACCGAACACGCGACCGTCTATGGCAGCGGCGACATCGACCTGCGTTCGGAACGCCTGAACCTGGTGCTGAAGCCGAAGCCGAAATCGCCGACGCTGAATGTCGCGGTGCCGGTCGAGGTCGGCGGCACGCTCGCCGCGCCGACCTTTACGCCGGAAAAACTGTCGGTTGCGCGCAAGGGCGCGGGTCTGCTCGCCGCGGTCGGTCTGATCTCGTTTCCGCCGGCGATCCTGCTCGGTCTCGGCGAACTCGGTACCGGCGAGCAGAACCCGTGCCTGGACATCGCGGCCGGCAAGGTTGGCGGCAGGGGCACGTCACCCGACGCGTCGGTCGGCGACAAGGTGGAATCGACGCTGCAGGGCATCGGCAAGTCGATCAAGGGCCTGTTCGACTGAGCGGGCATGCCACGTGCGGGACCGTCTGATTGCGACGGGTGCGCGCGGCTGCCATGATCGGGGCGACGTCGCGCAGCGGCGACGCGATCACGCTGGAGCGGAGGCGGATGTTCATGCCGGGTGGTATCGGAGCGGTGAGCAGCACGGTCGAGTCGGCGAGCACGCGTGGCGACCGCGGACCGGCATTGTTCGCCAACGCGAACGAGATCTTCTTCCACCTCGACGGCCGGCACGTATTCTTCGACCGCGCGGGCGGTTACCTGTACTTCGTCGACAGCCCGCAGGGGGTGATCGCGCGCACGGTCAGCGGCGTGCTCGCCGGCATGGCCGCAACGCCGGTGTTCGAGCAGCTGCACCTCGACGTGCACCGCCTGTTCACTGCCGCACGCCGGGTCGCGCTGGACGCCGCACAGGCCCACGGCGTGTTGATCGCGCTACGCCTGGTCGGGGTCGGCGCCACGCTGCGCTGAGCCCGCGGCGAGCCCGTCCACACCCGGGTAGGTGCGCGCGTCGAGCTGGTACTTGCGCCCGGCATCGCCCCAGGCCTGGCCGGCGCGCAGCTGTTCGAGCAGCTGCCGGCGCGATGCGAAGCGGATACCACCGACCGCCCGCACCCCGTGTGCGAACAGCGGGTCCGGCAGGCCGCTGCCGGTCGGTCCGATCAGGTCGACCACCACGTGTCCGTGCAGCGCATCGAGCAGCGACGGCAGCGTGTCGTTGACCAGCGTCGACGCGGTGCACAACACCTGTGAACAGTCGCGCAGGGCGCGCATGTCGGTCGTCACCTGCACCCCGGCGCGTTCGGGCACGCGCTGCGGCGCCTGCTCCAGCACCAGCACGTGCCTGCCCCGGGCGGTCAGCCTATCGATCAGCGGACAGAAGTAGCCGACCATGCCCACCGGTGCGTCGCCGTCGCCGTTGCGGTCGTCGGCGCCGTCGCTGTCCGATGCACGGTCCGGTGGTTCGAAACCGGCGGCGTGCATCAGCGCCGCGCTCAGCGCGTTGAAGGTGCCGACGGCCAGCCCACGCACCGCCGGCTCGGTGCTGCCGAAGCCATCGAGCAGGTGCAGCGGATCGGCGCTGAACAGCGGCGGGTCCGGGTGGCGCCGCCACAGCGTGCGCAGCATCCCGCCGAGGCTGACGTAGAACGGGCCGACGCTGCCGTCGGCCAGGAACACGAAGCCGAATTCGTCGCGAAAGGTCTCGTCGGCCACCGGCGCCGGCAGGTACAGCCCGTCGACGGCCGGTGAACCGAGCAGTGTGCACAGGCGCCGCCCGAGGGCCAGGTAGTCGTCGTTCAGTGTCATCGCGTTTGCTCCACGCAGGGTCCGCGTCGGCCCAGACGCCGGTTCGCCACGAGCGCACCATCGACTTCAGAAGCAGCCTGCCCTGCCGAATAAGCTTGCACCAAAACCGTCGCGATTTTCACGCGTCGCCGGGCGGCCCAAGGGCGGCGTGGCGGCGCCGACGCGAATGCGGCGATCGAGGCGAGCTTTCGACCAGACATGGCCTATCTGCGCATCTTCCTTGGCGACACCCTGCTCGAGCAGCGCGAGCTGAACGCGGTGCGCACGACGATCGGTCGCGGCAAGGACAACGACATCGTGCTCGGCGGCCGCGGCGTATCCAAACACCACGCCGTCATCGAGCACCACGACGATGCGTTCGAACTGGTGGACTGCAGCAGCAACGGCACGTTCGTCGGCGGCAGCCGCGTCGAGCGCCGCCTGCTGAAGTACTGGGACGAGATCCAGATCTACAACTACGTGCTCAGGTTCATGGCGGTCGCACGTGCGCGCGGCGAGGAGGCCGGTGCCCCGGCCGCCGGCGATCACCCCACCCAGGAAGAGACGATGGAGCTCGACATCGCCAGCCTGGGTGATCTGGCGCGCCTCAAGCGCCGCATCAAGGTGGCTTCGCTGATGCTGTTCGACGAGCACGACATCGGCCACCGCTATGCACTCGACAAGGTCAATTTCCTGATCGGCAAGTCGGTGGACAGCGACATCGGCGTGCGCGGCTGGCTGGCGCCACGCATCGCCGCGCGCATCCAGCGCCGCAACGACGGCTTTTATCTGCTGCCGGGCGCGCGCGGCCGGGTGCGGCTGAACGGTGGCCGGGTGCGGCGGCAGTCGCTGCTGCACGACGGCGACCGGTTCAGCGTGCGCGGCCTGTCGCTGCAGTTCCTCTACCGTCCCCAGGACGACGGCTGACGCCCTGGCACGGCCGATGAGGATCCCCGGCTACAGGATCGAACGTCTGATCGGCAAGGGCGGCATGTCGACCGTCTACCTCGCGGTGCAGGAGTCGCTGAACCGCCGCGTTGCGCTCAAGGTGCTGAAGAAGTTCGACGACCCCCGGCAGGCCGAGCGCTTCCTGCACGAGGGACGCATCATCGCGGCGCTGAATCATCGCAACATCATTACGATCCACGACATCGGCAGCATCGGCGACCGTCATTTCATCGCGATGGAATACCTCGAGGGGCGTTCGCTGTCCGAACGCATCGAGGAAGGGATGCCGCTGCACAAGATCCTGACGCTGATGGAGCAGATCGCGAGCTGCCTGCATTTCGTCCACCGGCGCGGCATCGTGCACCGCGACATCAAGCCCGGCAACATCCTGTTCCATGCCGATGGCACGCCCAAGCTGACCGACTTCGGCATCGCCAAACTGCTCGACAGCGACCAGGAGATCACGCTCGACGGCAACGCGCTGGGCAGCCCGTACTACCTGAGTCCGGAACAGGCCGAGGGCCTGCCGCTCGACGGGCGCACCGACATCTACGCGCTCGGCATCGTGTTCTACCAGATGCTGACCGGGCAGCGCCCGTACGCCAAGGCGTCGCCAGTCGAGACCATCGTCGCCCACCTGACCCAGCCGCTGCCGGTGCTGCCCGAACCGTTCCAGGAATACCAGGAGCTGCTCGAGGCGATGATCGCGAAACAGCCGCAGGACCGGATCGCGTCGGCCAAGGAACTCGCCTATCGTTTTCACGATGCGCGCCAGGTGCTGGTCGCCGGCGACCAGCGGCACGGCACCCGACCCGCCGCGCCGCCGTCCACTGCGCCGGTCGCGCGGCGTGCACCCGTCTGGATTGCCGCGGCATCCGCCGCCGTGCTCGCCGGCGTGCTGGCGTGGCGCGCCCTGCCGCCGGGCGATAGTGCACAGGGTGACCCGCCGCCACCCGCGGCCGTCATTGCAGCCCTGCCCGCGGCACCGCCGGTGCAGCGGCCGCCGGACGGGTCACCGCGCCCCGACGAGGTCGACCCGCGTGACGTCGCGCAGGACCGCGCGCCGCCGGCCGGCGAGCCGCTGGCGGCAGTGGTCACCCCGCCCCAATCCGTTCTGTCCGCCGAACCTCTGCCGCCGACCACCGCCGGTCCGCCGTCGTCCGGCGACTCGACCGCGCTGGCGTTGCCTGCCGCGCCCGGGCAACGCCGCGCTGGCGCCCGAATCGACGCGCTCATGCAGGCCGCCGCAGGCGCGCTCGACGGGCTGCGTCTGACCCGGCCCGAAGGCGACAACGCCTACGACTACTTTCGCGAGGTACTCACGCTCGACCCCGAACACGCCGGCGCACGCGCCGGTATCCGCGACATCGGCGCACGCTATGCCGGCATGGCCCGCCACGCGCTCGACGAAGGCAACCCGGTGCGCGCCGACCGCTACCTGCGTCGCGGCCGCGAGGTGAGTCCGGAGGATCCGCAGCTCGCCGCGCTGCAGGCCGAGCTCGCGCGCGCAGAACAACCACCCGACGAGGCGCCGCGCGCACCGACCGGCGAAGCGGAGCCGCCGCCGGCCGCCGCCGACGGCGTTCGCGGGCGGCCCGGCAGCGGCAATATCGTCAAGGACTTTGGACGCGTATGGCGCGCCGTGTTCGACTGAAGGTGGCCGCTGGCGCGGCGACGTCCGGGAGGGGCCGCCGATGAGGTGGCGGTTCGACATCGCGACCGATATCGGCGCGCGACCGGAGCAGCAGGACCGGGCCGCGGCCTTCGCCGTACCCGGCCGCGCCGACGATCGCTTGGTCGTACTGGCCGACGGCATGGGCGGTCACAGCGACGGTGGGCTCGCCGCGCAGGCCGTTATCGACACCGCGCGCCAGGCCGTGGCCGACACGCCGGTCGACCACCCGCAGCGCTTCCTCGGCGATCTGTGCCGGCGTGCCCATGCCGCCATCGACGCGGTCGGCAAACAGCGCGACTCGAATCCGGCCAGCACCTGCGTGCTGCTGTACCTGGGTGCCGACGAGGCCTACTGGGCGCACGTCGGCGACAGTCGCCTGTACCACTTTCAGGGCGACGCGCTGCTGTCGCACACCCGCGACCATACGCTCGGCGAGCTGCTGCGGGATGCGCCCGATCCGGCCCCCGGCAGGCGTCGTGGCGACAACCGCCTGTACATGTGCCTGGGTGGCCAGAACGACCTCAACCCCGAGTTCGGCGCGTCGGCGGTCGGCGCCAACGACTGGTTCCTGCTGTGCAGCGACGGCCTCTGGAGCCAGCTCGATGTCGCCGGCGCCGTCGCCCGGCGCGGCGCCATGCACGCCGACGGCGACATGGCAGCCGAACTGGTCACGCGCGCCCGCAAACGCGGCGGGCAACACAGCGACAACATCAGCCTGGTGCTCGTCCGGCCGCAGGGGTCACCGCTGCGCCAGGCCTGGCGGCGCATCCGCCACCTGGCCGGCTGACCGGTTCGCCGACGGCGGTTCACGCGGGGCCCGCGTGCGGGGGCGAGAAGCGGCCGAAGAAGATCCGCACCAGGTCGGAGCGCGTCAGCATGCCGACCGCGTGGCGTCGCGTGTCGCAGACCACCAGTCGCTTGATCCGGTGCGTCTTCATGCGCGCCAGTGCCTCGAACACGTCGTCGCTCGTTGCGACCGTCACCACCTGGGTCTGCATGTGTTCGCGCACACGGTCGTCAGGCGCGGGCATCTGACCGTGGCGGCCGAGATGGTGGAACAGGGATTCGAGGGTCTGCCACAGGCTCAGCGCCGGGTCCTGCGCCGGGATGCCCAGTGCGCGCAGGAAATCGGCCTCGGTAATGATCCCGACCAGGACGCCTGTGTCGTCCACGACCGGCAGGCCGCTGATGCGCTGCGTCACCATGACCTCGGCGGCCTGTGCCATCGTGGCGCCGGGCGCGACGCCATGCACCGGCGACGACATGACAGCGTCGACCCGCAGCACCTGGGCGTCGCGCTGGGCCGCGAACCGCTCGGCGCGCCGGGCCAGCTCCATCAGGTCGGTGGCACTGATGTCGATGAAGGTGCCCATGCTGTCGAGTGCGCGCTCGTAGTCGACCCGTCCCGGACGGGTGGGGGTGCGGTCGTCGTTGTCGGATTGGTCCGCCATGACTCGAAGTCTGGTCGCTGGGTTGGCCGTGCGCCAGCGCGGCGGGGCCGGCGATTCACCACCAATCGCGCTGCGGGTCTGGTAGCTGGACCTCGCCCTGCAACAGCCCATGCAGGAATGTCGCGGGATCGTCGAGTGCCGAGAAATGGCGATAGGCCTTGACGCCGAACGCCTGTGGGTCGAGCGCGTAGTACAGGCCCGAGATCTCGTCTGTGTCGGCGAACGCGCCGATCTCGTAGCGTCCGAGGACGGCCGCGCGCAGCCCCTCCGCCATCGTCGCCAGCTGCACGACGTACGCGATGTATTCGTGCGCCAGCCACGCCGGGGGCTGTTCGCCGGCATGCTGCGAAACAATCGCGTGTGCCGTCTCGTGGGCGACGTAGCTGGTGTAGAGATCCTGATCCATCGGAAGGCCAAACGGCGGAACCGACGCCGAAAGGCGACGGGCCTCGGCGAAGGTCAACAGCTCGATGCGGTTTTCGGCGGGATCGAACAGGCCGATGTGGCCGGCGTGATTCTCGATCGGCTGGTCGTACAGCCGCAGGCGGATCCGGTGTTCCAGCCCAATGCCATGGCGGCGCAGGAAGGCGGCGGCGCGTCGGGCCCCGCTGCAGACGAGGTCGTGATCGAGTTCGCCCGCCGCCGAGCTGTCGACGAGTATGGCCGCGCAGGGGGTGGCCCCGGTGACCGGCGGCGGTGCGCCGGCAGCCTCTGCGGCCACTGCCGTGGACACGAGCGTCGACAGGACGAGCACCGGGATCAGCGGTCGCATGGTATCCGCGCGGCCTCCCGATCCATGCCCGGGCCCGGCGACCGGAGGCGACGGCGGAGCGCGGTGGGTCGATGCTGCGCACGGCGCGTCGACTGCGCGGAGGCGCCGCTGTCGGATGTGATCGGACGCCCGCTCACCGCTGCGCCACCGGCCCGGGAACGAGATTCTGGACAAACGTCATAATCGACTTGAATCCGGCGCCATTTGGTGCAATAAATGAATGAAATTCCGAAAAAACCTTCAAGGTGTCGCAGAATTTGCCGAAAATCTGGACACGCACAAGAACACAGCAATAAGAACGCTGCCCGATCCGTCTTGACGGATGGATGCAGCGCTGCAGGATGCGCCCCCGGTGGCCGGTCCACAAGACCCAAGCCGGCTACGACGGAAGGCCGCTCGGCCCACCGGTCCGTCGTTCCCCCACCCGTTTTCGGGTCCCACGGATGGAGATTGCAACCAGGCCACCGCGCCGGGCATGGGCCCGTTCGTCCGTGGTCATGAGCAACCCATTTATAAAGGCAATCGAGGAGGTCTCGTGCCGACAACGCCGGGTAAAGAACAATACGACCGTACCGTCGATATCGTCCGCCACGCCATTCCACGCATGTCGGAGCTGAAGATTCCAATCACGCCCGCCAACTACGCGGTGTGGTTCGAATATCTGAGCGACGACAACCAGGATCTGCGGAGGGAGATGGATGCCCTGCTCAGCCGCGGTACGCCGCTGACCGACGTCGAGATGCGCGAGCTCTACGAGCGCTATCTCGAGGAGCGCAACGAGAAGCTGCGGGTCGCCAAGACCGCGCTGACCCAGGTGGTGTCGGCGCTGATGCAGCAGATCAGCCAGGCCGATGGCCACTACTCGGACTTCACCAACGAACTCCAGGGGGTTGCCGCCGGACTCGCCGACGAAATCTCCACCGACAACCTGAACGCGCTGATCGACCGCGCCGTGCGCGCGACCCAGAGTGCGCTGGAACACGGCGCCGAGATGAAGCAGCGTTTCTCTCAGCTTGCCGTCGAGATGCAGCAGGTGCGGGGCCAGTTGGCGCGTTCCCAGGAAGAGGCGCGCATGGACGCGTTGACCCGGGTGTTCAACCGCCTGGCGTTCCAGGAGGAACTGACGCGGCTGACGCAGTTCGCGTCTGAGGATGCGCACGCGCCCTGTCTGCTGTTGCTCGACATCGATTTCTTCAAGAAGGTGAACGACACCCATGGCCACGTCGCCGGTGACCACGTGCTCGCCTCGGTCGCGCAGCAGATCAAGAGCGCCGTGCGCGGCGGCGACGTCGTCGCCCGTTACGGCGGCGAGGAGTTCGCGATCCTGCTGCGCAACACGCCGCGCTCCGGCTGCCTGGCCGTGGCCGAGAACGTGCGCCTGCACGTCGGCCGCTCGCCGATCGCGGCGCCCGAGGAGCTCGGCATCGACCATCCGATCGAGGTCACGATCTCGATCGGCGGCGCGCTGTTTCGTGACGCCGAGAATCCGGAATCGCTGGTCGAACGTGCCGACCGCGCGCTGTACCGGTCGAAACAGGCCGGACGCAACCGCGTGACCTGGGAGAGCTGATCCGGTTCGATGTACCGGGTGGTCTGCGCGAACAGCGCGTGACCGCGACACCCGTTCGCGGCTCAGGCAACGTCTTCGTCGCCGAAGCTCTCGGTGGCATAGCGCTGGACCTGCAGATGCTCCGACCAGTGATTGGCCGCCAGCCCGGCCTTGTGCTTGAGATGCACGAGAAAATCACGTGGGTCGGGCAGGCTCTCCCACACCGAGGGCAGGAATGTGCCGCGGTTGGCGCCGTCCTGCAGGATCAGGCCGTCCACGCCGGGGCGGATCTGCGCAACCAGATCCGCCTCGTCGGTGAAATGCATCGGCTCGGGTTTGGTCAGCAACGACAGGTGCACTTCGACCCGTGGCCACTCGGTACTGCTCAGCGGTGCGAAGCGTGGATCGCGGAACGCCGCCGCGAAGGCGTTCTCGGCGACATCGACCACCAGCGGCTGCACCGCTTCGAGGTGACCGATGCAGCCACGCAGGCGGCGATCGATCTGCAGCGTGACGAAGCTTGCGCGCAATTCCTTCAACGCGGCGGGGAACTCCGACGGCGTGACCGCGAGCGGCCGACCGTGGGCGAGGCCGTGCTCAATCGAGCCGCGCGCGACCTCGACCAGACGCGCGCGTAGCGCCTTCGGCAGCCCGGCGTGCGGATCAGTAGAAGGCATAGGCGCCATAGCCCACGACGCGCGTGCGGTCGCCGGCGGTGTCGCCGGAGTTGCGCAGGTCGAGCGTCGCGACCCGCCAGTCGTGATCCTGCGCGGTCTTCAACAGTCCACGCAGCGGAAAGGCGCCGCACGCATCATACGGACCGATCTGGTCACCGCGCAGGGCCTCGATCTTGGCACTGGTCGCACGGTCGCGCGTCTGACAGTCGGCATACGCATGGTAGTGGCTCAGGTCGGAACTGACGACGATCAGTGTGTCGTCGTCACGCAGCGCCTCGATCACGCGCGCGACATCGTCGGCATCGGCGTCGCCGACGACCACCGGCACCAGCGTGAATTCGTCGAGCACGCTCTGCAGGAACGGCAGCTGCACCTCGAGCGCGTGTTCCTGGGCGAACGCCGCGTCGTAGATGCCGACACCGGGCAGGTCGAGCAAGCGGTCACGCGCCGCCGTGTCGACCGGGATGTCGCCGAGCGGCGTCGCGAAGGCATCGTCGCCGCTCAGTGCGATGCCGCGGAAGGCCACGCGATGCGACGGTGCCAGCACCACGACGCGACGGATGCTGTCGACCCAGGGAATCAGCGTCGCATAGGCGCTCGCGGCGATCGACCCCGAATAGCGGTAGCCGGCGTGCGGCGCGACCAGTGCGTGCGGGCGTTGCCCGGCCGGGGGGTGCGCCGCGCCGAGAAACCCTTCCACCTCGTCTCGCAGCGCGGTGCGCTGGTCGGGGTAGAAGAGTCCGGCCACGACCGGTGGTTTGACGTGCGTCATGGCCCGTACCTCTGTGGCGTTCTATTAGTTAGATGGGTCAACCGGACCGGAAATGCAAGCCAGAGGCCTGACGGTGATCAACCCTTCGACACCGGACAATGTCCCGGGCCGCTATTGGCACCGCATGGACGACGGACGCATTCAATGCGACCTGTGTCCGCGGTACTGCCACCTGAAAGAAGGCCAGCGGGGCCTATGCTTCGTACGCCAGCGCGCGGGCGACGGTATCGTGCTGACGACCTATGGCCGCTCCAGCGGCTTCTGCGTCGACCCGATCGAGAAGAAACCGCTCAATCACTTTCTGCCCGGGACGCCGGTGTTCTCGTTCGGAACGGCCGGCTGCAACCTGGCGTGCAAGTTCTGCCAGAACTGGGATATCAGCAAATCGCGCGAGATCGACACGCTGGCCGCCAGCGCCACGCCGGCGCATATCGCCGAGATGGCGGCCCGCCTCGGCTGCCGCAGCGTCGCGTACACCTACAACGATCCGGTCATCTTCCTCGAGTACGCGATCGACACCGCGATCGCGTGCCGTGAACAGGGCCTGAAATCGGTCGCGGTCACCGCCGGCTATGTCTGCGATGCGCCACGTCGCGAATTCTTCTCCCACATGGACGCCGCCAACGTCGATCTGAAGGCCTACACCGAGGACTTCTACCACAAGCTGACCGGCGGTCACCTGCAGCCGGTGCTCGACACACTCGAGTACATCCACAACGAGACCGACTGCTGGCTCGAGGTGACCACGCTGCTGATCCCGGGGCACAACGACAGCGATGTCGAACTCGAAAGTCTGGCGTCCTGGTTCCGCGACCACCTCGGCCGTGACGTGCCGCTGCACTTCTCGGCATTCCATCCCGACTACAAGATGACCGACGTACCGCCAACCCCGGCCGCGACGCTGCAGCGCGCGCGCCGGATTGCGATGCAGGCCGGTCTGAACTACGTGTACGTCGGCAACGTGCACGACCGTGACGGTGACAGCACCTGGTGCCCGGCGTGTCACGCACGGGTGATTGAACGCGACTGGTACGAACTGGGTGACTGGCAGCTGAAGAACGGCCACTGTGCGCATTGCGGGCACCCGATCGCCGGCGTGTTCGAGGAGCGGCCTGGCAGCTGGGGTCGTCGGCGGATGCCGGTCGCCATGCACGAAGCCGGCTAGCCGCGCCGCGCGCATTCCTGTGCGCCGCCGGCGACAACCCGCCGGATGGCAGGGAGCGCAATGACGAGGGCCCCGGGATGACCGGGGCCCGATCTCCTGTCCGAGAGGAGAAATCAAGGGCGGTCGATGCGCCCTTCACCCTGTTAGACGGCCGCGCGGCGTCGTCCTTGAGCAATGCGAGAAACCGCTTCCGGTCGTCGTCCGCGGCGCGCGCCGCCCCCTAAGGGTGCGGCATCGGCGCCAGTGCCCGCCGGCGGTGCGCGATCGCGCGACGTCGCCCGCACAAGCCATTGAAATGACGCAGGTTCTGCAATGGAACGCGCTATGCATCCCCTTCGGCTGTCGCGGCATGAGCCGTGCTGCGCGGCAGAGGAGAGACTGGCGGTGAAGAGGTCCCCCGACTGGGTCGCCGATGAAGGCTGGCTGGCGCCGATCGGCGCGTCGCTGCAGGCATGTCGCCCGCGTCTGCGACGCAGCCGGCGGATCGTCGAGGTCGGTTTCGTGCTGCTGTCCCTGATGCAGGACATGCAACAGCACCGCGGGCTGAGCGGCGCCCTGCTCGACCGCCAGACCGCTTTCCGCGGTGAACTCGACGCCGTGACCGAGAAGCTGCAGCGCTCGCTGGTCGCGGTCCAGGACCAGTTCGGCGGCCGATACGCGGTGTTTGACAGTGAACCCTGGCAGGCCCTGATGTCACGATGGCAGGCCCTGTGCAACAACTGGCAGATGCTGGATTTCGCCACCAACCTCGCCGCGCACAGCGAGCTGGTGCTCGGCGTGGCGGAGATCCTGCGCACGATCGCCACCCAACATGCCGAAGATCTCGGCGCCGGACGCACGCGCATCGCCTGCGAATGGCCGGCACTGGTCGAGCATCTCGGCATGCTGCGCGCGATCGGTCTGCACCTGATCGCGCGTGCTGCCGACAGTGACGACGTGCAGGTCTGCGTGCCATTCAAACACCACCTGCACGAGCTGCGTTCAGCGCTGGCGAGCATCGCGGCGGACGGGTACGCAGACCCGCGCCTGCTGGAACGCAGCGAAGACGTCGTGGAGCGTGTCGTCGCGCTGCGCAACGGTCTCGCGACGCCGAGACCGCAGGCCTATCACCTCCTGATGACACGCAACATTGATGCCTGGTTTGGCGCGATACGCGCCGGTCTGCGCGACGACCGGGGGGCGGCGCTGGCCTGATTCCGCGGTGCCCGCAGCCTACGCCGGGTGCGCGCTACCAGTTCGCGCCCGGCCCGCCGCGCGGGTCCGGCGGGTTGGCCTCGCGATGCCACCTCCACCCACGCCCCGGACCCCCTGCGGGCCCCGGTGGGTTGTCCCAGCGCCGGCGGTCAGGTCCCCAACCGGGACCACCGCGCGGTCCCGGTGGATTCTCCCAGTCAGTACCCGGTCCGCCGCGCGGGCCCGGTGGATTGAAGTCGCGGTCGTGGCCCGGTCCACCGCGTGGCCCCGGCGGGTTCTGGCGCCGGGCCTCGTGCATCGCGCGGATCTCCTCGCGGTGTTCTTCGAATCGCTTCTTGAGGCGCTCGCGCTCACGCGCCTGCCATTCGTGGCGCTCCTCGGGCGTCATGCTGCGCAGTTGGTCGCGCGACATGCCGGGTCCGCCGCGCATGCCCGGTGGGTTCTCCCGGTTCGCGCCCGGCCCGCCGACCGGTCCGGGCGGGTTGTCGTAGCGATCGGCTGCAACGGCCGCGGGTATGCCGGCACCGCCGAACAACACAACGGCCAGGCTGAAAGTGGCGATTGTTTTCATTGTCACCCCCGTCGATAGAAAACCCGGAAAGGCGAGATCCGCATCCGGTGAAGGTAAAGCGTAGCAACCCGCGACCGGGCTGCCCGGTGAGCGGCCGGTCGGGCCTGACGCAGGGTTGCTCCGGGGCGTGACCGCGGCGTGGCCCGTCAGGCTCGGGTCACGGGTATTCCGAGCCCGCTGCCGAGGTAGTCCCGGCTGCAGTTGACCAACTCCATGACCGGACAACCGCCGAGGCAATAGCCGTACTTCGCACAGCTCGAACAGCTGGCGTTGTTCGCCGCACGCTGTGCCATGTGGTCGCGGAATCTGCGTGTCGCCAGGCCCTGCCAGATCTCGCGCAGCGACTGCTCGTGCAGGTTGCCGACGGCGTGTTCGGGCGTGAAGGTGCAGGGCAGCACGTCGAGGTTCGGCAGCAGACCGATGCTCGATCGCAGCGCCGAGCAGCCTTCCAGGTAGCGCGCGGCATGCGCATCGAACGTCGACCCGGTGCCGGTGACGCCCGGGGTAAGGCAGCAGTCGAAGCCGACCCGGGTGACCTCGGACAGGGTGAAGAACGTCTGCTGCAGGCGCTCGTGTACGCGCCCTGGTTCTATTGCCGCGAGCGGCGTGCCGAATGCGGCCCCGCGTCCGACCGGTTTGAACGCCAAAAAGATCACGCCGTAAATGTCTTCCTGATGGCGGCAGAACTCGGTGATCGCATCGAGCTGGGCAAAGGTCTCGGTGTTCAGCGTCACCTGCAGCACCGTCGGCACCCCGCGCGCGCGGAGCTTGGCCAGCACCTGCTGGAAGCGAGCGAAACCGGACTTGCGGTAGACATCGAACGCATCGCCGACGCCTTCCAGGCTGATGCCGACCGCACCGCAGTAGTCGGCGATCAGCGCCAGGTTGCGTTCGCCGAGATGCAGCCCGCTGGTGGTCAGGTTGGGCACCAGGCCGAGTTCGTGACAGCGTGTGAGCACGCGCTCGAGATCGGGATGCAGCAGCGGCTCGCCACCGCCGAGTGCGACCTGGTACGCGCCGACGTCGGCGATCTGCTCAAGCGCGAACAGGATGTCGGCGATCGGTGCGTGCTCGCCCTGCGACGTCGATGATGCATAGCAGTGCGGGCAGTCGAGGTGGCAGCGATCGGTGATCTGGAAGTCGACCAGCGATGGCGCGGACAGGACCGGCACGGGTGCCGCGTCATCCAGAGGGATGCCGTCGACGCGCCGGATCGGACGGCCGTCGAGCCGTGTGAGCTGCGCGCGCACCTCGTCGATGAAGTGTCCGGCCTCGGCGCCGAGGCCCTGGTGCGGATCACGCGCGAACGCGTCCATCAGTTCGAAGCCCTCGTGGTCGAGCTCGAGGAAGGTCGCGTCGGTCGGGTCGAACAGCATGCCGCCGAACGACTCGGGACGCAGCACCAGCGGCAGCTCGGCGAGCCTATTCATCGGCATCGTCGTCGGGTCGGCGGTTGCGCCGCAGCCGGCGGATGACGCGCTCGGTCACGAACACCGCCAGCAGCGCGCCGATCACGCCGACCACGGTCAGGGTGTTGCCGGCGGCGTGTCCTGGCGGCGTCGCGCCCGCTGTCGGGCTGCTGGCGCCGGCGGTCGCCGCCGGAACCGTCGGGGTCGTACCCGGCGCTACCGCGCCCTGCGCCGCCGGTGGTGTCGTCGACTGCCCCGGGGGCGCCTGCGCGCCGGCGTTGCCCTGTTGCGATGTCGGCGGCAGCCACTCGGTGTAGGCCGAGGAATTGGTCGTAAAGCCGCGCCGGATGCGGAGGATCTTCATGGCGTCGGTACCTGGCGGTGATTCACGGGGCTGGGCCTCAGGTTGTGCGGTTGCGGCACATGCTAACGCGTCCGGCGCGTCACGCGGGATCCGGTAGCGGGTGCGGATCGAGTGCAGGGTGCAGTCGAATGCCGACGCGCTCGCCCGCGGTGATGCGTCGGGGGCCCGGCGCCCGCACCTTGAGCGTTGCCCCACCCGCCAGGGAGACCGCGAGATCCTGGTGCGCGCCATAGTAGACGACGTTGTCCACCCGGGCCGCGACGAAGTCGGCCGCGTCGGGATCGCCGGTGTCGAACGCCTCCGGGCGCACCAGGTATCGGGTTCCCGGCTGCCAGTCGCCGGTGGGCCACAGCGTCGCCAGCAGCCCGCCCTCGACCGCGTTGGCGTCGCCGAAGAACGCCGCGACCCAGGCATTGGCCGGGCGTTCGTAGATCAGCTGCGGCGGGTTGTGGTCGATCAACGCCCCGTCCTTCATGACCATGATCAGGTCGCTGAAAAAGAACGCCTCCTTGTGGTCGTGGGTCGCGATCAGCGTGGTCATGCCGTATTCGGCGAGGCGTGCGCGCAGACGCCCGTACAGGCGTTCGCGCAGCATGTTGTCGATGTTGCTGAACGGCTCGTCCATCAGCAGCACGCGCGGCTTCACCGCGAGCGCGCGCGCCAGCGCGACGCGCTGCTGTTCGCCACCCGACAAGCGGTCGATGCGGCGGTGCTTGAGGTGGGCGATCTCGAGCAGTTCGAGCAGGTCGTCGACATGCCGCTGTTCCGCGTGTGGCCGCTTCAGACCGAACGCCAGGTTGTCGGCGACGTCCAGATTCGGAAACAGCGTGAACTCCTGGAACACCAGCGAGATGTCGCGCGTCTCGGGCGGCACGTGCAGACCGGTGCGGGCCAGGCAGCGTTCGCCGAGGTGCAGCTCGCCGGCGTCAGGCAGGTCGAGACCCATGATCATGCGCAGCAGCGTGGTCTTGCCACTGCCGCTCGGCCCGAGCACGGTCGCGGTCGAACCCTCCGGGAGCTCGAACGATATCGCGTCGACGATGCGTCGCCGGCGTACGGTTCGGGTCAGTTCTTTGGCCTTGAGCATCCTGCGCTACCTCGCTCCCAGCCAGCGGTTGATCGACAGTACCGGATAGGCGACGACCATGACCAGGCACAGGGCGTAGATCGCGGCCGGCCCGTACAGGTCGATGTCGGCGAAATAGTAGATCGACATCGCCAGCGAGCGGAAACCGAACGGCTGCAGCACCAGTCCCAGCGTCAGCTCCTTGGCCGCGACGACGAACACCAGCAGCGCACCGACCACGACCGGGCCGCGGATCATCGGCAGCACCACGCGCAGCAGCCCGCTCAGGCGCCGCCGTCCGCTGCACAGCAGCGCCTCGTCGACGCGCGTCGACACGCCCTGCAGGCCGTTCTCGGTACTGAAGTAGGCGAATGCAGTGAAGCGCAGCGTAGTCGCGAACACGATCAGCGCGGCGCTGTCGACCAACCAGCCGCCGAGCGCGGAACCGTACATCCAGCCGGAGACAAACAGCATCGCCACCGCGAGCACGATCGCCGGCATCACGTAATTGAGGCTCACGGCCCACAGCGTGCCCAGCCGCCACGCGCGCCGGTCGCCGATGCGTGCCGCGAGCGCCAGGCCCAGGCCGATCGCGACCGCGGCGACCGTCGTGCCGGCCGCGACCGTCAGCGTGTGCAACAGGTCGTGGTAGAGCGAGTCGAGGCGGAAGCGGTCGAACGCCCCCGCTGCCCAGAACAGCATGATCGCGACCGGCCAGACGAAACCGGCGACGACCGGCACGCCGCAGAACGCCAGTGCAACCCGACCGGCGTGCCGTCCCAGCGCGACGCGGCGCGGTGCGATCGGCCGGTTGCTCGGGCCGGCGAAGCCGCGTCCGCGGGTCACCAGGCCGTACAGCACGACCAGCGCCAGCGGGAACAGCGTGCCGATCAGCGCGACCTGGGCCGCAAGGCCTTCGTCGAACATCGAAAACCAGACCCGGTGGACCGCGGTCGTCAGCGTACGCACGCCGAGGATGCTCGCCGTGCCGAAGTCGCTGACCACCTCGACGACGACCAGCAGGCCGCCGAGCATGATCGCCGGCATGGCCAGCGGCAGCAGTGCGCGCCGCGCGATCTCGACCCGGTTCAGGCCGAGCGACTGACCGACCTCGATAAACCCCATGGCCACGCGGCGAAACGCCGCGCGCGTCAACAGGTAGACATAGGGATACAGGGTGAGCGCCAGGATAACCGCCGCACCGCCCAGCGACTCGACCGCCGGCGACCACGTGTGCAGGTGCGACATCTCGCGGTAGACGACCGCGACCAGATACGACGGCAGCATCAACGGCAGCACCAGTGCGACGTCCAGCAGCCGTCGGCCGGGGAAACGGAAGAACGCGACCAGGAACGCACCGCCCACGCCGAACAGCAGGGCGAGTGCCAGTGCGATCGCCGAGAGCGTCAGCGTGTTGCCGACGTAGCCCGGCAGCACGGTCGCGCCGAAACGGGTCAAGGCCGTCAGGTCGGGGACCGTGACGGCCTTGTACAATACGAACAGGGTCGGCGCCGCGAATACCGCGAGCGCCAGACCCGACAGCCAGTTCCTCACACCGTCACACGCTATTTGCTGTCGAAATTGATCTCGTCGAGCATCGTGACGACCGCATCACGCTGCGGCGTCACCTGCGGCATGGCGATGAACCTGGCCTTGAACCGTCCGTCCTCGATTCCGGGCTGCCCTTTGCCGAGGTCGCGCACCGCCTCGGGCAGCGCCACGCCGGCGAGCGCAGGGTACTCGAATGTCGTGTTGACGACGAACTCCTGGCCTTCCTTCGATACCAGGTACTCGAGCAGTTTGGTCGCCTCGGCGACGTGGTCGCCGGCCGTGGTCAGGCCCGCGGTGCCGCGCATGACGTAGGCACCGCCCTTGTCCTGATCGGGGAAGATCACGTAGGTCGCTTCGCCCCACGGCCGTTGCTCGGGATTGCTCATCATGATCGGCATGTAGTACGAGTTGGCGAGCGCGATGTCGCAGACGCCTTCGTAGATGCCGCGCACCTGGTTGCGGTCGTTGCCGTTCGGCGTGCGCGCCAGGTTCTCCTTGAGTCCGCCGATGAAGCTGCGCGTCGCATCCAGACCCTTGTCGGCGGCCATCTGCGACAGGAAGCTGAGGTTGTACTCGTGGTAGCCGGAGCGCACGCATACCCGGCCGCGCCATTTCGGATCCACGAGGTCGGCGTAACCGGTGACCTCGCCCGGCTTGACGCGCTCGCGCGACGCGAAGATCACGCGCGGACGGTAGTTCATCGTCACGTAGGTGTCGTCCGGGTCACGAAACTCGGCTGCCAGCGTGGCGTCGATCGTTTTGGATTCGTATTTGCGCAACAGTCCTTCCTGTTTCGCCTCCTGCAGGACGTCGCCGGTGCTCGTGATCACCAGGTCGGCCTCGGTCGGCCGCTCCTTCAGTCGTGCCAGCAGGCCCTTCTTGACGAATACCGCCTCGATCTTGACCCCGTTGATCTGCTCGTAGTGTTTGAACAGTGACTCCAGGTGGGCGGGTGTGCGGTCCGAGAGCACCCGGATCGTGGTTTCGGCACCTGCGGTGGCAGTCAGGCCCAGACTCAGCGCCAGCCCAAGGGCCGACAACGTGCGCATTGCAAACATAGTTACCTCGTTGATTCTTTCATTCGTTGCATGTGTAGGGGGTTTGTCTGTATCGGTCGGAGGGCGCCGGTTCTGAATGCGCCCGGCGTTCGCTGGATGGATTTCCGGTGACAATCCCCTTGTAGTTATCGAGGCGGGACTGCGTGGGCCGCAAACCCGACATCGCCGCTTTCGTGCAGGCATCGACGCCCTGACTCGTGGACAGCGCAGTCGCGACCGGCCGACCGTTAGTCTGGTCGGTCCGATTCGTTGGAAGCAGGTTCTGTACCACTGGGAACGGATGTCCCCAAAGGTCGCACGCGATTCCGCGACGCCCGGGTTGCGCGCGCGGCCGGGGCGACGAAGCGGCGATTCAGAGACAGCGTGGTGTACAGGATCTACACAGCCAAGGGCATGGCCTGTACAGGGCGATCAGCGAAACGAGTGGATGATCTCGTTCAGCGTGTCTACGGCGAGCGCCGTGGCCAGCGCCGGGTCGCCACCGGCGCCGTGCCCGGGGGCGCCGTCGCCCCAGGCGCCGTCCGGCTGGTAAAGCGCCAGCACGCGGCGGATCAGCACGTCGCGCCAAAGCTGGCCGTTCGCGCCACCGACGACCGGGTCGCCCAGGGCGCGCAGGGCCTTTGCCGTGGCGTCCAGGTAGGCGAACAGTTCGCTGGGCCTGTCCAGTCCCGGAGGTGACTGATCGGCGAAGTGGCGGTCCAGCCACTGGCGCGCCGCGGCGACCCGTGGGTCGGTGTTGGCGACGCCGGCGTGCAACAGGCTGACCAGCGCGGCGACGGTCAACGGCGCGCTGGGCGTGGCCGGATCGCCGGCGTCGCGCGGGAACGCGCCGAAGCTGCCGTCGCCGGGGTTCTGCCGCCGCGACACGAATATCACCGACTGCGACCACAGCGGATCGGTCGGATCCAGCGCCGTCAGCCGCAGTGCATCCGATGCCAGGTATTGCCGCCACAACGCAGGCGGACCGCCCGCGTCGCCGATTCCGCCATAGCGGGCATCCGTCGCAGCGACCCAGCGGCGCTCGTTGGCCTGGACACCCCGTAGGAATGCCTGGGCATTGGCGATCACGTCCGCATGGCGTGGGTTGCGCGTCGCTTGCAGGGCCGTGATCGCCAGCGCCGTCGTCGCGACCCGGTCCGCGTCCGACTCGCCGATTGAACCGTCGTCATGGACGTGGGCGAGCAGGAAATCGACCGGGCGGGTGATGAACGCGCCATCTTCCTCGGTGTAGCGTTGGTACGAATTCAGGAAGGCGCGCAGCGCCAGCGCCGTGACCGCGACCGAGTTCGACCACGAGCCGTCCTTCGCCTGCGTGCCGCGCAGGTAGTGCAGGCCGTAGTCGGTGTGCTTGATGGCGTCGATCGCCAGCGTGCGGTCGACGATCGGCTGATCCGCGGCGAGCGTCGGCAGCACGACAAGAAGCGTTAGGCACGCTGCGATGATGCGTTGCATGAAGTGATCCGTCGTCGTGGAGGAAACCACCGGGTCGGTATGCCGCCGACCCGCGATGTTGCCGCTCAAGGATAAGCCACGCGTCGGCACACGAGAACCCCGCCGCCTATCCAGGCACCGCGGTCAGGTCGTCGCCTGCGATTCCGGTTCCGTTTCGGTGGCGTCGACCTGCGGGTGATGCTCGCGCGCCAGCAGCAGGTACACGGCCGGCACCACGAACAGCGTGAACAGCGTGCCGATGCCGAGCCCGGTCGTGATCACGAGGCCGATGTCGAAACGGCTCACGGCACCCGGCCCGCTCGCGGTCAGCAGCGGGATCATCGCGACCAGCATCGCCACGGTCGTCATCAGGATCGGGCGCAGCCGGATCGTCGACGCGCGTTCGATCGCGGCACGCTTGCCCAGTCCCTCGGTCAGCTGCAGCTGGTTCGCGAACTCGACGATCAGGATGCCGTTCTTCGCGATCAGGCCGATCAGCGTGATCAGTCCGACCTGGGTGTAGATGTTCACGGTCGCGAGGCCGAGCGTCAGGAACGCCAGCGCGCCGGCGATCGACATCGGCACCGACACCAGGATGATCAGCGGATCGCGCCAGCTCTCGAACTGCGCCGCCAGCACCAGGTAGATCACCAGCAGCGACATGAAGAAGGTCGCGACCAGCGCACTGCCCTGCTGGGCGAACTGGCGCGTACCGCCGGTGTAGTCGAACGTGTAGCCGAACGGGAACTCCTCGCGCGCGATCTGTTGCATCGCCGCCATCGCGTCGCCTTCAGACACGCCCGGTGCCATCAGCCCCTCGATCGTGACCGCGTTGAGCTGCTGGAACTGGGTGCGCTTGCTCGGCTCCACGGCACGCTCGATCCGGACCAGCGACGACAGCGGCACCTGGTCGCCGCTGGCGCTGCGCAGGTACAGGTCGCCGAGCATGTCCGGGTTCAGGCGGAACAGGCGTTCGACCTGCGGGATGACCTTGTAGCTGCGGCCATCGAGGCTGAAGCGGTTGACGTCGTTGCCGCCGAGCAGCGTGGCCAGGTTCTGGCCGATGTCGGCCATCGAGATGCCGAGGTCGGCGGCGCGGTTGCGGTCGATGACCAGGATCGCCTTCGGTCGGGAGAACTCGATCGATTTGCGCAGGAACAGGAACTGGCCGCTGGCCATGCCACGCCCGACCAGCTTGTCGGCGATCGCGTCGATGTCGCGGAAGTCGCTGTCGCTCTGCACGACGAACTGGAACGGCAGGCCGCTGCTGCCCGGCAGGCTGGGGCGCGGAAACACCGCGACCTGCAGTCCGGCGACCTGGCTCAGCAGGCCCTGCACCTCGGGCAGCACCTGGTCCTGCGAGCGCGTGCGCTCGCGCGGCGGCGGCATCTTGAAACCGCCGAACACGACGTTGCCGTCGCCGCCGAAACCGAGCAGCAGGAAGCTCTCGTGGTACTCGGGCACCTTCTCGAACGCGTCGATGATCTCGCGCGTGTAGGCCTCGTTGTATTCCAGCGACGCGTCCTGCGGCGCGACCGCCTGGAAGAACAGGATGCTCTGGTCCTCGGTCGGCGCGAGCTCGGCCTTGGTGGTCGTGAACATGAACCAGATGCTGCCGAGCACGACCACCGCGAACAGCAGCGTCGCCGGCAGGTAGGTCAGCGCGGACTGCAGGCGGCGCAGGTAGAAGTTCGACAGGCCGTTGAGGAAGTGCTCGACCCAGCGTTCGAAGCGCCCCTCGCCGCCGGCCGGGCGCAGCACCTTCGACGACAGCATCGGCGACAGCGTCAGCGCGACGACGCCCGAGATCAGCACCGCGCCGGCGAGTGAGAACGCGAACTCGGTGAACAGCGTGCCGACCAGGCCGCCCATGAAGCCGATCGGTGCGTACACGGCGACCAGCGTCGTCGTCATCGCGATGATCGGCAGGCCGAGTTCGCGCGCGCCGTCGATCGCGGCCTGGAAGCGCGACTTGCCCATCTCGATGTGGCGATGGACGTTCTCGACCACGACGATCGCGTCGTCGACCACCAGGCCGATCGCCAGCACCATCGCCAGCAGCGTCAGCAGGTTGATCGAGAACCCGGCCAGCAGCATCAGGAACGCCGCGCCGATCAGCGACAGCGGCACCGCGACCGCCGGGATCAGCGCGGCGCGCATCGAGCCCAGCGACAGGAAGATCACGATCAACACGATGCCGACCGCCTCGATCAGGGTCGTGAACACCTCGTCGATCGAGTCCTGGATGAACTGGCTGGCATCGTAGGGGATGTGCGCCTCGAGGCCGCTCGGCAGCTGGGTGCGGATGTCGTCGAGCGCGCGGTGCACGGCCTTGGCCACGGTCAGCGGGTTCGCGCCCGGCGCCTGCGACACACCGACGAAGATCGCCGGTTCGCCCTTGTACCAGGTCGCCGTCTCGTAGTCCTCGGCGCCGAGTTCGACGCGCGCGATGTCGTGCAGGCGCACCAGCGTGTCGCCGCTGGCGCGCACGACCAGGTTGCGGAACGACTCGACGTCGCCGACATCGGTGGTCGCGGTCAGGTCGAGCAGCGTGTACTCGGCGCGCGTCTGGCCGATGCCCGACAGGTAGTTGTTGGCGCGCAGCACGTCGGCCACGTCCTGTGCCGTGACGCCGAGCGCGGCCATGCGGCGCGGGTCGAGCCAGACGCGCATCGCGAAGGTCTTGTTGCCGATCAACTCGGCCTTGGCCACGCCGGGCAGCGCCTGCAGCTTCGGCTGCACCACGCGCAACAGGTAGTCGTTGATCTGCGAGGCCGCCATCTCGCGGCTGTAGAAGGCCATGTACATCAGCGCGGTGCGGTCGCCGGTCTGCGACGTGATGACCGGGTCCTGGGCGTCGGCCGGCAGCACGTTGCGGCGGCTCGCGACCTTGGCCTGGATCTCGGCGACGGCGTCGTTCGGCGGGTAGTTCAGGCGCATGTGCGCCTCGATCACCGACTGTCCCTGGCGGCTGGTCGACGACAGGTAGTCGATGCCCTGCGCCTCGGCGATCGCCTGCTGCAGCGGCGTGGTGATGAAGCCCTTGACCAGCTCGCCGCTGGCGCCCGGGTAGCTGGTCGTGACCGTGACCACGGTGTCTTCGGTCGCCGGGTACTGGCGCACCTCGAGCGACGCGATCGCGCGCAGGCCGACCACCAGGATCAGCAGGCTGACGACGCTGGCCAGCACCGGCCGGCGGATATAGATGTCGGTGAACGTCATGCGTCTTTGCCCGTCGCGTCCTTGCCCTGTTCGGCGCGCTCACCGGGCGCCGGCTTGGCGTCGAGCGTGACCGCCTGGCCGTTGCGCAGCTTGTTGGCGCCGGCGCTGACCACGCGTTCGCCGGCGGCGAGGCCCGACAGCACCGCGACGCGCCCGTCGCGCGTGCGCCCGGTCTCGATCTGGCGCCGCTCGACGCTCAGCTTGCCGTCCTTGTCGACGATCAGGTACACGGAGTTGCCATAGGGGGCGTAGCTGATCGCGGTGTCCGGCACCGTGACGACGGCGTCCTCAGTGGGCAGGATCACGCGCACGTCGGCGAACATGCCGGGGCGCAGGCGCTGGTCGGCGTTGCCGAGCCGCGCGCGCACCCGGAAGCTGCGACTGCCGACCTGGACGCCCGGGTCGATCGCCTCGATCGTGCCGTCGAATGCCTGGCCGGGGTACGCCTGCACCTTGACCTCGACGCCCTGCCCGGTCGCGATGCGCGCGAGTTCGCGTTCGGGCAGCGTGAAATCGACATAGATCGGGTCGAGCTGCTCGAGCGGCACGATCGGCGCGCCGGGTGTCAGGTACTCGCCGAGGTCGACACGGCGGATGCCGAGCCGGCCGGCGAACGGTGCACGGATGCGCTTCTTCTCGATCAGCGCCTGCTGTGCGGCGACCTGGGCGTCGGCATTGTCGAGCGTCGCCCGGGCCTCGTCATAGTCCGACTTGGAGACCGACTTGTCGCGCACCAGCTTGGCCGCGCGGTCGAACTTCAACTGCGCCAGCGAGCGCTCCGCCAACAGGCCCTTGAGCTGCGCCTGGTCGGTGTCGTCGTCGAGCGCCAGCAGCAGATCGCCCTGCGCCACCGTCTGGCCGGACTGGAACTGGATCGATGCGATCTGGCCGCCGACCTCGCTGGTCACCTCGATGCCTGCCGCCGCGGTCAGGCTGCCGACGACCTGGATCTGCGCCTGCCACTGCTCGACCCGGGCCTCGGCCGCGGCGATCACGGCCGGTGGCGGACCGCCGGCCTGCATCTGCGCCATCTGCGCGGCGGTGTGTTGCTTCCAGCCGAAGATGCCACCGAAGATCGCGGCGAGCAGCAGGATGACGAGGACGATGCGGATGAACATGAGCGGATCCTTTGCAGGGCTCGACAAACCATGGGTTCGGGTCGGGTGTGAAAGTTCACGGCAAACGGCCCCGGCGCCATACGGCGGCCCCGGGCCGTGCGCCGGACGCGAATCACATCCGGTAGCGACGGCACCATCGGTGTCGTGGGTAAACTATACGGTGTAGTGTACACGTTCGCCGAACTCTGCCATCATAAATTTTCATGAGCGTTCATCATCGCGTCGCACGCGCCCCAGCGCATTGAACCCGCCCGCCCATCTGCACGCCCTGAGCGTCAGCGAACAGAAGCGCGACGCGATCCTGGCCGCGGCGCTGGGCGAGTTCGAGACCCACGGCTACCGCGGCACCAGCATGGACCGGGTGGCGGCCAGTGCGCAGGTATCAAAGCGCACCGTCTACAACCACTTCCCCAGCAAGCGCGCGCTGTTCGACGCGATCGCGGCGCAGCTGATTGCGCACGTGCATCAGGGCAGCACCCTGCCCTACGACCCGGCCCAACCGATCGACGTCCAGCTGCGCCGGATCATCGGCCAGGTCGTCGACCTGTTCGTCGCGCCGTCGTTCATGAGCCTGGCGCGGGTCACGCTGGTCGAGCTGATCCGCTCGCCGGAGCTCGCGCGCGGCACCTACGAACTGTTTCGCGAGCGTCAGACCGGTCTCGCCGACTGGCTCGCGGCCGCGGCCGGCGACGGCCTGCTGGTCGTCGACGACCCGGTGTGGGCCGCCGATCAGCTGTTCGGCATGATCAAGGCGTTCGCGTTCTGGCCGCAGATCCTCGGCGATCAGCCGGCCCCCGATGCCGCTATGCGTGCCCGCATCATCGAGTCGACGGCCGCGGTGTTCATCGCCGGCCATCTGCCTGTCCGCGCGTGATCCACCCCACGCGGGCGCACCAAGATAGACCATCGATCGTAGACCGTTAATCGAAACTTAAGGTCGTCGGCGTGGCGGCCGCTATCGAGCTTCAGTCTCTGGCCTCGATAGGACATCGTGATGAAACGGTCAATTGTACATGTCTGGATACTGCCCCTATTCCTGCTCGCCCTGCTCAGCGCCGACGTGCTCGCGGTGACAGCGAGCGAATACGCCACCGTGATCAACCTCGCCGGTCGCCAGCGCATGCTGACGCAGAAGATGTCAAAGGAGATGCTGCTGGTCGCCAAGGGCGTCGACGCCGATGCCAACCGCGCCGCGCTGGCCAAGACCGCCGACCTCTTCGATACGACCCTGAAGGGCCTGCGCGACGGCGATGCCGGGCTCGGTCTGCCGCCGACCGAGGACGCCGTGACGCTGCGCCAGCTGGGCAAGGTCGACGCCCTGTGGCAGCAGTTCCACGCCGTCGTCGCCAAGGTGGTCGAGGGCGGCGACGTGGACATCGACAAGGTCGCCGAACTCAACCTGCCGCTGCTGAAGGACATGAACACCGCGGTGCGGCTGTACGAAAAGGCGGCGAGCAAGCAGACCGGCAAGAGCGCCGGCGTCGTCATCAACCTGGCCGGCAAGCAGCGCATGCTGACGCAGAAGATGTCGAAAGAGGTGCTGCTGGTCGCGCTCGGTCACGATGCCGATGCCAACAAGGCCAATCTGCGCAACACCGCGTCACTGTTCGACCGCACGTTGAAGGGCCTGAAGGACGGTGACAGCGACCTCGAACTGCCGGCCACCGGCGATGCCGCGATCCGTACCCAGCTCGACACGGTCGACGGGCTGTGGCAGCAGTTCAGGCCGCTGGTCGAACGTGCCGGAGCGGTGGAGGCGACGGCGCTGCCCGACGCCGATCTTGCCCAGGTCGCCAAGTTGAACCTGCCGTTGCTGGCGGAGATGAACAAGGCCGTGAAGATGTACGAGCAGGCCGCGCAATAGACTGCGAACGGGTCCGGTTGCCGGAGGTGTAGCGATGAGTCTCTACCAGGGTTACGAACGGATCGTCCTCAAGGCGTTCGAACGCTTCTCGATCCGCATGCTGATCAGCGCGGGGTTCGCGATCTTTCTGTGCGTTGTGCTGACGGTATGGCTGATCGGCCGTACCCAGCTGTCGCGGGCGACCGTCGACATCGCCGATGCAGCCGAGGCGGCGAAGACGATCCACGGGCTCGCCGAGGGGGTCGGTGACGGTTCGCGCGAGGCGTCGCGCGCCGCACAGCAGGTCAGCGACGACATGAACCGCAAACTGGTCGGTATGCTCGACACCAATGCCGCCGACGCGCGTCACCTCGAAAGCGCGTTCGAAAAGACGGTCGCCAATCTCAAGACCCTGATCGACAGCGGCGAGGAGGATCCGGCGCTGCTGATGCTCGAGGTTGAGGACATCCACGAAAAGATCCGCCGCGAGTATCTGCCGCGCGTGCGCGATATGGCGGGCGAGATCGCGGCATCGGCGCAGGTCGGCAAGCAGCTCGCAAGCGGTGCCGACGGCGTCCGGTCGCAGGCCGACGGCTTCGTCACGCAGGCCGCCGAGGTGCTGGCGCTGGCCCAGCATATCCAGCACGATTCGGCCGCTGCGCACACGCGCGCCGAAACGGCGATGGACACCACGCTGATCGTGATCAGCGTCGCCGTGCTGTTGCTGCTGGTCATCTCGTTCAACACCTACCTCGTCATCAGCAGGCCGCTGACCCGGCTGCGCGACCGCATCGCCGACATCGCCGAGGGCGACGGCGACCTCACGCGGCGCCTCGACGCCGGGGCGCGCAACGAGTTCGGCCAGGTCGCCGGTGCGTTCAACCGTTTCCTGGGCAAGCTGACCCACCTGGTCGGCGCGGTGCGCGCCGCCGGCGACAGCATCGGTGGCGCCGCGGACCAGGTGCAGCGGGTCACCGAGGAGACGAGTGCCGGCATGCACAGGCAGCAGGCAGAATTGACCCAGATGGTTACCGCCATCGGCCAGCTGTCGGCGTCGGTCGAAGAGATCGCGCGGCGCGCCGGTGACGCCGAGCAGGCCGCAGGCGACGCCCACCGCGAGGCGTCCTCGGGGCAGGGCGAGGTCGGCACGACCATCCAGAGCATCGCGACGCTGGCGACCGAGGTCGACCGCACCGCCGAGATCGTCGGCACTGTGAAAACGGAGAGCCTGGAGATCGGCGGCGTGCTCGAGGTGATCCGCGGGATCGCCGAACAGACCAATCTGCTGGCGCTCAACGCGGCGATCGAGGCGGCGCGGGCCGGCGAGCAGGGGCGGGGATTCGCCGTGGTCGCCGACGAGGTGCGCACGCTGGCCACGCGTACCCAGGAGTCGACCGCCGAGATCCACCGCATCATCGACACGTTGCAGGCCGGCGCTGACCAGGCCGCGCTGGCGATGCAGGCCGAGCGTGAGCGCAGCCATCGTGCGGCCGAACAGGCGCAGCGCGCCGGAGACGCGCTGGCGTCGATCGCGCGCGCCGTCGACCTGATCCACGAGGTGAACGCGCAGATCGCGAGTGCCACCGAAGAGCAGTCGGCGTCGGCCGCGACCATGAACAGGAACGTCGCCGCGATCAACGATGTGTCGCAGCAGACCGCGTCCGCCACCGAGCAGGCCGCGCGCGCCAGCGCCGACGTTGTCGCCCGATCCAACGAACTGAACGAACTGATCGGCCGGTTCAAGATCGACTGAGCTTGCGCACACACAGAAAACCGGACCTGCGTCTTCGGGCAGAGCGTGCCGCGCGCGATAGACTCTGGCATAGGAAGTCCGCCCCCGGGAGCATGCCAAGGTGTTGACCCTGCTGGTCGTGAACAGTCTGGTCGTCGCGATCACGGTGATGATCCATTACGAATTCCTGTACCGCGTGTCACGGGCGATCCCGCGCATGCGCTTCCGCCATGGCCTGCGGATCGTCGGCGGGGTCTACATGGCGCTGATCGCGCACACGGTCGAGATCTGGTTCTTCGGCCTGGTCTACTACTTCGTCGACCGCCACGGCGTGTGGGGGCAACTCGGCGGCAACTTCGACGGCAGCCTGCTCGATTGCGTCTATTTCTCGTTCACCACCTTCACCACGCTGGGCTTCGGCGATATCGAGCCGTTTGGCCACCTGCGCTTCCTGGTCGGCCTGGAGTCGCTGACCGGCCTGGTGCTGATCACCTGGAGTGCGTCGTTCCTGTTCTACGAGATGCAGCGTCACTGGGACCGCGGCTGAGTCGCGTGGCCATGCGGCACGATCCGCGCTGCACCCCTGTCGCCGATCCTGTTCACACAACGCCCGACCCGCGGTTGTTGCCGTGACAGCGACAGCGTAGGCTCGCCGGCATGAGAATCCCCGCCCGCCTTGCGACATGATCGAGCAGACGCCGGCCGAGGCGCTGGTCGCGCTGCTGGCGCGTTGCGCGCTCGGCGACCGTGCCGCGTTCGCCGATCTTTATCATGCGACCTCGGCGAAACTGTTTGCCGTGCTGCTGCGTATGTTGAAGAACGAGGAGCTGGCGGAGGACGCCTTGCAGGACGTGTTCATCAACGTGTGGCACAAGGCCGGCGACTACCACGCCGGGCGCGGAGCGGTGATGACCTGGCTGATCAGCATCGCGCGTTACCGTGCGATCGACATGCTGCGCCGCCGGCGTGCGTCGCTGCAGGACGAGACCGGCGACGCCGGGCCGTCGCCGGATTCGCTGCCGGCCAGCGACGGCGACCCGTTCGAACATACCTGCCGTGTCGCCAATGACCGCCGCCTGGCCGAGTGTCTCGATGCGCTCGATGGCCAGCGCCGTGCGTGCCTGGTGCTGGCCTACTGTGACGGTTACACCCATGAGGAATTGAGCCGCCGCCTGGGCTCGCCGGTCGGTACGATCAAGAGCTGGGTTCGGCGCGGTCTGCAGGGGCTCAGGGACTGCCTGTCACGCGGCGGTCCGGAGGTGGCCGGTGGCTGAGCCATTGACCGACGAACTGCGCGAACAGGCCGCCGAGTATGTACTCGGTACGCTGGCCGGCGAGGACCGCCGCGCGTTCGAGCGGCTGCTCGCCGACAATCCGTCGCTGCGCACGGAGATCGCGGCGTGGGAGGCGCGCCTGGTTGGCCTCACCGATGCCACGTCGCCGGTCCGGCCGCCGCAGCGCGTGTGGCTGGCGATCGAGGACGCGATCGCGCCGTCGACCGACGCCGACCCGCACCAGCGCCGCCGTGGCTGGACTCACTCGCTGGCGCTGTGGCGTGGTCTGGCACTGGCCGCGCTGCTGGCGCTGGTCGTCATCACGGTGCCGCCGCTGCTGACGCCGCCGGCGCCGCGGGTGCCCGAACCCGTCTACAACCTGGTGGTGCGCGACGACGCGGCGCGGCCACTGTGGATGGTCGCCTGCGACTGGCGCACGCGTACCTATGAGGTCACGCGCGTTGCGGCTGGCGCGCCGGTGGACGGCAAATCGCACGAGCTGTGGCTGGTCCCGGCCGATGGCGGCACGCCGATGTCGCTGGGCCTGATCGACCGCGACACCTTCACCGCGGCGCTGCCGGCTGCGGCCACCTGGCGCAACGCCAAGGCGTTCGCGGTCAGCCTCGAGCCGGCCGGCGGGTCGCCGACCGGGGCACCGACCGGGCCGGTGCTGCACGTCGCTGCGGTGCCGGGCTGATTTTTCGACACCGCCTGCATCCGAATCCCCGCGGCATGCGTATATCCAGGTAAACAGACCTGGAGAAAAGCATGTCGAGTATACGTAAAAGGTTGTTTTCACTGCTGTTCATCGCCAGTACGGCCGGCGCTGTCACGCCCGGCCCGGCGCCCGACTGGCAGCCGTACGCGCCGACCGCGTTCGCGCGTGCCGCCGCCGATGACCGCCTGATCCTGCTCGACCTGGTCGCGGTGTGGTGCCACTGGTGTCACGTCATGGATGCGACCACCTACAGTGACCCGCGCGTGGTCGACCGGCTGCGCGCGGGTTACGTCGCCGTCCGGGCCGACCACGACGCGCGCCCGGACCTCGCCGAACGCTACCGCGACTACGGCTGGCCGGCGACGGTGATCCTGCGCGCCGACGGCACCGAACTGGTCAAGCGCGCCGGCTACATCGAACCCGAGGCGATGCTGGCGTTGCTTGAACGCGCGCGTGCCGGCGCTGCAGACGTCAGCCCGCAAGCCCCCGACGCGGTCGCTGCGACCGCAACCTCCGCGGTGCTGACCGACGCCCTGCGCGACGAGCTCGAACGCCGTCACCTGGCCACCGACGACCCGGTCGGCGGCGGCCTCGACCTGATGCAGCGCTTCCTCGATCCGGATGCCGTGGAATGGGACCTGCACCTCGCCGCGCGCGGCGATGAAGACGCCGAACGCCGTGCGCGTCGCCACCTGGACGCGGCGCTGGCGCTGATAGACCCGGCGTTCGGCGGCGCCTACCAGTACTCTACGCATGGCGACTGGGCACATCCGCACTACGAGAAGATCATGCGCACGCAGCTCGCCTGCCTGCGCGCCTACAGCCTTGGCCATGCCATCCTCGGCGACCCGCGCTACCGGCTCGCCGGCGAACAGGTGGTGGCCTGGCTGCGCGATTTCATGCAGGCCGACAACGGCGGCTTCCACACCAGTCAGGATGCCGACCTGGAACAGGGCATCAAGGCGCACGCCTATTTTGCCCTCGACCGCGCGCAGCGGCTGGCCCGCGGGCTGCCGCGCATCGACCGCCACCAATATGCCGACGCCAACGGCATGGCGATCGAGGGCCTGGTTACGCTGTACGGCGTGACCGGCGACCGCCGCATGCTCGGACTCGCCGTGGGCGCGCTCGACTGGGTGCTGCGCAACCGGCGCGACGGAGAGGGCGGTTTCCGGCACGGCGAGCGCGATGTCGCGGGGCCGTACCTCGCCGACACGCTGTACATGGGGCGCGCATTCCTGGCCCTGTACGAGGTCAGCGGTCAGCGCGCCTGGCTGGACCAGGCCGTCGCCGCGGCCGACTTCATCGATGCGCGATTCCGGCGCCCGGACGGCGGCCTGCTGTCAGCCGTCGACAATGGCACGCCGCTACGTCCGTTGGCCCAGATCGACCAGAACATCCATGCCGCGCGCTTCTTCTACGCGCTTGCCGAACAGACCGGCGATGCCCGGCATGCCGCGCTGGCCGCGCACGTGATGCGCTACCTGAACACGCCCGCGATCGCACGCTCACGCGTCACCGATGCCGGGATCCTGCTGGCCGACAGGGACCGTCGATTCAGCGCAGACAGTAAGCAATCACTTACTCTGATAATCTTTAACAAGAAGGACGATGCGGCATGACCACGCAGGCAATTCGGATGCTGGACGCCGCCCCCGGCGGTCTGTTCGAGACCCTTTACGCCCGCCATCATCCACTGCTGCGCCGGCTCGCCTGGATGCTGTGCGGCGACCCGGTGCTGGCCGACGACCTGCTCCAGGAGACCTGGCTGCGCGCCTGGCGGGCCCTGGATGCGCTGCACGAGCCCGGTGCCGCAAAGGGCTGGCTGATCACGATCCTCAGGCGCGAGCACGCGCGCCTGTTCGAACGCCGGCAGCTCGACTGCGTCGATCTCGACCACGCGGCACCGGTCCCGGCGCGCGACGTGCCGCCGGACGGCGCCCTGTACCTGCGCCAGCTGCTCGGGCGCATGCCGGTCGCCGACCGCGAACCGCTGCTGATGCAGATCGTGGACGGTGTCCCGGTGGCCGAGATCGCGTGCCGGTTCGGCGTCAGCCGCAACGCGATGACCATCCGCCTGCACCGTCTGCGTCGACGGCTGCGCGAACTCGACGCCGCCTGAAACCGGGGGGGCGACGCGCGGCACGTCGGCGCGGGGCGGGGTGCCGGATACGGTTAGAATCGTCGTCCCAGCTCCGACGCCGACAGCAGTACCATGCCGCGAACCCATTCGAAGATCCCGCCCCGCCTGATCCTGACCGTTGCGGGGGTGCTGTTGGCCGTGCTGGTCGTGCACCTCGCGGGGGTTGCGCTGCTGCGTTATTTCGTCGAGCGCACGCTGCACCCGGCACTGCCACAGGGCACCTACATCGGCGAGGTGCACGTGAACCTGTTTACCGGTGCGCTGCGGATTCAGGACTTCGAGCTGCGCAACGAGGGTCGTATCCGGATGCGCTTCGGCGAGCTGGATGTCGCGGTCAGCCCGTGGCGCCTGCTGGGTGGCGCGGTGCGGGTCGAGCATGCGGTGCTGCGCCAGGCCTATGTCAGCGTCGAGCGACGGCCGGACGGCACCTTCGACCTGGGGCTGCCGCCGTTCGGCACGGCCGCCGGTCCGCAACCGGCCGAGTCGACGCCGCCCGATCTGACGATCGCCGGCCTGGTGCTGGACGGTCTCGTGATCGACTACCGTGATGGTGACCTCGCCAGCGTGTTGACGGTAGATGAATTGAAAGCGGGTGCTTACTCCGCGCGTGCCGACAGGCAGCAGATCCCACTCGAATGGGAGGTGCACTGGGACGGTCAGCCGGTCCGCGGCGAGGCCAGTGTGACGCTGGACGGTTCCCAGGTCGCCGCCGCCGGCCGGCTGGAGACCGGATTGCTCGACGTCGGCCGCGCGCAGCGCCTGGCGCGGCTGACACCGCTCGCGAGCGGTCAGATCGGCTACCGGGGAACGATCGACTGGCAGGCACCGCACCTCGCCATCAGCGGCGCCGTCGAGGCCCCCGCACTCAACTACGCGAACGGCGACCAGCAGCTCGCGCTGCAGCGGCTCGACGTGCCGGCGCTCACCCTCGACCTGGTGACTGCGCCGACGCTGGGCGCCGACCTCGCGCTCGCGCAGCCGATCCGCCTGGATGCGCTGCGCTGGCGGGCCGTCGGGCAGTCCGCCGACGCGGGGCAGGTCCGACTCACCGGCCGCCTGCGCTATCGCAACGACGCGATCGCCGCCGAGGGCGTGTCGCTGCAGGCCCTGAAACTGGCATGGCAGGACGCGGGTCGCGGTGTCACGGCTGCCGATGTCGATCTGACCGCAAGCGTGCAGCAGTCGCTGGCGAGTGGCGCAGGACTCCCGACCCTGTCCGCCACGGGTACCACCGGGCCGCTCGATTACCGCGACGACGCACAGGCGGTGAGCGCGCGGCTGTCAGCGCTGACGATCGACGCGCTCGCGCTGACCGCGACCGGTGGTGAGCCCGGACGCGCGCTGCAGGCGACGCTCGGCGGGGCGGCGGGCCGGGTCGCACAGGGGGCGAGCTCGGTCGGCTGGTCGAGCGTGACGGCAAAGCTCGGCGGGCGGCTGGCGGACACGCCGTCGCTGCGCGGCGATGTCGCGCTCGGCGACATGACGCTCACCGACCCGGGGCTGCCGCACGGTCCGCTGCGCGTCGGCAGGGTCACCGCCGATGGGCTTGCGATCGCGGCCCGGACGGGTGTCGAACGGCTGCGACTGGCGGCGATCGACCTGCCGGCGGAGTCCGCGGCGACGGCGCTCAAGGTGGCGGCGATCGAACTCGATGGCGCCGGTTATGCGCCCACCGCCGGTGTCGCGATCGACGCCATCGTCATCGACGGCCTGCAGACCGGCGTGATCCGCGACGATGCCGGCGCGTGGCGTCACGTGATGAGTGGCGGCCCGCCCGCAACGGCGGCAACGTCGGACAAGGCCTCCGCGCAGGGCGACAACGGCGTCGGCAACCCGGCCTGGAGGATCGGCGGGTTGCGCATTACCGGTGACAGCCACGTCACGGTCGCCGACAAGCTCAACCCCGGCATGCAGCCGATCCGCTACGCGCTCGAGAAGGTCGAGGTCGGTGCGCTGGCCAGCACGGCGCCGCAGCGCGACACCTCGTTCGAGATCGCACTGCGCCCGGATGCCTACTCGGAATTCCGCATCGCCGGCGTCGTGCGCCCGCTGGCGAGCAAGCTGTACCTGAAGGCCGAGGGGCATCTGCAGGGGTTCGGACTGACCTCGGTCAACGGCCTGGTCGCCAACGACCTCGGGCATCGCTTCACCGACGGCCAGATCGACGACGAGTTCACGATCACGATCGACGCCGACCGGCTCGACATGGGCAATCAGCTGGCGATGGCCGGTCTCGCGGTCGAGGCGATCCCCGGCAAGGACGGACCGCCGCTGGACACAGCGATCGCGCTGCTCGAGGACCGCGACGGCAACATCAAACTCGAGGTGCCGGTCGCCGGCGATCTGTCGGATCCGCAGTTCCGCGTGCTCGGGGCGCTGAACCCGATCATCATGAAGGCCGTGGCCGGCACCGCGGCACTGGCGATCCAGCCGTTCGGTTCGGTGCTGCTGGTCGGCAGCCTGCTGGCCGACCAGGCGCTCAAGGTCACGTTCGAGCCGGCGCTGTTCGCCGCCGGCACCAGCGAACTCGACGGCACCGCGCAGAAGTACCTGGGTCAGCTGGCCGCGCGGCTGCACGAGAAACCCAAGCTGCGCGTGCGGGTCTGCGGCGTGGTCGTGGATGCCGAGCGCCCGCGCGACAAGAAGGGCGTGCCGACCGACACCGAGGCCGATGCACTCGCGCTGGCGCAACGCCGGGCTGACGCGGTGCGCGCCTACATGACCCGTCAGGGGGCCGCGGCGGCGCAATTGCGCGCCTGTCGCCCGTCGATCGATGCGGCCGAGGCCGCCAGGCCAAGGGTCGACATCCGGTTCTGAGCGCGCACACCGGCATCGCGTTCCCAGCCGCCCCGGCCACGCCGCCGGCGTATCGGTCGTGCTCAAGATCGGCCGGCCGCCGACCGCTACACCGTCTATCGCCGCCGCTCTTTCGGGTTGCGGCACGAATAGCATGAGGAGCGGCAACGCCATGGCGCAAATCGACGTCCCCCAGATCCTGCAGATCATGGTCAAGAACAACGCGGCCGACGTGTTCATGTACACGGGTGCGCGCATCTCGATGAAGACACCGAAGGGTTTCGCCCAACTCGGCGAGCCGCTCGAATCCGGCGACGCCGAGCGTGCGGTGCGCGAGATTCTCAACGACGACAAGCTCAAGCACTTTGAAGAGAACGGCGAGGTCGATTTCTCGCTGTCGTATGCCGGCATCGGACGCTTCCGCGGCAACGCCTTCCGCCAGCGTGGCGAGGCTGCGCTGGTACTGCGTCACATCAACACCAACGTGCCGACGATCGAAAGCCTGAACATGCCCAAGGTGCTCGAGTCGCTGGTCATGCAGCGCAACGGCCTGATCCTTGTCGTCGGTGCGACCGGTTCGGGCAAGTCGACCACGCTGGCGGCGATGATCGATCACCGCAACAGCCACTCCGGCGGTCACATCCTCACGCTCGAGGACCCGATCGAGTTCATGCACGAGCACAAGAAGTCGATCGTCGCGCAGCGCGAGATCGGCACCGACACCGGGTCGTTCAGTTCGGGCATGAAGGCGGCGCTGCGCGAGGCCCCGGACGTGATCCTGATGGGTGAGGTGCGCGACCTGGAGACGATGGAGTTTGCGCTCAAGTTCTCCAACACCGGCCATCTCGCGCTGTCGACGCTGCACGCCAACAACGCGACCATGACCATGGAGCGCATCCTCGGCTTCTATCCGAAGGAGGGCATCGAGGCCCAGGCCAAGCGCATCGCGCAGAATCTGCGTGCGATCATCTGCCAGCGCCTGGTACCGGGCATCAAGGGTGGCAAGGTCGCGGCGGTCGAGATCATGGTCAACACCGGTTACATATCCGACCTGATCGCGAAAGGCGAGATCGGCGGCATCAAGGACGCGATCGAGCGCGGCGGCCAATACAAGATGCAGTCGTTCGACCAGCACCTGGTGACCCTGTACAAGGCCGGCAAGATCTCTGCCGAGACGGCGATCGAGTTCGCCGACTCCGCGAGCAATGTCAAGATCCAGATCAAGACCAGCGATGCGGGCAAGCGCCTGACCGCGTCCGACTGGAACAGCGGCTTGTCGCTCGAGCCGACCGAGAGCGACGACGTCGAACAGCATGTGGATTTCGGTAAGCTCTGACCGGCGGTGCGCCGGCTGCTGTGCCGGCGTGTTAAATTGCGCGCCATCGGACCCGCGCGGGTCGTGACTGGATATCTCGGATGTCGGCGAACCGACTGTGTACTTCGGCGGCGCTTCTGCTAGCGGCCGTGTTCGCACCCGCCTGCCCTGCCGTTTCGCTGCAGGGCAGCGAATGGCGGCCGTTGCGGGTCGCTGACGAAGCGGTCCCGCCGAACACCGACGCCTTCATCCGCTTCATGAGCAAGGGTCGCCTCGCCGGGCACAGTGGTTGCAACCGCTTGTTAACCGAATACCAGGTGATCGACGACCAGATCTTCCTCGGGCCTGTCGCCGCGACGCGGATGATGTGTGAATCGTCGGCGATGGCGTTCGAGGCCGCGTTCGCCGCGGCGCTCGAGAATGCCCGTCGCTTCCGACGCGACGGCGCCTCACTGGTGCTGTTCGACAGCGCGGGTCAGCCGATTCTCGAGATGCGCCAGAGCGATTGGGACTGAGTCCATCCTGCGGGCCGAGCGCGCCTGCGGCACCGCTATGAGGGGCTTCAGACAATCCTGCGCGAATCCGATTGGCGGGCAGGATTTTGCAGGTCGAGGCGCAAGGCGTGCGCAATAGCGGGCAATCGTGACGGCTTGCAACGCCGAGATGCGAGATCCCGGTGCCGGGACGATCGCGTCACGGATTGTTGGAAGTTCCCTATACTCCTGTGCGTCTCTGCCCGGACAGGAGCCGGCGATGCCTCCACGTGCCAACTCCGGAAAAACGCCCGACTACCTGCTGACCGCGGTGCAGGACGTACCCGATCTGCGCGACTGGCCGTTCCAGGCATCGCTGCAGCGCCTGCGGCGTTACGTCACCGCGCCGCGCGGGCTGCCTATCCTCGACCAGAAGAGCGAGGGTGCGTGCACCGGCTTCGGCCTTGCCGCTGTGATCAATCTGCTCAACAAGGTGCGTGGCAGCAAGGTCCGGGTGAGCCCGCGCATGTTGTACGAGATGGCAAAGCTGCACGATGAATGGCCCGGCGAGGACTACGCCGGCTCGAGCTGCCGCGGCGCGATCAAGGGTTGGTACAACATGGGCGTGTGCAGCGACGCCAAATGGCCCTACGCCGATGGCAAGCCGGGTGCATTGAGCGTCGACCGCGCCAAGTCCGCGCGCGACAACACGATTGGCGCGTATTACCGCGTGCAGCCTGGCATTGCCGATTTTCACGCCGCGCTCAACGAGGCCGGTGCGATCTACTGTTCCGCCAGTACCCACCCGGGGTGGATGCGTCCGGACCGGCGCACCGGCGTGATCCCGTACGTGAAGCAGGAGCAGGGCGGGCACGCGTTCGCGATCGTCGGCTACAACAGCAAGGGGTTCTGGATCCAGAACTCGTGGAGCAAGACCTGGGGCAAGGGCGGTCTCGGCCTGTGGCAATACGAGGACTGGCTGGCAAACATCATGGATGCCTGGGTGTTCGCACTGGCGCTGCCTACGCCGAAGATCTGGCATCTGCCGCCGACCACCGACGTCAACCGCAGCGGTGGTGTGTTGTCGCCGAGCCCGGCGCGCAGCGAGATCGCCGGTCACTTCATCCATGTCGACGACGGCCACTTCCACACCCGCGGCCGCTACTGGAGCAACGCCGGCGACGTCGCCGCGACCGCCAGGCTGGTCGCCGGCAACCGCAACAAGTACCAGCACCTGCTGCTGTATGCACACGGCGGACTCAATTCGCCGCGTGACTCGGCGCGGCGCATCGCCGCGATGAAGGAGACGTTCAAGGCGAACGGCATCTACCCGTACCATTTCATGTACGACACCGGGATCACCGAGGAGATCAAGGACGTCGTGTTGCGGCGTTCAGACGAGGTCACCGAACGCACCGGCGGCCTGGGCGACTGGAGCGACCGGCTGCTGGAGTGGGGTGCGCGAATCCCCGGACGGGCCCTGTGGCGCGAGATGAAAGACGGGGCGCGCCTGCCTTTCGTGCCGCAGCATGCCGGCAGCGAGACGCTGAAGATCTGGTTGACCGAGATGGCGCGCACGGATGCGGCGAACATGCAGGTCCACATCTGCGGCCACAGCACCGGCGCGATCCTGCTGGCACGCCTGCTCGAGACCATGGAGGACCTGGCGCCGACGTTGCGCATCGGCAGCTGCACGCTGTTTGCGCCGGCGGCCTCGGTGGCGCTGTTCGAGAGTCACTACTACCCGTATCTGGTGTCGCCGCCGGGAACGTTCGGGATCGACCGCATGCAGGTGCTCAACCTCGATGACCAGCTGGAACGCGACGACACGGTAGGCGGCATCTACCGCAAGTCGCTGCTCTACCTGGTCGCCAACGCCTTCGAGGAACAGCTGCCCGAGGAGCTGCTTGGCATGCAGATCGCCATGCAGCCGCTGCTGGCCAGGGACAAGATGCAGGCGGTCAAGGATCGCTTCAGTGTGTTCTATGCCGATGCGAACGGCAGCGCGATCACTGCCAGCCGTACGCACGGCGGCTTCGACAACGATGTCCATTCGATGAACCACCTGCTGCGCACGATCCTTGGTGACGGGGTCGAACCGAAGAAGCTGTTCAGCAAAGACGTCCTGGACTACTGAGGGGGCGGCGATGGCGACATTCAACGAGGCATTCGAAGGCACGTCGGCGCACGAGGGTGGATACGTCAACGATCCGGTCGATCGCGGCGGTGAGACCTACCGCGGCATTGCACGCGTCCATCACCCGGAGTGGACCGGCTGGCAGCGCGTCGACGCGCTGCGCGGCAAGCGGGGCTTTCCCAACAGCCTCGACCGCGACACGGGTCTGCAACAGGCGGTCGCGGCCTTCTACAAAGACGCCTACTGGGACCGCTTCCAGGGCGACGCGCTGCCCGACCAGAGCGTGGCCAACGAGCTGTACGACACGGCCGTGAACATGGGCGTGCGACGAGCGGTGCGCTTCCTGCAGTCGGCACTCAATCTGCTCAACCGTGACCAGGCCGACTATGCCGACCTGATTGTCGACGGCTGGTTCGGCGACAAGACGCTCGCCACCGTAACGACGCTACTGCACGAGGACCGGAGCAGCGATGCATTGGTCAAGCTGATGAACATCCAGCAGGGTGCGCGCTACGTCGAGATCATGGCCGGCGACAGTCGCCAGGAACGCTTCGCGCGCGGGTGGATCAAGCGAGTCTGACCGATCGGGCGGACCGGGCGGATGATCGGTTGAGGTTCAGCGTGTGCGACGCGCCACGCCGACCAGGCCGACCAGCGCGCTGCCGAACAGCCAGACGGCCGTGGGCAGCGGCACGACCGTGTACTCGTAACTGATCGTTAAGGTGTTGAAGTCGGCGCCGACGTCGCCGGCATCCAGCTGGAACGTCTGGTCGACCAGCACGCCGTCGGCGTTTTCGCCGTTGGCCGTGAGCTGGTACGAGACGAACCAGATCGCCAGCGCCGAGACCTCCTCGCCGGCACCGATGAAGTGCGCAGGATCGAAGTCGCCGTAGGCGGTGATATCGGGACCGCCCGACTCGGGTCCGGCCCAGCTCTCCGCCAGTCCCATGCTTTCCGAGCACGGCCCGGCGAACGGGTCGTTGGCGCAACCCAGGCCCTCGATCAGCGGATAGCTGTCGATGACGTTGCCGTACAGCGAGCCGTTGTAGACCAGCTCGAGATCCGTGAACGCACTGGCATACGCGGCCTCGTTGGCCTGGTTGTCGTCGGTCACGGGGCCCGCGGCCACGGCGACGTCGTGAGTGAAGTCGGCGTGGAACGCGATGCTGATGTGCTGCAGCGTGCCCAGTGACGGGTCGAACTTCGGGAGCCCGGTGATCGTCATCTGCACGAAGTACGAATCATCGACCGGGTCGGTCTCGGCATACAGGCCGGCCAGCTCGGGCAGCGCGGTCGTGTAGCTCACGACGCTGCTGGCGAGCGCGCCCGACGACCCCGCCAGCGTCGCGAGGGCGAGGCCCGCCACGCACGTCTTGTCGAATCTCGGCATCCCTTCGTTCCCCGGGTTCGGTCTTTTGTTGTTCTCGCGCAGGTTGCGCGCGCTGACCCAAGCAAGATCTCTGCCGTGATGGATAACTCGTTGAATTTCAGACGATCGGCCCTGGGCTGACGGGGCATGGCGTAAAAAATGCTGACGTGCCCGGTGCCATCTGCGGCAGCAGGGACAAGCGCATCGGCGGGGCCGCCGGGAGCCGGAGGGGTGCCCCGGCAGTGCCGCACACAGGTGCTCAGGCCGCGGCGCTGTGCGCGGCCAGCCGGGTGTTGTCGCGGTGCAGGCCGCGCTGCAGCAGCGCATTGATTTCGGCCGGCGGCAGCGGGCGCGAGAAGTAATAGCCCTGCATCCGGTCGCAGCCCATGTCGCGCAGCCGGTCGAACTGGTCGGACGTCTCCACGCCCTCGGCGACGACGATCATGCCGAGGTCGTCGGCGAGCCCGATCAGCGCCTTGCACAGCTTGCTCCCGGTACTGGATTCGCTGTCGTCCTGCACGAACTGCTTGTCGATCTTGAACGCGTCGAACCGGTAACGCTGCAGATAGGTCAGCGAGCTGTACCCGGTGCCGAAGTCGTCGGCGGCGAGGCGGCAGCCGAAGTCGCGCAGCCTTCCCAGGCAGTCGGTCACGCCGGCCTGGTCACGCACCAGCGCGGTCTCGGTGATCTCCAGACACAGCTGCGACGGGTCGACGCCGGCGCGCGTGGTCGTGTTGCGCACCTTGTCGAGAAATTCCGGATCGAGCAGCTGCAGCGCCGACAGGTTCACCGAGATCTGCAGCGCGCCGTCGTCGAAATGGGTCCGCCACGCGGCAATCTGTTCACAGGCCTGTTCGATCACCCAGGCACCGATCGCATGAATCTCGCCGATCTCCTCGGCGATCGGCACGAAATGGTCGGGTGGGACCATGCCGAGTTGCGGGTGGCGCCAGCGCAGCAGCGCCTCGAAGCCCGCGATCCGGCGCGATCGGCTCGAAACGATCGGCTGGTAGTACACCATAAACTCGTCGTTCTTCAACGCCGAGCGCAACGCCGCCTCGGTCTCGGTCAGTTCGCGGATATGTTCATGCATCGATGTGTCGAACACCGCGATCCGCTGGCCGCTGTCACGCTTGGCGCGAAACATCGCGATATCGGCGTGCCGGATCAATGTCTCGGCGGTGTCGGTCGCCAGGTTACTCATGGCGATGCCGATGCTGGCATCGATCTGCACCGCCTGGCCGGCGACGTTGACCGGTTCGCGCAGTGCCGTGAGCAGGCGCTCCATGATCGCGCTTGCGTCGCCGGCATCTTCGACACCGTTGAGCAGCACGACGTATTCGTCGCCGCCCAGCCTCCCAACGGTGTCGTTGGGTCGCACCGCATGCTGCAGTATCTGGCTCACGGCAACCAACAGGCCGTCGCCGACCGCGTGTCCATAGGTGTCGTTGATGTGCTTGAAACGGTCGAGATCGATGAAGCAGACCGCGACCGACTGTCCTGGTCGGCGTCCGAGACTGCGTATCGCGTGCCCGATGCGGTCGTGCAACAGCATGCGGGTCGGCAGGCCGGTCAATGCGTCGTACAGCGCCGCGCGTTCCAGCTGGGCGAGATGCTGCCGTCGTTCGCGCTGCTTGCGGCGCACGCTCAGGGCGAACACGAACAGGCTCGCAGTGCCGAGCAACCAGACCGCGACGTGCGTGGCCAGTATGGAATTGAGGGTATCGGCCGCGGCGTCGAAATAGGGTGTGAGCGGTATCGACACGCTGACGCCGCCGCGCAGGTCGCCGGTCTTGTAGCCGAGCACGGCGTGGCACTTGTCGCATCCGTCGACCATGTACATCGGCCGCATGAATCTGAGGAACGGCCGACCGCCGATCTGGGTCTGGGCGGTCACGTCCTGCACGTCGCCGGATGTCCAGCGCAGCAGCACCTCACGTTCCCAGTCGTCGGGGGCGTTGTCCGGGTTGAGCTGGCGCAGGCCGGTGATGCGCCCCTTGATGCCGTACGTCTCGTCGAACAGCTCGGTCACCTGGCGCATCATGTACGCCGGGTTCACCAGCGTCAGCTTCACGCCGTCGGTCGTCTCCAGGTCCCGGTCCGGCAGGTGGTCGAGAAAGGGGTTCGGCGGAGACCACTCGCTGGGCCGGACGTACACGCCGCCGTGGCGGGTGCCCCATTGGCGAAACGCCTGGTCTTTGTTCCACAACGCCTCGGCCTCGCGCCTGGCGAGGGCCACGGTCTCGTCGAACAGGTGGGAGCGGTTCCACTGATAGGAGTAGGCGACCAGCAGGGTCCAGACGGCCAGCAGCCCCAAGATCACCGCGTAGTTGTGTTCGCGGAGGTAGTGATGCCTGCGCTCGTCGAGCGAACGCGTGGGTGTTACGTCAGCCATGGCGGTATCGGTTGGCTCACCGGGCGGGTCGACCATTGACGAAACGCATCGGCTTGCAGCCCGGTTTCTTGAGCGTGCCCCGGCTGTCGACAGGGGTGGAATGCACAAACCTGGTGCGCGGCGCAAAAGGTTCCGCGCCAACATGGGGCGCGACTGTCCAGCTTGGTGCGAGAAGCCCCCCGTTTCCGCCGTCAAAACAACGAATTGGCGATTTGGCACAACACCTGCACTCCGCCCTTCAGCTGTCGCTTCACCGGGGTTCCCGTATCCCGATGCCGTATCACGAGCGACCGGGTATGCACCGCACGCCCGCTGCAGTGCCAGACAGTTTCGTCACCAGACCTCATAGGGGAGATAAGCAACAATGAGTTTCGTCACGCAACTACGCCGCCTGTCGCTGGCGGCAGCGACGGCCACCGCGCTGGGCGTTGCCGGTGCCGCACAGGCCGCCGACACGATCAAGGTCGGTGTGCTGCACTCGCTGTCGGGCACGATGGCCATCTCGGAGACCACGCTCAAGGACACGATGCTGATGCTCATCGACGAGCAGAACAAAAAGGGCGGACTGCTCGGCAAGAAGCTCGAGGCGGTGGTCGTCGACCCGGCCTCGAACTGGCCGTTGTTCGCCGAGAAGGCGCGTGAGCTGATCGAGAAAGACAAGGTCGCGGCGGTGTTCGGCTGCTGGACCTCGGTGTCGCGCAAGTCCGTGCTGCCGGTGTTCGAGGAACTGAACAGCCTGCTGTTCTACCCGGTGCAGTACGAGGGCGAGGAGTCGTCGAAGAACGTGTTCTACACCGGTGCGGCGCCCAACCAGCAGGCGATTCCGGCCGTTGACTACCTGATGGACCTCGGCGTCAAGCGCTGGGTGCTGGCCGGTACCGACTATGTGTACCCGCGTACCACGAACAAGATCCTCGAGGCCTACCTGAAGGCCAAGGGCGTCGCTGCCGGCGACATCATGATCAACTACACGCCGTTCGGTCATTCCGACTGGCAGTCGATCGTCGCCGACATCAAGAAGTTCGGTTCGGCGGGCAAGAAGACCGCGGTGGTCTCGACGATCAACGGTGACGCGAACGTGCCGTTCTATAAGGAACTGGGCAACCAGGGTATCTCGGCCGAGGACATCCCGGTGGTCGCGTTCTCGGTCGGCGAGGAAGAGCTGTCGGGCATCGACACCAAGCCGCTGGTCGGCCACCTGGCTGCCTGGAACTACTTCATGAGCGTCGAGAACGACGACAACGACGCCTTCATCGATGCCTGGCACAAGTTCATCAAGAACGACAAGCGCGTGACCAACGACCCGATGGAGGCCCATTACATCGGCTTCAACATGTGGGTCGAGGCAGTGAAGAAGGCCGGTACCACGGATCCGGGCGCAGTCGGCGATGCGATCATCGGGGTCGCAGTGCCGAATCTGTCCGGCGGCCTCTCGGCAATGATGCCGAACCACCACATCACCAAGCCGGTGCTGATCGGCGAGATCCAGGACGACGGACAGTTCCAGATCGTCTCGCAGACCCCGGGCCTGGTGGTGGGCGACGCCTGGTCGGATTTCCTCGAAGGCTCGAAAGACCTGATCTCCGACTGGCGTGCGCCGCTGTCTTGCGGCAACTACAACGTCAAGACCGCCAAGTGCTCGGGTCAGAACTACTGATCGCGCACTGACACGCAACGCTGTGCAAGCGTGTGGCACCGGTGCCCCGTACACCGGTGCCACAACCCCCAACCCGAACGAAGACAGGACTCATGTTGCGATTGCTCATGACCTTGCTGACGCTGTGCCTCATCTCGCCGTTGTATGCGGCCGAGATCGCGACCGGAGACACCACTCTCGACGCTGCATTCGAACAGCTGCTCGATCGCAACTTCGATGTCAAAGAGCAGGGTGTTGCCGCGCTTGCCGCGAGCGGTCACCCGAAGACCGGCGACCTGCTGCGCGGCATCCTCGAGGGTGAACTTCGCTACCTGAAGGAAAACAGCCGCCTGGTCTGGATGCGCCCGGGTGCAGACGGCGATCATGCGATCGACGCACTGACCGGCGACGACTACGGCGTATTCAGCTCCCGCAAATTCAAAAAGTTCGCGATCAACAACACGATGCGCGGTCGGCTCCGCACATTCGCCGCTGAACGGGAACTTCACGACCCCGACCCGGCGGTGCGTCTGCGCGCTGTCAACGCGATGCTTGACGACGTGCAGCCCGAACACGCCGCGCTGTTCAGCGGGCTGCTCGACAAGGAACAGGATCCTGCCGTGCGCGAGGCGATGTCCGAGGTGGTCGCACTCGCCCGCCTCAGCGCCGACGATTCGGCACAGCGCCGCCATGCCATCACCGAGGTCGCCGACAGTCTTTCGCCGGCCGTACGCAACGGCCTCACCCGGCTCGCCAAGAATGACCCCGACGAGGGTGTGCGTGCTGATGCCGCCGCTGCACTGAAAAAGATCGAGGACAAAGTTCGCCTGTACGGCCATGTCGAGACGCTGTTCTTTGGTCTGAGTGCGGGCTCGGTGCTGGTGCTGGCCGCGATCGGGCTGGCGATCACGTTCGGCGTCATGGGCGTGATCAACATGGCGCACGGCGAGCTGATCATGCTCGGTGCCTATACCACCTACCTGATGCAGCAGCTGATGCCCGACATGACCGGGCTGTCGATCGTGCTGTCCATCCCGGCCGCGTTCATCGTATCCGGCCTGGCCGGGATCGCGATCGAGCGCGGCATCATCCGCTTTCTCTACGGCAGGCCGCTCGAGACACTGTTGGCGACGTTCGGCGTCAGCCTGGTCCTTCAGCAGCTGGTGCGATCGGCGATCTCGTCGCAGAACGTGCCCGTTTCCAACCCGGAATTCCTCAGCGGCCTGTGGCAGATCAACTCCGTGCTGGCGCTGACCTACAACCGCCTGTACATCTTCATCTTCTGCCTGCTGGTGTTCGCCGGACTGTACGTGGTGCTGAAGTACACCCGCCTCGGGCTGCAGGTCCGCGCGGTGTCGCAGAACCGCAGCATGGCGCGTGCGATGGGCGTGCGCTCGGCGCGCGTCGATGCCCTGACCTTCGGCCTCGGTTCAGGCATCGCCGGGATCGCCGGCGTGGCGCTGTCGCAGCTGACCAATGTCGGTCCCAACCTGGGTCAGTCGTATATCGTCGACAGTTTCATGGTGGTCGTGTTCGGCGGCGTCGGCAACCTGTGGGGAACGCTGATCGGCGGCCTGGGTCTGGGCATCGCCAACAAGGTCATGGAGCCCTGGGCCGGCGCGGTGCTGGCCAAGATCCTGGTGCTCGTGTTCATCATCCTGTTCATCCAGAAGCGACCGCGCGGGTTGTTCCCGCAGAAGGGCCGCGCTGCGGAGGGCTGACCGATGTTCCTCCTGCGCACGCTCAAGGGCGATCACGGCGGCAAGGTGTTTCTGCTGACGCTGCTGGCGGTGATGATCGCCGTGCCGGTGTTGAATGGCCTGCCGGCAGACAACCCACTCTACCTGTCGACCTACACGGTCACGCTGCTCGGCAAGTACCTGACCTATGCGCTGCTCGCAGTCGCCGTCGATCTCGTCTGGGGCTATCTCGGCATACTCAGTCTCGGCCACTCCGCGTTCTTCGCCCTCGGCGGCTACGCGATGGGCATGTACCTGATGCGACAGATCGGCGAACGCGGCGTGTACGGCAACCCGCTGCTGCCCGACTTCATGGTGTTCCTGAACTGGCAGGAACTGCCGTGGTTCTGGCACGGTTTCGACCAGTTCTGGTTTGCTGCGCTGATGGTGTTCCTCGCCCCGGGTATCCTGGCGTTCGTGTTCGGCTGGCTGGCGTTCCGCTCGCGGGTCACCGGTGTGTACCTGTCGATCATCACCCAGGCGCTGACCTACGCCTTGATGCTGGCCTTCTTCCGCAACGAGATGGGGTTCGGCGGCAACAACGGCTTGACCGATTTCAAGGACATCCTCGGTTTCAGCCTGCAGTCGGACAGCACGCGCATCGGCCTGTTCCTCGCCTCGGGCATCGCGCTCGCGCTCGGCTACATCAGCTGCCGCGCGCTGGTGAAATCGCGCCTCGGCCGGGTCGCGGTCGCGATCCGCGACACCGAAGACCGCACGCGCTTCATCGGCTACAAGGTCGAACACGTCAAGCTCGCCATCTTCACCTTCTCCGCGATGCTCGCCGGCGTGGCCGGAGCGCTTTACGTACCGCAGGTCGGCATCATCAATCCGGGCGAGTTTCAACCGCTGAACTCGATCGAGGTCGTGATCTGGGTCGCGATCGGCGGGCGGGCGACGCTGTATGGCGCCGTGCTGGGTGCGATCGGCGTCAACTATGCCAAGACCTGGTTCACCGCGGCGTTTCCCGAGGTCTGGCTGTTCGCCCTCGGCGGTCTGTTCGTGCTGGTCACCTTGCTGCTGCCACGTGGCATCGCCGGCCTGTGGCGGCGCAGGCAGGAGTCGGCAGCATGAGCGCCGTTCAGGAATTCTTTCGCCGTGACCGGGTGTTCGATTTCATGGTGCCGAAGGTCGTCGACGGCCTCGATCTGTCGCACGGTACGGTGTTGTACATGGAGGACGTGTCGGTTGCGTTCGATGGCTTCAAGGCGATCAACAACCTCAACTTCTATGTCAATGCCGGCGAGCTGCGCTGCCTGATCGGCCCGAACGGCGCCGGCAAGACGACGATGATGGACATCATCACCGGCAAGACGCGCCCCGACACCGGCACCTGCTGGTTCGGCTCGCGCATGAACCTGCTGCAGATGAGCGAACCCGAGATCGCGCAGGCCGGCATCGGTCGCAAGTTCCAGAAGCCGACGGTGTTCGAATACCACTCGGTGTATGAGAACCTCGAGCTGGCGATGGCCGGTCCCAAGGGGGTGTGGCGCACGCTGCGCGCACGCCTGAGTGCACCGGAACGTGAACGCATCGACGAGGTGCTGAACCTGATCGGCCTGTCCGACGAGGCCCAGCGCATTGCCGGCGCCCTGTCGCACGGGCAGAAGCAGTGGCTCGAGATCGGCATGTTACTGATGCAGAACCCGCTGCTGCTGCTGGTCGACGAACCGGCCGCAGGCATGACCCATCAGGAGATGGACCGCACCGTCGAGCTGCTGACCTCGCTGGCCGGAGAACACTCGGTGGTCGTCGTTGAGCACGACATGGACTTCGTGCGTGCGCTGAACTCGCGTGTCACGGTGCTGCACCAGGGCAGCGTGCTGGCCGAGGGCAGCATGGACCAGGTACAGGGCGATCCCAAGGTCGTGGAGGTGTATCTTGGCGAATGACGCACGGAGACTGCCGCGATGCTGAGGGTCGAGAAGCTCAACCAGTTCTATGGCCAATCGCATACCCTGTGGGACCTGGATCTCGACGTCCCCGAGGGCCAGTGCACGGTCTTGATGGGCCGTAACGGCGTCGGTAAGACAACGCTGCTCAAGTGCATCATGGGCCTGCTGCCGGTCAAGGGCGGCACGCTGGACTACCAGGGCAAGGACCTGAAGGGCATCAGCGCCGAAGGCCGTGCGCCGATGGGCATCGGTTATGTGCCGCAGGGTCGCCAGATCTTTCCGCTGCTGAGCGTCGAGGAGAACCTGCTGATCGGTCTTCCGGCGCGCCGCGACCGGCTCAACCGGATCCCGGATTTCATCTTCGAGATGTTCCCGGTGCTGCAGGAGATGCTCGGTCGGCGCGGTGGCGATCTGTCGGGCGGTCAGCAGCAGCAGCTTGCGATCGGCCGGGCGCTGGTCACCGACCCGAAGCTGCTGATCCTCGACGAGCCCACCGAGGGCATACAGCCCAACATCGTCGCCGATATCGGTAGTATCGTGCGCAAGCTCAACCGTGAACTCGGCCTGACCGTGCTGCTGGTCGAACAGAAACTTCCGTTCGCGCGCAAGGTGGCCGACCGCTTCTGTCTGCTCGACCGCGGCCGCGCCGTCGCGACGGGGATGATGCCCGAGTTGAACGATGACCTGATTCACCAGTATCTGACTGTCTGAACGGCCGCACGGAGGAACGACGATGCGAATGATGCTTGCCCTCGCGACCTGGTGTGGCGTCGTCGGCGCCGCTTCCGCGCACGTCAGCGATGCAACGGGGGCGCAGCACGCAGCCGAACATGCCTGGCTGGCGCTGCTGTTGCTGCCTGTCGGCGGCTACGGCCTGCGCCTGCTGCGCCGGCGGCTGCGCGACTGATCCCGATGCATGCGCTGGTCGAGCCACACCCGCATGCGCCCGGCTGGTATGCGCAGCTGCGGCTCGGCTTCCGCGTCGCCGGTGGGCGCACCGTGCTCGGCGAACGCCGCCACCAGGGTCCGCTCGCGGTGCAGCGCCCGTTCTACCCGGAGGGCGATGTCTGTCATGTCTACGTGCTGCATCCGCCGGGCGGCATCGTCGGCGGCGACATCATCGACGTGGATGTGCAGCTCGATCGCGGCAGCCATGCCCTGCTGACCACGCCGGGGGCGGGCAAGTTCTATCGCAGCGCCGGCGAGCGTGCACGCCAGCAGCAGACGCTGATCGTCGAGGACGGCGCCACGCTCGAATGGCTGCCGCAGGAAAACATCTTCTTTCCCGGTGCCGACGTTGCACTCGGCACGCGCGTCGAACTGCGTGGCGACGCGCGCCTGGTGTTGTCCGAGATCCAGTGTCTCGGCCGGCCGGTGATCGGCGAGGGATTCGACAGCGGTCAGATCGACAGCCGCCTGAGCGTGTACCGCGATGACCGTCCGCTGCTGTTCGAACGTCTGCGGGTACGGCCGGACAACCGCTGTCGTCTGTCGTTGATGGCGGGCATGGCGGTCGGTGGTACGCTGTTGGTCAGCCATGCGAACGAGGACGATGTGGCCGCCTGTCGCGACATGCTGTTCGCTCGTGGCACCGACTACGCGGGTGCGACGCTGATCGAAGACCTGCTCGTTGTGCGCTATCTTGGCAATTCGACCGAGCGCGCACACCGCCTGTTCCGCGACGTGTGGACCGCGCTGCGGCCGCGCACACTTGGCCGGGATGCGAGTCCACCGCGCATCTGGGCCACCTGACGCGGTGAGTTGACGCCAACCGGGAACGATTCGCTATGGAACTGACACCGAGAGAAAAAGACAAGCTGCTGCTGTTCACCGCCGCGCTGCTGGCCGAACGGCGCAGGGCGCGTGGGCTCAAGCTCAACTACCCGGAGGCGGTGGCATTCATCAGCGCTGCGATCCTCGAGGGTGCGCGCGATGGCCGCAGCGTCGCCGAGCTGATGGACCATGGCCGCACGCTGCTGTCGCGCGACGATGTCATGGACGGCGTCGCCGAGCTGATCCCTGAGGTCCAGGTCGAGGCGACCTTCCCGGACGGCACCAAGCTGGTCACGGTGCACGATCCGATCGTGTGATACGTGCGCACCGCATAACAAGACAACAGACTGGAGAGTCCGCGATGATTCCAGGTGAAGTGATCCCCGCTGCCGGCGAGATCGAGATCAATGCCGGCCGCGCCACCGTCAGGCTGTCGGTCGCCAACACCGGTGACCGGCCGATCCAGGTCGGTTCGCACTACCACTTCTTCGAGACCAACGGCGCGCTCGCGTTCGACCGGGCCAGTGCGCGCGGCATGCGCCTGAACATCGCCGCGGGCACCGCGGTGCGGTTCGAACCGGGCCAGACGCGCGAAGTGGAGCTGGTTGCGTATGCCGGTGACCGCCACGTGTACGGTTTTCGCGGCCACGTGATGGGTCCGCTGGACAGGGAGAAAGCCTGATGGCGACGATCACACGCGCCGCATACGCACAGATGTACGGGCCCACGGTCGGCGACCGCGTGCGCCTGGCGGACAGCGAGCTGTTCATCGAGGTCGAACAGGACCGCACGATCTACGGTGACGAGGTCAAGTTCGGCGGCGGCAAGGTGATTCGCGACGGCATGGGCCAGAGCCAGCAACCCAGCGCGCAGACGGTGGATGTCGTGATCACCAATGCGCTGATCCTCGATCACTGGGGCATCGTCAAGGCCGACGTCGGCATCAAGAACGGCCGGATCTGCGCCATCGGCAAGGCCGGCAACCCCGACGTGCAGCCCGGTGTGAATATCGTCATCGGACCCGGCACCGAGGCGATCGCCGGAGAGGGCCAGATCCTGACCGCCGGTGGCATCGACGCGCACATCCACTTCATCTGTCCGCAACAGGTCGACGACGCGCTGATGTCCGGCATCACGACGATGCTCGGCGGCGGAACCGGTCCGGCCACCGGCACCAATGCCACGACCTGCACGCCAGGCCCTTGGAACATCCAGCGCATGCTGCAGGCCGCCGACGGCCTGCCGGTCAATCTGGGCTTCCTCGGCAAGGGCAACGGCTCGCGGCCCGGTCCGCTGTCGGAGCAGATCGCGGCCGGCGCGATCGGGCTCAAGCTGCACGAGGACTGGGGCACCACCCCGGCGGCGATCGACAACTGCCTGACCGTGGCCGAGAACTTCGACGTCCAGGTCGCTATCCACACCGACACGCTGAACGAATCGGGTTTCGTCGAGGACACGCTGGCCGCGATCGCCGGGCGCACCATCCACACCTATCACACCGAGGGTGCGGGCGGTGGCCACGCGCCGGACATCATCAAGGCGGCCGGTCATGCCAACGTGCTGCCGTCGTCGACCAACCCGACCCGGCCGTATACCGTCAACACCGTCGACGAACACCTCGACATGCTGATGGTCTGCCATCACCTGTCGCCGTCGATTCCCGAGGATGTCGCGTTCGCCGAGTCGCGCATCCGCCGCGAGACGATCGCCGCCGAGGACATCCTGCACGACCTCGGTGCCTTCTCGATGATCTCGTCCGACTCGCAGGCCATGGGTCGGGTCGGCGAGGTGATCACGCGCACCTGGCAGACCGCGCACAAGATGAAGGTGCAGCGCGGCAGCCTGAAGGGTGACCCGGCCACGCACGACAACCTGCGCGCGCGCCGTTACATCGCCAAGTACACGATCAACCCGGCGATCACGCACGGTATCGCGCACGAGGTCGGCTCGGTCGAAGTGGGCAAGCTGGCCGACCTGGTGCTGTGGAAGCCGGCCTTCTTCGGTACCAAGCCGAGCCTGATCATCAAGGCCGGCATGATTGCCGCGGCACCGATGGGCGACCCGAATGCCTCGATCCCGACGCCGCAGCCGGTCCACTACCGGCACATGTTCGGCGCAATGGGCGGGGCCCGCCACGCGACCCGCATGACCTTCCTGTCGCAGACCGCGTACGAGATCGACGTGCATCGCCACCTTGGCCTGGAGTCGCTGGTCGGCGTCGTGCGCAACTGCCGCGGCGTGCGCAAGGCCGACATGGTGCTCAACGACTGGCAGCCGACCATCGAGGTCGATCCGCAGACCTACCAGGTGCGCGCCGACGGCGAACTGTTGACCTGCGAACCGGCCGAGGTGCTGCCGATGGCGCAGCGCTATTTCCTGTTCTGATACCGGCGATGGCCGCGCCGACGCCGATGATCGAACTCGACCGCCGCATCGATGGCGGCCCGGCGGAGGCGGCGTTGACGCTACCGCTGGACAAGCGGATCCGCAGCCGCCTGCGCGTCACGCTCGACGACGGCCGCGACGCCGGCGTGTTCCTGGCGCGCGGCGAGGTGCTGCGCGATGGCGACCTGCTCGGCAGTGCCGATGGCCTGGTCGTCATTGTCCGCGCCGCCGCAGAGCCGGTATCGGAGGTGCATTGCGAGGATCCGCTGCTGCTCGCGCGTGCGTGCTATCACCTCGGCAATCGGCACGTGGCACTGCAGATCGACGGCGGGCGCCTGCGCTACCAGCACGATCACGTACTGGATGACATGCTGCGCGGTCTCGGGCTGGAGCCGGCGTTCGCCGAGGTGCCGTTCGAGCCCGAGCCCGGCGCCTATGGGCGCGGCGCCAACGGGCATGCACACGAGCACGGTCACGCCGCGCACGATCATCACGGCCACGGTTCGCACGACCATGGACACTGATGCCACGGCCGGCGACGCACTGGCACGTCTGCGCCTGCTGCAGCTGACGAGCCCCGCCCTGCCGGTCGGGGCTTTCACCTATTCCCAGGGCCTCGAATGGGCAGTCGAAACGGGCTGGATCAACGACAGCGACACGCTCGCCGACTGGCTGCAGGGGCTCATCGACGATGCGCTGGCCCCGTTCGAGCTGCCGATCCTGGCGCGCCTCTACGATGCCTGCGCAGGGGGAGAGGCCGGCACGGTCGCGCACTGGGCACGGATCTGTCTCGCCGGCCGCGAGGGCCGCGAGCTGCGCGCCGAGGAGCGTAACCGCGCACGCGCGCTATGCAGCCTGCTGCGCGACCTCGGCGTCGTCGCCGCCGACACCTGGCGCGATTCGCTCGCCGATTGCCAGGCGGCACCGTTCGCGCTGGCCGCGGTGCATTGGGGCATCGCCCGGCGCGACTGCCTGCTCGGTTATGCATGGGGCTGGCTCGAGAACCAGGTCGCGGCCGCGATCAAGCTGGTGCCGCTCGGCCAGACCGATGGCCAGCGGGTGCAGCTGCGTCTCGCCGCATGCCTGCCGGCCACCGTCGAACGTGCGCTGGCACTGGGTGACGACGACATCGGCGCCAGCGCGCCGGCACTGGCGATCGCAAGTGCGCGACACGAGACCCAGTACACGCGCCTGTTCCGCTCCTGACAGCGTAGGGGTCGGTGGCGAAAGGGGTCAGATCCCTTTCTCAGCACCTTTCCGGGCCGTGTTCGCAGATTCCGGTTGAAACGACGAAAATGGGATCTGACCCCTGTCAAGCACAGTCAACGAGGGTGACATGAATGCGAGCAGAAGCGCACTGCGCATCGGCGTCGGCGGTCCGGTCGGGTCAGGCAAGACCGCGCTGCTCGAGGTGTTGTGCAAGCGCCTGCGCGAGCGTTACGACATCGCCGTGGTGACGAACGACATCTATACCCAGGAGGATGCGCAGATCCTGATGCGCGCGCAGGCGCTGCCGTTCGAGCGCATCGTCGGCGTCGAGACCGGTGGTTGTCCACATACGGCGATCCGCGAGGATGCATCGATGAACCTGGCCGCGGTCGAGGACCTGCAGCAGCGTTTTCCCGATCTGGAGATCGTGTTCATCGAAAGCGGCGGCGACAACCTGTCGGCGACCTTCAGTCCCGAGCTGGCAGATTTGACCATCTATGTGATCGACGTCGCCGAGGGCGAGAAGATCCCGCGCAAGGGCGGTCCCGGCATCACGCGATCCGACATGCTGGTGATCAACAAGATCGATCTTGCGCCGTACGTCGGCGCGTCGCTCGACGTCATGGCGGCCGACACGCGCCGCATGCGCGGCGAGCGTCCCTGGGTGTTCAGCAATCTCAAGCGTGGCGACGGCGTCGACGAGATCATCGCGTTCATCGAGCGTGAAGGGATGCTGGCGCCGGTCGCAACCGAATAGCCCGGCCCCTGCCGTCGGTCGTCGACGGATCCGGTGCAGGGGTTGGGTTGGCAGCGTGGATGACACTGCTCCCACCCCGGCCCCGGATCGCTGCACGACATCAGTTGGAAAAGTCGTGCACCCAAGCCACATTGGGATCCGTCGACGTCGCGTCGCCGTGGGCATGGATGTGGTGGGCCATGTAGTCCATCCATTCCTCGACCGACATCTCGTTGCCCCACATGTCCTCGGCGGTCACCAGTTTGACCAGGCCACCGGTGATTCCGGCGCCGTGGACCTGCTCGATCTCGTCAATCGCAAGCGTGGTCAATTCGGTCTCGTGTTGCTGTTTCATCGTCATTCTCCTGACAGTTGATTGAGCGCGGCGGGGAATGCCGCGGATGCACCGGCACCGGCGCCGCCGGCAATGCGGTGGCGCCGCTGGGCGTCGGGTTTGTCCGACGACCGGCCGACCGCACGCAACGCCAGCAATGCGCTGACCAGCGGCGAGCCGTCCATCGTCAGGACTCGATTGTCGAATGTGGCGGGATAGGACATGTTCAACCCCCCTGCTGCGGTTGCGCTGTCGCTTGCGCGGAATGCTGCGCCTGCGTCGTGCGCGGGCGCGACGTGGTCCTCTGCAGCGCGATCACGCGATCCGCGCTGGCAATGGTTTCGGGGCGATGGGCGACGATGACCCGGGTCAGCGGCAGCTGCATGACCGCGTCGTTGACCAGGCGTTCGGCGTCGATATCCAGGTGGCTGGTCGCCTCGTCGAGCACCAGGATCCGCGGCCGCTTGTACAACGCCCGCGCCAACAGCACGCGCTGCTTCTGTCCACCCGACAAAACGGAGCCCATGTCGCCGACCATCGTGTGGTACTGCAGCGGCATCGCGGCGATTTCGTCGTGGACCGCGGCGAGCCGCGCACAGCGTTCGACCTGCTCCCAATCGGGCGCCGGATCGAAGAAGGTGATGTTGTCGGCGATCGACCCGGCGAACAGCTGGTCGTCCTGCATCACGGTACCGACCTGCGCGCGCAGCGCGTCGCGGTCGAGGCGGTCGAGTGCGATGCCGCCGATGCGAACCTGGCCTTCGCTGCACGGCAGCAGGCCGAGCATCAGCTTGACCAGCGTGGTCTTGCCGCAGCCCGACGGGCCGACCAGCGCGACCGATTCACCCGCCGCGACATGGAAGCTGACGCCATCGAGCACATGCGGCTCGTTGTCGGAATAGCGGAAACCGACGTCGCGCAGCTCGATCTCGACCGCGCCGTCACCGGCCAGGCGCTGGCCGCCCGGCTGATCCGGCTCCGGTTCGCTCAATGCGATGTCGGCGACGCGTTCGCCGTGCAGGCCGAGCATCTTCAGTTCGATGCCTTTCTCGACCAGCGCGGTCGCTCGCGACACGAACTGTTGCTTGTAGGCGACGAACGCGAACAGCATGCCGACCGAGAAGCGGCCGTCGAGGATCGCGAGCGCCGCCAGCCAGACGACGACGATGTTCTCGATTGCGAACGTCGTGCCATTGACCGCCTGGTAGACGAGGCCAAGGCGCTGCACGCGGATGCCGGCGTTGAACTGGTCGGCGAGCAGATCCTCGAACTGCGCGCGGCGCAGCAACTGACGGCCGAAAAGCTTGATGCTCTGCATGCCGCGCACGGTCTCCAGGAAATGTGACTGCTGTTTCGCGCGCTTTGCGATCTCCTCTTCCTGGGCCTGGCGCAGCGGGCGATACAGCACAAGGCGTAGCATGGCGTACACCGCGGCCGCACCGACCACGATCGCGGTCAACTGCGCGGAATACACCAGCATCATCGCCAGTGTCGTGATGACCATCAGGCCGTCGACCATGGCCTCGAGAAAGCTGCCGGTCAACGTGCGCTGGATCGTGCCCATCGAGTCGAACCGCGACACGACGTCACCCAGGTGGCGGCGTTCGAAGAACACCAGCGGCAGCCGGACCAGGTGACGGAACAGGTTGCCCAGCAGCTGCAGATTGAGCTGATTGCTCAATACCATGACGACCCAGCCGCGCAACGTGGCCACGGCGACCCGGATCAGGCCGAGCAGCAGGAAACCGATTGCCAGCAGCGACAGCAGGTCGGCATCGTTCGACACCACCGCGCCGTCGACGACCAGCTGCATGAACAGCGGTGCGGCCAACGTGAATGCCTCGAGTGCCAATGCGAGCAGGACGACCGTTGCCAGTGCGCGTGGCAGTCCGTGCACGCGGCCGACCAGCTCGCGCACACTGACGCGGCGGCGCTCCTCGACAGGCTGGAAGCCGGCCTCCGGCGTCAGCTCCAACGCGACACCGGTGAAGTGTTTTGACACCTCGTCGAATGCGAGACGTCGTTCGCCACTGGCCGGGTCGTGAATCACGACGTGGCCCGCGCCAACCTTGGTCAGTACCACGTAGTGGCCGAAGTCCCAGTGCAGGATCGATGGCCCCTGCAACAGGTGCAGATCGTCGAGCGCAAGCTTGACTGGGCGTGCCGACAGCTGCAGATGGCCGGCGATCTGCATCAGATCCGTCATCCGTGCGCCGCGCCCGACGCCGAGGTTGCGGCGCTGGATCGTGGCCAGATCGGTCTTGTGACCGTGGTAGCCGGCGATCATCGCGAGACATGCCAGGCCACACTCGCTGGCCTCGTTCTGCAGGATGAGCGGTACGCGTCGGCGCCCGGGGAAATTGAGCAGGGAGATCGCCGCCATGCTCAGGTCCTCTGCACCAGGCTGAACAGCGGATCGAACATCCACTCGATGATCGAGCGGCGGTCGAGCATCACGTCGGCATCAAGCGCCATGCCCGCCTGCAGCGCGAATGTCCTGCCGTAGGCGTGCACGTCCTGTTCGCGCAATGCGACCGTTACCAGGTACGCCGGTTCGTCGAGCCGCAGCGGCAGGTCGGTGTCGCCCGGCAGCAGCAGCGACTTCGCGATCGATACGACGTGTCCGCGGTAGTGGCCGAAGCGCTGGTAGGGAAACGCACCGTAGCGCAATGCGACTGCCTGTTGCGGGGCGACGAAGCCGATCGCGTGGCTGGGCACGAGCAGGCGCGCCTCGAGTTCGGCGCCGTCCGGGATGATGCTGAGCAGTGGCGCGTCGCGGCGCACCTGTTGACCGGGCTGCAGCAGCACCGTGCTGACCACGCCGTCAGCCGGCGCCGCGATCACGACGTCGCTGTTCGCCTCGCGTTCGGTGCGCTCCTGAACGACTTCGGCGATGCGGCGTTCGAGTGCCGCGCGCGCCGACTCGCCTTCGACGCGCGCGCTGTCGCGCTCCTTGTGCAGATCGGTGATCCGGCCCTGCAAGGCGACCGCATCGCGGCGCAGTACCTGCAGCTGTCCGCGCTGATCGAGCACGCGATCGCTTTCCTGCTGAACCTGTGCCGCGGCGACGTAGCCATCGACCTTTAGCTTCTCGATGCGCGCCAACTCGCGCTCCGCCGCCTGCAGTCGCTCACGCATCGTCGCGATCGCGCCATCGAGTTGATGCCGTTCCTCGTCCAGGCTCGTGAGCTGGGCGTCGATGCGTTGTGCGCGCAGCCGCTGCATCTCGTCGTGTCCGGCCAGCTCCTTCTCGAGGCTGGCCTGACGTTCGCGCAACAGGGCGATCGTCGTGCTGTTGGCGGCATGCACGCTGAGACTGCTGCGTTCGGTCGACACCACGGCCAGCACGTCGCCCCTGCGCACGCGCTGACCCTCGTCGACGCGTCGTTCGAGCAGTGTGCCGGGTGCATCCGGATAGACCTTGATCAGGCCCTTGTTCGGCGCGAGGAAGCCCTGCACGTGGGCCTTGCGGTTGAACTCACCCAGGCACGCGTAGCCGACCAGCAATGTCGCGACGACGAACGCGGTCGTCGCCAGCCAGGTGCTGCGGGGTGACGCCGCCAGCAGCACGCTGCCGCGTATCAGCTCGCGCTGGTGCTCGATGGCCTCGCGGCGGAACAATGGCGTGGTCGTGCTCACCATCACCTCACACGCGCACAGCGGCATGCCGGTCGCTGCGTGGCAGCGGCAGCCGGGCCTCGACGCCGGCGCCGCGGCGTGCCTGGCTGGCCATCAGCGCATACCAGTCGATGAACTGGGGTGGCTGTTCGGCGAGCGTATGGCTCACGCGGCGTGCGACGTGTCCCAGCTGCGGACCGATCCGGTCGTACCAGCGGCCCGCCATGTCGTGCACCGAGTCGCGGTGCAGGTTGCCCAGCGCGAAGCGCCGCGCGAAGCCGTACTGCAGCGGTACGACCTCGCCGTCCGGTTCGACCACCAGCGGCGACAACTGCTCGGCCAGCGGGCGACGCGGCATCTTGTAACCGATGTCGAGGAAGAACCGGTCCGGATGACGTTGCAGCAGTTCGCTGTGCAGCAGATCGACCTGCAGCGTCAGGCGCCCGTCGAGCTTGCTGCGCACGTACTCGGCCAGCTGCCAGGCGTAGGCGCCCTCGAGCGCGTCCGGGCTCTTGCCGGCGAGGTGTTTCGCGGCATTGCCGAAGCAGTCGAGTGGATGGATCTGCAGCGCCTTGGCGCCGACATTGACGGCAAACTCCACGACCCACGGCAGCTCGTCCAGGTTGTGCTGTGTGAGCGTGAACAGGAAGCCGAAGTCGATGTCGCGTGCGCGCAGTTCAGGCAGGCGCATCGCCATGGTGTCGAAAGCCTTCGGCGAATTGCGCATCGCATTGTGCGAGGCGGGCTTGCCGTCGAGCGAAATCACCAGCAGATCGGTGACCGGCGCGATTGCATCGAGACGGCGCGGCGACAGCAGCATGCCGTTGCTGACGATGCCGGTGCGTATGCCCAGCGAGCGGGCGTGACCGAGCACCTCGGAAAGCTGCGGGTAGAGCATGGGCTCGCCGCCGGAGAAACTGGCCCAGGTGTAACCTTCACCCGCCAGCTCGTCGAGCGCCGTGCGCAGTACGCCGGGAGTGAGCGCATCGGTGGCGCGCGGCGACGACGAAGAATAGCAGTGACGGCACTCGAGGTTGCAGCGCCGAGTCAGGTGGATCTGCACGACACGATAGTGGCCGGTGGGTCCCATGGGATCGTTCTCCTCGTTGGCCGACACACGGTGCCGGCGGTTGGCGCCGTGGGGGACCGGTAGTGCCGGCCCCCGCACGGCAGCATGCCGACTCGCTCAGTAGCCCTTGGTCAGGCCGCCGAGCTGGTCGAGGTTCAGCACCTCCGGATCGATGATTCCGTAAGGGAACACTTTGTAGATCCGGGTCGGCGTGATGTTGACGACCGGGAAGGCGGAGAGGTAGGCACCGCCGGCGACCTGCTCCAGCTCCTGCTGTGACAGGGTCGACAGGCCGGTGCAGCCGTTCATCAATTTCTCAGATCCGCGTTTTTCGCTGTTCATGAGTCTTCCTCACTGACTTGTGTTGATCACATCTCGGGTCTCGGCCGGTGATTGCAGACCCGGCATGGGCTGTGCCCCGGCCTTGAGGAAAAGACTAGGGAGACCGGTGGAAGGAAAGTGGTGAATACTCAGGGTGCAGATGGTGAACTTTCACCAAGGACGGGAGCGCCTGAACCGCGCCATGGCGCGCGCGTGCACCTGTTCGTTCCGGCGCCGTACAAGGGATGACCCGTTCGGTGCGGTCGCCAACCGGTGCCATTGTCAGCGCTCGCGCCGGCGCCGGAGGGGCGTCTACTCCCGTGCGGGTGCACGGCCACCGGCGATGCGGTGGCATGCATACCTTTCAATTGCGTCCGCGTGCGGGTGCCTACCGGTCTTCGAATGCGTCCGGTACCGGAAGCGGCGTACTGCCGCAGCCTTGCTCTACCGGCCGCGCACTCCGTCGGGTCTGCGGCCAACGCATCCCCCGGCTGTCGGGCGAATGCCGGAAAGTCCACGAGCGTCGCCGCGGGTGTGATTCTTGGTGGCCAGGGACCGGGACTATTCACGTCCGTACAACGACCCTTTCCCCCAAGCTGAGGACGTCGGCTGACACGGATCATCGCGATGACCTGCGCATGTCACCCGCCTGCTGCACCGTCGCGCGTTGCGATCGCCCGCAGGTGACAGCCAGGTGGTGTCCGACACGTCGACGACGCACACCCGCCAGCCCGGTGAGGGAGCGGGGTACTACGAATCTTGGAGGGACTCATTCGTGATTCAGAAACCATCAATGCACGGTACGACCAAGGCGCGCGGCTGCGCGCACGCCGGGTTGGGGCGCTTCGGTTACCTGTTCGAAGGCCTGCAGAGCTGGGGCGCCGCGATGTCGGACGTGCCCGGCGAGTCGATATCGCCCGACGAGGCGGCGCGAATCGCGGCGCTGCTCGGCGGCGCCGGCGGCGTCATGGACGGCGGCGTGGCCGCCAACCACTGCGCATCGTGCGTGCCGGCCGGGTACACCTTCTTCGCCCAGTTCGTCGACCACGACGTCACGCTCGATGTCACCACCCAGCTGCACGGCCCGGACCTGCGCGGCGCCGGTGACGACGAGCCGGTGAAGCACCTGCCGAACCTGCGCTCGGCATCACTCGACCTGGACTGCGTGTATGGCTTCGGTCCAGAGGCCTCACCGCATCTTTACAGCACCGACGGCACCGGCGTGATGCTGACCGGCAATGCGCACAATCCCGATGACCTCGCACGCAATCACCAGGGCCGCGCCCTGATCGGCGATCCGCGCAACGACGAGAACATCTACGTGGCGCAGATGCAGCTGATGTGGCTGCGTTTCCACAACCGCATGCTGGCCGGGCGGTCGTTCGAGGAGGCACAGCGTCAGGTCCGTTTCCACTACCAGTACATCGTGTGGAACGATTTCCTGAAGCGCATCTGCGACCCTGCCGTGTACAGCCATCTGAACGACGCGCTGCTCGATGCGGCCGCGCGAATCGACGACGGCGACACCGACTACGACCCGAAAGGCCTGTTCGACGTGACCGATCACCACGGGCGACCGCTGATGCCGGTCGAGTTCTCGGTCGCCGCTTATCGCTTCGGGCACGTCACGGTGCGCTCGAACTACCCGGTCAACACCGCGCTGCCCGTCATCGAGCTGTTCGATGAACGCTTCAGCACCGAGGGATTCAGTCCCGTCCCGACCGAGCTCGTCGTCGACTGGCACTACCTGCTGCCGGTCGATCCGGCCAGGCCGCCGGTGCTGACCAAGGCGTTCGACCACCTGCTGGTCGACGAGCTGATCCGTATGCCGAACCCGATCGTCGGCAAGCGGGCGACCGACCACGAACGCTCGCTGGCCTTCCGCAACCTGCTACGCGGCTATGTGGTCGGCCTGCCGAGCGGACAGAACCTCGCCGATGCGATGGCGACGCTGGGTGTTCCGATCGACCCCACCCAGAACCTCGACTTCAGCGACATCCCGGGTTGGCACAGGATCGACGCGCCGACCCGCGGCAAACTGGAGCAGCACACACCGCTGTTCTTCTATCTGATGCGCGAGGCCGGCAAGGTCGCCGGTGGCCAGCACCTGGGTCCGCTCGGTTCGGCAATCGTGTTGCGTACGTTCGGATCGATGTTGCTGAACTGCCGTAGCTATCTGACCGAGGCAGGCAAGCTGACCGATGACGAAGCCGGTAGGTGCGGTGGCCACGTGCCCTGGCAGCCACTGCCCGAGATCAAGGGGGAGGGCGTGCTGGAACTCGCCGACATCGCGCGCTACCTGCTCCTCGGCTGACGAAGGACCATCCGGTGGATCGGCGGGCCAGCCCCGCGACCGCCGGGATCCATCGATGCGCCGGCCACCGGCAGGCAATGGTCCATGTGCGGACCGCGTTAGAATCCGCACATGGACGTATCGCACATCATCGATGATCTCAACGAGGCCCAGCGCGCCGCGGTGACGGCGCCCCTCGGCAGCGCGCTGGTCCTGGCCGGTGCCGGCTCGGGCAAGACGCGCGTGCTGGTGCACCGCATCGCGTGGCTGATCCAGGTCGAGGGCCTGTCGCCGTGGGGCATCCTCGCCGTGACCTTCA
>JAGRGY010000004.1:0-196055 GCA_020445255.1 Gammaproteobacteria bacterium
TAGGCCATTACCCTACCAACTAGCTAATCCGACTTGGGCTCATCCAATAGCGATAAATCTTTCCCCCGTAGGGCGTATGCGGTATTAGCTCGAGTTTCCCCGAGTTATCCCCCACTACTGGGCAGATTCCCAAGCATTACTCACCCGTCCGCCACTCTACTTTCACCCGAAGGTGATTTCGCGTTCGACTTGCATGTGTTAGGCATGCCGCCAGCGTTCAATCTGAGCCAGGATCAAACTCTTCAGTTCAATCATCGTTGTTGCTTGAGGCAACAAATCTTGGCTCAACTCAGAATCTTAGGTTTCTAAGATGCCTCGTTGATGTTTTTGGCCGTTTCCAGCCATCAACGGAGCACCCACACAAATTACCTGATTTAAACTTTTAAAGAGCGTTGCGCTTACCGGGCGCACAGACCGTCAATTGTGACGTGTCTCAATCCGGACCGTCAAGCATTATCGAATGCTGTCAGGGTTCTCGTCTCACGCCTCGTGATTCGAGGGTGCGTATTCTATTGCTTTCTGGCAGCCCGTCAACTCTTTTTTGAGCCAGGGCGCTGTCAGTAAGCCATGGGCCACGCTGCGAGAGGCGCGCATTATAGAGACACCTCCCATGTCGTCAAGCAGATCAGCGACCTCTGCTATTCGACCCTGATTCGGGCGAACCGCCGCTTGCCTACCTGGCATATCAGGTCGGTACCGACATCGAGCACGCGTGCGCGGTCCTCGAGCCTTTCCCCATCCAGGCGTACGGCGCCCTGTTTGATCATCCGCATTGCCTCCGACGTACTCGACACCAGTCCCGCATCCCTGAGCGCGTTGGCGATGGGTATTCCGCTATCGCCCGACCGCAGAACGGCGATCTCGATATCCTGCGGGACGACGCCTTTCTGGAAACGATCGACGAAATTCTGTTGGGCGCGCGCCGCCTCGACAGTTGAATGGAACCGCCCGACCAGTTCACGCGCCAGATCGAATTTCACGTCACGCGGATTCGCGCCGTCTGCGACCCGATCACGCAGGTCGGCAATCTCGTCCAGGCCCCGGAAACTCAGCAATTCGAAATAGCGCCACATCAGGTCGTCGGAGATCGACATGATTTTCCCAAACATCTCATCAGGCGCGTCGGTTATTCCGATATAATTTCCCAGAGATTTGGACATCTTCTGAATACCATCGAGCCCCTCGAGAATCGGCATCGTCAGCACGACCTGGGGCTCCTGTCCCTCTGCCTCCTGCAGCTGCCGCCCGACTAGCAGGTTGAACTTCTGATCGGTACCGCCAAGTTCCACGTCTGCCTGCAGCGCGACGGAATCCCATCCCTGAATCAGCGGATACAGAAACTCGTGGATCGCGATGGGTTGCCCCGACTTGTAGCGTTTACTGAAATCGTCTCGCTCCAGCATGCGCGCAACCGTGTGCCGCGCAGCGAGCTGAACCATGCCGGCCGCACCGAGTCCGTTCATCCATTCGGAATTGAACACGACCCGGGTACGGTCAGCGTCGAGAATCTTGAACACCTGTTCCTGGTAGGTCATGGCATTCCCCCTGACCTCTTCCGGCGTCAACGGCGGTCGCGTCTGGCTTTTTCCTGTGGGGTCGCCAATCATCCCGGTGAAATCGCCGATCAGAAACAGGATCTCGTGGCCGAGGTCCTGGAACTGCCGGAGCTTGTTGATCAGTACCGTGTGCCCCAGATGGAGATCAGGGGCGGTAGGGTCAAAACCCGCCTTGACGCGCAACGGTTTGGCTCGAGCCAGCTTCTTTTCCAGTTCCGCCTCAACCAGTATCTCATCGGTCCCGCGGCGGATAATCTCCAGACTTTCCCCGACAGACATAGGATGCTTCCCGTCACGCGGCCTGCGGCCGCAAAGTTGCGCAAATTAGCAGAATCAGGAACTTCGCGCCGCAAGTCCGGTGAACCGGCAAACATTTCCGCACACCTAGGATTAAATTCCTGTATCAGGCGGCCGACTATCTGCCATAATCCAGCGCGATTTCATAGGATTCCGGCGCACTTATGATACGAGACTACAAGTCCCACCCTGTATCCCCGCGGCGCGGAGCCAAGGGACGCTTGATGCTGGCCGTATCGGTGCTCGCCGCAACGGTCCTTACCGTGAAGTTCCTGGACCTGGAAACGCTTGCCGCAACCCAAGCCGATGACGTGTACGCGGCGACGCCGGTGACGCCGGTGACGGCAAGTCTGGAACTGCCTCCTGTCGATGCCGAATCGAAAGCGCTCGCTGCGGTCGACGATCTGCACCATGTAGGCGATTCGCGTCAAACGGAGCCCGCGTCGACAAGCGGTCCGATAGGTGAACCGGATTCCTCGGACGAACCTACCGATGCCGTACCGGCCACCGCGACAACAGCCGACGCAGAACACGGAGCAGACATCGACGTGCCCGTCGGGGAGACCGGCGCAAGTGCGCCGAGCGATGGCGATGTCGTCGACGCCGATGCCGCACCACCGACGGAAGCTGCACCACAAACTCAACCTTGGCTCGAGCACATCGTCGAACCCGGCGAATCACTCGCACGAATCTTCGCGACCCAGGAGCTACCCCCGGCTTTGCTGCAGCGTATGGTCGATGCCGGGGAAGCGGGCAAAGATCTGGCTCGGATCCGGCCCGGGCAGAAGATCCGTTTCCAGTTCGATGACGCACACGAACTGACCAGGCTGGAACTGGTGCGCAGCCGGGTCGAAAGCGTTCGCGTCGCCGTCAGCGACGATGCGATCAGCATCGAAGAAGTCAGCAAGGACGTGGAAAAACGGGTCGCGTCCGTTTCCGGGACGATCGAGTCGTCACTGTTCGCGGACGGCCAGCATGCGGGTCTGTCCGACAGCAAGATCATGGAGCTCGCCGAGATATTCGGCTGGGACATCGACTTTGCGCTCGAGATCAGGGCCGGCGATACGTTCCGCGTGCTGCTCGAGGAACGCTACGTCGAAGGCGAAAAGCTGCGCGACGGTCCGATCCTTGCCGCCGAATTCACCAACCGCGGCACCACCTACCGCGCCGTCCGCTATGAGGACAGCAACGGGGACATCGGCTACTACGACGCCGACGGCCAAAGCAAGCGTCGCGCCTTCATTCGCACACCGATCAAGTTTGCCCGCGTCAGCTCCGGTTTCAGCCTACGTCGCTGGCATCCCATCCTGAAAAAGTGGCGCTCGCACAAAGGCGTCGATTACGCCGCCCCGATCGGGACTCCGGTGAAAGCTACCGGAGACGGCCGCGTGGTATTCCGCGGCACCAAGTCAGGTTACGGCAAGACTGTAATCGTCCAACACGCAGGCAAGTATTCGACTGTTTACGCGCACCTGTCCGGCTATTCGAAGCGCGCAACGCCGGGTAATCGGGTGAAGCAGGGGCAGGTGATCGCCTACGTGGGCAAGACCGGGTTGGCTACCGGCCCGCATCTGCATTACGAGTTCCGCGTGGCGGGCGTGCATCGCGATCCACTGAAGGTGAAGCTGCCAAAATCGTTGGCTCTGCCGAAGTCGGAAATCGCTGCGTTCCAGAAGGCGACGGCCCCCCTGTTGAGCCAGCTCGAGACACTGACCGCGGACACCATGGTGGCAAGCGCCAACGCGACCCTGTCCAACTGATCGTGTTCCTCGGCGTCATGTCGGGCACCAGTATGGATGCCGTCGACATCGCGGCGGTATCGTTCGACGACGCCCACCCTTCATTGATCGCGGCCGCACATCACCAATGGCCAACTGGATTGGCCGACAGGCTGCGGAACTTCGCCAACGGCACTGCGTTAAACGCAACCGAAGTGGTTCTGCTCGACGCGGCGACCGGCGCGCACATCGCCGACGCCATTGCTGACTTCATGCATCGGCACGGCATTGCCGCGGCGGATGTGGCAGCGATTGGTTGCCACGGTCAAACTGTCACGCACGCCCCCGACGCGCACCCGGGCGTGACGTTTCAACTCGGCGACGCCAATATCATCGCCGAACGCACGGGCGTCACGACGGTCAATGACTTTCGCCGCCGCGATCTCGCCGCCGGCGGACAGGGAGCACCACTCGCGCCCGCGTTTCATGCCGCGACATTGCGCACGGCCGAAGAGACCCGCGTGGTGCTCAACCTGGGCGGAATCGCCAACGTGACGGTCCTGCCGGCAGACCCCGGCGCGCAGGTCATCGGCTTCGACACAGGACCGGCGAACTGCCTGATGGACCATTGGGCCGCACGCCACCTGGGCGAACCGTTCGATCGCGGCGGCCAGTGGGCGGCCGCAGGCAACGTCGACGCCGATCTGCTGGCGCGGCTGCACGCCGACCCCTACTTTGCCCTCCAGCCACCCAAGAGCACCGGTACGCAGTATTTTTCCACGTCCTGGTTGGAGGCGCGGCTCGCCGACCGCACCACGTCGGCGGGCGATGTACAGGCGACCCTGCTCGCATTCACGGCGACGACAGTCGCCGATGCCGTCGCGCGTCATGCCCCCGATGCCCAACGCATGCTCGTCTGCGGTGGCGGCGTGCACAATACTGCGCTGATCACTCGCCTGAACGAACTGTTGGGTCTCGCGGTCGAGTCGACGGCTGCCTACGGAATCGATCCGGACTGGATGGAGGCAATGGCGTTCGCCTGGCTGGCGATGCGGACACTCGCGGGCAGAGACGGCAATCTGCCGTCGGTTACCGCGGCCGCAGGCCCACGCATCCTCGGCGCTGTCCATCCCGCCTGAGAATCGGCACACGCGCGTCAACGATCGTTGCCGCCGCTCCCCCCCAGCCGGCCTCAGTTGTCGCCCAGGAATGCCTTCAAATGGGCCTCGACACTGCGTGCGAGCGCGTGCAATTCGTATCCCCCTTCGAGCGTCGACACGATGCGCCCCGCCGCCGAACGATCCGCCTGCTCACACAACCTTCGCGTTATCCACGCGTAGTCGGTGTCCACGAGGTTCATATTGGCCATGTCGTCCGCCTGGTGGGCATCGAACCCGGCCGAGACCATGATCAGCTCCGGTTCGAACGCCGCCAGACGGGGCAGCCAATGGGACTCCACGGCCTCGCGAAACTCGCGACTGCCGCTGCCGGAGGGCAACGGTGAATTGACGATATTCGCTGCGGTGCTGTCGAAGCCGGAATGCGGATAGAAGGGATGCTGAAACGTTGAGCAGAACAACATGCGCTCGTCGCCGGTCACGATATCTTCGGTGCCATTGCCGTGGTGCACGTCGAAGTCGACGATCGCAACGCGTGCAAGATCATGCCGTAACACGGCATGGTAGGCACCGATTGCGACATTGTTGAACAGACAAAACCCCATGCCCCGCCGGCGCTCGGCGTGGTGACCGGGTGGGCGCACGGCACAGAACACCTGGCGTGCGCGCCCTTCCATGACAAGATCGACTCCCAGCGCGACCGCCCCGGCCGCGCGCCGCGCGGCATCGAGCGAATGCGGGTTCATCGCGGTATCCCCGTCGACCCACGCGATGCCTTCGGCGGGCGAGGCCGCGAATATTGAATCGACATAGGCGACGTCATGCACGGTCTCGAGCATGTCGCGATCGGCGAGCGGCGCATCATAGTGGTGCAACACCATATCCAGACCACCGGCGATCAGCCGGTCGTTGATTGCGTCCAGGCGGGCGGGCTGCTCCGGATGGTGGTGCCCCATATCGTGAAGCAGGCAATCGGGGTGCGAGATGTAGGCAATGGACATGTCGTTCCCTCAAACGGTCGTTGGGTATTGCAGGCACCTTTGTTGCAGTGCAACAATCACACGGTCACGTAGGCGCTTACCGGCCGAACAGGCGGGTCTTGGCCAGCGGTAACCAGTGCGAGCGGCATTCGACATGAAGAAACATTACCTGAATAAGGTCTTCGAACCACAATCGGTCGCGATCGTCGGCGCCTCTGAGCGTGAATCGTCGGTCGGGGCGCAGGTGCTGCGCAATATGCGCGAGAGCGGGTTCTCGGGCACCGTCTACCCGGTAAACCCGAAACATGCCTCGGTCCAGGGGCTGCCGGCCTACGCATCGATCAGCGACATCGATCACCCAATCGATCTGGCCGTCATCGCGATACCCTCGGAACACATACCCGGCGTCATGCGCGAATGCGGCGAGCACGGCGTGGGCGCGGTCTTGGTGCTGTCCGCAGGCTTCGCCGAGGTCGGCAGGCGCGGCCAGGGCCTGCAGCATGAGATCGTGGACATCGCCCGTACCTATGCCATACCGCTGGTAGGGCCCAACTGTCTCGGCGTCATCCGCCCGCGCGTCGGTCTGAACGCAACCTTTGCCACGAGTCGCGTGGAAAGCGGCAAGGTCGCACTGGTCGCGCAATCGGGCGCCTTCTGTACCGCGCTGCTGGACTGGGCCGATTCCAACGGTTTCGGCTTTTCCGCGATCGCATCGCTGGGTGCCACCGCGGACGTAGGATTCGGCGACGTACTCGACTACCTCGCGGTCGACCCGGAAACCAAGAGCATCCTGCTGTATGTCGAGGGAATCACCGACGCGCGTTCCTTCATGAGCGGCCTGCGTGTCGCGGCCCGTCTGAAACCCGTCATCGTCGTCAAGTCCGGTCGCAACGAGAGCGGCACCCGCGCCGCCGTATCGCACACGGGCGCCATGATCGGCGGCGACGACGTATTCGATGCAGCGGTGCGACGCGCCGGCGCGGTGCGGGTGCACACGGTCAACCAGCTGTTCGCTGCGGCACAGATCCTGGCATCCAACGCCCGGGTCGAAGGCGCGCGCCTGGCGATCGTCACCAACGGCGGCGGACCCGGCGTCATGGCGGCCGATCGCGCCAGTGACCTGCAGGTTCCGCTGGCCGAACTGGGGCCCACGACAATTGATCGGCTGAGCGAGATTCTGCCGGCGCACTGGTCGCACAGCGACCCCGTAGACATCCTCGGCGACGCCGACGCGGAGCGTTACCGGCGCGCCACCGAGACCGTGCTCGCCGACCGCAACGTCGACGGCGTGCTCGTGCTGTTGACGCCGCAGGCGATGACCGATCCAAGCGCGTGCGCCGACGGCGTGATCGCGGCTGCGCACACCACCAATCCCACAGGCAAGCCCCTGCTGGCCTGCTGGATGGGCGAAAACCTGGTCCAGGAAGGTCGTGCACGCTTCGCCGCTGCCGGCATCCCGCACTTCAACAGTCCCGAGGGTGGCGTCGACGCCTTCGGTTACCTGGCCTGTTACCGGCGCAACCAGAAGGCACTGCTGCAGGCACCGACACCGCTGTCTAAGCACCGTGAACCGGATGTCGACGGTGCACGCATGATCATCGAGCACGCGATCGGCGAGCGCCGCTACATCCTGAGCAACACCGAGGCGAAGGCGGTGTTGAGGGCATTCCACATCGAGACGTCGCCGAGCATCAATGTGAACTCGGCGGCCGAGGCACTGATCGCGGCCGAGAGCGTCGGATTGCCGATTGCGATGAAGATCAACTCGCCGGACATCTCGCACAAGTCTGACGTCGGCGGCGTGCGTCTGAACATCCGCGAGCCGCGTTCGGTGCGCACCGCATTTCGCGAGATGACCGACGGCGTCCAGACCTTGCGCCCCGATGCCAGGGTCACGGGCGTCACGATCGAACCCATGGTCACGAGACCGCATGCGCGCGAGATCATGATCGGGATCGCTCACGATCCGGTGTTCGGGCCGGTAATCAGCTTCGGTGCCGGCGGCACCGCCGTCCAGGTATTCGCCGACAGCCAGGTCGCCCTTCCCCCGCTCAACGAATACCTGAGCCGGGAACTGATCAACAGCACCAAGGCGGCGCGCTTCCTGAAGCAGTTCCGCAATCTGCCCGAGGCCGACATCGCCAGCCTGACCGACGTACTGCAGCGGATCTCGGAGATCGCGTGCGAACTGCCCGAGGTGCAGGAACTCGACATCAACCCGCTGCTGGTGGACGAGGACGGCGTCATTGCCGTCGACGCCCGCATCGTCGTGGCACCGCCGCAGGCCAGCACGGCGCACTACGGACACATGGCCATCCATCCCTATCCGCCGGAACTCGAGACCACATGGCAGCTGCCGGACGGCACCGATGTTCTGATGCGGCCGATCCGGCCGGAAGACGCCGAGATCGAGCAGGACTTCGTGCAAAACCTGTCGGCCGAAAGCAAGTACTTCCGCTTCATGCAGAGCCTGGACAAGCTCACGCCGATGATGCTCGCGCGTTTCACCCAGATCGACTACGACCGTGAAATGGCCCTGGTCGCGGTCATCAACGAAGGGATGCCGGATGCACGCATCCTGGGGGTCGCGCGGTATGTCTCCAATCCCGATCGCCAATCCTGCGAATTCGCCCTGACGGTCGCTGACGAGTGGCAGAAGAAGGGGATCGGACGCCAATTGATGCAGCGGCTGATGACGGTCGCACGCGACCGTGGCATAGAGATCATGGAGGGCGAAGTGCTGTCGAACAACAGCAAGATGCTGCGCCTGTGCGAGAAACTCGGCTTCCGTACCGTGCACGGCGACGACCCGGAGGTCGTCGCCGTACGACGCCACCTATAGCGGCGGTTCACGCCTCGCGGGCATCGGCGGCGGCGCGCCGTGCGCACCGTCGATCGCAAAAGCAAGAGGCGCCCTCAGGGGCGCCTCGTCGATCCATCGGACAGCCCGGCGAGTCAGGCGGAGAACGATGACCCGCACCCGCAGGTCGTGGTCGCATTCGGATTCCGAATCACGAACTGCGCACCCTGCAGGCCTTCGGAGTAATCCACCTCGGCACCCATCAGGTACTGGATGCTCATCGGGTCGATCAACAGCGTCACACCGTCAGTCACGACTCGCTCGTCACCGTCGTTCACACTCTCGTCGAACGTGAATCCGTACTGAAAACCCGAGCACCCGCCGCCCTGCACGTAGATGCGCAGCATCAACTCGGGGTTGCCCTCTTCGGCAATCAGCTCCGCGACCTTCTTCGCGGCCGCCGACGTGAACACGAGCGCGTCACTGCTGGCCAATGCCTGTTCGGTCATTTTCGTCACCTGCTCAATTTCGCTCAGCCGGGGCATCGCCCCGAGATGTCTCGAGTATGCTATTCCTGATCATTTCTATCAAGTATTCAGTCTGCATCGACCGGCGGGTCCGCCGCCTCGGTCGCACTGTATTCGAGACGCCGCGGCTCCAGTTCCTCGCTGTGAACGAGCTTGCCGTTGACCTCGGCACCCATCGCCATCTCGAGCAGGCGGTAAAATACCGTACCGGTTACCCGGGCATTGGCGGCCAGTTCTGCGCGCTCACCCGCGTAGACGTCGCCTACCACCACACCGTTCAGAATCAGGTTCTCGACCCGCACGTCCCCCTCGACACGCCCGAGTTCGCTGATCGTCAGCGTCGCGCGCGTCTCGGCAGTACCGTTGACGTTGCCGTTGATCACGCCGTCGAGGTGCAAACCACCGGCAAATTCGACGTCACCGGTGATCACGGTGCCCTGACCTATCACGGTCGTCACCTTGGGTGGCTTGAAACGCTTGATACGTGACATGTCCTCAAATTCTCCCGTCGGTTCGAATCAGGTGTCGGTGACCTTCCAGTCGTAGATCTGCTCGAACGGTTTGAACGTTTTGCCCTCCGGCTCGACGGTCACCTCGACCGCGATCGGCCTGAAACCCTCGGGCACGATGATATCTGTCCGCAGTTTCTGGAAATTCTTGAATCGGATACCGATGTTGCTGCGCCGCCCATCGGTGACCGACTGCATGTCCAGCGTGCGTTCCACGTCGCCCTGCACACCGCGCACACGCAGTACCACCTGGCCTTCGACGGTCGCGTCGTCTTCGGTCTTCTTCGACAACGTCACCTCGAAGCGGTAGGTGTCGTCTTCGACCTCGGTCAGCCTGAAATCATCCAGCGCCAGCTTGCCGCCACCGGACACCAGACTTTTGAGGAAAGCCACCTCGCGCTTCAGCGCGGCGCGCTCGTCCTGCAGCGACTTGACCTCACCCTGTACATCGACGACCGCGGCTCGATCGATCTGACCGGAACGCTCGAACTGGGCGGCCTGTTCGCGCAGCAGGTCGCGCTCCTGTTCCAGTTCCGTGATGCGGTCGCGCAGATGCCCGTCCGATTCAGTCAGCCGAACTCGATCGATACCGCCGTGCTGACGGCCGAATTCGAAGACCTGCCAGGTCCAGGCGGCCAGCACGGCCAGAAATACCAACCACAGCCAGCCACGTCCCCTTTCGCCCGACTGGACGATACGTGGCGTAACGACCTTGATCGCCTTCAGCTTGCCCATGGGGTCGATTCCGGCATCAATGGCCCGCGGGCCTGGGCGCCGGCCCGCAGGCACCCACCCTCGCCCGTTGCAGGCTGCGATCTGCTGCTTGCGGTCGCATGCATGGCCCTGTGCATCATCACCGTCACCCTCGTCGCGCCCGTGGGCCTCAAGGCAACAATGCCACCTGATCGAGACCGCGACGTTCGTCGAGGCCGAACATGAGGTTCATGTTCTGGATCGCCTGACCGGCAGCGCCCTTGGTCAGGTTGTCGATCACCGACAGCACGACGACGACATTGCCGCCCTGTGGACGGTGAACGGCGATGCGGCAATGGTTCACTCCGCGCACGCTGCGGGTCTCCGGGTGACTGCCCGCCGGCAGCACGTCGACAAAGGGCTCATCGGCGTACCGCTGCGTAAACAGGCCCTGGAGATCCGCGGTGCTGTCGACGAGCGTCGCATACAGCGTCGCGTGGATTCCGCGAATCATCGGCACCAGGTGCGGCACGAAGGTCAGACCGACGGCACTGTCGCTCACCCAGGACAGGGTCTGATGGATTTCCGGCATGTGCCGGTGACCGGCTGCGGCGTAGGCCTTGAAGCTCTCGCCGACCTCTCCCATCAGCATCGACGTGCTGGCACCGCGACCTGCGCCGCTGACACCCGATTTGCAATCGGCCACGAGATTGCCGGTGCCGACCAGACCCTGCTCGACCAGCGGCAGGAAACCAAGCGCCGCCGCGGTCGGGTAGCAGCCGGGATTGGCGACGATCCGTGCACCGCGGATCTGCTCGCGATTGAGTTCCGGCAATCCATAGACCGCCTGGGCGAGGACGTCGGGGCAGGCATGCGGCATGCCGTACCACTTCTCCCACAACGCAGTGTCCTTGAGACGGAAGTCTGCCGCGAGGTCGATCACGCGCGCACCCGCTTCGAGCAGCCCCGGCGCCATCTGCATCGCCGTGCCGTTGGGTGTGGCGAAGAACACCAAGTCACATTCGGCAAGTTTTTGCGGATCGGGCTCACTGAACGCGAGATCGAAATGGCCGCGCAGACTGCCATACAGCTCGGACACGCCGCGCCCGGCCTCGGCACGCGACGTTATCTGGGTCACCGTCACCTCCGGGTGCATCGCCAGCAGGCGCAGCAGTTCGACGCCCGTATAGCCGGTTCCCCCAACGATGCCTACCTTGATCATCTCGACCCCGAACGTTTCAGATGTACTTGTGCGGAGCCGCATTCTAAACGTTCCCGGTGACCGTTTGGGGCCTCTTTTCCCATTCAGCGGCACCCATCACGGACGCGCTGGCGGGCATGGTAAAGTCCGCCGGGACCCGCGCAATGCGGCAGACAAGACAAACACGCCCGAGAGATATGGAAACGATCGACACCGTCGCGCTGATGCTGGGGGCGGCGTGGGCCTCCGGGATCAACCTCTACGCCGCGATCCTGGTCCTGGGCTGGCTGGGTGGTGCCGGCCACGTCGCGCTGCCGGCCGACCTGCAGATCCTGGGCGAACCGGTGGTGATACTGGCCGCCGGCGGCATGTACGCGATCGAGTTTTTTGCCGACAAGATTCCCGGCGTCGACACCGCCTGGGACGCACTGCACACCTTCATCCGCATCCCGGCCGGCGCACTGTTGGCCGCCGGCGCCGCGCAGGGATTCGACGTGGGACCCGCTGCGCAATTGGCAGCGCTGCTGGTCGGCGGCGGTATCGCGTCGGCCAGCCACGCGGTCAAGGCCGGCTCACGCGTCGTGATCAACACCTCACCCGAGCCGTTCAGCAACTGGGGCGCTTCGCTTGCCGAGGACGCCGCCGTGGTCGGCGGCCTGTGGGCCTCGCTGCACCACCCGCTGTTGTTTCTCGCGCTGTTCGCACTGTTCATGCTGCTGCTGGCTTGGTTGCTGCCACGCCTGTGGCGCGCGATTCGTGGTGTGCTCGGCAGAATCGGGCGCTGGTTTTCCGGCCGCCCATCTGCCCCCAACGACATCGATGACCGGGATGTTCGGGGCGGGAACGCGCCGCGAGCGCTACGGCGTCCGCCCCACAATGCCACCGCAGGGCGCGACCGATGACGGCCGGTCGCGTCGCGTCACTGCTCGTTGCGGCTTGCGTTCTGACCGCAAGCGCATTGCTGCTCTGGCCGGACAGGCACCCGATGCCCTCGGTGTCGTTTAATCTGGTGGACGGAGGCACGGTCGACGGTTCGAGTCTGCGCGGGCGCAGCCTGCTGGTGAATTTCTGGTCAGTGAGTTGCGCGATCTGCCTGCGCGACATGCAACGCCTGCGTGCGCTGCAGCAGAGTCTGTCCGGGCAGCGCTTCACCATCATAGGCGTTGCGATGCCGCACGATTCACCGGCCGCCGTGTTGGCGATGGTCGAGCGCCTCGCCCCCGGCTTTCCTATCGCCTTCGACGTCCATGGCGAGGTCAGTAGGGCGTTTGGAGACGTAAGGGTCACCCCGACCAGTTTTCTGATCGACCCGAGCGGAAACATCCGGTTTGCGGAACGCGGTCCGCTCGACGAGGCACGCGTGCGGGCCACCCTTGCGACCTTCTGACGGAGAACGATGATGTGGTTGAAAGCATGGCACCTGATAGGCATGGTCACCTGGTTCGCCGGCCTGTTCTACCTGCCACGACTGTTCGTCTACCACGCCATGAGCGATGACGCCGTATCGATCGAACGGTTCAAGGTGATGGAACGCAAGCTGTTCTTCGGCATTACGACCCCGGGCGGCATCTTCACGCTGATCTTTGGCCTGTGGATGCTGTATGACTACGCCTGGACGGCCTATAGCGCGCAACTCTGGCTGCACGTCAAGCTGGCGCTGATCGTCGTGCTGGTTGCCTATCATGCCTACTGCGGCAAGCTGCTGCTGGATTTCAAGTACGACCGCAACACCCGCAGCCACGTCTGGTACCGATGGTTCAACGAGCTGCCGGTTCTGCTGCTGGTTGCGATCGTACTGCTCGCCGTGTTGAAACCGTTCTGAACCATGGCGGAGACAGGCGAGCACAGGCATCGACGCAGGACTCCGTCCCCGGAGCGGATCGCGGCTGCGCGCAAGCAGCACATGAAGCTGCTGGGGCTGCTGGTGTTGCTGGTATTCGCCAGTGCGCTCGGCGGCGACTTCGTATGGAGCGACCGCGAAGACCTGCTGCAGGGTGCGTTCCGGATCGACAGCGCCGGCGACGTGGCCGCGGGCCTGACCCGGTCGCGTGAGTCGTTCCGCGCGCTGACGCTGGGCGGGTCGGTCGACCCCGCTGTCGGTTCGTGGCAGCCGATGGTCCTGCTGGCGAACACGCTCGGCTGGTCCGTCTGGGGCGCCTGCGCCTTCTGCTTCCACCTCGAGAACCTGTTGCTGCACCTGGCCGTCGTCATCGGGCTCTACGCGCTTGGCCGCCACCTGCTGTCGCACCGACGCCACGGCAACCGTATCGCGGCCTGGTCCGCCGGGATCTACGCGGTCCACCCGGCCACGGTCAGTGCGGTGGCGTGGATCGGTGGCCAGGCAACGCTGCTGGCGGCGGCGTTCAGCGTCTGGACCCTGGTGATCTTCACCCGCCTGCAGGCGACCACGAAGTCGCGCCGCAGCCACGTCAACCGCTGGCTGGTCGCGCTGGCACTGACGTCATTGAGCGCTTACCTGTCGTATGAATCCGCGTTCGTGCTGCCGCTGCTGGCGCTGGTGATCGCCGCGTTCGAAAGCAGCGAACGAGGTCGTGGTCCGGTCAGTGGCATTTCCCCGCGACGCTGGAAAGGTCTGCTGGTCATGTCGGGCTGTCTGGTCCTGGTGTTGGCCTACCGCAAACTCGCGCTCGGTGGGATCGGTTTCGCCTCGGACTTTCCGGCAGACGGATTCTTTGCGAATCTCGGCACCGCATTGCGCCACCTGTGGTACCTGATCGACGCCGCCATTCTGCCGGGCGAACCGGTGCTTTCGGATGCCTGGCCGATCACGACGTCGTGGGGCGCCGGCGAGTCTGCGGCCATGCTCGGCGCGATCGTGCTCGGCGTCACCATTGGCGTCGGCTTCGTCATGCGCCACCCGGCGGCGCTGGGGGGCAGCTGGTTCCTGCTCGTGCTGCTGCCAGGCGTTGGCGCCTTCCCGACCAGTCACTATCACGACGCCCAGGTGCTCTACCTTGCCGTGTGGGGGCTCGCCTTCGCGATTGGTTTCAGCATCCTCCAGCTGTGGCGCCCGGTCGGGCGCCAACTGGTGCCCGGCAGCGAGGCGGTCGCGTACGTACCGTTGATCCTTGTACTCGGTGTTGTAACGGCGCTCTCGAATGCGCGCTGGTGGGACCATGTCGGTCTGTTCGAGGCCGAGGTCGCGAGCGATCCGCACTACATGGAAGGCCGCGTGGAACTCGCCAAGGCAGCACTCGAACAGGGCGAACATGAAGCGGCGATCAACCATGCCTTCGCCGCGCTGGAGGCGTCGCGGGACGCCACCCACACCGGCTTCTGGCCGGAGCGCGACAACTACCTGGTGCTCGGGCGGGCACAGTGGGAACTCGGCCAGCATGCCGATGCGTCCAAAAGTTTCGACGCGGCGCTGTCCGCCGCGCCGAATGATCCTGACGCACACTACTGGCGGGGGCTGGCGGCGCTGGCGCAGCACGACTATGCGAACGCGGAGAGCCATCTGCGCGCCGCTGTCGCACACCGCGCTCCGTTCCCCGAGGCCGAGGCCGACCTCGGCACGGTCCTCGCCGCACAACAGCGCTACGTCGAGGCGCTACCACTGCTGGCGGCCGCGATCGACGCAGGCCTGGGCACCGCACCGCGCCTGCAGGCGCTGGCCGCCGTGTACATCGACGCCAACCGTCTCGAAGACGCGGTCCGCCACCTGGAACATGCGCTGGCGCTGCGTGACGACGCAGACGGCCGTGCGCGACTGGCGTGGCTGTACTGGAAACTCGGAAACAACGAAAAGGCGCATGCCGCGCTGGCCGCGGCGAAGGCCGCCGACGACGGGGGCAGCGACTACATCACCTGGGTGGCGGGGCAGCTCACACCCGACCAAACCGCTTCCGCGCCTGACGTGGACACGGCGCCCGTGGACACCCAGACCCCGGCCGAACCCTGAGTCCAAGGTACGCCCGACCACACCGTGAAAACGCAAACGCCCCGCACTGGGCGGGGCGCGTGAGACGACCCGTCGCGGGCCGCATCAGCGATCGCGGCGGCGTCGAATCAGGAGCAACCGCCCTGCGAGCCGCAGGTGCCGCACCCGCCGCCGGAGGTCGGCTGCAGGTTGTTGAACACGAAGCGCGCGTCGCCGTCGCCGGCATCGACGAAATCGATCTCTACGCCACGGATGTATTCGAGCGTGCCCGTGTCCACGATGACGCGCACGCCTTCGTATTCACGCACGCGATCGTCGTCGTTCAGCTGATCGGTGAAGGTCATGCCGAAGCTCACACCGCTGCAACCACCGGGGGTCGCGAAGACGCGTACGCCCTGAATATTGTCCTCGACCTGGGCCATCAGTTCGGCCATCTTGCCCTGCGCGGGCGTGGTCAGCGAGAGTTCGTTTTCGGCCAAGGCTGCCTGGAGCATGTCACCACCTCTGCGGGTCGCAAATCACAAAATGGCCGCCAGTCTACCACCGGCGGACGCGGATTTCAGTACAACCGGTCCCGCGCCGCCAGTTCGTAAAGGTGACGTTCGGCGTCGACCACGTGCTGCCCCCAGTGCCGGCAGAATCCGGTTCGCCAGCGCCCGAGGGTGGGCCGCGCGTCACTGCCACGCTCGAGTCGCGCCAGTCCGTTCTTGAGCTCGCAGTAGATGTCCGTGAGATCGTCGGCGAGGCTGCCGCTCATCTCCTGGCGGTCGGGCGTAACGTCGTATTCCATCCAATAGCCGTCGAGGTCGCCGAGCAGGCGGTGCAGACGACTGTACAATTCGAAGCGCTGATCGAGATCGGCATCGGCGTCGAGCGGCCCGTCGTCGGTGCAGGGCCTCACCGCCGTCATGGCTGCGTGCAGACGCGGCAACACCTCGTTGAGCTGCACCAGTGGCGTGCGATGACCCTCTTCGAGCGATTCGACCAGTTCACAGTAGCGGCGGGCGATCGTCAAAAGTTCCCCGTCTTCGCTTGCCATACCGTCCCCTCCCGGAAATACCGCGCATAATCCACCCGGCCGCAAGTATCTGTTTTTGCAGCAAATGCTCTATCACGATGGACTGAAAGGAAGTGTAGACCAGATTTTGCGCCGGCCCAGCGCGGGCCGATGATTCCGTGCGCGATATGCGTTAATTTCGTGATGGAACAGGCAGTTGGCGGCCCCGTGCGCGGCCCGCGACTCAGACCTCCACCATCTCGAAGTCCTCCTTCCCGGCACCGCACTCGGGGCACTGCCAGTTGAGCGGCACGTCTTCCCAGCGCGTCCCGGGCGCGATGCCCTCGTCGGGCAGGCCCTTGGCCTCGTCGTAGATGTAGCCGCAGATCACGCACATGTAGGTCTTCATCGATCGGTTCCCGGTCGCATGTCCTGGTAGACGAAGGCGCCGATTGTGCCAGATCGAAACGGCGAACTCAGCCGCCGTGCGACCGCTGTGGCGTGTCGCCCTGATACAATTCGCGCACCATGCACAACCGCCCCGTCGTACTTTGCATCGGCGGCCACGACCCGACCGGCGGCGCCGGCATCCAGGCCGACATCGAGACCGTCAACGCACTGGATGCCCGCGCCGTGTCGCTGATAACCACACTAACGGCGCAGGATACCCGCAACGCCACCGCCGCCTGGCCGGTATCCGCCGCCGCACTGGCGCGCCAGTTCGACACCCTGGTTGACGACATCCGCCCGGCCGCCGCCAAGATTGGCCTGCTGGGTGGCACGGACCAGATCGCTGTCCTTGCCGAGCGCATCGAGGGCTTGCGATGTCCGGTCGTGATCGACCCGGTGCTGGCCGCGGGCGGCGGGTTCCAGCTCGATCCCGGCGGTCTCGGCGGCGCGATCTGCAGGCAGCTGCTGCCACTCGCCGCGCTGGCGACCCCGAACCGCATCGAGGCGCGCCGTCTGGCTGCAAACGATGATGCCGATGCCGCGGCCGGCATGTTGCTCGGGCACGGGGTCGGTGCCGTCCTGCTGACAGGTGCCGACGAGGCCAACGACGCGACCGTTCGCAACCGGTTGTATCGCCCCGGACTGCCTACCCGGGAATACGACTGGCCCCTGCTGCCACAGCGCTACCATGGTTCCGGCTGCACGCTCGCGAGCGCCTGCGCGGCACTGCTCGCACGCGGAATGACGCTCGACGCGGCCGTCGCCGAGGCGCAGGCGTTCACGTGGAGCGCGCTCGAGTCCGCCGAACCGGTCGGCAAGGGTCAGTGGCTGCCCCGACGCAAAGCATGAAACGGCGATCCGGACGTACGTCGCTGCGCGGTCTGTACGCGATCACCGACGGGCACGCCACAGACATCGATCACCTCGTGAGCGCAGTGGAGGCAGCACTGCTTGGCGGCGCGCGCGTGGTCCAGTACCGCGACAAGACGCGTGAAGGCGCCAGACGCCGCGCCGAATCCGGCGCGCTGCGTGAACTGACGCGACAATATGACGTGCCCCTGCTCATCAACGACGACGTCGAACTGGCATGTGCAATCGACGCCGACGGCGTGCATCTCGGACGTGACGACACCGACATCGCCAGCGCACGCGCCCGCCTGGCACCCGGCAGCCTGATCGGCATCTCGTGCTACGACCGTTTCGAGCTCGCGCAGCAGGCCACTGCATCCGGCGCCGACTATGTGGCGTTCGGCAGCTTCCATCCGTCGCCGACCAAGCCGCAGGCCGTGCGCGCCGACCCGGCACTGCTTGCCCGCGCACGTGCCGAGCTCGCCCTGCCCGTGGTTGCGATCGGCGGTATAAGCCCCGAGAATGGCGCCGCGCTGGTGCGCGCCGGCGCGGACATGCTGGCCGTGATCAGCGCCGTGTTCGGCGCGGCCGACATCACGGCGGCCGCCCGCGCCTTCGCCGACTGTTTCGCATCAACCGAGGAGACCCAGCCATGAGCGCCGCACACGACCGCTTCGAACTCGCCCAGCGCCACATCCCCGGCGGCGTGAACTCGCCGGTGCGCGCGTTCAAGGGCGTCGGCGGCGACCCGGTATTCGTCGACAGCGCCGCGGGCCCCTACCTGTTCGACCCGGACGGCAAGCGCTACATCGACTATGTCGGCTCTTGGGGACCGATGATCCTCGGCCATGCCCACCCCGAGGTCATCGAGGCGGTCTCCGAGGTCATCCACAAGGGCCTGTCGTTCGGCGCACCGACTGAGATCGAGACGCGCATGGCCGATCGGGTCTGCGAACTGATGCCGTCGATCGAGATGGTCCGTATGGTGTCGTCCGGTACCGAGGCGACCATGTCGGCGATCCGGCTGGCGCGCGGTTTTACCGGGCGCGACAAGATCGTCAAGTTCGAGGGGTGTTACCACGGCCATTCCGACTCGCTACTGGTCAAGGCAGGGTCGGGCGCGCTGACGCTGGGTGAGCCGTCGTCGCCGGGTGTGCCGGCGGCGCTCGCTGAACACACGATCACGCTGAGCTACAACGACCTCGAGCAGGTGCGTGACGCGTTTGCCGCGGCGGGCGACAGTATCGCCTGCATCATCGTCGAGCCGGTGGCCGGCAACATGAACTGCATCCTGCCCGACCCAGGCTTCCTCCAGGGTCTGCGCGAGGTGTGCGACCAGCATGGCGCGGTGCTGATCTTCGACGAGGTCATGACCGGCTTCCGCGTCGCACTCGGCGGCGTGCAGGCCGCGTACAACGTCAGGCCCGACCTGACCACGCTCGGCAAGGTGATCGGCGGTGGCATGCCGGTCGGCGCATTCGGCGGCCGGCGCGACATCATGCAGAAAATCGCGCCGCTCGGACCGGTCTACCAGGCCGGCACACTGTCCGGCAACCCGGTGGCGATGACCGCAGGCCTGAAGACGCTCGAACTTATCGCGATGCCCGGTTTCTTCGAACAGCTCGCCGCCAAGACCGAACGCCTAGTAGACGGCATGCTCGCGGCCGCGCGCGACGCCGGGGTCGCGCTGGCCGAGAACCACATCGGTGGGATGTTCGGGCTGTTCTTCACCGAGCGTGACAGGGTCACCGACTTCGCCGGTGCTACCGCGTGCGACCAGACACGCTTTCGGGCCTTTTTCCACGCCATGCTCGAACATGGCGTGTACTTGGCACCGTCGGCGTTCGAGGCCGGTTTCGTGTCCGCGGCCCATACCGATGCCGACATCGACGCGACACTCGCCGCGGCGCACAGCGCGTTTGCCGCGGTCGCCTGAACGGCGCAACGCGCCGCTGAGGCGACAGCGGCACGTGCCCGCAATCGGTTTGCCCGGGCTGTCGGCATGAAGCCTTGGCGTGCGTGCCGGGTGCGTGGTCGCGCACGTCCGTTGGCCCGAGCGGCATGACCGAATTGTTCGAACAGCTGCTCGACTGGATCCGCCACAACCCGGACTGGGCCGGCCTGGTCGTGTTTGCGATGGCGCTGGCCGAATCGCTCGCGATCGTCGGCGTGCTGGTGCCAGGTGTGATCATCCTGTTCGGCGCCGGCATATTGATCGGTACGGGTGTGCTGAATTTCTGGACGATGTGCCTGTGGGCCGTGGCCGGCGCGATCCTCGGCGACGGCCTGAGCTACTGGCTGGGCCACCACTTCGAGTACCTGACCGAACGCTGGCACTGGTTCCGCCTGCACCCCGACCATCTCAAGAATGGCATCCGCTTTTTCGAGCGGTACGGGGACCTGAGTGTCGCGCTCGGACGCTTCTTCGGTCCTATCCGCGCCGTTGTGCCGCTGATCGCCGGGCTGCTGCACATGCCACCGAGGCGCTTCTACGTCGCCAACGTGCTGTCGGCACTGGTCTGGGCGCCCGCCTACCTGCTGCCGGGGATGCTGTTCGGCGAAATCGGCTCGTCGGGCGACTGGCGGCGACTGGCGATCCCGTTTGCCGCGGTCGCCGTCATCGTGATCGCGTGGTGGCTGTATCACCACCTGCGGCGCGACCGCTAAACGACCGAGACCTCTTCGCCGTGCGGATTGATCAGTCCGGCCAGGCGGTAGGCGCGCCTGAGCGCATCCGGCTCATCGAACAGCGCCTGCTTTTCGGCCAGCGGCAGCGGCAACAGCTCGATCAGCCGTGCCGCAACATGGTCAGCAGTCGGTTCCGCCCCACGCAAGCGGCCGTACGGTTCGCCGACGCGCGTCAGTACCTGGTCGAGCAGCTCGGCCATCCACGCCAGATCGTCGGGCAGGGACTGCGGCGCCGTCTCGGGCAGCAGGCTGACCTCTGCACGCAGCAACTGGTCCGGCTCGGCCTCGACGGCGCCGATGCGAACCCGCCGCCCACCGTCACAGACCAGCTGCAGCAGGCCGTCGTCACCCTGCTCGAAGTCGACGATGTGCGCGAGCGTGCCGCGCCCGGCCGTGGCGGCGACGCCACCGACCTCCGGTCCGGCAACGATAACGGCGACCGCGAAAGGTCGCTGTTCGCGCATGCACTCGCTGACCATGCGCACGTAACGCGGCTCGAAGATGCGCAGCGGCAGGATGCCGCCGGGGAACAGCACGACATGCAGCGGAAACAGCGCAACGCGCAGGGTGGCGCCGTCCGCTGCGTCAGTCCGCATCGCCCCAGCGCTCACTGAGTCGGTGCGGCACGTCGAGATGATCGAGGATGCGCGCCACCATGAAATCGACGATATCCGCGAGCGACTGCGGGCGGAAATAGAAGCCCGGATTCGCCGGCATGATCACGGCACCGGCCTGCGCGAGGCGCAGCATGTTGTCCAGGTGGATGGTCGACAGCGGTGTCTCGCGCACGACCAGGATCAGCTTGCGCCGCTCCTTCAGCGCGACGTCGGCGGCGCGGTCGATCAGGTCGTCACAGATGCCATTCGCGACCGATGCCAGCGTGCCGGTAGTGCATGGACAGATCACGACGGCTTCCGGCGGATTCGAGCCGCTGGCCACAGGTGCGGTCCATTGCTGACGCCCGAATACGTGCAAGCGGCCGGGCTGCGCGCCGAAATGCGCCTCCAGGTGGTGCTGCATCTCCTCCGGCCGCGACGGCAGCTGCAGGTCGGACTCCATGTTGGCGACCACCTGGGCGGCCTGCGATGCCATCAGGTAGACGGTGCGGTCGGCGTCGAGCAGGCATTCGATCAGGCGCAGCCCGTACTGGATACCGGATGCGCCGGTCAGTGCGACCGCGATCGGTTTGTCGGTGTTGCCGTTCATCCCCGGCAATTTAAGCACGTGCGGGCCGTGCAGGCAGCGCGGGTGCTCAGCCCAGCTCTCCGCTTTCCATCTTCGCGACCTTGCCCATGACCATCGCGTCGAGATCGCGCTTGTAGCGGGCCACCCGATCGAGCAGGGAGGGGTCGCCGGCACCCAGGATCTGCGCGGCGAGGATGCCGGCATTCTTCGCGCCGTCGATCGCGACGGTCGCGACCGGCACGCCAGGCGGCATCTGTACGATCGACAGCAGCGAGTCCTCGCCGCCGAGCGCGCGCGACTTGACCGGCACGCCGATCACCGGCAACTCCGAGATCGCCGCGACCATGCCCGGCAGGTGCGCTGCACCGCCGGCGCCGGCGATAACGACGCGCAAGCCACGTGCGCGCGCACCCGATGCGTAGTCGTACAGGCGCTGCGGTGTGCGATGTGCCGAGACGATGGTCATCTCGTGGGCAATGCCGAACTCGCGCAGGATCTCGGCCGCCTCGCGCATGACCGGCAGATCGGAATCGCTGCCCATGATGATGCCGACTCGAACGTCCGTCATAGCTTGATGTCCCCCTCGATCATGATCAGTTCCTTCACCCGCCTGGCCTTGGCACACGCCTCTTCCACCGAGTCGTCGACCACGGTGACGTGCCCCATCTTGCGTCCCGGCTTCGTGACGGCCTTACCGTAGATATGCACGCACACCCCGGGAATCGCGAGCGCCGCGGCCAGGCCGCGGATCATCGGCCGGCCCTGAAAACCGGGAGCGCCAAGCAGATTGACCATGGTCGCCGGCGTCAACTGGCGGGTGTCGCCGAGCGGCAGATCCAGGATCGCGCGCAGATGCTGCTCGAACTGGTCGGTGACGCAGGCCTCGATGGTGTGATGGCCCGAGTTGTGCGTGCGCGGCGCGACCTCGTTGACCAGCAGGTCGCCGTCTGCGGTCAGAAACAGCTCGATGCCAAACACACCGACGCCGTCCATCGACTCGACCGTGCGCACCGCGATGTCTTCGGCACGGCGCGCAATATCGAGCGGCACCTGGGCCGGCGCGAGCAGGTAGTCGAGCACATTGTCGCGCGGGTGGAAGCGCATCTCCACGACCGGGTAGGCACGGCACTCGCCGTGCACGTTGCGCGCGACCATGACGGCGAGTTCCTTGTCGGCTTCGACGAAGCGCTCGATGTAGCCGGGCACCGGCATTCGCCCGGCGAACGCCTCGGCGTCGGGCATCACGACCACGCCGCGGCCGTCGTATCCGCCGCGCCGCGCCTTCTGCACCAGCGGGTAGCCAAATTCCGCGAATGCGGTGGCGTCCGGGGTCGGCATGTCGAGAAAATCGGATGTCGGAATTCCGGCATCGTGCAGAAACTGCTTCTGACGATACTTGTCCTGGATCGTCGCGAGCAGGTGCGGGCGCGGGAAGATGCGGTGCCCCTCCGCCTCGAGGCGGATCAGGGTCTCGGTCTCGATGTCCTCGAGTTCGAACGTGAGCACATCACAGGACTCGGCCAACTCACGCAGCCTGGCCGGATCGCTGTAGTCGCCGACAATCTGGTGTCCGGCGACCTGGCCGGCAGGCGATCCCTGTAGCGGATCGAGCACGACACAGGTGCAGCCGAGGCGTTTCGCCGCCTTGACCATCATCCGACCAAGCTGACCGCCGCCGATCAGCCCGATCCGCGCCACAGGATACGCATACAGGTCTTCCATCGCCCCGCCAGGTGGAAAAGGACACCCGCCGGCAAGCGTGGAGACCGGGGTGTCCGTTGAGCGTGTCACGAATTTCGCGCGCGTCCGGCGGAAGATCCCCCGGCGCGGCCGTTCAAGGGCGGCAAGAATAGCGCGGAAACACCGCCTTTGGCGTGATTTTTCGGTTCCAGCGGGGGGCCAGGTCCGGCGGTGCCCCAACGGCCGCCGCGTCATGCCGTTGACCTGGCGCAAGGGCCCTTCGGGCACCGCCACGCGCCGCGCGGGCGCGCCCGGATGCCTGTGGTATAGTCGCGCGCAGCTTTAAATTAGGAAATACTGAAAAAGCCCGGCCAGGCCGTTCAGGCCCGACCGTCACCGTGCGGTACCGCCGCTCCGACGCAGTCATTTCCCGTTCGCAAAACCGTCCAGACCAAAACGCAGAAATCCAGGGGGGACACAACATGTCCAAGCAGCATCCCGTTGTCGCGGTCACCGGCTCTTCAGGCGCCGGGACCACCACCGTCAAGCGCGCGTTCGAGCACATCTTCCTGCGCGAAGGCATCAACGCAGCGGTGATCGAAGGCGACAGCTTCCACCGCTACGATCGCGCCGAGATGAAGGTCAAGATGACCGAGGACAGCCTCAGCCACTTCGGCCCTTACGCAAACCGCTTCGACAAGCTGGAGGAATTGTTCAAGACCTACGGCCGCACCGGATCGGGCGAGAAGCGTTACTACCTGCACAGTCCGGAAGAGGCTGCCGAACACAATGCCCGGCTTGGCGTCGACAAGAAACCCGGCGAGTTCACGCCCTGGGAGCCGATCCCTGACGGTACCGACCTGCTGTTCTATGAAGGCCTGCACGGCCTGGCCGTGACCGACGAGCACAACGTCGCCGAGAACGTCGATCTCGGCATCGGCGTGGTGCCCATCGTCAACCTCGAGTGGATCCAGAAGATCCACCGCGACAGCGCCGAGCGCGGTTACTCGCCCGAGGCGATCGTCGACACGATCATGCGTCGCATGCCCGACTACATCAACCACATCACGCCGCAGTTCTCGCGCACCGACATCAACTTCCAGCGCGTGTCGCTGGTCGATACGTCGAACCCGTTCATCGCGCGCGACATCCCGACGCCGGACGAGAGCTTCGTCGTAATCCGTTTCGCCAATCCGCAGAAGTTCAACACCAACTTCCCGTACCTGCTGTCGATGGTGAACGGCTCGTTCATGTCACGCCGCAACAGCATCGTCGTGCCGGGCGGCAAGATGGGTTTCGCGATGGAAATCATCTTCGGCCCCATCATCGACCAGATGATGGACGAACGCGGACTCTGAGCCGCCGAGGACGGCGGCCGGCGGCCGCCGTCTTTCCCCACGTGGCCGATTTCAACAGCATCCACGTCACCGGCGACAACTGGCGCGACCTGTGCGACCAGGTCGTCAGACGGCTCGGCGACGGACCACCGGCGAACCTCGCGTTCGTCTACATTGCGGACGAGGTCGCCGCGGATGCCGACCGCATCGTCGACTATCTGCGCGGCCACAGTGGTATCCCGCACTGGGCGGGCTGCGTCGGCATGGGACTGTGCAGCGCCGGACTCGAGACCTACGAACGGGCGGCGCTGTCGGTCTTGACGACGCCGTTCGACAGCGAGGACTTCCGCGTCATCGCGCGCCTGGACCAACCCGACGACTGGCTCGCGCCGACCGCGGACTGGCGCAGCCGCACGCTGGCGTCGGTCGCGGTCGTGCACGGCGATCCGGGCGATGCAAATCTGCCCACCCGGCTGGTCGAGCTGACGGATGCCCTCGAGGGTGGTTTTCTGGTCGGCGGCATCGCGTCGGCGGAACGGATGCCGGCGCGGATCGCGGACCGCGTGACCGGCGGCGGACTCTCCGGCGTACTGTTCAGCGGCCGGGTCGCGATCAGCAGCGGACTGAGTCAGGGCTGTAGCCTGATCGGTCACCGGCACCGCATCACGCGCTGCCAGCGCAACATCATCGAGACCATCGACGGTCGACCGGCGCTCGACGTATTTAAGGAGGCGATCGGCAAAGACCTGGCCGACGACCTGCAGCGTGTTGGCGGGTTGATCTTCGCCGCACTCCCGGTCAGCGGCTCAGACACCGGCGACTACCTGGTGCGCAACCTGGTCGGCATCGATCCCGACCGCGGCCTGCTCGCGATCGGCGACCTGGTCGAACCCGGACGCGAGATCCAGTTCGCAAGGCGTGACCCAAACACCGCGCGCGCCGACCTCGAACGCATGGTCGAGGGCCTGAAGGCGCGCCTCGACGTGCCCGCACGCGGCGCGCTGTACTTCTCGTGCCTGGGTCGCGGCCGTCACCAGTTCGGCGACGATTCAGCGGAGATGAGGCTGCTGCAGTCGCTGCTCGGCGACGTGCCGTTGGCCGGCTTCTACGCCAACGGTGAAATCTCGCACAATCGTCTGTACGGCTACACCGGGGTGCTGACACTGTTCAGTTGAATCCGGCGGCGGATGCCCGTCGCTGCCGATTTCCAATGACCGTCGGGAGATTTGCGAAAGCCGCGCGGGTTTCTCGCGTAGACCAGAATGGCACAACATCGCGCGCAGCAACGACCGGACTGCCACACGGCGGAACTTGGCGCCCGATCAACAACTGATGTCGGCATCGCTGGGAGGTGATGATCGGTTCAGTGCGTTTGACCGCTGATCCCAAACATCGGGTACAACCCGCCCCGCTGGCGGTACTCGACCGGGATCTGACCCATACACGAATGCCCGCCACTGACGTGGCGGGCATTGTCGCGAAGCAGCCGGGTTTGTTACGCGGTCTGCCAGGTGGTTTTCCGTGTGCCAGCGCCGAATGGTTGTCCTTCAACGGGGAGGACAGCGGCCAACACCAGCGGAGCCAGCCGCCGAATTCGGCTAATTCCCTTTTCTGCGGGCCTGCTTGTTAGTCGCCCGACCGATTCCGGCCGCCAGCAGTCCAAGGGCCGTCAATGCTAGCGTCGCGGGCTCTGGCACACTCAGGGCACATGCTGTCGGATCGGTGGAGAAACAAAAATTCCCAGTGAAAGTCCCGTCGACACCAGCAGTGGTCTGTAGGTTCGAAAACAGGAAGTACACATCGGTGCCGCTAACGTTGTTATTGAACGTGCCCGAGTAATCGGCGAACAAGGTGTCGACCCCTGGAATTGGGATGGCTTCGAAAGGATTGTCGGGGGACCCGACGCCAAAGGTACCGAATTCGATCAGCGCGTTCTCCTTGCGCAATCCGATATTGGAATTTCCATCCGGGAGCAATGGCCCGAAGGCCGCGGACGTCAGGGATTCCAACGAGGTAAAGCCGACCGCCTCCCAGCTGCCGAGCAGTTCGGTACCGGTATCACTGGAAAACAGGATGGTCGCCTGCGCGCCTCCGCACCAACCGAGAACGATCGCCATCAGGATCGAATACGCTTTACCGTGCATGCGGGAACTCCTCAATTTGCCGATGTGCAACATGACTGACGTGCCGCCGTGCATATTCTGCGCCCACCAACCCAAGTAATCGTTTTTTATCTATTTTTTGTTATCGTCCAAACGAGATTCTGACTGGCTTGTAAAAAATCTCGACATAGGTCGCATCGAGCCGCCTCGTGCGGGCGACGGCGAACGCCCAATTCGGTGATGACGGTTGCTTCTCGACTCGGACGGCCAATGGGCGTCGCTGAAGATGTCTTCGCAGAGACGCCGTCGCGAGCAGTGACCTGAGCAGCAACAAGCTGACCCAACCGAACTCGCCGATCCATCCAGGAATAGCCGCGTGGCGGCTTCGGCGCCGTACCTCCGACGTCAGGCGCGAGCCGCCTGCCCGTTACCGTCGAGCGCTGCGAGCGCGTCGCGGATGCGCTGTTCGATCCGGTCCAATGACAGCCCCGCCATCTCCAGCTGCTCGGCCTGTGTGGCCTGTTCGATGAACGCGTCCGGCAGTCCGAGATTGACGACATGCGCGGTGCGGCCGGACGCCAGCAACAGCTCGTTCACCGCGGAGCCCGCACCGCCCTGAACGACGTTTTCCTCGAGCGTGACCAACAGGCGGTGGGTGTCGGCCATGCGCAGCACCGTGTCCCGGTCGAGCGGCTTGACGAAGCGCATGTTGACGACGCTGGCGGCGAGCCTTTCGGCGACCTCGAGTGCGGTCGGCAACAGGGTACCGAAGGCAAGGATCGCGATGCCGCTGCCGTCGCGCACCTGAACCGCACGTCCCCAGACCAGGGTGTCGAGTCCGCCGCCCGGCTGTGCGCCACAGCCGGCGCCACGCGGATAGCGTACCAATGCGGGCCCCTCGTGGACGTACGCCGTCTGCAGCATCAGTCGGCACTCGGCCTCGTCGGCCGGGGCGAGGATCGCCATGTTCGGGATGCAGCGCGCATAGCTCAGGTCGAAGCTGCCGGCGTGGGTCGCGCCGTCGGCACCCACCTGGCCGGCACGGTCGACCGCGAAGGTCACGTCCAGGTTCTGCAGCGCGACGTCGTGCAAAAGCTGGTCGTAGGCGCGCTGCAGGAAGGTCGAATAGATCGCAACCACGGGCTTCAAGCCATCACAGGCCATACCGGCGGCCAGAGTCACCGCGTGTTGTTCGGCGATGCCGACGTCGAAGTAGCGTTGCGGGAAGCGTTTGGCGAACTCGACCAGACCGGAGCCCTCGCACATCGCCGGCGTGACGGCCACCAGGCGCTCGTCGTGTTCGGCCGCATCACAGACCCAGTCGGAAAACACCTGCGTGAACGTCCGCACCGCTGCGCCCTTGGTCTCCATCTTGCCGGTCGACGGATTGAACGGCGACACGCCGTGGTACACGCAGGGATCGTCTTCGGCCGGCGTGTAACCACGTCCCTTGCGCGTAACCACGTGCAGGAAGCGTGGTCCGCGCATCGCCTTCATGTTGCGCAGCGTGCTGACCAGCAGTGGCACATCGTGGCCGTCTATCGGCCCGATGTAGTTGAAACCGAGCTCCTCGAACAGGGTGCCAGGCGTGACCATGCCCTTCATATGTTCTTCGATGCTGTGCACGAGATCCTTCATGCCCGGCAGTCCGCTGAGCACGAACTTGCCGCCCTCGCGCACACGGTTGTAGAAGCCACTCGACAGAACGCGCGCGAGGTAGTTGCTGATCGCGCCGACCGGGGCGGAAATCGACATGTCGTTGTCGTTGAGGACCACCAGCAGATCGAGGTCGAGCGCGCCCGCATGGTTCAGCGCCTCGAACGCCATGCCGGCCGACAGCGCGCCGTCACCGATCACAGCAATGTGTTCGCGCTGCATTCCGCGTGCCTTGGCGGCGACCGCCATGCCCAGCGCCGCGCTAATCGACGTGCTCGAGTGACCGGCGCCGAACGCGTCGTATTCGGATTCGTCGCGTTTCAGGAACCCGGACAGGCCATCCTTCTTGCGCAGCGTGACCAGGCGTTCGCGCCGGCCGGTCAGAATCTTGTGCGGATAGGCCTGGTGCCCGACATCCCAGACGAGGCGGTCGTCGGGCGTGTTGAACACGTAGTGCAGCGCTACGGTCAGCTCGACCACGCCGAGCCCCGCCGCGAGATGGCCGCCGGTCTGCGACACGGTGTTGACCAGGAAACGCCGCACCTCCGCGGCGACCGCCTGCAGCTGGCCCGGCGCGAACGCGCGCATGTCCGCCGGCGACGCGATCTGGTCGAGCAGTTCGTAGGGTTCTCCGGGGAGACTGTGGGGCATCGGCACGGACCGGGCGTAGTGGTGTATCTCTGGTATCCCAATTCTAACGCAGCACCCGCCTTCCCACCGCCCCGCTCCGGCCGGCACCGTCGGTCGCGACCCCGGATCGACGTTCACGCGGGCGCCACTCTCGACCCGCCGGTCCCGGGCGGCAACCCGCAATCAATCTGTCACGTCAACGACAACCCCCGGTAACGCCCCGCCCCTAGCCTGTGGCCCATTCGAACCTCAGCTACGGAACGCGACATGAGCGTGATCCCCGTAATCGATGCACGGCGCCCCAAGTTCCGCCTCACCGCCGAGCTGGCGACGACCCTGGACGACATCCGCGCCTCACAGGCGCTTCGTTACCGCGTGTTCGCCGAGGAACTCGGCGCCAACGTCAGCGGCGCTGCCCTTGGCATCGACGAAGACCAATTCGACCCCTACTGTCAGCACCTGCTGGTGCGCGAGGGCCCAGGCGGGCGCATCGTCGCGTCGACCCGCCTGCTGCTCGACCGGCAGGCGGCCAAGGCCGGTGGCTTCTATTCGTCCAGCGAATTCGAGCTCGATGCGTTACTCGCGCTGCCCGGCAACCGCCTCGAGATCGGGCGCACCTGCGTCGACCCCACCTACCGCCAGGGCGCCGCGATCGCGGTGTTGTGGGCGGGGCTCGCCGAGTTCGTCAAGAACAACCGCGTCGACATGTTGTTCGGCTGTGCGTCTATCCCAATGGACGACGGCGGCATTCACACCCAGGCGATCATGAAGCGCGTTCGTCAGCACGCATTGACCGACGCTGGCTGCCGGGTCATGCCGAAGAACCCGGTGCCACCGCTGTCGGCCGAACTCGACGACACGATCACGGCACCGCTGCCGCCGCTGCTGAAGGCGTATTTCCGCCTCGGTGCACGCGCCTGCGGCGAACCCTGCTACGACCCTGCATTCAACTGTGCGGATATCCTGGTGCTGGTGAAGGTCGACGAGATCGATGCATCATACTCGCGCCATTTTCTCGACCGGATCAGCGGAGGCTAGTGAATGACGGCTTTGCGGGTTACCCTGCGCATTCTACTGATCACGCTGCACCTGCTGCTCGGCCTCGTGCTGACACCACTCGCGCTGTCCCGCCATACCGGCGGCCTATGGCGCACCCATCCGCGCATCACCTCGTGGTGGCACAACCGCCTCGCCGATATCCTTGGTCTCACCGTCACCGTGGCCGGACACCGCCCCGCACCGCCGGCACTGTTGGCCAGCAACCACGTCTCGTGGCTGGACGTGATCGTGCTCGGCGGCCTGACCCACACCGATTTCCTGTCCAAGGATGAGGTCCGACGCTGGCCGCTGGTCGGCTGGCTGGCCGCGCGCTCCGGCACGCTGTTCATCCGTCGCGGCAACGGCGAGACATCGACGGTAAGCGCGCAGATCGCTGCCCGGCTGCGCGCCGATGGCCTGCTGACGCTGTTCCCCGAGGGAACGACGACCGACGGTCGCCAGGTGGGACCATTCTACTCACGCCTGTTCGCGGCCGCGCTCGACACCGGCACTGACGTCGTACCGGTCGCTTTGCGCTATCACGTCGACGGCGGGTTCGATGCGACGGCACCGTATACCGACGACCAGTCGCTGTACGAAAACCTGCGTGGTTTGATCCTGCGCGAGCGCTCGGCGGTGCACGTCGTATTCGGCGAACCGATATCGCTGAGCAACCACACCCGACGAGAGGTCGCCGAACTCGCGCGCAATGCAATCGTCGAGGCGTTGGGTCGGCCGATCAGGCCGCCCCTGCCCGCCGCCGAACCCGTACTCGCCTGATCGGATGCTATTCGGACGTCACATCGGGCAGACAACGTCGAGCTGATGTCGCGTGCATATCCTGGTCGTCACCGAGACCTATCCTCCTGAGATCAACGGCGTGGCGCGCACCCTGGCCGAGCTTGTCGGCGGCCTGCGCACCCGCGGACATACCCTCTCGCTCGTGCTACCGCGCCGCCGTGCGGGCACCGCAACATCAGTGGTGGTGGAATCCGGGCTGGTGCATCACGAGGTCAAGGGGCTGCCGCTGCCCGGTTACCCGGAACTCCAGTTCGGACTGCCGTCCCGCGGTCTGTTCGAACGCCTGCTACGCACGCAACGCTTCCACGCCGCATACATCGCGACCGAAGGGCCGCTGGGCTACGCCGCGCTGCGCGCCTGCGAACGTCACGGCGTCGCCACCCTGTCCGGAATGCACACCAATTTTCATCAATACAGCCGCCACTACCACGTGGGATTGATCGCACCATTGCTGCTGCGTTACCTGCGGCATTTTCATAACCGCGTCGACGCCACGCTGGTGCCGACGACCGCCATGGCGGCGGCGCTGTTCGAACAGGGATTCGAGCGCCTGCGCGTCTGGCCACGCGGCGTGCATGCGCAGCAGTTCGATCCGCGACACCGGCGTGCCGAGTTGCGCGCGGCATGGGGACTCGGCGACGACGACCTGGGCGTCCTCCACGTCGGGCGCCTCGCTGCCGAGAAAAACATCGATGCGGTGTTCACCGCGTTCGCCGCGATCCGAGCCCGCCGACCCGAGGCACGCCTGATCGTGGTGGGCGGCGGCCCGATCGAACGCCAGCTGCGCGCACGCCACCCGGACACGCTGTTCGCCGGGCCGCGCACCGGCCGCGACCTCGCAGAGCATTATGCGAGCGCCGACATGTTCCTGTTCCCGAGCAAGACCGAGACCTTCGGCAACGTCACGCTCGAGGCCATGGCCAGCGGACTGGCCGTCGTCGCATTCGATCTCGCCGCCGCGCACGAGCTGATCCGGCATGGCCACAATGGGCTGCTGGCGGATGCCGACGACGATGCCGGCTTCGTGCATCAGGCATGTCGCTGCACCGAGGACGATGACCTGCGGCTGCAAATGAAACGTCACGCGCGTGAAACGGCATTGCAACAGGACTGGCCGAGACTGATCCTCGAGTTGGAGCGCCTGTTCGTCGACTGCGGTACTGAGGGACGCGACGATGACCTTGAAGATGCTGTTCGAACGTCTGAACGACCTTGAAGCGCCGTGGTGCCACTCGGCAAGCCTGCGCGGCGAACAACTCGACACCCAGCGATTCTTTGCCGTCGTCAGCCGGCTTGGCGACGGGATCTTCTGGTACCTGGTCATGTTATTGCTGCCGGTGCTGTACGGGCGCGCGGGCGTAGCCGTCGCGCTGCACATGCTCGGCGTCGGCATCGTGTCGCTGCTCGTGTACACGATACTCAAGCGACTGACGGGCCGGCAGCGCCCGTGCGAGCGGTTCTCCAACGTGCACCGGCATGCACCGATGCTGGACCTGTACAGCTTCCCGTCCGGGCATACGATGCACGCCGTCGGCTTCACGGCGGTGCTGCTCGGCCACTTCCCCGAACTCGGCATCGTGATCGCGCCATTCGTATTTTTGGTGGCGTCGTCCAGGCTGGTGCTCGGCCTGCATTATCCGAGCGATGTGATCGCCGGTGCGTTGATCGGGGGACTCGTATCCTGGTCGAGCTTCTCAGTGTTCACCTGAACGTCACATCTCGACGTCGACGCCGCCCGGTCCCGTCGCGCGACACCGAGCCGGCGGCGAAGCCTGCGGGGCCGCGCCTGCGGCAACCTTGACGGCCATTCATCACAGCCGGTGGCGCCCAGCGGGCGCGGTGCGTTTCGCCGCGGACGGTTATCACCGAAACGCGCCCGTCGACAGGAACCGGTTTCGCAGACTGGCCGCATCGTGCTGTGGCGGGTTCCTGTGGCGGCGCGATGCGACTATCTTTGCCATCTGGCCAACGACCACCCCGGAGCCGCCGTGCCGATGCCCCGCCACGCCTCAGGCGTACTATGGACCGCGACCGCCCTCGCCCTCGGCATGGCGACGGGTGCCTGCGCCGACCCGGCCGATTCGTACAGTGAAACGCGCGCCTACAACCTCGCACACGGACGGGTCGTGTTCAACGACAGCTGCATGTACTGCCACCGCACCGGACGCAAGGGGGCACCCGTGGCGGGCGACGCGGCAGACTGGAACGGTCGCGTCGACCAACCGCTGTCGACACTGATTCGACATGCGATCGAGGGCCATGGCGACATGCCGGCACGCGGTGATACCGACCTCAGCGACCAGGACATCGCCGCGGCGGTCGCCTATATCGTCGAACGCGGGCGACAGATCGTCGCAGAGCGGGAGCATGCCGTCGACGGGCTGATCGACGAACTTCCGCCGACCGCGGCCGGCCCGAAAGTCGCCACCAAGGACGCCGCGAACGCACCCACCGAACAGTCCGATCCCGACGATGCCATCGTCCACATGCTGCTGATGCTGTACGGCAAGGACCGCTGGAAGTAGACCGCGCGGCACTCCGCGCGCCCGCACCGATTACAGCCGGCTGACCGCAGCCGATGGAGCGCGTCCCCCATCGGCTGGGCGCATTCCCGGCCGGCGTAGACGTGTTGCGTTGCGGATCCGGCATGCGCAAGGTGCGACGTCGTGCCGGATCAACGCGACGTCGACATCGTGCGAAGATCCGCGCATGACGATCACCCGCTTCGACACCCTCATCATCGGCCAGGGCCTCGCCGGCAGCGCGCTGGCGTGGCACCTGATCGGTGCGGGACAGCGTGTATGCGTCATCGACGACGGCCACGTCAGTTCGTCGTCGCTCATCGCGGCGGGGCTGATCAATCCGCTTGCCGGAATGCGCTTCAACCTGCGACCTGATACCGATGACTGCCTGCGCGCTTCCGCGCGCTGGTACGCCGAACTGCAGCAGTTCTTCGGTCCGCAATTCCATCATCCGCTGCCCATGCTGCGCCTGTTCCGCTCGGCGCAGCAGCGGCGCTTCCATGCGCGCCGCCTCGAAGACCCGGGCAGCGCCGCACTGCTCGGTGCACGCTTCGAAAACGGTGACTGCCCGGAACCCGTCGCGGCGCCGTTCGGCGGTTTCGCGCAGCATCGGACAGGCTACGTCGATCTGCCGCTGCTGCTCGCAACGCTGCGTGACTGGTTGATGGCCGACCGCGCGCTGCGACACGGGGTGGTGGCCTTGCAGGATATCGAGACTGACGCGAGCGGCGTCAGCTACCGTGGGATGCGCGCGCAACGCCTGGTTTTCTGCGACGGCGCGCGCCTGCGCAGCAACCCATGGTTCAGTTGGCTGCCGCTGGCGCCGGACAAGGGCGAGATCCTGAACGTGCGTGACGCGAACTGGACATCGCGCCATATCGTCAACGGTGCGCACTGGATCGTGCCACTCGCGAACGGCGAGATGCGCCTTGGCGCGACCCATGATCACAAGTATGTCGACAGCGGTGTCACCCCTGCCGGTCGCGACGTACTGCTCGCCGCATATGCCGCGCTGCGCCCGGACGCCGATGTCGACGTGACCGCGCACCGCGCCGGCGTACGACCGGGCACCGTCGATCGCCATCCCTTCATCGGCCGCCATCCCGAACGACCGGCCCTGTGGGTATGCAACGGCTTCGGCGCACGCGGTGCACTGACTGTCCCTTGGTACGCGGCGTGCCTCGCCGACCACCTGACCGACGGTTCGCCGCTGCCGCCGGAAGCCGATATCCGTCGACTGTGAACCACCAGCCACTGACACGAACCGCGCACGAGGCCGTCGCTGCCGCGCTGACGCCGGGGGCGCTGGCGATCGATGCCACGGTCGGCAATGGCAACGACACGCTGTTCCTGGCAAACGCGGTAACACCCGGCGGTCACGTCTGCGGCTTCGATATCCAGCCGGCGGCGCTCGACGCCACCCGTGCACGCCTGGTCGCGGCGGGGCTGGTCGACGCTGTCACGCTGCACCCGGTCGGTCACGAACACATGGCGGCGCGCATTCCTCCGGACTGGCGCGGCCGGGTCGCCGCGATCATGTTCAACCTCGGCTACCTGCCGGGCGGTGACAAGGCACTGATCACGCGCGCCGAGACCACGGTTGCCGCGCTCGACCAGGGTCTAGACCTGCTGCGGCCCGGCGGACTGATCTCGCTGCTGCAGTACCGTGGTCACGCGGGCGCGATGTCCGAGGTCGATGCGGTCGACGAATGGGTGGAAGGGGCAAGTGGGCACTGCAGGATCACGCGGTGCACCTCTCCCGGCCCGATCCTCAATCTCATACGCGCAGGCAGGTGACAGCGTGTTGGCGCACATGCCGGCAGGTGGGAACCCGATGATGCGGCTCACCTGCGCATTGACTGCAGCCTATTGGGTGAAAACCGGTGTCGAACCGGGCAAGCCCAGCAACTCGCGAATTTGATCGACGGCCGATTTCGGCCAATGACGAGCGCGCGTCCAGACGATCGTCGCCCGTCGCTCGGTCGCGCACGTCGGATATACATCGGAACAGTCAGCGACGAGAGCGCCGCGCCCATCGCCTCGAGCGATGTTCCAGCCCGCCCACAAAAAACCCGCCTTGTGGCGGGTTCTTCGAGGTATCGGTACGGGTACTCAGGCCGCTTTTCGTGTGCGTCGACTCACAACGCCCACGCCGAACAGCGCCGAGCCGAACAGCCATGCGGCGGCGGGAACAGGTACGACACTCGAACTGAACACGCTGACCTCGCCCTCCAGACGCAGACTATAGACGCCCGGGCCAAATTCGACGCCACTCAAGGTGGCTTCGAAGGCGTCCACATCGAGCATGGAGGATCCCTCCTCGACGTCCTGCGAGGCAAATACGCTGGCATAGGGATTGTTTGCGCCATTGGGGTCATCGATACCGACGGAAGGGTCGTACAGGACCAACGACGCGAAACCGATGCCGGTGTCGCCGAGTTCCTTGATCACTTCGCCATAGGCATCTTCGGGGCCGAAAAGCCCCAAGGTTGCAATACCCGATTCCACCGTGAAGGTGTAGTCGTACGCGAAGGCCGCGCCGATCGCGTTGCCGGGATTCACTCCCCCGTACACGTAAGCCTCGGAGCCGTTGGAAAACTCGTCCATCGGATCGTCGTAGTAGGTGATGGCTTGCGCCTCGGCGTCACCATCGGGTGCCAACAGTCCCGCCGAGTCGGAGAAGGTGTAGGAGCTGCCGTCGAAATCTACACCTGCCGGCTCCGACCATTCGGTGCCATCCCATTGCTGAAAGGTCCAGTTGATCGGTATGCCGATGGTCCCGGTGGCCGCGCGCACGCCACGCTGCGTCACCTGCAGGACTGGAAAGGGGCCGCCACCCGAATGGGTGCTCCAGTCAAGGATGTCGCCAAAGTTGACACCGACGGAGACGTCCCACGCCCGCGCCGGCGTGGTCGCCGCCAGGCCAAGGGCGGAGATAATCAAACAGGTACGCAAGCCTTTCACAATCCTCTCCTTCGAGCTTTGCCATCGACACCGGCCGCACCGATGGCAGTCACCGAGCCAAATTCCGCAAGCCAGGGCGACGGAAAATTGTTCGAAATCTATCGCCATCCGTCGAACTGAATCACCCGCTGTCGAAAGGCAATCGTCTGTCTTCAGATAGTCTTCGGGACGCGAAGCAATATTTCGGCCAACCACGAACAAAGCACCTTGGAACAAGGTGTTGCAGCGGTAGAGCCGGGGTGGCGTCAAACGTGATGTAAATTTTCCTGACAAGATGCAATGTGCGCGATGCCGGCATCGCGGGAATATCGCCAGTGACTCAGCGTACAACCGGTCTTATCGGAATCGGTGTCGCAGCGCACCACGAAACGTCCCGAAGATCCGTGCGCGCCGGCCAACGAAGCAGCCGGGAACGGGTCAGCGGACTTGGCCGCGATACAACACATGCCTCGCGTATTACCTGCACCCTATCCACCCTCGGCGACCATGTAGGCCACGACGTCTGTGAAACCAATGGGGTCTGAAACCATTGGAGTCAGAGTATGAACTCGCTTGGCCAATGCTGATGATCATTCACCGAAGCCGACATCGATCTCGGCTCTGGCCGAAACGTACTGACCCCAAAACCAAAAAAAACCGGCCCGTGCCGGAGCAGGGCCGGATTTCTTGAACCGGGGGGGTCAGGGCTTTGCCTTGTACCGCACGCCAACGAGGCCGCCGAACCCGACGAGCATCAGCGAGATAACGCCAGGCAGAGGGACAGACGACGTGATCGCTGTATAGGTTCCCTGGACATTCTCGCGATCGTCGAAAACGAGGATGCCGCCGCTCGTATCGATTTGTGGCGCAAAACTCCATTGCAAGTATTTATACAGGACGCCCGTAGTGGGCGTCGCCACGGTCAGATCGATCACCAGCGTGCGTTCGTCCAACAAATTGGAGTTTTCGGGGTGCCACATGCCGAACCCGCCGCCGAACTGGTAAAGGCCAACAGAAGTGAGTATGTCCAGCACCGGGCCGTTGTCGAGTTGCACGGTGGCCGAACTCGCGACGACGGCCGAGTCAGCGCAACAGGTCGCGCCGACGTCATCAGTGTCCGCATACAGGGTGAAAGTGACACGCGCGGCCCCAAAGATCTGGCCATCCAGGGTGCCGCTTGCATCGACGGTCTCGAGAATGTACGAGATCGGCACAGCGTGCACAGCCGCGCTGAAGATTACGGGGACGATGATCGCAATGAGTCCCTTCACATATTTGTTAATCATCTCAACTCCACTCATGTTAGGCCGTGATGACGCATTGCAAATTTCACACCATGACTTGTTTAATTGAAGAAAAACAATTGATTAACATCATCCTCGGCGCGGGAGAAACTCACAGCTGTAAAACTTGTCGACACCTCCGCGGCAGCGACGAAACGGGTACGCAAGATCGGTTGTTCAGGTGACTTCAACCATTGACCCCCACCCGTGGCACCGAAACTGCGGATCGATTCCAAGGCTGGGGAGCAGCGCGAGAACAGACGCGGTGCCGGTGCTTCCCGGTCGATCGGCTCTGCGAGGTCTTGCTTTGGCGCAGATTACCGGGAGCCGCTGAGGCAGGCGGCGATACCGATATTCCCAATCGCAGCCGTTGTCGAGTGACGGCAACGGCCATTCGGCATCCCGGGCAATGGCTGGACGATCGCAACGACGGCCCTGCCGATCCCGTCGCCGTCTGCCAGAGGTTCGCGGCGCACCGTTACACGCAGAAAACGCCGCACGCGGCCTGCGCCTAACGCCCAACGATCGGCTGGATCAGGTGGGCCGCATCGTCGCCCATCAGGAAATCGAAGAATGCCTGCGCGACCGGCGACAATCGCTTGCCCAGGCACTTGACCAGGTACCAGTGGCGCTGGATCGGAAAGTCTTCGACATCGAGGATCACCAGCCGGCCCGCCTCGAGTTCCAGTTCCAGCGTGTGCACCGACACGATGCCCAGGCCGAGACCGGCCTCGACCGCGTGCTTGATGGCCGAGTTCGACGTCATCTCCATACCGGTCTTCAGCTTGATGCCGCGTTCGCTGAAGAAGCGCTCCATCGCGATGCGCGTGCCTGACTGCTGTTCGCGGGCGACGAAGCTCTCGCCCTGCAGGCGGCGCAGCGGGATCGCCTGTGCCGACGCGAGCGGGTGACTGGGCGGCGCGATGATGACGAGCGGGTTATCCATGAACGCGGTCGCGTCGAGGTCCAGCTCGTCGGGCGGTTTGCCCATGATGACGAGGTCGGTCTCATTGGCGGCGAGTTGGTCGAGCAGGGTCTTGCGGTTGGTGATGTCGAGCGAGAACGTCGTCCCCGGGTAGCGCCGGGCGAACGCGGCGAGGAGTCGGGTCGCAAAATAGTTCGCCGTGGTCGCGACGCTGATCCGCAGGTGGCCCATCTGCACACCCTTCAGCGCCTCGACCACTTCCTCGAGTTCCTGCAGCTGCCGCCCGACTGCCTGCGCGCAGCGGTGGAATTCATGCCCGGCCTCGGTCAGATGAATCTGTTTGCCGAGCTTCTCGAACAGCGGCAACCCCGCGGCCTCTTCGAGCTGGCGGATCTGCATCGACACCGCGGGCTGGCTCAAGTGCAGCGCCTCGGCGGCCCGCGTGTAGCTCAGATTACGCGCAACCGCCTGAAAAACCTCCAGTTGTCGCAGCGTCAGATGCATAAGACCTATATTATGTAGCCTATCAGTATTATTGACTAGAAATTATAGGTTCGCCCTCTATACTGCCCGACACCCCATAACAGGACCGGCTAATACTCCCTGCCGGCCGGGGACCGATTGCCAGTCCGACCGGACGTGGATGAACACCGAAACAGAGGGTTTTAGGTAATGGCCAAGAAATACGATGCGGGCGTTAAAGAGTACCGCGAAACATATTGGATGCCCGATTACACGCCGAAGGACACCGACATCCTGGCGTGCTTCAAGATCACCCCCCAGGCCGGCGTGCCGCGCGAAGAGGCAGCGGCCGCCGTCGCCGCCGAATCGTCGACCGGCACCTGGACCACGGTCTGGACCGACCTGCTGACCGATCTCGACTACTACAAGGGCCGCGCCTACGCGATCGAAGACGTACCCGGTGACGACACCTGCTTCTACGCCTTCATCGCCTACCCGATCGACCTGTTCGAAGAGGGTTCGGTGGTCAACGTGTTCACGTCGCTGGTCGGTAACGTGTTCGGCTTCAAGGCCGTGCGTGCGCTGCGTCTCGAAGACGTGCGCTTCCCGATCGCCTATGTGATGACCTGCAACGGCCCGCCGATGGGTATCCAGGTCGAGCGCGACGTCATGAACAAGTACGGCCGTCCGCTGCTCGGCTGCACGATCAAGCCGAAGCTGGGCCTGTCGGCCAAGAACTACGGGCGCGCCGTGTACGAAGGCCTGCGTGGCGGTCTCGACTTCACCAAGGACGACGAGAACGTCAACTCGCAGCCGTTCATGCGCTGGCGCCAGCGTTTCGACTTCGTCCAGGAGGCCACGCTCAAGGCCGAGGCCGAGACCGGCGAGCGCAAGGGTCACTACCTGAACGTCACCGCGCCGACCCCGGCCGAGATGTTCAAGCGTGCCGAGTACGCCAAGGAGATCGGTGCGCCGATCATCATGCACGACTACATCACCGGCGGCTTCTGCGCCAACACCGGCCTGGCCCAGTGGTGCCGCGACAACGGCATGCTGCTGCACATCCACCGTGCGATGCACGCCGTGCTCGACCGCAACCCGCACCACGGCATCCACTTCCGCGTGCTGACCAAGATCCTGCGGCTGTCCGGCGGCGACCACCTGCACACCGGCACCGTCGTCGGCAAGCTGGAAGGCGACCGCGAGGCAACCCTCGGCTGGATCGACCTGCTGCGCGAACCCTACGTCAAGGAAGACCGCTCGCGCGGCATCTTCTTCGACCAGGACTGGGGCTCGATGCCGGGCGCCTTCGCGGTCGCCTCGGGTGGCATCCACGTGTGGCACATGCCGGCGTTGGTCACGATCTTCGGCGACGACGCGGTGCTGCAGTTCGGCGGCGGCACCCTGGGTCATCCTTGGGGCAACGCCGCCGGTGCGGCCGCGAACCGTGTTGCGGTCGAGGCCTGCGTCGAGGCGCGCAACCGTGGCATAGAGATCGAGAAGGAAGGCAAAGAGGTTCTCATCGCTGCGGCCAAGCACAGCCCGGAACTCAAGACCGCAATGGAGACCTGGAAAGAGATCAAGTTCGAGTTCGACACCGTCGACAAGCTGGACGTTGCCCACAAGTAAGTGGCGAGGGTCGAGGATGGGGTGTGCGGGGACGCTTCCCCTTGCCCCCCGGCCCCGGGCCTGACCTCCGGAGCGTCGTCAAGATCATCCGTGTCGAATCACGAACACATTAATTTGGAGTTGAACTCATGAGTGAAATGCAGGACTACAAGTCGAGTCTGACCGACGTCAGCTCGCGCAAATTCGAGACCTTCTCGTACCTGCCGGAGATGAACGCGGACCAGATCCGCAGGCAGATCGAGTACATCGTTTCCAAGGGCTGGAACCCGGGCATCGAGCACACCGAACCGCAGAACGCCGCGTCCAACTACTGGTACATGTGGAAGCTGCCGATGTTCGGCGAGACCGACGTCGACGCGATCCTGGCCGAGTGCGAGGCCTGCCACAAGGCACACCCGAACAATCACGTTCGTCTGCTGGGCTTCGACAACTATGCGCAGTCGGCCGGTGCCTCGATGGTCATCTACCGCGGCAAGCCGGTCTGATCCCGGCCTGACCCGTCGACCAGGGGAGCCCCCACCCTTCACGGGGCGGGGGCTCTTTGTTTACGACCCGAGTCGTCAATCCAGACCGCCGCATGACGCCGCAGCAAGCGTGTGGTGATCCGGCCTGACAATTCCGAACAGCGTGTCTCGTCGACCGACGAGCAGAAGGATCGAACAGCATGAGCGACATCAACGGCGACCAGTACCTGATCAGTCATGAGCCCTACTACCGCCCGGTGCACAACGAGGTGGCGATGTACGAGGCAGCGTATGCCGCGCGCATGCCGGTCATGCTCAAGGGACCGACCGGCTGCGGCAAGTCGCGCTTCGTCGAGTACATGGCGTGGAAACTCCAGAAGCCGTTGATCACGGTGGCGTGCAACGAGGACATGACCGCGTCCGACCTGGTTGGCCGCTTCCTGCTCGATATCAACGGCACCCGCTGGCAGGACGGTCCGCTGACGGTCGCCGCACGCATCGGTGCCATCTGTTACCTCGACGAGGTCGTCGAGGCGCGTCAGGACACCACGGTCGTCATCCATCCGCTCACCGACCACCGCCGCGAGCTGCCGCTCGAAAAGAAGGGTGAACTGGTCAGGGCCCACGCCGACTTCCAGATCGTCATCTCGTACAACCCCGGCTATCAGTCGCTGATGAAGGACCTGAAGCAGTCGACCAAGCAGCGCTTCGGCGGAATGGACTTCGACTATCCGGAGACCGACATAGAGACCGAGATCGTTGAGCACGAAGGCGGCATCGACAAGGAGACCGCGCACAAGCTGGTGCAGATCGCGCAACGCTCGCGCAACCTCAAGGGCCACGGCCTCGACGAGGGCATGTCGACCCGCCTGCTGGTTTATGCGGCACAACTCGTCAACAAGGGGATCGACCCGCAGGCCGCGTGCCAGATGGCACTGGTCACACCGCTGACCGATGATCCGGACATGCGCGACACACTCGGTGCCGCGGTCAGCACTTACTTCTGATTCGACCAGGAAAGCCCGCCGTGGAACGCACGCTCGAAAACCTGCTGTACGCAAGCCGCTGGGTGCTCGCCCCCATCTATCTTGGCTTGAGCCTGGCGCTGTTCGCACTGGGCATCAAGTTCTTCCAGGAGATCCTGCATGTCCTGCCGACCATCCTGTCGATCAAGGAAGCAGACATGGTGCTGGTGGTTCTGAGCCTGGTCGACATTGCGCTGGTGGGAGGACTGATCGTCATGGTCATGCTCAGCGGCTACGAAAACTTCGTGTCCGCGATCGACATCAAGGAAGGCGCCGAGAAGCTGAGTTGGCTGGGCAAGCTCGACTCCGGTTCGCTGAAGCAAAAGGTCGCCGCATCGATCGTCGCCATCTCGTCGATCCACCTGCTCAAGGCTTTCATGAACGCACCGCACATCGAGAACGATAAGCTGATGTGGTACGTCATCATCCATATCACGTTCGTGCTGTCGGCAATGGGCATGGCGCTGGTCGACCGCATGAACCAGCATCACTGACTCCGGATCTCCGCATGTCGGTCGACTTCTCGGAATACATCAGCTGCCTGGACCCGAACGACCACGAGCACCGCGAGGCGCTCGAATCCTCGTACCAGGAGGCGCAGCGTGTCATGTCGCCGCGCGGCCTGCAGAACTACCTCGAGGGCATGCGCGCCTTCTGCACGCTTGGGCGCGGCCAGGATCTGGTGCTGACCTACGTGCAGGAGATCCCTGCAGTCGCCAAAGAGGTCGGCGAGGACATCATCCCCGACGTCGTCACCGGCATGATGAAGCTGGCATCGCACACCTCGGGCAGCGTGATCACGCTGATTATCGCCAACCTGCCGATGGCCGCCTCGCGGCTCGGCGATGCCGAGGTGCTGCGCGGCTTCCTGTCGCTGCTGCACCAGATGACCGGCAAGGCGCCGCGCGGCCTGCGGCCGATGATGGAGAACCTCGACGAGCTGTTGGCCAAGCTCACGCTCGGCGGTCTGCGGCGCTGGGTGATGTGGGGCGCGCAGGCGCACCAGCGCGACCTCGACGGTCAGATGGCCTATTTCTCGCTGAAGACCGACTCGTCGAAGGCGATCCTGCAGTCAGAGCGCCGCGGCACGCTTTTCGTCGACAACCAGCGCAAACTGAACTTCTACCTGCGCGCATTGTGGGCACGTGCCTTTTTCATGCGCCCGACTGCCGGCGATTTCGAGTCGCGCCGCGGCATCAAACCGTTCATCGACGACTTCCAGATCCACGTGCCGGACGCCTTCGACCCGTTCCGCGACATCGACGGCATGGAGATCTACCGTGCCGCCTGCGCGCATTGCGCCGCGCACATGGTCTATACCCGACACAAGATCTCTGCCGAGGAGCTTTCGCAGGCGCACATGCGCTTCATCGAGCTGTTCGAGGACGCGCGTGTGGAGTACCTCGCCTACCGCGAGTTTCCCGGCCTGCGCAAACTCTGGCTGCAGTTCTTCACTGCACAGCCGGACAGGGACGACGAGTTCGGCGCGCCCCACGAGACGATGGATCTGATGCTGCGCACGACGCGTGCGATCATGGATCCGGATTACACGGACCCGCTGCCGGCACTCAACGAAATCGCCGCGGACTTCCGCACGAAGCTCGAGCAGGATCCATTCGCCCCGCGACTGGCCTGGACCGCCGGCGTCGACTTCTACAACCGGATGGTCGAGCTCGCGACGATCCCGAGCGTGCGCATCCTGTCCGAGTGGCCTGTCCCGTACCGCGACGACAACCGCTACTTCTGGAGCTTCTCGGAAAACCTGTTCGAGTCGCAGGGCGTCGACTACCTGCCGGCCACGCGCGGCCCGGTGCGGCGTTATGTCAGCGTTATGGAGTTCGTCAACGAGATCGACTCCGAGATGACCCACGACAATCCGGACGAGATCCTGGTGCTCGGCACCGAGCTGTTCCCGTACGAAGACGATCTCGAGACCACCAAGAGCTGGAACGAGACCGAAGGCGTCGAGCCGCTGTCCGACCCCTACCACTACAGTGAGTGGGACTACCACGTGCAGCTTTCGCGGCCGGACTGGGCAACGGTGATCGAACGCAGACAGGGACGCAGTGACCCCAAGGTCATGGACGAGATCCTGACCAAGCACAAACCGATCGCTTCGCGCATCCGCCACATCATCGACGCGCTGCAGCCGCAGGGCATCGTGCGCCGGCGCGGCTATGAAGAGGGCGAAGAACTCGACCTGAACGCCGCGGTGCGCGCGATGATCGACATCCGCCGCGGCGTCATGCCCGACCCGCGCATCAACATCCGCATCACGCGCCACATCCGCGACCTGTCGATCGTGCTGTTGCTGGACCTGTCCGAGTCGACCAACGAGAAGATCGGTGATCTGACCGAAGGTGAGGCCGGTTTCGAGGATCAACCGAGCATCCTCGACCTGACCCGCGAGTCGGCCGGATTGCTGGCCTGGGCGATCGACTCGATCGGTGACAACTTCGCCGTGCATGGTTTCGCGTCCGACGGCCGCCACGATGTGCAGTATTACCGCTTCAAGGATTTCGACCACAAGTACGACGACGAGGCCAAGTCGCGGATGGCCGGCATGAAGGGCAACCTGTCGACGCGGATGGGTGCAGCCCTGCGCCACGCCGGCTGGCACCTGACCCAGCAGAACGCACAGAAGCGTCTGGTGCTGCTGGTCACCGACGGCGAGCCGGCGGACATCGACGAACGCGATCCCCAGTACCTGCGCCACGACGCGAAGAAGGCCGTCGAGGACCTGGCGATGCAGGGCGTCTACACCTACTGTCTGACGCTGGATCCGAACGCCGACCGCTACGTGGCGCGCATCTTCGGCGAAAACAACTATTCGATCGTCGACAACGTCGAGCGGCTGCCGGAACGTCTACCCAACGTGTTCGCCGCGCTGACCGGGTAGCCAGTCCGACTTGGCGGCACAGCGGTTTCGGCGTTCGGCTTCGCACCGAGCCGTGCCTCGCAATCGCTCACCGCACCCATGGCGCGACCACTGCACACCGACTACCAGCCGAGCCCCCAAACCGGCGTCCGTTCACTGGCATAGGCCGTATCGACCGCACCGACATTCCATCCTTCCCGGCGTCGACTAGGCTTTATTGGCCACACATAAACAATGACTGGGATCGACCCGCAATCCCGGCGCAGAGGAGGAGAACATGAGCAGAATCGTCGACGAAGTGATTGCCGCCAACAGCGCCTATTCCGCCGACTTTGGCGACAAGGGCGCCCTGCCGATGCCCCCGGGGCGGGCATTCGCCATCCTGACCTGCATGGATGCACGCCTCGATCCGGCGAAGTATGCCGGTCTTGCCGAAGGTGACGCGCACGTGATCCGCAACGCGGGCGGCCGTGCCAGCGACGACGCCATACGCTCGCTGGTGATCTCACACAAGCTGCTCGGTACCCGGGAATGGTTCGTGATCCATCACACCGACTGCGGCATGCTGACGTTCACCAACGAGATCATGACCGACCTACTCGCCAGCAGCCTGGAGACCGCGACCATCGACGCCAGCGGCTGGCGCGACATCGGCAAAGGCCCCGGTTCGCCGGAAGGCCGGTACATCAACTGGCTGACCATCTCCGACAACGCGGCGAGCGTGGTGGATGACGTGAAGCGGATAAAGGCCCACCCGCTGGTCAACAAGTCGATTCCCGTTTACGGCTACATCTACGACTGCAAGTCCGGCAGACTGGTAGAGATCCCTGACGCCACGGCCGCGGGCCGCCCCGGCTGACGCCTCGATCATCACCCGTCGCCATCGGCCGCGACCCACCCGGTCCGATGGCGCGGGGCGCGCGCGGTGCGCAGGCCGCGCCGGTTGGCGTCGCCCTCGGTTGATATTTCCGCGAAGTGCGGGTCGGCGGCGCGCCGCCGACCGTCGGGTGAGATGGTCTGCCCGTCACGTGCGGGGAAACGCCAACACCTTCTTCGCGCGCGGTTCACAGCCGTGTTCGCGCCCACGCCTTTCGATCAGTTCCAGTGCCTTGGCGAAATCGCCGATCAGGCGGTTGTGCAGGTCACGCGCCGCGTCATGGTAGTAGACCAGCTCGATGGGCGCCGGACCGGTCAGGTCGTCGCCGCGCCGGTCGTGGTGGAATACCCAGGCCAGCATGATCAGGCGACCGCCCTCGCCGTCGCGCACCGCGTAGGCCTGGTTGTCGACGAAGATGATCTCCTCCGCGTCGATGACACCGAGCATCTGCATGCTGCGGACGGGCACGAAGATATGTTCGTACCGACAGCGCGACAGCAGCAGCCGGCAGCGGTTGTACAGTGCCGCCGGTACGCTCAGGCGTTCACGCGCCACTTCGTCGGGCCGGAAGAAGGTCTCGGTCGTCAGCGTGACCACGGCCACCCCGGTGTACCGCCGCATTTTCGGGCGTCAGTCATCGTTGAGCAGTTCCTCGGGATCCCAGCCCAGTTCGCGCGCGCGGGCGACGGCGGCGTCGTAGATCGCGCGATGCCGTTCTGCGAGTTCAGGCGGCAGGTTGGAGACCAGGTGACCGTATTTCTCCCACTCCTGGGTGACCTGGTCGTACAGCGCCTCGACGCCCTGGGTCGTCCAGCCCTCGCAGGTCTCGGTCTCCGGTATCAGGCCGAACAGCCAGGCATCACGGATGATGTTGCCGGTCGCGTTCATCGCCCCTTTGGGGTCTTTGTCGATACCCATGTAGGTTTTGCTATTCTTGCGCATCCGCGTGCCGTCCAGAAAACGTGAAACTGGCGCGAATTCTATCAAACTGCGGCCGCCGCCATCCCTGAATGAACGACGTGACGACGACCCGACTCGACTATCTCCGCCATGGCCAGCCGATCGGCGGTCAACGCTTCCGCGGCAACGGCATCGACGATCCGCTGTCCGGCCTCGGCTGGCGCCAGATGCGCGAGACCGCAGCGGCGATCGGCAGCTGGCAGCGCGTGATCACCTCGCCGATGCAGCGCTGCGCCGCGTTCGCCGAATGGCTGGCGACCCAGCGCGGTCTGCCGCTGGAGGTGATCGACGACCTGCGCGAGGTCGGCTTCGGTGCCTGGGAGGGTGCGGACCGCGATCAGCTCAAGCGCGAGCGCGCCGAAGAGTACCGCGCGTTCTATGCCGACCCCGTCGGAAACCGTCCAGCAGGAGCTGAACCGCTCGACGACCTGGGCCAGCGTGTCGGCGGCGTGTTCGACGATCTCGGCCGGCGCTTTCGCGGCGAGAATCTGCTGGTGGTCGCGCACGCCGGCGTGATCCGCGCAACACTTGGCCATGTCACCCGGATGCCGGCCGCCAACTGGTACCGCGTACTCGTCGACAATGCCGCGGTCACGCGCTTCCGCATCGATGGCGAAAGAGCGCTGCTGATCGCCCACAACTGGCGCCCAAACATCCAGGAGAACCCCTGATGGCCTTTGCCCGTCTCGCCTTCCGCGTGTTGCTGATCCTGCTGGTACTGTTCGCCGTGGTCGGCCTGCTGTTGCCGTCATCGACCACGGTCGAACGTTCGATCGTCATCGACGCGCCACCGGCCGCGGTGTTCCCGCACCTCAACGGCATGCGCGCCGTCCAGGCCTGGTCGCCGTGGGCCGGGATCGACAGTCAGACCGAGTACCGGTTCGACGGTCCGGAACAGGGCGTCGGATCGCGCATGAGTTGGGCCAGCGGCAACCAGCAGGTCGGCGAGGGCAGCCAGGAGATCACGCAAAGCGTCGCCGATCGCGAGGTCGTCAGCCGCCTGCAGTTCGGCGACAAGGGCGGCGGCAGCGCGCGCTTCATTCTCGAACCGGAAGGCGGCGGCACCCGGGTACGCTGGCAGTTCAGCACCGACTTCGGCTGGGACCTGTTCGGCCGTTATGTCGGCCTGCTGCTCGACGGCATGGTCGGCGCGCAATACGACAAGGGTCTCAAGGACCTGAAGGCCAAGCTGGAGTCACGCTGAGCGATAGCGCCTAACGACCGCGGATCCCGGCCCAGAACAGCAATATCAGCATCGCGCCCACTGCGAGGCCCAACACCTCGGAGCCGACCTGTACCCAGCCGCCGGCGATCGACACCAGGCCGGCCACGCTGACGACCGCGACCAATACAAACGCTGAAGCTAACCAATGCTGGCGCCGATCAGGCATCTCTATACTGGGCCGACTGCTGATTGAGGAGGGACATGATGGCAGAGGCAATCGGGCATGACAGCTACCTGATCGACACCGGTCTCTACGGACCACAGCACGCCGCATGCTACCTGGTCGCCGACCACGACGAACTCGCCGTGATCGACACCGGTACCCGACACACGCTGCCGCGCATCCTGGATGCCGTCGCCGCGCTCGGCGCGTCGCCCGAGCAGGTGCGCTACGTGATGCCGACCCATGTCCACCTCGATCACGCCAGCGGTTCCGGCGTGCTGATGCAGGCGTGCCCGAACGCGACGCTGGTCGTGCACCCGAAGGGACTGCCGCACATGGTCGATCCGGCCAAGCTGCAGGCAGGCGCAACCGCGGTCTATGGCGAACAGGCCTTCCAACGCGATTTCGGTGACCTGATGCCGATCCCGGAGCAGCGCACGCACGCAGCCGCCGACGGCGAGACGTTCGAACTCGGCCGACGCCAGCTGCAGTTCATCCATACGCCGGGCCACGCCAACCACCACGGCTGCCTGTTCGACCAGGCCGGGGGCCACCTCTACACCGGCGACACCTTCGGCCTGGGCTATCGTCAGTTCCGGCGCGACGGCGACGTACTGCTGGTCGCGACGACGACGCCGGTGGCGTTCGATCCCGACGCATGGTTCGACAGCCTCGAGCGCATGATGGCGCTCGACCCCTCGACCTGCTGCCTGACCCATTTCGGCTGTGTCGACCACCCGCAGCGCCTGGTCGGCAGGCTGCGTGACAGTATCCAGGCCCACGTCGACATCGCGCTCGAAGAGGAGACGCGCGACAGCGACGGACGCGAGCAGCGCCTCACCGACGCGGTCGACCGCCTGCTGGTCGAGGCCGGTCGGCGTCACAGCCACCTGTCGGCCGACGCGGTACGCACCATCTTCGCGTCCGACATCGATCTGAACGCCCAGGGGCTGGCGATCTGGCTGGCCCGGCGCGCCAGGCGCGGCGCATAGGACCCCGCTATCGGCACGGTTGGAAACCGCGAATGTCAGCGCGGCCGGCGGCCGCTATAATTCGGCGATTCCTGAACGCACGAACGCCAAGATGCAGAAGACAGACGACCTCCGTATCAAGTCCATCAACGAGGTGGAGCCGCCGGCCGTCGTGCACCAGCGCCACCCGATCACCGCCGATGCGGCAGACACGGTGGCAGCGACGCGCGAGGCCATCCACCGCGTCCTCGCGCGCGAGGACGACCGCCTGCTGGTCGTCGTCGGTCCCTGCTCGGTGCACGACCCGGACGCCGCGCTGGAGTATGCCGCACGCCTGATCAAACTGCGCGACCGGCTCAAGGACGACCTGCTGGTCGTCATGCGCGTGTACTTCGAGAAGCCGCGCACGACCGTCGGCTGGAAGGGCCTGATCAACGACCCGGACCTCGACGAGAGCTTCCAGATCAACAAAGGGCTCAACCTGGCCCGCGACCTGCTGCTGAAGATCAACCAGATGGGACTGCCGGCCGGCACCGAATTCCTCGACCTGATCAGCCCGCAGTACGTTGCCGACCTGATCAGCTGGGGCGCGATCGGCGCGCGCACGACCGAGAGCCAGGGCCATCGCGAACTCGCGTCCGGACTGTCGTGCCCGGTCGGCTTCAAGAATGGCACCGACGGCACGATGCGCATCGCCGTCGACGCGATGCGCGCCGCGGAGCGTCCGCACGTGTTCCTGTCGCTGACCAAGGAAGGCCGCTCGGCGATCTTCAACACCAGCGGCAACCCGGACACCCACGTGATCCTGCGCGGCGGCAAGCGTCCGAACTACGATGCCGAATCGGTGGCCGAGGCGATCGAGGAGATGACGCGTGCCGGGCTGACACCGAACCTGATGATCGACTTCAGCCATGCCAACAGCCGCAAGCAGCACGAAAAACAGATCGAGGTCGGCGAGGACGTCGCGCGCCAGATCCGGCGTGGCAATGACAATATCATCGGCGTAATGGTCGAGAGCCACCTGGTCGGCGGCCGCCAGGACCTCGGCGGCAGCGATGACGGCCTGATCTACGGTCAGAGCATCACCGACGCCTGCCTGTCATGGGGCGACAGCAAACCGCTGCTGGAAAAGCTCGCGGAGGCCGTGCGCAAACGGCGCGAGACGCGCGTCAGCGACTGACGCCGGCACCCACGTGCGACGGCTCAGAAGTCGTCGAATCCGGCCTTGCGGAACCACTCGCGGGCCTTTTCCTCGTCGCGTGCGACCCCGGTGCCCTCGCGGTACATCATGCCGATCGTCGTCATCGCACCCTGCAGGCCCTGGTCGGCCGCACGGCCGAACCACTCCAGCGCCTTCTGGCTGTTCTGTTCGACGCACTCACCCTGCAGGTACATGAACCCCAGGCCGTGCTGTGCCAGACCGAGACCGGCCTCGGCCGCACTACGCATGTACTTGAACGCCAGCAGCGCGTTCTCGACCATGCCGAGGCCGTTCTGGGCCATGATCGCGATGCGGTACTGGGCGTCGGCATTGCCCTGCTCGGCCAGCGGCCCGAGCAGGCGTGCTGCCGTGGTGAAATGCTTGGATTCGAATGCGGCGATACCGCTGCTCAGATCCATGTCCGGACCGTCAATCTCGCTCATCGTCTCTCTCGTCGTCGTGGCGCGCGGCGCCGGGCCGGTAGCCCGCGGGGCGGATCGCCACGCGGCTGCTGACCGCCGCGCACAGTCGACCGCGCACATCGTAGAAACCATATTCGAAGGTCGGCGTCGCGCGCCCGCGCCGCGCCAGTTCTTCGCGTATTCCCTGTTCGGCAGCGACATCCAGCGTGAAGCGCAGCTCCAGGTCGCTGCGGCCCTCGCGGCGGAAATCGAGCGCCAACGAACGCGTCCACACCCGGTAGCCGGCAAACACGCGGCCGCACGCCAACGCGGCGATCGGGTCCGCCAGGCAGGCCATGGCGCCACCGAACATGCCGCCGCCGGGATTGCGGTTCGGTACGAGCGGCAGCAGCAGCCGTACGTGGCGCCCGTCTGCACCCAGTTCGAGCACGCGTACACGCATCGCGCGAAACGGCGGATACCACTCCAGTCGTTTCGCCGCCGGCAGACGACGTCTCAGAACCTCGAACATTCGCATCGCTTTATACCATCGCCACCGCTACCGCAAACGTCGCAGATGAACGGGGAATAGGGTCGCACGATACCGGACGGACGGGGTGCCGGCGACGGTCGCTGCGGGGGCCGACACCGCGTACGATTGCACGATACGGCCGACACCACCGGACGACGTGACCCAGTGTCCAGTACACCAATGACGTGTCACTCAGATCGTCACCCAGGCGCCACTGCGAGGCGCGTTCGCGTTTGAATCGTCGCTCTGTTCGGAGTGGACGCAATGCGGCAGCGGCGCGTGGGCGGCGCTCTCTTCGAGTGCCGTCTCAATGACTTGCGGCCGTGTTACGCTCGCTCGCGTCAGCGCCGACCAGCCCTGACTCACGTACCTCGCCGTGCGTCATCGGGGCGGCGCTGGGCGATACGTCATTTGTGGAACAGGACACTAGCATGCAGACCGCACTCGCCGATTTCATACGCGACACCCCTGCCGGCCGCGAGGCTGACCGCATCCTGCGTGCCTGCGTTCACTGCGGCTTCTGCACCGCCACCTGCCCCACCTACCAGTTGCTCGGCGACGAACTGGACAGCCCGCGCGGCCGCATCTATCAGATCAAGCAGGTGCTCGAGGGCGCACCGGCCAACCCCGGCGTGCGCGAACACCTCGACCGCTGCCTCACCTGCAGGTCCTGCGAGACGACGTGTCCGTCCGGCGTCGACTACCATCGGCTGATCGACATCGGCCGCGAGACCGTCGAAAAGCAGGCACCGCGACCGCTGGTCGAGCGCGCGTTCCGCCGCGCGCTGATCGAGGTCATGGCCTACCGGGCCCGATTCACCCCGCTGCTGCGCATCGGCCAGGCGCTGCGACCGCTGATGCCGGCGAAGCTGCGCCGCAACGTGCCGCCGGCGGCACCCAGGCTGTCGCCGATCGCGGCGCGCCCTGCCCAGCGACGCGTACTGCTGCTCGACGGCTGCGTGCAGCCCGGGATCGCCCCGGAAATCAACCATGCCCTCGAGGAGATCCTGTCCCGCCTCGGCATCGCGGTCGAACGCACGCCGCAGGCCGGTTGCTGTGGCGCCCTGCCGCACCACCTCAGCGACAGCAGGCGCGCGCGGGCGATGGCCAGGAAAAACATCGACGCCTGGCTGCCGGCAATCGACGCCGGTGCCGACGCGCTGGTCGTGACAGCGAGCGGCTGCGGTGCACACGTGCACGACTATGTCCACCTGCTCGCCGATGACCCCGACTATGTCGACCATGCCCGCCGCATCGTCGAACTGCTGCGGGATCCGGTGGAACTGCTCGGAGACGCCGCGATAGAGCGCCTGACGTTGACGCGCCGCACGTCGCGCATCGCAGTGCATACGCCCTGCACGCTGCAGCATGCGCTGGGGTTGAATGGACGAATCGAGGAACTGCTGAACCGCCTCGGCTACCAGCTGTGCGCGGTGCAGGAAGGCCACCTGTGTTGTGGGTCGGCGGGCACCTATTCGATGCTGCAGCCGGCGCTGTCCGAACGCCTGCGTTCACGCAAGCTGCAGGCGCTCAAAGTCGATCATCCGGATGTCGTCGTGACCGCCAATATCGGCTGTCTCGTGCACCTGGCCAGCGCCGACGCCGTGCCCGTGAGGCACTGGCTGAACCTGGTCGCCGGCGATCTCGCCGACTGACGCGCAGAGGCCTGACCGGTCGGCGCGGCAGGTCGCTGATCTGCGCGCTCACGGGCGTTCCAGGTGTTCACTGATCCAGGCCCGCCACTGGTCGAGCAACGCGGCATGGGTCGCCGCGACACCGATCCGCGGCGTCAGCGAATAGCCGGTCAACCAGTCACCACGGTAGTCGTCGAGCAGGCCTCCCACCGCGCCGCTCTCGCGCAGGATCAGCTGCCCGGCAGCGTAGTCCCACAGCTTCTGCCCGCCATGCAGGTACACCTGACAGCGCCCGCAGGCCACCCAGCACCAGTCGAGCGCCACCGAGCCGAAGCTGCGCTGCGATCGATAGGGTGAATGCCCGGCGACGGCCCGGATCAGCGCAGGCGGCAGGCGCTTCAGGTCGACGATCGCCATCGCCTCGCGCAGCGTGGCCGGGCTGGCAGTGGCATGCAGCGCCTCGCCATTGCGCCACGCACCGCGCCCGCGCAGTGCGCTGAAACATTCGCCGCGTGCAGGGTCGTAGACGACCGCCACCTGTGCCGCGCCATCGACGATCAGCGCGAGCGACACGGCAAAGAACGGGATGCCCGCGGCGAAATTGCTCGTCCCGTCGAGCGGGTCGAGACACCACAGCCCCTGCCCCTGCATCGACAGCAGGTGCACTTGTTCGGCCGCCGTCATCTCTTCGCCGAGCAGGGCGAAGGCAGGCCAGCGTGCGGCCAGTTCCACCTGCAGGCGTTTCTGCATGGCCATGTCCGCCGGGGTGATCAGCGTGCCGTCCGCCTTGACGTCGACCGGCACCGATTCGAATCGCGAATTCAATTCTCCGGTCGCGGCGTCGATAACGAGTCGACAGAGGTCGTCGAGTTGTGTTTTGTCGAACATGGCGCGGGCAGGATAACGGCAGTGCAGACAATGCAGAAGTCGGACGCATCCGGTCGACGTGCGACGGGGAAACCCTTATTGCGAAAAACAACGTTAAAGCCTAGTCTCAAGTCGTTGTATCACCAAGGGAAGACGCATCGGTGCACACGCGCCCTCTCGTTGTCGTAACGCTGTTCGTCCTGCTGCTGGCAGGGTCCGCCACACTCGCCGCCGACCTGGCGCGCCAACGCACGATGTTCCTTGCTGCCGAAAGCGCGCTTGCGCGCGGAAAGACGGCAGAATTCGCGAAACTGGAATCGGAACTGCGCGACTACCCGCTGCACCCCTACCTCGTGCATGCAGCATTGTCGAAGCGCATCGACGGCGCGTCTGCGAAAGAGGTACGGGATTTCCTCGCGACCTACGACGACACCCCGCTGGCCGCCCAGCTGCGCAACGACTGGCTTGACCGCCTTGCACGGCAAAAGCGCTGGAAGGACTACATCGAATTTTACCAACCGGCGCGCAGCACCGCGCGCGAATGCACCTACCTGGACGCCCTGATACGCACCGGCCGCGCCGACGAGGCGCTGCCGCAGGTGGACGACATCTGGCTGAGCGGCAGGTCGCAGCCGGACGCGTGCGACCCGGTGTTCGACGCGTGGACGAAAGCCGGCCAGCGCACCCCGGCCCGGATCTGGCAGCGCATCGCCAAGGCGATGTACGCCGGTCAGTCGCAACTGGCGCAATATCTCGCGCGTGCGCTGGGCAGCAATGACCGGAAATGGGTCGACACCTGGGTCGATCTGTACAGGTCTCCGGATCGCGTCATCGACGATGCGGCGCGTTTCTCGAAGCCGCATCCCTATCGCGAGGCCATGCTCGCGCACGCGGTGCGGCGCATCGCGCGCGGTGACGGCATGCAGGCGCTGCGATACTGGCAGACGCTGAAGACGCAGTATCCGTTCAGCGACAACGAGGTGGCGCAAACCGAACACTATATCGCCCGCAACCTCGTGCGTGAGCCTGGGGACGCGGCCTATGCCTTCCTGCGCAGTATCCGGGTCGGCGAACGCGACGAGGATGTCCACGAGGCCCGGGTGCGTGCCGCACTGTTGCGCGAGGACTGGCCGCAGGTCGCCGATTGGATCAACGCCATGCCCATCGGCCAGCGTTCGGGGAACGACTGGCAATACTGGCTTGCACGCGCGCTCGAGGCGACCGGCAAGACCGAGGACGCGAACGCGATTTACGCCGCGGTGGCGTTGGATCGCGGCTACTACGGTTTCCTTGCGGCCGACCGCATCGCCGCCGACTATCACCTCGCGCATGCCCCGACACCGGTTACCCCTGCACTGGTGCAGGCCGTTGCCGGCGTGGACGGCGTGCGCCGTGCGCGCGAGCTTTTCGCGCTGGACAGACCGATCGAGGCCCGACGCGAATGGGAGATGACGACGCGGCGCATGGACGCCTCCCACATGCAGGCGGCCGCGAAACTCGCCGAGCAGTACGGCTGGCATGACCGTGCGATATTCACGCTCGCCAGGACCGGATACTGGGACGATCTCGAACTGCGCTTCCCTCTCGAACATGCCGATCTGGTCGCGCAGAACGCTACCCGTCACGGCATCGACAACGCGTGGATCTTTGCGGTGATGCGCCAGGAAAGTGCGTTCATGAACAACGCGCATTCGCATGCCGGGGCGATGGGCCTGATGCAGCTGATGCCGGCGACGGCACGCACTGTCGCACGCCAGGTTCTCAAGCGACCCCCGCCGCGCCGTAGCGAGCTGCTGGATCCCGATACCAACATCGCGCTCGGCAGCGCCTACCTCAGTCAGATGAAGGCCAAACTCGGTCAGAGCGACGTGCTGGCGACTGCGGCGTACAACGCCGGGCCGCACCGGGTCACGCGCTGGCTGCCGCCGCACACGCTGCCGGCCGATATCTGGATCGAGCTGGTCCCGTTTAACGAGACCCGCGGCTACCTGCGCCGCGTGCTCGCCTACACGGTGATCTACGAAAAGCGCATGGGCAAGAACCCGACCCGGCTGCAGGAGCGATTGCACCCAGTGCCTCCGGATCTCGGCCTGCTCGGCGTAGCGGACGCTTCCGCCGACACGGCCGGCTGACGTCGAAAGCCGTTTTAAGCCACCGCGTTCAGCGCGCCGCAACCAACGGTACGCCGACCCGTCGCGTGTCGGAATCGGGGTGACGATCGGGGCACAGCATCAGTGCGACCCCAACCGCCCGCTCAGCGCAGCTCGTCTTTTGTTACGCCCCCGGTCATGCGCTCACGCACCGCCTTCACCTCGTCGGGGTGCATACGCCGAATCAGGTGCTTGACGTAATCCTCTGCGCGTTTGCTCCCGTTGACGTGCGCCAACGACAGCCACTGCAGCGCCGCGGCATCGTCGCGCACCACGCCCTTGCCCTCCATCAGCATCTTGCCGAGCGCGAACTGTGCCGTGGCCATGCCCTGGTTCGCCGCCTTAAGGTACCAGTCGACCGCGGCCTCGATATCCTTCTCCACACCGTACTGGGCAAACCGATACATGGTCCCGACGACATACTGCGCCTTGGCCGAACCCAGGCGCGCGGCACGCAGGTAAAGCGTGCGCGCACTGGCTTCATCGGCATCCACACCCGCGCCGTTCGCATACATCCAGGCCAGCGTGATCAATGCGCTTTCATGGTCTTGTTCGGCCGCCTTGTTGAACCAGTGCAGGGCCTGAGCGTAGTCCAGGCCGACGCCGTCACCATTGCCGTACATCACCCCCAGCCGGAACTGCGCCTCAGCGTTTCCCTCTCGGGCTGCGCGGTGCACCGCGGCCTCCGCGCGAAGCTGGTCGGGATTGAATGTGGCGGCTGGTGGTTTGGATTCCGGCATCTCTGATCCTCCGGCGACGCGGCCTCCGCCTGCTGATCACGTCCAATCGCGTGCAGCTTCGATTCGTTGGGGTGCCGCCGACGCTGTCACGAATGGCAGGCCGAACGAAACTCATTCGCGAGCCGGATCCCGGGCGGCACCAAACGCCGGGATCATGATACGCCGGCGCGCGGGCGCATTGGCCACGCCGGTCGCACGGTTGGCATACCGGTCGATCGGCCAGGGTCCTTTGCACGCCACGCGCCCGCGGACACCGCTGCTGCAGTCGCGGCGCGATCCGCGGGCATGCCCCATCTCTGGACCAAGGTGCCGCGCCCGTGACGCACATCGCATTCACCATGCCCCGGTGTGCCAGCAACAATCCGGTGTCGCTGGCGCGCCGACGCCCTACTCGAGTCGCTTGGCGACACGCTCCAACAGACGCGGGTCCGTGACCACCTCATAGAAACGCCGCCCGTCGTCGTGATTCTCCAGCAGCTGCCGCCCCATCCACAGCCTGATGCGACGTTCGCAGATGACGAGCACATGATTCTGGCCTCGCACGTCGGCACACATCCCGGCGTACAGCGTGTCGGCGCCCTGTGACTGGCGATCGCGCGCCGAAATGCGCGTAAGGGACAATTCCACGTGCAGCTGGGCAAACGCGGCCGCGTCGAGTTCGATACCGTTGACGTTGTAGCGCACCACTGTCTCGCCACCGTCCTCGTCGCCATGCACTGGCGCGGCGACACACAAGCCCTGGTTGTCCGGCAGGGTGCACACCTGGCGCAACAAGGCGTGACACGACGACAGGCGACGCGCCTGGTTGATCGCGGGTGAGATCGCCACCTTGCGCCCATGATCGTAGAGGTAGGTCGGTGCCTCGTCCGCATAAGAGATGCCGACGCCGAGTTCCAGATGGGGCAGGCCCATTCGTTCGTTCTCGGCGTTCATGCCCGCACCGAATTCGATGATCTGCATCGCCAGACAGCAAGCGCGCGCGACGGCCATGCGAACCGCCGATTCACCACCATGCTCGAGCATCGAGAGCATCACCGAGTCACCCTCGACAACCACTTTCTGTCCACCGAAACGCTCGAGCGCGCGCGTGATGGGGTCGTAGAAATTGCGGCTGAAATGTCCGGCCGGGTTGATGTTCCGCCTGCGCATCTGCGCAACGATATCGCTGGCACCGCGCACGTCGACCTTGATGATCACGTGTCCGACGACCGTGCCATTCGCGTTGTTCACCATGTCGTCGCGGCAAAACACCTGGACGGTGTCATTGTCGGCGGCCAGCGCCAGGTCGGCGTCGTCGGTAATCAGACGAATGCCATCCATCGCGACCAGCGCACGCCAGGCAAACTTGAGATCGCGCCGGTATCGCAGGAAGTCGCGGGCAAAACGGGCAATCAGCTGGTGCCGACCGGATTCAGGCCGCCGGCCGTGTTCCTTGCGCGCCTGGTCGACGCGTCGCGCGAGTGCGGTCGGATCGCTCACACCACCCGTCGAAGCGAGTCGACGCCGGAACTCGCCGCGCGAAACGTCACCGCGCAGGTAATCAAACAGCAACTGTTCCCCGTCGACGAGACCGATGCCCGGATAGATGTCCGTCAGCGCGTAGGCCGCCCTGATCCGATCCAGCAGTCCCGCATTGCCGAGGCATCGACGCAGTCTGGAATTCAGGTGGCGCTGCAACCGGCCGATGCCGAGATGCCGCCAGCCACCCGATGCCGGCCAGACCTCGTCCTGGCCGCCCAGCAGCGCGCAACCGTTGTCCGGTTGATCCATCCAGTTGCCGCTCCAGTCGCCGAGTTCGCTGGCGACGAACAGATGCCTTGCGCGACGCTCGGTTTCGAGCAGCGAACGCGCACCAGCCTGGTTCTGTCGATTCACACCGGGAAGCAGTGATTCCGCGGGTGCGGGACTGGGAGGAATCTCTACCAGCCCTGGCAGCCATTCGCCAAACAGCTCCAGCACACAACAATTGACGCGCACCGCGCTGTCGGTATCGTGCAGCAGCAAGGGATAGTGACGAAAGAAATCCCGCGGGTCGCCGTTGCCCTCGAGCTGCATCAGCGGGTTGGCGAGCATCAGCTCCGGCACCGGCCATGAAAGCCCGAGTACGGACTTGCGCACCTTGCGCAGATAGGCGTGTTCGATGCGCATCAATTCCCGGATCAGCCGGCGCGCGACAAGGTACCGGACGTGCCAAGACTCGCGAGCCAGCTCCACGGACTGCTGGTGCAGCTGCAGACTTTGCCCGCTGCTCCGGTTGGTTGTCGTGCTGCGCGCGTCCTCGAGTTCCGCACGTTGCGCCGCCAATTCGGCATCCACCCGCTGCAGCAGCAGCTTGAGCGTGGCGACCTCGAACAACTGCACGCGTTCGATGCGATTGTCACTGCGCGCACGCTTTACGACCGCGTTGTGGTGCTCGATCAGGACGCGCCCGAAGCCCTGGACAATCGACTCGCTGAACGACTGTACCGGCTGGCCCCACAGCTGCATCACCTGCTCGCGGACCAGCGCCTTTACGTAGGTTGAAGCGGCCTTGAACAGGCCCGGCCCCAACGCGACATCGATATGGTAGTTGTCGACGCCGCGGGGAAAGCGTTCCAGTCGGAGTCTGGCCAGTTTCGGGCGTTCGAAGCCCTCGAGCACGGCATCGGTGCCGGGCCGCGAGGTTTTGAGCCAGGGGATTTCGGCGAACATCGGGATCGGCTGAGCGGGCTAAACGCGATCAGACCGCCTCACGTCCCGCTCTCAGCGCGACGTGAGCGCCTCGATGATCCGGTCTTCCATTTCGATGCGCACGGCCAGTTCCTCGCCGAGCTTGCACAGGTCCCGATCCAGCTGATGCAGATCGAGCGCGTGATCGGAAGCGTCGTACTTGTCGTTGAAATCGACCGCCACTTCGGACGCCTCGGCAATCCGTGGGTAGACGTCGCGCGCCACCATCACCACCTGCCCGCGGCGTTCTCGCCCTGAAACGATGCGTTCGTAGATCTCGAAGTGACCGAACGCGGAGTAATCGACCAGGACCTGGCAAAACTCCTGCAGGATGTCGGAGTCAGGCAACTTCTGATCGTAAGGCTCCAACCCGGCCACCCGACAGAACAGCGACAGCATCTGCTGGCGTTCGCCCAATAGCTTGCGGACCATTTCGTGGGTTCGTTCACGACGATCCGTTTCTCGTGCTTCGCTCATTGTCATTGCTGTCTTCTCACAGCCTCCTTTGCGCCCGCGTAGTTTACCCCGAAACCGGATCGCGTAAACCGCACGCGCCGGCACACGCCGGACCGGCGTTAAAAAAGGGCAACCCGCGGTAAGCCGTGGGGTTCCCTGCGGCACCGGCCTGTGGAATATTGCACGGCGTGAAACGCGTTGCGACATGTTGTCTGTGCGCCCTGCTGTGCCTCGGCCAGCCCGCTCACGCCTACAGCTCGTATGGCGACGACAACCCGTTCGTCGAGGCGATGCTGCGCATGATGGAGCTTTTCGGGCTGATCAATCGCGCCCGGCTCCCACTCGGCGTGCCCTATGCCCCGGGTTACGGCACCTCGACGATCCCGGGGCTCGGCGGACTTTCCGGGATCGGCGCGTATTCAGCGCTCGGCGGCCTGCCCGGCATGTCGCCGATGTCGCCCTGGGCTGGTGTGCCCGGGGGCAACTGGACCGGTGGCAACCCGATGTCCGGTCTCGGCGGGTGGCCGGGTGGTGTGCCGGGATGGGCAAAGCCCGACCGGCGGGTATGGGGAGACGCCATCCAGACCGTGGTCGCCGATCTTGATGGCGTCTGGGATCTCAGTGGCGGCGGCGTTGTGGTCATCAAGGGACGCAACGCGCGCCTGCTCGCAGGCCGATACGGTCACCAGGACTTCTCGATAGCCTACAACGGCACCACCTTCTGGTGGAGCCCCCGCGGCAGCAACACCACCACCGGCTACCGCTACCGCATGCGCGACGGGCGCATGATCCTGCGCGACAACCACGGCAAGACCTTATTGATGCGCCGGCGCAACTGACGATGGGATGACCAGCGCTTGAGCGTCCCCCTGCCAACAGGGCAAAATCGGGCCGCCGTCGTGTAGCGACGCCGCACTCGCCGCGCAACACCGTCGGGAGCAGTAATCGACACAATGAATATCCAACGCATAGCACTGGTCGGCGGATCGGGGTTCGTCGGCCGGCACCTCGCCCGACATCTGCACAATCGCGGCTACATGTGCCGTATCGTCTCCCGCCGTCCGCATCGACTGCACGAGATGGGCTCGATCGTCGAAGGTGTCGCCGCCGATCCGTTTGACCGCACGCAACTGACCGCCGCATTCGGTGGCTGCGATGCCGTCATCAATCTGGTCGGCATCCTGAACAGTGGCGGCAAGCAGCGGAGTTTCCGCCGCGTGCATGTCGACCTGGTCGAAAACCTCGTGGCGGCAGCCCACGACGCCGGCGTGACCCGCCTGCTGCACATGAGCGCGCTCAATGCCGACCAGAGCAGCGGCAGCAGCCAGTACCTGCGCACCAAGGGCGAAGGCGAGAACCGTGCACATACACTGGGCCGGCCATCCATCGCCGTCACCAGCCTGCGGCCTTCGGTGATCTTCGGACCGGATGACGGCTTTCTGAACCGCTTCGCCACGCTGCTGAAGATACCCGGTCCGATGCCGCTCGCCTGCCCCGATGCCGTTCTCGCACCGGTGTATATCGGTGATGTCGTGTGCGCGTTCGGCAATGCCCTCGAGGATCGCACGACGTTTGGTCGCCGCTACGACCTGTGCGGACCGCACAGCTATACGCTGAGGCAGCTGGTCGAATTCATCGCCGCGCACACCGGCCACCACAAGTGGATCGTGGGCATGCCGGACTGGGCATCGCGGCTGCAGGCAGCGGTGCTGCAATACGCGCCGGGCAAACCCTTCACGCCGGACAATTACCAGTCTCTGCGCACGCCGAGCGTCTGCAAACAGGATGGCCTAGCCGCGCTGGGCGTCGAGGCGACATCCCTCGAGAACGCGGGCGCGCGCATCCTGTGTGGCGAGGGCCACCTGGCCCGCCTGTCCCGTCTGCGTCGGTTGAACCAGCGCTGAAACCGCAATCGGCGGTGATCCCGCTCAGTCCGCCGCAAGCGGTGCATCCGCCGACAGCATGCGCAGCCGGTCTCGACGCGCCTCGTTGGAGAGTCCGGCGAGTTCACGGCAGGCGGCGTGGAATGCGCTCATGTCACCGTCGCATCGATCGAGCAACGCGCGCAGCGCAGGCTCCCACTCGCTGTAGGTTGCAACGCTGGCGAGATGTGCGTTGTTGAGTGGTCGGTCGAACCATCGGTCGTAACGCGGATGATCGCCCGGCACACCGCTGACCTGATGGTAGTCGTCCCGCAGCGAGGCGAACACGGCCTGCTTTTCCGCGCTGCGGCGCAGTTCATTGAGATCGCTCGCATAGACCACCTCGAGCCGACGGCGCGCCATTGCGATCAGGGCGAGAAACTGGCGTCGACCCGCCGCGTTGCGCCGGTGCTGGTCCCGCAGCTGCCGAGTACCATACCGCTCCAGCCAGCGCCGGATGCCTTCGTGCTCGACCACCGTGGCGTAGGCTTCGTTGAACGCACTGTCTCCGGCGACATAGAGCTGCTGGTGCGCGAGTTCGTGGAACAGCAGCCCGGCGAATGCATCCAGCGGCCAGTTGATCACGGTACTCGGCACTGGATCATCGAACCATCCCAGCGTCGAATAGGCGGGTACCGGTTCGACCGCGACGTCCCAGCCATCGGCCACGAGCTCGGCGGCGAGCTCGTCCGCATCGGCCCGGTCGAAATAACCCCGGTAGCTGGCGCAACCAACCACCGGGTAACACCACTGGCGCGGCTGCAGCGAGAATGCCGGCGCCGCAACCAGGCTCCACACCATCACCTCGCCCTGAAGCTCGGCGTAAGCGCGATAGCTGCCGTTGTCCGGCAGACCGAGCTCGTCCGATGCAAACGTTCGCAGGCTGGCGAGCTGGCGCAGCCGCTCGCGTACCCCTGGCGAGGTCGCCGGATCGGCAATGACCTCGGCCACCGGGCGCGTCGCCGCCATCAGCGCAAAGTGACCGCCAACCGTCTGGGTGTAATAGCCGACCGTCGAACAACCGGACAACAGCAGCGCGGCGACGGCGAGCATGGCCCGCGCATCGCTGCCGACATCAGATCGGGAAAAAGACCGCCGACGCGACACTTTGAATGACATTCTTGATCTGCCGGTTGCTGCTGTCGGCGATGACCTGGGCCATGTGATCCTGCAGGCCGATCAACTTGCCGGCGATACGTTCGAAGCTCAGATCGCCGCTGCCGACCATCGAGTTGCTGAGCAGGTAGAAATTGCCCATCGCATCGCGGTCGTGCCCGAGTTTCCAGAACGCAATCTCGAAGTTGCGCGCAAGGTAATAGAGCTTCTGCGGATCGAGCGAGTCGTTGATGTAGAACTCGCGCTTGCCGCCGTAGCCATCGAGCAGCATCGTGCGCATCCCGTAGACGAACGCGGCGACCCTGTCACCGCCATATTGTTCGTCGAACGCGAGGCTGATTGCCACGCTCGAACGCGCGCCACGCAGACCATCGAAGCGTGCCGCAGCGCCTTGCTGGAAAAGCACCATCAGCGCCTGCTCGCGCGACGCGAATCCCCCCCTCGACACCTGGTTGGGGTTGCGCACGTACAGCTTGCGCGCCAACTCCTTCAGGTAGCCGATGCTCTGTTGGACGTTGACCTCGGCGACCATGTCGACGTCTGCCTTGACCAGATTGCCGATGTGGAAGCTGCGGGCACGAACGGGCTCATCGCGTGCCGTGCCGGAGCCGCACCCGCTCAGTAACAGGGCCAGCAGCAGTGGCAAACCAAGCACCCGTGCCACGGCGCGTTGCCGGGTCGTCCCGCTCGCGGTTTCAAAGTCGGTCACGCAGATCCCTCGAAACAAAACCGGTGAGTGTTGCAGGCATATCGAGCGCCAGGGCCATGACCTTGAACCGTTCGCCCATCTCGGACGGCAGTATCAGGCGTTTGATCCCCTGAACCAGCGCCAGGTGCCGGCCGGGGTCGGCGGGATCGGATGCCGCCACTCGTCGCTCCAGACCATTGTCGATCAGGAAGTGCGCCTGGGTCGTGTAACCCGCCAGATCGAAGCCCGCCGACTGGCCGGCCTGCGCCACGGCCGTGAAGTCGACGTTTGCGGTCATATCCTGCAGCCCGGGCAACAGATAGGGGTCGGCATGCGCGCGGTGGCGAAAGTGACAGATCAGCGTGCCCTGGCTGCGCTCGTGGTGGTAATACTCGCGCGCGCTGTAGCCATAGTCGATCAGCAGCACGTAACCGCGCTGCAGGCTCGCGGCCACCGCCTCGAGCCACGGCTGCAGGCGCATGTTGATCTCGGAGCTATAGTCATCAGGCCACGCAGCGGCATATACACCCAGGCGGTCGAGAACCGCGTCGAGTCCGGGGCTGAACGGCTCCTGCCAGATGTCTGCCGGGCCGTCGCCGGACCAGGCGACCGCGAGTTCCTGCCAGTGGCCGCGGTGACGACGGAAACGGTGCACCGGCATCGCATCCAGCAGCTCGTTGCCGACCACCACACCGGTGAATCCGGACGACGGAAGCTGCGACAACCACTGCACGCGCGGCAGCAGGCCCGGCAACTCGGCACCCAGTGTCTGTTGTTGCAGGCTGCGCAGGTTCGCGCTGAGTTCCAGGATCAGGTAGGTGTCGGGCAGCGACCCCAGGCGTTCGAGCTCGGCCAGCATGTCGGCCGCCATGCGCCCGGATCCGGCCCCGACCTCGAGCACGCTGCCGCCACCCAACGAAGCCATGCATTCGGCGACCTGACTCGCGAGGCATTGGCTGAACACCGGCGAGATCTCCGGCGCAGTCGTGAAATCGCCACGCTCACCGAACTTCTGCCGGCCGTTGACGTAATACCCCAGTCCGGGGGCGTACAGTGCAACGTCCATGTAGCGGTCGAAAGGCAGCCGGCCGCCCGCGGCATCGATCTGTGCGGCCAGATGACTGCGCATTTCGTGCAGCAGCGCCGTCTCGTCGACGCTCAATCGCGGAAGATCCAACAGACGTCCCTCGCCAAAGTGCCGGACGGCACCCCGCAACACTGGCGTTGCGATGTTACCGCCGCTAGGCTTGCCGTCGTATCGACCGAGTCTAGCAAGCGGGGAATCGTACTTGAAACCGGGCAATGAACTCGACGGCAAGATCGCGCTGGTGACCGGTGCCGCCGCGCGACTCGGCGCAGCAATCGTACGCAGACTGCACGCATCAGGTGCACGGGTACTGATTCATTACCGAAGTTCCGTCGCACCGGCTGCACGTCTGCGTGACGAGCTGCTCGCAGTTCGCAGCGACTCGGCCGCGCTGGTGCAGGGCGACCTCGTGGATCCGGAGAGCTGGCCGCGTCTGGTCGCTGCCGCCGTCGACTTCGGTGGCGGCCTCGACGTGCTGGTCAACAACGCGTCGAGCTACTTTGCGACGCCGGTCGGTGAAGCGACGACGGCACACTGGGACGACCTTTTCGGCAGCAATGCGCGAGCACCGTTCTTCCTTGCCCAGGCGGCTGCAACGCAACTGCGTGAACGCCGCGGATGCATCGTCAACATGGTCGATATCCACGCCGAACGCCCGCGCGCCGACCACGCCGTGTACTGCATGGCCAAGGCCGCCAACGCAATGATGGTCAAGGCCCTCGCGCGCGACCTCGCACCCGAGGTGCGGGTCAATGGCATAGCCCCGGGTGCGGCCTTGTGGCCCGACGGTTACATGCACGACACCGAGCGCCAGGCGATCCTCGCGCGCATTCCGCTCGGCCGGCCGGCCGGCGCGGAACAGATCGCGGACGCGGTCATGTGCATGATCACCGGGCCCGACTACATCACCGGACAGATCCTCGCGGTCGACGGCGGACGCAGCGTGCAGCAGTGAACGCGGCCCATCGAAACAGGTCAGTCGACGAGCCAATCGACATCGTCCAGCCGCCGCAGCTCACGCGCACCGTCAAATTCGGACCACAGTTCGCGGTAGGACTGTTTCAGTTCGGGATGCCGCTCGTCACCGGCCACGTCCGCGAGCGGCGCCAATACAAATGCGTAGCGCATTATCTCGTCGCGCGGAAGATGCTTGCCGCCATCGTCGGACACGATCTGACCATAAGTCAGCACATCCAGATCGAGCGTGCGCGAAGAAAACTTGTCGCCGCCGCGCTCGCGCCCGAAGCGCGCCTCGATCTCGCGCATCAGACCGTGCAACACACGCGGCGGCAACTCGCTGTAGAAACCAACCACGAGGTTGAAGAACGGATCCCCATCGAAGCCGACCGAAGCCGTCTCGTATACCGGCGACACCACCAGGTCGCCGAACAGCTCGCGCAACGCGACAATGCCGCCACGGATGTTTTTTTCGCGCTCGATGTTGCTGCCGACGCTGATCCACACGCGTGGCATCAGTAGCGCTCACCACGTTCGATGATGACACCGACGTCAGTCGCGCCACGCACCGCGCCCTTCTTGTTCAGCGTCAGCCTCACCCAACGTACGCCGTACTCCTCGCGGATGATCTGTGCACAACGCTCGGCCAGCGTCTCGACCAGTTGAAACTCACTCTCGCCGACGAACTGGATCAGGCGCTTGGCTACTGACTTGTAATTCAGCGTGTCCTTGATGTCGTCGCTCGCAGCGGCCCTGGCGATATCGGCACTCATCTCGAGATCGAACACCAGGGTCTGACGGGTGCGGCGTTCCCAGCCGTAGATACCGATCACGGTGTCGATATGCAGGTCGCGAAGAAAGACGATGTCCATGGGCATCCCGCTGGTGTCCTGTTCCGCATATAACGTATCACTCAGCACTATATGCGGAACAGGACACTGGTGTGCTGTCGTCGCCGATGGTTACATCTGAGGCAGCGCGTGCGGCGCTGCGACAGGATACGTTGCCCGGAGTGTGAGATGATCGCGCGGGGCGCGTCGCGAGGCTCCCCGGAAAGCGCCCGACCGGAGGCATCCCGATGCACCTGCCCGACCTGTCACTGATCGTTTTCGGCTACCTGCTCGGATCGATATCGAGCGCGATCGTCGTCTGTCATCTGATGGGTCTGCCGGACCCGCGCACGACCGGATCCAACAACCCAGGCGCGACCAACGTTTTGCGCATCGGCGGGAAGAAGGCCGCCGCGATCACGCTGCTGGGCGACAGCCTCAAGGGCTTCGTGCCGGTCGCGCTGTGCCACCTGTTCGACCGTGGCGAACTCACGTTTGCACTGGTCGGCGCAGCCGCGTTCCTCGGCCACCTGTATCCGGTCTTTTTCGGCTTCAAGGGCGGCAAGGGTGTCGCGACCGCGCTCGGCGTGCAGTTCGGTTGGGGCTGGACGATCGGCGGCGCGGTCGCCGCGACCTGGCTGTTCATGGCCAAAGTGGCGAACATATCGTCATTGGCCGCGCTGGTGTCGATGTCGCTGGCACCGGTCTACGTCTGGCTGCTGTGGCCGGCGCCGGAGCTCATTGTCGCCCAGGTGCTGATCACACTGGTGCTGATCTGGCGCCACCGCAGCAACATCCGCAAGCTGCTCAGCGGCAGCGAGGGACGGATCTCGAACGAATCCGGCAGCAACTGACGCGCCAGTCAGGCGCCCGCGACGAGTTCCTGCATCGGCCAGCGCGGCCGTACGCCGAACCCGAGTCCCTCTTGCTGACCGGTATGCAGGCGCTGCCAGCCCGCGTACGCGATCATCGCGCCGTTGTCGGTGCACAGCTCGGCACGCGGGTAGAAAGCACGCCCACCGAGACCGGCCATCAATTCGTCGACGCGCGCACGCAGGCGGCGGTTGGCGCTGACACCGCCGGCCATCACCAGCGCGTGACAGCCGGACTGTTCCACGGCGCGGCGGCACTTGATCGCGAGCGTATCGACCACGGCGTCCTCGAACGCGAGCGCGACATCCGCATGCAGCTGCGGGTGCGCCGCCTCGGGTAGCGTGGTCTCGTGCTCGCGCAGCGTGGTCAATGCGAAGGTCTTGAGGCCGGAGAAACTGAAATCGAGGCCCGGACGGTCGGTCATCGGGCGCGGAAAACGGAAGCGCGCGGGATCGCCACGTTCAGCCAGCGCCGCCAGCGCAGGCCCGCCGGGGTACCCGAGGCCGAGCAGCTTGGCGGTCTTGTCGAACGCCTCGCCGGCCGCATCGTCGACCGATTCGCCGAGCATCGTGTAGTCCCCGACCGCATCGACCCGGACCAGCTGGGTGTGGCCGCCGGACACCAGCAACGCGACGAACGGGAACGACGGCTGGTCGTCCTCGAGCATGGGCGCCAGCAGGTGTCCTTCCATATGATGCACGCCGAGCGCGGGTACGCCCCAGGCCCAGGCCAGGCTACGGGCGAACGCGGCTCCCACCAGCAACGCCCCGGCCAGCCCCGGACCGGCCGTGTAGGCGACCCCGTCGATCGCCGCCGGCGCCAGCCCGAGCCGTGCCAGCAGCGCCCCCACCATCGGGGCCAGCCGGCGCACATGGTCACGCGAGGCGAGTTCCGGCACGACGCCGCCGAAATCCGCGTGCAGGGCGATCTGACTGTACACCTCGTGGCCGAGCAGGCCGGATTCGCCGTCATACACGGCGACGCCGGTCTCATCGCAGGAGGTCTCGATTCCCAATACCTTCATGTCGTTGAAACCTTTGCATTTTGGCAATCGATGCATTAGGATTTCGCGCCTTTGCTGGCCGCGGTTCCGGGACTGCGTCCGTTGATTCTATCCGTTTGTCGATTCGAGGAAGCAATGCCGCACGTACGCGTCAAAGAGAACGAACCCTTCGAAGTCGCGATGCGCCGTTTCAAGCGCTCGTGTGAGAAAGCCGGTGTGCTGGCCGAGGTGCGCCGCCGCGAGTTCTACGAAAAGCCGACCTGGGAACGCAAGCGCAAGGCCGCCGCTGCGGTCAAGCGCTGGCAGAAGAAGGCCGGGCGCGATGCCCGCCGGTTCGAGCGCCTGTACTGATATCCCCTCCCCTGCCGTGCTGAAACAGCAGATCACCGACGCGATGAAGGCCGCGATGAAAAGCGGCGAGAAGGCGCGCCTCGGTGTGATCCGGCTTATTCTGGCCGCGGTCAAGCAGCGCGAGGTGGACGAGCGCATCGAACTCGACGATACCCAGGTGCTCGCCGTCCTCGACAAGATGATCAAGCAGCGCCGCGACTCGATCGAACAGTACGGAAACGCAGGGCGCGACGAACTGGCCGCTGCCGAAGCGGCCGAGATCGACGTGATCCACGAGTTCATGCCCACAGCGCTGTCGGACGACGAGATCGCCACGATCGTCGCCGGCGCGATCGCCGAGAGCGGCGCGGAATCGATCCGCGACATGGGCAAGGTGATGGCAATCGTCAAGCCCCAGGTCCAGGGTCGTGCCGACGTCGGCAAGGTCAGCGGCCTGGTAAAACAGAAGCTGGGCTGACCGCAGCCCGACACCCCGCGTGCTAGCCTTTCGGCATGGCCGGCGCGATCCCCCAGCACTTCATCGACGAACTCCTCGCCCGGGCCGACATCGTCGACATCATCGGCCGTCGGGTACCGCTGAAGAAGGCCGGGCGCGAGTTCCAGGCCTGCTGCCCGTTCCATAGCGAGAAGACCCCGTCGTTCACGGTCAGCCCGAGCAAACAGTTCTACCACTGCTTCGGTTGCGGCGCGCACGGCAGCGCGCTCGGCTTCCTGATGGAATACGACCGCCTGAACTTTCCGGAGGCGGTCGAGGAGCTGGCCTCATCGCTCGGGCTCGACGTCCCGCGCGAGGCAGCGTTCGAACAGGGACCCGACCATCGCCCGATCTACGACATGCTGGAGCAGGCGGCCCGGCAGTTCGAACACCAGCTGCGCCAGCATGCCGACGCGCCGCGAGCGGTCGAGTATCTGCGCGGCCGCGGCGTCAGCGGCGAGATCGCCGGGAGGTTTCGGCTCGGATATGCCCCACCGGGGTGGGACAGGCTGCTGACCACGCTGGGCACCGACGAAAACCGGATCCGTCGGCTGGCCGACGCCGGCCTGATCACCGAGCAGGAGGATGGCAAACCCTACGACCGCCTGCGTGACCGCATTATCTTCCCGATTCTCGACACCCGCGGCCGTGTCGTCGGCTTTGGTGGACGCCTGCTCGGCGATGGCAAGCCCAAGTACCTGAACTCGCCCGAGACCCCGGTTTTCCACAAGGGTCGCGAGCTGTACGGACTGTACGAGGCCCGTCAGGCCGATGCGCACCCGGTACGCCTGCTGGTCGTAGAGGGTTATATGGACGTGGTCGCACTGGCACAGTTCGGCGTCAGCAACGCGGTCGCGACGCTCGGCACAGCGACCACGGCCGACCACCTGGAAAAACTCTACCGGGCGACGCCCGAGGTGGTGTTTTGCTTCGACGGCGACCGCGCCGGTCGTGAAGCCGCATGGAAGGCCCTGCAGACCGCGCTGCCACTCATGCGCGACGGACGTCAGGCACGCTTCCTCTTCCTGCCCGACGGCGAAGACCCGGATTCGCTGATCCGCACGATCGGCGCCGATGCGTTCGCCGAGCAGGTAGCGGCGGCCAAACCGCTGTCGACCTATCTGTTCGACCACCTTGCCGGCCAGGTCGACACGCAGTCGATCGACGGCCGTGCACGACTCGGCGAACTGGCCCGACCGCTGCTCGACCGACTGCCGCAGGGTGTGTTTCGCGACATGATGCAGCAGGCGCTGTACCAGCGCATCGGACTCAATCCGCCGCCCGCCCCGGCACCCCAAGCGGCGCGAATGCCGCGTCGATCCGCGGCGCCGCGACCCGGCGGCAGTATCCCGCCCATCCGGCGCGCCGTGGCACTGCTGGTTCAGCATCCGGAGGTCGCCGATCAGGCGTTGCCGAGTGGCTGGGAACGACTCGAGGCCAACGGCATCGACCTGCTGCGCCAGATGCTCGACGCCGTGCGGGCGAGCCCCGGGATACGCAGTGGGGCGCTGGTCGAGCGCTGGGAGGATCCCGAGACCCGGCGCCTGCTCGCCCGCCTCGCGATCCTTGAACTCGGCATCCTCGACGATGCGGCCGAGCAGTTTCGCGGCACGCTCGACCGGCTGACCCAGGAACAGCGGCGCGAGGAATGCGACGCACTACTGAGCAAGAGCCGGGACGCGCCGCTGACCTCGGAAGAAAAACAACGACTTACGGAACTTCTGCGTGCACCCGGGGCCTAACCGGACAAGATCGTCGTAGTGGCGGAAATAGATGATTACTGCTAGAATGCCTGATTCGTTTTTGCGAGCTCGCGCCTGGGATCGGACCGGGCGGGGGCGCGTTTGCGTCGAACATTGAGGATCCAGATGGACCGCCAAGAGCAATCGAGCATCAAAGACCTGATCGCCAAAGGCAAGGAACAGGGCTTTCTGACCTATGCCGAGGTCAACGATCACCTGCCGGATTCGATCGTCGATCCGGAGCAGATCGAAGACATCGTGCGCATGATCAATGACATGGGCATCTCCGTCTACGAGTCGGCCCCAGACGCTGAGGATCAGACCCTCAGCGACAACGCCGTCTCGACCGACGACGACGCCGCCGAGGCCGCCGCCGCAGCGCTTGCCAGCGTCGACAGCGAGTTCGGCCGCACGACCGACCCCGTGCGCATGTACATGCGCGAGATGGGGACGGTCGAGCTACTCACGCGTGAAGGCGAACTGCGCATTGCACGTCGCATCGAGGACGGCCTGAATCAGGTCAGCGCTGCGCTGGCCGCGTTTCCGCCGACCGTCTCCCACCTGATCGACATGTTCGACAAGGTCGAAGGCGAAGAGCAACGCATGACTGACGTGATCGTCGGCTTCGCGCTGCCCGACATCGGCGACACCATTCCAAAGCCGGCAAAGACCGTCGCCGACGTCACCAACGCCAAGAACGATGACGACGACAGCGATAGCGACGACGCCGATGACGACGATGACGACTCCAGCGACGCCGAGCCGGAGGACTCACTCGATCCTGCGATCGTCGCCGAGCGCATCGCCGATCTGCGCAAGCAGTACAAGGCATGGAAACGCGAACTCGACAAATCGGGCAACAGCGAGAAGACGCAGAAATGCTGTGAACGGACCGTGACGGCCTTCATGGAATTCCGCCTCGTCCCACAGCTGTTCACCGATCTGACCAATATGCTGCGTGACGTGGTCAATCGCATCCGAGAGCAGGAGCGTCTGATCCTAGAGATCTGCGTCAACGAGTGCGGCATGCCGCGCCGCGAATTCATCGCGTCGTTCCCGAAAAACGAAACGAATCTCGAATGGGTGACTGAGCAGGCCGGCAGCAAGAAGCCGTTCGTCGGCAACCTGCAGGCACGTGTCGATGACATCGTGCGCGGTCAGCGCAAGCTGGCCGAGATCGAACAGACCTGCTCGTTGTCGATCAGCGATGTCAAAGAGATCAATCGCCGCATGTCTATCGGTGAGGCCAAGGCGCGCCGTGCGAAGAAGGAAATGGTCGAAGCCAACCTGCGCCTGGTGATTTCAATCGCGAAGAAGTACACCAACCGCGGACTGCAGTTCCTCGACCTGATCCAGGAGGGCAACATCGGTCTGATGAAGGCTGTCGACAAATTCGAATACCGTCGCGGCTACAAGTNNTTCTCGACCTATGCGACCTGGTGGATACGGCAGGCCATCACGCGCTCGATCGCCGACCAGGCGCGAACGATCCGCATCCCGGTGCACATGATCGAGACGATCAACAAACTGAACCGGATCTCGCGCCAGATGATCCAGGAGATGGGGCGCGAACCGACTCCCGAGGAACTTGCGCAGCGCATGGACATGCCCGAAGACAAGGTGCGCAAGGTGCTCAAGATCGCCAAGGAACCGATCTCCATGGAGACCCCGATAGGGGACGACGAAGATTCGCATCTCGGCGACTTCATCGAGGACCAGCAGGCCATCTCGCCGGTCGACGCGGCGACGATGGAAGGCCTCGCCGAGGCCACGCAGAATATGCTGGCCGGCCTCACGTCGCGCGAGGCCAAAGTGCTGCGCATGCGTTTCGGGATCGACATGAACACCGATCACACCTTGGAAGAGGTCGGCAAGCAGTTCGACGTGACCCGCGAACGCATTCGCCAGATCGAGGCCAAGGCGCTGCGCAAACTGCGTCATCCATCTCGATCCGACAAGCTGCGAAGCTTCCTCGACAGCGACTGATGTCGACGTAAAAAGGCCGGGCAACCGGCCTTTTTGTTATGATCTGCGCCCCGTCGACCCGCCCTAGTTCGAACCCTTGGCCAGTCGCAGGTAGCGAGGAGCGGCGGCTGGGCCGGTGAGAAGACCGGCAGCGAGGTGCGGATATCGATCGGGCCCTTAGCTCAATGGTTAGAGCAGGGGACTCATAATCCCTTGGTTGCAGGTTCGAGTCCTGCAGGGCCCACCAATTCGCCGCATTCACCCGCGCAAGAAAATCGCCGGCTTGCCGCCTATACTCCCGCCAGTCTCATGAATAGCCATTGCATGGACAATCGCCGGACCACGACCGGTCTCCCGGATCTTGCCCGGGCGGCCCCGCGCAAACGAATTCCGCTCCTGTCGCTGCTCGGAGCGGCGCTCGCGGCGGCAGGGCAGTTGCTCGTCTTCGGCCCCACCCTCGCCCTCGCCCAAGACGGCAAGCCACACGAATCCGCTTCAGCCGCAACCGGTCTCGGCGAAGACCGGCCCGCGGCCGTTTCCCCCAGGCACGAACTGCCGCATTTCGGCATTTCGACGGCCGGCATCAACCTGCGGTCCGGCCCTGGCAGCGACGCCCCTCCGATCGGTGTCGTGGCCAAGGGTACCCGTATGAGGTGGTTCGAAAGACAGGGCGACTGGCTTCGCGTCGATGCGCTGGGGCAGCGAGGCTGGGTGCATGGCAAATATGTACATAACGCCGAACCGACCTCGTCCCCGGCGGCATCGGTCGGGACACCACTCGAGCCCGAGGGTTCATCGCCGGCAAACACATCGCGTCTACCCGCAGGCGACGCAACCACCGACTTCGACGTGACGATCGAGGCCGAACAACTCGAGCTGCTCCGCCGCCAGGTGATCGCCATCGACGTGCTGGCGAGCGAACCGTTGCCACTGCCGCGCTACCGGATAACCCACACGGTCAACTTCAGACGCAGCCCCGACCTTGCCGGGGATCTGATAGGGCAACTGATACCGGGTACCGAATTCCAGGCGTTGCAGCGAGTCGAGGCCTGGCTGTTGGCGGACATCGGCGGCAACCGCGGTTGGGTGCACTCGGATTTCGCCCGCATCGTGTCGCGGGCGTCGGTCGAGGCGCGGCGGCAGCGCCTCGCAACCGAGATCTCGGCGCTCGCGAGCACCGTAACCACGCTTGGTCGTCCCGAGGAGCCGACACCCGCCTCTACCGATCCTCCGACCGCGCCGTATCAGGGACAAGCGAGTGATGCGCCCCCGGCAGATGCAGCCGGCACGTCCGCAGCGCCAACGGAGAGGCAGTCGACTGCCCACGATGCGCCGTCCTTTGCCGAGGACACCCTGGATGCAGAACACCGCCTGACCGTCGATGGGCTGAATGTCGAAATCGAACGCCTGCAGTCCGAACGCGATTACGCACGAGAACAGGCGCTGGGACTGACAGCGGAGCTTCAGCGTGTGGATGCCGAGAAGCAACAGCTGCAAAACAGCATCGCGCTGCTCAACGAGGCAGAGAGCAAGCGCCGCGAGAAGCGCGCGAGCACAGAGCTGCAGCTCGAGGCGCTTGAGGCCGATGTAGGCCAGGCGGTCCAGCAGCTGCAGCAGTTCGAACAGCAGTCGACCGAGCTGCGCCGTACCAACGCGGATCTGTCCAACAGACTCGAGTCCACCGAGGCACAGTTGCGCGCGCTGCAGCAGGAACAAGCCGATGCGGGCCACGGAGACTCTGCAAAAGATCGCCAGATCGCAGAGCTATCGGCGCAGATTCACGACTTCGCGACACGTTTGGCAGTCGCCGATGGTCGCAGTTCGGGATTACAGGACGAATTGCTCGCCGCTCTCGAACGCGAGCGCGACAAAGATCGCACCGTCGCCGAGCTGACCTATGACAACGGTCGCCTGTCGACCGAACAGCTCGCACTGCAGGAGCGGGTAGAACAGCTCGAATCGCATGCGCGCAGCAGGCAGGCCGACAACACGACACTGCGCACACAGCAAACAGACCTGCAGTCGGCGAACGAAAAAAGTGGCCGGGCGCTCGCGACACTCAACCAACACAACGCCGAACTGGAAACCCAGCTGCAGGCGCTGACAGCCGATCTCGCCCAACGGCAGCAGCGAGTCGACGAACTCGAGCGAGCTGGCGAAATGGCCAAATCGCAAGCCGCGCAACGCGCCGCGACGATAGCCGACCTCGAGGCGCGTATCGAGAATCTGACGCGCGTCGGCAACGACAAGCAACGCGAGCTGCAGAGTACAAGCGAGCAACTTGCGTCCACAGTCTCTGAGCTGAACACGCTGCAAACACGCCACGCGGTCCAGTCCGAAGGCAATCGCAAGCTGGAAGATGACCTCGCCGCCGCGCACCAGCGCCTGCGCGACCTCGATGCCGATCTCGCAATGCTTGACCAGCAACATGACCATGCGTCGGCACAACTCGACGGGCGCGATACCGAGATCGAGCGCCTGAGCTCCTCGATCGCCGCGACAGAATCCGAGCGCGACAAGATGCGCAAGGCATTCGAAGCAGCCGAGGCGCGCTCGCTCGACCTGCAGGAACGGCTGGCCACAGCGCAATTCGAAACGAACCGCAAGCTGGAAAATGACCTCGATGCGGCACATGGACGCCTGCGCGATCTCGACGCCAACCTCGCGTTGCTTTCCCGGCAGGGCGATCTCGCATCGGCGCAACTCGAAATGCGCGACACCGAGATCGAGCACTTGACCTCCTCGGTCGCAGCGGCCGAGTCCGAGCGCGCAACGATGCGCAAGGCGTACGAGGATGCCGAAGCGCAGTCGCTCGACCTGCAGAAGCGGCTGGCCGCAGCACAGTCTGAACTGACACAGGTGAGCGCCAGTTTGGAGGAAGCCAAGGCAACCAACATCCGGCTCGCCGATCTGGCCGAGCAGGCGGAACGGCGCAACGAAGAAAATGATGCAATGCGCGAAGCATTTGCCGATCTCAAGGCGCGACACGAAACAGCGCTTGCAGAAGTGACTCGCGGGCATGCCCTGCTGGCGCAGCAAGAGAAGCAGGTCGACACGTTGCAGCGGCAACTCGACTCGGTCTCAGGTCAGCTCGACGACGTGCGCAGGACAGGCGCGGCTCGCGCAGATCTCCTCGCAGACGCGCAACTCGCACTCGGCAGCCTGTGGACCACACGCGCCGCGACGCTCGGACGCACCGCGCAGTTGATGGATGCGCTGGCCACGGCCGACGGCCGCGCCGAAGCGTCGACGACGCGGCATGAAGAGATCGCTGAAGAACTGGCGACCAGCACGCAGAAGATCGAAGAGCTGCAACGGACGTTGGCCGCGCGCACCGAGGCAAGCGATGCCATGCAGCGCGAAATCGCCGGCCTGCGGCGCCAATTCGCCGACACCGAGGGGCTGCTGTCCGATATCCGCAGGAACGCGGATGCCCTGGCATCCCGCAACGATCAGCTGCGCCAGACACTCACGCAGAATGAATCCGCTGCCCAGGTGGAACTCGATGAATTGCGCAGCCAACTGGCGTCGTCGCAGCAGGCGTTGAGCCAGCAACAAACGGCAATGGTATCGGAGACGAAAAAGTTGGCGGCAAGCGAGCAGGCGCTGCAGGCGGAGCGAGCGCGCGCGGCGGCGCTCGACCGGCAACGACGCACCTTCGAGGAAAGGCTGCAGGCAAGCGACATCGAGCTCTCCGCCTATCGCTCGATCGAAAAACACCTCGCGTTCACGCTCACGCAGATCTCCGATCTGCAACGTGTAGCCGACGAGCGGCAAAGGCAAAGTGAAGCGTTGGTCGCAGATCTCGACAAACTGCAGGCGATCGACGAACAGCGACAGCAGCAGATTCAGGCCCTGCGCGACGAGAACCGCGCCAAGTCCCGGGCACTATCAGCGGCTCAGTCACGCCTCCGTGACCGGAAGACGAATCTCCCGCAACCGACAGAAGCCGAGACGATAGCGAGCCGTGATCCAGCGGACAGCGACATGCGTCAAATCCTGACTGCACCGGCCACGGCCGCGGGGCGCGCTGCGGCGCCGAAATCGGCAGTCAACGGCTCTGCCACCCGGATCCAGGGGGAAAACACCGCCGGACAGCGGGACTCGGGCGCGATCAAGCAGGTCGAACGTTTCGTGCAGTCATGGGCCCGGGACTGGTCGAACCAGGACGTCGACGGCTATCTCGCGCACTACTCGGACGCATTTCGCCCGGACGACGGCATAAGCCGGCTCGACTGGGCGTTGAATCGACGCTCGCGCATCTCGGCACCTTCCAGGATCCGGGTCGCGATAGAGGACATCCGGGTGAAACTCGTCGGCGCATCGGTCGCCGAGGCAGCGTTCGAGCAACATTACGAGGCCGATCACTATCAGGACCAGGTTAACAAGTCCCTGGCGCTGCGCCGAGAGCACGGCGACTGGAAGATCGTGCGCGAATCCACCAACTGACGCCGCGCTCTGCACACGGGGACACTGCCCGGCCGGACACGATGCGGCGGCGTTTTACACGATATCGCGCGCGAGTCAGGCGTCGCTGGCGACCGACAGCACCGGCAACGGGCGTTCGCCCCGCCCTACCGACCGATGTCCGGCGAGCACGCGTGCCGGCTCAACCATCCGACGCGTTGGGCGCACGTTCGGTCTGCCGGTCTCGGTCGTGCACGGCAGCGCGCAACGCATCGAAGTGACCGGCATACCAGAACGGGTCGCCCTGCACCGATGCGCGGCCGCGTTCAGCCACCGCATGCGCCTGCCGCCGCAATTCCGGGTTGGCGCTGTCCATGGCCAGGCGCAGCAGTATCGCTGACGCTGCCGGCTCCGCACCTTCCATCATTGCCGGCTGCTCCGCCATTCCCGGGATCAGCGGTGCGTCGTCGAGGCGCCAACCCACGCTGCCAAGATAGCGCTGCCAGGCGAGGTTCAGCAGCGCGGCAACAAAGGTGCGATCTCCCGGATCGCCACTCAGGTCAGCATACTGCGCCATGCCGTAGGCGACATAGGCATAGTCCTCGAGGGATGCCCTGCCAACTGACGCGTTATTGCTGACCGACCGCCGCAACGAGGTGCCGTCCCACGCGCTTCCGCGCAGGTAGTCACGCAGTTCGCGCGCGACCCCGGCATAGGTGGAATCAGGCCAGCGCCCTGCGGCCCGCGACAACGCCGCCAACATCAGGCCGTTCCAGCCGCTCAATACCTTGTCGTCGACCGGCAGGGTGCGCCCGGCACGTTCTGCCAGCAGCCGTCTGCGTACGGATTCGATGCGCCCGGCCAATGCCGTCGAATCTTCGCCGAGCGCCGCCGCGATTGCCGCCAGGGACTCACCGCGACGCGGCAGATAACCGCCGTCCGGTGTCGATGCATCCTGCATGCGCCAATAGCGACGCGCGAGCGCCGTATCGCGCTCGCCAAGCACGCGGTGCAGCGTATCGATGTCCCACAGATAGACACCGCCCTCGACGCCGTCGCCGTCCACCGCCGAGAAGCTGGCGACGAACCCGCCGTTGCGCGCCCGCATCTCACGCACGGCGAAATCCAGCGTGTCGCGTGCGACGTCGGCATAGTCGCCACGCCCGAACACCTCGGCGGCACGCAGGTAGATCTCGGCCAGCTGGGCCTGGGTGTACAGCATCTTTTCGAAATGCGGCACCTGCCATGATGGGTCGACCGTGTAGCGAAAGAATCCGCCGCCCAGGTGATCGCGCAGGCCCTCGGCCGCCATCTTGTCCAGCGTCAGCCTGAGAAACTCGCCCAGCTGCGGATCAGGCGCGCGTGCCTGCAGATCGAGCAGTGACATCAACTGCGGCGTCATCGGGAACTTGTTCTGGTCACCGAATCCACCGGCCAGCGGATCGGCGACCGACAGGGCCTGCTGTCGCAGCGCCGTGTCCAGTCCCTGCGGGTCAATCGTTGACACGTCGGCGTCAGCGCGTGCCAGCTGCAGCTGCAGCTGGGTCCGGCGCGCGAGTTGGCGCAGGCGGGCTTGTTCGTCGCGCCAGCTCCGGTCGAGCCGTGTCAGGAGTTGTCTGAACTGATCCGGCGGCAGGTAGGTCGCACCGATCAACGGATAGCCCTCGGGCGTCAGGAACACATTCAGCGGCCATCCGGCCTGTCCATGGGTGCGTTCGAGGAAATCGATCAGGTACGCATCCAGCGCACTGTGTAGCTCGCGATCGAGCTTGACGGGTATGAAGCGATCGTTGAGCAGTTCGGCGATCTTTTGATCGCGATAGCTTTCGCGTTGCATGACGTGGCACCAGTGACACGCGAAGTAGCCGCTGGAGACGAACAGCAGCTTGTTTTCGGCGCGTGCCAGCGCGACGGTCTCCGCGTTCCAGTCCTGCCACGCGACCGGGTCGTCGCCATGCATGGCAAGATAGGGCGAGGCGTGGCCGCGCAACTGGTTGTCGAGTGCATAGGCGTCAGCGACCGGGCCGAACAGCAGAAGTGAGGCCAACACACCCGGCAACAGGCGCATGTTCAGTCGTCCAGCTGCGCCAGGATATTGCGCGCGACGCGTACCTGGTCCACGTTGCCCTCTGCCAGCACCTCGTACAACAGCGTGCGGGCCTCGGCATCGGCACCGCGCTCGCGCAATGCCGCGATGCGTTCGAGCTTGGATTCGACCAGCGCCTCGGTCGCGCTGCGCGCCGGGAACGACTCTTCCTCGTCGAGCATGTCGGCGGATTCGTCGGCGCCGGACACCCCACCGGCATGGTCGCGGTCGCCAGCCGATTGATCGACAGGCCCTTCGGTGGCGTCAGTTGCGCCGGCTTGCCGTTCCTTTTCAGCATGCGCCGCGTCGAGCGCCTCAAACTCGGCCTCGATCCGGTCGAACTCGTCGTTGATCTCGCGATCACGCGGCGGCGAAGACCCGCCTTCCGATCCGTCTGACGCCGCGTTCACCGCAGCGGCGGCTGCCGTCGCACCCGATGCGGCAGCCGCGGCCGCTGCGGGTGTAGCCTGCTCGGGTCGCGCCTGTTCGCGCTGACTGACCAGCAGCCGCGAGACCAGCAGGCCCAGTTCGAACAATACCCACATCGGCAGTGCCAGCATCGTCTGCGACAGGATGTCCGGTGGCGTCAGCAGCATGCCGATCACGAACGCACCGACGATCACATACGGTCTTTTCTCAGCCAGACGTTCCGGCGTGACGGCCTTCGCCAACACCAGCAGGATCGTCGCGATGGGGACCTCGAACGCCATGCCGAACGCGAAGAACAGGCGGATCGTGATATCGAGAAAATCGGCGATATCCGGCATCACCTCGACGTCTTCCGGCGTCACGCCGACCAGGAACGGGAACAGCAACGGCAATACGACGAAGTACGCGAACGCGGCGCCGAGGTAGAACAGCACAACACTGGACACCAGCAGTGGAAACGCCAGTCGCTTCTCATGCTGATACAGACCGGGTGCGATGAAGCTCCACAGCTGGTACAGCAGATACGGCATCGCCACGAACACTGCCGCGACGAACGCGAGTTTCAACGGCGTGAGGAACGGCGACAGCACCTTGGTCGCGATCATCGAATTGCCCTCCGGGAGGGCGTTGATGACCGGTTGCGCGAGCACGTGGAAGATGTCGTTGCCGAACGGGAACAGCGCGATCAGCAGCACCAGCACAGCAACCGTCATCCTGATCAGGCGGTCACGCAACTCGATCAGGTGGCTGATGAACGGCTGTTCGGTCAGCGGCGATTCGTCGCTCATGACTTGTCGTTCTGTGGCGGGGCCGGCTTGGTCGCCGCGTTGACGGCCGATTCGGTCTCGGACTTGATGTCGGCGAAGTTCTTTTTCGTGTCCTCGACGATCTCGTGCAGCGGGTTGCTCTGCTTCTGCTTGGCGAGGATCTGGCGCAGTTCGTCAGCCTTGATCTCGCGGTCGATGTCCTCCTTCACCGACGAGATGAACCGTCGACCGCGGCCGACCCACATCCCGACTGTGCGCGCCAGCTTGGGCAGGCGCTCCGGCCCGACCACGACCAGCGCGACCACGGCCACCACGAGCAACTCGAGGAACCCGACGTCGAACATCTGGGGAACCTGCGCGCGGCGCGCGTTACTGCTTGTCCTTCTCGCGCGTCGCCTCGCCTTCTATGACGTTGTCATCGGCCTTCTCCAGGCGCTCGGCGGACGCCGGATCCTTCTTTTCCTCGTCTCCCATCGCCTTCTTGAAGCCCTTGACCGCGCTGCCGAGATCGCCGCCCAGATTGCGTAGCCGCTTGGTGCCGAAAAGCAACAGGACGATCACGAGAATGATCAAGAGCTGCCAGATGCTGATTCCACCAATTCCCATAGTTCTCTCCGGTATTTGCCCGCTCTTGTCGACGCGGCGGGACCAATGTGGCAAACCGCGATGATACCGCAGCCCGGCGCGACGTGTTGGCGTTTACGGGACGCGGAAGCGGCGTGGATGTCTCCCGCTGCGGCAGGGGGTCGTTCCGTGGCAACCCCGCGGCGACCGGGGCCCGGCGGCGGGTACTGTGCCAAGACGGCCGGTTCGGCCGACTAGTTCCCGCGACGCGCCTTTTCCTCGAGGCCGGAAAGCCCGAAGCGGCGATCGAGCTCGGCGACCACGTCGTCGGGGTGAAGGCCCTCGCGCGCCAACAGCACCATGCAGTGAAACCAGAGATCGGCAATCTCGTAGACGATCTGGTCGCGGTCCCCGTCCTTGGCAGCCATGACGGTCTCGGTCGCTTCCTCGCCGATCTTCTTCAGAATCGCGTCGAGCCCCTTCGCGTACAGCGTGGCGACGTACGAGGATTCGGGGTCGGCCTGCTTACGTGCCTCGAGCACGGCAGCCAGTCGACTCAGGGTCTCGTCGCTCACAGGCGAACCTCCACACCATGATCGGCCATATAGCGCTTGGCCTCGCCGATCGTGTACTCGGCGAAGTGAAAGATCGACGCAGCCAGCACGGCGTCGGCGCCGCCTTCCTTCACACCATCGACCAGGTGCTGAAGGTTGCCGACGCCACCCGACGCGATCACCGGAATCGGTACGGCTTCGGCGATCGCGCGTGTCAGCACGTTGTCGAAACCGATCTTTGTGCCGTCGCGGTCCATGCTGGTCAGCAGGATTTCGCCGGCGCCGTAGTCCGCCATCTTCGCCGCCCATTCGACCGCATTGATGCCGGTCGGTTTGCGGCCGCCGTGGGTGAAGATCTCCCAATGGCCGTCGACCCGTTTTGCGTCGATCGCGACCACGATGCACTGCGCGCCGAAACGGTCGGTGACCTGTTTGACGAACTCGGGATTGAACACCGCGGCGGAATTGATCGCGACCTTGTCGGCGCCCGCATTGAGCATGCGCAGTACGTCCTCGGCCTTGCGGATTCCGCCACCCACGGTCAGCGGGATGAACACCTCGGAAGCGACCTGTTCGACGACATGCACGATCGTATCGCGCTCGTGCGCGGTCGCCGTGATATCCAGAAAGGTGATCTCGTCCGCACCTTCGTCGTTGTAGCGACGTGCGACCTCGACCGGATCGCCGGCATCGCGGATATCGACGAATTTGACGCCTTTGACCACGCGGCCTGCGTCGACGTCAAGACAGGGAATGATGCGTTTGGCGAGGCCCATGCACCTATACCGTCAGACCCGGGATCAAGACCGTCCGGCGTGCCACGCTCAGTCGCCGCTCAATTCGTCGGCCAGGCGCTGGCCGTCGGCGAGATCGAGGGTGCCTTCATACAATGCGCGTCCGGTGATCGCGCCGATGATGTTGTCCGTGTGCGCCTCGCACAGGGCGCGCACATCATCGATATTGGTGATCCCACCCGAGGCGATGACCGGGATGCGCACCGCATTCGCGAGACGCACGGTCGCATCGACGTTGACACCCTGCATCATGCCGTCGCGGCTGATGTCGGTGTAGACGATGGCATCGACACCATCGTGTTCGAAATGCTGTGCCATGTCGATCACGTCATGCCGTGACAGCTTCGACCAGCCCTCGACCGCCACCCTGCCGTCCTTCGCGTCCAGGCCGACGATGATGTGGCTGGGGAACTGCAGACAGATCTCCGAAACGAAATGTGGCTCGCGCACGGCCTTGGTACCGAGGATGCACCAGCGCACACCGGCATCGAGATAGGCCTCGACCGTTTCCGCATCGCGAATGCCACCGCCGATCTGGATCGGCAGTTCAGGGAAGGCCTCGGCGATTCGGCGCACGGGCTCGGCATTGACCGGACGCCCGGCGAACGCACCGTTGAGGTCGACCATGTGCAGGCGTCGCGCACCGGCGTCCACCCAACGCTGTGCCACTTCGAGCGGGTCGTTGGAAAAGACTGTGTCGTCCTCCATGACGCCCTGGCGCAGGCGGACGCATTTTCCGTCTTTCAGATCGATGGCCGGTATCAGGATCATGCTCTCATTCTCTCGCAGTCAGCCAATCGCCGTTCATGGTCGATGCGCACCCGGGATCGTGCTGCCTCAGGCGTCCCAACGCACGAAATTGGCCAGCAGCTGCAGGCCCGCATCCGCGCTCTTCTCCGGATGGAACTGGGTCGCGAACAGGTTATCGCGCGCAATCGCCGAGGTAAATCGAACGCCGTAGTCGGTCGTGCCGCAGATCAACGACACGTCCTCCGGCACCACGCGGTAGCTATGCACGAAATAGAAGCGGCTTTCATCCGCAATGCCAGCCCACAACGGGTGTTCGCGCGTCTGCCGCACCCGGCTCCAGCCCATGTGCGGGATCTTCAGCGGCAGGCCGTTGTCGCCGGACGGCAGCCCGTCGAACCGCCGCACCTCGCCGGCGAACAGGCCGAGCAGGCGGGTGCCGCCGTTCTCTTCGGAGCGATCCATCAGCACCTGGAGTCCCATGCAGATGCCAAGGAACGGCTTGCTCTCGGCCGCGCGTAGCACCGCTTGGTTGAGGTGGTGCTCGCCGATCGCCGCCATGCAGTCGCGCGCCGCGCCCTGACCGGGGAAAACGATCCGGTCGGCGGTAGCGATGAAGGACGGGTCGTCTGTGACGCGAACCACGGCATCGCCGGCGACGTGCTCGACCGCCTTGGACACCGAACGCAGGTTACCCATGCCGTAGTCGATTACGGCAATCTTCTGTGCCACGTCGATTCCCCTAGAGGCTGCCCTTGGTCGACGGAATCGTGTTGCCGAGGCGCGGATCCGGCTCGACGGCCATGCGCAGCGCCCGGCCGAATGCCTTGAACATCGTTTCGGCCTGGTGGTGTGCGTTCACGCCACGCAGGTTGTCGATGTGCAGCGTGACACCGGCATGATTGACGAACCCCTGAAAGAATTCGTGAAACAGATCCACGTCGAAGCCGCCGATCATGCTGCGCGTGAAAGGCACTTCGTACACCAGTCCGGGGCGTCCCGAAAGATCGATCACGACACGCGACAAGGCCTCGTCGAGCGGGACGTAGGCATGTCCATAGCGGCGGATGCCCTTCTTGTCGCCGACCGCCGCGGCAAACGCCTGGCCGAGCGTGATGCCGAGATCCTCGACCGTGTGATGCGCATCGATGTGCAGATCGCCATGGGCGACGATGTCAAGATCGACCAGGCCGTGACGTGCGATCTGATCGAGCATGTGCTCGAGGAACGGCACACCGGTTTCGAAGTTCGATCTGCCGCTGCCGTCGAGTTCGAGCGTTACCCTGATCTGGGTTTCCAGGGTGTTGCGTTCGATGCTGGCACTGCGCGCCACGGACGAGTCCTCAAGTAGGAATAAGTGGGTGAATAGTCTCAGATTCTACGCGAAATCAGCGATCGCGGGGAACAGCAGACCGCGCCTGGTCACGACTCCAGCCAAAAAGTCACCGGTCCGTCGTTGACCAGACTGACCGCCATATCGGCGCCAAAGCGTCCGCTCTGCACGTCGGGCACGCGCTCCGCGGCGCGGGCCAGCAGGTAGTCGAACAGCCGCTCGGCCTCGGCCGGCTCTGCCGCGGCGGAAAAACTCGGTCGCCGACCCTTGCGCGTGTCGGCGACCAGCGTGAATTGCGGCACCAGCAGCAGTCCACCGCCGACCGCCGCAAGATCCAGGTTCATCCGGCCGTTGCCATCCTCGAACACCCGGTAGGTCAGCAGGCGGTCGAGCAGTCGGTCGGCCTCCGGTAACGCGTCATCCCGGCGCACACCGACCAGCACCAGCAGCCCCTGGCCGATCTCGCCGGTGCACTCGCCATCGACATCCACGCGTGCCCGGGTAACGCGCTGCAACAGCCCGATCACCGCCAATTCCCTCCCGGGCCGCACCCGGAGTTTGCTGCCATGCTCAAGCTGTGCCCTCATCCACCGATGATAAAGGGTACTATCCTGTCACCTGACATGCAGGCCGGGCGCACGCCGAGAGACAGCGGTTCTATGCAAGCCAACACGAAAAAGATCCTGCTCGAGTGGGAAGACGACGTCACCAAGCGACTGGTCGAGGGTTTCCGGCACCTGTTCGATTCATCGAGCCAGGTGCTGCTCGAATTCGCCGATGCCGCCGAGAATAACCGGCTGCAGCGGTTGTTCTTCGACGCCCAGCGCGAATTCTATTTGAAGGAAGAGACCATTGTCGGCGATTTCGAGCGTGAACTGCGCAACAACCTGCTGAACTTTCCGGGGGTTTCCAGCGGCGGCACCAAGCTCGGCGCCGACACCCTGAGCCTGGTCGAAGTCGAGGACTACGAACGTTCGCTGGCGCTCGAGACCATTGCCAAACGCACGTTCGACAAGCAGCTCAACGAACTGCATGCACTTTCGCAGCGCTTGTCGGCACTGTTCGGCGGCCGCCCGGTACCCGTCGACCAGGTCCCGGGCAACCCAATGCAGGTGATCCGTATCTTCGACCCGGTCAGCCGCAAGCTGGATGTCGAGAAAGAGGTTCGACTGGTGTTCTACACCCTGTTCGACCGTTACGTGATGAGCCAGCTCGGCGACCTGTACGCGGAGTTCAACCAGCGCCTGGTCGACATCGGCATCCTGCCCAACATCAAGTTCGCTTACCAGCGCCACGCCCGTACCAATTCCCCGCAGGAACAAGCGGCCGACGCGGACACCGAAGCGACCGCGGACAGCGGCGATCCCGGCACCGCAGCGGATCTTCCACCCGGCTATCCGGCGCCGCCGCCCGGGCGCGGACAGCGTCTGCGTCCCAGTACACCGACCTCGGCCGAGACGCTGTCCGCGATCAGCCAGTTGCTGATGGCGAAGCGCAAGCAGCAGGCCGTGCGTACCGAGCCACTGCAGACATCCACCCCGATCACCGCGACCGCGGCCAACGTCAACGAGGCCATCGCCGACTACCGGGTGCTGCAGGAGGCGCCGAACCCGGTACCGATCCCGAGCGGCCAGCCCGGTATCAAGACCGTCGCCGTCGACGCCGAACTGCTGGTCAAGGTCAAGAATGCACTCGAGAAGCAGCGCCGGATCATCAAGACCCTGGTCGGACGCGACAAGCTCGATCGCCACGAAGAGGACGTCATCGACATCGTCGGCATGCTGTTCGAGGCGATGCTGAACGAAAAATTGCTGCCGAACACGGTCAAGACCCTGCTCAGCCACCTGCACACACGTTATCTGAAGATCGCCGTGCAGAGTCAGGATTTCCTTGAGAACACCAACCACCCGGCGCGCCGCCTGTTCGAGCGCATGCTGGACGCGGGCATTCGCTGGGTGCGCGAAGACAACCTGCGCGCCGGCATCTACCCACAGCTGCAGGAGATCGTCACCAACATCCTTCGCCACGAAACGCTCGAGGACGAATTTTTCAGCGAGCAGCTCGAGATATTGAAGCGCGCCGAGACACGCCTCGAACAACAGTCGACCGCCGCGGAGGAACGGACGCTCGAGGCCGAGCGCGGACGCGCGCGGCTCGAGGAGGCGAAACTCATCGTCAAGCAGACGCTGGACGACATCGCCGGCGACGTCGAGGTCTCACCGACCGTCGCGACCTTCCTGACCACGACCTTCGCCGACTACCTGACCCTGCTGCTGCTCAGAACGGACCTCAACACCGAATCTGCGCAATGGAGCAATGCCCACAGCGTCGGCGAGGCCCTGGTCGCGGCGGCCGTCTACGCGGCCAAGGGTCTGCCGGTCGCCGACGAAATGCGCAAAGACCTGACCAAGCGGCTGCAGGAGACCGTCGGCGGCCTGATACCGCACCATGAGCAGAACATCCGCCGCGTGATCGAGTCGCTGGCCAAGGCTCCAGAAAAACCCGCCGCTGCCGCTACACCCGTCAAGCCGCGCGCAGACTCGGCGCCACCGCGCGCGGCGGCGCCTTCGCGGCCCGCCGAGCAGCCGGAGGCCAAGGTCAGTGACCAAGACCTGAAGGTGGCCGAGAAATTGATGCGCGAGGCCGGCAACTGGTTCGTGATGAAGAATGCCGACGACGAGGAACAGGCGGTGAAACTGCTTTGGGTCAACCCCCACACCCGCAACATGCTGCTCGTTGATCAGCATGGCGCGAAGGTTGCGCTGATCCCCGCGACCAGCATGGCGCAGAAGATGCGCTCGGGACAGGTTCGGCCGATGCAGCAGGAGACATCGAGTTTCGTCGCGCGCTCACTGCGCCGCATCCGGCGCGCCCTCGAAGACTCGGTGAACGGATGAACGGGAACAAGATCGACGTGGATGACCGCCGCAAGACCAACCGGATCGACGCCTTCGAGGCCGGTCTGCAGGCGGTCAACGGTATCGACGGCGATTCGATCGGCATCATCGGCAATCTTTCCGCAGGTGGCATGATGCTGATCACGCGCCGTCAGCTCTACGCAGACGGCGTCCTGCAGCTGAAGATCGAACCCCCGCCGGCGCTCGGAATCCGGACGATCCCCGTCGGCATGAAGATCCTCTGGTGCGTCCCCGCCAACAGCCCGGACGAGTTCTGGGCTGGACTCGAGACGATCGACATCGCGGACGCCGACATGCGCGAACTGCTGCGCCTGCTCGAACACCTTTCCCAGCACCGCTAGCCCGCATGTTGCACAAGCATCCGGGATGATGGGCGTCGGCCAGGCGCGTCTGGACGTTGCCCTGAAAGGAAAACCATGGCCGTCGCTAGGGTGTGAGTGAAAGGCGCCTGCTGGCGCACCTGGGCAGGCGAGAGCCTGGACAGAGCGGGGGCGGGATACGAACCGTTCGTTCGAAATTCCCCGTCGATAACGACCATCATCGCATCCATGCCGATGCGACTGCACCCGCCCTCGACCGGCTGGTGCAACATGCAGGCTGACCCGCGCACGGTGCCACGCCGTGCGACTCGCGCACGAGCCGGCAGATCATGCCGCCGGCCGGACCGACCGATTTACCGATATCGTGTTGCCGAACCCGACCCCTGCGGCGCGCCGAGGGCCCGTCGCGACACAGCGCGGTCGTGGACACCGACCGCCATCGACGGGCGTCGCACTGCGGTCACTGATTCACACGACTCACCAGGCCTGGGATGCGAATCGGTCGGTCGCCGCGACCAGCTGGCGGCGAATGCCCGGCTCGGAGGCCGAGTGGCCGGCATCCGCGACCACGGCGAGTTCACTGCCAGGCCAGGCGCGGTGCAGCTGCCACGCGTTCTCGAGCGGGCAGATCGCGTCGTAGCGACCGTGGACGATCACACCCGGTATCGTGGCCAGCCGTGAAGCGTCGTCGAGCAGCTGGTTAGGCCGCAGGAAGGCGTCGCGCATGAAGTAATGGCACTCGATCCGCGCCAGGCTGAGCGCCACGTGGGCGTTGGCAAAATGATCGGTGACCTGCTGGTTTGGCAACAGCGTCGCGGTACGACCTTCCCACACCGACCAGGCCCGCGCCGCGACCAGCCGGCGCAGTTCGTCCTCACCGGTCAGCAACGCATGGTACGCGGCAACCATGTCGTCGCGCCGTTCCGGATCGATCGGCGCAACGAAGTCCTCCCAGTAATCCGGAAACACGCGGCTGGCACCCTGCTGATAGAACCACGCGATCTCATGCGGACGGCACAGGAATATGCCACGCAGGACCAGCGCCTCGACCCGCTCCGGATGGCGTTCGGCGTAGGCAAGTGCCAGCGTCGATCCCCACGAGCCGCCGAACACCAGCCAGCGTCGGATACCGAGGTGCTCGCGGATTCTTTCGATGTCGTCGACCAGAGCCCAGGTGTCGTTACGGTCGAGCTCGGCATGCGGTGTCGAGCGCCCCGCGCCACGCTGGTCGAACAGCACGACGCGGTAGCGCTTCGGATCGAAGAACCGCCTGTGGTAGGGCTCACAGCCGGCGCCCGGCCCACCGTGCAGAAACAGCGCCGGCAGTCCGCCGGGACTGCCAACCTGTTCGACGTACAAGGTGTGTACATCGTCGACCGCGAGCTGTTCGGAATGAAACGGCTCGATCTCGGGATACAGATCTCTCATCGACTCGATCCAACGCGTACTTGAAACGGGACAGATACTGTCACGCGATTCGGAAAAATCCTACACAAGCGTACGAATCACACTCTATGGGGGGCGCGGGCAATCGGCGACGATAGCAGCGTCATCGGCTGGGACGATACGCCGGGTCGACGCCCGAAGGCACTCCTCACGGTGCCGCGCCCGTGCCACTGACGCCATTGAAGGCGGCCCGGTCAGGGAACGACCAGGCCGTTCTTGTTTTGGGGCTCGTTCAGCCCTTCGACGAACGCTTGCGCTCGTGTTCCTTCAGAAAGCGCTTGCGCAGACGGATTGCGGTCGGCGTGATCTCGACAAGCTCGTCATCCTCGATGAACTCCAGCGCTTGCTCGAGCGTAAGCCGGATTGGCGGCGTCAGCATGACCGCATCGTCCTTGCCGGCCGCACGGATGTTGGTCAGCTGCTTGGCCTTGAGCGGGTTGACGGTCAGATCGTTGTCGCGCGCGTGGATGCCGACCACCTGCCCCTCGTAGACCTCATCACCGGGCTTGACGAACAGGCGGCCGCGTTCCTGCAGGTTCATCAGCGCATAGCCGAGCACCTTGCCGGTGCCGTTCGCGATCAGCACGCCATTGTTGCGCGGTGCAATGCCGCCATGCTGCGCCGGTCCGTAATGGTCGAATACGTGGTAGATCAGGCCGGTACCGGAGGTCGTCGTCATGAACTCGGTCTGAAAGCCGATCAGCCCGCGCGACGGAATCATGTAATCGAGGCGGACGCGGCCCTGACCGTCCGGGACCATATCGCGCAATTCGCCCTTGCGCGCCCCCAGCGCCTCCATGATGGCGCCCTGGTGCTCGTCCTCGATGTCGACGGTCAGCTGCTCGTAGGGTTCGCACACCTCGCCTTCGACCTCGCGGAAGATGACCTCTGGACGCGACACCGCCAGCTCGAAGCCCTCGCGGCGCATACTCTCGAGCAGCACCGACAGGTGCAGCTCGCCACGACCCGAGACCTTGAACTTCTCCGGGTCGGTGCCTTCCTCGACACGCAGCGCGACGTTGTGGATCAGCTCGCGCTCGAGACGCTCCTTGAGCTGGCGCGATGTGAGGTATTTGCCCTCGCGGCCGGCGAACGGTGAGGCATTGACCTGGAACGTCATCGACACGGTCGGCTCGTCGACGGTCAATGGCGGCAGCGCCTCGACCTGGTTCGGATCGCACAGCGTGTCGGACACGTTTGGCGCCTCGATACCGGTGATCGCGATGATGTCGCCGGCGCGCGCCTCGGCGACCTCGTGGCGTTCGAGTCCCAGGTATCCGTACACCAGACCGACCTTGGCACGGTGCCGCTCGCCGTCGTACTTCACCACAATCACCTGCTGGTTCGGCCGGATGCTGCCTCGACGCACACGGCCGACGGCGATCGCACCGACGTAGCTGTTGTAGTCGAGATTCGAGACCTGCATCTGCAACGGGCCTTCGGGATCGACGTCCGGTACCGGACAGTACTTGACGATGGCCTCGAAAAGCGGCGTCATATCACCGGAACGCACGCCGTCGTCGAGCGCGGCATAACCGTTGATCGCCGATGCATAGATGATCGGGAAATCGAGTTGCTGATCGGTCGCGCCGAGCTTGTCGAAGAGTTCGAACACCTGATCGATGACCCAGCCCGGGCGTGCGCCCGGCTTGTCGATCTTGTTGACGACGACGATCGGACGCAGGCCGTGCTTGAAGGCCTTCTGGGTGACGAAGCGCGTCTGCGGCATCGGGCCTTCCTGCGCGTCGACCAGCAGCAGCACCGAATCGACCATCGACAGCACACGCTCGACCTCGCCACCGAAGTCGGCATGCCCGGGCGTGTCGACGATGTTGATGCGGTAGTCGCCCCAACGGATCGCGGTGTTCTTGGCCAGGATCGTGATGCCGCGCTCCTTTTCCTGGTCGTTCGAATCCATCACGCGCTCGACCTTGCCGAAACGCTCGCCGAGCGTACCGGACTGCTTCAGCAGCTCGTCGACGAGTGTCGTCTTGCCATGGTCGACGTGCGCGATGATCGCGACGTTACGAAGCTGTTGAATCACGGAATCGATACCGACGTGGAAAAGGGGCGCCGGATTATACCCGTGGCGTGGTGCGCACGCTTGGTTATTTGGTGGCGTCGTTGCGCAGGCGTTCGAGCAGCGTGGTGGCATCCAGGTTGCCGTTTGCCGAGGCCTTTTCGAGCCATTGCAGGGCCTGCGCACGATCGGCAGGCGCTCCGATCCCCTCGACCCGCATGACGCCGGCAAGATACTGCGCGCTGGCCAGGCCCTGCTCGGCTGCCCGCTGCATCCATTCCAGCGCCGCGACATCGTCGCGCGCGGTACCGCTACCGGTCGCCAGGCAATGGGCGAGGTTGAACTGGGCTTCGGCAAGGCCCGCCTCGGCCGCGCGCCGATACCATTGCACCGCGAGCACCGGATCGAGCGCGAGCCCGCCACTGCCGTTGTCATACGCCGCACCCAGATTGAGCTGTGCCCAGGGGTCGCCCGCGACGGCGTCGCGGGCGAGCTGGTGGATCCGCGGCGACACCTCGGCAACAACGCCGGCCGCTACCAGAAACACCAGGAAAAAAGCTGTGGAAAACTGCCTCACCAAGCCCCACCAACCTGTGGATAACTTTGTGGATGGAATCCCCGGCCACAGTGGGCGCGCCGGCGCTACCGAAGGGCGGCGGCGATGACAAACGATATTATTTTGAAAATTCATGGTATTACGTTGACAATATCAGCTGGGTTAAAAACAATCCCTGGCAAATGAAAGAAAGTCCGTGCAGACGCGGTGTGAATAAACCGCTGCGCACGTGCTCCAATCGCGTCCCCATCTATCCCCGACCCGAGGCCCTCCCGATGTCCGAACAGATCGTCAACGACTGGCTGCGGCAGTTCGTCGCCAGTGCGCTCGCCGGCGATCTCGCGGGCCACATGGCACTGATCTCGCCCGAGGTCATGGTATTCGGTATCGATGGATTCGACACCCTCGGTTACCAGGACTGGCACGCCCAATGCGAGCACGAGTTTCCGCAGCGGCTGTTGCGCGATCTCGACTACGCCGCGATCCGCATCCGCACTGCCGACCCGCGCCGCATCCTCTTCAAGGCGCTGGAACGCACCCAGACGGCCGACGGCCAGGCGCTCGCGCAGGGTGTGGAAATGCTGCTGCAGGCCGACGACGACGGTGGTTGGCGGCTGCAGCAGCTTCGCGTGCTACCCGACGACGAGGCCCGTCACGACGGCCTGCTTTGAGACGGCGTCAGCGTGTCTTGAAGGTCAGCATCAGGCGCTGCAGGCCGCCAGCGACGCCGGTGAGTTCGGTGACCGCGCGCTCGAGGTCGTGGGCGCCGCGGCTGGTCTGCTCGGCGACGTCCGAGATGGTGATCATGGTTTGGTTGATCGCACTGACACCGTCGCACTGCTGACGGGCCGCCTCGGCGATGCTGCCGGAGGTGCCGCTGATGGTCTCGACCTGGTGCAGGATCTCGTCGAGCGTCTCCCTTGTCGCGCCGGCATGCTGCACGGTGTTGCGCGCCTGTGAACGACCCGATTCCATCGCCGTAACGGCAGAACGTGTCGCGTGCTGCAGGCTGGCAATCATCGTTTGGATCTCGGCGGTGGACTGTTGGGTGCGGCTGGCAAGGTTGCGGACCTCGTCGGCGACCACCGCGAACCCGCGACCCTGCTCGCCGGCACGCGCCGCCTCGATCGCGGCGTTCAGGGCCAGCAGGTTGGTCTGCTCGGCGATGCCGCGAATCACGTCGAGCACGCCACCGATGCGCTCGCTGTCCTCGCCGAGTTGACCGATCACGGCCGCCGCCTGTTCGACGTCGGCAGCGAGCTGGGCGACTTCGGACTCGGTCGTCGACAGCGCCGCGTGACCGCGGCGGGCCGAATCCTGCGCCGCACCGGCCGCGTCGGCGCCGGTCTGCGCCAGTTGTCGCACCTGCTGTGCCGTGCTCGCGACCCCGGTGGTGGCCTCGGCCGCACGCGAGGTCTCCTCGCGCTGGCGCTGCGTGCCGGCGGCCGCCTGTCGACTCACGGTCGCCATCTGCTGCGCGGCCAGGGCGACACGCTGCGTCGTATCGTGGACCTCGCAGACCGTCGAACGGACCTTCTCGAGGAAGTGGTTGAACGCCGATGCCAGCTGCGCCACCTCGTCACTGCCCCGAAAGTGCAGCTCGCGGGTGAGATCGCCGTCACCGCTGGCAATCTCCCGCATGGCCTCGACGGCGGCATTGAGTTTTTGACTGATTGCGCGGCCGACCAGCCACGCGACGAGCACGCCGAGCGCCATACCCACGACCAGCAGTACCCAGACCATGCCACGGGTCGACGCGGCACCGTCGGCGAGCGCCTCGCTCTGCACCCTGATCCTGTCGCGGAGTTCGTCGACGAGGCTGCCGGCATCGCGCGACAGGCGTTGCATCAGCGGCCCAATCTCGGTGCGGACCAGGTAGACATCGGTGTATGCGCGCTCGCCGCCGTGAACCTCGAAGACCTGCTGCAAGACCGCCAGGTAGTCGCTGCGCGCCGCGACCAGACGGTCGATCGCATCGACCTGTTCGAACGTGAGTCCGTCCTGCGCGGCGGCCTCCTGAAGGCGCTGCAGCGCCGCGGTGTTCTGTTCGAGGTAAAGCTGCGTGTTGTCGCGCAGTGCGTTATCCCTGAATGCGAGGAAACCACGCATTCCGGTCACCACCTGCCCCCAGGAATAGCGCAGGTCCTGGATCGCGGCGAGCACGTCGAGGCGGCCTCCGAGCCGCTGCACGAGATCCGGCGCGAGGCGGTCGGTCGGCAGGCCGAGTTCGTCGTCCGGCGCCAGCGCGACCGCACTGAGATCCTCCAGGTACTCCTGGTCGGCGTCGCGCTCGGCGGCCAACATCTCGTCCATCGCCTGGAGGATGATCATGTGCAGGGGATTGAGGCGCTGTTCGGCGAGCGCCATCGCCGGTATGTTCTTCGACGGCATCGACACCAGCTCGACAAGCCGCGGTTCGAACGCCGCAAATCTGCCCACCAGGTCGGCAAGGGCGTCGAATCCGCGGGTCAGTTGCGCGTCGTCCAGGGCCGCGAGTGCCTCGCGCGCGCGCTCCAGCGCGCCGCTGAGCGCGGCGATGTCGTTCTGGAAACGCTGCTTCTGGCCCTCCTCCTGTCCCTTGAGATAGAAGCCCATGGACGCCGCTGCGGCCTGCACGCGGCTCTCGAGCATCATCACCGAGAACACGGCCGGCTGCAGATGCTCGACCACGCGGCGGGCATTGGTCTCGGTCGATGACGCACCGCGCAGTCCGGCCAACGACACGGCCAGCAGGGTCAGCAGTACGATTCCGAACGCGGCGCCGAGCTTTTGCGTGATCGACCAGGCATCGAGTAGACGTTTCATGGGGTGCCATCCGATAGACAGTCGGGGCAGCGGCGCCCCTTCTGTCGTTTAGCGGCAACAGCAACGCCTGACTTGAAAGCCCTCTAACCGTTAACCGCGGGCACCTCGCGGCACGGCCGGCAGCAGTCAGCGTGGTACGGGGCGGTAACCCATGCCGGTCGAACCGGTCAGGTCCCAGGAGAAGGTGCAGTCGAGTTCGGACAATACGGCGATCATGCCGCTTTCGCCGTCGCGCAGGATGATCGACAGCGGCGAACGGCGGCCGAAGCGACGGTGGCCCTGGCGCACCCAGCGCCCCGACATGCGCGGGTTGAGCGGGTAGGTGGTGCGCAGGGCATCGGCGATGCGCAACAGGTAGCCGGCGCGCCGCAGCACTTCCGGATTGTCGGGCAGCACATCGGTTCCCTCGCGCAGTTTGTTCAATGCACGGGCGCGCACGCCCTCCGGCAGTGACAGCACGCCCTGAATCTCCTGCGTATCGAGCTGCCACGAATCGAGCAGATTCATAACCGCCTGGGTGATGTCACCGAGCGCCTGTCGCTGTTGCTGTTCCATGATCTCCGCTCCGGTCGTCGACCGGCACCACCCGGCACGTCGTGATCGGGGAAGGGACCGTCAGCCCCAAACCCAGTGGTTCAGTAGGATATTAGCATTCGCCACTGGGCGTCCAATCCTCACTCGCCGCAGGGCATTTCAACCGGGAAACAGCCGCTGCCACCAACGCCGGCGACCGCCGGCCTGGCGTGCGGCCTCGACATCGACCGGCGCCAGGCGGCTCAGTACCCACCCGGGCAGCGGCGGATTGGTGCTGTAGCCACAGGTCACGCCGAGATTGTTGGGATCGTAGATCTTGATCATGCTCGGCGCGGCCGGCGCATCGGCGTAGACAATCCCGCAGTAGTCCTCGTCGTGCTCGCGTCGCAGCAGCGCATCGATCTCGCTGACGAAGCGCAGCAGGGCCTCGGCGTCGGCCGGCGTGGTCGGCGGCGGCTCGCCGATCGCGTAGACATACCAGCCCTCGGGCGCCGCGCGCACCCTGTCCCACAGCGCGTCGAGCTGCGGCCAGCGCAACGCCGACGTGAAACTGCCGCGAAACGCGGCCAGGTAGGGCGGCATGTTGGCAACGGCATCGTTCACACTCGTGGACTCCGGCATCGTGGCGGCTGGGCACCATGCCATTATGCCGTCCGCAGGGCTATACTGCCGCGTTTTCCCTGTCCGCGGCGACGCCATGCATGCCCTGCACCACTCCGAGCTGACCGGCCTCAAGCTGCTCAATCGCGGCAAGGTTCGCGACGTGTACGAGGTCGATGCCGATCACCTGCTGATCGTGACGACCGACCGCCTGTCGGCATTCGACGTGGTGCTCCCGCAACCGATTCCGGGCAAGGGCGAGGTGCTGACCCGGGTGGCCAACTTCTGGTTCGAGCGCACCCGCGACATCATCCCCAACCACCTGAGCGGACGCGCGGTGGCTGAGGTGGTCACCAACCCGGACGAGCGTGCAGCGCTCGGCGACCGCGCGATCGTCGTGCGCCGACTCAAACCACTACCGGTCGAGGCGATCGTGCGCGGTTACCTGATCGGTTCGGGATGGAAGGACTACCAGCAGTCCGGCAGCGTGTGCGGTATCGAACTCCCGCAAAACCTGCGCATGGCCGACAGACTGCCGCGGCCGATCTTCACACCGTCGACCAAGGCCGAGGCCGGCGCGCATGACGAGAACATCGATTTCGCCCGTACCGTCGAACTCCTCGGCACCGATCTCGCCACACAGGTGCGCGACGCCAGTCTGCGCGTCTACACCGAATGCGCCGCTTATGCGCTTGAGCGCGGCATCATCATCGCCGACACGAAGTTCGAGTTCGGTCTCGACGACGCCGGTCGCCTGCACCTGATCGACGAGATACTGACCCCGGATTCATCGCGTTTCTGGCCCGCCGACCAGTACCGCCCGGGCAGCAGCCCGCCAAGCTTCGACAAGCAGTTCGTGCGCGATTACCTCGAGACGCTGGACTGGGACAAGACCCCACCGGGGCCGACACTGCCGCAGGCGATCATTGACCGCACCGCGGAAAAATACCGCGAGGCCGAGCACCGGCTGACCGGCCGATGAGCGGGCGGCGCATCACCCTCTACAGCACGCACGACTGCCCGAACTGCCGCCAGGCGAAGCAATTCCTGCAACGCAAGGGGCTGCGCTTTCAGGAATTCGACGTGCAGCGCAGCGCGCGCGGGCGGAAAGACTTCGCCCGCCTCGGCGCGCGCGGGGTGCCGGTGATCCTGATCGGCGAAACCCGGATCGACGGCTTCGACCTTCGGCGCATAGAACGCGCCCTCGCCGGCACGGCCGCGACGGGCTGAGTACGCACCTCAGGCTGCGTCATGTCGCCGCACCCCTACGAAGCCCTTACCCCGGACCTCATGCTCGACGCAGTCGCGTCGACCGGTCTGCTGCCCGACGGTCACCTGCTCGCGCTCAACAGCTACGAGAACCGCGTGGTCCAGGTCGGCATAGAGGACGAGCAGCCGATGGTCGCCAAGTTCTACCGCCCCGGGCGCTGGACCGCAGCCGCGATTCGCGAGGAGCACGCGTTTGCGCTGCAACTCGCCGCACAGGAGATCCCAGTGGTGCCGCCTTGGCAGGGCCCGGGCGGCGAGACCCTGTTCGCGCACGGTGGATTTCTGCTCGCGCTGTTCGAACGCCGCGGCGGACGCGCCCCGGAGCCGGGCGACCTCGACCAGCTGGAGTGGATCGGACGCTTCATCGGCCGGATCCACCTCGCCGGCCAGGACAGCCAGTTCGCCGAACGCCCGACGCTGGACGTCGCATCGATGGGATGGCGTGCGCGCGAGCAGGTACTCGCCAGCCCGCTGCTGCCTGATGACGAACGCACCCGGTACGCAGACATCAGCGAACGCCTGCTGCACGCGATCGACGACCGCCTGCACGAGGTCGACGCACGCCCGATCCGTCTGCACGGTGATTGCCATCACGGCAATATCCTGTGGACCGACGAAGGACCGCACTTCGTCGATCTCGACGACTGCCGCAACGGCCCGGCGGTGCAGGACCTGTGGATGCTGCTCAACGGCGACCGCAGCGAACAAACGTTGCAGCTGAGCGCGATGTTGGACGGCTACCGCCTGTTTCACGACCTGGACCTGCGTGAACTCGCCCTGATCGAGGCACTGCGCGGGCTGCGCATGCTGCACTACAGCGGCTGGCTGGCCGGGCGCTGGCCCGACCCGGCGTTCCCATCTGCCTTCCCGTGGGCGGCGACGCGACCCTACTGGTCGCAGCACCTACACGACCTCGGCCACCAGCTGGATGCCGTTTCAGCACCGCCGCTGGTGCTGTATTGACGAGAACCCATCCCGCAATCCCGCACGACCGCGACCAAGGCGATCCTGCGTTGGGGCGCGGCGCGGCGCGCGCGGGATCGTGAGAGAGATTCCAGTATTCAGCCGACGATCCGACGCCAGTAGGTCTTGCGCCAGTAGTAGAGCACTGTGGTGTCTTCGTACGGATACGAATCGGCGTATTTGAGGCCGCGCTGCGGCTCTTCGATGTTGTCACGGCTGATATCGACCGGACGCCACTGCTCATCGCGTGGTTCGCCTTCGAATGGCTCGCGCGTCTGGCCCTGTTTGCGACGCTCGGCCGTGCCGCAGTTGGCGTAGTTGCGTTGTGCCTCGACCAGGCTCACATGGTTCGCGCTGCCCGGCATGGTGGGAAAGCGCAACTGGTCGAGACTGTCTTCCCAGCCACAGATCGGGCACAGCTGGTTGAAGCCAGGTTGGTGGTCGAACACGCGGTGCCCGCAGCACGGGCAGGGGAACTTGTTGGAAAACAATCCTTTCTCCGAACGAAAAACCCACCGACATCACCGGGCGGCACCTGTGACGAAACACGCGCCCGGCACCGACAGACTAACCCGGATTCCGCCATCACACACGCGGTGGCGTTGTCGGCGAGTACCACCGACCTTGTTGCCGGCCGACCTGCTGATCCCAACCGTTTTCGTCGCGAGGGCGCCGGGACGCCGTTGTGATGAAGTACATACAGCCAACGACAGTGAAGGTCGAAGCGGGTACGACGACGAACCGGCTGCGGCGAGTGCGTCCTGCCACAGCGCGCTGTCGGGGTCCGCGGCAGGAAATCAGTGCGACAAGCAGGCTAGAATCATGAATCCCCAACCGAGACGGACGATGCTCGACCACACGCAGATCATTCCCCGCATCCTGGTCACGATCGACTTCACGGCGTCCAGCGAGCGAGCCTTCTACCACGCGCTCGCGCTGGCGGTTCGACGCCAGGCCCGCCTGACCCTGCTTCACACGGGTCCCGAGAGCGGCGACGCGGTGCCCTGGGACCGCTTTCCGGGGGTTCGCCAGACACTGACCCGCTGGGGTCGGCTCGCCGCCGACGCACCGCGCAGTGCGATCACCGATCAGCTGAACATCAGCATCGCGAAGATGGCCATGCGTGACGACGATCCCCGCCAGGGCATCGCCGACTACCTGCGACGCCACCCTGCCGACCTGTTGGTCATGGCCACCGAGGGACGCAACGGGCTGGCACGCCTGTTCAATCCCTCGGTCGCCGAATCGGTCTGCCACCGCTCACGCAGCCGCACACTGCTGCTGCCGAAACACGGCAGGTCGTTCATCGACGGCGACACCGGTCGATCGAGCCTGAAACGCGTGGTGGTCGCGTTCGATCCCGGACAGGACCTGCGTCCGAGCATCGCATTCCTGAACCATTGGCTGTCGGCTCTTGGTGAGGATGGCGTCGAGGTCACGCTGTTGGAGCGCGAGTCGCCGGATGAACGGGACGACGTCGTGCTGGCCAACGTCGACGGACTGAGCTGGCATCGCCGGACCGCGCCCGGCGACACGGTGACGATGTTGCTGGACGCGGCCGCCGCGGAGTCTCCCGACCTCCTGGTCCTGAACACCGAACGCAGGCTGGGCATGCGCGGACGCATGCGCGGCAGCCGCCTCGACCGCCTGCTCAAACGCACTGGCCTGCCGGTGCTGACGCTGCCGCGGATCAAACCCTAGTGGACCAGGCGGAGCGACGGAGCCGCGCCACCTGACACGACATGAAAAAAGGGCGCAGATGCGCCCTTTCCTGTTTACATCGACCCGTCACCGGATCGTACCGGCGGGATCAGTTGACCTTCGGGTCGAGCTCGCCGGACATGTAGCGCTGGGTCATCGCGTCCAGGCTCAGCACCTTGATCTTCGAAGCATTGCCGGCCGTGCCGAAGGCCTCGTAACGGTCCTTGCAGATCTGCTTCATGCCCTTGGTCGCCGCAGTGAGGAACTTGCGCGGGTCGAACTCTTTCGGATTTTCGGTCAGGAACTTGCGCACCGCGCCGGTCGACGCCATGCGCAGGTCGGTGTCGATGTTGACCTTGCGCACACCGTGCTTGATGCCCTCGACGATCTCCTCGACCGGCACGCCGTAGGTCTCGCCCATCGCGCCGCCGTACTGGTTGATCATCGCCAGCCAGTCCTGCGGCACCGACGAAGAGCCGTGCATGACCAGATGGGTGTTCGGGATGCGCGCATGAATCTCCTTGATGCGCTCGATTGCGAGGATGTCCCCGGTCGGCGGACGGGTGAACTTGTACGCGCCGTGCGAGGTGCCGATTGCGATCGCCAGTGCGTCGACGCCGGTCTTCTTGACGAAGTCCGCGGCCTCCTCCGGATCGGTCAGCAGCTGACTGTGGTCGAGCTTGCCTTCGGCGCCGATGCCGTCCTCTTCGCCGGCCATGCCGGTCTCGAGCGAACCCAGGCAGCCCAGCTCGCCCTCGACCGAGACGCCGCAGGCGTGCGCCATCTCGACCGTACGACGGGTGACGTCGACGTTGTATTCGTAGCTGGTCGGGGTCTTGCCGTCCTCACCCAGCGAACCGTCCATCATCACCGAGCTGAAGCCGAGCTGGATTGAACGCTGGCAGACCGCGGGCGACGTGCCGTGGTCCTGGTGCATGCACACCGGAATGTGCGGAAACTCCTCGATCGCGGCGAGGATCAGGTGGCGCAGGAACGGCGCACCGGCATACTTGCGTGCACCGGCTGACGCCTGGACGATGACCGGCGAATCGGTCTCGTCGGCGGCCTCCATGATCGCGCGCATCTGCTCGAGGTTGTTGACGTTGAACGCCGGCACACCGTAGCTGTGCTCGGCGGCGTGATCCAGCATTTGACGCAGGGAAATCAGTGCCATTGTCTGCTCCTTGTACTGAGAGTCTCAATCAAAATTAATCTTGCCACCGGACACGATGTGTTCGCCGACGCGAACGATCTTCATTACGTTGGTACCGCCGGACACCCCGTTCAGGTCGCCCTTGGTGATGATGACCAGGTCGTCCACGCGCACCGCGCCGCGCCGCTGCAGTTCTTCGATGACCTCGGTGTTCGCCTGGCGCGAATCGATACCGGCCTCGAGGTCGAAGCTGACAGGATAGACCCCCCTGAACAGGGTCACTTTTCTACGCGTGGCCACGTGTCCGGTCAAGGCGTAGATCGGAATCCCGGACGAAATGCGCGACATCCACTTTGTCGTCGAACCCGACTCGGTCAACGCGGCGATCGCCGCGACACCGAGGTGGTTGGCGGTGTACATGGTCGACATCGCGATCGCCTCGTCGATGCGGCCGAAAACCGAGTGCAGGCGGTGGTCCGATTTACGCGTCTGCGACTGCTTCTCGGCCTCCTTGCACACCCGGTCCATGGCCTCGATCGCCTTGACCGGATACCGGCCGGCGGCCGATTCCGCGGACAGCATGACCGCGTCGGTGCCATCGATGACCGCGTTGGCGACATCGAACACCTCGGCCCGCGTCGGAATCGGATTCTGGATCATCGACTCCATCATCTGGGTCGCCGTAATGACGACACAGTTCATCGAACGCGCCAGGCTAATCAGGTGTTTCTGCACCGCGGGCAGTTCGGCATCACCGATCTCGACGCCGAGATCGCCGCGCGCGACCATGATCACATCGGAGGCGTCGATGATCTCCTCGATCGCGTCCAGCGCCTCGGCGCGCTCGACTTTCGAAACGATGCCGCCGGTACCGCCCGCCTCGCGCAACAGATCGCGGGTCTGATGCACGTCCTCGCCCGAACGGACGAACGAAACGGCGACATAGTCGGCCTCGATGCGGGCCGCGAAGCGGATGTCTTCCTTGTCTTTCTCGGTCAGGGCCGGGGCGGACAGACCGCCACCGAGCTTGTTGATGCCCTTGTTGTTGGACAGCACACCACCGACGACGACTTTGCAGCGCACCTCGCTTTCGTGCACCTCGTCGACCCACAGCACGATCAGTCCATCGTTGAGCAGAAGCGTGTCGCCGCGTGCGACCTCCTCGTGCAGGGTCGGATAGGTGACACCGACCCGCTCTTTGGAACCCATCGCGAGGTCCCACTTCGTGTCGAGAATGAAGCGGTCATCGGGTGCCAGATCGACCTTGCCGGCAACGAACTTGCCGCAACGGATCTTCGGTCCCTGCAGATCGATCAGCACGCCGACCTGGCGCCCACTGGCGCGCGCCCGGTTGCGCACCCAGTCGGCCCGACGCTCGTGTTCTTCGTGCGTGCCGTGCGACATGTTGAGTCGCACGACGTCCACGCCGGCCGCGATGATCTGGTCGAGCACCTTCGGGTCGTCGGTGGCCGGTCCCAGCGTTGCTACGATCTTCGTGCGTCTTAGCATCTGCCCTTCTCGCGGCGCCGGCCCCTGCCGTGTCGCCGCATGTCGTTGTGTCCGCACATCCCGGCCGATCGTCGCCGGCGGCGGTCAGTCGGGAGCGATTCGATTGTCACCGCCCCCTCGCATCATCCCCTACCCGGGGTGATGCACTGCGGCGGTGCACCCGCACCGCCGCGCGATCGTCAGCGCTTTGCGGCCTCTTCCAGCATCGCGACGGCCGGCAGCGTCTTGCCCTCGAGGTACTCGAGAAACGCGCCACCCGCGGTCGAAATGTACGACACCTTGTCGTAGATATCGTACTTCTGGATCGCGGCAATGGTATCGCCGCCGCCGGCCAGGCTGAAGCCGTTCGCATTGGCGATCGCCATCGACACGGTCTTGGTGCCTGCGCCGAACTGGTCGAACTCGAACACCCCCACCGGGCCATTCCAGACGATCGTGCCCGCCTTCGCGATGATGTCGGCCAGCTCCCCGGCCGAATCGGGGCCGATGTCGAAGATCATGTCGTCGTCGGCCACGTCGTCGGCACTCTTCAGCACGGCAGGCTCATTCTCGTCGAACTTCTTTCCGACCACGACGTCGGTCGCGATCGGAATGGAGGCGCCGCGCTCCTGCATCTTCTTCATCAGCGCCTGGGCGGTCGGCACCAGATCGTCCTCGCACAGCGACTTGCCGACGTTCTTGCCGGCGGCCTTGAGGAAGGTGTTGGCGATGCCGCCACCGACCACCAGTTGGTCGACCTTCTCCGACAGCGCCTCGAGCACGGTCAGCTTGGTCGACACCTTGGAGCCACCGACGATCGCGACCATCGGCCGGGCCGGGTTGGCGAGCGCCTTGCCGAGTGCATCGAGCTCCTCGCTGAGCAACAGGCCCGCGCACGCGACCGGCGCGAGCTTGCCGACGCCGTGAGTCGAGGCCTGCGCGCGGTGCGCGGTACCGAAGGCGTCCATGACGAACACGTCGCACAGGTCGGCGTATTTCTGCGCCAGCTCCGGGTTGTCCTTCTTCTCACCGGCGTTGAAACGCACGTTCTCGAGCAGCACGACCTCGCCGTCGGCGACGTCGAATCCACCGTCGAGATAATCCTTGATCAGGCGCACATCCGCGCCGAGTTTGGCCGCCATGTCCTCGGCGATCGGCTGCATCGAGTTCTCTTCGTCGGCCCTGCCCTCCTCGGGGCGACCACGATGCGACATGACCATGACCCTGGCACCGGCCTTCGCACAATGTTCAATGGTCGGCATCGACGCGGTGATGCGGGCATCCGACGTGACCTTGCCGTCCTTGACCGGTACGTTCAGGTCGGCGCGGATCAACACGCGCTTACCGGCGAGGTCGAGATCGGTGAGCTTGATGAACGCCATCGGGGTACTCCGTTAAGTTCTCTTCAGAGATATTTGGAAAGGCGCGCGCCTTTTCGAATGCCTCTGCGGTACAGGGATGAGGTCCGAGGGCCCCAGGGCGGTGGTCGTTCCACCCCCTGGGTCCCCGCCCCCGAAACCCGGACCTGAATCAGCCGGCGACGTGTTTGGCGAAACGCAACATGTTGCAGGTGTAGCCGTACTCGTTGTCGTACCAGGCGACGATCTTGACGAAGGTCGGATCCAGCGCGATGCCAGCCTCGGCGTCGAAGATCGACGGCGTGCTGCGACCACGGAAGTCGGTCGCGACGACCTTCTCGTTGGTGTAGGCGAGCACACCAGCGAGGTCACCCGACTCGGAGGCCGCCTTCATCGCCGCACAGATCTCGTCGTAACTGGCGCCTTTTTCCAGTTCGACGGTCAAGTCGACGACCGACACATCGGAGGTCGGCACGCGGAACGCCATGCCGGTCAGCTTGCCGTTCAGTTCCGGCAGCACCTTGCCGACGGCCTTGGCGGCACCGGTCGACGACGGGATGATGTTTTCGAGGATGCCACGGCCGCCGCGCCAGTCCTTCTTGGACGGGCCATCGACGGTCTTCTGGGTCGCGGTGGCGGCATGGACCGTGGTCATCAGGCCGCGCTTGACGCCCCAGTTGTCGTTCAGGACCTTGGTCACAGGTGCCAGGCAGTTGGTGGTGCACGAGGCCGCCGACACGATCGCCTGACCTTCGTATTTCTTGTGGTTGACGCCGTACACGAACATCGGGGTGCTGTCCTTCGACGGTGCCGACATCACGACCTTGGGCGCGCCCGCGGCGACGTGCTTCTGGCAGCTCTCGTCGGTCAGGAAGAAGCCGGTGCACTCGAGAACCAGGTCGACGCCAACATCGCCCCAGGCCAGCTTGGCCGGGTCGGTTTCGGCGGTCAGACGGATCTTCTTGCCGTCGACGGTCATGGTATTGCCTTCGCCGCTGACCTCGCCCTTGAAGTTACCGTGAACCGAGTCGTACTTGAGCATGTACGCCAGGTAGTCGGCGTCGAGCAGGTCGTTGATCGCGACAACCTCGAACACGTCTGAAAAGTCCTGGTAGATCGCGCGGAAGGCCATGCGGCCGATGCGGCCGAAGCCGTTGATGCCTACTTTGATCGTCATTCTCTGATTCTCCTCAGAAGGTTATGCAGTCACTGCCATGCATGAAAACCGGGCTGGCCGGTCGCGCGACCGGCCGCATGAATGGGTAGCCTCAGCCCGCAACCGCGTCGATCGCCTTGCCGACGTTGTCCGCGGTGAAGCCAAACATTTTGAACAGCTCGCCGGCCGGCGCCGATTCGCCGAAGGTATCGATGCCGACCACCTTGCCGTTGCTGCCGACGTACTTCCACCACCCCCCGGTGACGGCGGCCTCGACAGCGACACGCGCGGTGACGGCCTTGGGCAGGACCGACTCCCTGTAGGCCTCGTCCTGGGCATCGAAGAGGCTGGTGCACGGCATCGATACGACGCGTACCTTCTTGCTGCTGGCGGCCGCGGCCTCCATCGCGATGCCGACCTCGGAGCCGGTCGCGATCACGATCACGTCCGGCGTGCCGTCGCAGTCACGCAGCACGTAGCCGCCGCGGTTGATATCGGCGATCTGCTCAGCCGAGCGCGCCTGGAACGGGATGCCCTGCCGGGTGAAGATCAGGCAGGTCGGGCCATCCTGTTTCTCGACCGCGCGCCGCCAGGCGATCGCGGTCTCGACCGTGTCGCACGGGCGCCAGACGTCCATGCGCGGAATCATGCGCAGGGTCGGGATCTGCTCGACCGCCTGGTGGGTCGGGCCGTCCTCGCCGAGGCCGATCGAGTCGTGGGTGAACACGAAGATCGAGCGGATCTTCATCAGCGCGGCCATACGGATCGCGTTGCGCGCGTATTCCGAGAACATCAGGAAGGTGGCGCCAAACGGGATCAGGCCGCCGTGCAGCGCGACGCCGTTCATGATCGCCGACATGCCGAACTCGCGCACACCGTAGTTGACGTAGTTGGCGGCCGGCATGTTGGCGCGCATCGGCTTGTAGCCCGACCATTCGGTCAGGTTCGAGCAGCCGAGGTCGGCCGAACCGCCGAACAGCTCGGGAAGCGCGGCGGCATAGGCCTCAATCGAGTTCAGCGAGGCCTGGCGCGTGGCCGGCGACTTGGCGTCGGTGTTGCACTGGGCGACGAAGGCGTCCGCCTTGGCCTTCCAGTCCGCCGGCAGCTCACCCGCCATGCGGCGCGTGAATTCGGCGGCCAGTTCCGGGTGCGCGGCCGTGTAGGCGGCGAACCGGTCGTTCCACGCAGTCTCGGCGGCGGCGCCTTTCTCTTTTGCATCCCAGCCCTTGTAGACCTCGGTCGGGACCTCAAAGGCGCCGTGGTCCCAGCCCAGCGCGGCCTTGGTCAGGTTGATCTCTTCCTCGCCCAGCGGTGCACCGTGACAGGCGTGCGTGCCGGCCTTGTTCGGTGAACCGAAACCGATCGTGGTCTTGCAGCAGATCATCGTCGGCTTGTCACTCATGGCCTTGGCAAGCTCGATCGCCTTGGCGATCGCGGCCGGATCGTGGCCATCGACATCGGCAATGACGTGCCAGCCATAGGCCTCGAAGCGCTTCGGGGTGTCGTCGTTGAACCAGCCGTCGACATGGCCGTCTATCGAGATGCCGTTGTCGTCCCAGAAGCAGATCAGCTTACCGAGTCCCAGGGTACCGGCCAGCGAGCAGGCCTCGTGCGAGATACCCTCCATCAGGCAGCCGTCGCCGAGAAACACATAGGTGTGATGGTCGACCACATCATGCCCGGGGCGGTTGAATTCGGCCGCCAGCGCGCGCTCGGCGATGGCCATGCCGACCGCGTTGGTGATGCCCTGTCCGAGCGGACCGGTGGTCGTCTCGACGCCCGGTGCGTAACCGTACTCCGGATGACCCGGAGTCTTGGAATGCAGCTGGCGGAAATTCTTCAGATCATCCAGCGTGAGGTCGTAGCCAGTCAGGTGCAGCAGCGAGTAGATCAGCATCGAGCCATGTCCGTTCGACAGCACGAAGCGGTCGCGGTCGGCCCACTTGGGGTTGCCCGGGTTGTGCTTCATGTGGTCGTTCCACAGCACCTCGGCGATATCCGCCATGCCCATCGGCGCACCCGGGTGACCGGAATTGGCTTTCTGAACGGCATCCATACTCAACGCGCGGATGGCGTTGGCGAGCTCTCTGCGTGAGGACATGCGTCCCTCCTGTAGAAGACTAAGAATTCTCACGCCCCCGGACTGGCGTTCGGAGACGAAACGATTCGTGTCATGCCGGGGCTGCCGCCAGGATCAGCGGCGGTGCGTCGCACCTCGACGAGGGTTGAGCTGCAACCGCGACAACCCCCAGAACCCTATGGCTGCTAAAAGGTCGGGTATTCTGACCCAGCGGTGTGAACAGGGGCAAGAAGGGATACCCCGAATATTCCAATACACCCATAAGCGCAGGAAATCCCGCGCCGGAATGGATTCACGTCATTGTTTTAACTGAATTAAACGGGGGAATCAGTCGCGCCACTTGATCGAGCAACCCATGCTCGGGACCTGGTCGGCCGGCCCACGGCCGGTATCGGCGACCTGGCTCATCGCCTCGAACAGGTCACGTCGGGCGTCGGCCGGCGCAGTTTCCTTGCGGCTCGCGTCGAGACGCCCGCGGTACTGCAGTTCGCCAGATGCGTTGTAACCGAAGAAGTCCGGCGTGCAGACCGCTCCGTAGTCCTTGGCGACCTGCTGCGACGCGTCGAGCAGGTAGGGAAACGGGAAACCCATGTCGCGCGCGACGCGCTGCATGTTGTCGAACGAATCCTCGGGGTAGTCGGTGGGATCGTTCGACATGATGGCCACCGAATTGACGCCGAGCGTCTTCAGCTCGGCAGTGTCGCGGACGATGCGATCGATCACCGCCTTTACGTACGGGCAGTGGTTGCAGATGAACATCACGAGCAGACCCTTTTCGCCCATGCATTGGTCAAAGGACCATTCCCTGCCATCCACGCCCGGCAGGTTAAAGTCGGGCGCCGCCTTGCCGAATTCACACACCGGGGTCTGCAACGAAACCATATATATGGTGTCCTCTATTGTGCTGGCATTCAGGGCTGGCACCATTGTTCCAGAATGCGAACCCACCCTCAACCGTGTAAAATCGCGCGCCCATGCACGCCGCGGAAAAAGCGGCGGCCGGTACTGACTGAAGGAGTTTGAGCGATGGCCCGTAATTTTATCTTCACATCGGAGTCGGTATCCGAAGGTCACCCGGACAAGATGGCCGATCAGGTTTCCGATGCGATCCTGGACGCGATCCTGATCGAAGACCCGCACGCGCGCGTCGCCTGTGAAACGCTGTTCAAGACCGGCATGGCCGTGATCGCCGGTGAGATCACGACCACAGCCAAACCGGATTACGAAAAGATCATCCGCGGGGTCATCAACGACATCGGCTACACCGGCTCCGAGATGGGTTTCGACGGCGACACCTGCGCCGTGCTGACCGCGATCGGCGTGCAGTCGCCGGACATCAACCAGGGCGTCGACCGCGCCAAGCCCGAAGACCAGGGCGCCGGCGACCAGGGGCTGATGTTCGGCTACGCGACCAACGAGACCGATGTGCTTATGCCGGCGCCGATCCAGTACGCGCACCGGCTGGTCGAACGCCAGGCCGAGGTGCGAAAGAGCGGCATCCTGCCGCTGTTGCGTCCCGATGCGAAGTCGCAGGTCAGCCTGCATTACGTCGACGGCAAGCCGGTATCGATCGACGCGGTCGTACTGTCGACCCAACACGCTGAGGATTTCAGCGGCGCGGCGCTGCGCGAGGCGGTCATGGACGAGATCATCAAACCGATCCTCGATCCGACCGGCCTGCTGACCAAGGACACCCGCTTCCACATCAACCCGACCGGCAGCTTCGTGATCGGCGGACCGATGGGCGACGCCGGCCTGACCGGGCGCAAGATCANNTCGTCGACACCTACGGCGGCGCCGCGCGTCACGGCGGCGGCGCATTTTCCGGCAAGGACCCGTCCAAGGTCGACCGCTCGGCGGCCTATGCCGGCCGTTACGTGGCCAAGAACATCGTCGCCGCCGGGCTCGCCGACAAGTGCGAGATCCAGGTCTCGTACGCCATCGGGGTCGCCGAGCCGACTTCGATCATGGTCGACACCTTCGGCACCGGTAACATCACCGACGAACGCATCACCGAGCTGGTGCGCGAACACTTCGATCTGCGCCCCTACGGCATACTGCGCATGCTCGACCTCCTGAATGCCAGGCAGATCAAGTACCGCAAAACGGCTGCGTACGGGCATTTCGGTCGCGAGAGCGAGGGCTTCACCTGGGAGATGACCGACAAGGCCGAGGAATTGCGCAAGTCCGCCGGTATCTGACGACCCGCACGTCCGGTCCTTTCAGGGCGCGCGCCGTGACCCGGCGGCGCTTGCCCCTTCGTTACCGGAACGTCCGCCGCCGCGTCGCGAACGGGAGACGCAGGCGACGATCGCGCGCAACGCATACGAACCGGCCCGAACACGCGATTTCACCGCGGCACCACCTTCCGCCCCCTGCCGCCGGGACGCGCGACCGTCGCCCCCCCCCCGACCGATCCCGACACGCCACCGCCTCCGCCATAACCATCCCCTACGCCTATAGAAACGCCGTTCCCGGCCGACAGCATGCCCAGCGACCACGATTTATTGGAACGGCGTCTGCACAATGGGTACGACACCTCGAATACCGAAATCCACGGTGACCAACGACGCCTCCAGCGATCCGCAACCGCGCGACGGGGTTGTGCGCCACGTTCCGCATGGCCTGATGTTCCACCATTTCCACGGTGAACATTTTTCCCCCAGCCAGGGATCGATCGGCGCCGGCACGTTCGGACAGATCCTCGCCCACTACCTGGAAACCCGCCAGGTCCTGGACGCCGGCACCTACCTGCGGCGGGCACGCCATGGGCAGCTGGAATCTGACGACGTGTGCATCACATTCGATGACAGCCTCTTATGCCAGTACGAGATAGCGCGTCCGGTGCTGGAACGCGCCGGGATCACGGCCTTCTGGTTCGTCTACTCGAGCGTGATCACCGGCGGCATCGAAACCCTCGAGATCTACCGCCGGTTCCGCAGCGAATGGTTCGATGACATTGGGGGCTTTTACGGGGCATTCTTCGAAGCCGTGGCGGAATCCCCGCATGCCGTCACCGTCGCCACGGCGCTGCGCACCTTCGAGCCGAGCACTTACCTGGCCGAGTTCACCTTCTACAGCGACGACGATCGGCGATTCCGATACGTGCGTGACCTGGTACTGGGGCAAAAAGCCTACGACGAGGTCATGTCGATCATGATGACGATTGCCGGCACCTCGCCCGCACAGCTCGCCAAAGGCCTTTGGATAGACAGCGCGCAACTGCGTCGACTGCACCATGATGGGCACGTGATAGGACTGCACTCGCACACCCATCCCACCACGCTTGCCGACCTGCCGATCGAGCAGCAAAGGCGCGAATACCTCGAGAACTGGCGCATACTGAACGATATCCTCGGTATGCCGCCGACGACGATGTCGCACCCCTGCAACTCTTACGATGCCGCGACGCTCGCCATGCTGGAGTCGCTCGGCATAGAACTCGGCTTTCGATCCAACATGGCCCCGTGGACGGGTTCGAAGCTCGAGCACCCGCGGGAAGACCACGCCAACATCGTCGCCGCGCTGGGCCTGTCGGACACTCATCCACAAGCTGCCGAGCGACCGAAACACGCCGAACGACAGCGTCTCGCCGGCAGGCGCGGCAGCTGATCCGACATCGCGGGCCGGACGCGATTTAAGTTCCTTATCCGGCTGCCGCTAGATTGCATCAACGATCAGACAGCCATGGCGGGGTGCCAAGTGCAAGGAGTCGGAATCTACGGGGCAGGCGGGTACGGCCGGGCCTTCTATCGGGCGATGACGGCGAACGGTGTCACGCCGGCGTTTTTTGTGGATCAGTTCTGCCAGGCCCCCGAGGTCCTGGGCATTCCCGTGCTGCGCATCGAGCAGCTCGCCGATGCCGACGCAACGATCTATGTATCCCTGGCATTGACGCCGTCGCCGGCCGACCCGGGCAGCGATATCGTCGCGACGCTGAACGGTGCCGGCATCAACAACGTCCGCAGCTTCACCGAAAGCCTTCATGAATTCCCGGAGGCACTGGAACACATCATCGCGCTCGGTTACCTGTGGATGCGCGATGGGCCGAAGAACACGCTCGATCCCAACGGGATCGAGCAATGTCGACAGCTGCTCTCGGATGACGTCAGTCGGGACACACTCGACCGTATCGTCGCATTTCGCCAGCACCCGACTGCGGGCAACTACGTGCCACCGGACGGACAAACCGAATACTTTCCCGGTGATATCGACCTGTTCTCGCGACTGGATGCAATCCGCTTCGTCGACGCCGGCGCGTACACGGGAGACACCATTGGCGCGCTTGTCGAGCATTGTGCACGAATCAACAAAGCGATCGATTATTCGGTTTCGTTCGAACCCGACGCGGACAACTATGTCCAGCTCCTGTCCGAGTTGAGTCGTGCCAAAGCGGCCTCGCCGACCGCGAACTTCATGGCATTACCGATGGGATTGTGGTCGTCGAACACGGTCCTTCACTTTGCGACAGGAAATGGCAGTTCGACCGCCGTATCGGATTCGACGGGCGAGAGTGCTGACGGCACGTCCCTTCCCGTGGTCACGCTCGACAGCGTCCTTCCTTCGGCACCGCCCAACTTCATCAAGATGGATATCGAGGGCGCCGAACGTGAAGCCCTGCTGGGGGCCAGACACCTGATACAACGGCACAGCCCTGTGCTGGCGATCTGTGTCTATCACAGACCGGCGGACCTTTGGGAGCTACCGCTGTTGATCCACAGATTGAATCCCAACTACCGCATGCATCTGCGGGTCCATTCACACATGGGATTAAGCACGGTGTTGTATTGCGTGCCTTAGCTGACGCAGTCTCGCCGTGGCATCATAGCCGTCGAACCGCTCGCGCAACGCCTGTCGCCGGATCTTGCCGAGTGACGTCCGCGGCAGCTGATCGACGAATTCATACGCCTGCGGCACCTGGTAATCGGCGAGTCGCTCGATACAGTACGCCTGGATCGTGCGCGGATCTGCGTCATCGGACGACGTCACGATGCAGGCCAGGACGGCCTCGCCGAAGTAGTCGTCGGCAACACCGATGACGGCACAGTCTCCGACTCCGGGGGCCGTGCGCAGCACCTGCTCGACGTCATCCGGGTAGACGTTGGCGCCGCCGACGATGATGATGTCCTTCTTGCGCCCCGCCAGATACAGGTACCCCTCTTCGTCGACGTATCCCAGGTCACCTGTCAGAAAGTAACGGTCCCGCATGCTGGCCGCCGTCGCGGCCGGCTGACGATAGTAGCCGTCGAACAGGGTCGTCGTCCGACAGCAGATCTCCCCCACCTGGCCGACCGGCAACTCGTTGGCATTCTGATCGAAGATCTTCAGATCGACATAGTCGAGTGCCCGACCGACGCTGCCCTGGTGTTCACCTGCATCGCAGGGTCCGAGATCCGTGACGATTCCGACCTCGGAAGCGCCGTAGCACTCGTGAAACGCACAATCGAGTTGTTGCAGGCAGCGCGTCTTGACCTCGGGTCGCAACAATGCCGAAGACGACACCAGCGTCTTCAGGCTTGCGAGCCCACGCGAGCCGTGCGCAATATCGTCGAGCACCGATTCGATCTGCGACGAAACAAGGATGGAAAAGGTCACTTTGTGGCGATCGACGGCCTCGATGTAGGCGCGCGGCGTAAAGGCAGGCATCACGACGGACGTGGCGCCGAGTAGCAACGGCATCAGCGCGAGGCGGAATCCAAGAGAGTGGTACATCGGCGTCGCGGCAATGACGACGTCATCGGTACCCAGACCGTAAAGATCGCGTGCACCCTCGAATGCACGACGGATCTTGCCAGCCTGGGTCAACACGATCGGCTTCGGTGTACCGGTGGAGCCAGACGTCATCGTCAGCAGGAAATCGGAGTCTGGATCGATGTTGCACGGTACGAGCGGGTTTGCCTTAGCCGATTCGGCGTGGTTTCTGCAACCATCCAGCGGCGTTCCCACGATCAACACGCGCGCAGCATCGATGTCAGCGACCTCCAGCAACCGCCGAACGGGGACGCATCCCGCCACCAGATGCCGCGCGCCGGTGGCCCGCATGATTGACTGCAGAGCGGTCGGCGGCGAAGTCGTCGGTACTGGCGCAACCATTGCACCCAAGGCCGCCGCGGCCAGAATGGTTTCGACGAACTCGATGCCGTTGTCGAGCGCCACGAGGACACAGTCGCCCTCGACGACACCCATATCGCGCAGCAGGGCATGCATGCCCCCTGTACGTTCAAACAGCTGGCGATAGCTGTACTGTCGCCCGCCGACGTGAACAGCCACCTTGTCCGGCATTGCGTGCACATGACGCGACACATGCTGGATGATGTTCAAGACGCGACGCTCATCGCGGCCACTGAATCGACATTCGGTCGATCCTGATCGCCGTCGGCGCGACACAGACGCGCGGTAATTTCCGGGTGTGCGTCGGCGACCGCATAGACACGTACGTTCGACATCACGAAAGGCTCGAAATAGTTGGGCACGACGACATCATCACGGTCGAAATCCAGGCGCCGCCAGCCCGCCCGCAGCATATCCCGCGGGTCAAATCCGGCGCATACGAAGTCGACGTATTCGAAGCCCTCACGATGCATCAGTTCGTACAGTTCGGGAACCAGCTCAGGCATATGTCGCTGATCGCCGTAGAAGTCTACGACGCGCAGCGCACGTGCTCCGGCATGCGCGACCTCGCGGCATACGACGATGTTGACCGGCTCACCGGCGCAAGAAAGCCGAAATACGCGGTATCGATAGACCGGGTGGGTGAAAAAGCGGCGCCTCAGGTACGCCCAATCCTTTGTCGGACCTGTCCGCCTGAGGCGCAGGAACGGAAAGTCCCGCAGATCATCCCCATTCGGGACCTCGCGGAATTCGTCCGCCCGCGTGGGAGATACATGCAACGGCAGCGCGGCTGGGGTGGACATCCGACAGATGCGCCGGGTACCGATGCCCGGGTTGGCCAGATAAAAGTGGTCCATCTCGATCCATCGCATGCCTAACAGGTGATAGATCGATCGTGTCTGCAACCCGGCACCCGGTGCGGCGAAGAAGCGGTGAGGTACGTGATGCATGACGAAGCGACGCAACTGCAGACCGAGCATGGGCGGCGCGCGATCATCGACCACCTTCCACAACGAACCGGCCAGATCCGGTTCATCCAGGCTGTTGTACTTCATGAAACCGAACAGCCCGACGATATCGCCTGACTGCTCAGCGATTGCCAGGTTCAGTCGCTCACCTTCCTGAAAATCGAAGCGAAACAGAGTTTCGTTGCGCGACAGGATGTGATGGGCCCGCCAATGCTCGTGCATGAACGTCATCAGCGGCCGAATATCGGCGACGCTCGCGAATCGGATTTCCACGCTTACGTGCCCGCGATCTGCCGACCAATCGTCGCGGCAAGTCCGTGCACTGTATAGATCGAGGGATCCACCAGGGTCTGCTCAGTCAGCCGAACCCCGAAACGCTCCTCGAGCAACAGGATCATGTTGAAAACCGCGAGCGAATCGATGTAGCCATTCTCGAACATGTCGGCCTGCCGGTCGACCTCGCCCTCGGCGATGCCTCGCCGTTCAGCGATGTGGGTGACGATGTAGTCTTCGATCTGCTGGCTCACAATGTCAACCTGCTGACAAGTCGTTCATGATGCGGCGTCGCGTGGACGCGCTCCCAGCGGCGGCGTGAACTGGACAGGCGCGCTGCATGCAATGTCGCCAGGCCATCGGTCGCATGCTCCATGCCATAGACATAGGGGTGCCGATGACGACCCTCGCTGCGCCATTCGAGCAGCGCGTCGGCAATGTCGGTGTACAGGTTGGCGAAGGCTTCGATGAAGCCGGAGGGATGCCCCACCTTCATCCGGTTGTAACGCGCCTCGCCAGCAACCGTTGCCTGCCCGCCTCGGTCGATCGTCAGATGCGAGCCGTCGATGGTCGAAATGTGTAGCTGCTCGGACTCGAGTTGGTACCACTCGGCGCTTCCGGTCTCACCGAACAACCGGATGCGCAGTCCGTTGCGGCGACCAACCGCCGTCTTGCTCATCCAGAAATTGCTTGTCATGCCACTCGGGTACTCGGCCCACATCGCAACATTGTCGACGATGCCCCGATAACGCGAGAAATTGCCGAATTCTGCATTGACCTGTTGCGGCTCCTCACCGGTCAAGAAGGTCGTCAGGTGATGCAGGTGCACACCGAGATCGAGGCAGATGGTAGGAATGAAATCGTCCTTCAGACGCCAGCTCTGCGGTGGAGCCGCTTTGCCGGCGATCGCGGGTGGCCGCACGAATCCTTCCTGCGGCATTTCGATGTGCAGCTGCTGGATTGCGCCGAACTCGCCCGCGTCGATCCGCGTACGCAGCTCGCGCACCATCGGGTATCCGCTGTAGTTGAAGGTTACGGCGACGAAATTCTTCTTCGCATCATGAATTGCCAGCAGGGCCCGGGCATCGTTGACGCTGGCCACCAGCGCCTTCTCACAGATGATCGGAATTCCGGCCTTCAACAGCGCCTGTACGATCTCGTAATGATTGGGCGTTGGAGTCAAGACGACGACGGCATCGAGGCGCGAGCGCTCCGCCAATAGGAGGTCCCGCCACGAGTCGTAGACACGGTCCGGCGACACCCGCCAGTTTTCGGCGGTTCGCCGGTTAACCTCGCGGTCGCGGCTGAAAGCGCCTGCCTCGAGCGACCAGCGCCCGTCGAGGTGGCATGCGGCGAAGTGAGTCTGGCCCACCGCGGACGAAAGACCGCCACCTATGAACCCGAGTGCCAAGCGCCCAGGGACCGCGAAATCTGTCATGCCCATCTCCTGTAGGCAGGTCCGCAAACGCCAATTGTTTGACAGGACCCCGACCCTGTCAGGTGCCATGCAGGTAACGGGCCAGATCGCCTTGGCCGGCAAGATAGGTCGAAATCCGCGCACGTCCGATCGCGAATAAATGGTCCGGCCCGATGCGGAAGTAACGTCTAGGGTCTATTCGTCGGAAGCCCACATCGGTGTCGGTCCCTCTCCATGCTCAAACACTCCGTGGCGGATAAGGTGAACACGCGACGAGCGAGTCGCCGGGCCGACGGCGGGAACAGGATGGTACGGCCGCGCTCTGGTCGACGTGGCAAAAACCCTAGTCGGCGCGAACGACCGTTTCGCGGTAGGCGTGCCAGCTTGCGTGCCCGATGAGCGGCAGGATGACAGCAAAGCCCAGGTAGGCGGTGGCGAATCCAACCAACGTCAGGACCATGATCAGCAGGGCCCAAAGCAGCATGACGCCCTTGTTGTTGATCACGGCATTGATGCTCGTCAACGCGCTCGTGATCGCATCGGTGCCACGGTCCAGCATCATCGGCAATGCGACCACGCTGGACGAAAACACGATCGTGGCAAAGATCGAACCGACCGCGCTGCCAACGGCGAGAAACTCCACCCAGCCCAGCGCGCCAGGGTCCTCGCCCACAGGAAAGAACACGTTGACCATGGTCGCCGCGCGGGCCCATACCAGCAACACCACCATCATGACCAACGCGAACAACAGCTCGTTGCGCATGTGGTTGCGGCTCTCCATCCAGCACACACCGAGGCGTGGCGGGCGTCCGAGTTCTAGCTGGCGGCTGACCGAATACAGGCCAAATGCCAGCACCGGGCCGGCCAGAATGAAGGCGACGGCCAGCGTGAACAATGCCAGGGTGTTGCCGTCGCCCCACGCCAGCCCCGTGACGAGATATCCGAACAGGACCAAGCCAATCCCGTAGGCCAGGCTCTGCCTTTTGGCGCGGACCAGATCGTGCCAGCCCAGCCGTAGCCAGCGCATCGGCGCGTCGAAGCCGAGTCGGTTCGACGGGTAAAACAGCGGTTCGATGGGTTCTTCAGCGCCATCCGGGCGCACGACATCAGGTTCAGACACGTTCTCCTCCCAAGGGTACACAAAGCCCCACACGGGAACCTGGAACAATTCTGCGCAGATCGGGTTGGCGGGCAGGAATCGGACCTCAGGGGGCAATGCGCACGCCCTCGCTGGCTGTTTCCGCGCGATGCAACGCACAGATGCGACATCCTGGCGACAACATGATCGTGTCACGAATCGTTGGCAGCTCCCTTGGCGGGGCCTGTTCACGACCGGCCGGACAAGCCCTTACTGCATGCCTGGATCCAGCAACGCAATCCGCAATTCTTCTTATTGAACGCGTCAATGATACGACCCTTCACCGGTCGGATGTCCAGGGATTTCCTGCAAAAATCGGACGTTGCCCGGGAAATCCGGCCCCGAAAGTGTAAAATCCCGCCGCATTCACCGCCGGGGCGACTAAAGAACCGCGCCCCGCCAACGCTAAGCGGACGATACAACTCCCCATCGAGGAGCGCTGCAACCCGGGCAGAAAGGGCCAGGCTCGACGCGGGACACGGTGCAGCAAAACGGCGCTCACTCATTATTGAACAGGAGTCATCAACCATGAGTGAGTTCACCGACTACAAGGTCGCCGACCTGTCCCTTGCCGACTGGGGCCGCAAGGAGATGCGCATCGCCGAGACCGAGATGCCGGGCCTGATGGCCCTGCGCGAGAAGTACGGCAAGACCAAGCCGTTGACCGGCGCGCGCATCACCGGCTCCCTGCACATGACCATCCAGACGGCCGTGTTGATCGAAACTCTGGTCGAGCTCGGCGCCCAGGTGCGCTGGTGCTCGTGCAACATCTTCTCGACCCAGGACCACGCGGCAGCCGCGATTGCCGCCGCCGGCATCCCCGTGTACGCGTGGAAGGGCGAAACGCTCGAGGAATACTGGTGGTGCACCGAGCAGGTGCTGAACTGGCCGGACGGCAATGGTTGTCCGAACATGATCCTCGACGACGGCGGCGACGCCACCCTCTTGGTGCACAAGGGCGTCGAATTTGCCGCCAGCGGCGTACCCGGGGCGAAAGACAGTGACCCCCACGAGTGGAAGGTCATTCTCGGCGTCCTCAAGCGCTCGCTGGCCGAGGATCCGCAGCGCTACAACAGGATGGCGGAGTCGATCCGCGGTGTCACCGAGGAGACCACCACCGGCGTGCACCGGCTGTACGAGATGTTCAAGGCCGGCAAGCTGCTGTTTCCCGGCATGAACGTCAACGACTCGGTGACCAAGTCGAAGTTCGACAACCTGTACGGTTGCCGCGAATCACTGGTCGATGGCATCAAGCGCGCGACCGATGTGATGATCGCCGGCAAGATCGCCGTGGTATGCGGTTACGGCGACGTCGGCAAAGGCTCGGCGCAGTCGCTGCGCGGTCTGGGCGCGACCGTGTGGGTCACCGAGATCGATCCGATCTGCGCGTTGCAGGCGGCCATGGAGGGCTTTCGTGTCGTCACGATGGAGGATGCCGCGCCGATCGGCGACATCTTCGTCACGACCACCGGCAACAAGGACATCATCCGCCATGACCACATGACGGCGATGAAGGACCAGGCGATCGTCTGCAACATCGGTCACTTCGACAACGAGATCGATATCGCCAGTGTCGAAAAATACGAGTGGGAAAATATCAAGCCGCAGGTCGACCACATCATCTTCCCTGACGGCAAGCGCATCATCATGCTGGCCGAAGGCCGGCTGGTGAATCTCGGATGCGCGACCGGCCACCCGAGCTTCGTGATGTCCAACTCGTTCACCAATCAGGTGCTGGCACAGATCGAGCTGTACACGAAGACCGATGAATACCCGATTGGCGTGTACGTGCTGCCAAAGCAGCTGGACGAGGAGGTCGCCCGACTTCACCTGTCCAAGATCGGCGCCAGGCTGACAGTCCTGACGCAAGACCAGGCGGACTACATCGGTGTGCCGGTGGAAGGCCCTTACAAGGCCGAGCACTACCGTTACTGAGTTGGCCATTCAACGCACGGGGGTGCTGCGCGCATTGTTGCGGCACCCCTGCGTGCGAACCCTGCCGGACGCGCCCGCATGAACGACACACGCCCCACCTTCAGCTTCGAGCTGTTTCCACCCAAGACCGAAGCCGGTATCGCCAGGCTGCGCGACACCGTGACGACATTGAACCACCTCCGTCCAGGGTTCTTCTCTGTCACCTACGGCGCGGGTGGTTCGACACAGAGCAACACCTTCGCCACCGTGGACTGGATCGGCACGCAGGGCATCAAGGTGGCGCCGCACCTGTCGTGCATCGGCAGCACACGTGATGAACTCATCGCGATCCTGGATCGCTACGTGGCGCAAGGCATCGATCGTATCGTCGCCCTGCGCGGCGATCTCCCGTCGGGTGCGGGCGCAGGATCCATGGGCGACCTGAACCATGCCAACGAACTGGTCGCGCTGATTCGCGAACGGCACGGCAGCAGCCTGCACATCGAGGTCGCGGCTTATCCAGAGATGCATCCACAGGCCGCGAATTTCATCCGTGATCTGGACAATTTCAAGCGCAAGGTCGATGCGGGTGCCGATTCGGCGATCACGCAATACTTCTACAACGCAGACGCCTACATCGCGTTCGTCGACGCCTGCCAGCGCCGTGGCATCGATGTCCCGATCGTGCCGGGCATCATGCCGATCACCAATTTCAGCAATCTCGTCCGCTTTTCCGATGCCTGCGGCGCAGAGATTCCGCGCTGGCTGCGCAAGCGCCTGGAGGCATTCGGCGACGATGTCGACAGCATCGCCAGGCTCGGGATCGACGTGGTCAGCGCATTGTGCGAACGGCTGCTCGACAATGGCGCGCCCGGGCTGCACTTCTACACCATGAACCAGTCCGCGCCGACGCTTGCCATCTGGGAGATGCTCGGATTGCCGGGTGAGGCCCGAACGGCCTGACGCGTCGATCCGAACACACCATGCGTACGTCCCGCCTGTTCGTAGAGCAGGATCTTCCACTTGGTAGCGACGTGACCTTGCATGCACGTGCAGCGCACTACCTCAGCCAGGTGCTGCGCCTGCGCAGCGGTGATGCCGTGGTGCTGTTCAACGGCGACGGCAACGACGTCGCAGCGGAACTTCTCGTGTGCAGCAAACGGGAGTGCATCGCACGCCTGGGGCGGGTCATACGGAGCGAGTCACCGCCGCTGTTGCGCATTCATCTGGCGATCGGCATATCGCGCGGTGAACGCATGGACTACGCGATCCAGAAATCCGTCGAACTCGGCGTATCGTCGATCACGCCGCTCATCACCGAGCGCAGCGTCGTGCAGCTGAAAGGTGAACGTAAAGATCAACGCTTGTCGCATTGGCGCGCTGTCGTCATCGGTGCCTGCGAACAGTGTGGTCGAGCTGCTCCGCCAGAGGTATCGCCGCCGGTTGCGATCACCGGCTGGCTGCCGTCGTCGGGAGGCGGCATCCTGTTGTATCACCGGTCGGGCACCCGTCTTCCGTCCCTTGCCCCGCCGGGTGCTGAAATTCGCTTGCTGGTCGGCCCGGAAGGCGGCCTCAGCGACGGCGAACGTGTGCTCGCGGAAGACTCGGGATTCGTCGCAGTGAGGATGGGTCCGCGGGTGTTGCGAACGGAAACAGCGCCGATCGCCGCGCTTGCGGCGATCCAGGCGCTGTGGGGTGACTTCCGCTGACGCCCGGCCGGATCAGCTCGGGGAAATCCGCATGCGGCAACCGCGGCAGCTAGGCGGTGACCATGCGATCTGCAAGCTTCTGCTGCACGAACTCCAGGTCGGGCACCATCAGGGACTCGTCCGAAACCGCCAGCGTCATGCGCACGGCCTTTTCACCAGGTTCGCGGGCGGTGGCGAATCCGATCAGATCGTTCTGCAGGTGCAAAAGGCGCGGAATGCCCTGGGCGACGACACCGAACAGCGGCGAAGCCGCGTCGCGGCCGATGGCGTAGCACACGACGATGCGTTGACGGATGCCTGCGCCGACATGCGAACGCCCCATCAGCCGTTCGAAATCGATGACAGGGATGTCGCGTTGACGCCAGCTCACGGTGCCTTGCAGCCACAGCGGGCTCTCGGCGACCGGATCCGGTGTGCGGTAACCGATCACTTCCGCGACCGTGGCGCTCGGCACCAGCAGCCTTCCCTGTCGCATCGGGATCAGCATGCAGCGGACCTCCGAGCCGTTCACGCTCACAACGAGATTTCCGCCAGCACGGTATAGATGTTTTCGAGCAGGTCGGACTCCTGATACGGCTTGCCGAGGTAGCGCTTGACGCCGAGCTCGAACGCGCGGTTGCGGTGCTTGTCGCCGGTGCGCGACGTGATCATGATGATCGGGATGTCACTCAGCTCGGGTGTCGAACGCATGTGGCGCGCCAGCTCGAAGCCGTCCATGCGCGGCATCTCGATATCGAGCAGCATGACGTCGGGGTGGTGATCCTGCAGTACGGTAACCGCGTCGACACCATCTTTCGCCGTGACGACCTGCATGTTGTGCCGCTCCAGCAGGCGGCTCGTCACCTTGCGCACCGTAATCGAGTCGTCAACCACCATCACCGACACGCCCTTGCTCAGCGGTGCCGCCATCTCCTGGCTTTGCGTCGGCTGGTGTGCGGTATCCATGCGCAACACGGCATTCACGTCGAGAATGAGCGCGATCTGCCCATCGGCGAGAATCGTTCCACCGGTGAACCAGCGCACACCGCTGAGCTGGATGCCGATCGACTTGACGACGATCTGGCGGTTGCCGAGCAGGCCATCGACCTGGATCGCGATGCGGTTGTCACCGGAGCGTACCAGCAACAGGGGCAGCCAGCGCGCACCTTCGGCGATGTGCACCGCCGACAGGCCCAGCATCGTGCCGAGGTAGCGCACATTGTAGTCCCTGCCACCGTAGCTGATCGTGTCCTGCTTGCCGGCGTAGATCGCCTGCAACTCATCGACGCCCACACGCGCAACACCATCCATACTGCTGTGCGGCACCGCGTAAACATCCTCGCTGACACTGACCAGCAGCGCATCCGTGATCGCCAGTGTGAACGGCAGGCGAATCGTGAAGCGCGTGCCCTGGCCGGGCTGCGAGTCGATATCGAGCGTACCTCCCAGCTGCTTGACCTCGGTGAGCACGACGTCCATGCCGACTCCGCGCCCCGACACCTGCGACAACTCCTGTGCGGTCGAGAACCCTGGCTGCAGGATCAACTGGTACAGGTCGTCGTCGGTGATATTGGCGTCCGATTTCAGCAGGCCGCGCTCGATAGCCTTGCTGCGGATGCGGTCGCGGTCGAGACCGGCGCCGTCGTCGGACAGCGAAAGCACGACGTCGGTACCCTCACGCGCCAGCTGCAGCGTGATCGTTCCGGTGGCCGGTTTGCCTGCAGCCGTACGTTCGTCCGCATTCTCGATGCCGTGCGACACGGCATTGCGCAGCAGGTGTTCGAGCGGACCCATCATGCGCTCGAGGATCGCCCGGTCCATGTCTTCGCCACCACCGACGACATTCAGTTCGGCACGCTTGCCGACACTGTGGCTGGTCTGTCGCACCACACGCTCCAGACGCGGCGCCCGACTCCCGAAGCGGACCATGCGCGTGCGCAGCAGGCTGTCCTGCAGATCAGTCGTCACGCGCGCCTGCTGCAACAGCAGGGTGTCGGTGTCACGGCTCAGATCGTTCAGCGACTGACCCAGGTTCGACAGGTCCTCGACCGTCTCCGAAAGCGCGCGCGACAGCTGTTGAATCGTCGAATAGCGGTCGAGTTCGAGCGGATCGAAGTCGGCTCGCGTCTCTGTATCGCGCTCGTGTCGCGACAGGATCTGCGCCTCGGTTTCGAGCTCCAGTCCACGCAGCTGACTGCGCAGACGATCAATGGTCTGTTGCAGTTCGCCAAGGTTGAAGGCGAAGCTGCTGTTCTGCTGTTCGATGCGCGCGCGGTAGATGCTGACTTCACCGGCATTGTTGACCATCTGGTCCAATGCCTCGGAGGCGACGCGCACACGTTCGCTGCCGACAGCCGCGGTGCGTGGTTCTTCGGGCAGCGGTTTGCGCGGCACGAAGCCCTCGTCGTCGCCGAGCACCTCGCCGCTCGGGAACTGGACGACCGAACCTTCGGTCTGGGCTCCGGCCTGCGCCACCGCGTCCATGACCGCGAAGCCCGAGTCGTCCAGCAACTCCGAATCGGTCATCAGTTGTGAATCGGTCAGCAGCGCGGACGTAACCTCGTCCAGATCGGCCAACTCGTGCAGGTCCGCAGGTTCCGGTACGGCTTCGGGTGTCTCAGGTTCTTCAAGCGCCGTCGTTACACCCGGGTCGGGTTCGTCGATCGCGGCTTGCGCCGTCTCCACCTCGGCCGCTTCGATCTCGGCGGTCTCTGGCTCGAACGCGGATTCCGCGAACTCGTCGACGGCCTCCACCCCCGACTCGTCGTCGAGAATTGACGACACCGCGAATGCGGATTCATCGTCGATAGCGGCCTCGTCGGCACCGACCTCCTCCCACTCCCGGCCGTGCGCCGCGGACTCGAGGCGCTCGACCATGTGCGGATGGGACTGTGGCAACTCGCCGCGCAACAGGTATTCGATGTCCTGTGCGAGGGTATCGGTCGCATGACGCACCAGCCGCTTGAGCCGCGGCTCGCTGACTACCCGGCGCTCCGCGACGCTCTGGAACACCGATTCGAGGGCATGGCTCAGGTCGCCGACGCCCATGACACCGGCCAGCCGCGCCCCACCTTTCATCGTGTGCAGATTGCGCTGCAGGCGGACGACAGGCTCGTCGTCGGCCACGCGTTCCCACGCCCCCATTTCCTGCTCGAGCATCTCGAGCAGCTCCTTGGCCTCGTCGAGAAACACTTCGAGCAATTCCGGATCCGGACCATCGTCGGCCGCCTCACCCGTGTGCGCAAACGCTTGCTCGACCGTCGGCGCGTGCAGCGCGGTCGTTTCATCCCGAACCTCGTCGCACAACGGCTGCCAGTCTCCCGGCTCGGGTCGGCCATCGTCGATGGCACCGACAATTTGCGACAACATGCGATGGCTGCGGTTCAGCAGGTCGAGCATCTGTCCGGCGATCGGCTGTTGGCCGTTCTGCAGCGCCTCGGTAAGCGCCTCGAGTGCACCGGCGAGCATCGCGATCGCGTCGAAGCCTGCGGTACGAGCGCTGCCGCACAGGGTGTGCATCGCGCGCCGAACGCCCGCCTCCATGACGCGCCCACCCGGCGCGCTCGCGCACTGTGAGACGAAGTCGTCGAGCACATTGAGGTGGCCGCTGGCCTCATTGACGAACACCGCGTTGAGGCTGGTGTCCACCGAACCGAGCGGAAGCGTCTCGTGCTCGGCGAACTCCGAGTCCTCGACCACCTCGGCAGTCAATATGGATTCGTCGGCACCCCGCCTCGTGGCATCTGCCCCCTCGTCGACGGCGTGGAAACCGGTGCGCTCGGCTGTTGTCTCGACCAACAGGCTTTCGTCCCCGGGCTCGCGGTAGGCATCGATCGACAGGGGTTCCTGCAGGTCGGCGACGGCGTCAAGCGTCTCGGGCGTCGCGCTGTCGATGGATTCCTCGACCGGCGGCGGCAGCTCCTCGTGCAGGGCCTCGGGCGCGCTTTCCACGACCGCCGGCTGCGGCGCCGTCGGTTCGGCCCGCGACGACGCACCACTGGCAAGCGCGAAGGCGCGTTCGGACAAGACGCTCACGTCAGTGGCCTGGGCGACGCTGCCCCGGCTTTCGGCCACCAGGTCGGGCAGGATCCTGCCGGCCTCGTCGAGCAATGCCGTCACATCGGGTGTCGCCGGAACCGTCCCGTCGATCACCCGGTTGAGCAGGTTCTCGATCGACCAGGCGAACTCGCCGAGGTTGGTGGCGCCGACAATCCGTCCGCTGCCTTTCAGCGTGTGGAACGACCGGCGCGTCGTCGTCAGCGCATCGCGGTCATCGGGGTTGTTGAGCCACTGCGGCAGACAGCGTTGGATGACGCCGAGTTCCTCCTCTGCCTCTTCGGCAAACACTTCGAGGATCTCGGAATCGATCTCGTCGCCCACTGCCTGTTGCGCCTCGGCAGCGGCGGCATTGGCGACCGGCGTCGCCGACTGGTCCTGCGCCGGCTCTTCCGCGCCGATATCCTCGGTCGCGGACGCTGCCTGCTGGTCTTCGGCCTGCGGTATCTCTTCGATCGGTGCGACCGGTGCGACGTTCGGCTCGTCGACGACGGCCTCGACGTACGCAGCGTCCCCGGTCGATTCCGGAGACGGTGGAACCACCACTGCCTCCGGCCCGGCGTCGGGGAATTCGGCGGCAATGTCCGGTGACGGCGACACTTCTTCGACACCGCGCAGACCCAGAACGCGCAATGCGCGGTCGCCGAATTCGAGCAGGCTTGCACGATCGGTACCCGGCTCGACGACGGTCTGCATGTAGAGCTCCGCGCTCATGACTACGTCGGCCAGCGCGTCGCGCTGTGCCATGTCGGGGGTAACCGACTCGGCGCTGCCGAGGCGGACGATGTAGGGCTTGAGGTCGTGCAACAAACGCCCGGCCTCGGGCTGGTCGAGCATCGACATGACACCCGCCACCAGGTGCAGACGCGGCGGCACACCTTCCAGGCGCTGACGCTGATCGGGATGCTCGAGATACTCGAGAATGTCGTCCTTCGCATGTGCCAGCTCGACCAGGGCCTCGTCGATCGCCGCGCGCTGGTGCTGCCGCATCTCGCCCTCGGACAACAGCTGCGATATCGATATCTCTGCATCGTCTTCGGCATGCGCCCCGGCCTCGCCGGAGGCCAATCCGGCCAGCGACGATTCGACCAGCAGCAACTCGCTGGCGAGCGCCATCAGGCGGTCCTCGTCGAGCGCCACGCCCGATGAGCCGGCCGCGTCCAGTTCGTCACAACGGTGTTTCAGGCGCGAACGCAGATCGCCCCGCCCCACCATGCCGAGCGTATCGCCGATACGCCGGATCGCTGGCGCGAGTCCGGTCAGACGGTCGAGATTCGACCGGTCGCCGCGGATGTACAGATCGAGTTGATCCTTGACGTCACGCAGGTCCTGCGCCAGCGCTTCGCCGACCGCGGCGAACAACTCACGGTCTGGCGCACCCAGCGAGCTGACCGCAGCACCGGACCGTGTCTGATCGGGAAAACTGTTGACCAGGTCCACGGCCTGCTTGACCGACAGCACGGCCGGATCGTTGGAATGCGAGCGGGCGATGTAGTACAGCAGGTTCTTCAGCAGGTCGACGGGAAAATCCAGCATCGCCGACTCTTCGCCCTGATCGATCACACGCTTGAACACGCGATCGAGCTTGCCGAAAAGCGGCTTCACGGCCAGCGATGGCGCCTCCTGCTCGTCGAGCATCGCGATCGCCAGTGCCTCTGCGGCGTCCAGCAGCCGACGCATCCTCGCGGTACCGGCAGCACTGTTGAGCACGTCCAGTACATCGCGTATCGACGTCAGTGACTCCCGGATGTGCTGCTCACGTATCCAGTTGAGCAGTCCACGATGAAAATGGCTGCGGTACTGATGAATCAGGCGCGGCATGTCACGATTGCCGGAACCCGGGCGCACCGTCTCGGCGGCGATCACCGCATTGAGCTTGGGCGCGAACAGCGAGGTCTCAGACACCAGCGGTGCCTCACGCGCAGCGCGCAGATCATTCATCAACGGCAACAGCACCAACGGGATGTCGGCGCCGCCCGCCTCCACTTTTTCGAGGTACGCCGGCAACTGCACAACGCCCAGCATCAGGACCTCGGCGGCAGCCGCGGGATGCTTCAGCGCGCCACCCGCCATCGCGCGCGCGAGTTGCTCCATCTCGTCGGCAAGCATCGCGCCGCCATACACCTGGACCATCTCCAGGGCGCCATGGATCTGGTGCAGGCTGTCCGCGGTGCCGTCGAGACGGACGCCTTCGCGGCCTTCGGCGAACTCCTCGAGCTGGACGCGGGCCTCGCGCAGGCTCTGATCGAGCTCGCCGCGAATCCAGCGCAGGGCGCTGCGGTCCTGACGAGGTTCTGGCTGCATTGCGCGGTTGCTCCCGTTCAATTCGTCAAACCGTCATCATCCGGCAGCTTGAAGCGTGCCACTGTCTGGCGCAGCTGCTCGGCCATCTTCGCCAGGTTTTCGATTGACTGCGTGGTCTGCTCCGTGCCGTCCGATGTCTGGCTGGTGATCTCCTGGATCACGTTCATCGTGTCGTTGATCGAAGACACCTCGCCGGCCTGACCCTGGAGCCGCGACGCGATTTGCTCGGTGGCATCGGCAATCTCCTGCGACACCTGTTCGATCTTCTGCAGGGCCTCGCCGGCATCCTCGGCCAGCTTTGCACCACTCACGACTTCGGATGTGCTCGATTCCATCGAGCTGACAGCCTCGTTGGTGTCGGCCTGAATGGTCTTGACCAGGGCATCGATCTGCTTGGTTGCGTTCGCCGAACGCTCGGCGAGCCGCTGCACCTCGTCGGCGACGACGGCAAACCCGCGCCCGGCCTCACCGGCCATCGCCGCCTGCATCGCGGCGTTCAGTGCCAGGATGTTGGTCTGGTCGGCGATGTCTTCGATCAGCTCGACGATGTTGCCGATCTCCTGTGAGCTCTCGCCCAGACGCTTGATGCGTTTGGACGTCTCCTGGATCTGCTCGCGGATGTTGTCCATGCCGGCGATCGTACGCCGCACCGTTTCACCGCCGGTGGACGCAATCTCGACCGACTGCTGGGCGACCTGGGCCGACTGGTTGGCACCGTTGGCCATGTCGTTCATGGCCTGCGACATCGAACGGACAATGTCCGACGCCTTCTCGATCTGGTTGCGCTGGTGGTCAGATGCCTCTTCCAGTCGCAGCGCCGTGGACCGCGTTTCCTGCGCCGATGCCGAGACCCGGACCGAGGTCTCGTTGATCGTGGTTACCAGGATACGCATCTCCTCGACCGCCTGGTTGACCGAATCAGCGATGGCGCCGGTGATGTCTTCGGTCACCGTCGCTTCGATCGTCAAGTCGCCGTCGGACAGGTCCACCATCTCGTCGAGCAGACGGCGAATCGCGGCCTGGTTGCGCATGTTCTGCTGGTCGGCCAGCTGCGCCCGGTCGCGGGCCTCGCGCAAAAAGGCGAAACCCAGCGCGAGCAACAGGATCGAGGCCACGACGCCGAGCAGCGTCACCAGCGTCGGGCCGATCTGCAGCGGGCCGATGCGGCCAACATAGTCGCCGCGGTTGTAGGCATCGGCCAACGCCGACGTGGCCTGGTCGAGCGCATCCGACGAGGGGGTTACCTCACCGATCGCCTCGAGTGCAGGCAGCACGTTGGGTGCCAGCTCAATGATCTCGGCGACGTGGTCGCTGATGGTGCGAAACAGCTTCGCCGCCTCGGCGAGCTTGGCCTCGGCCTGCTCATCGCTGACACGCTGCACATTGAGACGGCTGTCACCGGTCAGCATGCCGTTCAGGACCCGGCCGAACCGATCGGTGTCCTTGCTGAACTGATCGATCGACAGTGCTGTGCGCGTTCCACCCTCGAGGACGCTGTTGACGTTTTCCTGCAGCCGCTGAGCCAGCATCAACTGGCGTGTCGCGATGTAGACCTGCTGTTGATCGGCTTTCGTTTTTACCAGGATGTTGACAACCTCTTCCGACACCTGCTGCAGTCGTGGGCCCTCGCGGTTTATCACTTCGACAAACTCGCGAATCGACAGGATCGCCTTCTGATTGAGCAGGATTTCGTCGACGAATGCACGTAGGGCCAGCCAGCTGTTCTCCATCCGCTGCAGTGGCTCGGCCATGCGCTCCGGCGTCGGCGGCAGCCCCGCCTCCGGCGATCCACTCTTGAGTTCGGCGACGAGCGTGATGAAGCGATCACGGCCGTTGCGCAGTCGATCGAAAGAGGCCGGGTCGCCGGCCGAGGACTCGAGAGCATACTTCGCGATCTGCTGGCCGAGTACCCGCTGTTCCGATACGCGCGAGAAGTATTTCTCTCCGTGTTCCTCGACGCGCGACACATAGGCGAAGGTTGCGATGGTCGCAATGACGGCGAGCAGCGTCAGCACCGCCAACAATGGAACCGAGCGGTGTCTCGCAAATTCTCTCTTAACTGTGCTCTTCATTTGTTACTTTGTCCTGCGACGATGTCGACGTAGCTTGGGCAGCATGTCTCAGCCAGCTTCGGGCCACCCGCGGCACACACGCCTATTGGGCAGCACCACGAAAATCGGGATCGGCCGCCAGGGCATGCATATTGAACACAGGCCATACGTCGCCATCCAGGTTGAACGCCTCGTAGACGTAGGCCCCCAACAAACCCTTCATCCGAGCATTCGGCAGCTTGTCCCGTCGACTGAAGTGGCGCATCCCCTGTACGGACGGAACCACGAGGCCGACAACCAGCCCTCGCAGCCGCAATACCAGGATCCGTGTCGCCTTTGACGGGACGACCGCCTTCATTCCGAGGAACGATTGAAGGTCGATGACCGGCAGCAGGCTGCTGCGCACATTGGCGAGTCCCAGCATCCATGGTTTCGCCCCGGGCACACGGGTGATTCGTTCCTGAAAGGGTAGCATCTCGCTGACTTCGTTCATTGCCGCGACAACACGCACGCCGCCGACGCCGAACACGAGGCCATCCCAGATATCCTGGGTCTGCGACAGTTTCGGCAAACGGATTGCCGCATCGCGGCTGCGTTGCTCGATGTCCGACAGGACAGCGATCGCCTCCTGCGCCGAGATCATCTGTCCGTTGAGTTCGATCATCGGATACCGGCCCCACTCATCAGGCTGCACCGGTCGAATGCTTGGTCAGTCCGAACCGGTCGCTGCGGGTCGCGCCCGGCAGCGCGCTACGAACGATGCCATCACAGGCATCGCGGGCCTCCCGCGATTGCGCCAATCGTGAATGAAGTGCGCTCACCAGACTCCTTCCCCCGCTCCCGATCCGCGTCCACCCCGGTTACACAGTATCTTCCGGACCTAACGCAGCAGTTCGCCGAGCTTCTGCAGCAACTCGCGGCCATCGACGGGTTTGACCAGATAACCCTTGGCGCCCTGGCGCATGCCCCATTCCCTGTCGGTTTCCTGGTCCTTGGTCGTGACCATCAAGACCGGGATGTGCTGCGTCTTGGGGTCGCGGCTGAGTTTGCGCGTCGCCTGAAAACCGTTGATCCCGGGCATGACGACATCCATAAGAATGGCGTCGGGCGCCTGAGTCTGAGCGGCCGCGATACCGGACTCGCCGTCTGATGCCGTCAGCGCCTCGTGTCCCCCTTGCCGCAGGATCTTCGTCAACACGTGAAGCTCGGTGGGCGAGTCGTCGACTATCAGAATTTTTGCCATATGCGGTAGATCCCAGCTTGGACGCACGCCGCCTCAGGCCGCGTTCCTGGAGGCATGACGCCGGATCGCTCCCAGAAGCTCATCGCGGGTAAACGGTTTGGTCAGATACTGCTCCGAACCGACGATGCGGCCACGCGCACGATCGAAAAGGCCGTCCTTGCTCGACAGCATGATTACCGGAATGTCGCTGTACAGCTCATTGTGCTTGATCAGCGCGCAGGTTTGATAGCCGTCGAGTCGCGGCATCATGATGTCGACGAAGATCAGATCGGGATGGCTGTCGGCGATGATGGACAAGGCCTCGAAACCGTCGGTTGCGGTAAGCACCTCGCAGCCGGCCTTCTTCAGCAGTGTCTCGGCGGTGCGCCGAATGGTCTTGCTGTCGTCGATGACCATTACCTTGAGGCCGTTGAGGTCGATTGCGCTGTCGCTGCTCACGAACTGTCTCCCACCGTGTTCTGTCGGTTGCCTGGCTACTGACGGGGCACGATTGTGGTCAGCCCCCAGAGCTGCCACATCTGCATTCCGCCACGGTAGTACTTGATTTTGTCACTCGGATATCCCAGCCGGATCAGGCCGCGAATCGCGCGGGGTGACTGACCGCACGCGGGACCGTTGCACCACAAAACGAGCTTCTTGGCATCCGTGAAATCCCATCGATCGGTTTTCGCATTGGCATCGACCAACCCCCATCCTTCGAGGAGCCCCTCTACCGCGCCGACCTCACCGCGTTCCTTCGCTCCGAACGACTTCAATGTTTCCACGATGTTCGGATCATCGGGCTTGCCATCGAACAACGTGAATGGATGGTTGACCGATCCGGGTATCGTACCCTTGCGGTACCATGAGACGGTACGCGCATCGATCAACAGACCGCTGCCGTCGCGCAACTCTGACTCCATGAAGTTGAACAGTTCCAGTTCACCGATCGGCTCGACACCCGGTGCCGGCGTTTCGGGCTGGATACAGAATGGCGGGCACTTGCGCGCCGTCTTGGCGAAGTATCCCTTGAGCTCGTAATCCGGGTCCTGCACCCGCTGCACCTTGACCGAGCGCCCCTCGTGAATGACATGGAGAAAAGGCTTGCCCTCATAGAGCGGGATGAACGTCGACGTCTCTCCCACCTTGAGCTTGTCTTCGGCGTGCACCAGGACGGGATACGCGAGCAAACACGCCAGCAGGATGCCGGCGGCCATCGCCGGGATCGTCGAATGCTCGCTTGTTCGGAGTCGCGTGGACTCGGTGATCGTCACGGATGCAAATACCTGTCAATAATCTTCGCACGTAGCGCCTCCATCGAGGCGCCGTTACTGTAGTCGAGATAGACCTCTTCGCGGCTGCGATCTGGCAGGCGCTGGTAGAAGCTGTAGGTGCCAACGTGCTGGCGTCGCAACAGCGTCTCGAAGCCTTCCCGCGACACGTCCGGGCGAGATGTCGCGCCCGTCGCTCCACTGCGCGCCGCTCCAGCCGGCTCAGCTGATGTATCGGTCGTTACCGGCTCGACCTTAGTCACTTCCTGATCGAGCTGATCTAGGTAGGCGTCATCGGCGGCCTGCGCGGCGCCCAGGACGGCGCACGCAGTCATGGCCCCGACCAGTCGTGGCAGGTACCTGAACACGGGCATCCTGCCTCGAACAGTGGTGTAGGGTCGCCTCATTGATCCTCCGCCGACTCGGCATGCGCGGTGGCAGCCCCGGGGCCGTGACTGGAGGCCTGGACGGCTGCCTAAGTTGCAGTTTTATTTTGGAAAATAGCAAGCGCACTGGTCGTCTGCAACAATAGACCAGCGCCGGCAGGGTCGATCGCGACGGGCGCGCTGAAACGTGACGGGTTTTGCATTCACGGAGGCAGGTTGCGAATGGCTTTCTCGGTCGGCGTCGTCATGGATCCCATCGCCTCGATAAAGATCCACAAGGACAGCACCTTCGCGATGCTCCTGGAGGCGCAGCGTCGCCGCTGGCCATTGTGGTACATGGAACAGGGCGACCTGTCACTGCTCGACGGGCGCTGCATCGCCCGGATGCGCCCGCTCGAGGTGCGCGACGACGCCACGGGATGGTTCACACTTGGCGATGCCAGAAGCGACTTTCTCGATACCCTGGACGTGATCCTGATGCGCAAGGATCCGCCGTTCGACATGGAATACGTGTACACGACCTACCTGTTGGAACAGGCGGAGAGTCGCGGCACGCTGGTCGTCAATCGCCCCGCGGCACTGCGCGATGCCAATGAGAAGGTGTACACGGCGTGGTTTCCCGAGGTCTGTCCACCGACGCTGGTCAGCCGACGCCATGGTCAGATCGCGGATTTCATCGACAAGCATGGGGATGCCATCCTGAAACCACTCGACGGCATGGGTGGCGCGTCGATCTTCCGGGTGCGCCACGACGACCCGAACCGCAACGTCATCATCGAGACGATGACGGCCCATCAGCGCCGCTTCGTCATGGCGCAGCGATTCATTCCCGAAATCCGTGACGGCGACAAACGGGTGCTGGTCATCGATGGCGAGGCCGTGCCCTACGCACTGGCGCGTGTACCCGGCGAGGGCGAGACCCGCGGCAATCTTGCCGCCGGGGCCAGCGGCGTCGGCGTCGCTTTGAGTGACAACGACCGCCATATCGTGGAGACTGTCGGTCCGCGTCTGCGCGAGCAGGGCATCCTGTTCGCGGGGCTCGACGTCATCGGGGACTTTCTCACCGAAGTCAACGTCACGAGCCCCACCTGCATACGTGAACTCGACCGGCTGTACGGCCTTAACATCAGCGCGACCCTGATGGATCGCATCGAGCAGAAACTCGCAGTATGAGATTGCTTGTCCGGCCGCGCGCTCGCGGCATAGCCCTGGCCGCTGCCGTTGTCGTCTTGGCGTTGAACGCCTGCACGGGACGCGACCCGGTGTCGCGCGGCAAGGTGCGTGCGTTCGACACGTCGTTCGATATCACGCTCATCGGCGTGAGTCGTGAACGCGCGGCCCAGGCAACCGAGTTGCTCACCAGCGACTTCGAGACCATGGAGCGCGCCTGGCATGCGTGGAAGCCCGGCCCCGTCACGCGCATGAACGAGTTGTTCAACGCCGGCAGCGAACCCTTCACCGCACCACCCTCGGTGATGCCTATTCTGCGCCTCGCGCGGCAGCTGTCGTTGCAGAGTGACGGCCTGTTCAACCCCGCGATCGGTCATCTGGTGCGCGCCTGGGGGTTCCAGGGACGATCGACGGATTGCCTCCGCCCGCCACCACAGTCCGTCATAGAAACCGCCGTGAACGCGAACCCTGGCATGGGCGACATCCAGATCGACGGCCTGCGTGTGTCATCGTCGAACGCGATGGTCAAGCTGGATTTCCGTCATATCCAGCTCGGTTTCGCCATCGACCAGGCGATCGCCAGGCTGCAGGAGATGGACATCAACAATGCCAGCATCGTTGCCGACGGCGCCGTGCGCGCAATCGGCTCGCGCGGTGGAAACGCGTGGAGCGTGTCGGTGCCCGGCCCCGACGGTGGCGGCATACTCGCCACGCTGCGAATCGAGGGGAACGAGGCCGCGTTCACGCTCGCGCCCTCGCGCGACGGCTTTACGTGGGAGGGCAGGCGCTTTCACGACGTCATCGACCCGCGCACCGGCTACCCGGCGGAGGGCATCACGTCGGTCACGGTGCTGCACCCGAATGCGTCCACCGCGGAAGCAGCGGCCAACGCGCTGTTTGTTGCCGGTCCCGACGACTGGCCGCGCGTCGCCCGGCTGATGGGACTGCGCTACGTCATGCTGACCGATGACCAGGGGCGGCTGCTGATGAACCCGGCCATGCAGGCACGCGTCACGTTGCATACGCACAACCGGGAAGTCATCATCAGCGAACCACTCACCTGAACGCGCCAACCGAACATTGACGGTCAACATCGACGGCAACCTGTTACCCAAGCACAGTGACGACGCTATCGGCCCGGCACTGCTCGTTGCCGTGGCCGTGCACGCGTTCCTGTTGCTCAGCATCAGCTTCGACGTCTCGCGGGACACGCCGCCGCCTCCGGAGCGCACGCTCGACATCACGCTGGTCCAGCCGAAGCCCAAGCCGAAACCGGTCGAGGCACCCGATTTCCTCGCCCAGCAGGACCAGGAAGGTGGCGGCGACAAGACCGTCAAGGAGCGCCAGACCAGTCCCTTGGGCAATCCGGCGGCGCTGCCGAAACCGCAGCCGGCCCTCGAACTCGAACGCGCCGGCGCAGAACAACCTGAGGCGGCCCCGGAGCCCACGCCGATCGCAACCGCCAAGGCCGAGCGCGTCGTGCGAGTGACGCCGCCCAAGCCCGAGGTCAAGGAGAAGCCACGCCCGAAACTGAGCCAGCTGCTGGCGAGCACGCAGCAGGAGATCGACCGCCTGACGGCGGAACTCGACCGCCGCACCGTCTCCGCATCACGCCAGGATCGGCGCAAAGCCGTCAATGCGAGCACCCAGGAATACCGGTACGCCGCCTACCTGGAGGCCTGGCGTTCGAAGGTCGAGAAGATCGGCAACCTGAACTACCCGGATGAGGCGAAGCGCAAAAAGCTGTACGGAAATCTCTTGATGCACGTGGCGGTTCGCGCCGACGGCAGCGTCGAGCGGATCCGGGTGGTCCGCTCGTCGGGGCACAAGCTGCTCGACGATGCCGCGGTACGGATCGTGCGGATGGCGGCGCCGTTCGCACCGTTCCCCCCCGAGATCCGCAAAGAGGTCGACGTGCTCGACATCACCCGGACATGGCAATTTCTCGACGGCAACACGCTGTTTTCTTCAAACTGATTCTCGTTTCTACGGCGAAGTGCCTGCACCGATGCGGGCCGGGGCCCTGCCGGCTGCAACCACTTGCCGGACCTCCGGCCGACTACGATACTTGGACCATGACGCAACACGCCTCGCTCAAGAGCCAGCTGCTGATCGCGATGCCGAACCTGGAGGATCCGAACTTCTCCCGCACCGTCACGTACATCTGCGAGCACGGCGAACACGGCGCGATGGGTATCGTGCTGAACCGTCCGACCGAGCTGCGTCTGAGCGACATCCTGCAACATATGAAGATCGACGCCGACACCGGACCGGCCAGTGACCAGATCGTCTTCCTCGGCGGCCCGGTCGAGGAGGAGCGCGGCTTCGTGCTGCACACCCATACCGAGCCCTGGGACAGCACGTTGACGGTTGACGACACGATCAGCATTACCACGTCGCGCGATATCCTCGAGGCAATGGCCAGCGGCGAGGGGCCGGCTCAAACGCTGGTCGCGCTCGGCTACGCCGGCTGGGGTGCCGGCCAGCTCGAGCGCGAGATCCAGGAGAATGCCTGGCTCAGCGGCCCGGTGGAGAAATCGATCCTGTTCGACCTGCCCGCCGACGAGCGCTGGGCGGCTGCGGCACGCCTGCTCGGTGTCGATGTCAACCTGCTCAGCAGCGATCCCGGCCACGCATGATGGCCGTGCTGCTCGGCTTCGACTATGGCACCCACAAGATCGGGATCGCGGTGGGCCAGTCGCTGACCGGTACGGCAACGCCGCTCGAGACGCTCGGCATGGTGCGCGAAAAACCCGACTGGACGCGTATCGGCCTCCTGCTCGACGAGTGGCGCCCCGAGGCCCTGGTCGTCGGTCACCCGTTCGAGATGTCCGGACGCGAGGCGGACAACGCGGAGGGTGCGAAGCGGTTTGCGCGCCAGCTGCATGGGCGGTATCGACTGCCGGTGCACATGGCCGACGAGCGCCTGACCAGCCGCGAGGCCTGGGCCCGACTAGGCAACGAGGCAAACCGCGACCCGACCCGGGTCGATGCACTGGCGGCCAAACTGATACTGGAAACCTGGTTGAATGACTGACACCACCCTGTTCATGGAGCACGCGGCGATCGTCGACCTGATCGCCGGGATGGCCGCCGCCCTGCGTAAGCACCTCGACGACCGCGATTTCGACGACCCGGCGATCATCGGGATCCACACCGGTGGCGCGTGGGTCGCCGAGCGCCTGAACCGCCTGCTAGGCCTGGATCTGCCGACCGGTCTGCTCGACATCAGCTTTTACCGCGACGACTTCACGCAGATCGGGGTCAACCCCCAGGTCAGGCCGTCGAAGATCGAGTTCGACGTCGACGACCGTAACATCGTGCTGGTCGACGACGTCCTGCAGACCGGCCGCACGATTCGCGCCGCGATGAACGAGATATTCGACTATGGCCGGCCGGCGACCATCACCCTGGTGACGCTGATCGAACGCAGCGGGCGCGAGCTGCCGATCCAGCCGGACGTGATAGGACTGAGCCCGCCGCTTCTCGACAGCGACCGGATCAAGCTCAACGGACCCGACCCGCTGAGCCTGGAGATTTTTCACCGCCCACAGGGCTAGCCGCACAGGCCGGTTCACACCCTGCGCGCGCCAGGTGTGCGCGCAGTGTGAACAGGCCCTAGAATAGGCGCCGATGCCAAGCCCGCGATCCTCCAATCTGCAGCTCAACGAGCACGGCCGCCTTCGTCATTTCCTGACGATCGACGGCCTGGACCGCGAACTGCTCACCCAGATCCTCGACACCGCCGAATCGTTCGCCGCACTGCCGGGGCGTCCGGTCAAGAAGGTGCCACTGCTGCGCGGCCGCATCATCACCAACCTGTTCTTCGAAAGCAGTACGCGCACACGCACCACGTTCGAACTGGCGGCCAAGCTGCTGTCTGCCGACGTCATCAACTTCAACATCAGCACCTCGGCGACATCGAAGGGCGAGACCCTGCTCGACACGTTGCGCAACATCGAGGCCATGCATTCGGACATGTTCATCGTGCGCCACGCCCAATCCGGCGCCGCGCACTTCATCGCCGAGCACGCCGCGCCGCGAGTCAGCGTTATCAACGCCGGTGACGGCCGCCACGCCCATCCGACCCAGGCCATGCTGGACATGTTCACGATCCGCAAGCACAAGGGGGATTTCACGCCGCTGCGCGTGGCGATCGTCGGTGACGTGCTGCACTCGCGTGTCGCGCGCTCGCAGATCCTGGCGCTGAACACGCTGGGCGTCACCGAGGTGCGGGTCGTCGGTCCGCGTACCCTGCTGCCGACCGAGGCGCGCGCGCTCGGCGTGCACGTGTTCAATGACCTTGAAGAAGGTGTGCGCGACGTCGACGTCGTGATCATGCTGCGGCTGCAGAACGAACGCATGGACGGCGCGCTGCTGCCGAATCAGCACGAGTATTTCCGCCTGTACGGCCTTACCGACGAGCGCCTCGAAGCGGCGAAGCCGGACGCGATCGTCATGCACCCGGGCCCGATCAACCGCGGGATCGAGATGGATTCCGAGGTCGCCGATGGACCGCGCTCGGTGATTCTGCAGCAGGTCAGCTACGGCATCGCGGTACGCATGGCCGTGATGTCGATGGCAATGCAGTCGCAGGCCGATCTCGGCGGGGCCGGCGGGAGCGAGGCATGAGCATCAGCATCGTCAACGGACGCCTGCTAGACCCGGCCCACGGAATCGACGACCAGCTCGACCTGCACCTCGACGGTGAAGTCGTGGTCGGCGTTGGCCACGCACCGGCCGAGTTCGTCGCCGACGAGATCATCGACGCGACGGGTTGCGTGGTCGCGCCGGGTCTGGTCGATCTCGCCGCCTGCCTGCGCGAACCCGGCTTCGAACACAAGGCGACGCTCGCCAGCGAGGCCGCCGCAGCGGCACGTGGCGGCATCACGACGCTGCTATGCACGCCGGACACCAACCCGGTGATCGACAATGCGGCGGTCGTCGAACTGATCCACCGCATGGCACGCAAGCTGGGCCAGGCGCGCATCCTCGCCACCGGGGCACTGACCCGCGGGCTCAACGGCGAGCAACTTTCGGAGATGGCCTCGTTGCGCCAGGCCGGCTGCGTAGCCGTCAGCAACGCCCACTACCCGCTGTGTTCGACACTGGTCGAACGCCGTGCGCTCGAATACGCCACCACGTTCGGGCTCACCGTGTTTCTGCGCCCCGAGGATCGTCACCTGCGTGCTGGAGGCTGCGCGCACGAAGGCGCCGTGGCGACCCGGCTCGGCCTGCCGGCGATACCGTCGGCGGCTGAGAGCGTCGCGGTCGCACGCGACCTCGCACTGGCCGAACACTGTCAGGCCAAGATCCACTTCCGCGCACTGTCGACGATGAAGGCGGCACGCATGCTGGCCGAGGCACGCGCGGCCGGCATCCTGGTCACGGCCGACGTCGCCGCCCACCAGTTGCACTTGACTGAGATGGACGTCGACGGCTTCGACGCCAGGTGCCACGTCTCGCCGCCACTGCGCACACTCGGCGACCGCGACGCGCTGCGCCGCGCCGTCGCCGACGGCACCATCGCCGCGATCTGCTCCGACCACCAGCCGCACGAGCCCGACGCCAAGGAACGGCCGTTTCCCGAGACCGAGCCCGGGATCTCCGGCCTCGAGACCCTGCTGGGCCTGACCCTGCGCCTGGTCGAAGACGGGACCATGGACCTGATGACCGCGCTGGCGCGCGTCACCAGCGGCCCGGCCGATATCCTAGGGCTGCCGTACGGCCGGCTCGGCACCGGCTCACCCGCGGACATCATCGTGTTCGATCTCGACCGGCGCTGGACGCTGGACACGTCGAACATGCTCAGCGAAGGCCGCAACACGCCGTTCGACGGCTGGGACTTCCCCGGCAGCATCACGCACACGATCTTCAACGGCCGTGTCGTCTACCGCGGCGCGGCGACGGCATGAACGACAGACCTCATCGCGACACGATCCTGCTCGAGGACGCGACCGTCATCAGCCACGAGGCGTACCCCGGCGACCAGTTCGTGATGCGCGTCCAGTCACCCGGCTGCGCCACGCGCGCACTGCCCGGCCAGTTCGCCCACCTGAGCGTGGATCCGCAGCGGCCGATGCGGCGACCGATCTCGATCATGCGCACGTCGCCGAATGAGGGCTGGGTGGATTTCCTGTACAAGGCGGTCGGCGACGGCACACGCCTGCTGGCGCACCGCAAGCCGGACGAAACGGTAAGCCTGCTCGGTCCGATCGGGGTGCCGTTCAACGTTGGCAGCGGGCGCCCGTTGCTGATCGGCGGCGGCGTCGGCATGCCGCCGATGGTGTTCCTGGCCGACTCGCTGCGCGGCACCGGCCACCACCCGTTCGTGATCCTCGGCTCCGAGGTGCCGTTCCCGTTCGACCCGCGGCCGTCGCAGATCCTCGTGCCCGGCGTGCCCGAGGGCGTGATCGCATCGATGCCGCTGCTCGATGACTGGGGTATCCCGAGCCGGCTCGCGAGCCTGCAGGGCTATCCGGGCTGCCATCCGGGCTACGTCACCGACCTCGCGCGTCTGTGGCTCGACGCTCTCGACGACGTACAGCGGGCCGAGGTCACGCTGTATGCGTGCGGCCCACACCCGATGCTCGAGGCCGTGGTGAACCTGGCGCGCAACTACGGTTTGCCGGTTCAGGTCTCGCTCGAGGAGTTCATGGCCTGCGCGGTCGGCGGCTGTGCCGGCTGCGTTGTCGAGGTCACGACACCGGCCGGCCCGGCGATGAAGCGGGTTTGCGTCGATGGACCGGTGTTCGACGGATACGCCGTGTTCTAGAGTCTGCAACGCGCAAGGCGCGCCACCTCGCGCAGTCTCAACAGACGTGCATGTCGTGGATCAGACCCGATACCCCGACCTGGGCTCGCGCACCTCACCCGGGGACGGCTGCCCGGCACCGGTGCGCACGTGCTCGCGGATACGCATCACCAGCGTTTCGCGTAGCAGCGGTTTGATCAGTTGACATTGCATACCGGCGGCCAGAGACAGCCTGAGGCCTTCCGCCGACGCGTCGGCCGTTATCCCGATGATCGGGAGGGTGCGGCCGGCGGCGCGGATCCGACGCGTAGCCTCGCGCCCGTCCATTCCCGGCATCTGGACATCCATCAGGACGACGTCCGCATGCCTGGCGATCGCCGAGCCGAGGCGTTCGACCACCGAGGCACCGTCGCCGAACGTCTCCACGCTGGCCCCGTCCAGGCGCAACAAGTGCTCGGCGGCCTTGCGATTGATCGCGACATCCTCGGCCAGCAGGACATGCAGGCCGTCCAGCGGCCGCTCACCGACCTCGGCCGTCAATCGGTACACGGTGCCGGGGGTCTGCGCGTCGGGGAGACCGAGCGGCAGACGCAATTCGAACTGGCTACCCCTACCCCACCGGCTGCGGACACGGATATCCCCACCCATGCGGCGCGCGAGCTTCCTGCTGATCGCCAGCCCCAGACCGCTGCCCTGTTCGCGCGTGGCGCGACCGCTCCGCGCCTGATAGTAAGGGCGGAACAGGTGGTGCAGATCGCGTGGGCGTATCCCGATTCCGGTATCCGAGACGCGGAAGCAGTAATCGCCCGAATCCCGGTAGACATGGATCCGGATGGAACCGGCCTCGGTAAACTTGATCGCGTTGACCAGCAGGTTGATCAGGATCTGTCGCAGTCGGGCGCTGTCACCGACTACGCGTCGTTCGAGCGAATCGGCAAGCCGCTGCGTCAATGCGAGGCCCTTCGCCTCCGCCTGCGGCCGCACCATATCCATCACCTGCGCAACGACGGCGTTCAGTTCGAAATCACCGTGCTCGATACTCGTGCCACCGGCATCCATCTTCGTGAAATCCAGAACGTCATTCACGACATGGATCAGATGCTCACCGGCGGCGACGATCTCGGAGAACATCGCCACCGTATCCGGCTCCCTGGCGGTCCGCATGCCAACCTGCGCAACAGCGATGACCGTATGCATCGGCGTGCGGATCTCATGGCTGACGCCGGCCGCGAACAGGTCGTGCGCCCTCGCCTCTGCACGCGCGCGATCACGTTGCGCAATGACCCACCGGGTGCGCATGGCAATCCGCTCCTCCTGGCGTTCCGAGTGCTCGCGCAGCAAGCGCTGCAGCGAACGTGTTTCCGTGACATCACGCAATATGCCACTCGCGGTAAGCAGGCGTGTCACACCGACTGCCTCGAATCCGCCGACCAATTGCATGTCGAGCAGTTCGCCGTTGATGCACAGACGAAATTCGACATCGAGGCGACTGCCCGGGATACCACCACGCCATGCTCGCAGCACCTCGAGCCGGTCATCCGCATGGACGAAGGCCAGGAACTCGGACCAGGTGGTGATATGTGACAATACCCGGTTGATGTCTGCGACTGCCTCACCGAACGCGAAGCCGCCACTGAGCGGCTGACCGGAAAACTCGACGACACGCACCATCGAACACACCAGCCGCGCCATCCGTTGATGCGATGAAAGCGCCATCGATGTCGCGTTGCGTGCGTCGTCGGCTTCCCGCATCCGTTCGCCGATCTGCATCACGAGGCTGACGAACTCGTCGATCTCGTCGCGATGGGTGCCGTCGCGGCGCGACACGGGAAGCTGCTCGGCTAACCGCCGATACGAGCCCGCTGCGAGCCGCGGCAGGACCCGCCAGATCGCATGCAGACGCCGCATCGGCCGCATCAGGAAAAGAATCAGCAACAACTCGCTTGCGAAGAATCCTCCGACAGCCACCAGCCCCGCTTCACCCGCTTTGAGTTGTGCTGCCACAATCCCGTCAGTGACATCATCGACCAGCACGAAGCGGGCACCCATGACGACCGCAGGCAGCACGGCGTCGATGAGCTCGAACCAGGCATCGCCAACGTGCACCCGGGTAGGGCCGGCCGGCGCGGCGGGCATGGGCATCGCGCTAGCGGGTACCGACCGCAGGATGTCCGCGATCGGCTGCCGGCGGGTTGCGTCGAGCAGGCGATTCGCCAGCATCTCCGTCGTGTCGCCGGCGATCCGCGTCGACAAAACTGCAACGTCGGCCCCTGAAGACTGTCGGTAACGCTGGAGCCGTTCATCCAGCGGACGCTGCATCAGCAGCGCCCCATGCACACCGACACTGTCCACCACCGGTACAGCGATTCGCTGTTCGCAGCGCAAGTTGCAGACGACGCGACTGCGCAGCGCGTTTGCGTTCACGGCAGCACGCAACAGAGTTCGGCGGGCATCCGTCGGCGAGGGTGCCCGCAGCTCCTCTGCGTTGAAGAACTTCAATTCGTGACCAGCCTCGATCACGGGTGCAAAGGTTTCAAGCGCAGCGTCGACACGTGCACGCATGTCGTGCGGATCGCGCGTGTGAAGAGGGGCGAGACGGGGCACGAGCCTGGCAACGGTTTGGAACGCATCGAAGCCCTCGGTCAGAACCGACTCGAGCGCCTGCACGTGCGCCGCGCGCTGCACCATGCGCTGCCTGTCCGCCTGTTCCGAAAACCCGCGGTAAACGAGCAGCCCAACGCCCGCGTTTACGCCCAACAGAATGAGACTGAACGCGGCCAGGAGCCTGGACCAGAACGGGTAACGCGTCCGCGACATCGGCTACGCACCCCGCGACCCGGATGGCGCGACGCGGCAGCCCCGGACATTCGGATGGTCGGGCCGGCAGCCCCGGAGCATCAGACCTGCGGCCACGAAGCGGTACACGACAGGCTCGGAGGCGTCACCCCCCCTGGGCGGCGAAAACGCGCGCGATACGGCGTCGCCGGACGGCGACAGCATCCCAATGGCAATGATTTCGGTCGACCGGATCAAACGACGTTTCGTCCCTAAATACGGTTTGATGGCGGCCTCGCTGGCCGGCGATCAGGCGCACCCAAACCGGGCACGTTAACTTATGTTAACAGAGGACCGGGAAAGTGGCTGCGAATCCGGGAATGCGATTCGCAACCGGGTTCAGTCGCTGAAACCGAGACGTGAAGCGTTGCGCGACAGCGCATTTGGACTGGTGTCGCCGAGCTTGATCATCAGGCGCACCTCGTTGGCTGAATCGGCGTGATGCAGCGCGTCCTCCTGCGTGATCTCGCCGCGCCGGAAGGCGTCGTACAAGGCCTGGTCGAACGTGATCATGCCGTGCTCGGTCGAACGCTTCATCAGCTCCTTGAGCTTGTGCACCTCGCCCTTCAGGATCAGATCAGACACCAACGGGGTATTCAGCAGGATCTCCATGATCGCCCGCCGCCCATTGCCGTCGGGCCGTCGCACCAGCTGTTGCGCGACGATGCCGCGCAGGTTGAGCGACAGGTCCATCAGAATCTGGTCGTGTTGCTCTTCGGCGAAGAAATGCAGGATGCGGTCGATCGCCTGGTTGGCGTTGTTGGCGTGCAGCGTAGTCAGCACCAGGTGACCGGTTTCGGCAAAGGTGATCGCGTGTTCCATCGCCTCGCGCGTGCGGATCTCGCCGATCAGGATCACGTCGGGTGCCTGGCGCAGCGTGTTGCGCAGGGCCACCTCGTAAGACTCGGTATCGATGCCCACCTCACGCTGGGTGACAATACAGCCGGCATGGTTGTGCAGGAACTCGATCGGATCCTCGATGCTGATGATGTGCCCGGTGCTGTTGTGGTTGCGGTAGCCGACCATGGCTGCGAGCGAGGTCGACTTGCCGGTGCCGGTCGCGCCGACGAAGAACACGATCCCGCGGTTCGTCATCGCCAGATCGGTCAGCGTATGCGGCAGGCCGAGTTCCTCAAACGTGGGTATCCGGGTCTCGATCCGGCGCAGCACCATGCCGACGCAGTCGCGCTGCACGAACGCGCTCACGCGAAACCGGCCGACGTTCTTTGCCGTGAAGGCGAAATTGCATTCCTTGGTGTGCAGAAACTCGTCGCGCTGTTCCGGCGTCATCAGCGACATTGTCAGTTCACGCGTCTGCGCGGCATCGAGACGCGTCTTGGCGACGGGCAGGATGCGGCCGTGAACCTTGATGCTGGGCGGGACGTCGGCCGTCACGAACAGGTCGGAGGCCTTTTTCTGCACCATCATCTCGAGAATGTCGTTGAATTCCATGCGCGTCACCTCCAGATCTGGCACGCGGACTCGTCATCAGTAACGGCCCGAACACTGTGCGGACGGCTTGCCGAGGCCCTCTCTGACGGGGCCGCCCGGGCACCCGCACCGACGACGCCCGCGCCCCCAGAGAGCTTATACCACGGGCCGCATTCAGTCGGGCGACAGCGGCCGTACCGAGCGCTTCGTCAGTGCCGCACGGCCAGGCACGGTCGCCGAATCCCACCTTCAGACAGTACGAGGCGCAGGTCGGAGCGGCCTGCGCGACGACTAGACGCTGAACAGGTCCTTGTTCACGGCGCGGGCCACCGCATCCTGTTTCGAGATCTGGCCCCTGCGCAGCTTGTCCTGCATGTCCTGGTCCAGGGTCTGCATTCCGTGCGCCTGGCCGGTCTGAATCGCCGAATACATTTGCGCAACCTTGTCCTCGCGGATCAGGTTGCGAATGGCAGGCGTGCCGACCATGATCTCGTGACACGCAATACGGCCGCCGCCGATCCGCTTCAGCAGCGTCTGCGAGATGACCGCGCGCAGCGACTCCGACAGCATCGAGCGGACCATGGCCTTCTCACCGGCCGGGAACACGTCGACGATACGGTCGATGGTCTTGGCCGCCGAACTGGTGTGCAGCGTGCCAAACACCAGGTGTCCGGTCTCGGCTGCGGTCATCGCCAGGCGGATGGTCTCGAGGTCACGCAATTCGCCGACCAGGATGATGTCCGGGTCTTCACGCAGCGCCGAGCGCAACGCCTGGGCGAATCCGAGCGTGTCGCGGTGCACCTCGCGTTGGTTGATCAGACACTTCTTGCTCTGGTGTACGAATTCGATCGGGTCCTCGATCGTCAGGATATGGCCGTATTCCGAGTCATTCTTGTAGTCCATCATCGCAGCCAGCGTCGTCGACTTGCCGGAGCCGGTCGGCCCGGTCACCAGCACCAGGCCACGCGGGTTGTCGCAGATACTCTTGAAAACCGACGGCGCGTTCAGCTCCTCAAGGCTCTGGATCTTCGACGGGATGGTACGAAACACCGCCGCCGAACCGCGATCCTGGTTGAAGGCGTTGACACGGAAGCGCGCCAGCCCCGGGATCTCGAACGAGAAATCGACCTCGAAGAACTCCTCGTAGTCCTTGCGCTGCTTGTCGTTCATGATGTCGTACACGAGTTCGTGTACCGTCTTGTGGTCCAGCACCGGCACGTTGATGCGGCGGATGTCACCGTCGACGCGGATCATTGGCGGCAGACCTGCGGACAGGTGCAGGTCGGAGGCGTTGTGTTTGACACTGAAGGCGAGCAGTTCGGCTATATCCATGGTCTTCCCGTAGCAGCTGGTAACGGTCGCGCGGGCAACCGGTTATAGTTAGCGACAATCAGCCCCGGTATTTGAGTCGGGTGGCAAGCCGGCGACGGCGACCCGACCGTGGCGGCAATGATATCGCCTCAATGAACCAGATTCCCGAAAGATTGACCATGGTCCGCGAGCGCATCCGCCGCGCAGCGACGGCCTGCGGGCGGGATCCCGGCGACGTCACGCTACTGGCCGTCAGCAAGACCAAGCCGCTTGCGGACGTGATTGCGGCCTACGAGGCGGGGCAGCGGCTGTTTGGCGAGAACTACCTGCAGGACGCCCTTCCCAAGATCCTCGGCATGCCCGCAAGCGACGTCGAGTGGCACTTCATCGGCCGTATCCAGGGCAACAAGACCGCCGAGATCAGCCGGCATTTCAGCTGGGTTCATGGCCTCGACCGCGTTCACCATGCCGAGCAGCTGAGCCGTTACCGCCCGGCCGGGATGGCAGACCTGCAGGTCTGCCTGCAGGTGAATCTGAGCGCGGAAGCGAGCAAGGGAGGCGTCGCCGCCGACCAACTGCCGGCGCTGGCGCGTGCCGTTGCCGATCTGCCGCGACTGCGGCTGCGCGGCCTGATGACAATGCCCGACCCGCATGCCACGAACGATGCCCTGCACGCGGCGTTCAGCAGGCTGCGCCACCTGCGCGACCGGCTGAACGCGGAAGGCTCGGCCTTGGACACACTGTCAATGGGAATGAGCGGCGACCTGGAGACGGCCATAGCGGAAGGCGCGACGATCGTGCGCATCGGTACCGATATCTTTGGCGCGCGCGATTGAATGCGGCGCGCAATCTTGCCGCCACGATCCGTTAGAATCAGGCGCCTGAGGATCACCGCGGGATAGGCCCTGACATCATGACACAGCAGATTGCATTCCTCGGCGCCGGCAACATGGCGGGCGCGCTGATCGGCGGCCTGATCGCCGATGGCATGCCTGCAGGCCGGCTGCTCGCCAGCGACCCGGACGCGGCCAAGTGTGCGGACCTTGCCGCTGCAACCGGGATCCGGATCGCGCAAGACAACGACGCGGCGGTCCGGGTGGCCGATGTCGTCGTGCTGGCGGTCAAACCGCAGGTGTTGCGCCGGGTCGCAGAGGGCATTGCCGACGCGGTTCAGACCCACAGACCGCTGGTGGTGTCGATCGCGGCCGGCATCCGCTGCCCCGATCTCGACCGCTGGCTCGGCGGCGACGTGGCATTGATTCGCACCATGCCAAACACCCCGGCAATGCTCCAGGCAGGCGCCACGGCGCTGTACGCGACGCCCGGCGTGTCGCCGCGACAGCGCGAGCTCGCCGAGTCGCTGATGCGCGCCGTCGGCCTCACACAGTGGATCGACGAAGAACAGCAGATGGACGCCGTCACCGCGCTGTCCGGCAGCGGGCCCGCCTACTTTTTTCTCGTGATCGAGGCCATGCAAGCCGCCGGCCGCGCACTCGGCCTCGCCGACGAGACCGCTCGGCTGTTGACGCTGCAGACCGCGCTGGGCGCCGCACGCATGGCACTCGAGAGCGACGAGGGCGCAGACATGTTGCGCCAGCGCGTCACGTCGCCCGGCGGAACCACCGAGCGCGCAATCGGGCTGCTCGAAGACGGCGGGCTGCGTGCGCTGTTCGAGCGCGCGATGCGCGGCGCATGCGATCGCTCGGTAGAACTTTCCGCCGATCTGGGGGCTGAATGATGGGTGAAGGCTATCTGACGACACCGGCCGTGTTTCTGGTACAGGTCGTGTTCGGCCTGTACGCAACGCTGGTGGTGCTGCGCTTTCTACTGCAACTGACGCGGGCCGATTTTTACAATCCGGTCTCGCAGCTGATCGTGAAGGCGACCAAGCCACTGCTGAACCCATTGCGTCGATTGGTCCCCGGGGTTGCCGGCATGGATATCGCGTCGCTGATACTTGCCTGGATCGTGCTCGCCATCGAGCAGCTGTTGATCCTCGCGATCATCGGCACCGGTTTCCAGCCCGGCGCCGCACTGCTGCTCGCAATTCCCGAATTGATCACGCTGATCATCAATATCTTCCTGTTCGCGATCCTGATCCAGGTGGTCATCAGCTGGATCAACCCCGGCAGCTACAACCCGGCGATCAGTCTGATCAGCAGCTTGACCGAACCACTGCTCGGCCCGGTGCGGCGCCGCATGCCGAACATGGGCGGGCTGGATTTGTCGCCGATGGTGGTAATGATCGGTCTGGTTCTGCTCGAGATGCTGTTGATCCCGCCGATCAGGGGGCTGATCGGTCAGCTGTTGTAACCGTGGGGACATGGTTCCGCTGGGACGGCCCCGATCTCATCCTGCAGATCAAGGTTGTCCCCAAGGCCGCCAGCGATGAGCTCGCAGGGATCCATGGCGACCGGATGCGGGTGCGCATCACCGCGCCACCCGTGGACGGCAGAGCCAACACCCACTTGGTCGCATGGTTGGCCAAACTGTTCGGCGTTCCCCGATCCAGTATCAATATCGAGTCCGGCGCACTCGGCAGGAACAAGCGCCTGCGCATCACCGCGCCGACGCACCTGCCCGATCTGATCCCGCCTCCGCAGACACGCTGACCACCGCGCAGCGCACGCCCGAGATGTTTCCCCACGTGCATGCGCTGACCTATACTCGACGCTAAAACCCAAGCGGTAGCCACCCGACCGCGACGGGAAGATAACAACAAAGCGGCGAACGCGTGCCGAGCCTGCAGCCGCCAGGGTGGCAAGAAGACCCATGCTCGATACATCGCTGTCGGACCAATTGGATGCCTTGCGCAGCTGGCAGAGGACGCAGTTGCGCGTGCTCGCGCAGTTGCGCCCCTGGCTACGCCAGCAGGGGCTGTGCGTCGCAGAGGCACGTCACACCATCGCGCGCGCCACACATGCGCTCGACGATCATCGGCTCACCGTCGCTGTGGCCGGCGAGTTCTCGCGCGGCAAAACCGAGCTGCTGAACGCGCTGTTCTTCGCCGACCTCGGCTGTAGACTGCTGCCGACCGACGCCGGACGCACGACCATGTGTCCAACCGAGATCTTCCACGACGCCGCGCGTGCACCGATGCTGCGTCTGTTGCCGATCGAAACCCGCAGCGGCGAACATTCGCTCGCCAGGTTGCGTGACGGCGATGATCACTGGCACGAGGTTGCGCTCAACCCTGCCGATCCCGTATCGGTCGCCACGGCGCTGCAGGCGCTGACCCAACAGCGCGCCGTCCCCGGCGCGGTAGCCGCAGAACTCGGTCTTGCGACCGCGCCGTGCGGCGATGCCGGACTTACGCTGATCCCGCGCTGGCGTCTGGCCCAGGTCAACATCCCACACCCGCTGCTCGACCAGGGTCTGCGTATCCTCGACACCCCCGGACTGAACGCGATCGGCAGCGAGCCCGAACTCACCTACGAGATGCTGCCGGCCGCGCACGCCGTGATCTTCGTACTCGGCGCAGACACCGGCGTCACCCAATCCGACCTCGAGATCTGGCAGCGTTTCATCCAACACCCGCGGTACAACCGTCGACCGGGGCTGATGGTCGTGTTGAACAAGTCGGACACGCTTTGGGATGACCTGCGTCCGGTACAGCAGATCGCCGAATCGATCTGCCGCCAGTGCCAGTCCGTGGCCGAAACGCTGGGCGTGGGGACGACCCAGGTGTTCGCAGTGTCCGCGCAGAAGGCGCTGGTCGCGCGGGTCCAGGGCAACCCGGATCTCGAGCGTCGCAGCGGTATCGCTGCGCTCGAGTCGCACATTGCCGGCACCGTGATGGGCGACAGAATGCGCCTGATCCAGGCCGAGCACACGCGTCTCGTCGTGCGTGCCATCGACGTGCTCGAAAGTGTGATCAGCGGCCGCCTGGAGCAAAATGCCGCACAGCGGCGTGACCTGCTCGACCTGGCCGGACGCAGCGACGCCGCGATCAGGAAGATGCTGACGGTCACGCAAAACGACTACCGCCGCTACCAGAACAACCTCGAAACCTACAGACGCCGGGTCGACGGCTTTCATCGACGCACCGCGCGCCTGTCGAATGCACTGGATCCGGCAACGCTGGATGCCCGGCTGCAGGAACTCCGCCAGTCGATGAGCGGCGCATGGACGACGATCGGCCTGCGCGACGCGATGCGGACGCTGTTCGACGAGCTGAATGCCCGCATCGATGTCGCTCGCCGAGAGGCCCAGCAGATGAGGCGCCAGTTGCGACGTGTACACCGCCACTTCGAACTCGAACACGATCTCAGGCTGACGCCGCCGCCGATGTTCTCGATCGTGCACCAACAGGTCGAGCTCAGTCTGCTCGATCGCGAAGCGGAGCAGTTCCGCAACAGCGCGCGCACGACCTTGATGGAACAGCGCTTCGTCATTCGCCGCTATTTCGACACGATTGTGACCCGCGCAAGCCGAATCGTAGCCGATGCACACGAAGATGCCCGGCAGTGGGCGGATACCGTCATGGCGCCGTTGACTGCCGAGATCAAGACCTACCGCGAAACCCTTGCGCAGCGAATCGAGGACCTGCGCGAGACGGCCGAGTCACGCAAGACCATCCAGCGACGGATCGTCGCCTTGCGCCACGACAGCACACGTCTGCAGGCACAGCTGGGCGCGTTGAGCCGTGTCAGGCAAACGATTGCCTCCCCGGAGCAGGGTCGAGCCGCGGAGGCGAGCGGGCAGAACTGATCCGTCAGCATCCGCCACCGCACGATCGCGCCTGTGCACCGGCAGGGCTTTTGCCACAGGGCACTGAAATTTCGGCCGTCCCGCGCTGGTCTATATTAAGCACATGCCGAGCGCACACCCGCATCCGCGGGGGCTCGCAGCAACATGCGAAAATAACGATGAACTCACATCGGAGGAGTTTTTGATGACGATTTTCAAGGGATCCATCGCCGCGGTTTGCGCATGCCTGCTCGCGGCGGCCGCCTGGGCCGAAAACAGCACCCATGCCGGCGGCTATACGATCCATCACAATGCCCTGACCACCGACAACCTGCCGGTACAGGTCGCCAGCGCCTACAAGATCCAACGCAGCAAGAACCGCGCACTGCTCAATGTCAGTGTGATTCGCGACGAACCGGGCACGACCGGTATCCCGGTGCATGCGCGGATCCGCGCTGTCGCACAGAACTTGTACGGCCAGATCCGGCCTATCGAGATGCGCGAGGTGGTAGAAGACACGGCGATCTACTACATCGCCGACTTCCCGGTCGCCAACCGCGAAGTGTTGAACTTCCAGCTCGAGATCATGCCGGAGGGCGGTCGTTACCCGTTGCGCGCCAGCATGCGCCAGGAGTTTTTCACCGACTGATGCCGGTGCTCACGCGCGCAGCGCCAGATAGATCTGCACGATACCGAACGCAACCACGAGCGCACCCGCGGCAGCCCTGACCGCGGGACGGCGCACCCAACGCTGGAGTTGGGCGGCGGCAACCCCCATCAGCAGCAGATTGGGCAGCGTGCCGAGACCGAACGCCAGCATCAGCGCACCGCCGTGGATTGCACCGCCCGCGCCAACGGTCCACACCAGGGCACTGTAGACGAGACCGCACGGCAGCCACCCCCACAGCAGTCCGAGCAACAGCGCCTGTCGCACTGAGCGCACCGGCAGCAGGCCGCGGCCGAGTGGTTCGATGCGACGCCACAGACCGCCGCCGATGCGTTCGATGCGACTCAACAGGCTCGACCATCCACCGAGATAGAGTCCGAGCAGGATCATGAACACACCGGCAAACACCTGCAGCAGACGCTGCGCATGCTGCACCGGCAGCAGGCCGGAAAAATAGAAACCCAGCACACCCATCAGCGCACCCGCCGCGGTGTAGCTGACGATGCGACCGGCGTTGTAAGACAACAGCAGCGGCCATTGCCGTTGCGATGGCAGGCCGAACGACAGCGCACCGACGATGCCACCGCACATCCCGACGCAGTGCACCCCGCCCAACAGGCCGACGAAAAAGGCGCCGATCAGGTCCATTTCAGGCATCGTCTTCGCGCGCCTCGAGCCGGGTATAACGCCCCGCAAGCCATACAAGCACCAGCACCGGCACGCCCATCAGCGACACCAGGACAAAAAACCGCTGGTAACCGATCTGGTCGACGATGACACCCGAAAATCCACCGAGAACCTTTGGGAACAGCAGCATCAGCGAACTGAACAATGCGTACTGCGTCGCCGAGTACTGCACATTGGTCAACGCCGACAGGTAGGCCACAAATGCCGCCGTTGCCAGGCCGCCGGCCAGGTTGTCCATCGCGACAACGCCGATAAGCAGCGGCACGGAAGCCCCGACATTGGCCAGCACCGCGAACAGCAGATTCGTCACCGCGACGAGGAGGGCCCCGGCGAACAGAATACGCATTACGCCCAGGCGATTGACCAGCACACCACCGACCACCGCACCGAGCAGCGTCATCGCCACACCGAACACCTTGGTGACGTTGGCCACCTCGGTTTTGGTGAACCCCATATCGACGTAGAACACGTTGGCGATCACGCCCAACACGATGTCGGAGATACGGTAGGTCGCGATCAATGCCAGCACCAGCAGCGCGAGCCAGCCGTAGCGGCCGAAGAAATCGATAAACGGGCTAAGGACCGCGGCCCATATCCAGCTCACGACCGGTTTCAGCCAACCCGGCAAGCCGGTGATGAACACCGGTTCATGCGTGGCTTCCGCAGGTGGGCGCGCCGGTGGGTGCGGTTCGCTGACCAGGAGCGTGGTCAGGATGCCGACCCCCATCAACGCCGCCATGGCGAGATAAGCCACGTGCCACGGTGCTTGCTGATAGGTCGACTCGTCAGGATCCACCCAGGCCGCCAGCCACAATACGCCGGCCCCGGCAACGATCATCGCCAACCGATAGCCGATCATATAGGTTGCTGCCATCGCCGCCTGCAGGCGCGAGCCACCGCTCTCGATGCGGAAGGCGTCGATGACGATATCCTGCGTCGCCGATGCGAACGCGACCAGCACAGCCAACCGGACCAGCCGATGTAGATCGACCTGCGGATCGCTCGCCGCCATGCCCGCCAGGCCCGCGGCAATCGCCAATTGCGCCAGCAGCAGCCAGCTGCGCCGACGACCGAGCAGGCCCGCCAGCAGCGGGATGTGCAGGCGATCGACCAGCGGCGCCCAGACCCACTTGAAAGCGTACGCCAGCGCCACCCAGCTGACGAAACCGATTGTCGAGCGATCGACGCCGGCCTCACGTAACCAGTACGACAGCGTGCCGAACACCAGGAACAGCGGCAGCCCGGACGAGAATCCGAGCAACAGCAGCGTCAACGGGCGTGGCTGAAGGTAGATACCAAACGCGTCCCGCCAGCCGGCGACCGCATCAAAGCGCATAAGCGTAATCCACGGTCAGCGGCGCATGGTCCGAGAAGCGCTTGTTGCGGTAGATCGAGGCGCCGGTGATCAGTCCGCGCAGGCCCGGTGTGACCACTTGGTAGTCGATACGCCAACCGACGTTCTTGGCCCAGGCCTGGCCACGGTTCGACCACCAAGTGTATTCGTCTGGGTTCTGATTGACGACACGAAATGCGTCGACGAAACCGATCGGCCCGAACAACTGGTCGAGCCACGCCCGTTCCTCGGGCAGAAAACCCGAGTTCTTCAGGTTGCCGCGCCAATTCTTGATGTCGTCCTTGGTGTGGGCAATGTTCCAGTCGCCGCAGATGATGTACTCGCGGCGTCCGCGTCGCAGCCGTCGCAGCAGCGGCGTCATGCGCGCCATGACGTCGAATTTGACCTGCTGCCGGAGTTCGCTGGACGAGCCGGACGGCAGGTAGAGCGACACCACGCTGAGATCGCCGAAGCGCGCCTCGATCCAGCGCCCCTCGGCGTCGAAATCGTCCCAGCCCAGACCCTCGATGACCTCGTCGGGCTCACGCCGGGCGTAGATGCCGACACCGCTGTAGCCCTTCTTTTCGGCCGGATGGTAGTAGCAGTTGAAACTCGGCGGCCAGTAGGCGCGCTCATTGAGCTGATCAACCTGCGCCTTGAGTTCCTGCAGGCATACCAGATCGGCCGACTGGCGACGCAGCCAGGCATAGAAGCCTTTGCGCGCCGCCGAACGGACACCGTTGACATTGAGACTGATGACGCGCATGCACGCCATTATACGCAGGCACCCTTGTCAGTCCGGCATGCCTTTCGCACAATGCCTCTTCCGCCCGAAGGTGACCGCCCCATGCAAGACTATCAGCGTGAATTTCTGGACTTTGCCCTCGACCTGGGCGTACTGCGCTTCGGCCGGTTTACGCTGAAATCAGGGCGCGTGAGCCCCTATTTCTTCAATGCCGGACTGTTCAACACCGGCGCTGCGCTGGCGCGCCTGGGGCGTTTCTACGCGCACACGATCGTCGATTCCGGGATCCGCTTCGACGTGCTCTACGGACCGGCCTACAAGGGGATCCCGCTCGCGGCCGTTACCGCCGCTGCACTCTTCGATCAACACGGCATCGACGTGCCTTACGCGTTCAACCGCAAAGAGACGAAAAGTCACGGCGAGGGGGGAAGCATCGTAGGGCACGCGCTCGAAGGTGACATCCTGATCATCGACGACGTGATCACCGCGGGCACCGCGATCCGTGAATCGATGGATATCATCGCCGCCGAGGGTGCACGACCAGCCGGTGTCGTGATCGCACTCGACCGTCAGGAGCGCGGCACGGGTGAGCGTTCGGCCATCCAGGAGGTCGAGGCCGAATACGCCATGCCGGTTGCCGCGATCGTGCGCCTGGCGGATCTGATCGACTTCATCCAACAACGCGGCGAAGCCGCAGAGCACCTCAGCAACATCGAGGCGTATCGACGCGAGTTCGGCGTGTGATCGTGCTCAGCCGAGCACCAGCTTGATACCGACCATCAGCGTTATCGCCTCGAACGCGCGCTTGATCCAGCGGTTGCCTTTCAGAATCGCCAGATGCGCACCGGCATAACCGCCGAGCAGCGACCCAAGCAGAAGTGCCGGCAGCCAGTCCCAGCGCACCTCGCCCAGCATGCCGAGTGCGATTGCGCCGGCGCCATTCCAGACGATACCGACGAGCACCAGGGTGTAGGCGACGGCCTGGCGGTAGTCCGCACCGAACCAGCGCACCAGCCACAGGGTCACGAAAAGGCCAGTGCCCGAGGTCAGCGAACCGTTGAGCGCACCGATCAGGAACAGGCCGATCGCACCGACGTAAAGGCCCTTTCCGCTGCGGTTGCGCGGTTGTTCGACCATGCCCATCTCACCCTTGGCGATCGAGTACAGACCCAGGCCGATCGTCAGCACGCCCAGCGCGATTTCCGCGGATCGTCCGGGAACTTGCAGGATCAGACTCGCGCCTAACAAGACACCGGGCACGCCGGTGCAGATGATGAACAGTACGAACTGGCGTCTGAGGCCTTTTTCGCGCAGATGGCGCAGGGTGGCGCCCACACCGAGCGCAACCGTGGCGATCTTGTGCGTTGCCAGCGCGGTTCCGAACGACAGGCCGAGGAAGATCAGCACAGGAAACTGCAGCAAGCCGGCGCCACCTCCGGCGAACGCTGAAAACAGGTTGGCCAGCAATGAAATGATGAAAAGTGTGAATTGTTCGAACACTTGGCCGCTAACTGGACTGGCCAGTCATTATAATGTCGGTTTTGCCATGTCCGCAGCCCATGAACATTCAATGCGTCGCACCGTGCGCCACCTGTTTGTAATCGTGCTGGTGTCCCTGCTGTCGATCGCCGCCCACGCGCGCAGCATCAAGTGCTGGACCGACGAGGACGGCAACACGGCGTGCGGCGACGCGGTTCCGCCCAAGGTCGTCAACAAGGGTTATCGGGTTCTGAATGACCGCGGCATGGAGGTCAAGCGCGAGGAACGTGCGCTCACACCGGAAGAGCTCGAGCGCCAAAGGGCGCTCGCAGCGTTGCGGGCCGAACAGCAGAAGCTGCTGGAGGAACAGCAGGAACGCGACCGCACACTGCTGAATCTCTATCAGACTGAAAACGATCTGTTGATGGCGCGCGATGGCAAGATCGCCCAGATCGAGAGCCAGATCCGGCTCAACCATAACGAGATCCGGCGCCTGAAGACCCGGCTGTCCGACTTCCAGGCATCCGCGGCACAGGCGGAACGCAGCGGCAAACGGCTGAGCAAGACACAAGAGGCGAATCTCGACAGCACGCAACGCTCGATAGAGCGGTCCTACGCGATCATTCTGAGCAAGGAAGACGAGAAACGCGAAACCCTGGAGCATTACGACTACGATCTCGAACGCTTCCGCAAGCTCAACAACACCGGCGCGCGGGCCGCAGCGACCGAACGCACGAGCGACTTCGAGTTTCCGGATCTGGTCGACACCGCGGTCCACTGCACCGACTCCGCCGCCTGCGGACGCATCTGGGAAGCCGCGCAGGGCTATGCGCGTAAGAATGCGACGACCGCCGTGGATCTCGCTGCCGAACGCATCCTGGTGACTGCACCGCCCCGCAACCTGCACGACATCAGCATTACCGTGTCACGCCTCGAAGACCTCGACGGCGGCGGTGAACGGATATTCATGGATGTGCAGTGCGCAAACTTCACCGAAGGCCGCGACTTCTGTCGTGGCGCCGAGGTGCAGCGGATTCGCGACAACTTCAAACCTGCGCTCGGCATCGGCCCGCCGAAGTCCAGCGATTGATCGGACCGTGGCGGCGGCCATGGTCGGCCTGGGTCACGTCGTCATGTGCGCGCGCGACCTCGAACATTCCCTCGCGCTCCATCACAACGCTGTCGACCATGGCGCGACCGCGTGCATATTCCGCGGCCGGGCCACCACGCTCAGCGGAGACGGCACGCCCCACGAACGGATCTCGATTGGGATCGGCGTTGCACCCGACGTGCCGCATGGCCGGCGAGTCGACATCCACCACACCGGCTGGCGCATAGTCGACAGCTGGGAGGCATTGCGCGGCGCCCATCGCCGCAACGTCGGTGCCGGCTGCGCGTTCAACGACATCGCCGATCACACCGCCGGCCGGAGCATCTACCTGCACGAACCAGACGGTAACGCATCGGAGGACCAAAACGACGGTCCGACGGCGGATTGCCGCGATCTCGGCGGCTGCACCAGCGAACCGGCGAAGCCGTTGTCACTGGACTGAGCGAAATGCCGGCGGCGTCAACCCGGATCGAACAGGCCGTGGCTGAGCACCGCCCAGTCGACCTCCCAGGCAGACAGCGTGGTCTGCCCGAAGCGTGAACGCAGAAACTGCTGCATGCGCCCCTCGACGAAGGCCGTCAACAGCGCCGCGGCCGCCTCCGGCGTGGTGCGCAGTGTCGCGTCCTGACGCAGCTGCGCCTCGCGCAGGATCTGTCGCAATTGCACGTCGATGCGTTCGAAGAACTGCTGTACGCGATCGTGCAGACGCTCACGTTCGCCAACCAGGGCGTCCCCGAGAAGCACGCGCACGATGCCCGGGTTGCGGTCGCTGAATCCGAGCAGCAGGTAGATGACACGTGCCACGCGGACCTGGGTGTTCTTCTCTTCGCCCAGGATCTGGTTGATGCGCGCGAACACGGTCTCTTCGGCAAAGCTGATCAGGCCCTCGAACATGCGCGCCTTGCTTGGGAAATGACGGTACAGCGCAGCCTCGGAGACACCGACCGCACGCGCCAGGGCGGCCGTCGTGATGCGGTCGCCGGGGTGCTGCTCAAGCTGCTGCGCGAGCGCTTCCAGGATCGCCTGCTTGCGCGACGGCCGTGGCATCTTCGCAGCCGGTCAACGTCGCCTGATCAGGGTGCCGATACCCTGATCGGTGAAGAGCTCGACCAGCACCGCGTGCGGCACCCGGCCATCGATGATGTGCGCCGAGTTGACACCGCCTTTCACTGCATCCAGTGCACACGCGATCTTGGGCAACATGCCACCGGTGATCGTGCCGTCGGCCACCAGCTCATCGACGCGGTCCAGCGTCAAACCGGTGAGCAGGTTGTTGTTCTTGTCAAGCAGGCCCTGCGTGTTGGTCAACAAAATCAGCTTCTCGGCCTTCAACACCTCGGCCATCTTTCCGGCCACCAGGTCGGCGTTGATGTTGTAGGAGTGTCCATCGGACCCGACACCGATGGGTGCAACGACCGGGATGAAGTTGCCGTGGACCAGCATATCGACCACCGCCGCATCAATGCTCTCGACCTCGCCGACGTGACCAATGTCGATGATCTCCGAGGCCTGCGCTTCGGGATTGGAGCGCGTGAGGCTGAGCTTGCGTGCCCGGATCAGGTCGCCGTCCTTGCCGGTCAGACCGACCGCCGCTCCACCATGACGGTTGATCAGGTTGACGATCTCCTTGTTGACCAGCCCACCGAGCACCATCTCGACGACGTCCATCGTCTCGGCATCGGTCACGCGCATACCCTGCACGAATTCAGTCTGCTTACCGAGGCGCTTCAGCAGGTCGCCGATCTGCGGCCCGCCGCCGTGGACGACGACCGGATTGATACCGACCAGCTTCATCAGCACGACGTCGCGGGCGAAACCGGCCTTGAGGCGCTCGTCGACCATCGCGTTGCCGCCGTACTTGATCACGATCGTCTTGCCGCCGAAACGCTGGATGTAAGGCAGCGCCTCGCTGAGAACGTGTGCGACGTTACCCGCCGCCTCTGCGGTCAAACTCATTGCGTGTTTTTTCCGAGTCGCTGATCCCGATGCCGATCAGAAAGGCGCCTGTACGTCCGGGGCCACGCGCCGCAGCAGTTCGCGAAACTGCGCCTTGATCTGGGACAGCGCGTCCTCGTCGTCCGCTTCGAAGCGGAACGTCAGTGACGGTATGGTATTCGATGGACGGATCAGACCCCAACCGTTGGCGAACTCGACCCGCAGACCGTCGAGTTCGACCAGACGCGCATTGTCGAATACCTTGTGCGCGTCGAGCGCACGCATGATCTCGACACTGCGACCCTCTTCCAGCAATAACTGGTATTCGGGCGTCGCCGGGCTGGACGGCAGCTCGTCGAACATCTCGCTGGCACGCCGGGATTCGAGTGCCAGGATCTCGATAACGCGCACCGCTGTGTAGATGGCGTCGTCAAATCCGAACCAGCGCTCCTTGATGAACACGTGACCCGAGAATTCGCCGCCCAGCAGCGCGCCCGTTTCGAGCATCTTGGCGCGCATGCGCGAATGCCCTGACTGCCACATGATCGGTCGTCCGCCGTGGCTGAGTATGAAACTCGCCAGGTGCCGCGACGACTTCACGTCATAAAGTATGTCGACCCCGGGGTGGCGGCCGAGCACATCGGCCGCCAGCAGCATCAGGATCTTGTCCGGCCAGACGATCACGCCGCTGTCGTCGACCAGACCGAGACGATCGCCGTCGCCGTCCAGCGCGATGCCGAGGTCGGCCTCCTGCGCCTGCACCTCGAGGATCAACGACGCCAGATTTTCCGGCTGACTCGGATCGGGGTGGTGATTGGGGAAATTGCCGTCCGGTTCACAGAACAGCGGCAAAACCTCGCACCCGAGCCCCTCGAGCGTCGCCAACGCCAGTTGCCCGGCGGCGCCGTTGCCGCCATCGACGACGACCCGCAGCGGACGTGTCAGCTGCACCTCGCCCGTCACGGCCTCGATATATTCATCATCGATGCGCACCCGCTCGACAGTCCCCTTGCCGCTGCGGAATGCGCCATCGACGATGCGCTGTCGCAGCGCCTGCAGATCCTCGCCATCGAGTACGCGATCCCCGACCACGATCTTGAAACCGTTGTAGTCGGACGGATTGTGGCTGCCTGTTACCATGACGCCGCCCTGAACCGGACGTGTCTGCAGGGCGAAGTACAGCAGCGGTGTCGGCACCTGGCCGATGTCGAGCACAGCGCAGCCGGAGGCGACGATGCCCGCGATCAGGGCGTCGGTCAGTGCCGGACTTGATAACCTCGAGTCGCAACCCACTGCCACGCGCGTGCCTCCCTGCTCGACGATAAGACTGCCCACTGCGCGACCCAGCACCTTGGCAAAAGCCTCGTCCAGCGACTCGCCGACGATCCCGCGCACATCGTAGGCCCGGAACAGTTCAGCCGGCACGTCGACACCGGTGGCGGGCGGCGCGCCGCCGCCGAGCACCTCGGACGGGTCATGATCGAGTTCCTCGACCTCCATGCCTTGCGGCGCCCGCCCGACGGCAGCCGGTGCCGGTGCGGGTTGGCGCGGTGCAGCAGCCACGGCGGGGCCGGTCGAACCGCCACCGTGTGCCGCGCGCACGTACTGACCCATTAGCGCGATCGTGTCACGCACCGTCGACACGTTGGCGCCCCGTGCGCCCGTTGAGCCACGCTGCAGCAGCGTCTCGCCGAGATTGACGATCGTCGCCATGTCGCCGCGCAGGTCACCGGCCAAGATGCGCCATTGCAACAGCGTGACCAGCAGCAGCACCAGCGCGCCGCCACCGGCGATCGTCAACAGATGGACCAGGCCATCGGCGCCGTACGCTTCCGGCTGGATCGCATACATGAGCCGCCAGATGGTCTCGGGCACGTCGACGCCCGAGGCATCCGGCGACGCCTCATAGCGTTTACCGCTTTGGGCGATGACGAACCCGTCGATGCCGCCCTGCAGCAGCGCCATGCTGCCGGTGATCTCCGCGGCCTGGTTCACGATCGCCTGTATGGGTCTCACGTCCCAGGCGGAAAAGGCCACGCCGACCACCCGGCCGTCGCTGACCAGCGGGGCCGCCAATGCCAGGTAGGGCGCACCGCTCTTGATCTGGTGTATCTCGGCCGATGACGGGCGCCGGGATTCGGCGACCTGGCGCAGCATGTCGAGGCCGGCGTAGCCGAGCGGCGCGACGCCGCCAGGGTCGGGTTGGCTGGCGTCGTTGGGAAGCAGGCGAAGCTGCAGCATACCGGGCAGGCTGCGCTGGACTTCGGCCTCGACCTTCTGTATCGCATCGTCGTCCCTGCCGGCCAGCGCGGAAGCGCCGCGGCCGTCGGCAATCGCCAGCGACAACAGGTCGCGGCGCGCGACGATTGCACCCTCCAGGCGCGACGCCAGCGATTGCGCGACCGCTCGCATGCTGTCGTGCGCGGCGTCGGCGGCGGCCCGATCGATACTGTGCTGGGCAAACACCGCGAGCAGCAGCAGTATCAGAATTCCGATCACGACCGACGGCAGGAAATACACGATCAGCGGGCGTCCAGCGCCGACGCCGGCGCCCGGCGTCTTGCTGGCTGTCTGGTCCTTTCGCCGCAGTGCCACGACCGTGCCTAGTGCCTGCCCGAGTGGCCGAAGCCGCCCGCACCACGGGCGCTGGCGTCGAACTCGTCGACGCGCTCGAACACCGCCCGCACGACGGGGATAAGCATGAGTTGCGCGATCCGTTCGCCGACCTCGATGCGAAAGGCTGCGGCACCACGATTCCAGCACGACACGAACAACTGGCCCTGGTAATCGGAATCGATCAGCCCGACCAGGTTGCCGAGCACGATGCCGTGTTTGTGGCCCAGGCCCGAACGGGGAAGGATCACCGCCGCAAGCGTCGGATCGCCGATATGGATCGCCACGCCCGTGGGTATCAATTCGGTCTGCCCCGGCGCCAGTTCAAGGGGTGTCTCCAGCATCGCACGCAGATCCATGCCGGCAGATCCTTCGGTTGCATAGTCCGGCAACGGGAAGGCTTCGCCGAGGCGCGCATCAAGGATTTTGAGTTGCAGTCTGTGCATCGAATCGTTCCGCGATCAGTTCGGTCAAACGCGTTGCCAGGCGGACCTTGGACTGCCTGCCTGTCGCCTCACGCCCCCCTTCCCAGATCACCAGCAAAGCGTTGTCGTCTGCCTCGAATCCCTGCGACGCACCCACCTGGTTAGCGGCAATCATGTCCAGCCCCTTAGCGCGTCGCTTGCGTTCGGCGTGGGCCTCTACGTCGTGCGTTTCCGCGGCGAAGCCGACGCAGAAGGGTCGCCGCTCCAGCGCCGCGACCTCGGCGAGGATATCGGGGTTGCGCACGCATTCGATCGAGAGTCGTTCGGCACCGTCCTTCTTTATCTTTTCGCCCATGACGTCGCCCGGACGGTAATCGGCGACCGCGGCACAGGCCACGAATATATCCGCCTCGGCAACATGTGCGAAGACCGCATCGTACATCTGCAGCGCGCTCTCGACGTCGATGCGCTTCGCACCACGCGGCGTCGGCAACGCCACCGGGCCCGAAACCAGGACCAGGTCGGCACCCTGGGCCAGCAGCGCATCCGCCAGCGCATAGCCCATCTTGCCGGAGCTGCGATTGCCCAGGAAACGCACCGGATCGAGCGCCTCACGGGTCGGACCGGCGGTCAGCAATACGCGGCGTCCGGCCAGGCGCCCGCCACCGAAGTGCGCACCGACCCGGTCGGCGATGGCGGCCGGCTCGAGCATCCGCCCCGGACCGACGTCGCCGCACGCCTGTTCGCCGTCGGCCGGCCCGAGAAACCGGACCCCACGTTGCATCAGACGGGCGACATTGTCGCGCGTCGCCGGGTGCCGCCACATCGCCTGGTTCATCGCCGGCGCCAGCAGCAGCGGCGCCTCGCTGGCCAGGCACAACGTGGTCAGCAGATCGCGCGCCGTGCCTGCGGCGAGTTGCGCGATCACGTCCGCGGTGGCCGGCGCAATCAGCACCAGGTCGGCCCAGCGCGCCAGCTCGATGTGTCCCATCGCCGCCTCGTGCGAGACGTCGAACAGCGACTGCCGCACCTCGCGCCCGGTGATCGCCTGCAGCGTCAGCCGGCCGATGAACTCCCCGGCAGCCGGCGTCATGACGACCTGCACCTCGGCGCCGGCACGCACCAGCAGCCGGGCCAGTTCAGCGCCCTTGTAGGCGGCGATTCCGGCGGTGATTCCGAGCAGGACCCGACGTCCGCGAAGTGCCAGCATCAGATGGCGTTATCCCAGGTTCGATGGAGATTGTACGTTCGGCATGCGCAAGGTTAACCGACACTAACTTCGCCGCCTAGTCACGCCGGACCATGCCCCGTACGCCGATCCATCCGGCGGACACCGTCCCGCGGCTTTGCCAAACGCGCCCGCGTTGATTAGCCTGGACGCACTTCAGGGAGGAAGTAACCCATGGCTATAAGGGACTGGCCGGTCGGCGAACGGCCTCGCGAGCGCCTGCTCGAAGGCGGCGCCAACCATCTCAGCGACGCCGAACTGCTGGCGATCTTCCTGCGCACCGGTGTGCGAGGACGCAGCGCGGTCGATCTCGCGCGCGAACTGCTGCAACGTTTCGGTGGTCTGCGCAGCCTGCTGTCTGCGCCACGCGAGGCGTTCTGCGCGGCGCCGGGCCTCGGCGACGCGAAATACGCCCAGTTGCAGGCGATGCTGGAACTCGGCCGCCGCCACCTCGGCGAACACCTGCAGCGCGGCAGCCCGCTGCAGTCGCCGGAGGACACGGCACGGGTGCTGCAGGCGCGGCTGCGCGACTACCCGTTCGAGGTGTTCGCAGTGCTGTTTCTCGACAACCGGCACCGCGTGCTGGCGTTCGAGGAGCTGTTTCGCGGCACGATCGACGGCGCAAGCGTGCATCCGCGCGAGGTCGTCCGCAGCGCACTCCGGCACAACGCCGCGGCGGTGATCCTCTGCCACAACCACCCGTCCGGCGTTGCCGAGCCGAGCGACGCCGACCGGCGGATCACCGCGCGCCTGCGTGACGCGCTGGCGCTGGTCGACATCCGCGTGCTGGACCACGTCGTGGTCGGCGACCTGGCCTACTGCTCGATGGCCGCGCGCGGCCTCGTATGATCCCCCGCCCACTTGACCGGCTCCCGGCCTTCCGGTATAAATTGCGGCCTTTCCGTCGACCCCAATGCGGGCGACGTACCTGATTTAACGGGATTTTTCGAGGCTTCAACCATGTCCAGAGTGTGCCAGGTCACCGGTAAACGACCGATCACCGGGAACAACGTGTCGCATTCACACCGCAAGACGCGCCGGCGCTTCCTGCCGAATCTGCACTACCACCGTTTCTGGGTCGAGAGCGAACAGCGTTTCGTTCGCCTGCGGATCTCCGCGGCCGGCATGCGCATCATCGACAAGAAAGGCATCGACACCGTTCTGGCCGAGCTGCGCGCGCGCGGCGAGAGCGTCTGAGTCTCAAGGGGTTACGATCATGGCCAAGGCAGTCCGCGAAAAGATCCGTCTGAACTCGAGCGCCGGCACGGGGCACTTCTACACCACAACCAAGAACAAGAAGACCATGACCGGCAAGATGGAGATCAAAAAGTACGATCCGGTCGTGCGCCAGCACGTGATGTACAAGGAAGGGAAGATCAAGTAGTCGCGATCACGCGCGACGAAAAAAACCGCCGAAAGGCGGTTTTTTTCTGCCAGATCGGCAACGCACTGTCAGCCGACCGCGATTGCCGGGCGATAGCTGCGCAGGCTGCGCGCGAAGTCCTCGAGGGCCTTGATGCCACTCCCCTCGGCCTCGCGACACCATTGTTGCAGGGCCGCGAGAAGCGCCTCCTGGCTGGATGCCGTCCGTTCCCAGACCTGCTTGAGCTGCTGGCGCGAGCGATGCACCTTGGCCAGCACCTGGCTGCGCTCGAGAATCGATTGCAGGCGCTGGCGGCTGCCGGCGTCCAGCGATTCCACCTCGCGCACGAGCAGACGCCGCGCCTGGCGCGCCATTCGCCGGCACGCCACCTCCGAGTGGCACAGCTCCGCGTCCGCCACCGGCTTGATCACGTCGCGCGCGTAGTTGGCCAGCACGTGCATGCGATGCACGACGACCGCCTTGACCGTATCCATGTCGATCACGGCCTTCGCAGCATCCAGTTCCGGCGCGCGCGCAATGCGTCGCACACGCGCCAGGCGGAGCAACTCGAACAGACGGATATACAGCCAGCCGACGTCGAACTCCCACCAGCGCGACGACAGCTTGGCCGAACTCGGGAAGGCATGGTGGTTGTTATGCAGCTCTTCGCCGCCGATCAGGATGCCCCAGGGCACGATGTTGGTCGCCGCGTCCGGCGACTCGTAGTTGCGGTAACCCCAGTAATGGCCGACGCCATTGATCACGCCGGCGGCGAAAAACGGGATCCAGATCATCTGCACCGCCCACAGCGCGACACCGAGCACACCGAACAGCGCGACGTCGACCACCAGCATCACGCCGACGCCGACGAAGTTGAACGGCTTGTAGAGCCGGCGTTCGATCCAGTCATCCGGTGTTCCGTGCGCATAGCGTTCGACGAGGTCGGGTTGGACCGAGGCGGCACGGTACAGCTCGGCACCCTCCCACAGCACCTTGCTCAGGCCGAGGACCTGCGGGCTGTGCGGATCGTCGGGCGTCTCGCAGCGCGCATGATGGCGACGGTGAATGCCGACCCACTCGCTCGTGACCATGCCGGTCGTCAGCCACAGCCAGAAACGGAAGAAATGCGCCAGCACCGGGTGCAGGTCGAGCGCACGATGGGCCTGGCAGCGGTGCAGGTAGACCGTCACCGACACGATCGTGACATGCGTCAACGCCAGCGCCACCAGCACCAGTTGCCAAGGGTTCAAATCAAGCAGGCCGTCGATCATCGGTCACCTCAGCGATCCATGTCGGCCGCCCGCGGGGGAACTGGATCCACACGGTTATCGGCCTGGGGCGGGCAATGATAACGCGTTGAAACGGATTATGTTGCCAGACGGCTGGCCGCCGCCGTCAGACGCGCTGCAACATCAGATTGCCGATCGTGTCGACGTTCAGCGCCCAGCCGGGCTCCAGCCAGGTCGTCGCAACGCGTTCGGCGATCAGCGCCGGACCATCGATATGTTGGCCGGCCACCAGCCTCTCGCGGAGATACAGGGGCACGCCGGCGTCGATGCCCGCCAGTCGCACCATGCCGCGCGGTCGGGCGGGCTCGCCACCGGCGACCCCGGCCAGGCGCAGATCGGGCGACGGGCCACGCACCTGTGCACGCAGGTTCACGAGTTCCACCGCCATGTGCATGCGATGTCCGTAACGCAACGCGTGGCGATCGTGGAATGCCGCGGCACTCCCGCCGACGCCCTGCCACGGCACGTTCAGCGTGTACGACTGGCCGCGGTAGCGCAGGTCGAGCGAGCGGTGCACCTCGCACGCGCCTGCATCGTGGCCCTCGGCCTGCAGCGCCGCGAGCCCCTCATCGGCGAGGCGCGCAAGTGCGGTGTCGATGTCGGCGTCGTCGACCGCGCTCAGAGGAGCGACCCAGGTCCGTGACAGCTGTCGGCCCGGACGCGCCGCCAGCATGCCCAGGGCCGACAGGACGCCCCCGTGCACTGGCACCATCGCGGTGCGCATGTCGAGCAGGTTGGCGAGCGCACACACGTGCAGGCCTCCGGCACCGCCGAACGAAACCAGCACATGGTGACTCGGATCGGCACCGCGCCGGATCGAGATCGCGCGCAGGGCCTGCGCCATGTGCTCGTTGGCGACGGCGACGATACCGCGCGCCGCCTCCACCGCGGTCGTATGCATGCCCAGCGCGAGCCCGTCCAGCGCCCGGGTGGCGGCGGCCACGTCGAGCGGCATCTCGCCGCCGAGAAACGCGTCGGGCTGCAGACGTCCGAGCAGCAGATTGGCATCGGTCACAGTCGGCAGCCGCCCACCGCGGCCGTAGCAGGCCGGCCCGGGATCGGCGCCGGCCGACTGTGGGCCTACCTGCAGCATGCCGCCGGGGTCCAGCCACGCGATCGAACCGCCACCGGCGCCGATCGTGTGCATGTCGACCATCGGCACCGCAACCGGGTAGGGCCCGATCCGGCCGTCGGAGGTCAGGCGCGGATCGCCGTCGACGAGCGCCACATCGGTCGAGGTCCCGCCCATGTCGAACGTCAGCAGCGGCCCGATGCCTGCCGCCCGTCCGACATGCGCGGCGGCGATCAGGCCACCGGCCGGCCCCGACAGCAGCAGGCGTACCGCGTGGTTGGCCGCCTGCGCCGCGGCGACGGTGTCACCGGAACTCAGCATTACCGCGACCGGCACACCGGGCAGACCGTGCTGCAGTCGTTCGAGGTAACGTGCGACCTTCGGCCCGACCCAGGCGTTCAGCCAGGTCGCAATGCCGCGCTCGTACTCACGGATCTCCGGCAGCACCTGCGACGACAAGGACACGAACGCCCCCCCCGGGATCGCCGTGGCGACGCCTGCCTCGAGCGATGGATCGAGATAGGAAAACAGCAGGTTGACGGCGACCGCCTCGGGTGCGAGCCGCTGCACGGCATCGCGCACCGCGCCGAGATCCTCGTCGGTCAATGGGTCGAGCAGCGTGCCGTGCGCATCCAGCCGCCCTCCGACTTCGACACAGCATTCCGGCGCCACCGGTGGCGGCATGGGCGCCGGCTGCAGGTTGTACAGTTCGGCGCGCTGCTGGCGGCCGATGGTCAGCAGATCGGCGAAGCCACGATTGCAGATGTACAGCGTCGGCACACCCTTGCCTTCCAGCACGGCATTGGTCGCGACCGTCGAGCCATGCACCAACTGCAGGCTGTCGACGTCCAGGCCGAGCTGTGCAATGCCTTCGAGGATTGCCCGCTCGGGCGCGTCGGGCGTCGACAGCACCTTGTGCACGCGCAAGCGCCCCTGCGCGTCGACGAGCACAAAGTCGGTGAAGGTCCCGCCGGTATCGATGCCGAGCCTGAACATGGGCGACATTCTACGGTTTCACGCAAGGTCGGGCGGCAAGGGTTCGCAAGCGCAACGCGGCGCGGTAATCTGCAGCCGCATGAATCCGGCGCTGCACGTCGTCAATCTTTCCCTCGGTCCGGCCCGCGACCGGCGGCTGCATGCGATCGATTTCGACCTCGCACACGGCGAGCGACTCGGCCTGCTGGGCGTCAACGGCGCCGGCAAGTCGACGCTGCTGCAGCTGCTGGCCGGCGTGCTCACACCCGCCAGCGGCGAGATCCGCGTCGACGGAATCGACATCCACGACGATCTGGCGGTACGCACGCGGATCGGCTATCTGCCGCAACGGCTGCCGCTGTACGGCGAACTCAGCGTTGACGAAAACCTTGCCTGGGCCGCGATGCTGCATGGGCTGCACGGCGACGCCGCCGCCGATGCCATCGATCGCGTGCTGCATCAGGTCGGTCTCGCCGGCGTGCGGCGCCGCCTCGCCGGCCGGCTTTCGGCAGGTATGGCGCAGCGCCTGGGGCTGGCGCAGGCCCTGGTGCACGCACCGGCAATCCTGCTGCTCGACGAGCCTACCGCGGGACTCGATCCCTTGCAGACCGACGAGATCCGGCGGCTGTTGACCGGCCTCGATGCCGCCATCAGCCTGATCGTGGCCACGCACCTGCTCGACGACGTACAGCGCCTGTGCAGCCGCGTGCTGGTGCTCGACGGCGGACGCAAGCGCGGCGACCACGCCGTCACCGCGGACGCCGACCTGCTGGCCCATTTCCGCACGGCGCCGTCGCTGACCGGCACGGACGCGCGATGATCGCACGCATCGCGCGGCACGAGTGGCACCGGCAACGCGCCGGACTGACCTTCTGGCTGTTGCTGGCCGCCGGCCAGATGACGGTTGCGTGGCTGGCGTTCGCCCAGCTCGAGGCGTTCGCCGACATCGCGCCGCGGCTCAAGGCCGGTGGGGCGACGCTTGGCGCCACCGATCTGGTCGTGATGCCGACCTTCAACAGCCTGCTGCTGGTCCTGCTGCTCGGCACACCGTTGCTGGCGATGGGCAGCATCGCCGGCGAGGCACACAGCGGCCGGCTCGCGCTGTGGCTGGCATCACCGCTCAGCGCGTCGCGCATCATCGTCGGCAAGGTCCTCGGCCTGTGGCTTGGCCTGCTGCCGCTGGTCGCGAGCGCCAGCGTGACACTCGCCGCACTCGGCATCGGCGTCGCACTCGATCCGGCGCGGCTCGCGCTCGCAGTCGCCGCGATGCTGATCGTCAGCCTGTGGCTGGCCGCGGTCACGGTGTGGCTGTCGTCACTTTTCGACCGCCCGGCCGCAGCGCTGACCGCGAGCTACGCGGTGCTGTTGTTCCTCTGGCTGCTCGACACCTTCAGCGGCGATGCGACGTCATGGCGGACGTGGGCGCTGCTGCCCCACGTCCAGCCGATGTTGCGCGGCCTGCTGCGCGCACAGGACCTGACTTACTTTGCCGCGACAGCGCTCACCGCGCTGCTGCTGACGATGCGTGGCCTCGACCGGCGACGGGGACGCGCGTGACGATCCGGCGCTGGCTGTTTTACGCCCTGCTGCTGACGGCGCTGGTGTTGAGCCTGCGCGTGGCCGAACGCCATACGTGGCAGGTCGACGTCACCGCGAACCGGATCAACAGCGTGTCGGCCGCCGCCGCGCACGCGCTCGACAGCCTGCCAGCATCGTTGGAGATCGACGTCTACGTGCCGGACCTCGCCGTTCAGCGTGCCGAGATCGATCGCCTGCTCGCGCCGTATCGCGCCCATCACACCGATACACGGCTGCGCTTCATCGACCCGGTCGCACGACCCGACCTCGCGCGCGCCGCGGGCGTTGACCGACACGGCGAACTGCACCTGCGCAGTGGTGAACGCGAGGAGATCGTCGGCCGCCCGTCCACGGCGGCGATCGATGCGGCGCTGAATCGCCTCGCGCTGAGCGGCGAACGCTGGATCGTCGCCCTGCGTGGGCATGGCGAGGCCGAACCGGATGCCTCACCGAACGGCATCGGACGTTACGTGGAGGCCGTCGAGGCGCGCGGCTACCGCGTGGTTTCGCTGGATCCGCGCCAGCTCGAGCGCTTTCCCGACAACACGGCGCTGGTCCTCGTCGCGGCGCCGACCCAGGCCTACGAGACGCATTCGCAGGCCCTGCTCGCGGCTTACCTGGACGCCGGTGGCGCGCTGTTGTGGCTGGCCGCCGACACGCTGCCGCCGCTCGGTGACGCGTCGTCGGCGCTGGGTCTGCTGCCGGGGTACGTCGTCGACGCCGCGGCCGCGCGCTACGGTCTGGATGCGCCCGACAACGCCATCGTCGACACCTACCCCGACGCGCTGGGCAGTGCGCTCGCCAGCCACAGTGTCATCCACCGGGCGCGGCCGCTGCATTGGGATGGCGACGACGGCTGGCGTCTGGCGGGCACGCTCGCGAGCAGCGCGCAGAGTTGGAACGAGACCGGCGAGTTGCGCGGGCGCATCGCGCGCGACCCGGAATCGGGCGAACGATCCGGGCCGCACGATGTCGGCCTACTGCTGCAGCGCGTCGACGGCGATCGTCCGGCGCGCGTCGCCGTCGTCACCGGCACCGGCTTCATCGCCAACGGTCAGCTCGGCCTGGGAGCGAACCTGGGGCTGGCGGTCGCGCTGACCAATTGGCTCAGCGGCAACGATCGCCTCGCCGCGCCCGAACCGGCACCGGATCTCGAATTGACCTGGTCACCGCAGACCGGCGCCGCGCTCGCGATCCTGTCGATCGCCATACTGCCGGCGGCCTATCTGGCAGCCGGGTTGTGGCGGCGTGCCCGCCGACGTCGACCATGACGTCCTGGACACGCATCGACCTGGGTCTGGCGGTCGTGGTCGCGCTGCTGGCGATGTGGCTCGCGTGGCCGACCGGCGAGGTCGCGCGGGCGCCGACGCTGACCGCGCTCGCTGCCCAGGCGGTGTCGTCGATTCGCATCGAACACGCCGATCGGCTGGAGATGGCGTTCAGTCGCGACGCAGACGCCTGGGCGATGACGTACCCGCATGCCGCGGCGGCCGATCCACGCCGGGTCGGTCAGCTGCTGGCGATCGCGGCGGCACCGGTGCTGCAGCAACTCGACGCAGCCGACGAACCGGGACGATACGGCCTGGACAGACCGTCTGCGGTGGTGCAGTTCGACGCGGTGCGCATTGAATTCGGCGATCGCGATCCGTCACAGCAGGCACGTTACGTGCGCGTCGACCAGGACATCGCCGCCATCGACGAACTGTATTTCAACCTGGCGATGCTGCCGGCGAGGCACTTCCGCGCAGCGACGGCAACACCGTGAGCGACCGCGCGGATCCGCAGCATGCCTGAACTGCCCGAGGTCGAGACGACACGCCGCGGCATCGCGCCGCACATCGAGGGGCGCATCGTAACCGGGGCGATCGTGCGTCAGGCACGCCTGCGCTGGCCGGTGCCCGATCTGGCCAGGACGCTGAGCGGCCACCGGGTGAGATCCGTCGACCGCCGCGCCAAGTACCTGTTGCTGCGTTTTGGCCACGGCACGCTGATCGTCCACCTCGGCATGTCCGGCAGCCTGCGCGTGCTGCCGGCGACGTCGCCGCCGAGGACCCACGACCACGTCGACCTGGTGTTCGGCGGTACGTGCCTGCGCCTGCACGACCCACGGCGCTTCGGCGCGATCCTGTGGACGGCCGGCGACCCGCTGGACCACCCACGCCTGCGCGATCTCGGCCCCGAACCGCTGTCCGAGGCCTTCGACGGTGCCTACCTGCATGCCTGCGCGCGCGGCCGGCGGGTCGCGATCAAATCATTGCTGATGGACGGCCACGTCGTGGTCGGTGTCGGCAACATCTACGCTACCGAGGCCCTGTTCCATGCCGGCATCCATCCGGCCCGGGCCAGTCATCGGGTATCCGCCCGCCGGCTGGCCCGCCTCGCCGACGAGTCCAAACGCGTGCTGGGCAACGCGATCCGGCGTGGCGGCACCACCCTGCGCGACTTTCTCAACGAATCCGGCGAACCCGGCTACTTCGCCCAGGAGCTGTTCGTGTACGGCCGGGCGGGCCTGTCGTGCAGGATCTGCGGCAGCACGATCGTCGCGCGCCAGATCGGGCAGCGCACCAGCGCCTACTGCCCGCACTGCCAGCATTGAATACGCACTTACCTGGGCGTTGCGCTTATACTGCGCGGCTGATCGATAACCTACCGACCTCACAGGAGGAATTGCATGTTCAATCAGCCTACCAGGACAGCGCGCGTCGCGGCCCTGCTCGGCATGGCGCTCGCCGTGACCGCGCTGCATGCGGCCGAAGGCAACGCGGAGCGCGGCAGGATCAAGGCCACGGCCTGTCTCGGATGCCACGCGATCCCGTCATACAACAACGTCTACCCGACGTACAACGTGCCGAAGGTCGGTGGGCAGCACGCAGAGTATCTGGTCGCCGCGCTGACGGCGTACCGCACCGGCCTGCGCACGCACCAGACCATGAACAACAACGCCATGGCCCTGTCCGAGCAGGACATCGCCGACATCGCGGCGTTCTTTTCCAGCGCCGGCCACTGAGCGAGGTTGACGAAATGAACAAGACTGCACTACTCGCGCTGCTCACCATCGTCTCCTCGACGACGGCACTGGCGGGCGGCGACCCGCAGGCAGGCCAGGAGAAGGCCAAGGTCTGCGCAGCGTGTCACGGCGCCGACGGCAACAGCACGATCGCCGCCAACCCGCGACTCGCGGGACAGTACGCCACGTACATCCATCACGCGCTGACCCAGTACAAGAACGGCGAGCGCAAGAATCCGATCATGAGCGGCATGGTCGCCAATCTCACCGACCAGGACATGAAGGACCTGGCCGCGTGGTTCTCCAGCCAGACCGGCGACACGCTCCACGTCCTGCCGCACGAACAAAAGCGCTGACACCCGGCGCAGCGACACCCAAACCAGCGGAAGGGCGATCCATCGATCGCCCTTCTGCATTCGTTGCACCCGAACCACACACCGGCGCGCGTCCTTCGCACCCCGCCACCTGCTTCGCGCGAAGGGACTGACATCGCCGCTGTGTGGTCGGCGATCGCCGCACACGCTCAACCCCGCGACACGTCGACGCCCCGACTATCGGACCACATGACGCGCCCCCGGCAACCCACGCCGCCAAGCGTGACGCTTTCGTGAACTTCGCAGGCCATCCTCGATGCAGCGGCGGGTGTCCGCCGCGCCGGTGCACAGCCGCACCGTCCGAACCAATGGAGGATTCCGAGATGACCCCCAGGTCAACGACGCTCAACCTTGCACTGCTCTGCACCGTCTCGGTCAGCTTGTGCGCCGTCGGCGCATACGCCAAGGGCTCGAAGAAAAAGCAGCCACCACCGCCAGCCGTCATCGCCGAATTGCAGGGAGTTGCATTGCGCATCGACGGTGTGGCCGATGTCGGCAGCGACACGGTATTCGCAGCCGGCACCCTGGTCACGCCCGTGTCGCTGCGCACCGAAGACCCGGACGACGGTGCAATCACGGTCGGTGGCTCGCTGATGTCCTATTCCGACGGCATCAATCTGTCGACCGGCGAAGCGGTCGACGTCTACGCCGATGAACAGCTGATCACGCGCAGTGGACCGACGCTGTACCGGGTGCAGTTCGAGACCGACCAGGGTGCGATTCCCGGCGCGGTGTTCAGTGACGGTGCGGACGCCTATTTCCTGCCGCGCACCGAGAGCCCAGTTGCCGATGTGGACCATCTGGTCGCTGACTCGACCGTTCGAGGCAACCCGGTCGACAGCCTATCCACCTACAACTACAGCCTGTTGCCGATCGGCAGCCACGCCATTCCCGGTTTCGCTTTCGAGCAGTACAGTCAACTCGGGACGTCCTTTGGCGGGGGTGTCAGGCCCTACGTGGTCTACGACGCCGACGGCGTGCGCGGCACCACCGACAGCCTGGGGGAGGAACTGCTGCTCACGGTCTATCCGGGCTCGGATGGCAGTCCCTACCTCGGCGGCTACACGCGCCTCAAAGAGACGGAAATTCTCGCCCAGGTGCGCTTCATTCAGGGCGATACCGGTGCGGTGCTCGGCGTGTACCACTACTCGCAGGGATTTTACGGCGCCGTGACCCAGACCTTCGTGTTTGACGAGGTCGGCCTCGCCGCGCTGGGCCACGGCATCGAAGATGTTGCCGGCGTGACAGGCTTGACCGGTGTCAATCATGACCTTACCTGGGCACAGCTGGGCTTTGCCGACTGACACGACGACGCGTGGCCCGGCCGCGCCGCTGTGGCCAGGTCACACCCTACCGACATGCTTTGCGCCTGGCTAACGTCCCTGGACGGAACCTGCGCGACCGATCTCCGTGTGGAACAGCACCGCCTGACCGATACCGCGTGGGTCCGCGGCCGCGTCGACCGCGCCGCTGCGCCTGTCCCAACGCACGGCCTGCATGTTGCCGTAGGGTTGCTCGAGTCGCCGTATCGTATGTCCGCGCCGCTGCAGTTCGGCGAGCACGGATTCGTCCAGCGCCCCCGGCTCGACGTCGATCCGATCGGGCAGGTACTGGTGATGGAAGCGGCCCTTCGCGACCAGCTCGGACAACGGCAAACCGCTGTCGGCGTCGAGCAGGCCGAGCAGTACCTGGCTGATGATGCGCGACCCGCCCGGGGTGCCGAGGATCGTCACGACGTCACCGTGCTCGTAGAAGGTGGGCGACATGCTGGACAACATGCGCTTGCCGGGCGCGATTGCATTCGCGTCGTTGCCGACCAGGCCATAGACGTTGGCACTGCCCGGCCTGGCGGAAAAGTCGTCCATCTCGTCATTCAGCAGCACACCGGTACCGGCGGCGACGAACCCGCTGCCGAACGGGTAGTTCACGCTCAAGGTCGCGGCGACACGATTGCCCTCCCGGTCGAGGATCGAGAAGTGACTGGTGTCCTGACCCTCGCCAACCGCCAGCGCCTCGCGCGTGCTCGGTGTCGCACGCGCCATGTCGATCTGCTGCGCGCGGCGTTGCGCGCGACCGCGGCTCAGTACGCGCGCCAACGGCACGTGCACATGATCGCTGTCGCCGAGGTAGCGGGCCCGGTCGGCGTATGCGCGCCGCATCACCTCGACCAGCAGGTGAGTGCGATCCGCAACGCCAAGCCCGGCGGTCCCGCGCGCATCGAGCATCATCAGCATCTGTGCGAGCAGCACACCGCCGGATGACGGCAGGCTCGCGCTGACCAGTCGCTTCCCCTGCAGGCGCAGCTCGACCGGTGCACGTTCGACAACACGGTAGTCGCGCAGATCCTCGAGGGTCCAGATGCCGCCGTGTGCGCGCACGCCGTCGACCAGATGCCGCGCGATCTCGCCTTCGTAGAACGCGCGCATGCCGGCGCTGGCGATCGCCTCGAGCGTTTTCGCCAGGTCCGGCTGACGCAGTCGGTGGCCCGCTGGCGGCACGTCGCCGCCGACCAGAAACTGCGCGGCAGCGGCGGGCGATGCGCGCAGCGCGGCCAACCGCCACTCAGCCATGCGCCGGTAGGCCTCGTCGACCGGAAATCCATCGCGCGCGAGGATGATTGCCGGCTGCAGACTGACTGCGAGCGGCAGCCGGCCGTAGTGCTCGGCGATATGCACCAGCGCGGCCGGTGCACCGGGGATGCCGGCGGCCAGCACACCGTCGATCGACGCACCGTTGATGACCTGGCCATTGGCATCCAGGTACATGTCCGCCGTCGCAGCGGCCGGTGCACGCTCACGCCCGTCGATCATGACCTCGTGTCGATCGGACGCACGGTGCAGCAGCCAGAAGCCACCGCCGCCCAATCCTGAGCCGTAGGGTTCGACCACGGCCAGCGCGGCACTCACGGCCACCGCCGCGTCGAACGCATTGCCGCCGGCCTCGATCACGAGACGGCCCGCCTCGGTCGCCAGCGGGTGCGCCGACGCGATCGCATGACCGCGCGGCAGCGTCGCCATCGCACCCGCGGAAAACAGCCACAAAACGAAAAGGCTCCACGCGGGAGCCTTTCGCGACACGCCGGTGACGACGGGATCAGCCATTCGCTGCCGTGATGCGCTCATACTTCGCCATCAGCTCTTCCTGAGTCTCCTGGTGCTCCGGATCGTGCGGGATGCAGTCCACCGGGCAGACCTCGACGCACTGCGAGGTCTCGTAATGACCAACGCACTCGGTGCACAGATCGGGGTCGATCACATAGATCTCGTCACCCTGCGTGATCGCACCGTTCGGACATTCGGGCTCACACACGTCGCAGTTGATGCATTCGTCGGTAATCATCAATGCCATCTTGGCTACTCCAAAAGCTGTGGTTGAACCGTCTCAGGTGCAACGCCGGCTGTCGAACAGACGCTGCACCTCTGGATGCACGAATTCTGACACATCCCCACCCAGGCGGGCGATTTCCCGCACCAGCGTCGAGGAGATGAACGAGAACTGCTCGGCGGGTGTAAGGAAAATCGTCTCGATGTCCGGCGCGAGGCGGCGGTTCATGCTGGCGAGCTGGAATTCGAATTCGAAGTCGGACACCGCGCGCAGGCCGCGAATGACGATCTGCGCATCGTGCTGACGGCAGAAGTCGACGAGCAGGCCGCCGAACGGCACGACCACGACGCCCGCAACATCGGCAAGTGCGACGCGCGCCAGCTGCACGCGCTCATCGATGCCACACACCGGCGTCTTGCCGGTATCCATGGCCACGCCGACGACGACCCGGTCGAACAGGCGCGTCGCGCGCGCGACCAGGTCGCTGTGGCCATTCGTTATCGGGTCGAATGTACCCGGATAGACCGCTGTCTTCATTGCGATTCGTCACTCGGCGCCCGCTCGGCGTCGTCTCCCGGCGACCAGCAGGTGTGTTGGTCGGGCACAGTCTAACGCACCATGCTGCGGCGCAACACACGCTGCCCCGACTGGCCCGCCCTGCCCTCGCGGAATATGACCCAGTTGTCCGGCAGCAGCGGCCATGTGCGCCTGGCATCCTGCTCAAGATAGACGATTGCCGGCGATGCCAGCCAATCCCCGTCCTCAAGCAGTCGACACACCTGCGGCAGCAGGTCGTCGGCGAATGGCGGATCGACGAATGCAATGTCGTAGGCCCGTGCAGGCGGTGTGGCGAGCAGACGAAGCGCGTCGCACTGCAGCACGTCCGCCCTGTCCTGCTCGTGGAGCAGATCCAGGTTCTCGCGCAGGCGCCGGGCCGCGTTGCGATTGGCCTCGACCAGCGTGACGTGCGCCGCGCCACGCGACAGCGCCTCGATGCCGAGTGCGCCACTGCCGGCGAACAGGTCCAGACAACGCGCCCCGTTGACGTCCCCCTGCAGCCAGTTGAACAGGGTCTCGCGCACGCGGTCCGGGGTCGGGCGCAGACCGCTGCCGGGCACGAAGTGCAGGCGGCGGCCACGATGCCGGCCGCCGATGATGCGAACCTGATTGCCGGTCTGCGCCAACGTTCAGGACCTCATCAAATCGGGACTTAACGGGTCTTCGTCGATCGCCGGGTAGTGCGCCGGCACTGCATCTGCGGCGCGCAAAATTGACCCGCGGTCAAGCGGCCAACGGGTGCTAACCGTGGCCTTTGGCATCGCCACCGACGATCACTGCGATCGCCGCGCCGCTGTCGATGCGGCGGCGGAAGGCGTCACGGACCTGTTCGACCGTGACCGCGGCGATCTTCTGCGGCAGCGTGTCGAGATGATCCAGCGGGTAGTCGTAGAACGCCATCATCGCGAGGTACTCGACGATCTTCGCGTTGCTCGAAATCCGCAGCGGGAAGCCACCAATCAGATTCTGCTTCGCCTCCTCCAGTTCACGTTCGCTCGGACCCTCGTCGACGAAGCGCTTCAGGGTGTCGCGCATCACCCGCAGCGCATCGTCGGCCTGGTCGTTCTTGGTCTGCGCCACCATCAGGAACGGCCCGTTGACGCGCATCGGGCTGAAGTAGCTGTACACGCTGTAGGACAGACCACGCTTGTTGCGCACTTCCTCGCCGAGCGTCGATACCAGTCCGCTGCCACCGAGCACGTGGTTGCCGACGTACAGCGCGTAGTAGTCCGGATCATGGCGCGCCATGCCGCTCTGCCCGACGTAGATGTGGGTCTGCGACGACGGGAACTGTTCGCGCAGCTCACCGCCGCTGACCTCCGGTACCGACGGCAGCGGCGGCGCATGGGTGCCGGCCGCGAGCCCGGCGGTCACGCGTTCGGCGATGCGTTCGGCGGCATCGCGTTTGACGTCGCCGACGATCGCGATGACCGCATTGGTGGTGACAAAGTAGCGGCGATGGAAGGCCTGCAGGTCGGCACGCGTGATCGCCGCGAGCGACGCCTCGTCACCACCCGGCGGGTGCGCGTAGGGATGGTCGGCATACAGGGTGCGGAAGAAGCGCCGCTGGGCGACCTTGCCAGGCGACTGCAGGCTGCGGCGCAGACCGATCTGCATCTGTTGGCGGACCCGTTCGATCGCCGCGTCATCGAATCGCGGCTGCGCGATCACGCTGGCGGCGGTGTCGAGCGCGACATCCAGCACCTCGGGATCGGTCAGGCTGCGCACACTGACCCAGGCCATGTCACGCAGTGAACTGCTGCCGAGCTCGATACCGCGCGATTCGAGCCGCGCGGCCAGCGCATCGGCATCCCAGTCACCGGCGCCCTCGCTGAGCATCGCGCTCGTGAAACGTGCCAGGCCGGGCAGGTCCCCGTCGCGCGCACTGCCGGCGTCGAACACCACACGCACGTCGACCATCGGCAGGTCCGGCGCATGCACGTACATGACCCTGGCGCCGCCGCTGGTCTGCCACGACTCGACCTTTGGGCCGGCCTGCACCGCGCCGAGCATGCCGAACAGGGTCAGCAGTACCGCCAGTGTCCGCCACCTGGACCAATGTTCAGCTGTCATCGCGCACCCCCGGCAAGGCCGGCCTCGTGGGCTTTTGATCCATCGGCAACGGCACCAGCGTCGCGACCGTGAGGTTGTCGTCGACCAGGTAACGCTGCGCGACGCTGCGTACCTGCTCCGGCGTAACCGCCCTGATCGCGTCGATCTCGGTCTTGATCAGGCGCCAGTCGAGTCCGATCGTCTCGAGCGTGCCGATCTCCATCGCCTGGTAGAACAGTGAGTCGGCCTGGTAGACCTTGCTGGCGACGGCCTGGGTCACGATGCGTTTGAGTTCCGCGTCGTCGATCAGGTCCTCGCGCAGCACGCCGACCTGGGCGCGCAGGGCCTGTTCGAGTTCGGCGGTCGAGTGGCCATCCGTCGGCGTGCCGTCGAGCACGAACATGCCCGGCAGACGGCTATAGGGCCCGTATTCCGCACCGGCCGACGCCGCGACGCCGCTGCCGCGCACCAGTTCGCGCGACAGGCGCGCGCTGTTGCCACCGTCGAGCACGTTCGCCAGCACGTACAGGGCGTATGGCTCCCACTTTTCAGCCGCAGTGCCGACGATAGGTGTCTTGTAGCCCATCAACAGGTACGGCTGGCGTGCCGGCACCTTCACCTCGACCCGCGTCTCGCCCGTTTGCGCAGGCTCCGCCGCGGGCTTGGTGGACGGCATCTCGCTGACCTCGATGCCACCGAAGTGGCGCTCGGCGAGCATGCGTACCTGTTCAGGCTGCACGTCGCCGACCACGACCAGCGTGGCGTTGTTCGGCGCATACCAGCGCCGGTACCAGCCCCGGAGGTCGTCGATCGTCAGGTGGTCGAGGTCATTCATCCAGCCGATGACCGGGTTTCGGTACGGCGACGCGCGCCAGGCCACGGCGTTGAACTGCTCGTAGACCTTGCCGCTGGGCTTGTCCTCGGTGCGCAGCCGGCGCTCCTCCTTGACCACCTCGATCTCCTTGGCGAACTCGGCCGGATCGAGCAGCAGCCCGCGCATGCGGTCGGCCTCGAGTTCAAGGGCCTTTTCCAGGTGCTCGGTCGCCAGGGTCTCGAAATAGGCGGTGTAGTCCCGGCTGGTGAACGCATTCTCGTCGCCGCCGAGCGCCGAGACCGTGCGTGCGAACTGGCCGGGACCGACGGCGTCGGTGCCCTTGAACATCATGTGCTCGAGCGCGTGCGAGATGCCGGTGATGCCGTCCGGTTCGTAGCTCGAACCGACCTTGTACCAGACCTGTGACACGACGACCGGCGCGCGGTGATCCTCCTTGACGATGACCTTCATGCCATTGGCGAGCGAGAACTCGCTGACCTGGGCAACGACGGCGGGGATGGCGAGCGTCAGCGCCAACGAACAGATTTTCAGCAGCCGTGTGAATACCATCAAAGCTCCGGAGGCAGCGACGCCGCGGCAGGAGTACCGACGCGCGACGACAATCGATATAGTGCGTCGACCGGGCCAGGATTCTGGCAAGCCGGTGCGGGGGGAGCAACCACCCGGCTGACGTAGTTTCCATGCCAGTCGACCCGCGCGACGGGCGACAGTTCCGGCACAAGACACGATCATGTTCGGATTCGGCAAGAAAAAGACACCCCCGCCCACGGCCGCACAGACGGCAGATGCGCCACAACAGCCGCAGAAGGGCCTGTTCGCGCGCCTCAGGGCCGGCCTGGCGAGAACGCGGGCCAGTCTCGGCGACGCCCTCGGCGACCTGCTCAGCGGCCGGCGCCAGATAGACGACGACCTGCTCGACGAACTCGAGACCCTGCTGTTGACCGCCGATGTCGGCGTCGACGCGACCCGCCGCATCATCGACGAACTGACCACGCAGGTTCGCCGCAAGGAGCTCGCGGATCCCGAGGCGCTTGGCGCCCGGCTGCGTGCGCAACTGGCCGACATCCTGCGCGCAGTCGACCGCCCCGCGGTCGAATCGGCGCCCGGACGACCGCTGGTCATCCTGATGGTCGGCATCAACGGCGCCGGCAAGACCACGACCATCGGCAAGCTCGCACGCCGCTTCAGGGACGAGGGACGCAGCGTGATGCTGGCCGCCGGAGACACGTTCCGCGCCGCGGCGGTCGAACAGCTGCAGGCCTGGGGCGAGCGCAACGCCATCCCGGTGGTCGCGCAGGCCACCGGTGCCGACGCGGCATCGGTGATCTACGACGCGCTCGCGGCCGCGACCGCGCGCAAGGCCGACGTGCTGATCGCTGACACCGCCGGCAGGCTGCACACCAAGAGCAACCTGATGGACGAGCTGGCCAAGATCGTGCGCGTCATGAAGAAAATCGACCCCGCTGCGCCCCACGAGGTGCTGCTGGTCGTCGACGCCGGCACCGGCCAGAACGCGCTCAACCAGGCGCACGAGTTCCACAACACCGTCGGCCTGACCGGTATCGCGCTGACCAAGCTCGATGGCACCGCCAAGGGCGGCATCATCTTCGCGATCGCCGAGCGTCTGGGCGTGCCGATCCGCTTCATCGGCGTCGGCGAGGGGATCGAGGATCTGCGGCCGTTCGATGCAGATGAATTCGTCAAGGCACTGTTCGAATAGGGCCGCGGGCCGGGGGTCGCGGGCCGAGGGGCCATACCGCCCGGCCCAGGGCCCGTGGTACGTCGCCCAATGATTCGTTTCGACAACGTCGCCAAACGCTACCCGACCGGGCATGAAGGTCTGTCCGGGGTCGACCTGCACCTCGAACCCGGCGAGATGGCGTTCCTGACCGGCCATTCCGGGGCCGGCAAGAGCACGCTGCTGAAACTGATCGGCCTGCTCGAACGCGCGACCCGCGGCCAGGTCTGGGTGAACGGCCGCAACCTGAACAAGCTCAGTAACCGCGACGTGCCCTACCACCGCCGCGAGGTCGGCATGATCTTCCAGGATCACCGCCTGCTGCACGACCGCACCGTGTTCGACAACATCGCGCTGCCGCTCGTCGTCTCCGGCATGGGCCATGCCGAGGTCACGCGCCGCGTGCGCGCCGCGCTCGACAAGGTCGGCCTGCTGAAGAAGGACAAGGTGTTTCCGATCGCGCTGTCCGGCGGCGAGCAGCAACGGGTCGGCATCGCACGCGCGCTGGTCAGCAAGCCCCCGGTGCTGCTGGCCGACGAACCGACCGGCAACCTCGACCCGGAGCTGTCGCGCGAGATCATGGAACTGTTCATGCAGTTCAACCAGGTCGGCGTGACGCTGCTGGTCGCAACCCACGACATCGACCTGGTCAACCGCCTGGGCAAGCGCATCATCACGCTGCGCAACGGGCGTGTTGCCGGCGACAGTGGAACCGCGGGCTGATGGCAAAGCGCGTCAGACAGCCCGGCTTCAGGCGCAACCGCAATCCGGTCACCTGGCTGTTGCGGCACGCGCAGATGTCGCTGTCGTCGCTCGGCCGCCTGAGCCGCAGTCCGTTGACAACACTGATGACCGCGGCGGTGATCGGTATTGCGCTGGCGCTGCCGAGCGGGCTGCACATGCTGGTCGACAACGTGCGCCAGTTGAGCGCGAGTTGGGACGGCAGCGCCAGCATCTCGCTGTTTCTCAACGACGCGGTCAGTGACGAGCAGGCCGAGCAAGTGCGCGCCAAGGTGGCCGCGCGCAACGACATTGCCGATACGCGCCTGATCGACCGCGCCGCGGCGCTCGACGAATTCCGGCGCCTGTCGGGCTTCGGTCAGGCCATCGAATTGCTCGACCAAAACCCGCTGCCCCCGGTGGTGCTGGCGCGGCCGGCCGCGCGCATCCAGGGTAGCGACGCGGTCGGGCACCTGGCGCAGGAACTGCAGGCGTTCCGCGAGATCGATCTCGCCCAGGTCGACCTGCAATGGGTCGAACGCCTCGGCGCGATCACGGGCACGATCGAACGCGCCGTGCTCGTCCTCGCGGTGTTGCTGGCCGGGGCGGTGCTGCTGATCGTTGGCAACACGATCCGGCTGGAGATCCAGAACCGCCACAGCGAGATCGAGGTCGTCAAGCTGGTCGGCGGCACGGATGCCTTCATCCGCCGGCCATTCCTGTACGAGGGCTTCTGGTACGGCCTGCTGGGCGCCGCGATCGCCCTGATACTCGTGATCGTGTCGCTGGTCCTGCTCGATGGACCGGTCGAACGCCTCGCCGGGCTGTACAACTCGCGTTTCGAACTTGCCGCCGTGGACTGGGGCAGCTTCCTCGGGATCGTCGGCGGTGGGCCGTTGCTGGGTCTATGTGGGGCCTGGCTGGCCGTGGGACGGCATCTCGCCCATGTCCAGCCGGAGTGATTGGCGCGGGCCCGCACCGACGACAAGCCCTGAAAGCGCCGGTTGTCAGTCTGGCTTACAGTCGCAGAACTGATATTAATCCTTTTAAAAATAATATGTTATGAAGCACATCCCACACCCGGCGGACGCTTGGCGCCGCGCGGATGCGGGCGTCGGCGCATCCGCGCAGCGGCGTCCGCCCAGGGACGCAGAATTACCAATAACTGATTGAATTCAGGAACCAATCCACATTGCACCGACAATGCGTCGGGGCGTTTTGGGCATCCCGTTCTGCGGCGGGGTCCGTTCCGCTTTACAGCGGAGCCACCACGACCGTCCTACGCGTGATCGTTGGCCATCGGCTGCCCGTCGGACAACGGCATTCGGACTGCGATCGGCCCGCCCGCCGCGTCATCCATTCCGGCCGACCGCCACGTGCGCATGCGGGCACAGCGGAAACCGGTCGGCGGCGCCGAGGGAATGGCGCTGGCCCTACATCATACCAATACAAAACAATGAGATAGCGAGTCTTCGGTGGTTTCGCACCGGCAGTCTGCCGTGCGGTCCCAGGTACCACACGGCGACCTTCCGACGTCGCTCGCCAGCGCCGCCGGTGGCGACGAACGACGCCGCCTGCCCGGCTTTCCGGCTACGGGGAAACCCTAAGGCACCGATCGTTGCCCATTTGGCCCGCGACTTGCTCGGAGGCGGTTAGGGATGGTCCTGCGACTGCCTGCCGCCGTAAGGGTGATGGGTGCAGTGAGACCGACCGAAGCAGTACGTCAAGGAACACATAATGAAACGAATCGCTCATCGCCTTGTGCCGAAGGCAACCCACGCCGCCCTGCTCCACGCCGGCATGCTCGCGGCGGGCAGCGCAATGGCCGTACCGGGCCTGCAATTGAACTTTACCGGTGGCATCTACGACCCGGCCCCTTCCGAGACCGTTGTGTTTTCGGGTGCGTCCGCCACGCTGAACGCCTACCTGCTGGCGAGCACCCGAAACACGCTCGACGACACGTATTACCTGGCAATCGCGCTGACGCCGCAGATCTCAACCCCGTCCAATCTGGGCTCTTTCACGATCGAAGGGACGACCGTCAACGTCACTGCCGACATGGTGTTTGGCACCCCTCCGGCCGAAACGCTGGGCGGCGATGCCGGACACGACGGTGGCGACCTGGGTCAGCACGGTATTTACGACACCTACTACTACGAGTACGAGATCCATTTCGACGGCCTGCAGATGAGCACGTCGGTCGATGTCGAGGCCGATCCCGGCTTTGACCCGTCCGCCAACCCGGGCTCGGATCTCCACTACCTGGCGTTCAACATCGATGCCAGCCTGCTCGACCCGGCGGTCGGGCTGCACTTCGACCTGTACAACACCAAGGTCAAGTCAGCCACGGACATCGATGTGGACAACTTTGCGCCGTTTTCGCACGACGCCGAGCTCATCCGTGGCGGTGGCGGTAACGACGATGAGCTCGTGACGCCGCAGGCGATCCCCACACCGGGCACGCTGCTGCTGCTGGGCACACCAATGATCGGCATCGGCGCATGGCGCCGTCGCCGCGCCTGAAGCGTCTAAGTCAACCAGCGAGGCCCGGGATTACCCGGGCCTTTTCATTTGCGGCGGCCGCCAACGGCGCACCCACGGCCCGGCACCAGCGGTGTGACGCCGCTCACGATCACGGCTTGTGAGCTGCCCGGCAGATCAAGTCGACCGATGCCGCGTCGCTAACCAGCAAACGTGGTATCCCATTCCCCGACGAGATCAGACTCCATGCCGCAGAAACCTACGAGGAGCCGCAGCGCGGCCGTCGCACTCGCCGTGCCACTCCTGCTTGCCGGTCAGGCCGGTTTCGCCGCGAACGACAATCCCGGACAGGGTTTTGCCGAGGGGCGCATCCTGGTCAAGCCTGCAGCGGGACTGAGCGACGCCAAGCTCGACCGGATCCTCGCACGCGTCGGCGCCCGGGCACGACAGAAGCTGACCGGTATGAACATCCGCGTCGTCGACGTACCGGCGCAGGCAGAGGCGGCGTTGGCACGTGCGTTGAATCACACACCCGGCATTGCGTTCGCCGAGGTCGATCTGCTGCTGGAACCGGTCGCCACCGTCAACGACCCGAACTACCCGAGTCAATGGCACCTGCCCAGGATGCAGGCACCCGATGCCTGGCAGTATGGCGACGGTAGCGGGGTCAAGGTCGCCGTCTGCGACAGCGGCGTGTACGCAGGTCATCCCGACCTGGCCGGGCAGGTGCTCGACGGCTGGAACACCGTGTCGAACAACACGGACACAAGCGACATCTACGGTCACGGCACCAAGGTGGCCGGCACCATTGCGGCAGCGACCAACAACCTGGTCGGTGTCGCGTCGGCCGCGCCGGGCGCGAAGATTCTGCCGGTTCGCGTCACCAACAGCAGTGACGGTGTCGCCTACAGCAGCGATATTGCCGAATGCATCCAGTGGGCCGCGGACCAGGGTGCACGCGTGGCCAACGTGAGCTTCGCCGCGGCCGGCAGCGCCGCGGTGGCGAACGCCGCCAGCTACATGCTGAGCAGGGGCGGCGTGGTAACCGTATCCGCCGGCAACTACAACAGCGACGCCGGCTATGCCAACAGCCCCTACCTGTTCGTCGTCGCCGCCACAGACAGCACCGACGGCAGGGCCGGCTACTCGAGTTTCGGCAACGATGTCGACATCGCCGCACCGGGCTCCGGCATCTACACGACCACTGCCAGTGGCGGGTACGGTTCGGTCAGTGGCACGTCGTTCTCGAGCCCGCTCACCGCGGCGGCCGCCGCACTGGTGATGGCGACCAACCCGTCGCTGAATCCGACCGACGTGACCGCGATACTGGTCGGCACCGCGGTCGACCTGGGCAGCGCCGGCTGGGACCCGTACTTCGGTTATGGACGGGTGAATGCGCTGGCGGCGGTACAACTCGCCGCGAGCGCCGACACATCCGATCTGATCGCGCCCGAGGTATCGATCGAGGCACCGCTCGCCGACCAACGGCTGAGCGGCGACGTCATGGTGCTGGTCCGGGCCACCGACGCCTTCGGGGTCGTCGACGTCGGGCTGTACGTCGATGACCACCGGTTGGCCAGCGAGACGCAGGCGACCGCGAACGGCTATCCGTTCGTCTGGGATTCAGCCACCGTCGCGGATGGACAACACCGGATCAGCGCGCGCGCCACGGATGCCGCCGGCAACGTCGGCCGATCTGCCACTGTGTACGTGACCGTTACCAATGTCGGCGACCAGACACCGCCCAGTGCGTTCGTCACGAGTCCCAGCGACGGAGCGACGGTCGGCGGAAACGTCACGCTGTCCGGCTACGCAACCGACGACCAGGGTGTCGAGCAGTTCCGCCTGCTGGTGAACGGCGCGCTGAAGTGCGCCGGCACGAGCAGCGCGTCCTGCGGATGGAACACGCGCAAGCTGACAGGTGGCAGCTACACCGTGACCGCGGAAGCCGTCGACGGCACCGGCAATACCGGCAGCGCCTCGGTCACGGTCTTTCTGGATGGGGGCAGCTCCAAGGGTGGACCGAAGGATGGCTCGACGGGCGGACCCTCGTCCGGCGGCAAAGGCAATGGCCGCAACAAATAGGTCGGGGCACCCCACCCGCTGACGGTTCGGTGTGGTCATCTGCCGACGTCGATGTCGACCTGTAGGAAATCCGTACCGGCCACGATGCGTGCGCCATGCCGTCGGCACAGCGCCAGCATCGCCGCGTTGCTGGGGAACACGTAGCCGCGCAGCGTCGCCAGGCCGCTGCGCCGCGCACTGTCGAGCAGTCGGTCGAGCAGGGCACCCCCGACTCCGCGACCCTGCCAACGATCGACGACGGTGACGGCGAATTCGGCGATGTCGGTCGTCCCCGGCAACACCAGATACCGCGCCACCCCGATCCCCTCATAGTCGCCCCCGGTCGCGACCACGGCACACAGCGCGACACGCCACGTGCCGTCAATGTCGGTAAGCTCGTCGAGCTGGCGGTCACTGAGTTGGCCGATACCGGACGCGAAACGCTGCCAGCGCGAACGCGGCGACAGACGCGTCATGCCGCGCTGCAACTCGGCGCGCCATTGGGCGCGCGTGAAGTGATGCGCACCGTCGATGCAGGGTTGGATCTCGAACGCCGCGCCATCCCGCGCGCGGTGCCGCGTCGCGCCGTCGCCAGGCTCGTTGTCTGCGGACATCGGCGCCACCTCACCCCCACGGGGCCTCTATCGCCCAACCGGGCCACGCACCGCCGGGATTATCCCACGCCCCGTCCGGTGGTCTGCCGGTCCGTGGCGGGGGCGTGCGCCTCAAGACGGAACGCCGGTATCGGACCGGACACGGTCGGCGGCCCGCCTGATGCGCGGCCCTTGGCAACAAGGTTTTTTTCATGAAAATCGTGTGGTTACCGTAGCACAGGAACTTCCGGCCCAATTGGCACTCTTACCCCTGGAGTGCCAAACCAACTCTGGCAGTCACGTGTTTGGAGTGCTAAATTCGGAGTCGGAAAAGGAGAGGGTGCGACACCTTATGAGTAGAGAGCTTGCCATTCCGGTAACCCTGCCAACAGGCAACATGGAGGCGTACATCAGCGCGGCGTTCCAGCTGCCCATGCTGTCCGCCGAGGAGGAGCACGAGCTCGCCGTGCGCCTGCGCGACCGCAACGATCTCGCTGCGGCCCAGGCACTGGTCATGTCCCATTTGCGCTTTGTCGTGCGCATCGCACGTCAGTACAGCGGTTACGGTCTGCCGCAGAACGACCTGGTACAGGAGGGCACCGTCGGCCTGATGAAGGCGGTGCGCCGCTTCGATCCGGACATGGGCGTACGCCTGGTGTCGTTCGCCGTGCACTGGATCAAGGCCGAGATCCACGAGTACATCCTGCGCAACTGGCGCATCGTCAAGATCGCGACCACCAAGGCGCAGCGCAAACTGTTCTTCAACCTGCGCAGCGCGAAGAAGCGCCTCGGCTGGTTCTCGCGCGACGAAGTCGAAGCCGTCGCCGAGGATCTCGGCGTCAAGCCCGAGACCGTGCTCGAAATGGAATCGCGCCTGGCCAATCACGACATGGCCTTCGATGGTGGCGACGGCGACGAGGACGACCACGTCGTCGCACCGGCCGCGTACCTGCCGGACCTGCGCAGCGAGCCGTCTATGCTGCTGGAGCGTATGGACAGCGAACAGACGGAACGCGAAGGCCTTTACGAGGCATTGGCGGCGCTCGACGCACGCAGTCGCGACATCGTGACCCGCCGTTGGCTCAGCGAAGACAAGAAGACCCTGCACGAGCTGGCGGACGAGTACGGCGTGTCCGCCGAGCGCATCCGCCAGATCGAGTCCGCGGCGATGAAGAAGCTGCGCGGAGCGCTGGCCGCCTGATCGCGGCAATTGCCGAGCACGTCCCCCACAGGCCCGCTCATCGCGGGCCTTTTCATTGGCGCGTCTCCTGGCGCCCACCACCACATCCGCACCGGTCTGAGGCCATGCCAGCCGGCTAAAGGGCCAGTTGTGTGGGCCGATAAACCATGGGTCCCAATTTTCCGACGGAGAACCGGGTGAAACTGCGTCCCGACGACATCAGCATGTACCTGGCGATCCTGATGATCGGATTCAGCCAACTCGATATGGGACTGCCGGCGTGGGCCAATCCGGCCGTCGGCCTGATCGCATTGCTGATTGCGGTGGGATCGGTCGCCTACGGCCGACAGGCGCGTCATACCTGGATGCTGCGACAGCAGCGTCGCATGCAGGATCTGCAGACCTCGATCGCGGACTACGAGGAAACGGCGACCGCGATGATCGACGACGGGACCCACCAGTTCGAGAGCGTTACCAGCGCCCTCGATCAGGTCGACAGCGTGATCAAGAACGCGACCTCGCGGCTCACCGGCAGTCTGACAGGCCTGGAGGCGGAATCCGGCAGTCAACGGGAGATGCTGCGCGAGCTGGTCGAGGAACTGCTGGTCCTGGTCGCCAGCGACGAGCAGGACCAGCAGGCCGCCGGAATACAGCACTTCACGGAAGAGACCGACCAGATCGTCAGCCGCTTTGTCGATACGGTCAGCGACCTCAAGTCGTCTACCGACAAGATGGCCTCGACGTTCGCCGAGATGTACGCCCAGGTCGACGCGGCAAGCCAGCTGCTCAACGACGTCAATACGATCACGGCGCAAACCGACCTGCTGGCGCTCAATGCGGCCATCGAGGCGGCGCGCGCCGGCGACGCCGGACGCGGCTTTGCGGTGGTCGCCGACGAGGTGCGCAGCCTGGCCAAGCGGACCAGCCATTTCAGCGCCCAGATCCGCAGCCTGCTCGCCGATATCGAGAATTCGATCAAATCGGCCAACAGTTCGGTCGAACAGGCCACCCGGACCGACCTCAGCGTTGCGACCCAGGCCAAGGCGAATGTCGCCGGCATGTGGGAGGAGATCGATACGCTGAATCATCGCGCGTCAAACCAGTCGCGTCAGATTGCGGAGATCTCCGAGAAGATCCATCACCTGGTCATGGAGGGTGTCGTGTCGCTGCAGTTCGAGGACATCGTCAGCCAGCTGATCGCACAGATCCGCGAGCGCACCGTCGACATCGAGCAATTCACACGCGAGTTCGCCGACATCCAACGCGGCACGCTGATCGATCTCGACGTAGGTACGATCACTGCGCAATCGGAACGCCTACGCGCGCTGCGGGTCGAGGCGATTCAGCGTTTCGACGCGACAAGCAACCGGGCTGTCACACAACAGTCCGTCGACGAGGGTGGCGTCGATCTGTTCTGATCGACCACGCGTCGAACGCGCGGCGGATCATTGTTTCCGACTAACCGGCGATGATGACGGAAAGGAAACTGAGCCAGGACAGCGCGATCAGCGCGACGACGATGACCATGGCGAAGTTGCTGGACGTGAACATCGACAATCTCCCAAGTTAGGCTGAACGACTGTGTTCAAGGCTCCCTGACGTCAGCATCGCGCGCCGACTTTTCTGCCGCAGCCTTCCTGGGCCGGGCGTTGGCCGGGATCATGGGGTCGTCGTCATCCATCAGGATCCGGTGCGCCGGCCCTTCGAGGTCATCGTACTGACCGGTCCGCACCGTCCACAGGAAGAAGGCGATCGCGATCGCCATCAGTCCGACAGCCAGCGGAATCAACAGGTAGAGGATCGACATCTCAGCCCGGCTCCCCGGCGCCGCCCCTGAGGCGCAGCGCGTTGAAAACGACAACCAGCGAACTGGCCGACATCCCGATGGCCGCCATCCACGGCGCCACGTGGCCCGCGGCCGCCAGCGGCACTGCCAGGAGATTATACAGGACCGCCCATGCCAGATTCTGCTTGATCACGGCGCGTGTCGCGCGCGCCTTGCGCACGCCTTCCGCCAGCACCGACAGGCGCTCCGACAACACGACCATGTCCGCGCTCGCGTGGGCGAGCTGCGCACCCTGACCCATCGCCACCGACACGTCGGCACCGGCCAGCACCGGCGCGTCGTTCACGCCGTCGCCGATCATCGCGACACGGTGTCCCGCCGCCTGCAGCGCGCGCACGCGCGCCAGCTTGTCGTCGGGGCGCAGGCCGGCGCGGGCATGCTCGATGCCCAACTCGCCGGCGACCCGGCGCACGGCGCCGGTTGCGTCGCCGCTCAGGATCTCGACCTCGAGGCCGAGCTCGCGCAGGCGCCGCACCGCGACGTCGGCATCGGCACGCAACACGTCGCGCAGCTCGAAGCGCGCCAACGGGCCCTCGCTGTCGCCAAGAAACACCTGGGTCGCATCGCTGTCGCCGATCTCGGGTGGCACGCCCGCACTGAGCGCGGCGACATACGCCGGGTTGCCGATTCGATACTGCCGCCCACCGACCTCACCCTGCATACCCTGCCCCGGCAAGGCGACCAGGGCGTCGACCCGCGGCGCGCGCACGACATGTGCGGCGATCGCCTTGGCGACCGGATGCTCGGAACCGCTCTCGAGCGCCGCCGCGATCTCGTGACAACGCGCCTCGTCGATGCGGGCCCGGTCGAGCACCGTCAGCCGGGACAGCTGCAGCAGGCCGCGGGTCAGCGTACCCGTCTTGTCGAACAGCACGTGGCTGACCTGCGCCAACGTCTCCAGAGCGTGGCCGCGCGTGGTCAGAAGGCCCATCCGCGTCAGCGCGCCCGAGGCCGCAGTCACCGCTGTCGGCGTGGCCAGTGACAGTGCACACGGGCAGGTTACGACCAGTACCGAAAGGGTCACCGCGAACGCGTGCTCGGGCGCATGCAGCACCCACCAGACAGCGACCACGGTCGCCACCAGCAGCAGTGCGCCAACGAACCAGGCGGCTACGCGATCGGCAAGCTGCGCGATGCGCGGCTTCTCGGCCTGGGCGCGATCGAGCAGGCGCACGATCGCCGATACCAGCGTGTCTTCGCCGACCTTCTGCACCTCCAACACCAAGGGGCTCTCCACGTTGACGCTGCCACCGACCAGTTCATCGCCAGGTGCACGCGCACGCGGCATGCTTTCGCCGGTCAGCAGCGATTCATCGACCGAACTGTGTCCGTCCACGACGGGTCCGTCGGCGGGTACCGTTTCGCCGGGACGAACCAGCACGCGGTCGCCTGGGGAAAGCTCCGATACCGCGACCACCTGTTCGCCGTCGGCACCGAGTCGCGTCGCGGTCGCCGGCAGCAGCTTGACGAGCTCTTCGGCGGCCTCACCGGCGCGGTGGCGTGCGCCCATCTCGAGGTAACGGCTGGCGAGCAGGAAGAACGCGAACATGCACACCGAGTCGAAATAGACCTCGCTGCCGCCGCTGATCGTCGACCACAGGCTCGCCGCGAACGCCGCACCGATCGCCAGTGACACCGGCACCTCCATGCTGAGCTGGTGACGCTTGAGATCGCGCCACGCCGTGACGAAGAAACCGCTCGCCGAATACAGCACCACCGGCAGCGTCAGCAGCGCGCTGATCCAACGCATGAACGTGCGCAGATGGTCGTCCATGCCGTAGTAGTCGCCGGCATACATGGCCACGGCCAGCATCATGACCTGCATCGCCCCGAGACCGGCGAATGCCAGGCGGCGCAGGGCCCTCGACTTCTCGCGCTTGTGCACCGCCTCCTGGCGGCCCGGATCGAACGGGTGCGCGACATAGCCGATCTCGGAGATCGCCTTGAGGATGTCGGACAGGTGGATGCGGCTGTCGTCCCAGCGCACGCGCGCGCGGTGCGTGCTGTAGTTGACGGCAAAGTCGAGCACCCCGGGCAGCGCATTGACGTGACGCTCGTTGAGCCAGATGCACGCCGCACAGGTGATACCTTCGAGGATCAGTGACGCGCTGCGTTCGCTGCCGTCGGCGGCCTGGACAAAGCTGCGCTGCAGGGCTGGCTGATCGTAGAGTTCCAGCCGGCGCAGGGCCTCGGGCACCAGATCCTCGGGTTTGCGCGACGTCGTTTCGCGGTGCTCGTAAAAGGACATCAAGCCGCCATCGACGATGGCCTGTGCGACCGCCTGGCAACCGTGGCAGCACATCGCACGTGACGTGCCGTCGATCTCGACCTGATAGTCAGCGTTTTCCGGAACGGGAAGGCCGCAATGGAAGCAGGCCTGGGTCCCGCTCACGATGGCCGCTCCGCCAATTCGCTCACGGAGGTCTGCGCCCGCACCTCGTGCAGGTCGTCGCCCCGCCTGATCTGCAGAACCAGGTCCCACAGACCATGTAAGGGCATCTGCAGCGCAACACGGTATTCACCGGGCGCTACCTCGTTCATCGCAAACGCAATGTCGTCGCGGCTGTTGGATGGCCGCAGAAAGCGCCCGTCGACCGCGGCGCCGGTGACCGGCGCACCCTGGCGGTCGTTGACGCTGACGATGAACGTCGCCGGCTGTCCGACCACGGGCTTGAACTGCCAGCCCTTGCGCACCCGCCAGCCGCGCGCCTGCTGCGTCTCGACCTGGTGCAGATAGCGGTTGTACTGGGCTTCCTTTTCCTGGAAATCGTGTGACACCGTGCCGGGGAAGCGCGAATCGACCACCTGTGCGGCCCGCGGTTGCGGCAACAGACGCGCGAAAAGACCTGTGATGCCCTGCTCGGCGACACCGAGAAAGACGATGTTGGTCGCGATCACGAGCGTGAAGAACCCAACGATCAGCGCCGGCACCAGATGCCAGCGCCGGCCGACGTTGCCACCGACGATGCCGAGCGCATACGCCGCAGTCAGCAGGATCGCCAGGTGTATCGCGAAAACGTCGGCGCCCGGCCAAGTGAGGATCGCGTACGGCACGTAGAGCAACAGCACCAGCAGCGCGACGATCATGCCGGCCGTCTTGCCGGCCATCCGGAACAGGCGCGTCATCACCACGAACAGCAGCACCTCGGCGAGCAGCCCGATGCCGATTTCGATCAGCAGGCTCGATGCGGATGCGTTCATTCGGCCGGCACGTAGAAGACGCTCGGATGCGCGACCGGCTGCAATCCGGATCCACTGTCCGGCACTGCAGTCAACTCGAACGGATGGCTCTGTCCGTCGAAGTCCTTCGGCATCAAGCGCACCTTGGCGGCCAGCCGCAGACGTTGCTCGGGATTGAGCTTGACTTGGCTGAAACGTCCAAGATCGAGCTCAGCACCGGCTGGCAGTCCGTCGATGACGAAGTGCAGCGCCAGTATCCTGTCGGTCTTGTTGTTGATCTTGATCTCATAGCTGTTCTGGATGCGCCCATCGGACAACCGGGTGAAGATCGGCTGACGCACCTGCGCAACGGTCAGATCGAACGGGGCCTGGCGCGAGACGCTCCAGGCAAGCAGCCCGATGGCGACAACGAGCACGGCGGCATAACCGATCACCTTCGGACGCAGCAAGCGGGCCTTTTCCCCGCCCTCGGCAACGCGCTGCGAGCCGTAAGCGACGAGTCCACGCTCCCAGCCGAGCGAATCCATGATGGTATCGCAGGCATCGATGCACAGTGCGCAGGAGATGCACTGGATCTGCAGTCCGTCGCGGATGTCGATGCCGGTCGGACAGACCTGCACACAGTACCCGCAATCGATGCAGTCGCCGACACCCACCGCGTGGCGCTGCTCGCGGGTCTTCAGGTCACGGCCGAGTTTCGCACGGCCCTTCCAGCCCTCACCGCGCGAATGGTCGTACGACACGATCAACGTGTCGCGATCGAACATCACGGCCTGGAAACGTGCGTAGGGGCACATGTAGGTGCAGACCTGTTCACGCGCGACACCGGCCATGACGTACGTGGTCGAGGTCACGAACAGCGCTGTCGCATAGGCCGAGAATGGCGCTCCACCGGTGAAGAACTCGCGCACCAGCACGGGAGCATCGCCCCAGTACAGCACGAAGGTCAGACCGGTGGCGAATGCCGTCGCCAACCACAACAGGTGCGTGAGCCCCATCTTCACCAGTTTCGCCGCATCCCAGGGCTGTCGCGCAAGACGGAGGCGGGCCGGCCGTTCACCCTGGATCAGTCGCTCGATCAGGATGTAGACATCGGTCCACAGCGTCTGGAAACAGAAATAGCCACAGAACACACGCCCCGCCAGGCCGGTGACGAAAAACAGCAGGTAGGCGGCGATCATCAGCAGGCCGGCCAGCCAGAAGATGTCCTGCGGATGAACGACCAGGTCGAACAGGTAGAACTTGCGCCCGGCGACGTCGAACAGCACGGCCTGATTAGCCCCCACCCCACGCTCCCAGCGCAGCCACGGCAGTAGGAAGTACACGCCATAGGCGACGATCAAGACCGCCCATTTCAGCCGGCGGAAACGACCGTTGACCGAACGCGGATGGATAGCGGTGCGCGCAGCGTAGAGCTGCGGTTGACTGTCGGCTTGTTGCATCGTCGTTTCGACCGTAACGGGCCGGTCGTGTTCCTCATGTTTCAGCCCGGTCGGTGCGACACCGCGCGGATCAGGCATCCCGGATCTACGTCACCGGTCGTCAGGCACCGCGCACGAAAAAGGCCGCAAGCGGCCCTGTTCATCGCACGAGCGGTTGCACGCCGGTCAACTTCCAAGGCTGTGCACGTAGGCCGTGAGCAGCTTTATCTCCGTGGTACTCAGGCGCCCCTTCCATCCCGGCATCTGGCGCTGAATACCCTCGCGGATCACGGCTTCGACCGCCTTGAGCCGGTCCGCGTCGGTGGCCGCCCCCGGCACGTCGGCAACGGTCCAGATCGCGTCGGTCAGGTTGGCGGCCCCCTGCGAGGGCAGACCCTTTCCGGAGGTCGTGTGGCAGTAGAAGCAACCGCCTTCCTGGCCCTGGAAGATGGCGCGACCGGCTTCGGCCTTCGCGGCATCGACCTGATGACCCGAAAGACCGAGCACATAACTTGCCACCTGCTCGATCTTCGCGTCGCCCAATACCTCGCCGAACGCCGGCATGAAACCGTTGCGACCCTGCTCGATCGTCTGTTCGATTTGAGCGATGTCACCGCCCCACAGCCAGGCGTCGTCACGCAGGTTCGGGTACTGGCCGATCCTGGCCGGCGAGCCCCCGATGCCGTGGCACGCGGCGCAGTTGTCCGCGAACAGGACCTTGGCCATCGATTGGGTGAACGCACTCATCTCCGGATCGTTGGCGATGTCGTCGTAGGATGCCGCCGCGACCTTCTGCAGGTAGGCCTGCTGCTTCAGGGTCTCGCTGCCGCTCTGCAGGTCCTGCAACAACTCGGCGCGGGTATTCCAGTGCCGCGTCACCTCTTTGCCGCCCGACTGGTAGCTGACGGTGCCGAAACCTTTGGTGTACGAATCGGCGATCGGCCAGGCCGGGTAGATCAACCAGTAGATGATCGCGAATACGACCGTGCCGTAGAACGACCACAGCCACCAGCGCGGCAGCGGATTGTTGAATTCCTGCAGGTCGCCATCCCACGCATGGCCGGTCGTCTGTACCGACTTGCCTTTCTCATCAGCCATTATTTCGAATCCTCGTCGTTCTGCCCGTCCGGTGATTCATCGTCGAGAAACGGAATGTTCTTGTAAGACTCGAGGCGCTTGCTGCGCTTCTTGCCCGTGAACACGTACAGCACGATGCCGACGAACACGACGAAAAAGATCACCAATGCCAACGGCTTGGAGTTCTCCATCTGTGACAGCCATTCCATCATGCGATTCGCCATGCCGTGTGGCGGGTGCGGCCCGTCAGCGGAACTCGGCGAAGTAGCCTTCGTCGTATTTGCCGAAGTCGACCATCGTACCGAGCACCTGCAGATAAGCTACCAGCGCGTCCATCTCGGTCAGCCGTGAACGGTCGCCGTCCCAGTCCTCCGACTGCGCCTGGGCAACCAGGCTCTGCTCGGCCCGGTGGATGTCCAACTGCGCGGCCATGTCGGCGCCGAACCGATCGACGTTGGTCAGATACTCCTCCTCGTTCTCCGAGTAGGGCACGCCGACGCGCTTCAGCGCACGCATGCGATCGGCGATGTCGGCAAAATCGAGCTCGTTGCGCAACAACCATGGGTAATTGGGCATGATCGACTCGGGCACAACGTCGCGCGGGCGGTTCAGGTGTTGCGCGTGCCACGCATTCGAATACTTGCGGCCGACCCGCGCCAGATCCGGACCGGTGCGTTTCGAGCCCCACTGGAAGGGATGGTCGTACTTCGACTCCGCGGCCAGCGAGTAGTGGCCATAGCGCATGTCCTCGTCGCGGAACGGCCGGATCATCTGCGAATGGCACGTATAGCAGCCCTCGCGGATATAGATGTCGCGACCACGCTGCTCCAGCGGTGTATACGGACGCACGCCATCGACCTTCTCGACCGTATCCTTGATGTAGTACAGCGGCACGATCTCGACCAGTCCGCCGATCGAGATCGCGATCAACGTCAGCACGATCATCAGGCCGGCGTTGATCTCGATGCTTTCGTGAGACAGTTTCATGCGTCGTAATCTCCCCAATGCCGCCGCTTATGCGCGGGCCTTGGCCAGCTTCGCGGCGATCTTGGCCTCGATCGCGGCCTGTTCCAGCTTGGCGTTGCGCACGGTCATGAAGACGTTGAACACCATGATCAGAATGCCGGAAACGAAAAACATGCCGCCCAACATGCGAACCACCAGCGGCCAGTGCATGAAGACCACGGATTCTATGAAGGTGTAGGCAAGGTTGCCGTAATCGTCGAAGGCCCGCAGCATCAGCCCCTGACCGATGCCCGAAACCCACATCGAGGCGATGTACAACACGATGCCGATGGTTGCCAGCCAGAAGTGCACGTAGACCAGCCT
>JAGRGY010000004.1:196150-248683 GCA_020445255.1 Gammaproteobacteria bacterium
CCAATCGTCCAATCAGTGTAGTGCGACAAGGCGTTGACGCTCTTCAGCGACATCATCGGACCCTCGAAGGTCGACATGCCGTAGAACGACAGCGCCGTGATCAGGAACAGCATGATCGGGTCGGTGCGCAGTTTCTCCCACGCGCCCGACAGCGTCATGATGCCGTTGATCATGCCGCCCCACGACGGCAGCAGGAGCAGGATCGAGAACGCCGCGGCCAACGATGACGTCCAGTCCGGCAGCGCAGTCCAGTGCAGGTGGTGACCACCGACCCACATGTACATGAACGACAGCGCCCAGAAGTGGATGATCGACAGCCGATACGAATAGATCGGGCGCCCGGCCTGTTTGGGTACGAAGTAGTACATCATGCCTAGGAAGGCTGCCGTCAGGAAGAAACCAACGGCGTTGTGGCCGTACCACCACTGCACCATCGCGTCCTGCACGCCCGAGTAGAGGCTGTAGGACGTGGTGTTGAACAGCCCGACCGGCACTGACAGATTGCGGAAGATATGCAGAATCGCCGTCGCGAGGATGAACGCGATGTAGAACCAGTTCGCAACATAGATGTGCGCCTGCGTGCGGCGCCGCAGCGTCATGACGTAGACCAGGAAGTAAAACACCCAGGTCACGGCAATCGTCAGATCGACATACCACGGCAGTTCGGCGTACTCCTTGCCCTCGGTGATGCCGTGCATGTAGCCGATGACGCCGACCAGGACGGACAGCTGCCAGCCCCAGAACGTCAGACTGGCCATCCAGTCGCTGGCGAGGCGGGCCTGGCAGGTGCGCTGCACGACGTAATACGACGTCGCGAACAACGCGCTGCCACCGAAGCCGAAGATCACCAGGGTCGTGTGTACCGGCCGCAGTCGGCCGAACGTGATCTCGGCGATATCGAAGTTCAGGAACGGAAACGCCAGCTCCGCGGCGATGTAGGTGCCGGCCGACATGCCCAGCACACCCCAGACCAGGGCCATCACGGCAAATTTCTTGACGATGTCGTAGTTGTACTGCGTCGTGGCAGCGACGGCGGAGTGCGCCATGTCGTAAACCCCCTGGGTGGCCGATTACCCGCAGGTGCGGCAGGCCGAACCGGCCGGTACCTGGCGCAACAATTCCGGATTCAATCCAGCTATTGACGATCTGGGCGGGTCTTTATTTCCACCCGATGGTGCGTCGTGCCGAGAAAACCCACCTCCCAACCGCGACAAGATAGCGGAGCGGTGCCGGCGATGGCCAGAACCCGTGTGCCGCCGACCGGGTCGCGCGGGCACCGGACCGTGTGCTGGAACGGGGGCGCAATGCAGCCGGTGCAACGGCGGGTTGGTGATTGCCGCCCGGAATCGCCCGCGGGCGAGGCGCAGACGGGAGCGGGCCGGCCTCGTGCGCCTGTCGAAAGCTTCGCCGGCATTCTATTCAGCCAATCAATATTAGTCAATTCTTATGTATTGCCTGCCGCACGACAGTCCTGGCCTGGGAAGCCGGGCGCGGTGGCGGCCCGTCCGGACTGAGGGAGGACCCGAACCGGCACCATCCGCGGCCGGCCCTGATCCCGACGGGGCTGTGCGTGCGCCGACGGATCAGCCGGCCAGTGCCATGAAGTGCGGCACGTAATGATCGACCAGCAACAGCGCGAACAGGGCCATCAGGTAGATGATCGAGTAGCCAAAGGTGCGCATCGGCATGCGGTCGTCATCGTTGCGGTACAGACGCACTGCGTAGTACAGGAAACCCAGACCGAGCACGATCGCGCCACCCAGGTAAAGTCCACCGCTCATGCCATAGCCGTACGGCAGCAGCGTGACGACCAGCAGCAGCACCGTGTACAGCAGGATCTGCAGGCGCGTGAAGTCGTGACCGTGCGTGACCGGCAGCATTGGCATGCCGATCTTGCGGTACTCCTCGGAGCGATGGATCGCCAGCGCCCAGAAATGCGGCGGCGTCCAGGTGAAAATGATCAGGAAAAGCAGCAAGGCGCCCGGATCCACGCTGCCGGTCACCGCGGCCCAGCCCAGGACCGGCGGCGCGGCGCCCGCCGCACCGCCGATGACGATGTTCTGCGGTGTCGCGCGCTTCAGGTACATCGTATAGACGACCGCATATCCGATCAGCGACAGAAAGGTCAGCAGCGCGGTCAATGGATTGACCATCAGCCACAGGACGGCCATCGCGATCGCGCCGACGACCAGTGCAAAGGCCATCGCATCGCGCGTGCTGACCGCCCCCTGCGGCAAGGGTCGGCCACTGGTACGCCCCATCACCGCGTCGATCTTGCGATCGACGACGTGGTTGATCGCCGCGGCCGAGCCGGCCGCCATGCCGATCCCCAGCGTGCCGAACACCAGCGCATCCAGCGGCACCATGCCGGGTGCGGCGAGCAGCATGCCGACGACCGCGGTGAACACGATCAGCAGAACGACGTTGGGCTTGCACAGCTCGAGGTAGTCGCGCCAGCCGGCCGGTGAGGTTTTCAGTGCGGTCGTTGCCATAGTCGGAAATTCAGGTTGATGAGTGAAGCCAATAGTAGCGCGGCCACGCCATTGTGGGCCGTCGCGATGCCGAGGGGAAGGTGCAGCAATACATTGGCGATACCTAGCGACACCTGCGCGAGCAGCAGTACCCCGACCAGCATCGCGGCCCCCGACAGCGCCGACACGTTGCGCCAGACGCCGATGACGAGCCACACGAGGTACGCCAGGGTCACGACGGCGCCGATGCGGTGGGTAACATGGATGGCGGTGCGCGCCGGATGCTCCAGCACGCCGTATTCGTAGTTGACGCCCAGCCCGCGCCACATGACGAAGGCCTCGTCGAAATCCATGTCCGGGACCCAGCTCCCCTGACAGGTGGGAAAGTCGGTACAGGCAAGGGCCGCATAGTTGGAGCTGGTCCAGCCACCGAGCGCGATCTGGCCCACCAGGATCACGATGCCGAAGATCCCGGCAATCCGCCAGTCGTTGCGCACGACGACCGGCCGCCGCGGCGCGGTGCGCAGCGCCAGCAGCACCAGCAGGCTGAACGTGGCGAAACCACCGAGCAGATGACCCATGACGATGATCGGCTTCAGCAGCAGGGTCACGGTCCACATGCCGAGTGCGGCCTGGAACACCACCGTGGCGAGCAGCAGTGTGGGCAGCCATACCGGCTGATCGGGATCGTCTCGCCTGCGCACCCAGGACCAGACCGTGATCGCCAGGATCGCCAGGCCGAGCGAGCCGGCGAAATAGCGATGCACCATCTCCTTCCAGCCCTTCTCCGGCTCCAGCGCACGCTGGTCGAGATAGCGCTTGTCGGCGACGTGTTCCTCGCTCGCCGGCACGGTCAGGTGACCGTAGCAGCCCGGCCAGTCCGGGCAGCCCAGGCCGGCGTCACCCAGACGCGTGTATGCGCCGAGCAGGATCACCGCGAACGCGAGCAGACAGGTCAGTACGATGAAGCGGTGATAGAACATGTCGTCACCCGATCTGCGAGATCTTCAGCAGCTTCTGCAGATCGCGCAGCATGCCCTTGGCCGGCACCTCGAGATCGTAAAACATCATCAGGTTGCCGAGCGGATCGACCAGGAAATACTGCGCGCCCCCCGTCGAGAACCCGTTGCCACGGAAGCGCTGCAGCAGCGGCGCTGCACCAGCGTCGCGTACCGCGACGATCAGGTCCTGATGCGCGCTCTCCAACTGGCTGGCCAACGGAGTCTGCGGCGGCGCATCCACGACCAGGACGCGCTGCACACGCTGCATGTCCTTGTTCATCGCCAGTCGGATCTGCCGGGTCAGGTACAGCTGCTGTTCACAGGTCGCGTCACAGCCACCGTTGGCGAACATGACGTAGGTCCAATGTCCGCGCAGATCACCTTCACCGATCGCACCACCGCCGACGCGATGCAGGCCGGCCACGTCGAGCGGACGGGCCGGCTGGACCAGCGTGCCGGCGTTGGTCGTCGCGTCGACGCCGGCACTGCCCAGGTATTTCCATGCGATCCACGCCGACGCGGGCGGCAGCACGAACAGCGCGATGATGAGCAGCAGCTTGGCGCGGTTGCGCCGCGTCAGGTCGTCAGGCCTGGGCATGCTTGCCACCGTTCGGGTCGTTGCGGCGCGTGTTGACACCGACGTAGATCAGCAGCAGCGCGATGGCGAGGCCGAACCACTGCACCGCGTAACCAAGGTGCTTTTCCGGACCCATTTCCGGGATCGGCGACCAGTCATATTGCAGACCACCGGCCTGATCCTCGTCCAGCACGAGTGTGTAGCGTTTCAGGTTCATGCCGCGAGCGGCACCCAGCGCGGCCACGTCGAGTGACTGCACCAGCACGCGGTCGGCGACGCTGTGCAGCGGCACCTCGCCGATCACCAGCGCCACCGACGCCGGCGAGTCGAGGCGACCGTTCAGCATGACGGATTCATCGCTGACGGGGAGCTGCGGCAGGAAATCCCGCGATGCGCCCACCGCGACCCAGCCACGATTGACCAGGATCATCGCTCCGTCGCCGCCGTCAATCGCGAAAGGTGTGAATACGTGGTATCCGGCCTGGCCCCGAAACACCCGGTTGTCGAGCAGCCACTGCTGCTCGCCCACATAGTGCCCGCGCACCGTCGCCTGCCGGTAACGATCGGTCACGTCCATCAGCGTATCGCGGCCAATGGCGAGTGGCGTCGCCAGCTCGGTCGCTGCACGCTGCTCGACCAGCAGCTGCTTGGCGTGTGCGCGCTCCATCTGCCAGGCACCCAGCGCAAGCAGCCCCGGGAACAGCAACACGAACGCCACCGTCGGCCAGAGTGCCGGTGCGAAGCGGTAGCGACCTACGGTGATTGACGGGATGTTCATCGGGCTACGCGCTGTATACTGCGGGGGCGCTGATAGAGGTCTCGAGCATCGTGTGGATCAAAGTCGTCATCTTGATCGTGTTCTTGGGCATCATCGCCAGTCTGGCGTCGGGCCTTTACTATCTCGTCAACGACAGGGGCGACTCGCGTCGCACGCTGCGCGCGCTGACACTCCGTATCGGCCTGTCCGTTGGACTGTTCGCCTTCCTGATGCTGCTGATCGGCCTCGGTGTGATCAAACCGCACGGCGTCTACCCCGAGCAGGCGCCTGGCGACGCGACGCAGCAGACCCGCCCCACATCCTGAGTCCTGCCGACCGGGCCCGCGTGCACGAGCCCGGTCGAATCGTCACAGCACGTAGACGAAGATGAACAGGCCAAGCCAGACCACGTCGACGAAGTGCCAGTACCAGGCGACCCCTTCGAACGCAAAATGATGATCCGGCGAGAAATGCCCCTTGGCCGCACGCAGGGTTATCACGATCAGCATGACGGTCCCGATGGTCACGTGGAAACCGTGGAATCCCGTCAGCATGAAGAAGGTCGAACCATAGATCCCTGAGCCGAGCGTCAGATTCAGCTCGTGGTAGGCATGGATGTACTCGTACGCCTGCAATGCGAGGAAGGTCGCACCGAGTGCGACCGTGGCGGCCAGCCACAGTACCGTCTTGGCCTGGTCGTTGGCCTTCAGTGCCCAGTGAGACAGCGTGATCGTGACGCCCGACGACAGCAGCAGGAGCGTGTTGATCGCCGGAATGCCCCATGCGCCCATGCTCTCGAAATCCCCGCCGACGTTGCCCGGGCCGTTGGTCGGCCAGTTCTCGCCGAACGAACTCCACAGGAATTCGTGGGTCGACAGGTCGCCGCCCAGCAGCCACGGCACCGACAGTACACGGGCATAAAACAGTGCACCGAAGAACGCGGCGAAGAACATCACCTCGGAGAAGATGAACCACATCATCCCCTGGCGGAAAGAGCGGTCCACCTGCTCGTTGTAGGCGCCCTTGAGGCTTTCATTGATGACGGTACCGAACCAGCCGAACATCATGAACGCGACCAACGCCAGGCCGAGGAACAGGATCATCTGTCCCGCGCTGTGGCCGTTGAACCAGTTCGCCGCACCGATCACGCCGGTGAACAGCGCAACGCTGGCGACGATCGGCCAGTGACTGCCGTGCGGCACGTAGTAATGGTCACTCGTGTGTGCCATGTCTCCCCCCAGTTACTCGTTGAACTTTGAAATCTCGATACACATGGATCGGACAGCCTGCGGCCACCCGGCTCAATTCATTGCCACCTGCGTGACGTCGAAGACCGTGTACGCCAGCGTCAGCGTGGCGACGTCGGCCGGCAGCTTCGGATCGATGATGAAACGCAGCGGCATCTCTTTCTTCTCACCGGCGGCGAGCGGCTGCTGATTGAAGCAGAAGCACTCGGTCTTGTTGAAATAGCGACTCGCCTTCGACGGCGCGACGCTGGGTACGGCCTGTCCCACCATGTCGTGCCCGGTCGGATTGCGCGCCGTGAATGCGGTCGCATAGATCTGCCCCGGATGCACCTTCATCGTTGCAACGACCGGACCGAATTCCCATGGCATGTCGGCATTGTTGTTGGCGACAAACTGCACGGTAATCGTGCGCGACACGTCAGGCTGGTAGCGTGCCGCGACTTCGGCCTCGTCGATCCTGCCGGTCTTTCCGTTCAGCCCGGTAAGCTCGCAGAAAACGTTGTACAGCGGAACGAGCAGATAACCGAATCCGAACATCGCAACGGCGACGATCGCGACGCGCATCGACGAACGCCCGTTGTGCGCCTTCCTGGTCATCCGGCTAGGCACCCTTGTTCAGAGTCAGGTAGATGCCCAGCAGGAAGAACCCAAACGCAACCGCGCCCAGGATAAGTGCCAGTCGAACGTTCGATCGCGACTTGTCTTCGCTTCTGTTCATCGCTGTCCTGCCGGCCGCCGCCGCTTGCACGGAGGCGGCCGATACCTCACTTGACCTGCGGTGCCTCGGTGAAGGTGTGATACGGCGGCGGAGACGGGAGCGTCCACTCCAGGCCGTGTGCACCTTCCCACACCTGATCGGTGGCTTTCTCGCCGCCACGGATCGTTTTGATCACGACGTAGGCGAACAGCAACTGCGAAACGCCGAACACGAAACCGCCGATCGACGAGATCATGTTCCAGTCGGCGAACTGCACCGCGTAGTCCGGAATGCGGCGCGGCATACCGGCGAGGCCGAGGAAATGCTGCGGGAAGAACAGCACGTTGACCGACACGGTCGACAGCCAGAAGTGCATCTTGCCCAGCTTCTCGTCGTACATGTTACCGGTCCACTTCGGCAACCAGTAGTAGGTCGCCGCCATGATCGAGTAGATCGCACCGGTCACGAGCACGTAGTGGAAGTGCGCGACGACGAAGTAGGTGTCGTGATACTGGAAGTCGGATGGCGCGATGGCCAGCATCAGGCCGGAGAAGCCGCCGATCGTGAACATGATGATGAAGCCGATCGCAAACAGCATCGGGGTCTCGAACGTCATCGAGCCCTTCCACATCGTCGATACCCAGTTGAACACCTTCACGCCGGTCGGTACCGCGATCATCATCGTCGCGTACATGAAGAACAACTCGCCGACGACCGGCATGCCCACCGTGAACATGTGGTGCGCCCAGACGATGAACGACAGGAACGCAATCGACGCGGTTGCATAAACCATCGAGCTGTAGCCGAACAGCGGCTTGCGCGCGAAGGTCGGAACGATCGCCGAGACAACCCCGAACGCCGGCAGGATCAGGATGTAGACCTCGGGGTGACCGAAGAACCAGAAGATGTGCTGGTACATGACCGGGTCGCCGCCGCCCGCGGCGCTGAAGAAGCTGGTGGCCGCAAACTTGTCAGTCAGCAGCATGGTCACCGCACCGGCCAGCACCGGCATTGTCGCGATCAGCAGGTACGCGGTGATCAGCCAGGTCCAGACGAACAGCGGCATCTTCATCAGCGTCATGCCCGGGGCACGCATGTTGAGGATGGTCACCACCACGTTTATCGAGCCCATGATCGACGAGATACCCGCAAGGTGGATCGCGAAGATCATGAACGGGAAGCCGTCACCCATCTGCAGCACCAGCGGCGGATAGATGGTCCAACCGGCAGCCGGGCCGCCGCCATTCATGAAGAAGGTCGACAACAACAGCGTGAACGCGAACGGCAGGATCCAGAACGAAAAGTTGTTGAGACGCGGCAGCGCCATGTCTGGCGCGCCGATCATCATCGGGATCAGCCAGTTTGCCAGGCCGGTGAACGCCGGCATGACCGCGCCGAAGATCATGACCAGCGCATGCACGGTCGTCATCGAGTTGAAGAACTGTGGATCGACGATTTGCATGCCGGGCTGGAACAGCTCGGCGCGTATGACCATCGCCATCGCACCGCCGATGAAGAAATTCACCAGCGCCAGCAGCAGGTAAAGCGTGCCGATGTCCTTGTGGTTGGTGGTGGTGACCCAACGCATCAGGCCCTTGGCCGGCCCGTGATCGTGATGATCGTCGTGAGTGGCTGTAGCAGTACTCATTGCAGACTCTCCCAGATTGATTCTTAACGGGCTGCCTTGATCGCAGCAGGCTGGACGACGCCGGCGTCGTTACCCCAGGAATTGCGCTCGTAGCTGATCACAGCGGCGATGTCGGCATCGCTGAGCAGCGCACCATACGCGGCCATCGCGGTCCCCGGCTTGCCGTTCAGCACGGTATTGATGTGCGCGGCAGGATCTCCAGTGGCAATCGCGCTGCCGGCCAGCGCCGGGAACGCGCCGGGCAGACCCTGGCCCGTCGGCTGGTGACACGAGGCACAGTTGGTGGTGTAGACCTGCTGGCCCTTGGCGATCAGTTCGTCCTTGCCCCATTCGCGATCGGCCGATGCGGCCTCGGCGGCTGCGGCACCGTGCTGCTCGGCCACCCACTTGGCGTAGTCTTCGGGCGCCTTCGCGATCACCACGATCGGCATGAAGCCGTGGTCCTTGCCGCACAGTTCGGCGCACTGGCCACGGTACACGCCGGGCTGGTCGACCTTGGTCCAGGACTCATTGACGAAACCCGGGATGGCATCCTTCTTCCAGCCGAGATCCGGCACCCACCAGGAGTGGATGACGTCAGCCGCGGTGATCAGGAAGCGGACCTTCTTGCCGGTCGGGATCACCAGCGGGTTGTCCACGTCGAGCAGGTAATGGTCGTCGAACTGCGACAGGTCGGCGTTTGCACCGAGCTGGCGGGCCTCGTTGAGCTTGGGATGCAGCGAGCTGAGGATCGAGACGCCGGCGCCATCACCGTCGACGTAGTCGTACTTCCACTTCCACTGGATACCGGTGACCTTGATGGTCATGTCGGCGTCGCTGCTGTCCTCCATCGCCAGCAGGGTGCTGGTCGCGGGGATGGCCATGCTGACCAGGATCACGATCGGCACGATGGTCCACAGGATCTCCATCGTCGTGCTCTCGTGGAACTGCGCGGCAACTGCACCCTTGGACTTACGGTGATTGACGATCGAATAAAGCATCGCGCCGAACACGACCACGCCGATCGCGCAGCAGACCAGGAAGATGGTCATGTGCAGATCGTAAACGCTCTGGCTGGTTTCGGTGACGCCTTCACGCATGTTGAGCAGGCCATAGCTCGCCTGCGCGGTGGATGCGCTCGCGCCCAGGAACGCCGACGCAAGGCCGGCCAGCTTTCGCAGTTTTCTCACAGCTTCGGTCCCCCCGAATGATTCGTTATCTCTGTATCCGCAGCCCGTCACGACGGGGTGCAAAAAACCTTACACGGACAGCAGTCTGCGCAGTTCCGCGGCAAGCTCGGCCTTTTCCTCCTCGGCGAGGAACTCGGCGATCTCGACACGCCGCCCCGAGGCGACGATCCAAAGCCTGCGCGGGTACCAGCTCGTGCCCGACTCAGCGAGCTCGACCCTGACCCATCCGCGCGCGAACTCCGTGCGCTGTTGCGGTCCGCCACGCTCGGCACAACGTCCGCGGTCGCGGCCTTTCTCGACGGTCACCGTGGTCTCTCCGATCGACACCACTTCGCAGCGACGGGCGGCATGTGACACCACGTAGACGCTCGCATACAGCGCGGCCAGCTCGAGGCCGGCAAACGGCAGGATCAGCCAGAAACCGCGCGCGGCGAGGACCATCGAAATCAGCAGCAGCGGCACCGCGATCGCGCCCAGAAAAATCATCGACTGCCGCCAGCTCAGCGAGCGGTTGGGCCGGATCACCACCCGACGCAATGCGGTGTCGGGGCAACTTTCGGAGATCACCATGCGGCCTGATTTTCCCAGCGGACGCGGCACGCAGCGGTACGCGGACGGGGTCCGGGCCGCTGATTCGCGGGGCGCAGGTTAGCGCGCCCCCTTCGGGGGGTCCAAGAAAATTTGACGTAGATCAGCAAAAAACTTATTTATGGTATTTGACTTCACTAATATTAGAACCTTCGAATATTTATTTCCCCGTGGCGTCGCAGGGGCATCAGGTCAGGCGCCCGCTGCGGCCCGCATTTGCGCGACGTTCAGCGGCCTGCCGCTGCGCAGTGGCGGGGCGTGCGGGTTGGGCATCACCCCCAGGCACGGCGACGCGAGCAACAGGTCCAGCGACGTCAGATTGTCGTCCACACGCCGCATGTCCGGGTCCACCTGCGACCCGATCCAGCCGGCCAGCGGCACGCCGCTGGCGCGAATTGCCTGCTCACTGAGCCGGGCGTGGTTGAGGCAACCCAGGCGCAGGCCGATCACCAGCACCACGGGGATTTCGAGCACCCGTGCGAGATCTGCCATATCCAGACGCGGCGCCAGCGGGACCGCCCAGCCGCCGGCGCCCTCGACGATCACAAGGTCGTTGTCACGACACAACTCCCGAAAGGCCCGCACGATGGACTCGACCCGGATCTCGACGCCGGCATCGCCGGCCGCGAGGTGTGGAGCGATCGGTTCGGCAAAACAGTAGGGGTTGACCTGGCGGTCGGGCAACGCGATCCCACTGGCCGCAGCCAGCGCCAAGGCGTCGTCGTTTCGCAGAATGCCGTCATGTCGTTCCGCCCCGGCGGCGACCGGTTTGAACCCCGCCACGCGCAGTCCCAACCCCCGCAGGCCGCGGATCAGCTCGACCGCGACACGGGTCTTCCCGCACCCGGTGTCGGTACCGGTGACGAACAGTCCAGCACTCATCGCGGGCCCCGCAGCACGTCGACCCCGATCCGCGTTTCGTCACCGACGCGGCGCTGCACGGGCGCCCAGGCATGACCGTGCACCACTTCGTAGGTGACCGGCAGGCGGCCGTCGCCGTCGCGGAAGTGCTCATAGGCTGCACACACAGCGTCGAGGCGACGCCGGCCGAGCAATCCGCGTGCGCGATCGACGCTCGCGTTGCCGGCCCCGACGATCTTGATCTCGCGCATCAGGTGCCGCGCGTCGGCATAGGTCAGGGTCATGCGTTCGACATCCATGACCGGGTCGGCCAGGCCCGCATGCAGCAGCATGTCGCCGTAATCGTGCATGTCGACGAACGCGTGCACATGGGCGCTGGCGTCGACCGCGGCCCAGGCCGCACGCAGTTCGCTCAACGTGTCCGGACCGAAGCTGGTGAACAACAGCAGGCCACCGGGACGCAGCACGCGCGCGATGCCGGTGAACGCCTGCAGCGGGTCCCCGCTCCATTGCAGTGCCGCGTTCGCGAACACCAGGTCGACGCTCTGGTCGGCAAGCGGCAGGCGATCGAGATCGGCACACAGGCAGCGCGGCCGGCGCAGCCAGCGCCCCCGCCGACGGGCGTACTGCAACATCGGCAGCGCGAAGTCGAGCGCGAACACCTCGGCCTGCGGATAACGCCGCAGCAGGTCCCCGGTCGCGACACCGGTGCCGCAGCCGAGGTCGAGTATGCGACGCGGTGCGATGCGCATCGTCTCGAGGCGCTCGAGCATGCGCCGGCCGATCTCGTGCTGCAGCACGGCGACGTCGTCGTAGCGGTCGGCGGCCCGGCCGAAACTGCGGCGCGCCTTGACCTTGTCGAGCACGCTCACCCGGCGCTCATCCGCCCGGTTCATGCCTGCCCCACCCGACGTAGCAACATGTCCAGGCTTGCCTGCGGGTGCGAAAGAAAGGGGGCATGTCCCGCGCCGTCGATCACGTCGACCGACACCCCACGCACCAGCGCCGGCAACGCGTCTCGCAGTGTCACCGGCACCAGCGTGTCGCGAGCGCCGAGCAGCCAGTGCACCGGGCAGTCCAGATCGGCGAGCCGCGGGCGCAGGTCGGTGTCGAGTAACAGCGTTAACCCCTGGGCCAACCCGGCCGCGCTGGCCGGCGGACGCTCGCCGAGTTCGGCGCGCAGCAACTTGAGGGCGTCGCGGGCATGTTCCGCACCACTGACCTGCAGCGACAGGAAGCGCATCAGGGTCGCGTTGGGGTCGTCGGCCAGCGCGTCGGCGAACTGGTGAAACGTGGTGACCGGCATCGCGCAGGACCAGTCATCACCCTGCACGAACCGCGGGTTGGTCGCGACCAGCATCAGACCGGCGACGCGCTGTGGTCGGTCGAGCGCGGCCTGCAACGCCACCTGGCCACCCAGCGACCAGCCAAGCCACCACGACCTCGTCGGTGCCACGGCCAAGGTCAGCGCCGTCCATTCGGCGAGATCGGCGGCCGACGCGCTTGGGCTGGCGCCGTGCCCGGGCAGCTCGATCACGGTCAGACGGAAATGCTCCGACAGGCCGGGCAGCAGCGGTTCCCAGACCGCGGCGTTCATGCCCCAGCCATGCACCAGCGTCAGGTCGGGACCCCGCCCGATCCGGTAGCGGTACAGGTTCATGCACCCTGCCCCGCCGCGATCTCGGCCAGAACCGAGAGCAGTGTGTCGACATGCGCCGCGGTGTGTGCCGCCGAAAAGGTCACGCGTAGACGCGCCGTACCCTCGGGCACGGTCGGCGGCCGGATCGCGCCGACCAGGATGCCGTCGCGCGCCAACGCGTCGCCCCAGCGGTTCGCCGTGGTGCTGTCACCGAGCAGGATCGGCTGGATCGGCGTCGTCGACGCACCGAGTGTCAGGCCGATGCGCAGCGCGCCGGCGCGAAAGCGTTGCACGTGGCCCAGCACGCGCTCTCGGCGCCACTCCTCGTCGGACGCAATGCGCAGCGCGACGCGGGTCGCCTCGGCGACCGCAGGCGGCATCGCGGTCGTATAGACGTAGGGCCGCGCGTGTTGGATCAGCGTCTCGATCAGGTCGGACGCGCCGGCCACGAATGCCCCCGCCGTACCCAGCGCCTTGCCCAGCGTGCCCATCAGCACCTGCACCTGGTCCGGTTCAAGACCCGCGGCATCGATGCTGCCGCGTCCGCGCGCCCCCAGCACGCCGATACCGTGCGCGTCGTCGACCATCAGCCAGGCGTCGTGGTCGGCGGCGCCCGCTGCTAGCTCGACGAGCGGCGCGACGTCCCCGTCCATGCTGAACACGCCATCGGTGACAATCAGCCGACGGCCCCGCGCCTCCGCCAGCTGCTCGCGCAGCGCCTTCACGTCGGCATGTGCATAACGCCGCATCTGCGCACGGGTCAACAGACCCCCGTCGATCAGCGACGCGTGGTTGAGGCGGTCCTCGAACACGGTGTCGCGGCGGTCGGTCAGTGCGCCGATCACGCCGAGGTTGGCCATGTAACCGGTCGAGAACAACAGCGCACGTTCACGCCCGGCGAACTCGGCCAGCTCCTCCTCGAGGGCGTGGTGCGCGCGGCTGTGCCCACTGATCAGGTGTGCGGCGCCGGCGCCAACGCCGTAGCGCGCCACCCCACGCCGCATCGCCTCGCCAAGCCTGGGATCGGCGGCAAGACCAAGGTAGTCGTTGGAACAGAAGGCGAGCATGCGTCGTCCGTCGACAACCAACTCGGGGCCCTGCGGTCCGTCGCCGACGCGCCGCGTGCGGTACAGCCCGTCGGCGCGGCGCCGTTGCAGGTCTTCGTGCAGGTTCCACATGGCGGGTCGTACCCAGGGACGGATTGCAGGATGTCAGGGTCGTTGAGGGATGGCTTCAGCGGCCGGCATCGCCGGGTCGCACGCTCGATCCCACCCACCGATGGCGAGGGTCGATGTGCGCCGCCGCGCGGTTCGCCGGCGGGCCAACGTCGCGCGATCCGGACATCACGTGCCGGAGCCGCAGCACGCCTGGCGGTCGGCCTCGAGTTCGGCCGCCTGCATGCGGATGCCGAGCCGGCCGAGCAGCTCACGGTCGTGATCGGCGTCCGGGTTGTCCGTGGTCAGCAGGCGCTCGCCGTAGAAGATCGAGTTGGCGCCGGCGAGGAAGCACAGCGCCTGTGTCTCGTCACTCATGTCGGTGCGGCCCGCCGACAGGCGGACATAGCTGTTCGGCATCAGGATGCGGGCGACCGCGATCGTGCGGACGAAGGTCAGCGGGTCGATGCGGTCGCTGCCGTACAGCGGCGTGCCCTCGACCTGCACCAGCAGGTTGATCGGCACCGATTCGGGGTGCCGCGGCAGGTTCGCCAGTTCCTGCAGCATGCGCGCGCGGTCCGTGCCGGTCTCGCCCATGCCGAGGATGCCGCCCGAGCACACGCTGATACCCGCGGCGCGCACGTGCGCGAGCGTGTCCAGACGATCCTGGAAGGTGCGCGTCGTGATCACGTTGCCGTAGAACTCGGGCGAGGTGTCGAGGTTGTGGTTGTAGTAGTCGAGGCCGGCGTCGCGCAGGCGCAAGGACTGGGCCTCGGTCAACATGCCCAGCGTCACGCAGGTCTGCATGCCCAGTCCGCGCACCGCGCGTACCATGTCGATCACCTTGTCCAGGTTCTTGTCGGTCGGGTTGCGCCACGCCGCGCCCATGCAGAACCGTGTCGCACCCTTGGCCCGGGCCGCCTCGGCAGCGGCGACCACCTCGTCGAGCGGCAGCAGGCGTTCGCGTTCGAGCCCGGTGTCGTACTTCGCGCTCTGTGAACAGTATGCGCAGTCCTCGGAGCAGGCCCCGGTCTTGATCGACAACAGCGTGCTGACCTGGACCTGGTTGGCATCGAAACCGGCGCGGTGCACGCGCTGCGCCTCGAACAGCAGGTCGTTGAACGGCTGGTCGAACAGCGCCTGGATCTCGTCCAGCGTCCAGTCGTGGCGTACGGTGACGGGCGCCGAGTTCATGATGGGCTCTCCTCTGTGACGACATTGGCACTGGACAGGTCGATGTCCGGCCATTCCTCCGCGCGAATGCGCGCGATCGACCAAAGCGATGCGGGTATGATCACGGCCAGGCCGACGCCCCACGCGATCAGCCAGGACGTGATACCACGCCCCGGAAAGAAGGTGCCGATCGGGATGACCGCCCCCATCACCGCGTAGAACAGATAGGCCGCGCGCTGGGTGTAGTGCCCGACACGCGGGTTGGGGTGGTGCCGGTGCAGCGCATAGACCAGCATCGAACCGCCGAACCACAACAGCGGCAGCGGCGGCAGCAGCATGCTGATCAGGTTGCCGAGCGACATCTGCATGGCCGCGAAACGCGATGAACGGCCGCTGACGATGTGGCTGGTTTCGGCACTGCGGGTGTCCATGGGGCGAGGACCTCGCTGGGCGGAGAAACGGCCATGGTAGGGCCGCGCGGACATCTGTCAACCGAAAAGGATTTCCAAAAGTGAACATCTGGCCAGTCTTCGACCAGTTCATCGCCAGCCGGTGCCCACTGTGCCGGGCACGCGACGACGGCCTCTGTCAGCGCTGCGCGGCGGCCCTGCCGCGCAACCACCATCCGTGCCGGCGCTGTGCGCTGCCGTTGCCACCAGAGGCGCCCGCCGCCGGCCTGTGCGGCGAGTGTCAGGCGGCACCCCCGGCGTTCGACCGGGCGGTCGCACCGCTGCTCTACCAGCCGCCGGTCGACGATCTCGTCGCGCGCTTCAAGTACCACGACCGCCTCGACCTGGGCCGCCTGCTCGGCGACGAATTGGCCGGCACGTTGCAGGCGCAGTCTGCCGCATTGCTGTTGCCGGTGCCGATGGACGCGGGCGGCCTGCGCCGACGCGGATTCAACCAGGCCGCGGAACTCGCACACCTGTTGAGCCGGCGTCTCGGCATCCCCTGGTCCGCATCGCTGCTGCAGCGCGCACGGCAGGCCCGGCACCAGCGCGGACTGGGGCGTAGCGCACGTCAGCGCAATCTGCGCGGGGCGTTCTTCCTGACCGGCCGTCCGCCGGCACGCGTGGCGATCGTCGACGACGTGATCACGACGGGGGCAACGGCCGGTGAAATCGCCGCCACGCTCAAGCGCGGCGGTGCGGGGTGGGTCGAGGTCTGGGCGGTGGCGCGCACGCCCATCGGGGACCGGCGGCGGAAGCCGTGAGCGGCCCCGCGGCGCCGGGTGCGGGCTCAGCGGTCGGCGAGCACCCGCTCCTTCATCTCGCGACGTTCCTGGGCGTCGATCGTCAGCGTGGCGATCGGCCGCGCCTTCAGACGAGCAACGCCGATCGGCTCGCCGGTGTCCTCGCAATAACCATAGCTGCCGTCGTCGATGCGCTCGAGCGCCTGCTCGATCTTGCGCAGCAGCTTGCGATAGCGGTCGCGGGTGCGCAGTTCGAGGCCGTGTTCGCTCTCGCGACTGGCGCGGTCGGCCTCGTCACCGACCTCCTGGTAGGCCTTGTCACGCAGGTTATCGAGCGTTTCCTGGGCCTCGGTCATGAGTTCCTCGCGCCAGCGGATCAGTTGCCGACGGAAGTACTCCAGGTGGTTCGGATTCATGTACTCCTCGTCCTGGCTCGGCTCGTAACCTTCGGGCAATTCCACTGTCATGCTCGTCTGACTCCGCACATTGGCTCTAAGGCCGCGGGTTTTTAGCCTACAAAGGCGGCGGAATCAAGTCCGCGCCGCCAATCGGTCTGTTCCGATGCAGGATTTACAGTCGCTCCAGGCAGGCCGGTGGGCGCGGCGCCTGCGGGCGGTCGAGGAATGCGCGCACCAGATCGCTGGCACAAACGTGGCTGTCGAGCACGCCATGACCGACCGCCGGGAACACGAACACGCTCGCGTGCGACAACCCCTCGGCGGCGACATCCGCCCATTCCGGTGGCGTCACCGGGTCGAACTCGCCCACCAGGATCAACGTCGGCACATCCGATTGCACCGCCGTACGGAAGTCGGGATCGGCCTCGCCGGAGGCCCAGTAGCGACAGACGTGATATTGCCAGTCGAAACGCTTGACCGGCGCGGCGCGCGGATAGCGGACCAGTTCGCGTTTGGCCTCGCGCAGGTCGACGGCGCCCGCATCATGGCAATCGACCGAGCTCGCGACCGCATCGCTGACCGAGTTGTCGAGCAGGGTGTCCACGCTGTCTCGGATCAGCGAGCGCATTGCGCTGTCGAGACGGCCGTCGGCAAGCGCGCGGACACTGTCGGGCAGGCCCGGCAGCGCCTCCCACTGGTACATGGCCTCGAACAGCAGCCAGGCCAGATCGTCTTGATCGTAGACCACCGCCAGGTCCTGTCCGCTCACCGGGTCGGGGACGCTCAGGCGGATCTTTTCCCGCTCCACGCGAGCAAAGGCCTTCTCGAGCAGCGCGTCGAGTTCGGCGCTTGTCTGGCCGCAATCCTCGACCAGATCGCAGATCCGGCCAAACAGCTCGAACGAGCGCTGCAGCAGCCACGCGTCCGCCAGCTCGGGATTGACCTGTGGCGGATACGGCGAATCCAGCACGGCCGCATGCACCTGGGCCGAATCCTGGCGCAACACCTCCAGTGCCACCCGCGTACCGTAGGACACGCCGTACAGGTTCCAGTGCGCAAGACCCATGGAGCGCATCAGGTCGATCGCGTCGGCAGCGTTGTTGCGGGTCGTGAACCGGGCGAGATCGATGCCCTCGGCACGCAGCCGGTCATGGCAGGCCCGGGTCGCTTCACGGACGCGTCGATAGGCCTCCTCGGTCGGCAGCGGCAGCGGCAGCAGCTCGCGTCGCAAGGCCTGCAGCTCAGGGCATTCGAGCTTCGGTTGCGACAACCCGACGCCGCGCTGGTCGTACAGCACGAGGTCGCCCGGCCAGCCCGCCTGGTCGGCCCAGTCCAGCCAGAAATCCATGTCGCCATCGCCCAGCCACGCCGAGCCACCCGGACCGCCGGCGATGTACAGCGTCGGCGGCCCTTCGCGACGCCAGAAGTACTGCGGTATGTAGACGACCGGCAGGTCGAAACTGGGTGGCGTCGCACCCGGCTCCGGTGCCGTCGTCAGATGGCCGCAGTGAACCGGCCGCCACCACGGGTGCTCGAACCAGCACTCGCCCCATTGCAGGCGCGCGCCGTCCGGCAACACCGATGCCGGGGGCGGCTCGTGCAGCGACTGCCAGGCCCAGAACAGCGCCGGCAACAGCACGACAGGCCAGAACAACAGGCGCAGAAAGATCATGCCATGCGATCTGCCAGGTAGTCGGCGAACAGGCCGACGAACACGACCATGCCGACGTAGTGATTGTTCAGGAACGCGCGGAAGCATGCCGCGCGCCCACGTCCGCGGATCAGCCACTGCTGGAACACGAACAGCGCTGCGGCCCCAAGCAGGCCGGAATCGTAAAGCGCACCACGTGCGGCCATTTCGCCGGCGCGCCACAACAGCAGCAGCATGCACAACTGCAGCAGCGCGATGATGCCGCGATCGTAGCGGCCAAACAGGATGGCCGTGGACTTTACCCCGATCTTCAGATCGTCATCGCGATCAACCATTGCGTACATCGTGTCGTAGATCAGTGCCCAGACCACGGTGGCTGCAAACAGGATCCAGGCCACGGCCGGAACCTGCCCCTGCAGCGCCGTGAACGCCATCGGCACCGCCCAACCGAACGCGACCCCGAGAACCAGCTGCGGCACGTGCGTATAGCGCTTGGTGAAAGGATACGTGGCCGCCAGCGCGACGGCGATGAACGAATGCGCAATGGTCCGGCCGTTCAACGTCAGCACGAGCGCGAAGGCGAGCAGGGCGAGCACAGCAAACACGACGACCGCTTCGCGCGGCTTGACTGCGCCGGTTGCCAGCGGGCGCTGCGCGGTGCGCTCGACGCGGCCGTCGAACTCACGGTCGGCGAAGTCGTTGATCGCGCAACCCGCCGAACGCATCAATGCCGTGCCGAGCACGAACACCAGCAGTGTCCACAGCGGTGGGATGCCATCGGCCGCAATCCACAGTGCCCACAGCGCAGGCCACAGCAGCAGGTAGATGCCAATCGGGCGATCGGCGCGGATCAGACGCCAGTAGACTCCCGCGCGTTCCCGCCACGCTGGTGGTACGCCCGCAGGCCGCGCCGCGGTCATCGATGCAACTCCGCGATCACCGGCAGAAACAGCTCGTTGACGAGGATGCGCGAGCCACCGTATGCGAACAATGTACGTCGCCCCCAGATGGCCACGGGCGGGCGCTTCAGGTGCCCCGTCGCGCGCGCGAACAGACGGTGACGCGGCGTGATGCGCGCCACTTCGACGCACAGCCGGCGCGTGGTCGGGTTCGAGAACAGCACCTCGCCGAGCGGACGCCGACCGAGCCGGGTCAGCGCCCGGGCAGGCCCGCGGACGCTCGGCAGCGGGATCAGCGTACGCGCGAACACCCAGGCCTCGCGATCGCAACGGAGGCGTACCTCACGCACCAGCGTGGCCTGCGCAGGGCCGCCCGCAAGCAGCGCCGTCTCGCTCGCCAGCGCACTGCCATGTCCCTGCGACACCAGCTCGACGCTGAAACGACCAGCACAGCTGGCGATCACCGAGCGCGTCAGTGATCCCCGATCGACGAGCCAGGCATGCGTTGCGGGATCGCAGCCGGGCATGCGGCGCGGCGACAGGCGCGTCCAACGCGGTTCGCGCGAGGCGGGCGGATGGGATCGGGGGCGTGTGAACATCGTGCCGGGTCGATTGGAGGTGCGCGGATTATCGCATGCCCGGCGGGGGCTTCGGAGATCCTGTGATGCGATGTGCCAGGTTGTCCGGAAGTTCCGGGAAATGCACGGTAGCGGTTCGGCAACGGGGGATTTGTTCGCGCTGGGTGCGGTCCTTGATCTTGATGCGCGCTGCGGCGCGCATCAAGATCAAGGACCGGGGCGAATCACCATCAGGTAATCCCACCGCCAGATCGATCTCAACGAACAAGCGACACCCTAAGCGATCGTCACCTCATCCGACAGGTACACATCCTGGATCGCGTTCAGCAGCTTCACACCCTCGTCCATCGGCTTCTGGAACGCCTTGCGCCCCGAGATCAGACCCATGCCCCCGGCACGCTTGTTGATCACTGCGGTGCGGACCGCCTGGTGCAGATCGTCCTGGCCGGAAGGCCCTCCCGAGTTGATCATCCCGATCCGGCCCATGTAGCAGTTTGCAACCTGGTAACGCACGAGGTCGATCGGGTGATCGCTGGTCAACTCCTCGTACACCTTCGGGTGGGTCTTGCCGAAACCGACGGCCTTGTAGCCGCCGTTGCAGGTCGCCTGCTTCTGCTTGACGATGTCGGCCTCGATCGTGACCGCGAGGTGATTGGCCTGACCGCTCAGGTCCGCGGACTCGTGATAGTCGACGCCGTCCTTCTTGAACCCGCTGTTGCGCAGGTAGGCCCACAGCACAGTGACCATGCCCAGTTCGTGGGCGTGTGCGAACGCCTCGCTGATCTCGCCGATCTGGCGGCGCGACTCCGAAGCACCGAAATAGATCGTCGCGCCGACGGCGGCCGCGCCCATATCGAACGCCTGGTCGACACTGGCGAACAGGGTCTGGTCGAACATGTTCGGATAGGTCAGCAGCTCGTTGTGGTTCAGCTTGACCAGGAACGGGATCTTGTGGGCGTAGCGCCGTCCGACCGAACCGAGTACGCCGAGCGTCGACGCCACCGCATTGCATCCGCCGGCCATCGCCAGCTGGATGATGTTCTCGGGATCGAAATAGATCGGGTTGGGCGCGAACGAGGCGCCGCCGGCGTGCTCGACGCCCTGATCGACCGGCAGGATCGACAGGTAGCCGGTCCCGCCCAGGCGGCCGTGGTCGAGCATCGTCTGCAGACCGCGCAGCACGCCGGTCTTGCGATCCGAATGAGCGAACACACGATCGACGTAGTCGGGGCCCGGCACGTGCAGCAGGGCCTTTGGAATGGTCCTGCACTGGTGGGCGAGCAGGGTCTCGGTCTCGTCGCCGAGGATCTTGTGGATATCGGTCATCGGGCCCTCCAACGGTGAACCGGATTACCCGAAAGATAGGACGGCCTGCACCAGCGGCGGACCGAAATCAGGTGACGACAGAAACCAACCGTCGATCATTCCGTCCGGCCGAGAACGACATCACGGGATTACCGTTTGCGCCCCGCGGCTTGCGGCACCGGCCGACACCGGCGCCGCAAGGCACGACAAATTGACCGACCGGCGTCAGGGCGCCAGGTAGCGCCCACCGGCGCCTATCGCGATCGTCGCCAGACCGATCAGGGTGTTGATGCCGACCAGCATGCGGATCTGACCGAGCGCCTTGCCGCCGGCCGGCCAGTCGTTCGCCGCGACGGCACGCCTGAGCCGACCGTAGGGTGCGAAAAACACGTGGAAGAAGATCAGCATCATGACGACGCCGAGACCGAGCATCGCGTGCACGTAGAGGGCGACCTTGCCCATGCCGCCGAACACCGCGAATATCATCCAGAATCCAGTCAAGAGTATTACGGCAATCGCGGCCCATACCCACGGGAAGAAGCGTGCGAACACGCCGCCCCACAGCGTCAGCCGCACCGGCGCCTCGAGTTGGGACGCGGCGACCGGGCGCAGCACCATGTAAGCGAAAAACATCCCACCGACCCAGATCACGACCGCCAGCACGTGCAGCAACACCGCAACACCCATCATCACGACACCCCGTTGATTGCGAGAAACGACGCGTATTCTACGGTGTGAACGGTGGCGCGGCGCGGTTTATCATCAGCAACCCTGAGTCCTTCCAGGTTATCGGTCATGAGCAACAGCGATCATCACGTTGCGGTGCTGGGCGCCAGCCCGAAACCGGCGCGCTATGCCAACCAGTGCATCCGGCTGCTGCTGCAGCGGGAGTACCGCATCACACCGGTACATCCGCGCTTCGCCGAGATCGAGGGTCTGGCGGTCAGCGCCTCGCTCGACGACATTGCCGACGCGGTCGACACGCTGACGCTCTATGTCGGTCCACAGCTGCTCGAACCGCAGACAGATGCCATCGTCCGGATGCGTCCCGGCCGCGTGATCTTCAACCCCGGTACAGAGAGTGGGGCCGTGCAGCGGCGTCTCAGCGACGAGGGCATCGAGTGGCTTGAGGCCTGCACGCTGGTGATGTTGAGGACCGAGCAGTTCTGAGCCGTGTTTCTCGGCCTCGCGATGCTGCTCGGCGCACTGCTTTGGGCGCGTGATATCCGCCGCTCGCCGGCGCGCGCGGCACGTGGTTACCGCGGCCCCTGGATCATGGGCACGATCGGCGTGCTGATGTTCCTGACCTACCTGTGGCTGATCACTCACGACGCCTGGCGCAAATGACAGGCGCACGGCCGATTTCCCCACCACGCTCGCCCTACATCACGCGCGAAGGCTGGGACGCACTCAACCGCGAACAGGATGCATTGTGGAAGAGGCGTCGCGAGGTGGTCCGGCACCTCACGGCTGCGGCGGCCGAGGGAGACCGCTCGGAGAATGCGGAATACATCTACCGCAAGAAGCAGCTGCGCGAGATCGACCGGCGTATCCGCTACCTGCAGAAACGGCTGCCGGAGCTGAAGGTCGTCGACGCCCGGCCCGACGCCGGTGAACAGGTGTTCTTCGGCGCCTGGGTCACGCTCGAGAATGACGATGGCAGCGGGCAGACGCTGCGCATCGTCGGCGCCGACGAGTTCGAACCGAAACGCAACTGGATCAGCATCGACTCGCCGATGGCCCGCGCATTGCTGAAGCGGCGGGTCGATGACAAGGTCCGGGTCGATACACCGCGCGGTAGCGTCGACCTGCTGATCGTGGCCGTGTCCTACGCACCACCAACCGACAGCTGATACCGCACGAGGCCTGTGATCGCCGCCGACCGTCTCGGCCGCGCTGTCGGCGTCGCGCGCGGTCAGACGCGGTCGAACACCGCCGCCACCAGGTAGCCCGCGCTGAACACGATCAGCCCGGCGCTCCAGACCTGCAGCCAGAACACGCGCCCGTGTCGACCCAGCCACAACAGCGCGACACCGATCAAGAGCGCGAGTGCGACGGTGAAATTGAGCATGAAATGCAGGCCGCTGCTCTGCGAGTAGATCGGCATCTCGCTGACCGGCGGCGTGCCCTGGCTCTCCTCGTAGCGCATCAGATCAGCTCCACGTCGGCGACCACGTCGACCAGTGCCGGACCGTCGTAGGCAAGCGCGCGCTTCAGGGCGTCGCCCAGCTGTTCCGTCTTCTCGACACGTATACCGAGCCCGCCGCAACTCTTCGCATAGGCGGCGAAGTCCGGGTTGCGCAGTCGCGTCTGCCATACCGGCCAGTGACCGGCACGTTGCTCCTTGCTGATCTTGCCCAGCTCCGCGTTGTTAAGCAGCACGTGACAGATGGCCATACCGTAGTGCACGGCGGTCGTGAACTCGGCCATGTACTGGCCGAAGCCGCCGTCGCCGCTGACCGATATCACCTTGCGCCCGCGGTAGTCGGCCTGCGCCTGGGTCGCCGCCCATGCCCCCATCGCGGCCGGAAAACCGAAGCCGATCGAGCCGAGATACCCGGACATCAGGATGCGCTGACCACTGCACTCGAAGTAACGGCCGAACGAGTAGGTGTTGTTGCCGACGTCGACGGCGATCACCGCGTCATCGGGCGCGCCCTCCGACAAGGCCTCGAACAGCACCGCCGAATTGATGCCCTTGCCGCGGTCGCGCGCGCGACGACGCGCCTTCTCATCGCGCCAGATCGCCCAGCGCTGCGCCAGCTCAGTTCGCTGGTCGGTCGCACCGGTATCCTCCGGCAACGCGCGCCACAGCCACTCGGCGGTCAGGCCGATCTCGCCGAGCACCGGCAGCTCGACCGGGTGGAACTTGCCCAGCGTCATCGCGTCGTAGTCGACCTGGATGATCGGCTTGCCCGGGCTGATGCCGGTGTGATTGGCGAAGCTTGCGCCGAACACCAGCAACAGATCGGCCTCGTTCATGCACCAGCTCGCGACCGGCGTGCCGCTACGGCCGAGCACGCCGGCGGCGTGCGGGTGATCGTCGGCGATCTGGCCCTTGGCCTTGAACGTCGTCAGCACCGGCGCCTTGAGTTTTTCGGCCAGCCTGACGACGAACTCCATGCGCCCGAGCGCGCCGTACCCGGCGATGATGACCGGGCGCTTTGCGTCCTTGAGACGCTGCAGCGCGGCGGCCAGCGCGTCGGTGGCCGGCAGCATGCGGCGGTCGCCGAGGCGGCCGTCGCGACCGCCGGGTGTGGCACCGTCGGCGGCCGGCAGGTTCTGTACCTCGTCGGGAAAGATCAGGTGTGCGACGTCGCGTTCGACGATCGCGTTCTTCAGCGCCAGGTTCATCAACTCGACGTGCTGCGAATCGCGCAGCACCGTCTGACTGAAGCGCGCGACCGGCGCATACGCGCTGGCGAGGTCGATCTCCTGGAACGCGCCCGGACCAAGGACCTGCGTGTTCACCTGGCCGGTCAGCGCGAGGATCGGCGCACGGTCGACCTTGGCGTCCCACAACCCGGTGAGCATGTTGGTCGCGCCCGGACCGGCGATGCTCATGCACGCCGCCGGCCTGCCGCACAGCTTGGCGTAGCCGGACGCCGCGAACGCCGCAGCACCCTCGTGACGGATGCCGATGTACTGCAGCCGACCCGCCTCTTCCTCGCGGCGCAGCGCATCGGCGAGTCCGAGGTTGGAGTGCCCGACCATGCCGAACGCGTGGGTGACCCCCCAGTTCACCATGGTCCGCACCATCAGGTCGCTGACCGTCGCCTGATGTGCGCTCGATTCCTGCACCGCGACGTAGACTCCGTCGTCGCGCAGTTCGACCGGGAAGGTTCTGGCGCCGTCGTCGTGACCGCCCGGCGACTTGCCGGTCAGCGGATCGAAATCCCAACCGTGCCAAGGACAACGCAGCCAGCAGTCACCTTCGCCATCGCACTCGATACTGCCCTCGCCGAGCGGGCCACCCTGATGCGGGCAGGCATTGTCGAGTGCGCCATAGCGGCCGGCATGGCGCGTCAGCGCGATGCTCTGGCGGCCGGCCTGCACCGAGCGAACGTCGCCATCGTGCATGTCATCCGGCTCGGCGACCTTGTACCAGACCGTGTGCAGACCGTCCTGTGCGTCGAGTTGCTCCTGCGTGATCTGCTTGTGCGAGCCGTCACACAACGGTGGACTGCCGGTGCGCTTGCACAGGCAGAAGAAGAACCTGCCGTCCTTGTCGGCGGTGAATTCCATCGGTTCGAGACCGGTGCCCTGGTGCGAGCCGTCGCAGAACGGCTGGTTCTTGGAACGGCCGCAGCGGCACCACCAGACCGTGTCACCGGCCTTGAGTTCGACCGCCATCGGCTTGGTGTCGGCGATGTAGGGTTCGGACATCGGTCTTCTCCTGTTGCGGTTGTCCCACGAAGCGTTGCGAGGCACCAGGCGTCGGATACCGGCATCGGCGTGCAACCCGGATGTGCGGCGCCCACGGGCAACAGCACACGGCGTTCCGCCGGCGTGCCGATCCGGGTCGATGTCTATCACGTTCAGGTTCCCGATACACCCCCCTGACCGGCGGGTACAACCGCGCGTTCGTCACCGCCGCGCGACCCACGGACAACCTGGTTTGCCCGTCTTCTTGTCGCGCCGGCGCACGCCACGACGGGCGCCACCGCGCCACGCCCGGACGCGCGTTGAGATTATCCTTGCGCCGAGGCCACGCAGAGGCCTAAATAGCGGGTTTCATCGCCGTCCCGCTTGAGCTCACGACAGGTGCAGATCCGCCCGGCCACAAAGAATGACGTCGACGCGCTGGTCGCGCTCGAAAACCGCTGCTTCGACGACGACCGCATCAGCAGGCGGCAGTTCCGTCACCTGCTGACGCGTGGCCACGCGGCGTTGTTCGTCGCCAGCGATGACGGTGTACTGATCGGCAGCCTGGTCGTGCTGTTCAGCCGCGGCACGGCGACCGCGCGTTTGTATTCCATTGCGATCGCACCGGAGGCCAGGGGCCGCGGCATCGCGAAGAAGCTGGTCGAACGCGCCGAGCAGGAGGCCTGGGCGAACGAGCGCGTGTGGATGCGGCTCGAGATCCGCAAGGACAACGACGCCTCGATCGGCCTGTTCGAGTCGCTCGGCTACCGGCGTTTCGGCAGCCACATCGACTACTACGCCGACCACATGGACGCGTGGCGCTACGAAAAGGCCCTCGACCGCCGCCTCAAACCCTGCCTCGACCGGGTCGCCTGGTACGAACAAACACTCGAGTTCACCTGCGGCCCTGCCTGCCTGATCATGGCGATGCAGACGCTCGACCCGGGCACCAAGGTCAGCCGCAGCCTCGAACTCAAGCTCTGGCGCGAGGCAACGACGATCTTCATGACGTCTGGCCTCGGTGGCTGCGGTCCCTACGGCCTGGCACTGGCAGCGCATCGGCGCGGCTTCGATGCCGAGATCTGGGTCAACCAGCAGGGCGTGCAGATGATCGATACGGTGCGCAGTACCGAGAAGAAAGAGGTCATGGCGCTGGTCCAGGCCGACATGGAGAGCGAGATCGCCGCACTCGACATCCCGGTTCACTTCGACGTGCTCGGCGTCAACGAACTCGAAGCCGTGTTCGACACCGGCGCGATCCCGGTGGTCCTGATCAGCTCGTGGCAGATCTACGCGGAACTGTCGCCGCACTGGGTCGTCATCAGCGGCTTCGACCAGCATTTCGTCTACGTCAACGACCCGTTCGTCGACTACGACGAGGGTGAGACCTCGGTCGACTCGATCAACATGCCGATCGGCCGCGGCCAGTTCGAGAAAATCGCACGCTACGGACGCAAGGGGCTGCGCGCCGTGGTGCTGATCCGCAAGAGGAAAGCGGCATGAGCAATCACATCATCCTGGTCGACGACATCACGCAATGGAAAAAGGGCTTCCCTGACTATGCCGTGGTCGCGGTCAGGGACTACCTCGTCGACCCCTCGTGGTCCAACCGGCGCACGCTACGCGTGATCAACCTGTGCCGCGACACCGACTATCACAGCCCAGGCTACTACGCCTCGCTGCTGGCCGAGGCGCGCGGCCACAAGGTGATTCCGTCGGTGCGCACGCTGCAGGACCTGAGCCGCAAGGCCCTGTATGGCAGTGAACTTTCCGATCTCGACCGACGCATCGAGAAGCTGTTCCGCGATCAGCCCGCCGAAGTCACGCGCTTCGAGGTACTGGTCTGTTTCGGCCAGTGCGAGGCAAAAGGCATGCGTCGACTGGCGACCGCCTTGTTCGACACGTTCCGCGCACCGCTGATCAAGGTGGAACTCAAGCGTGACAAGGTCTGGCACATCACCAGCATCCGCAGCGTCGGCCTGAAGGCGGTCAAACGCCCACAACGCGAATTCTTCTTTGCCGCGATGGCCGGTTACCTGCGTCGGCCCTGGCGCGAGTCGCGCGACCGTCGCCAGATGCGCTACGACCTCGCGATCCTGTACGACCCGCAGGAACAGACGCTCGCGCCGTCCGACCGCCGCGCGCTGGCAAATTTCATCCGCGCCGCGCGCGCCGAGGGCATCGACGCCGAGCTGATCACGGCACGGGATTTCGGTCGGCTCGCCGAGTTCGACGCGCTGTTCATCCGCGAAACGACCAACGTCAACCACTACACCTACCGCTTCGCGCGCCGGGCCGCGTCCGAGGGCATGCCGGTGATCGACGACCCGGATTCGATCCTGCGCTGCACCAACAAGATCTACCTTGCCGAACTGCTCGCGCGGCACAAGATCGCGACGCCGGCCAGCGTCATCCTCGGCCCTGACGAACTCGATCGCGCGGAACAGCAACTCGCCTACCCTATGGTGCTGAAGATCCCGGACGGTGCGTTCTCGACCGGCGTGTTCAAGGTCAAGGACCGCACCGAATTCGAGGACCGCGCGCAGACCCTGTTCCGCTCCTCCGAGCTGATTCTCGCCCAGGCCTATACGCCGACCGATTTCGACTGGCGCATCGGCATCCTCAACAACGAGGTGCTGTTTGCCTGCCGCTACTACATGGCGCGCGGACACTGGCAGATCGCCGACCATTCCGGACCTCGGATCCGCGAAGGCAACTTCGACACGCTGCCGCTCGACGAGGTGCCGCCGACCGTGCTGCATACGGCGCTGAAGGCCGCGAACGCGATCGGCAACGGCCTGTACGGTGTCGATCTGAAGCAGGTCGGCGAACGTGTGCTGGTCATCGAGGTCAACGACAACCCGAACATCGACGCCACGATCGAGGACAAGGTCCTCGGCATGGAACTGTACCGACGCGTCATGCGTGAGTTCCTGCGCCGCCTGGAGGCACGCGGTCGCTGAACCTGCTTTTGCACCCGTCGATCGAGGGCGGGTGTGGCGGCATCGGCCTGGAGGCGATGAACGCATACTTGTGTCCGATGCGTGTCAGCAGATGTCCAACTGACCCTGCGCTTGCTCACGGTTGGCCGACTCCCACGCGCAGATCGCGACCTTGCGCGCGCCACCCCAGTGATAAGTGCCGAACCGGCCCGATTCGCGCAGCACCCGGTGACACGGGATGAGAAAGGCGATCGGGTTGCGCGCCATCGCCGTACCGACGGCACGCGCCGCGCCGGGCCTGCCCATCAGCCGCGCCAGCTCGCTGTAGCTCAGCAGGCCGGCGAACGGGACCCGCAGCAGCGCCCGCCAGACCTGGATCTGGAAGTTGGTTCCGCTGACCCACAGCGACAACCCGGCACCCGGGTCGGGCGGGCCCGCGAACACGCGTGCGAGCAGGGCCGACGCTGCGTCGTCGTCACGCACCAGTCTGGCCCCCGGCCAGTGCGCCCGCAGTCGGTGATCGATGGCTCGGCTCCCGACGGCATCGACGAACGACATATGGCAGACGCCGCGCTCCGTGATCGCGACCTCGGCCGCACCGAACGGTGTCGGCCCGATGCCGAAGCGGATCGTCAACCCGGCAGCCGCACGCCGGTATTCTCCCGGCGACATGGCTTCGAGGTTGACGAACAGGTCGTGCAGACGCCCCGCACCCGACAGCCCCGCATCGAGCGCCAGCGACAGCAGGTCGGTCGTCTCCGCCATGCGCCGCTTGACATGTTCCACGGTAAGGAACTGTACAAAGCGCTTCGGACTGATCCCGGCCCAGCGGCTGAACAGGCGCTGAATCCGCGATGCACTCAGGCCAATGTGCAACGCGAGTTCGTTCAGCGTCGGCTGCACATCGCGACGTTCGCACAGGAACGCGATCGCGGCCTCGATGCGTGCATAGTCGGCGGCGTCGGCTGACGCCGACGGATCGATAGGTTTGTCAGGGGACCGCGGCATGCCCGAACTCTAGCCCTTGACCGCGAGCGCGCCCACCCGATTCTTGCCGCGCCGTCGCCTCGACCACGCGACACGTGTGCAGGAAACCGACGCAGCCAAAAGGCCAGCAGTGGCGGCGGCCCGCTCAGCCCTCGCTGACCTCGGGCAGGCGCAGCGCGCCAGCCGACGAAAGCAGTGACCAAACACCCAGCAGCGCGATCACCGCAACCACACCGAACCGGTCGGCGAGCAGTCCGATCAGCCCCCCCAGCAGCATCATGACGCCGATCACGCTGTTGGATACGGCGACGTAGGCCGCACGCGTCTGCTCAGTCGACATGTCGACCAGGTAGACCTTGCGCCCGAGGCGCACACCGCTGTGCATGATGGTGAGCAGCATGAAGATCACGGCATGCACCCAGCCATGCGCGAGCCAGGGTTGCGCCGTGTACGCCGCGGCGCTTACCGCGATGCCGAGCACACCCGCACCGGCCGCGCCGAGGGCCATGACTGTCTTGCTCGAGCGGTCGCCGAGGGCGCCCCAGACGGGTGAACTGATCGCTGCGGCCAGTCCACTGGCGATCACCAGCATGCCCAGCCCGGCAAGGTCCCCGGCGGCGGACTGGTGCGCGAGCAGAACATAGAACGGCGGCGCCAGCGCCACCGCGAGCATCGAGGTGCGGCCGAAAACGAACTGCCGGAACGGTGGGTCGTCACGCAGCAGGCGCAGATTGTCCAGCGCCACCTGAAAGGCATTGCCCCCGCCACCGGTCGCACCGGGCTGTTCGCGGATGCCGGCGAACAGCACCAACGCAACCAGCCACAGCAAACCAGCACCGAACAACATCAGCGCGAAGATCTCGCGTCCGGCCTGCTCCAGCGGTATACCGGTCAACCCGATGCCGAGTGCGAGCGTGAGCACGCCGCCGACGCCGGCGCTCCAGCCCATCAGACGGCCGCGCCGGCTCTTCGACACCGTCTTGCCGAGCACGTCCTTGGCCGACACCGAACACAGACCGCGCGCCAGACTGAACACGATCAGCATCGCAATCACCGACCAGCCGGCCGCGGCACCGTCGAGCAGCATGGCCGAACCCGCCATGCCGAACAAGGCCAGTGCGGTCAGCAGGCCGCCCAACAGCCATACCGGCTGGCGGCGCGGCATCCGCCGCACATAGGCGGCGACGGCCATCTGCGGCAGCAGCACACCGGACTCGCGGATCGGGACCAGGAAGCCGGCCAGGGCGGCCGGGGCGCCAAGCGCACCGAACATCCACGGCAGCACCAGCTTCGAGCTGCTGAGTTCGTCGGCGACCTTGTTGAGCGTGTTGGCGCTCAGATAGGCGAAGAAATTGCGGGGCTGGTCGTCGCAGGATTCCGGCGGGATATCCTTGCAGACCCGGGCATCCTCGTCACCGGTGATCAGGTTGTACAGCTGGCCGAGTGCGGGATGAGTTGCGGCGGCGGGGCTGTCGAACGAACGGTACTGCGTCATCGGGATAGGTGCCGGAATGTCGGTTGCCGCTCAGCCTGCCATGGATCGGTCGCTGCGCGGCGGGTGGTTTATTCGAATGCCCGCGGATCCGGCCGTGACGGTCCACCACGTATGCCTGCATTACATGAACGAAGAAGGCCCCGAACCAAGTCGGGGCCTTCTTCGAGCCGACGGCGGCGCAGCCACCGTTTGCCGGAACTTACTCGCAGTCTTCGTCGAAGATGACCGAGTACTCCTTCTTGCTCAGTTTGCCATCGCCGTCCTTGTCCAGTTTCTCGAACTTCTTCTTGGCGCCGCTGGCGGCATACTCGGCCGCATCCAGCGAACCGTCGCCGTTGGTATCCGCCTTGTCGAACTTCGGTGGGGCCGCGAACGCCGCGGTCGAGATCAGCAGTGCGGCGGCGGCCGCGACGGTCGTGTAGGTTTTCATCATGATCGTGTTCCTTTGTGTCGAAATCGAGGACTTGGCACCAGCCACCGGATAGTGTTCGGGCGGTTGTCAGGCACGGGCCGTAATCTAAGACGTATTTCGCCGCGCGTCGAGCGTATGCCGGCCGCTTGATCGCATTTCCGACGCCGCAGCCCAACGCGCATCAATCTGCAACAGCGTTGTGCAACGCGTTGCCGCAACACGCACCCCAGTCTAGACCGCGTATGGCGCCGGTAGTTCCGTGAATCGCAATTACCCCAGCCGCTGCGGCCGCGACTGACTGCCCGATCGGCTAAAGTGTTCGTCGGAACCGTACGCTAAAGCAAACGATGTTCAGGGACTCACGCGATGCCGCAGCGATCCGATGACAATGCACCGCATCCTGTCGCCACGCCAAACGGGCGCGGACGCCGGCTGTTTGTTGCACTCGGCTGGCTGTGCGTCTCACTCGGTGTGATCGGCGCTTTCGTGCCGCTGATGCCGACCACGGTATTCCTGCTGATCGCCGCGTGGGCGTTCGCCCGCTCGTCACCGAAATGGCATACCTGGCTACGTGAACACGCACGCTTCGGCGAGGCGGTGCGCGCCTGGGAGGAACATCATGCCATGCCGCGTCGTGCCAAGCGCATCGCGTTCGCCGCATTGGCCGCGTCGTATGCCTTCACCGCGTTCATGTTCGGCCCGCTGTCGTGGGCGGCGATCATCGGCGGTGTCTGCATTGCCGCCGTAGCGCTCTACATCGCCCACATCCCGGTGCTGCAACCAACTGCCAAGCAGGCGGTGCGCGGCTGACGGAACTTCCGCCGGCCGCGCGAGCCGAATTCGGAGGCGGAACGGTCCGGCGCCAGCCCCTACCGGGCAACGCACTTGATTTTGGCGCCGGACAACCGCACATTCCGGCGAAACACGCTGCGTCCTGGAGGACATTACATGCTGCGGATCCTGCTGTTTCTGGGTACCAACATCGCGGTCATTGCACTCATCAGCGTGACCTTCCGCCTGCTCGGTCTCGACGGCATCCTGGCCCAGAACGGGGTGGATCTGGATATCAACGCCCTGCTGATCTATTCGGCGATCATCGGCTTTTCCGGGTCGATCATCTCGCTGCTGATGTCGAAGACTATGGCCAAGGCCAGCATGGGCGTGCAGCTGATCGAACAGCCGCGTTCCGGCGACGAGGCATGGCTGTTGAATACGGTCCAGCAGCAGGCCACCGCCGCGGGCATCAAGATGCCCGAGGTCGGCATCTTCGAAGGTGGCCCGAACGCCTTCGCAACCGGCTGGAACAAGAACGATGCGCTGGTCGCCGTCAGTACCGGCCTGCTGCAGACGATGAACCACGACGAGGTCGAGGCCGTGCTCGCGCACGAAATCAGCCACGTCGCCAACGGCGACATGGTCACGCTTGCGCTGATTCAGGGCGTCGTCAACACCTTCGTCGTTTTCCTGTCGCGCGTGGTCGGCCACGTGGTCGACCGCGTCGTATTCAAGGTCGAACGCGGTCATGGTCCGGCTTTCTGGATCGTGTCGCTGGTTGCACAGTTCGTGCTCGGCATACTCGCATCGATGATCGTCATGTGGTTCTCGCGCTGGCGCGAGTACCGTGCGGATGCGGGGGGTGCGGCGCTGGCGGGCAACGCCAAAATGATCGCAGCGCTGCGCAAGCTCAAGAACGCCAACGATCCTCATCCGCTGCCCGACGAGATGGCCGCGTTCGGTATCAGCGGCGCCGGCTTGAAGGAGTTGTTCGCCAGCCACCCGCCGCTCGACGCGCGGATCGCGGCGCTCGAGGCTGCGCGGGCGCAGGCGGTCTGACGCCTGCTGTCGTCGGACGCCACGCCCGCTTGGGAAAGGATTTCGCAGGTTGCTCAAGCGGTGCCGCGTGCCGCCGTTAGTCCGGGCATGGACATCTCGGGCATCCCCAACAGCCTGCTGCAGCAGATCGGCAACGGCGCGACGCAAAACGGCGACGCCGTCACCGTCTCGGTGCTGCGCAAGGCGATGGACATACAGGCCGCACAGGCCACGCAACTGATCGAATCGGTGGCGCAGAGCATGCCTGAACCTGCCGCGTCGCTCGGTCAGCACGTCGACGTAAAGGTCTGAATCGCAACGCGGCACCGGCAGTCGCCGGCCATTTCGCCGCGCATCCCCTCCATCGCCACATCGCGAACCGGGCCTGCTCACCATCGCAAAACCACCCACGCGCGATCACGAGATGTGATGCTGGCGGTCGACAATCAGTGACGGTGAGTATGCTCATGCGGGTCAGGCACCGGGTCGTATCCTCCGGCGTGGAACGGGTGACAGCGGCCGACGCGCCGGATGCCCATCCACAGGCCGCGCCATGGGCCCCACTTCTCGATCGCCTCGAGCGTATACGCCGAACAGCTGGGAACGTATCGGCAGTTGTTGCCCAACACCGGGCTGATAAGCAGTTGGTAACCGCGAACCAGTTTGAGCAGCAGGGCCTTGATCATGGTGCAGACGCGTCGCTGGCAAAACCTGCGCCGATTAGACCACACGCCGCCGTGCACTTGTCGGTGCGCGTCGCCTGCGACAACATCAGCGGGATGCATATGCCGACCAGCCTGTACCTCGCGCCGCGCGACCCGGACGCCGCGCCCTCACGCGCGACACTGCTCGGAGTATTGACCGAACTGCAGGTCAGCGCGGCGGCACTCGACGAGGCCCGCTTCTCCGCCGGAGACGGCTTCAGCCGACACGTCGTGTTCGCCGGGTGCGCGCCCCATCTGGTGTTCGAGCCACCCTCTGACGGTAGTCTGTCGTTCTGCCATGTCGCTTTGCATGGTCCGTTCGACAGGCCGCGTCTGGTCACCGGCCCCAACACCGCCAAGCCGCGTTGCCCGCATTGTCGCGCCCGCTTCGATGACTGGCGATCACGGCTGTCGTCATGGCAGGACAGCGACCCGGGCGCTCACTGCACCGGTTGTGGACGCGACTGGGCGCCGGCGCGACTGGACTGGCGCGGACATGCAATCGCCGGCCGGGTGCTGATCGAACTGCGCAACGTGTTTCCGGGGGAGGCCAGCCCAAGCGACCTGCTGCTGCAGCGTCTGGAGCAGGCGACGGCACAGCCATGGCATTACGCGTGGGCCGCGTACCTGGACACCGTCGCGCCACGCTGAATCATCCGGCAACGATCCGGTTCTTGCCCTGCCCCTTGGCCTCGTACAGCGCCTTGTCGGCGCGTTCGAAGACGCTGTCGGCACTGTCGGCCTCGGCGAAAAATGCCAGACCGCCAGACACCGTCATCGACACCGGCCGACCGCTGGCATGCAGCCCGCACCCATGCACAGCCTCGCGCATGTCATCGGCCAGGCGCAGCGCATCTTCGCGGGCCGCACCGGGCAGCAACAGCACAAACTCCTCGCCGCCGAATCGCGCGATGAAATCGGTCTCGCGCAGGCGCCGCGACAGGACCCCCGCAATCGTCACCAGCGCCTTGTCGCCGGCCTTGTGGCCGAGTGTGTCGTTGATGCGCTTGAAGTCATCGATATCCAGCACCAGAAGTGCCAGCGGATCACCGAAGCGCCGATGCCTGGCGTGTTCCTGCGCGACACGTTCGTCGTACGCCCGACGGTTGGGCAATCCGGTGAGCGCGTCGCGCAGCGCCTGCTCTGCCGATCGTGCGACCTGACGCCGCAGATCGAAGGTGTCGCGTTCGACTTCGTGCAACCGTGTACGCAGTGCATCGGCCTCAGCCTCGGCACGCGTACGGCGATTGTTTTCGTCCTCGATATGTTCGCGTACATGCGCCTGCATGCGCGACAGGCTGGCCACGACGCCGGCCTGCAACTCGGCAAGGCTGGCGCTCTGGCGTATGGTGTCCGACAGGCTCTCGACCTCGTCGCTCATGCTGCGATCGAGACGTTCACGCGCCGCCTGCGAAGCCAGGCCCCACCCGGACTCGTTGACCATGAACTCGTCGAACGCCTCGAGATGACGACTGAGTTCGGCGAGAAAACCCTGCGCGGTGCGGCTGTCGTTCTCGGCTTCGGCGATCGCATCGATGGCGAGCGTTCCAACCTCGCGCAGCACCTCGCCCCATGTGTCATCGGCGCTACCGAGCGCAAGCCGCGCGCGACACTCTTCGACCGGAACGCGCAGGCGCACCGGCCACTCCATCGACCCGAGCAGTTCGGAGAGCAGACGATTGTGCAGCGCACCGTCCGCGCCTGCAGCCGCCGGCTGCCTGCCCAGCAGGCGGCTGAACAAACCCCCGCCACCCGAGGCAACCGCGTCCGGGCGCGTCGCCAATCCGAGCAGCTCGGCAAGGCGATCGAGATCGCGCTCGTGCGCACCTGACGGATCGGCCGCCACGGCCGACCAGACCTGCAACACCTCGTCCGCCTGCGTGCGGCCCTGTTCGCTGCGCTCGAGAAGGCGTTGCAGTACACCTGGCCGGACACGATCCTCACTGACATGAACGAGGGCGTCCGCCAATTCATCCGCCTGCTTCAGCAAGCCTGATGCCCCGCCGCGCTTGGCGGCCCTGCGCAGGCGCTCGAGGTGAGGATCGAGCATCGTGTCCAGGCCTGAGACAGCGACGCACAGGCGCGTGACGAGGCGAATCAGCTCACGTTCGATGTCGTCACGCGCGCGGGTCTCGCGCTCGTGATCCTCGGTCAGCTTGAGCAAGCGTTCGCGGTAGTTTTCCTGGGATTGGGACAGGCCCTGGTTCACGCTGCGAACCGAACGCCTTTCGGGACGCTGATCTCAACGCAGATCGGCAGGTGATCGGAGAGGGCATAGTCGACGACCCGCGTGCGCCTCACTTCGAGCGCCTGCGACACCAGGATGTGATCGATGCGACGTACCGGCCGCCAGCTCGGGAACGTGGCCTGGTCGCAGGCCGGTTCGGTCAAACCGGAAAGGTCGATGAAGCTGCGCACCTCGACGCTGTCGCAACCGGCATTCAGGTCACCCATGACAACCAGGTGCTTGCGCTCGCCGACGAGTCCACGGATGTAATCCAGCTGTCGCGCGCGCACGCGCCTGCCGAGCGCCAGGTGCATACTGCAGACGACCAGCGCATCGGGGCCGTCGCCGAACTCCAGTACCATGGCGCCACGACCGTTGCCGGGCGGCAGGCGATGATTGCTGACCCGGGTCGGTCGGATGCGACTGAGAAAGCCGTTGCTGTGCTGTGCGAGCAGCCCCATGTTGCGGTTGACCTGGTGATACCAGTGCGGGTAACCGCTACGGTGGGCCAGGTACTCGGTCATATCGACGAAGCCGCTGCGCAGGCTGCCGGAATCCACCTCCTGCAGGCCGACCAGGTCGTATCCGCGCAGCATCTCGGCGATCAGGTTGAGGTTGCGCAGACGCTCGCGGTTCGGCAGCAGGTGCTTCCACCCCTTGGTCACGTACTCGCGGTAGTGGCGCGTGTCGATGCCCGCCTGGATGTTGTAGCTGAGCAATCGCAGTTCGCGTCCATCCGCGGCCGGTGACACGGAGTCTAAGGTTTCGGGCTGGACGCTCATGCCGTTCGAAAGGTCCTCGTCAGGGGTTGCCCTGCGCCTTACGCTGCGCCAGAACCTTATCGACCACGAAGTCGACAACTTCAGTCATCTCCTCGTAGCTGCGAAAGCCCGTCCCGCTGCGATAGCGACCGTCGACGACCAGCGCCGGGACGCCACGAATACCATAGCGGCGCATCAACGCACGGGCGCGGTTGACCTTGGCGGCGACCGAGAACGAGTTCATCGCCTCGCGGAACTTGTCCATGTCGACCCCGTTCTCGGCGAGGAACGCATCCACCTCTTCGCGCGTGCGCAGCTTGTGCTTCTCGGCGTGCATGGTGTGGAACAGCTTTTCATGCAAGCGCTCGAGTTCCCCCATGCCCTCGAGCGCGTAGTAGACCTGGGCGTGCAGGTCGGCCGGGCCGCCGAACATTACCGGGATCTGGGTGAAGGACACGTTCGGCTGCAGGCCCGCGGCCCACTTCTTGACGACGGGTTCGAAATCGTTGCAGTGCGGGCAGCCGTACCAGAAGAACTCGACCACCTCGACCTGATCGCCACTGCCGATCGGCGGCTCGGGCGTGATGGGCACGTACTGGGTGCCTTCCTCGAATGGTTTGCCGATCGCGCTCCCGGCGGCGAGCAACAGTCCGGCAACTAGCATGACAAGGGCGTCTTTCAATGTATCTCTCCATCTTGGAACGGCGTCGCCGTTGTGACCCGCGCGCGATCGGCGAGTTCAGCGACAGTCACGACCGTGGCGGTCATTCTTGCCCGCTCCTCCCGGGGCTGCAAGCATCGCAGGGCCCCGATCGGCGCGGGCGGCACAGGCCGCCGGATCCCTGCCAGTGGCAACGAAAAAGGGCGGCCATGGCCGCCCTCGTCCGCGATCCGCAGTGTACCGCGGGATCAGTGCAGGCCCTGCACGTACTGCGAAACGGCATCGATCTCGGTATCGGTCATCTTCTTCGCGATCGCGCGCATCATAGACCCGGCATCGTTGGCGCGGGCGCCAGAGCGGAAGTTCTTCAGCTGCGCGGCGACATAGTCCGCATGTTGTCCACCCAGGCTCGGGAACTTGGCCAGCGGGTTGCCGGCGCCAGTGGGGCCATGGCACGCGGTACACGCCGACACGCCACTGGCCGGGTTGCCGGCCCGGTACAGCGCCTGGCCGGCCTCGACCTTGTCTTCGGCGGCGGTGCCGACCTTGACCGTCTGCGACGCGTAGAAGGCGCCCAGATTGGCCATGTCCTCATCGGTGAGCGCGGCGGCCATGCCGTTCATGGTCGCATCGGTGCGCGCGCCGCTCTTGAAATCCGACAACTGCTTGGCGATGTAGTCGGCGCCCTGGCCCGCCAGCTTGGGAAAGTTGGGGGCGGCGCTGTTGCCGTCCTGGCCATGGCACGCCATGCACATTGCGGCCTTGGCCTTGCCGGCCTCGACATCTCCGGCGGCATGGGTGGCGCCAACCGCGCTGCACACCGCAAAAGCGGCAATCGTCAGGAACTTCTTCATGTCTGTCATCCGGCTGTGGAGTGAGAGGTCACGACGCACGCCCGGCCGGGCGACCGGACGCACGCCGCTGCTTGGGGATTACTTCAGCGTGGCGATGTACGCCGCCACGTTTTCCATGTCGGCATCGTTCAGCCCGGCGGTCATGGCCTTCATGGTCGCATTGTCGCGGGTACCCGACTTGAACGCCTTGAGCTGGGTCATGACGTAGGCGGCGTCACGACCCGCCAGCTTCGGGTACTTCAGCGCCTCGTTGCCGGCACCGGTCGGACCATGGCAACCCGCGCAGACCGCGAACTTCGCTTTGCCCGCCTCGACATCAGCCGCCGTGGCGGTTCCGAATGCGCCGGCGAAAGTGACGGCAGCAGCGGCAATCAAGAGTTTCTTCATGAGGTTCTTCTCCTGGCTATTCCAGATCGTTTTTGGATTGTCCGAGCCCGTTGAGGCCGTTCGGTCTGCCAAATTTCGGCACGCGTTTATATCAGAGACTACTTAAATACGCAATTGCCACCGGTTGGTCGCAGACCTCCGTCTCAGCGTCTCAGGGTAATAAAACGGTACGGGATCTCGATTCCCGCGCCATTGTCGAGGCGTACGCTGGCCTCCCACTCCATGCGCCTTCGACTGCAGATCGGCAGAATGGTTTCGCCACGCCACGCACCGTCGCCCGCGGTCTGCAATCGCACGCGGTTCAGGCCCATGTCCATGTTGAGCCCGCGGATCTCCACCAGCACCGACGACACGTCGGCGCCTTCCACCTTCACGTCGAGGATCAGCGGTCGCATCAGCGGAATGTCACTCGGCGTGATCGCCAACGTGACCGCGCCCTCGTCGAGCGGGCGCCGACAGGGTCCGAGCCGCAGGTCGCACTCCACGACCGGCGTTCGTCGCCCGACACCCGCGTCCCGCTCCTGCCACCACCGCGCCGCCGTATAGGACGCAACGGCGGCCAGAATCATTCCCACCGCAATCACCGCAGACCGCCATCCTGCTGTCACCCGCCATACCCTACCTGATGCCCTGTGCGACACCGAGTCTGCCACAGTCGCCGGGCTCAGAAGCGCTCCGCGACCGCATAACCTGATGCTGGCCCGGGTTGCTTTGCCGGTTTGCGCCACTAGCTTAGAGTGGACCCAGCCAGGAGCCGGATACGATGACGCAGTGGGTGAGCGGCCACGTGGCACGCAAGACGCAATGGAGCGACACGCATTTCTCGCTGGCCATCGAGGCCGACGGGCCGGCGTTCCTTGCCGGGCAGTTCATCCGCATCGGTATGGACCTCGGTGATGAACGTGTCGGTCGCCCCTACTCGCTGATCAACCCGCCCCACGAACGATTGCTCGAGATCTTCTTCAACATCGTCCCCGAGGGCCCGCTGAGCGGCGAACTCGCGGCACTCGAGATCGGAGACCCGGTATGGCTGACTGCGGCCGCCAACGGCCTGCTGACGCTGTCCGAGGTGCCTCAGACCACGCGCGACCTGTGGATGCTCGCGACCGGCACCGGTGTAGGTCCCTTCCTGTCGATACTGCAGACCGACGAACCGTGGGAGCGCTTCGACACCGTGGTGCTCGGATACGGTGTGCGCTACGTCTGCAACCTCGGTTACCGGGAGCTGATCGACAGACTGGTCGAGCGGCACCCTGAGCGGTTCCGCTTCGTGCCATTGGTCACCGGGGAAACCCTGGGTGGCGCATTGCAGGGCCGGATCCCGGAGAACCTCGAACAGGGGCGGATCGAGCAGCGCGCCGGCATCACGCTCGACCCGTCACGCAGTCACGTGATGTTGTGCGGACATTCCGGGATGATCGGCGACGCGGTTGCCGAACTCGAAAAACGTGGCATGAAGCGCCACCGGCGCCGCGACCCGGGCCAGATCAGCACCGAGAAATACCACTGACTACGCCTTCCCGCCTGCGTCAATGCAGACCGGGAAACTGCTCGGCGAAACGCGCGATCCACTCTTCGGCGGCCTGCTCGCTGCTCAGGCGGCGTCCCTCCTCGCGCTCGACCTGCGAACGATAGTCTTCGATGTAGCACAGCTGTTCGACCATGCGCACGCAGAAGCGGTCCTGTGGGGACAGGAAGCGCACGCCAATCTCATAACCGGGGCGCGCGTCCCGGCACCAGGCCACGCAGCCGTCGACCTCGTAGGTCTGGCCCAGCAATGGGATCGCCAGCCGGATCGGCTGACCGGGATCGAGCGCCACGGCGCAGGCGAAGCACACACCTCCCTCACTGACATTGCGCAGGTATTCGTCCCGCCTGAGCACGTCGCCGGACAGGTCGAAGTGGATGGGCATCCGCGACGGGTGCCTGATGTAGCGGCGTTCGGTCTGTACCGGGACTTGCTTTTTCCTCACCATCTGCGATCCATGGCCTCCGCGCAGCCGGTGTCGTGTCACGCACGTCGCAGAATGCGTTCCGCCTTGCAGTGTAGAACCAATCCGGAAGTCCCGCACGAGCACTGCCCGAGGCCGGTGGACGGTCCCCGGGCGGGGCCGCTCAGTCGAGCACGGCGGCACGTTCAACCGCCGTCAGTTCGCGCCACCTGCCCGGCGCCAGCGACGGGTCGAGGGCCAGGCCGCCGATGCGTTCGCGATGTAACGCAAGCACACGATTTCCAACCGCCGCGAACATGCGCCGCACCTGGTGGTAGCGCCCCTCGGTGATCGTGATCCGCACCCTCGCGGGCCCCAGGCGTTCGAGCCGTGCCGGGCGCGTCGGAACACGTTCGGCGCGCAGCATCACGCCGTCGGCCAGGCGCGACATGCCGGTGTCGTCGATTGCGTCCGCGAGGTCGGCCACATAGACCTTGCCACAATGGCGGGCCGGCGCCGTTACGCGATGCGACCAGTCGCCGTCGTCGGTCAGCAACAGCAGTCCGCTGGTGTCTTTGTCGAGTCGCCCGGCCAGGTGCACACGTGCCGCCAGCGCATCCGGCAGCAGGCTCAGTACGGTCTGCTGGTGCGCATCGCGTGTGGCCGACAACAGCCCACGCGGCTTGTGCAGCATCAGGTAGAGCCCCCCGGGCAACGACAGTTCCTCGCTGCCGACCGACACCCGGGTGTCGGCGTCGAGCCGGTAACCGGCCTCGCGCACGGGTTGACCATCCACCCGTACCTCGCCGCGCCGTATCCACGTGCGCGCCTGGCTGCGCGACACCCCGGCGGCCTTGCTGACGAAGCCGTCGAGACGCATGCCCTGTCGCTCGGTCGTTTGCATTTTCGGAGGGCCAACCTACCTTTGCAGAAAGAGGGGCCCGGCAACAGGGCCTCCGCGGCGCACACCTCCGCCACCGGCACATCGCCGTCTCACCGGGTGCGTCGACGCACGCGAATCCTTATTACCGGAGACAGTCCATGAGTCAATATCGCGTCCTTACGGCCGGCACGCTCGACGCCGGCACCGGATTCCAGCGGCCCCGTCAGAATCTCCCGCAGCAGGTATCGCTCGACAGCCCGGCCATGGACGTGATGACCGATCTGTCGCTGGTCAGCGCCGAGACGGTTTCGCCGAACGCCTCGGTGGACGATGCACAGGAAAAGATGATCGCCAGCGGCGTGCGCCTGCTGTTCGTGACCAGTCCGCTGAACCAGGTGATCGGCATCGTCACGTCGAAGGACCTTGGCGGGGAGAACATCCTGCGCTTCATCAATGACACCAACACGCCACGCAAAGACCTGATCGTGCGCGACATCATGACCCCGCAGCACAAGATCGACGTGCTCGAGATGGGCGACGTCGCCACCTCGCGCGTCGGCGACCTGGTGGCGACGTTGAAACGCATGGGCCGCCAGCATGCGCTGGTCGTCGACCGCAGCGGGCAAGGCCAACAGACCATACGCGGCCTGCTGTCGACCTCGCAGATTGGCCGCCAGCTCGGCATCTCGATCGACACCACCGACGTCGCGGGCAGCCTCGCCGACCTGGCACGGGCCGGCTGAGCGGAGCGGCGACGGCACGGCCGGTGCTGTTTCGATCCGGTTGTCGGCGCGATCCACCACCGGCATCGGCGAAAAGCCTTTCGCAACAGCAAGCGCACGGGTGATGCAGGCTGAACTGCGGCCGCCAGCCGAGCGGAGGAGCACAGTGAGATTCCACCAGCTGCCGATCGGGGCGCGCTTCGAATGGCGCGGGGCCCGCTATCGCAAGGTATCGCCGCTGATGGCGTCGGGCGAAGCGGATGCAACACAGAAACTGGTCGCACGCTCGGCCGAGGTCACACCCCTGGGCGACGCCGCACAGCGACCGACGGCGCCATCCGGTCTTCCCTCGACATTGTCCGGACCGGCGGTTGCGGAGGCGGCGCAGGATTTCTTCGCTCACTGCCGAGCGGCCCTGCAAGCGGTCGACCCGGCGCTGACGGCCGCCCAGCGGGCCGCACTGCTGGACGCCATCGAGACCGCCGCGCGGGAGATGTTGACCGGACTCGCAACACCGCCAGCCACGGACTGTTAGTATCCATGCTCCGCGGCCACCACCGCACCCATCTACAACAGGAGTCAAGCGTTGAAAAAGGTCATTCTCGCCCTGGCCGTGGCCAGCTCGTCGGCAATTGCACAACAACCGCAGATGCCCGATCTCGACGAGATATTCTTCAAGCAGTTCGACACCAACCAGGACAGCATGGTCAGCAAGGACGAGTTCCTGAAGCCGACCGAGGCCCAGTTCGATCACATGGACAAGGACAAGAACGGCGCACTGGACAAGGCCGAGGTCAAGGCGTTCAACGCCGAGATGCAGCAGCGCGTAATGGAATTGCAGAAGCGCATGCAGCAGCAGGGGGGCATGCCGCAGTCCGCGCCGCATCGCTGACCGCCCCGCCCGGCGAGTGACATGCCCTTGACCCGGATCAGCGACCGAGCCGCGAAATAAACTTACGATATCAGCAGTTTATTCAGGACTTTCTGCGGAGACTGGCGGCATGGAACTGTTGACGGAATTGTTCTCGGACTGGGTCGGAATCCTGTCATTTGGCGTGATCGCATTCATCATCCTGATGGCGCTGTTCTTCATCGTGTTCTTCATGGCGCGTTCAGGCGACCCCAGGGCCTGATCCGGCCGCCGTCGCGCGGCCGGCGAAGCGCCCGTCGGCGCTGACCTGAATCGCCACGACGGGCACCCGCCTGTCGTGGGTGGCCCGCTCGACACCCCGGCCGCCTTCCTGCCTCCGTCCGCCACCTCCCGGCGCGGCCTGCCGACGGCCGCGTTGCGGTAAACCTTTGTCGATTCCCGCCGTTAGTATTCCAGTTCCCGCGCTCGCGACGGTCGCGACCCGGCGGGGACAATCGTGCGGGCGCCGACATCGTCGTCCGGAGCAGACACTTCACGGACCAACCGCCCGCGGCCACGTCCACCGGGGAATAGTTGCCGACAGCGATGAACGCCGACGCCGACCGCTCAGTGATCCCACGTGACGACCCGCAGCACGACGAGATTCGGCGGGCCGGCGTGCAGCGAATCGTCCAGCAACGGCTGATCCGGCACCTGTTCGAAAGCGCGCGTTCGACGCTGCTGATCGGCCTGCTCGTCGCGTGCGTGGTGTTCTACGCCGTGTGGCGCACGGCAGGTAGCAGCCACATCGCACTGTGGCTCGTCGGTGTCGTCGTGGTCACTGTGTTGCGGCTGATGTCCCTGTCGGTGCTGCAGCGTCGCCTGGGCGATCGCGAGGCGCGCGTCATCGGCTATGCCTATGCGGCGACCGCATTCGTGGCTGGCAGCACCTGGGCCGCCATCGCGCTGTTCGACAGTCCGTCACACCCGGTCGGCGCACGCCTGATGATCCTGCTCACGCTGGTCTCCATGCCGGTGGCGAGCCTGTCGTCGAACGCCACCCACCTGCCGGCCTACTACGCCTTCACGCTGCCAATCTTCACGTCCATGTTTTACTGGGCGTGGACGCTGATACCGGAGATGGCATTCGAATTCACGCTTCTGGCGCTGTCGTACATAGCCCTGGTGTCGATCATGGCCAACCGCTACAACCAGAACCTGAAGCGCAGCCTGATACGAGAGATCGAGAACGAGATGCTGCTGCACGAAGTCAACTCGATGAACGAGGAGCTGCACCGGCTGGCTTACCAGGACCCGCTGACCGGCCTTTCCAACCGGCGCAGCTTCGAGGAATCCACCAACCTGCTGATCCGCCGGCGACGCAATACCGACCAGCTGGCGTTGATGTTGATTGATCTGGACAAATTCAAGTCGATCAACGACACCCTGGGTCACGCCGCGGGCGACGCCGTGTTGATCGAGTTGTCACGCCGCATTGCGCACAATTCGCGCATCAGCGAGGTCGTTGCACAGACACAAATGGACGCTGCGCGCATAGGCGGGGACGAGTTCATCGTCGTCTACCGGCTGGATGCGAGCATCCCTGTCGAACCACTGGCGACGCGCATACTCGAGGCGCTGATGGCGCCGATGGCTTTTGGCAACGAGATGTGCAATCCGGGCGTGAGCATCGGCATCGCGATCGCGCCGACACACGCCAACGAACTCGAGAGTCTGTTGCGGGCAGCGGACGCGGCGATGTACGCCGCCAAGAGCGCAGGAGGTGGCCGCTTCGTGATCGCGCCAACGGCTGGGGACGCCGACCGCGCGGCCGAAGCCGCCGACTGAATCAGGACCGCCGATGCGGCGGTCCGACGCACTCAGTTGTAGCCGGGTACCGCGAGATGCTCGCGCACGCGTGCGTCGTCGCAGTCTGTTTCCGACAGATAGCGGCGTGCCACCCGTTTCTCGGCCTTTTCCTCGACCTCCTTACCGCCCCAGTCGAGTCGGCGCGAGGCCTCTTTGATGTCCTCCCAGGTCACCGCAAGGCCTTCATTATCCAGAGACATGTCGCTCTCCTTTAGAGCTGTCAGCAAAAGATTGACTACAACACCTTGAATTTGAGGGGCTTAATCTCAGCTTAGACCATTTCTGCACCAATTGTGCGCATGGCATAGACCGGCTGCCGTGGGCCCGAAGCGACGGCCCGAGGTGTACCGCCGCCGCTATGATCGATCTGGCGACCGGCCGACCAAAAACTGTAGGTCCTACGAGACTTTAGGGCGGACGATCCTGATCCGTACTTGACACCGCCCGCGCGCGGCGGTTCCCTGCGACGAAAGCCGGCCGCCGGCCCCGGCGCACCGGCGCCGCTACCGGGGCGTCGCACGCCGCGAGGAGAACCCGTTGACACGCCCAAGCACCGTGTACTTCTACGCCACCTGCCTGGTGGACCTGCTGTACCCACGCGCCGGTCTCGCCGGCATGCAGTTGCTGCGCGCCGCGGACATCGAGGTGATCCTGGCCCGGGGCCAGACCTGCTGCGGCCAGCCGGCGTTCAACTCGGGCTACCGCGACGAGGCGCTCGCGGTCGCGCGCGCCCAGCTCGACTGCCTCGCGCGCGACATCCCTGTAATCGTACCGTCCGGGTCGTGTGCGGGCATGTTGCGGCACCACTGGCCCGAGCTGTTCGCCGGCGAGCCGGATGCCAGACGGGCGCGCGACGTCGCGGCACGCACCTACGAGCTGACCGAATTCCTCGTCGACGTGCTGGCCGTGCGGCTCGACGACGTCGGGGAACCCATCCGGATCGCGATCCACACCTCGTGTTCGGCGCGGCGCGAGATGGGCGTAGCCGACCGCATCGAGACGCTGGTCGGCCAGCTCGCCGGCGTCGAGGTGCTCACTCAGGACCGCAAGGCGGAGTGCTGCGGTTTCGGCGGCACGTTTGCGGTCAAGCAGGGCGACGTGTCGGGCGCGATGGTCCGCGACAAAACCGATGCGCTGCGCGCGACGGGCGCTGCGCGCGTTATCAGCCAGGACTGCGGCTGCCTGATGAACATCGGCGGCGCGTTCGACCACCAGGGCGGTGGTCCGCGCACCCAGCACATCGCCGAATTCCTGTGGGAGCGCAGCGGGGGTAATGTCCGGTGAACCAGACAGAGGCCTTCCACCGGCGCATCGACGCGGCGCTGCACAACGACCAGCTGCGCCGCAACTTCCGCAGCGCGCTGACCGGGATCATGGCGCGCCGCGCCGAACAGTTCCCCGACGATGCCCAGCTGCAGGCACTGCGCGACCAGGCGCGCGCCGTACGTGCCAACGCGCTGGTGCGCCAGCCCGAGTTGCTCGAACGCCTCGAGCGGCAACTGACCGCGAACGGCATCCAGGTGCACTGGGCCGAAGGTCCCGACGAGGCCAACGCGATCATCCACGAGATCCTCGCGCGGGCGGATGCGACGTCCGTCGTCAAAGGCAAGTCGATGGTGTCCGAGGAGACCGGGCTCAACCACTACCTCGAGCAGCGCGGCATCGACGTGATCGAGTCCGACCTCGGCGAGTACATCATCCAGCTGGCCGAGGAACCGCCGTCGCACATCGTCGCCCCGGCGATCCACAAGAACCGGCGCGAGGTCGCCGAGCTGTTCCACCGCTTCCACCCCGAGATCCCGTACACCGACGACATCGACCAGCTCACGCAGACCGCGCGCGCGATCCTGCGCGACCGCTTCGCGACCGCCGACGCCGGCATTTCCGGCGTCAACTTCGCGGTCGCCGAGACCGGCACCCTGTGCCTGGTCGAGAACGAGGGCAACGGCCGCCTCAGCACCACCGCGCCGCGCGTTCACATTGCGATCACCGGCGTCGAGAAGGTCATCGAGAAACTGTCCGACGTGCCACCGTTGCTGGAGATCCTGACCAAGTCGGCCACCGGCCAGCCGATCACGACTTACTTCAACATGATCAGCAAGCCGCGCCAGCCCGGCGAGCTCGACGGTCCCGAGGCCGTGCACCTGGTGTTGCTCGACAACGGCCGCTCGCGCATCCGCGTCGACGCGGAACTGCTCGACACGCTGCGCTGCATCCGCTGCGGCGCCTGCATCAACCACTGCCCCGTCTACGTGCAGCTCGGCGGCCATGCCTACGGCACCGTCTACCCGGGTCCGATCGGCATCGCACTCGAACCGCAGCGCATCGGCATCGACAAGGTCGGTACGCTGACATCGGCGTGCACCCTGTGCGGCGCGTGCGGCGAGGTCTGCCCGGTGCGCATCCCGCTGCCCACGCTGATCAACCGACTGCGTGCCGAGGCGGTCGACGGTCTGCGCGCCGGCGCGACGGTGCGCGGCCACGGCAGTCTGCGCAAACCGCGGGAGGCGCGGTTGTGGGGTCTGTGGGCGGCGCTGTACGGGGACCCGACGCGCTACCGCCTGTTCATCTGGCTGGCCAGCCGGCTGCGCTGGTTGACGCCGCCTTGGCTGGGCGCGTGGACGCGCTACCGCAGTGCGCCGCGGCCGGCGGCACGGACGCTGCGCGAGCTGGCCCGTGACGAGGGATTCCGCGATGAGTGACAGCCGTCAGCGCATCCTCGACCGGCTGCGCGCCAACCGGCCAACCGACGTCCCGACACCCATGGTCTATGCGAAGGCGCTGGGCTGGGACCGCGAACGCTGCATCGCCGCGTTCAGCGAACGAATGCAGGCCGTGCGCGGCGAGGTGCATCGCATGCAGCGAGACGCGTGGGTCGGGTGGCTGTCACAGCAGCTGCCGGAACGCGGGCTGCATCGCGTGCTGGTCGGCAATGGTCGGATCGGCGATGCACTCGCCGCCGTTGCCGCACAGCCGTTGCAGGTGCGCCGTTACGACCGGCCGATCGAATCATGGAAACCCGAGCTGTTCGGTGACATCGATGTCGCCGTGACCGGCGCGCGCGCCGGCCTGGCCGAGAGCGGCAGCCTTGTGCTGTGGCCGGATGCCGAGGAGCCGCGCCTGATGTCGCTGGTGCCGCCGGTCCACGTCGCGCTGCTCGACGCGGATCGCCTGTACGAAAACTTCGCCGCGCTGATCGTGGCGGAGCATTGGGGCGACGGCATGCCGACCAACGCACTACTGATCTCGGGGCCGTCGAAGACCGCCGACATCGAACAGACGCTGGCGTATGGTATTCACGGCCCGAAAGAGCTGGTCACACTGCTGTTGGAATAAACGGTTGCGACCGGGCCGGCTCAGACGTCCTTGCCGAAACAGTCGAGTCGACGGAAAAAGTCGTCGCAGTCGATGTAGTGACTACCGTCGCACGAGAAGGTCATTCCAATCATGCCATTGATGCGGTTGATCGACGCGTTGCGAAGATAGATCTGTTCATCGGTGAGACGCAGGCGTTTGAACTCCTGCAGAATCGATGCAATGCGTTCGCTGCCGATACGCGGTTGCCTCCCCTCATAAGAGCGATCCGGCAGTGATGGCAGAAACATCGGATCGATTGCCTCTTCTCGAACGTACACGCGGTAATTGTACGGGTCGTCGTAGAACCAGCAGGTGAGCTGCGACGACGAGTAGTGCGCCTTGGCATGGAACACGCCTTTGTGGGTCAGCAGTTCCTGCATCACATACATCAGGTGATCGAGGTGTTCGTCGAACATGCTCTGCACACGGTGCTGTTCAAACAGAAATGCGCGTACCGAGGGATCCCCCCTGATCTGCAACCATTGATCGGCCATCTCTCACCTCCGCATCTCCGCAGGGCGACGTCATGAACCATACGTTCGCTTCAACTCATGCTAGACCATGTCGGCAAACGCACCATGAAGATTAATTTACGCTGATCGGACAGCCGCGGACTGCGACAGTTCAACGCGTCGATCGTCGATCAGCCAATGGATCACAGCCGCACTGACACTGAGCGCAATGGCCACCCACCACACCAATGCGTAGCTGGCAGATGCATCGAAAACGCGCCCCGCCCACCAGGCACCGAGAAATGCACCGAGCTGGTGCCCCAGAAACACGACGCCATACAAGGTGCCCAGATAACGGGAACCAAACAGCTGCCCGACAAGGCCGCTCGTGACCGGCACGGTCGCCAGCCAGACCAGCCCGATCAGCGCGCCAAACAGCATCGCGCTCGACGGTGACAGGGGTATCAGCACGAACCCCGTGATAATCGCGGCACGAACGGCATACAACCCCGCCAAGACGTGCGTCTTGCGATAGCGGTCACCGAGCCAGCCGAACAGCAGCGAACCCAACACGTTGAACAGGCCTATCAGAGCCAGCGCGTTGGCCGCGATGTCGCGCTCCAACCCCATGTCGACGAGATAGGCGGGAAGATGGGTCGCGATGAACGCGACATGAAAACCGCACACGAAGAAACCGACCACGAGCATCACGTATCCGCGGTGCTGTCCTGCCGTGCGCAGCAGCGGCACCAGTGTCAGCGACGCACCTTCATGCGACGCCGTCGCGTCGGGCATGAATACCGAGGCAAACAGCATGATAGACGCCGTCCACGCCAATGCCTCGAAGGCCCAGTTCCAGCCGCCACTGACGAGCCAGTGATTGGCCAGAGGCACCATCAGAAACAGACCGAACGAACCCAGCCCGGTCACGATACCGAACGCGGTACTGCGTCGCGAGGGGTCCACCACGCGCCCGATCGCACCGAGCACCACGACATAGGTAGTCGCCGACTGCGCCAACCCGGTCAGCACCCCGAGTATCAGCAACAGGCCGGGCGTGCCATGCACCTCGGTCATCAGAAACAGTGCACAGACGTAAAGCAGCGCACCGATGAACACGACACGCCGGGGTGCGAAGCGATCGGCCAGATAACCGGCCAGCGGCAGGCCCAGCACCAGATTCTGTACGCCGATCGCGAGACCGAACATCTCGCGGTCGATGCCCAGCACGCAGCCCAGCGGCTGCATGAAGATACCGTAGGACTGACGCAGCCCCGTGCTGACCAGCACGATCAGGCCACCGGCGATGACGACCGCGGCCGGATGGCGATGCCAGTTTTGCCAGGTGGCCACGTTGGGTCAGGTCTGATCGAGCGCGAGGTGCTTGGCGCGGATGAAATCGGTGTGCGACACGTAGATAAGGTCCGCCAGTCGCCTCACCAACAGCTCCTCGTGACGGTGGATCCTGCCGTCGGCGCAGGCGACGCTCCACAATGCGCGCACCAGGTCGAACTTCTGTTGCGGCGAGAAGTTCGCGTTGATCTGGTTGATCTGTTCGTGCAGCGAGACCTCGCGCTCGGCGAGCTTCCGGGCCGCGGCGATCAGCTGATCGAGTTCGTCGTCGTCAAGCGACCATTCGCGCGCCAGCAGGTCGCGGATACGCTCGATCTCGGCATCGTCGTACGTCTGGTCGGCCCTGGCGACCTGTACCAGCAGCACCGCCGCAGCCAGGTGCAGCGCTGCCGCGTCGTCGCGCAACTCGCCGGCCTCGGCGGAGAAAAACCGTTTGATTCGCTCAAGCATGTCTACTCCCTGTGTCGATCACGGGTCGGGCGCGCACCGCGGCTCGAACCGAGACCCTGTCGCCCCGCCCACCGACCTTACCACCGGCCGATCGTGCACCAACGACTGGCGCACCGGGTGTGCGCCGCTCGCGTCCATCCATGCCATGCCGACCCGGGTGCGGACCACAGCTGACAACTTTGTTTCCCAAAGCATTGGCGATCCTGGTCTAGGATCCACTATGGATGGTGGTAACCAGCATATCCAAACGCAATATCTAGTGGGAGACCGACCTGGCATGAATGACTACGCCGAAAAGCGCAATTACATCCGTATGACCGCGGACTGCCCGGTGTCGATCCGCGATTTCAACGCGACCAAGGACGAGAGCGCCTTCCTGCTCGACCTGAGCGCCGGGGGCGTCCGCTTCATCAGCCGAAGGGCGCTCGACCAGGGCGCGCGGCTGCAATTGATGGTTCGCCCGAGCTGTGATCTGACGCCGCCGCTGGAGGCCGAGATCGCCGTGGTGCGCTGCAACGAGATCGAGGCCGGATTCGACATCGCCGCGTCGATCGAGATGGTGGCACCGGCAGTCTACCCCGAGTCGGCCTGACCACGCCGCGACCGACCGATCGTGGCCGCTGCGGTCACGTCCGGGCTACGACGCCCCGAGCACGACCTCGATCTCGTGCGCTTGCCCGTCGCGCAGCACGCGCAGGATCACGTGGTCGCCGACCCGATGGTCATCGAGCGCCGACAGCAGTGCCGAAACCGATGCCGTCTCCCTGTCGTCGACCGCCAGGATAACGTCGCCCATCGCGATGTCGCCGCCATTGGCGGCGAACGGGCGCAACCCGGCACGCGCCGCCGGCGAGTCGGGTTCGACACGCAACACCGCGACACCGTCCACGCCGAGGCGCCGCTTGAGTGTCTCGTTCACGTCTTCGTCGACGGAAACGCCGAGCGTCGGGCGGGTGTAGCGACCGCTTGCAATCAGTTCCGGCACGACCCGGTTCACCGTGTCGACCGGCACGGCGAACCCTATCCCCGCGTAGGCGCCGGACGGGCTGTAGATCGCGGTGTTGATTCCGATCAGGCGGCCCGCGCTGTCCAGCAGCGGGCCACCGGAATTGCCCGGGTTGATCGCGGCGTCGGTCTGGATCAGGTGCTCGATCGTCGTGCCATTCTCCTCCGACAAGGAGCGATCCAGCGCCGAGACCAGACCACTGGTCAGCGTGTAATCGAGACCGAACGGGTTGCCGATCGCGAATACCTTCTGCCCCACCTTCAGATCGGCGCTGGTACCGATCGGCACCGGCGGGCGCGGGTCGAACGGCACGTTGATGCGCAACACGGCCAGGTCGTGCGCCTTGCTGCGCCCGACCAGCACCGCGCGGTAGCTTCGCCCGTCGTTGAGGCGGATCGTCGCCTCCGAGGCCCCCTCGATGACGTGATTGTTGGTCACGATGTGGCCGAGGTCGTCCCAGAAGAAACCAGAGCCGGTGCCGCGCGGCACGCTGAACACGTTGCGCGTATACAGATCGACGACGCGCTGCCGGGTCGTGATGAACACCACCGCAGGGCTGGTGCGCTCGAAGATCTCGATCGTGGCCTGCTCGTCGGCGGCCAGTTCACCGCGCGCCGCAACCACCCGTGGCTCGGCGTCGAGGCGCGCGAACCAACGTTCCACCCAAGGCAGAAACTGCCAGACAACCAGCATCGCGATCAACGCGATCGTGATCCAGCGGATGCGGCGCAGGAAGGGGTCGGGATGCGTGTTCAGCGATGGTCTCGCGCGGGTGTCCATGGCCCACTAACGTGTGGCCGTAGCGAGATGCCGTCAACCACGCGAAAAGCGCAGTAAGCAGACTGAAAGGACCGTCACACCGGCTTGTAGATCTCCGCGCCCTGCTGACGGAACTCCTCGGCTTTCTCCTTCATCCCTTCCTCGACGGCGACCGCGACATCCTTGAACTTGTGGCTCGCGGCATAGTCGCGTACGTCCTGCGTGATCTTCATCGAGCAGAAGTGCGGCGCGCACATCGAGCAGAAGTGCGCGACCTTGGGCGAGTCCT
>JAGRGY010000028.1:0-34044 GCA_020445255.1 Gammaproteobacteria bacterium
CAGCGGCAGGCGCACATGTAGCAGGTCGTGTTCTTGACCTCCCGGCGACCCGGCTCCGATTCGATCTGCAGTACGGGATCCAGCATGCCTCAAGCCTTGATAGTGACCCTGCCGGGTTTTATCAAAAGATCATGAAATACTAATATATTTTCCCGACCCGCTCAATCCGAACGACCGCATGAAGGCCACTCGATCGATGCGTCATGCCCGCGAGAGCCGGTACCCATGCGTCTGATTTCTCTGGATCCCCGCCCGCGTGGCGATCACGGCAGGTCGATCATTGGCGGTTCCCAAACGGCTCGACCCGCGGTCCCCGCCGACGATGAAAAGACGAATCGAGGTTGGCGAAGGCATGAGCTGCCGCAGTCACAGCGCCCTCAGTAGTGGAACTTGCGGACCACCCGATAGCCGTGCAGATCCGGTTTCCAGCCCCAGAAATAGGCCTGCAGGTCGCGCACCGCCTCGAGCTCCGCATCCCGGTAGGATCCGACCGCGAATCCGCACCCCATCGCCGAGCGCGGCCTGTCACGCAGATCCCTGAACTCGCTGCGTATGACGATCACATAGGCATGATCGAGGTTGCTCAGGTTCTGCGCCCGCATCACGTCGAGGTGCTTGTAGTAGTCGGCATAGCCCTTGGCGCGCAGTTCCGCCTCGGCGGCCTCCTGGGCCTCGACCGGGTGGCCCTTGCCATAGACGAGCGAATAGTCGAGCGTTTCGCCCTGGAACTTCGCCATCACGCACGCCGCGCCGCCGGCGTGCGCGACACCCGTCAGCGTCAACAAAAGCATCAGTGGTATCAACGGCATGACCAGTGTGCGGTGGCAACAGGGACTGCAGTGTCTAGCGTCATACCGGCGCCGGTCTTGAACCGAATGAGCGGTCGATCGTGTGTTAGTCTCGGAACGCGATGCAGACGCCGACCCTGAGCAACGCGGATCTCGCCATCGTCGCCGCCTACCTGGTCGTCGTCATGGCCATCGGGTTCGGGGTCGCGCGCCGGACACGTTCGGGCACCGACCTGTTCCTCGCCGGCCGCCGCCTCGGCTGGGTCCCCATCGGCCTCTCGCTATTCGCGTCCAACATCTCGAGCACGACGCTGGTCGGCCTGTCCGGTGCCGCCTATACCTGGGGTATCGCCGTCTCCAACTACGAATGGATGGCCGGCATCATCCTCGTGCTGTTCGCCCTGTTCGTGATCCCCTACTACCTGAATGCGCGCATCACGACGGTACCGGAGTTTCTCGAGCGCCGATTCGACCGCCGTTCGCGCCTGTACTTCTCCGCGCTCACCCTGTTCTCCAACATCGTCGTCGACACCGCGGGCACACTGTTCGCCGGTGCACTCGTGATACAGCTGTTCTACCCGGAGGTCGGCCTGTTCAGCGCATGCCTCGCCCTCGCGCTGGTCGCCGGCGTGTACACCGCGGCAGGCGGACTGGCCGCGGTCGTCTACACGGACGTGCTGCAGGCGATCGTGCTGCTGATCGGCTCGACACTCGTCGCATGGCTGAGTTTCGCCGAGCTCGATTTCTCGTGGACGCGCCTGGTCGATGCGACCCCGCCGCAGCAGTTGTCGCTGATGCTTCCGCTCGACGATCCCAACCTGCCTTGGCTCGGCACGCTGACCGGGGTGCCGATCCTCGGTTTCTACTTCTGGTGCACCAACCAGTTCATCGTGCAGCGGGTGCTCGGCGCGCGCAGCGTCGCGCATGCGCGCTGGGGTGCGCTGTTCGCCGGCTTCCTGAAGCTGCCGGTGCTGTACCTGATGGTGTTGCCCGGGGTCATGGCGACGGTCTTCCTGCCCGGGCTCGACAACGGCGACGCCGTGTTCCCGACGCTGGTGACGACGCTGCTGCCGGCCGGACTTGCCGGACTCGTGCTGGCCGGCCTGCTGGCGGCGATCATGTCCAGCATCGATTCGACGCTGAACTCGGCCTCGACCCTGTTGACGATGGACTTCCTGCGCCCGCACGAGCGCGGCTGGTCGGAGACCCGCACCGCCTGGACCGGGCGCGCGCTGATCGTCGCGTTCATGCTGCTGGCCGCACTGATCTCGCCACTGATCGCCAACTTTCAGGGACTTTTCCACTACCTGCAGTCGGCGCTCGCCTACCTGGTGCCACCGGTGGTGGTCGTTTTCGTCGGCGGCCTGTTCTGGCGACGGGCCAATGCGCGTGCGGCATTCGCGACGCTGCTCGGCGGCCACCTGGTCTCGGCCGTGCTGTTCGGCCTGTCGCTGGCCGACGTGCTGACCCTGCATTTCACCGTCGTCGCCGGCGTGTCGGCCCTGTTGTCGACATTGATCATGGTCACCGTGAACCGCGGCGGTGACGCTCCCGGCACCGATCAGGTGGCGCATTTCACGTTTCACGCCGCCGGCATGCGGCGCGACGTGGCGCTGTCCTGGTGGCAGGACTACCGCCTGTATGCCGCTGTGCTGCTGGTGCTGACCGCCGCCATCGTTACGCTGCACTGGTGATACCAGCGCAGCGGTGATTCGGTCGGAACCGCATCCCTGGAAAACGCGGGCCCCGGTTTCCCGGGGCCCTTGAGGGAACCTCCAATAGTCGATTTGCCGTCACGCCCGTGGGGAGGGGACCCAGGTAAGTCAAACACCTGGATTCCCGCTTGCGCGGGAATGACGAATCGCGGGCATCGGCGTTGGGATCACCAAATCAGCATCAATGTCAACGGGGGAATTGCAGGTTGAGTCGATGTGGGCCACCACACACCGCTGTCCCGCCTGTCGCAATTTGCGAACGATGTGCGGTCGTGAGTGCGCTGACTGCCGACGGGCAGATTCCTTGCACGCCATCTCGCCGCATCAGTCGCGCTGGCGTCGCAGCATCCGCTGGACCGCCCTGATGTTGCGCGACCCGTCGTGCGCACGATCGCTGGACTCGCCCGCATCCACCCATGCCGCCTCGTTTCGCACATCCTGCGCGGTGTCGACGCGTACATCGCGTCCAGGTGCATCGCCTGCGGCACGGTCGCCGCGTCGACCGGCCCGGGTGCTGTCACCGCCGACGACGACTGTGTCCGACGTGCCGTGGCGCGCCGCAGGCTGCACGGCCTGTGCGCGCTCCGCGCGACCCTGGCGCGGCGTCTGCCGATCCTGACGGCGGGTCGACGGCGTGGGTTCGACACGTCGTGGGGATAGCCGTCGGTCGGTCGGCCGCGACTGCGTCACGCCCAGCGCGGCGCTGTCGACTGCGCCACGAGCGTCGGCCTGGCGGTCACGACGGACCGTGGTAGCGCGCCGGTCGTTGCCGGACCGCGACGCCGCCGATCGAGACGCGTCGCGCTCGCTGCGATTGGCGCGGTATACGCGTTCATTGCGATCACCGTTGATCTCCCGCATGCCATGGTCGCTGCGATCGAAACGATCACCGTGGTCGCGGTCGCGCTGCTCATGGCGCCCACCGTAGTCGCGGCGGTGACGTTCATGGTCGACATAGGGCCGACCCTCTCGGCCGCGCACGACCACGTGCCGACCGGGATGGCGGCCGACGACGACCGGCAGCGCGCGTGCGCGCACCCAACGGTCGCGTTCGTAATAGATGTAGACGCTGGACACCGGGTCGTAGTAGCTGTCGACATCCGGGTAGTACCAGTAGTCATGGTAGGTGATGTCGAGCGACGCATACGGCTCGCGTTCGGGATAATACGGCTCCTGGTCGGGGTAATAGGCCACCGGCGCGCATGCCGCCGCCAGGGCGGCCAGCACCACCACGGGTACCAGTCGTGCCGCTTTCGAACTGCGATATGTGTTCATGGCGCACCTCGCTGATGACTGCCTTTTCGTCAAGTGCAGTCTCGGTCAGCACGGCTGAACGGGACCTGAACGAGGATGCACGCCCCGTTGGACGGCAAGCGATGCGGTGCGCGAAGCGATGCACGGAGAAGCCGCAGCGACCTTCCAGGGGACGCGGGCGAGGATCCAGGAGGGAATGGGGCGGCCGGCCACACACCGCGTGGCCGGCCGTACAACGGCTCACGCCGGCGGTGTCACCTCGATCAGCGCATCCACCACGCGATCCACGTCCCTGTATGAATGGAACAGGTGGGTCGAGATGCGCAGCGGCGACGAGAAGGTGCCGGGTGCGGCATTCTGCGTCGGATCGCTGCGCAGGCTGTGTGGCACCGAGTTGTTGCGCACCACGATGTCGTAGTCGTCACGCAGCGTTGCCACGGCCGCCGATGACTGCGCGCGCTGCGCGGCGGACGCCGCCGCATCCAGATCGGCGTTGTAATCCGCACCCGGTGAGAACGGGTTGAACGACGTCAGGCCGACCCGTGCGACCGGGTCCGGATCGCCGTCGGTAAACGGCATCGACAGCGACTGCGACCCCCAGATGTCCGCAATGCGCGCACGCAGATACTGGGCAAGGGCGATGACATAGTCTTCGATATCGGCGCGACCCCATGCGTCCCATAGCATGCAGGTCTCGGTCAGCGCATTCTGCGACGGTCGGCTGCCGTTGCCGACCAGCTGCAAAACGGCCGCGATGTTGTGGTCGGGGTTGCGCACACCGTCCTTGAGAATCCCCGCAGCGCCGTAGATCAGGGTGTTGGTCGGGTAGTAGGTGGGCAGCGGGTTGGTGTTGCTGTAACCGGGGATCGGGATATCGACCGTGTCCGACGGCACACCGAATGGCGCGAGGTCACTGGTCGGGCGCTGCACCACCCGGTCCTCCGGATGGTTGTTGTTGCGGATGTAGAGGAAACCCGTCTGGCCTGGTCCGCACTGCCACTTGTGTCCCGCTCCGGCATAGAAGTCGCAGCCCATGTCGTGGAGATCGAGCGCCAGCATGCCTGGACCGTGCGCCCCGTCGACGATCGAGATCAGGTCGTTTTGCGCCGCCCACAGGCACAGCGCCTTCTCCGGCAGGCGCGCACCGGTCAGGTAGACCGGTGACGAGAACAGGATGGCCCGGGTGTTCGGTGTCAGCTCGGCGGCGAAACGGGCCATGACCTCCGCGTCCGAGTAGGCATCGTTGGTCGGCAGATTCACGTGCCGCAGCACCACGCCGAAGCGGTCGGCGAGGATGTTGACAGCCGAGATGCCGGCATCCTCCTCCATGTTGGTGGTGATCACCTCGTCACCGGGCTGGAACGGGATGCCCATCACGGTTCGCCACAATCCGTCGGTCGTGTTGAAGCTCATCACCAGCTCGTACGGGTCGCAGCCGAAGCCCGGCGCGATCGTGTTGCGCATGACCTGCTGACCGAAGAAGTAGGCGGTCGGACGGCGCGAGATGTCGCGGTAGTCCTCGAACAGATGGCGTACCACCTGCTGCGGTGACGCACCGGTCGTGCCGATGTTCATGTACAGCAGATTGCCTTCAAACTGGAAGGCATTGGCGTAGGGACTGCGACCGCGGCGATGACCTTGGCCGTCGCCGCCGGCCTGCGCACTGCCGATCAGGCTCGGCTCGCCGTCCGGGCCGACACCGAGTCCGCCCATCATCAACCCGGCCGAGCCGTAGCCGAACAGCTTCATGAAATCACGCCGCGCATTGTCGACGCGGCTGGCCGCCTCGTCGAGTGCGTCCCTGGTCTTCTGCACACTTCCCTGTCCGCGTTCGATCCTGGTTTTGCTCAACATCGGTTCTCCTTCGGTTAACTCCACCGAAACGGTGGAACCTCTAGCCTAGACCAAGATCGCGACATTACCTTTACCTGGCAATCGACACGGCGGGTGATTGCAGATTGCATGCGAAATCGGTGTTGGCGGTGCTTCTCCGCCAGAACGTTAATCACGTTAACCGTGATCGTATCCGTGTGAAGGGTGTTCAAGTGGGACCCGCGCATGCCGCTACCGCACGCCAGGTGCTTCGATTCAGGCGCGACAATCGAACTCGGCGGATGCGCGCGCGGGTGGCTTCGACGCCGCCCGGCCATGCGACTCGGCGGACGGCGTCGCAGAAACCCGGCTGCCTGCGCCCTCCGATGTGCGGGCCGGCCACTCGCCAGCGAGCGCGGCAAGGTTGCGGAAAAGGCGGTACGCGCTGCGTGGGAAGAAGCGTGCGACACCTTCGAGACGACGCCAGTCGAGCACCAGCACTTCGGTCGGACACGCTGCCGTCACCAGCGCCGCATCGGCTTCACCGCCCATCAGCGAGGTTGCGCCGAACACCGTACCGACACCCGAGGTGCTGGGCATGACGCCGCGGCCGCTCTCGACATCCACCGACACGCTTCCGCTGAGCAGGATATGTACCGAGCGTCCCGCATCGGCACGACGCAGGATCGTCTGCCCCTCGTTGAAGCGTCGCACGCTGCCGAGCACGATGACCTGGCGGACCTCCCACGCCGACATGCCATCGAACAGCGGACAACGGGTGATGAGCTCGTGGCGTACGCGCGCGCCGAGCATCTCCCAGAGACCTGCCAGCCGCACGTACGACAACAGCACCGGAGCCAGAACGAAGGTCGCGACGGCCGTGCTCAACATCGTCATCGCGGTCAGGACTCCGTACCACCGGATCGGTGGAAACTCGGACCAGGCCAGCATTGCGAACCCGGACGCAAGGGCCAGCGTGGCCGCAACGATCGGGCGCGCCTCGTCCCGGACGGTGCGAACCAGCGCCTCACACGCGTCCGCGCCGCCCGCGCAATGGCGGTTGTAGCGGACCATGAAATGCAGCGTGTGGTCGACGCCTACCCCGGCGGCAATCGCTGCGATCATCGATGTCGCCGCGTCCAGGGGAATGCCCGCCCATCCCATGACACCGAACAGCATCACAATCGGATACAGCGTGATGGCGAGTGCGATCACACCGGCTCGCAGCGTCACGAACAGCAGCGAGACGATGCCGACGATCACGCCGACGACCAAGATCAGCGACTTTGCCTGGCCCGATACCAGGTAGCTGACGGCGTTGTCGCTCAGCACCGATTCACCGGTCAGCGTCACGGCGAGATCGGGGTCGATTTTGTCGGCGACGTATCGCCGCAGTTCGTCGAGTACGACGTTCACCTGACGCGATGCCGCGATGCCATGCCTGACCACGATGCTGGCCTTGCTGTGGTCGTCGGACAGGTATTCGCGGACGTCGTCGGGGTCGACGAACAGCAGCAGCGTCTGGACCACGTCATCGTCATCGGGCAGCTCCGGATCACCGCTCTCGTTGACGGCGCTGTTGAGCGTCGCAAGGTAGTCGACGATGGACATGCTGTGATCGAGGGCCGGATGTGCTGCGACGAACTGCTGGATCTTCTGCAACTCGCGCAACAAATGCACCCGATCGAATGCACCGTCGATATGACCGTCAACGACGATCTGGAACGTGTACAGCCCAGCGAGCTGCTTCTGCAATGTCAAGGCGCGCTGCTGCACCGCCGAATCCTCACTCAGGTAGGCGAGCATATTGTTGTTGACCTGCAGCTGTGTGGTGGCATGCACCAATACGACCGCACCGGCAATCACGGCGGTGACGACCTGGCGGCGGTGCCTGACGAGTGCGTTCGTCCATGCCCGGGCACGGCCTGTCGCCTTGTTCGCACTCACCGTCAGCGATGGCAGCGTGTTTGATTGCCGGGTCAACTGCAGCAGCAGCGGCACGAGCAGCGCGGTAAGCAGAAATCGGATCGTCAGACCGGCCGCAGCAACCACACCGAACTCCCGCACCAGCGGGATCGAATTCGCGCCGATCGCGAGGAAGCCGAGGCACGATGTGGCGAAGGTCAGGGTGACGGCGAGCCCCAGTCGATGGACGCCGAGGCGAACTGCCCGCCTGGGCGTCATGCCGCTTCGGATGTGCTCGAGTGTATCGGCCATCAGATGCACATCCTCGGTCGAACCGACGATCAACAACAGCACCGGCACCAGTGCCGTCAGTATCGTCAACGGGCGATCGAGGGCCGCCAGACCGCCGAGCAGCCAGATGATGCTCAGCATCGACGTCGTCATCGGCACGACCAGCGCAATGCGCCGGCGGAACAGCAGCCACAGCACGGCGAGGAAACCGGCAAGCGTCGCAACGACGATCCGACCCTGCTCGTCGAGCACGGCCTCGGAAATCGTTGCGCGCACGTACGGCGCACCGATCTGATAAGCCTGTTCGACGACCCCTTGCAGGGGTGCCAGGGCCTTGTCGAGTTCGGCGACAACACGCAGGTCCGACGCCGGATCGCTGCCGTCGACGTCCGGCCGCAGGTAGACGTTGATCGCCATCGACCGCCCATCGGCCGCGAGCAGATTGTGGCGTACGAATGGGCTCTTCATCGCGCGACCGATCAGTCGTGCGGCGTCCTGCTCATCCTCTGGCAACTGTTCCAGGTAGGGCGCGGTCGAGACCCGGTCGCCGTCGACCCGGATCTCAGGCATGTTGAACAGGCTCAGGGTGCGCGCGACGAACGGCAGCCTGTCGATCGACTGAATGGCTTCGCGCACCGCGTTCAGACGTTTGCGATTAAACAGCTGTGGGTCTGAAACGTAGAGGATCGTGATGCGGTCGGATCCGAACGTCTTCAAGGTGTCGTCGTAGAATCGCTGCTCCTCACCTTCGGCGATGTTCAGCGACTGCGGCGAGATTGCCACGCGAAGGTGCGGAAGCTGCACCGCCGCCACCAGCGTGACCGCAGCGACGAATGTCAGCACGACACCCACATGGCGCATCGACCATGTCATCAGCTTTTCCACGTCCGCCTCCCAACGCACAGGTCGTGAGCGGAGGAATTCATTCCCCTGCACCTACAGGCTAGGTGTGAGCGGAGGTCGCAGGACGTGTCACAGTGGCGCCATCTCTGTGAACTAATAACCAAGCCGGATGACTGCGCCCATTGTCGCCGCGCCGATCTTGCACGACCGGCATTCTCAGCCGCCGCCGCGATGGAAGCCGCGTTCGAAACGTCGCAACAGTTCTGCGGCATGAACCGCCGACGTGGTCTCGAAGCGGATACGGACATGCAGCACCGGCAATCGCAGCGCCCCGACCCGGCGATCGGCGCCTGGCGCGACATCGATCGTTGCCAGCGGCTGGCCATCGCCGCTGCACACCGACCAGGTGTGCGGACCACCAGCGACCGCCCAGTCACGCATCGCCGGCGCCAGGACACCTGCAAACTCGTCGATGCTGTAGCCCATCTCCAGCTCGACGGGCGCCGGCTCAGCCTGCACGATGCACCCGAATTCGGGATGATCGGGCCGGCCAGGGGCAACTGGACGCCGAACAGGAGCGAAAGCCATAGCCATCGCTAGGGTTTGAGCGACCTATCCGTCTGGAGCGGATTCGAACAGCCGCAGGCGGGTACGCAGCGTGCCGCACGGGGGTGTGCGGCATGACGGCAAGTGCAGGCGCGCCGGGACGAGCGGGGGCCCGGGCAGATCGGGGGCGGAAGACAAACCGTACGTTCGGAATTCCCCGACAAGCTCGACGTGCATTGCATCGATGCCGACGCCACTCCACACGTCCCCGATTGACGGGTGCGACATGCTGGCTAGGCTGCATGCCTTACCGGCTCGCGTCGCACAGACGCCAGCACCAGGTCGGCGCGCAACGGCTGCGGCAAGCAACCGCCGACGCACGCGATTCCGCAGACCGAATGGTTCGGTCGAACCGCACGCCGCAAGGCCATGCCGGCAGCCGATCCGCGGCCGGCCGAATCCCCACCGCTGCCGCGCTCATCCCCCTGCCACCGGCGGCCACACCGCGATCACGTCGCCGTCGGCGAGCGGCTGTGCATCACGCTGCTCCTGATGCAGGAACACGCCATTGCGCAGCACGAGGTGGGCCTTGTCGCGCGGCACGCCATAGCGGTCGAGGAGGACATGTGCCGTACTGCCGTCGGGCAGGTCGCACGTGCTGGCATGTCGGTCCGAACCCGCTGGCAGGTAGCCCATCAGCGAGGCATACAACTCGAGCCGGATGCGCACCTCAGATCACCTGCGTGGTTGCGAGATACGCCTCCATCAGCCGGGTTGGATCGCGCATCAGTCGTTCCTTCCATTCGCCGAGCGGCGTGCGCCGCTGGATCAGACCACGCAGGATACCGACGTGCTGGGACAGACCGACCGCGTTGGCGCCGACCAGGCGGTCACCGTCGAACTGCAGCGACAGGTAGCGCCAGTCGTCGGGTGCGTACAGCTCGGCGTGTTCGCCGCCGGCGACGCCGTCCCAGCGCCCGAACGAGCACGACAGGAGGCCCAGCGTATCGAGCACGTTCATGTTCAGCGAACCCTCGTATTCCGCCGCCTGCCCGCTCATGTTCAGCGCGGCAATGTGACCATGATCGGTCGCGGTCGGCTGAATCGCATGCACCGCATAGTCGCCGGTCGAGAAGTCGAGGCCCTGCGCCACGTCACCGGCCGCGTAGACGTCGGCGACATTGGTGCGGAAATGCCTGTCGATCAGCACGCCCTGGTCCACCTTGACGCCGCTGCCTTCGAGAAACCCGACGTTCGACTTAACGCCGGTCGCGGTGATCACAAGGTCGGCCTCCAGACGCGTGTCGTCGGCCAAGGTCACGCCACCGGCGTCGATCGATGAAACGCCGATCCCCGTGTACACCGAGACACCTTTCGACTCGCACCAGCGCTTGAGCATGCCGCCGGCCTCGGGGCCCATCATACGCGGCACCATCCGTTCTCCCTGTTCGACCACGCTCAACTGCACGCCGCGCTGGGCGAGCGCCTCAAGCACGATACTGCCGATGAAGCCGGCCCCGATCAGCACGACCCGGCTGCCGCTGCGCGCACCGGCGAGGATGCGGCGGGCATCGGCGAGCGTCCAGCAGCTGGTCACGTTCGGCCCGTCAATCCCGGGGATCGGTGGATGCACCGGCGACGAGCCGGTCGCGATCAGCAGGCTGTCGTAGGACAGGCTACCGCCATCCTGCAGCCGGACGCGATGGCCGGCCGCATCGACCTGTTCCACCCGACCCCGGGTGACGTCGATGCGCAGATCCGCGAAATGATTTCCATGCTCGCGCAGATGGGTGCCCTGCTCGGCGATGTTGTCCATCAGCAGGTAGGGGATCGCCATGCGCGAGTACGGTGGTTCGGGCTCGTCACCGATGATGCGGATGGTCGCGTCGGCATCGAGCCTGCGCAGCGTCTCGGCGGCGGTCACGCCGGCCGGACCGGCGCCGATGATCAGGTACTGCATGGGACAGTCCCTCTTGCGGAGTTTGGCGGAGGATACACCGCCGCGCCCGATCGGGCGCGGCGGAGCGGATGCGACAGGCTTTTAGAGCCTGAAGCGGGTGCGTGTCTCGGGCGTGATCTGACCGTCGGCCGTCCAGCCACGCAGCGCGTAGTACTCGGGCAGCATCTTGTCGAGATCGTTGACACGACCTTTCGCCGGGCCAACCGTGGCGGCATCCTTGAGCAGGCGTTTCGGCAGCGTGTCCTGGTCGGCGGTCATGCCGGCGCGCATGTTGAAGTCGCGCTCCAGGTTCCAGATACGCTCACCGACCTCGAGCATCTTGTCGACGCTCCAGTCGCCGTCGCACGCCGCGTCCACCTGCGGCGCGATGTTCTCCATGCTCCACGCAAAGGTCGTGAACACGCACAGGCCTGACGAGTCGACGGCGGCCGTCGCATCCTGGAACGCCTTGACCAACTCGGCCTTGCCCTCGGTCGCGAGGGGATCGGTCTTGACCGGGATGCCGAGCACCTCGGATGCGACCGTGTAGCCGCGCAGGTGGCAGGCACCGCGGTTCGACGTGGCATACGCCAGACCCATGCCCTGGATGCCGCGCGGATCGTAGGCCGGGAACTCCTGGCTCTTGACCGTCATCGACAGCTCGGGACGGCCGTACTTCTCGCACAGGCGCTTCGAGCCCAGGCCGATGTCCTTGCCGAAGCCTTCGCCCTTCGCCGTCAGCTCGGCGAGCTTCACCAGCGTGTCGGCGCGATCGAAGCTGAGGTCGATACCGCCGGTGTGCTCGGTCGTGATCGCGCCCTCCTGGAACAGCTCCATCGCCGCGGCGACGGTCGCCCCGAACGAAATCGGGTCCATGCCGTCCTCGTTGCACAGGAAGTTCACGTACGTGATCGCATCGAGGTCATCGACACCGGTATCCGAGCCCAGCGCCCACGCCGCCTCGTATTCGAGACCGCCGGAATTGCCCCAATACTCGGGCTTGTTCTCGACACTGAAGTGGCCCCTGTCGACCGTGGAGATCCGGCCGCAGGCGATCGTGCAACCGAAGCAGCCCGCGTTGGTCGTGAGATTCGGCTTGCCGTCACTCTTGCGCGGCTCGTGCATCGCCTCGCCGGAGATCTTCGACGCGCCGTCGAACTGCACCTCGCGCATGTTGCGCGTCGGCATCGCGCCGATGCCGTTGATCACGTTCATCAACACCTGGGTGCCGTAGGTCGGCAGGCCCTGGCCGGTCACGGCGTTGTCGGCCAGCACCTGTTTGCCGGCATTGACCGCGGCCATGAACCCTTGCGGGTCCCGGATGTTGCCGACACCCTTGGTACCGCGGATCGCGACCGCCTTGAGATTCTTGGATGCCATCACGGTGCCGACACCCGAACGGCCGGCGGCACGATGCAGGTCGTTGACCACTGCTGAATACAGGCAGCCCTGCTCGGCCGCACGACCGATGCAGGCAACGCGCAACAGCGGGTCCTGGTGCTTCTTGTGCAGCAGTTCGTCGGCCTCCCACACCGACTTGCCCCACAGGTCGTCGGCCGGGCGCAACTCAGCGGTGTCGTTCTCGACGTACAGGTACACCGGCTGCGCTGACTTGCCTTCGAAGATGATCATGTCCCAGCCGGCATTCTTCATCTCGGCGCCGATGAAGCCACCCGAATTCGAACACGCGACCAGGCCGGTCAGCGGGCTCTTGGTGACGACAGAGTAGCGCCCACCGGTAGAGGCCATCGTGCCGGTCAGCGGACCCGTGGTCATGATCAGTTTGTTGTCGGGGCCAAGTGCGTCGCACTTGGGATCGACCTCTTCCGACAGGTACTTGGTCGCCAGCCCGCGCTGACCGAGGTAATCTTTCGCCCACGCCATGTTGAGCGCCTCGGCGGTACAGGTGCCGTTGTTCAGGTCGACACGCAGAATCTTACGAGTCCAGGCCATTTTCTGATCCCCCTCAGGCCGTGCCGGCCAGGCTTTGTTCGGCGTAGGCGCGCATCTTGTCGATGCCGGTCCAGTCGGCGTCGACATAGGTGATCGCCGCGGTCGGGCACGCACTTGCGCACGCCGGGTCGCCGCCGCACAGGTCGCACTTGATGACCTTGCCGGTGACCGAGTTGTAATTGACCGTGCCGAACGGGCACGCGATGGTGCACACCTTGCAACCGACGCAGCGTGCGTCGACGATCACCTTGGCGCCGGTGGCGGCGTCGATCTGGATCGCCTCGACCGGGCAGGCCTTCTGGCACCAGGCCTCGGCGCACTGGGTGCAGGTGTAGGGCGCGAACCGTCCTTCGTGGTGGAACGTGAACACCTTGATGCGTGATTTGGACGGGTTGAACACGCCATCCTTCTCATACGAACAGGCCATCTCGCACTGGAGACAGCCTGTGCACTTCTTCGGGTCGATGTGCAGTGCACGCTGCATGGGATCCTCCTTCGTCGATGGTGCGGCACCGCGGCCACACTTCTTGGTATTGAGAGACGCATTCTTAGCCGGTCGGGAGCGCTTGCCAAGGTCAACCCTGCCGCAGGCCGGGATTTGAGAAATATGCGCAGCCTGAACGGAAGATTTGCAGCAATATGCGGAATTCTGCAGTCGTTGGGTCCGAGACGGACGCCTTGGGCGGGAACGAGAGACCGATCGGGAACGCGGCGGTCGGGGCAGCGTGCCCCGACCGCGGAAAGCGGTGCGCAGACGCCGTCGGGATCAGAGGAAGGCTTTCTGCCCCTTGGCCAGCGTCAGCGTGCCCGACCACTGGCCCTTCATCTCGCCGCTGATCGTGAACAGTTTGAGTTCGAGCTTGTAACCGACCAGCTGTTCGCCGGAGGCGCCATACTGCCGGTTCGACGACAGCTCCGAGCGCACCACATAGTCGAAGCTGGTTGCCGACTGGTCGACCAGTCGCACCGTATTCGAGTTCAGCAGCACTTCGGTGATTCTGTCGTAGATATCCGCCATGCGGATGTTCTCGTTGTCGGTGTTGTTGCGCAGCTTGGCCAGGATCAGGCGCGGTTTTGATTTCCAGCTTTGCACGAGACTGGAATCGAGCATCTTGTTGGTAACCTTCTCAGCCAGCTCGGTGTAGTCGGCCATGGTCAACTCGGCCTGCAGATGCGCGCGGCTGCCGGAATCGACGACCGACACACCGGACTGGCCACCGAACTGGGGCATGTTCGACTGGCAACCACCGGCGATGATGACGACACCGGCAACGGCGAGAAGTTTGTGGATTGAATTCATGTGCCATGGACTCCCTGGATGTTATTTGCGGTCGAGGAATTGTTCCTGGTGGATGAACAGGTCGTCGGGCAGACGCACGGTCATCGTGAAGCCGTATGCGCGCGGATCGCTCGCGACCGAACGGAAACTCTGCAGCGCCCGTGGTCCGAGGACGAAACGCTGCCACACCCGGTTCTCACCGATGCTGAAGCCGTCCTTGTCTTCCCAGGCGTACTGGTACTCGAGCGTGTAACGATTGTCACTCAGGTTCTGTACCGTCACCTCGCCCTTGGCCAGCTCACCCGCCGAACCGAGACGGGCATCGACGAGCGCGATCTCGCCGACCAGCTTCTGCGAACCCAGCACGAGTCGTGCACGCGGATTGCTGGCGTTTACCGTGTCCTGCTGGTAGTGCCGGATGTCGGGATCGGAGACACCCGTCGTCTGGCAGCCGGCGCTGCCCAGCGCGGCGAACAACGCGGCGGCGATGGTGATACGCATAGATTTTTTCATCATGATCTGACCCACATCTTCTTGCTCGATGTCGCGTAGATCGTATTGTCGATCACGCGTGTGTAGACGACGTTGTGACTGTCCTTGTCCAGCGTGACGACCTTGCTCGCCAGCTTGCGTCCCTTGGCGTCATAAGCCACGACCTGGATCTGCGACACCGACTTCGGCACGAACACGCGCGCGGCGAGCAGACGAGACGGCAATGTCGACCACGAACGCATGTCCGGGTGTGCCACCTCGTCGCGCGCCTCCTTGAGCTTGCCAAACACCGATCCGAACACACCCGCCTGCTGCTGGGCGTTGTTCCAGGCCTGACCCTCGATCACATTGCGGATCACCGTGGTCATCATTCGCAGCTGCTGGATCGGGCCAGCGTCTTTCTGGAAGCGCAGCGCCAGCGCCGCAATGTCCGCAACCTCCGATGCACGCGCGTAGCGCTTGCCGGAGGTAGTCTGAATCTCGACGCGCGCGATCTTGCTGGCGACCGGCTCATACACGGGCAGCTCGATTTCGGTGGGCAGAGAGGCGCCGAGCCGCAGATCGAACTTGAGCAGCTTCTTCTCCGGTGCGAAACCGTCCCCGACGATCACGTTGACCAGCCGCATGCCTTTCTTTGCCGGCTTCTTCATGTCGGCGACGGCCTGCTTGATCACGTCGCTCTTGGGATTCAGTTCGAGGGCCTTGGCGTAGGAGATGCGCGCATTGTCGCGCAGGCTCTTGTCCTCGTAGCTGTCGAGTTCCTGGACCACACCCGCGATGTAGAAACCAAACGGGTTCACGAATGCATCGGGTACCTTCAGTGCCTGGCGCTCGGTCGACTGGTACTGCTCCTCGACCACACTGTCGAGGCCGAATGAATTCAGATCCTTGCCCTGCTGCTTCTGCTTGGCCTCTTCCTCGGCGATCTTCGCCTTGGCCTCGCGCACCAGCTCGTCGAACTTTGCCTTCTCGATGTTCTGCAGGTCGATCGCGCGCCGGGTCACGTTGTAAGCGCTGCGTTCACCGTCGAGCAGATGCGCAATCGACTTGTAGTTCAGCATCAGCACGCGTTCGTAGCCCGCGCCTTCGTATTCACCGAGCTCAGCGTTGCCGGTCAGCGTAGACAACACCGTGTCGCGCGTGCCGGAAAACAGGCCACCGATCGTGCTGCGCTCTTCCTTCTGATTCAACGACATCTCGGCCTTCTGGAAGCCTTCCTTTGCCGGCTCGAGATCCGCGGCATCGATCGCCAGTGTGGCGACCTCGAGGCTGTCGAGCATGTTCAGATCCGCAATCGACTTGCCCTGCGGCATCTTCGCCTTGAGCGCCTGGTCGGCCTGGCCATCGGCGAGCAGCTGTTTGACCGGCAGCATCTCCTTGCTGTAACCCTCGTACACGACCCGGCGTTCCCCGGCCATCGCAATGCCGAGATCGTTCGGGCGCGCGGCCGGCGCGGGTGCCGGCTGGTTGGGCTGCGAGCCCTGAACCGCGTTCTGCATGGCTTGGCCGAACGACTCGAACGGATTCAGGGCCAGCGCACCACCGCTCCCCAGGCTGGCGACGATCAGGCTGGCGACGGCAATTGCTCTGCTCGGCATGGATGCAGCTCCGTGGGTTGGTCGTATCAGAAGTTCGGCTTGCGCACCGCCGGCATCGCCGGCTTCGGGCGGTCGGCATCCAGCACCGGTCGCTCGGGCCGCGTGTCATCACCGCGCTGGCGTGCCTTCAGATTGTCGCTGACGCGGTGCACCAGTTCCGAGGTGTACAGGTCGAGCAGGTCGGAAACCGCCGCCGATTCGTCGGCAGCGTCACGGATGCGCTCGTCGAGCCTAATCTTGTCAGCACCGACGAGTTTTCCGGTATGCACGTCGACCATGCGCAGCGTCGACTCGACCGTGCCGAAGTGACGTGTCTGGATCTCGTCGGTGTACGGCACCTTGGTGCGCTCGGTACGGATCACGAAGTCGTCGATCGTCGGCATCAGCAGATAATCGGCACCCTCGAGTTCACGCATGGCCGCGGGGATCGAACGGCCCTGCGCCATACCGGTCAGTGCCTTTTCGTCGATGACCTGGTCGATCTCAGCCCGCTCCATGATGTCGAACTCGGGGAACTGCGACAGCTTGACCATCAGATCGTTGGTCACGCGGTCGATGTTGGCGCCACGCAGCGCGTGGTTGCGACCGGCCGGATTGATCCGGATCCTGCCCACGGCCAGCGTCAATGCCTTGCCACCGGGCTGGTCTGCGCTACCACCGCTGCGTACCGGCGCCGCACCCGCCACTGCCTGCCCGCTGCGCTGGCCGCGCGCCTCGGCGCGACGCTTGAGAAGGTCACCGGTCTGGAGCTGCAGCTGTCCGACCGGCGCCTTGGAGCGTGCGTCCTCGACCTCGGCCAGCGTGAGCTGACCGAGCTCGGTCTCGGCGACGCCGAGCTGCACGCCGGTGTCGGGATCGATGATCGGCTGCCCCGGGCGCACCGCGGTGAGCGACTCGCCGGCCGACAGGCCGCCGTCGCTGCCACGGTTGATGTAGGCCACGCCGTTGACGACCGCGGCAACCTTGATCGGGAAGATCGCGTTCATCAGGTTGACTGTGGTCTGATCCGCATAGGCATCGGCGAGATTGCTGATCAATTGCTGTTCACCGGCCGGTTCGGCCAGCTCTTCGAGGACCGAAACCTTACGCGAATCCAGCACCTCACCGCTGCGCGCATCGACCACGCGCATGTTGCCCTCGACCCGCCCCTGGTGGCTGACGATGATGCGGTTCGATCCAGGCAACTGCATCGTGACACGCTCGATCGTGAAGTTGGCGATGCTGCCGATGACCAGGTAGTCGGCACCGGCGAGCGTGCCCATCGACGACGGCAGGTCGCGGTTCTCGGCCATCGCCTGCGCCAGCTGCTCGTCGAGCAGCTGGTCGACCTCCTGTCGGTCGACCAGCTGGAAGCGTTTGGTCTGCGCCAGGCGCGAAATCAGCGTGTCGGTGAACGCGGGGATGTGCAGATTGGCGTCGACACCCGTGGTCGCCGTCGAGTGGGCTTTGACCAGCCCGATCGCGAGCCGCGGACGCGTACCGCCGGCCGATGCTGGCGCGGCGTTCGGTGCCACGGCCGGCGCTGCCGTGCGCGCCGCCGCGGGCGCATCCTCGGCGCGCTGACGCAGCGCCAGGTCGTTCACGGCGAATTGGCCCGACTCGGGTGCCAAAACCGCGAAGGTATCCTGCACCTGGGTCACGCGCGCGCTGCCTACCGGGCTCTGCAGGCGACCGATCACGATTCCGGAGTCGTCCTTGATCTCCTTGCCTTCACGCACGATGTCGAAGCGATCGCCGACCGCAACCTGCTCGTTGCCGCCACGGTTGACGACATAGGGGTCGGCGGCGACGATGCGTGCCGGGAATACGATGTCGAGCACGCGCAGCGCCGCCTCCTTGCCGAGGTGATCGAACATCGCGTACTCGTCGTTGCGCGCCTCGCGGCCGGTGAACACCGCCTCGCTGATGCGCGTCTGGATGCTGTCGGCGCCGACCACCCGGCCGAGTTTCGATTCGATCACGCGCAGGCGCAGGCGCGCGTCCACCTGGTTGGTCGTCAGCGTGCGGCCGCTGTCGCTGAACGGCACCGCGGTAGTCTTGGTCGACGGCTGGTGCTTCTCGAGCACGGCGTAGACAATGTAGTCGGCGCCGACGGTGGTACCGAGGTCCTGGAATTCTTTCAGTGTGTCGTTGTAGTTCGCCGCGTTGCTCGCCGCCGCGATCGTCCAACCACTGGTCTGCGGCAGATTCTCGACCGTCTTCTCGATCACGCGGTCGAGGTCGGTAGCGGATTTCTCCTTGCCGAACTGCTGCTCGCGCACGACGCGGCGCAGCGCGGTGCGCTCCACGACCGAGAAGCGCCGTGTCCCGTTCAGATGTTCGATGACGCGCGCGGCGAGGTCGTCAGGCAACGATCGCACATTGCCCGGCACGGCACGGTCGGGATGAAAGTCCTCCTGCCCCATCACCGCGATGCGAACCTGGTTGTCCGCGACCGCGAGCGACTTGGGTGCGCCCTGCGCAAGACCGCAGAATAGGGATACCAAGACGGCGAACACCATCCGCTTCGACTGCATATCCGTGACCTCCCGGTCGGCTCAGCAAAAGGCGACGCCGCTGGCGCCGCGGCTCGTTATTTCTTCTGTGGCCGGCGCACGATGTCGCCGGTGTTTATCGGGCCGTTCTGGGGATCGATCTCCGACACGATCTTGGCGTAGGTGACCTTGGGGTTGATGCGCACCACCTCGACGGTGCCGACCAGCTCCTCGCTCGAACCCAGCGACATGCCGGTGTCCGGATCGATGAGCTCCTCGCCGGCGAAAAACACCTCGAGGGTCTCGCCCATCGCGATGCCACCGTCGCTGCCGCGGTTGATGATGACCTGCCCGTTGCTCGTACGTTTGACCACCTTCATCGGGAACACCGCGGCGACGAACTGGTCGGCGAGCTGCGCGGCGACGTCCTTGGCCATCTCGGTGAAGTGGGTGGTATCGGGCGAACCCCCGCTGCTATTGACGATCTGCGAGGACGTGGCGAACTTGCTCGACAGGTCGAACGTCGCCTTCACCTGGCCGCTGGTCGTATCGACCATCTGCACGGTCAGCTGAATCATCCCGGAGTCCTGACGTTTGTACTTGCTGTCGAAGTTCGGCAGCGGTGTGGCGGCGCGGTAGAACTTGAAGTCCTGCACCTTGGGCAGCACGAGGTAATGCGCATTGCTCATCTCGCCGGTCGCGGCCGCGTCACCCTTGGCCAGGTCGGATTGCGCGAACTGCTGTTCCTCGCGCAGGTCGGCGATGACCTCCTTGTCGCGGCTGAGCACACGCAGTTTGCGCGTCGCGCGGAACGACGACTCGAGTTCCGCCCACAGACGCTCGATGTTGAGATGTTTGAGCGCGTACTTGCTGACCTTTTCCCCGACCTTGGGTTCTTTGATCGCAACCGCCGGCAGGTCCTCGTCCGCAACCGCGATCGTGGAGAACGTCACGAGCACGACGAGCAGCGCCGCGAACAGGCGCAGAGGGTTCACATGCGTCACTGATGATGTCCCTTTTTCTGGTGTTTTGCCCGGATTCTACACGACCGCGGAGGGACGACAAGTCGATGGTCGCCTGTCGACAACGCACCAATTTCGCGCGTAACCACAGCGACAACCCGGACCGGTTTGCATTCGCGCACGCTTCTCGGACAATAGCGACATTAATCGCGTGCGATGCCCGCAAGCCGCGCTGAACACGAAAACGCGGGACAATGGATGCCATGGCCCAGACCATCAACGGCAAATACCTGCTGCTCGTCAGCGTTCACGGCCTGATCCGCGGTCACGAACTCGAACTGGGCCGCGATGCCGATACCGGCGGACAGACCAAATATGTCGTCGACCTCGCGCGCGCGCTCGCGCGGCGCAGTGACGTCGAGCGCGTCGACCTCGTCACGCGGCGGATCATCGATTCGAACGTCAGTGAAGACTACGCGCTGACCGAGGAGCCACTGTCCGACAAGGCACGGATCATCCGTATCGAGGCCGGCCCGCAGGAATACATTCCGAAAGAGAAGCTGTGGGACCATCTCGACAGCTTTACCGACAACATCATCACCTGGCTGCGCACTGAGTCCCGGCCGCCGGATCTCGTCCACAGCCATTACGCCGATGCCGGCTATGTCGGCGTACGCCTCGCTCACCTGCTCGGCATACCGCTGATCCATACCGGGCATTCGCTGGGTCGCGACAAGCGCAAGCGCCTGCTCGCGCGCGGCGTTTCGCGGGAGGCCATAGAGCAGACGTACAACATCGAACGCCGTATCGACGCCGAGGAAGAGGTACTGGCGAATGCCGACCTCGTGATCACCAGCACGCACAACGAGATCGAGGAACAGTACGGGCTGTACAACTATTACGACCCCGGGCGCATGGAGGTCATCCCGCCGGGTACGGACCTCGAACAGTTCCACCCGCCAACGCCCGGTGAGCACATCACGTTCGCAAAGCAGGTCAACCGATTCCTGTCCAATGCGGACAAGCCGCTGGTGCTGGCGCTGTCACGTCCCGACGAACGCAAGAACATCATCACGCTGATCGAGGCCTTCGGTGAATCGCAGGCGCTGCGCCACGCGGCCAACCTGCTCATCGTCGCCGGCAACCGCGACGATATTCGCGACATGGACAGCGGTGCGCAGAATGTACTGACGACGATCCTGATGACGATCGACCTGTACGACCTGTACGGACGTGTCGCGATCCCAAAGAGTCATCGCGCGGACGAAGTGCCGGAAATCTATCGCCTGGTGGCCGCCGGAGGGGGTGTGTTCATCAACCCGGCGCTGACCGAGCCTTTCGGGCTGACGCTGCTCGAGGCCGCCGCCAGCGGCCTGCCGGTGGTCGCGACGGAAAACGGCGGCCCGGTGGACATTATCGGCAACTGTCACAACGGCAGGCTCGTCGATCCGCTCGACAAACACGCGATTGCCAACGCACTGCTGCACCTGCTGCGCGACAAGGCCGCTTGGAAACGCGCCTCGCGCAGTGGGCTCGAGGGCGTGCGGCGTTTCTATTCCTGGGAAGCACACGCCGAAACCTACATGGAACGCATCGGCGAACTGGGCGGTGGCGAACCCGCCGCACAGGTCCTGCAGCCGGCGACGCGCGCCATCCGCTACCGGGATCGTGCGATCTTCACCGATCTCGACCTGAACCTGATCGGCAACCCGACGGCCCTGGAACATTTTGCCAGGACAATCCGTGACAACCGGCGCTGCGTGACGTTTGGCATCGCCACCGGGCGTCGCATCGATTCCGCACTGGCACTGATGAAGAAACACGGCATTCCGACACCGGACGTGCTGATCACCAGCCTCGGCACGCGAATCCATTACGGTCGCAGCCTGACCGAGGACCATGTCTGGGCCAACCACATCGACCACGACTGGAACCCGAAGCAAATCCGTCGCGTGCTCGACGAACTGCCCGGACTGAAGCTCCAACCGAAGAACGAGCAGGGATCATCAAAGATCTCCTACTACTACGACCCCCGTCATGCGCCTTCAGTGGACGAGATAATCACGTTGATCCGCAAACACGAACTGACCGCCAACGTGATCAGCGCGTACGGTCAGTTCCTCGACGTCCTGCCGTCGCGCGCATCCAAGGGGCAGGCACTGCGCTACGTCGCGCAGCGGCTCGACATTCCACTCGAACATATCCTTGCAGTCGGTGGCTCGGGTGCCGACGAGGACATGATGCGCGGCAACACGCTGGCCGTGGTCGTCGCCAACCGTCACCACGAGGAGTTGTCCAAACTGATCGATCAGGAGCGCATCTATTTCGCGTCGCAGGCGCATGCACAGGGCATTCTCGAGGCGATCGACCACTACGATTTCTTCCGCAGCTGCGAGGTACCGCGAGCGCATGCCTAGCCTGCCGATCCCGCTGTTTTCGCGCTGCGGATGCCGACATCGTCGTTGCGACCGGATGGACCGGCTGCAACCGGCTCGACGCCGTATCAGCCGCATCTTCACCGGCACCATCGCCACGGGTCCCACCCGCACGGCGTCTGGTCTCGTTCGCCAGGTACGACGGTGAGCCATGCAGGCTGCGCGTCTACTGATCTGTACCGACCTCGACCGCACGTTGATCCCGAACGGACCGCAGCCCGAATCCCCGGGCGCGCGCGAACGTTTCTATCGACTCGCGCAGCTGCCACAGGTGACGCTCACCTATGTGTCCGGCCGTCACCGTGCCCTGGTGCAGCAGGCAATCGCGAATTACCGTCTTCCACCACCCGATTTCGTCATTGGCGACGTGGGAACGACCATCTACCATGTTGGCGGCGCGCTCGACTGGCAACGTCAGACTGACTGGGAGGAGCAGATCGCCCGCGACTGGGCCGGTCACAGTCGCGCCGACATCAAGTCGCTGCTGGTCGATCTGCCCGCGCTGCGGATGCAGGAGAGCAGCAAACAGAACGCCTACAAGCTCAGCTACTACGTGCCGCTGCACTACGACCAGGCTGCACTGTCAAAGCGCATCCGCGAGCGACTCGACGCACACGGGATCGCTGCACGCCAGATCTGGAGCGTCGACGAACCCGCCGGCGTGGGCATGCTCGACGTGACGCCGGCCAGCGCATCCAAATACCACGCTATCATGGCGCTGATGCAGATGCTGGAATTCGACGCATCCGACACCCTGTTCTGCGGCGACAGCGGCAATGATCTGGAGGTCCTCGTCAGTCCGCTGCGCGCCGTGCTCGTCGCCAATGCCCGCGACAAGATGCGCGACGAAACGCTGCGCCTCGCACAGCTGGGCGGCAACGCGGATCGTCTGTACATCGCACGAGGCGGCTATCAGGGCATGAACGGCAACTACAGCGCCGGTATGCTCGAGGGCATCGCACATTATTTTCCGCTCGTCGAACAATGGCTCGACGAGCCGTCTAAGGAGTATCGGTCATGAGCGAAGGACGCCCATGCATCTTTGGCGAGGTCCTGTTCGATCACTTTCCCGACGGCCAACGCGTGCTCGGCGGCGCGCCGTTCAATGTCGCGTGGCATCTGCAGGCATTTGGCCAGGCGCCACGCTTCATCAGTCGCGTTGGCGACGACGACGAAGGGACGACGATCCGTGCCGCAATGCGCGATTGGGGCATGGACACTGACGGGCTGCAAACCGACGATCGACTGCCGACCGGGCGCGTATCGGTCACCCTGGACAACGGTGAGCCGAGCTACGACATCGTGCGGCCGTGCGCCTACGATGCGATAGCAGCGGCCGACTGTCGCGGCGCGACCCTGCTTTACCACGGCAGCCTCGCGGTACGCGCCGACGCGTCTCGGCGTACGCTGCGGGAGCTCGTGGCCGAAGGCCCTCGTAGCATTTTCCTCGACGTAAACCTGCGCCGCCCCTGGTGGACAAGCGACGACATACTGTCGCTGCTCGACCAAGCAAACTGGGTGAAGCTGAACGCTGACGAACTGGCGCTGCTGGCAGCTGGATCGGCGGCGCCACGTGCCTTCATCGAGCGGCACGGTCTCGACGGATTGATCCTCACGCGTGGCGCCGAGGGAGCCGACGTGATTATGGCCGACGGTGGTCATTGGCACGCCGCCCCCGCGGCCGCAACCCACGTCGTCGACACGGTCGGCGCCGGCGATGCCTTCGCATCGGTGATGATCGTCGGGCTGCTTCGGGCCTGGCCGCCCGATGCGACGCTGCAGCGTGCGCAGGCATTTGCGTCACGAATCGTCGGCCAACGCGGCGCAACCGTATCCGACCCGGCCTTCTACCAGCACTTTATCGACGACTGGGCGTTGAACACCTGAAACCATCCGGAAGCACGATCCATGTACGAACAGGTCTCGCACTCGCTGCTCAACCACATCCTCGACGAGCTCAAGCCGGATATCCGACGCCGCGACCTGCGCCATTTCTACACCCGTCTCGGCGCGAACTTCTATGCGATCTACTCGCTGTTCCATCATCTCTACGGAAAACGCGAAGACTTCCAGCCCCAGATGGTGCGGCTGGTCGAGGTCATGGCGTCGCGCTACATCGAGCGCCCCGCAGAAATCAAGCGCCTGGACATCGAACGCGAGGGGGATCACGACTGGTTCCTTAGCCAGGAGTGGGTGGCGATGGCGCTGTATGTCGATGGATTCGCGGGCAATCTGAAAGGGGTCCAGCAACACCTCCCCTACCTGCAGGAACTCGGCGTCAACATGGTTCACATCATGCCGATCCTGCAGTGTCCGAAAGGCGCCAGCGACGGCGGCTATGCCGTCAGCAATTTCCGCGACATCGACGAGCGCGTCGGCAGCCTGACCGATTTGGAGGAACTGGCCCAGTCGATGCGCAAACGCGAGATGCTGCTGACCCTCGACGTGGTCGTCAACCACACCTCGAACGAACATGCGTGGGCGCAGCAGGCACGCGCCGGCGAGAGACGCTTTCAGGACTACTACTACACCTTCGACACCCGGGACGTACCCGACATGTTCGAGGAAACGATGCCGGAGATCTTCCCGGAGACATCACCCGGCAATTTCACGTTCGACGAGACCATGCAGCGCTGGGTCATGACGGTGTTCAACAGTTACCAGTGGGACCTGAACTACAGCAACCCGGCCGTGTTCATCGAGATGCTCGACATCATCCTGTTCTGGGCCAACAAGGGCGCCGACATCCTGCGCCTCGACGCGGTCGCCTTTTTGTGGAAGAAGATCGGCACGACGTGTCAGAACGAACGCGAGGCACACCTGATCCTGCAACTGCTCAAGGACTGCAGCCAGGTAACCGCACCCGGCGTGCTGTTCATCGCCGAGGCCATCGTCGCACCGGTCGAAATCACCAAGTATTTCGGCGAGGACGCGGTGATCGCCAAGGAATGCGAGATCGCCTACAACGCCACCTTCATGGCGCTGCTATGGGAATCGGTCGCCACCAAAAGCGCCAAGCTGCTCGACCAGGGAATCAGCAGCCTGCCGGACAAGCTCGACCGCGCCACCTGGCTCAATTACGTACGTTGTCACGACGACATCGGTCTCGGCTTCGACGACGCCGACATCGTGCGCGCCGGCTACCACCCACTCGCCCATCGCCGTTTCCTGGTCAACTGGTTCACCGGTGCATTCGACAGCTCCCCGGCGCGCGGACAGCCGTTCGGCGTCAATGAAAAAACCGGCGACGCACGCATCTCGGGCTCGCTCGCCTCGCTGGTCGGGCTCGAAACCGCCCTCGAACGCAACGACGACCTCGCGATCCAGCACAGCATCGATCTGATCCTGCTGCTGCACAGCATGATCATGTCGTTCGGTGGCCTGCCATTGCTGTACTACGGTGATGAGGTGGGCACGCTCAACGACTGCACGTTCATGCAGGATGAATCCAAAGCCAAAGACAATCGCTGGATGCACCGTCCCGTAATCGACTGGGAGCGGGCCGAACAGCGCAAACGGCATGGCACCGTGGAGGCACGCATCTTCGGCGGCCTGCAGCGCATGATCGCGGTACGCAAATCGACGACCGCATTTGCAGACTACAACGATCGCGTGCTCCTCGACACGCGAAACCCGCACCTGTTTGCCTTCATGCGCACCAATCCCTTCGTCAACACCGACCGCGTCCTGGTCGTCGGCAACTTCGACAGCTCGCCGCAGGCGCTAACGCTCAGCGACCTGAGTAACCGGGGGAATTTCGAATACGGACAGCTGCGCGATCTGTACTCTGGCGAGGCGCCGAAGCAATTCAACGACGAGTTGGTCGTGCCGCCGTACCGCTTTTACTGGCTGACCGACCAGCGCATGTACTGAGCGGCACCCGACGGTCGCACGCACACGAACGCCCCGTGTCATCGCCGGGATTTGCCCGCCCTGCACGCCGCCTCGTAGGCCCGGACGGCCCATTCCCGTGCCTGCTCCGCGTCATCGAAAACAACGTCCGGCGCCCGGTAGTAACTCATTTGCAGCGTCTTGCCATTTCTCCAGTAGCGAAATGGCGCCAGTCCCCGATCGACGAACAACGAAGCCGATTGGTTGTCCGCCTTCAGATAGAGTTCGTCATCGGCCACGAGGCCAAACATCAGGCCATCGTGGTACACACCAAAGCCGCCGAACATTCGCCGCGTACTGAGCGTGCCGAACGATGCGAACACCTCGTGCAGGTTCTCGACGAATTCTGTCATGCCGCTTGCCTCCGTTCGTTGCAGAACTGCGATTCGCGTGAGACTGCCAGCCCTTCAGTCACGCCGCGCGGGCATGCACGCATCAGCACCGCCCGCGATTGGCATTCCCGGCGGTCATTGTTGATTCCATCTGGTCCCACACTGCGCGCACGAGGTTCGGGTCGTTCCACGATACCCGCAGACCGCGGCGGTCAGCGCGTCGCAGCGGGCTTCATGCGTCTGCACCCGATGGCACGTTCGGGCAGGCGCCCGCAACGCCATCACCACCGGGAAGCGATCCCCATGCAGCAAAGCCCGCAGTGGCGCAATCGTCACGTAGCGGCGCAGCGTCCCCCGTATCCGGAAAAGCCGGCGCCGGACGCCGCGTGCATCGTGCATAGTTCTACGGTCGTTTGCCTGAAGGCGGACAATCCGACTCGAGCGCCGATCGGCACAGCGACATCACCCCCCTGCGCTCAGCGGTCTGACACGTGCAACTTCTTCATACCCGACAGCAGCCTGGCCATGTCGTTGTTGAAATCCGGGTCCGAGCGGACCGGCACGCCGTTGCGGTAGGCCAAGTCACGAATCTCCTCGGGCAGGTCCGTCTCCGTCGGCATCGAAGCATTGCGCACCAGCAGCGGTATGACGGGGATATTGCGCGTCAAGGCCGACTTCACCTCGAGTCGCACATGGTCCCGTGGATCGTCGATTCGTCGTACCCCACCGGCGCGCCCGGCCCAGTCGGGTCCAATCACAGCGAGGAACACGTCCGACTTCGCGACCATCGAGTCAATGTAGGTTCGGAAATCCACGCCCAGCGGGATGGAATCGACGTCTTTGAAAATCTTTTCCTTGGCAAACTGGACCGACAACCTGTCGAATATGCGACCGGTAACGTCCGCACTGTCTGTGCGCCTGTACGACAGGAAGATCCTGGACGGCACCGGCGCCGTCCCACGATCCACCCGGGCAGCCGGTCTGGCATATTGCGTCCTCTCCGTGGGCGTCGCGGCGTGCGGTTTCGGTGGCTGCGAGTGAGACGACCGGTAACCCTGTACGAATCCGGCGAAGAACGAGTAGACACCCCGGAGCACCAGGAACAGGACGGCGAAACCGACGATCGCAACGAAAATGCCTTGATAGTCCGCGTCCACAGCTCTCCTGCTCCTATGCCACCAACACGCGCGCAGCGGGTCCGCCTGCTGACACTAGGAGGGGCGCGCGCGTTCCGCGGCCGCGCCGGCACCGGCATCATCGATAACGGGATGCACCTCGATGTTCAGCAACCCGGCCCATTGAGCCACATGATGAGCAACGGTCACCGGGTCGGCCGCTGCACACAGCAACCAACCTCGGGTCGACCCAGGCACATGCCAACGGCCGAGCGAGGTGAGACCGTCCGGCATCGGCGCCCCACCCTCGAGAAACGCATCCAACGCGGCGTTGTAGTTCTCCGGCGGTATCGACCAACACAACATGTATCTCATCGCTCGTCTCCAGACGTGTCTTTGCCGGCGGCACGAGGCGATCGTCAACTCCCGCCACCCGACGCGCGCAACGTTCCGGCGCTGTGGCGCGCACCCACCTTTCTCCTGACCGGCGCAGCACCCCTCGGCGCGATCAACTGACGTCGCATACGACCTTCTTCCGCGACCCCGCCAGTTGGTACGGTCGGAACCGGCCCGGCTTGCAGCAGCAACGGCGTGCGCCCCGCCAACAATCTCGCAACCAGCGGCGATGGAGTACGCTTTGCGGCCAGGCGTCTGGCCACCTGGTGCGCCGCTACTGTTCGTGCGCAAGCGCACCGACCACGGCTTCCGTTGTGGCTACGCGACCTGCCCGACCGAGAGCACGACCACGCGCTTCGCATCGCCATCGTTTATTGGAAAACTATAGTCCGACCAACCGGCGACAAAAACCCAAGCCCATACCCGCCCGGTGTGCGCGCAGATCACAGGTGACCGGGTTCGGAAAATTCCGAATTGGAAAAGTGTGCAGCCTTGTCGGTCCGCGCACCGGTCTGCGAACCGGCGTTCGACTCACCCCACACCGCTGCAGACAGGCGACCGCGCGGCCCGCACCGACGACAACATGTGCAGCAGAGAAGCGGTCATACGCGTCCGCGCGCGGCCCAGGCCCTTGCCTTCAGATCGATCGAACCATCCTGGCCGGTCGGCAGCGCTTGCCGCAGCGCACGTTCAAGTCTGTCGCGATCTTCGGCACCCATATTCGCGACATAGCTCGGCCCCGGACCCTGCCCCCCCAGAAACGGATCCCAATAATCACTGAAGTCAATAAAGGTTGTCGTGATGTCGACCGCTGCGGTTTCTACGTCCGCAAAGCCCAATGCCTCGAACACACTGCGCAGCGCATCCGCATTGGCGTCTGGGAACCGATTACTTTCGTGCAGTGCGGACGCACCTGGATCCAGCCTTACCACCGCATCCCAGAAATACCTCAGGAACTCCATTTCACCCGCGTAATCCCAGACATACACCGCCACCGTGCCGCCCCTCACCGTCACACGCCGCATCTCGTCCAGCGCTTTCCCCGGATCCGGGAGAAAATTCAGCACCAGGCCCGACACCGACACGTCGACGGCCGCGTCATCCAGGGGTAAGGACATCGCGCTGCCGACCCTGCACTGCGCCCTGGCACCAAGCCGCTGCTGCGCCGCGGCGACGAATCCTTCCGACTGGTCAATCGCAATGACCTCACTCGGATCGTTCCGGCCGATGACCGTATCGCTCAACGCACCGGATCCACAGCCCACATCCAGCCACCTCAAACCCGACGGCGCCTCGAGCCACTCGAGGAATCCGCCGGCTGCAAGCCTGCTCCAGCGGCCCATGAAACCTTCGTAGCGGTCTCCCGCCTGCCATGAGTCTTTCACCATTGCCCTCTTCGCCTCCGACGGATCATCGCTCGACCCTGGGTATTGCCGACCGAACATACCGCAGGTACTGGGACGCTGGGTAGCCAACGGCAAGCAACTGACTGGGTTGTTGGCCGCGACGCGCAACGGTATCGACCCGGCGCATCCTGCACGAGTAGATCAAGGCGACTGGCATGGCGATCCCACACATCCAGCCCGGATAACCAGACCAGAACGCCTATGTGGAACGGCTTGACCGGACCTATCGCGACCAACCGCTGGATGAGCACCTGTTCGCAGGACTGGATTACGCCCGCGAGGCAACTTGCCGATGGACAATCGCGTTCGACCGGGAGCGTCCGCGCAATTCACTGGGCGACTGCACGCCGGCAGAAGCCCGACGACAGGCCGAAAACGCCGCTTCTCCACTGTCGTCTTGACGGGGAAGCCCAGGCCGCCTTCAGGCCGCACCCATTCGGACCACAAGGTGCTTATTCATTTGTGCCCCGGTCGCGAGACGTGAACTCCGCTTTGCCAAGTTTGATCGCTCTATCGATCTCGGCCTTATTCAGCAAGAGGGTTTGTTGGGTGGTTAGATTGCGGCACTTCCAGCTATCGCCCTCTCCACTCAATACTTCGATGACCATTCCTGCGATTTCGATTGTTTTTCCGATCATTGCATAGTGACGCGTGGCGCAACCGTTTTCTGAACATAACGCCCCGGCAGGCAGCCTTCAGCACGAAGCGCTTGCTCGGGCAACAATGTCCCAGCCATGTGCGCGCACGCGCAGAGTGCTGAACGTACGCTTGAGCCGCAGGCGAACGATGTGACCGACTGGTTAGGCGTACACCTCACTTCATTGCCACCAACAAAGCGCCGACAGCGATCAAACACACGCCCACCCAATTCCCGACCGACAGTTTTTCACTCAAGAACACTGCGCCAAAGATCGCGACCAAAACAACACTCATTTTGTCGATTGGTGCAACCTGTGACGCATTTCCGATCTTCAGCGCGCGAAAGTAACACACCCAAGAGGCGCCGGTGGCAAGACCCGACAGGACAAGAAACATAAGACTCTTCGAGGATATTGTGCGTAAAGGCTGCCACTCACCCGTTGCCACCAGGAATCCGCCCAGAGCAACGAGAATTACGACAGTTCGAATGAAAGTAGCGAAATCTGCATTCAGGCCATCGACGCCACTCTTCGCAAAGATTGCAGTGAGCGCAGCGAACACCGCGGAGAGCAGCGCCCAGAATTGCCACGAAGAAACCGCGTTCGCCATATGCCCGCCTAACGCCCCGGTACGCGGAGATCCGCGTGGAGCACTTGCTCGGGCAACACTGGCGAACCCATGCCCGAGCGAGCGCGGAGTGCTGAGTGTACGAATGAGCGAGGCGAATGGCCTGCCCGGCTTGTCAGCTCAATGCGATCCATAACGCCGTAGCCACCAGAATCGTACCGAAGATCATTCCCTGCACTTTCGCAAACCACTCCTCCTCCACCACCGATGACAGAACCCTGCCTCCGGCAACCCACAGAAGGTTGGCGGACAACGTGAGCGCCGCAAGTGCGCCTGTAAGGCCCAGCACTTGTGCCATGTCGCTCGACCCCGGGTCCAAGAAAAGCGAGAACATGACGGTGGGAATCAAGAGGAACTTGCCATTCAAGATCTGCAGCACGACACCCTCTCTGAAGCTGAGTGGTACCGACACCGCCCGATTCGCCACCTCCGCGCGGAAAAAGCGAAACGCAAAGTAGAGCAATACGAGGACTCCTCCCCAATTGAGGGCAACCGTAACGAACCTTGACTGGTTCGCCGCGATACCGACACCGAGACCAATCAATGCAGTCTGGATCAGGCTGATCGAAATGGTGCCCAACAAGAACGGCAGAGATGCCTTGAATCCGAACGCAGCGCCCATAGCCGCGAACAACACATTCGCGGGACCCGGGCTGTACGACAGCGGCGCAAGGGCAAGAAACCATGTACGGATGTCGAACGCATCATTCATAGTACCAACGTCCAGGTAAGCGACGCTCAGCTCGCAGCACTTGCTCTGGCAACAATGGCGAAGCCGTGCACGAGCACGTGCGGGGTGCCGAACGTCCGAGTGAGCCGCAGGCGAATGACTTGACAACCCCGCTAGACAGCATTTTCACAGTTCCACCCGAATCTTTCCGAGCACTTCGGTGTCACCATCCTCGCCGACCGCACCGACCAGAAGTTCGCCGATATCGATTAGCTCCATTGTCATTGCATCAATGTTCGGGCGGTGATTCACAAACACTATCGGCTGTTTGCCCCGGTGTTTGCGGAGAAGCGCAGTGGCAGTGGCTTGAAATACCTCTTGCGCCTCGGTGTCACCAGCTGGACTCTGCCGTAACCCCTGATCCGTTGCGAACCCGCCAAACGCTATTCGTGCAGTTTCTTTGCAGCGACACATCGGGGAGCTGATTACGATCGGCTCTATCCCATGCGCGGCAAATGCCACGCCGATCGCTTTCGCTTGCTCCCTGCCTGATGGGGTCAACGTGCTCTCCCCTGCGCATTCCCCTGTCGCATCCCACACGAGCATGTTGGCACCATCTTTGTTGCCGCTCGATTCAGCATTGCGCATGAAAACGACCATATGCGAGTCGTTCTGCAATTGCTTCCAAAGATCATCATCGGCAAGGGCTGTTAACGATACGGTCAACAACGCAATTACCCATGTTGTACGTGTTTTCATTTCCTAACATCCAGGTAGGCGGCGCTCAGCATGGAGCACCGGCTCTGGCGACACTGGCGAAGCCGCGCACGAGCGAGTGCGGACTGCTGAACATCCGAGTGAGCCGCAGGCAAGCAGCTTGACCGGATTGCGAGGCGCGACGACCTTCATCGGACCCGAAATGCCGAATGACAAGCGACGCAGGCGGCCGTCACTTCGGCCAAAGCACCGTATGCGGGAAGGACCTCGCCTTCTTGCGCTTTCAGGGCGAAATTACTCGCCGCCCTATGCATGCTCGTACCAACCTGCTGCATCTCTTTCGGCATCACTTGCGCCATGTGGCTTGCGCCGTGGCTCTCGAGCGAACTCACGCCCAAGCGTGACTCCGCAATTTCTGCCGCTTCGTCGAGTTCCCCCGCGGCCAGTTTTGCCAGAATCATGTTCAACGAGGCAAGATGATCACGCATATTCGCGAGCATGTGTTCCTGCATCATGGTTGGCATCTGTACTAGCTCTCGCTGATCGTCAGCCGCCTGCGCGGCGCTCAGTGAAAAGAGTGCAAGAATTGGCCCGATTAAGCGGAGTTTCGACTTCGTCGTCATAATCCTTTTACGCCCAACGCCCAGGCAAGTGCCGCTCAGTACCGAGCGCTTGCTCGGGCAACAATGCCGAAGCCATGCCCGAGCAATCGCGAAGTGCTGGGCGTCCGAATGAGGGGCGCAGCGACGATTGCCTTGACCGCATTGTTGGGCGCGGTACGAAGTGCTTCGACACCGTGCGACATTCCGCCCTCCTTTGCCTTGCATGAGGACCACGCAATGCCTTGCGCCTCGCCGACTTCGACGCAAATGCCAGAGGAAAGGCTGTTGCAATACCTTGGACGGTTCGCACGGCGGATGCCATGGCTTTCGTAGCTGACATTTCCTGCACCATGCGTTTGCGCTCCACCAGCCTTTGCCTTTCTCGATCTTGGCTTCGCGAACCTCGGAGGCCGCCTTACTTCGATTCGAAACCTGGCGCCGCCTGCCTCGACCTCAAAAGCGGACGAAATAAGGCACACCCATCAACGCGGCACCAATCGCAACAAGCACGTACGTATTCTCAACAAAGTAAGGATAAATCATAAGTGCTACGCCACATACAAGAGGCACAGCCATCCGCTGCCTCCTCCCGTAAACGAAGAACCCGAGGCCAATGGCACTGAACAAAACGCCCCACAACAATACGGCGGTATTCACGCTGCCTTCTCCCGCCTAGGGCCGAAGTTAAACGGCGCTTTGCGCAGATCGTCTGCTGCGCAACGAGGCCGAAGGCATCCGCAGCAGGCGCAGAGGGCAACGCGTCCGAGTGAGCACAGCGAACGGCTTTGTCGACTTGTTAGGCACCCGGCACCTCCACATCCAGTTTCTTCATACATTGCAACAGCTTTTCCAGGTATTCTGGATTCGAGTCGCCTTCTTCCGGCGGCACCAGCAGGTTGCAGCAGAGCACGGCAATGTTTTCTTTGTTCTCCGTTTCCGCTGCGAGCGATTCCACTACGTAAGCCTCCAAGCCCCCACCCGAGTAAAGCGTCTTCACCTCGGCGTGGGTGAGCGCATAAACGATGCCGTGCGCTTCCGATTTTCCCGCTCTCAACAGGGTGGCCATTGTCCCAACCTTGAGCCGATAGCCCCTAACGACCGCTTTGCGCGGATTTCTCGGCTCTACCCCTTTCGCCCTCAATATCTCAGGATCCATGTAAAGCCCGTAAAAGAAGACATCGTTCAAACGGGTTTCGGAATTATCCATCGCTCCCTGACCGTTGCGTGCCTAGCGCACAGATAAGCGGTATTCAGTATAAAGCGACTCGTCGAACAAAAATGGTGAAGCAACGCCCGTGCAGGCGCGGGGTGCTGAACGTCCGAGTGAGCCGTAGGCAGATGCCTTGACCGACCTGTTAGCTGC
>JAGRGY010000028.1:34065-34535 GCA_020445255.1 Gammaproteobacteria bacterium
TTTCTCTTCCACATGGCGCTTGAAGTTGTTCAGAATTGCCTGCCAACCCTCACGCTGCTGCTCTTCGGTATGGCTCGCTTCTGCATCGAACGTGACGGTGACCTTAACGCCATGATCGCCTTCCGAAAATTCGACTTTCGCGGTTCGATCACCAAATGAATATTCGATCAATTCGTTTTCAGCGATATTCGTGTAGATGCCGGCGAAATCGAAACCGATGCTTCCATCTTTCGCCTCCATGCGTGATGAAAACATACCCCCAACACGCAAATCCACTGAAGCCGCAGTTGTGTGCCAGTCATCGGAGGCGGCATTCCACTGTTCAATATCACCGGGGGTGGTGTACGCACGCCACACTTCGCGGATGGGCGCTACGACGGTCGAGTGAACCGAGATTTTCATGACACCTCCATTTCTAATTGGTGCCAACGCCCAGGTAAGCGGCGCTCAGCATGGAGCGCTTGCTCGGG
>JAGRGY010000028.1:34556-36571 GCA_020445255.1 Gammaproteobacteria bacterium
GGAGTGCTGAGCGTCCGAGTGAGCGCAGCGAACGGCTTGACCGCCTTGTTATGCCTGCCTATAGTACCAATTATTGGTACTCCCTGAGGATTTACCCAATGAGCAAAAACACGAGCATTACCCTTGGCGAGCACTTCGACTCCTTCATTACCGCGCAACTCGAAAGCGGCCGCTATGCCTCGACCAGCGAGGTTGTGCGCGCGGGATTGCGCTTGCTCGAAGAGGAAGAAACCAAGCTCTCCACGCTTCGGAAGATGCTTGACGAAGGCGAGGCGAGCGAATTTGTTGAATACTCGCTTAGTGGCCTGATCGAGGAATTGGATAGCGAAAATCACTGATGCCTCAATTCAAAATCAAGGCTGCGGCCAGAGCCGACTTGAAAGGCATTGCAAAATTTACCGAACAGACCTGGGGCCGCCAACAGCGAAACAACTACCTGACCGAGCTCGACCAAGCGTTTCATCGGTTAGCCGACAACTCCGAGCTTGGCCAAACCTGCGATCATATTCGTTCGGGCTATCGAGTATTTCCTGTAGGTAGCCATCTGATCTTTTACAAGCTCGCCTCTGACCAAACCCCTGAAATCATTCGCGTGCTGCATAAACGAATGAACGTGACATCGCGCCTTTTGAAGGCATAACGCCCAGGTAAGCGGCGCTCAGCATGGAGCACCTGATCGCGCAACAATGGCGAAGCCATGCGCGAGCAACCGCGGAGTACTGAACGTCCGCGCGAGCTTGCGAGCGGCTTGACCGCCTTGTTAGCCGTTGCTCTCATTTAGCCGGCCCTCGACATACTTGTGCAGGATGCTGGCGATCAGAGTTTGGTAAGGAATACCTTCCGCCAGAGCACGCTTCTGCAACCCGCGCAAATCTTTCGACGACAGCCTGATGTTGATACGTGCATCTTTCTTGAACATTGCTTCTGCGTATTCTTGATGCCGCTTCTGCGTATTCGCTGCTTTCTTCGACCGCTTGAGCTTACCCTTCTCAAACGCCTCAAGAATCTCGCGCTCGTCACTCGACAGTTTGCTCATGACTCTTCACCCAGATAACTCTTCGTTGCCTTGCGGCTGGGAATGATCGTTTTCAGGAAAACCTCTTCCTCCGATTCAACGAACGGAACCAGGTAGACGTATTCCTCAATGGCAATGACATGAATCTGCTGCCCGGGATAACGCTCTTGATTGGGATGATCGACGGTATCGAGGATATCGCCGGCCATGATGTGGAACACCACGTCCTCGAACGAAACGCCTCGATCGGCCTTCAGCAGAGCATTTTTCTCAGCATTCCATGAAATCGGCTTCATTGGCGGAGATTAGCACAATGTGTGCCTTTTGTCTTTTTACGGCTAACGCCCAGGTAAGCGGCGCTCAGCTCGGAGCGCTTGCTCGGGCAAAAATGGCGAAGCCATGCGCGAACAGGCGCGGAGTGCTGAGTGTCCGAGTGAGCCACAGGCGAACGGCTTGATCACCTTGTTAGCGCATGAACGCACGCAGCCGATTCTCATGCTCTTGTGCCGTTTTTGTGTGCTCAACTATCAACTCCAGAACGGGATAGGGATTTTCATCCGTGTGAACACAACTCAGTTTCGCGACCATTTCTCCATCGTTGGATTGGAGGTACAACCCCGAGGTAGGCCCGCTTATGAGATTAGGAAACCATTCTTTTTTTATTAGCCCTTTCAAGGCATTGAATTCGCGATCGCACGATTCGCTATCGATCATCGATTTCCGGCCAACAACACCCGAGATCAGATTTTCCGGCGCAATAATGAATAGCTGAAGATCAGGGAAAAAGGGGTTCAGCTTCTCCGATAGTGTAGGAACCCGTTCCGTTGAGAATGGATGACTCCGTTTCGGCAGGGGAATACCTGACTCTTCACCGGGCACGAAACCCAACAACGCTTTCACGCCCTCTTCGCCAAGTGCTTGTGTGGACAGAATGGCCAAGCAGACTGCAAACAGTGTTCGATGTTTCATTTTTTTAGCGCTAACGCCCAGGTAAGCGGCG
>JAGRGY010000052.1 GCA_020445255.1 Gammaproteobacteria bacterium
TCGAGACCGGCTCGGCGATCACGTGGAAATACCCGAGCTGCCTGTTGCGCGGCGAAGACTCGATCGGCGAGTTCTACTCGGTCGCGGTGACGCGCGGCCGCCAGCAGGCCGACACCGGCACGAAGATGATCCACATCGGGCCCAACACGCGCAGCACGATCGTGTCGAAGGGCATTTCGGCCGGCGAGGGCAACCAGGCCTACCGCGGACTGGTGCGCATGGCGCAGAAGGCCGAGAACGCGCGCAACCACACACAGTGCGACTCGCTGCTGATCGGCGACCGCTGCGGTGCGCACACCTACCCCTACATAGAAGTCAAGAATCCGAGCGCGCGCGTCGAGCACGAGGCCACCACGTCGAAGATCAGCGAGGACCAACTGTTCTACTGCCGCAGCCGCGGCATCGCCGAAGAGGACGCGGTATCGCTGATCGTCAACGGGTTCTGCAAAGAGATATTCAACGAATTGCCGATGGAATTCGCGGTCGAGGCACAGAAGCTGCTCGCGATCAGCCTCGAAGGCGCCGTCGGATGAACCAGGAGAAGCAGATGTTGTTGTCCATCAGGAACCTCAGGGCGGAAGTCGACGGAAAGGAGATCCTCAAGGGGATCGACCTGGATGTACGGCCCGGCGAGGTACACGCCATCATGGGCCCGAACGGCTCCGGCAAGAGTACGCTGGCGCACGTGCTGGCCGGGCGTGACGGTTACGACGTGACCGGCGGCGAGGTGCTGTTCGAAGACCACGACCTGCTCGGCCTCGAACCCGAGGAGCGGGCGGCGGCCGGGATGTTCCTGGCGTTTCAATACCCGGTCGAACTGCCCGGCGTGAACAACACCCATTTCCTCAAGGAGGCGCTGAACGCGCAGCGGCGCGCGCGCGGCGAGTCGGAACTCGACTCGGTGGCCTTCCTGAAGCTGGTGCGCGAAAAGATGCAGCTGGTATCCATGAAGCCCGAGCTGCTCAAGCGCCAGGTCAACGCCGGTTTTTCCGGCGGCGAGAAGAAGCGCAACGAGATCCTGCAGATGGCCGTGTTCGAGCCGAAGCTGGCGGTGCTCGACGAGACCGATTCGGGACTCGACATCGACGCGCTGCGCACGGTGTCGGACGGCGTCAACGCGCTGCGCAGCCCGGATCGCTCAGTGATCCTCGTCACCCACTACCAGCGCCTGCTCGACTACATCGAACCGGATTTCGTCCACGTGCTGGCCGACGGCCGCATCGTGCGCTCCGGAGACAAGACCCTGGCCAAGGAACTCGAGGAGCGCGGTTACGGCTGGCTGTCGGACGGGGAGGCGGCATGAGTACCGCCGACGCGCCTGCAACCGATATCGACCGCGTGCTCGAAGCCGGTCTCGCCCGCGCCGGTCAGGACGCCGCCAACGACCCGTTGCACGCGCTGCGCCGCAGCGGTGCCGAACGCGTGCGCGCGCTTGGCCTGCCGGAGCGTCGCCAGGAGACGTGGCGCTACACGCCGGTCTCGTTCCTGAAGCGCGCTGAGTACCGGCCGTTCACCGACGGCCCGATCACTGCGCTGCAGCTGTCTGACATCGAGGATCTGCTACTCGACGACCATCGGGGTGCGCGTCTGGTGTTCGTCAACGGACATTTCGCACCGTCGCTGTCGGTGACGGACGGAGGCGCCGGCCTGCGCATCGCGTCGCTGGCGGAAGCCGAGCCCGATACCTTCGGCGCCGAAGACGCCGCCCAGTATCGGCACATATTCTCCGCACTCAATGCGGCACTGGCCCTCGACGGTGCACTGATCGAGGTCGCCGACGGCGCCGAACTCGAACACCCGATCGAGATCCTGCACATCGCCGTCGGTGGCGACGAACCGGTGATCGTCAGTCCGCGCCACGCGCTGCATATCGGCAGGGGCGCGCAGGCGGGCCTGATCGAACGGTATGCGAGCCTCGGCGAGTCGGTCTACTTCGACAACGTTTCGCTGGACGTGACACTCGGTGCCAACGCCGAGCTCACCCACCAGTGTCTGCAGCAGGAAAGCCCGACCGCGCAGCATCTCGTGGATCTCGACGTACGCCTCGGTGCCGGCAGCCGCTACCGTTACACACTGGCGGCGCTCGGCGGTGACTGGTCGCGCAGCGACGTCCGGGTGCGCTTCGACGGCGAAGGCGCCAGCGCCGAGCTGAACGGGCTGATGCTCGCGCGCGACGGCCAGCTCAACGACGTCCACCTGGACGTCGATCACGCGGTGCCCGGCTGCACGAGTGTCGAGACCTTCAAGAGCATCCTGGACGGGCAGGGCCGCGTGGTGTTCGACGGCCACGTGCTGGTGGCGCGCGACGCGCAGAAGACCGATGCGGCGCTCGCCAACCACAACCTGATGTTGTCGCGCTCGGCCGAGGTCGACACCAAACCGACCCTTGAAATCTTCGCCGACGACGTCAAGTGCAGTCACGGCACGACGGTCGGGGAACTCGACAAGAACATGTTGTTCTATCTGCGTTCGCGTGGGATTCCCGAGGGTGCGGCCACGCGCATGCTGTGCCAGGGGTTCGCCGAGGACATCCTCGGCCGTTTCGACGACCCGGCGCTGCGCGCGCGGGCGTCGCGGCTGCTCGATGAGCGGCTCGCGCCGACGGAAGAGTGAGGTGGTGGATCATGCTGGCGGAATCGAACGAGCGGTTTGAAATGGAACACGATACCAGGGCTACACCGGACGACCCGCGGCTGGAGGCGATCATCGCCGCGCTGCGCACGGTGTACGACCCCGAGATACCGGTGAACCTCTACGACATGGGGCTGATCTATGCAATCGACGCGGTCGGCGACGACCGCATCGCGATCGACATGACGCTGACCGCCCCGGGCTGCCCGGTGGCCGGTATCCTGCCGGGCCAGGTCGCGCAGGCGGTCGAGTCCGTTGACGGGGTCGGCAAGTGCGACGTGCGGCTGGTCTGGGACCCGCCCTGGTCGCAGGAACGCATGAGCGACGAGGCCCGGCTCGAACTGGGGATGATGTGACGACCGCGAGGCGGTCGTGGAGGTTTCCTATGACAGGTGTGGAACTGACTGAATCTGCCGCCCGGCACGTGCGTCGTGAGCTCGACAAGCGTGGCAGCGGCGAAGGGCTCCGGGTCGCCACCAAGAAGAGCGGCTGCACCGGGTTCGCCTACGTGGTCGACTATGCCGATGAGATTGGCAGCGGTGACCACGTGTTCGAGAGCTTTGGCGTCAAGGTGGTCGTGGACGACGAGTCATTGCACCAGGTCGACGGCATGACCATCGACTTCGTCAAGACCAACCTGCTCAACCAGGGCTTCGAATTCCGCAATCCGAACGTCAAGGACATGTGCGGCTGCGGCGAGTCGTTCAGCGTGTGATGCAGCGATGCTGACCGCACAGGACGTCATCGACAACTTCGATCTGCTCGATGACTGGGAGGCGCGTTATGCCTACCTGGTCGAACTCGGCGAGGCGCTGCCGCAGCTGGAGGACCGCTACCGGATCGACACCAACAAGGTCAAGGGCTGCATCAGCCAGGTTTGGGTGTGCGCGGTGCCCGCGCCCGACGGTGACGACCACATCGATTACGTCGGCGACTGCGACACGTCGATCATCAAGGGCGTGCTGGCGCTTCTGATCGAGCTGTTGTCCGGGCACACGGCGCAAGAGATCGATACGATGGACGTGGACGGCCTGTTCGACACGCTGAAGCTGGCCGAAAACCTCAGCCCCAACCGACACTTCGGCATCTACGCCGTGGTCGAGATGATGAAGGAACAGGCGCGCTCACTGGCGGGTCGGCGTTCCGCCGCCACCTCCTGAACCGAACTGTCTGACGACCGATTGGCCTGCCGGCCGGCATCCCCGTACCATGTCCGGCCTCGCGCATCACCGCGACGGTCACGGGAGTGCTCCATGAACAGAATCAGTGCCTCGGTCAGCCCGGAGGGCAAGCTCGAGGTCCTGTCGCAGCTCGAGGTCAGGACGCTGCTCGACACCAGCGCGCGCGGCCTGTACCGGCTGTTTCGCAATTGCGCGCTCGCGGTGCTGAACAGCGGCAGCAACACCGACGACGCGCGCGAGATCTTCGACACCTACCGTGATTTCGGCATCAACCTGATGCAGCGCAACCAGGGCATCAAGCTGCGCCTGGAGAACGCGCCTGCGTCAGCCTTCGTCGATGGGAAGATGATCCGTGGCATTCGTGAGCACCTGTTCGCGGTGCTGCGCGACATCATCTACACCCACAACGAGATCCAGGGCGACCCGGCGCTCGACCTCAGCCAGGGCGAACACATCACGTCGGCGGTGTTCTACATCCTGCGCAATGCACGCGTGCTGCAGCCGGGCGTCGATCCCAATGTCGTCGTGTGCTGGGGCGGGCACTCGATCGGCCGCGAGGAATACGACTACACCAAGGAGGTCGGGTACGAGTTCGGCCTACGTGGCCTCGATGTGTGTACCGGCTGTGGACCGGGCGCGATGAAGGGGCCGATGAAGGGGGCGACGATCGGCCATGCCAAGCAGCGCATCGTCGGCGGTCGCTACATCGGCCTGACCGAACCCGGGATCATCGCCTCCGAGCCGCCTAACCCGATCGTCAACGAGCTGGTGATCCTGCCCGACATCGAAAAGCGTCTCGAGGCGTTCGTGCGCATCGGCCACGGTGTCGTGATCTTCCCGGGTGGCGCCGGCACCACCGAGGAACTGCTGTATCTGCTCGGTATCCTGATGCACCCGCGCAACGCCGGGCATCCGTTTCCGCTGGTGCTGACCGGGCCATCTGAGAGCGCCGGGTACTTCGATGCGGTCGACCGCTTTATCGGTGCGACGCTGGGGCCCGAGGCTCAGGGCCTGTACGAGATCATTGTCGGGGACCCGGTCCGGGTCGCACGTACGATCAAGTCCTCGATGGAATCGGTGAAGCAGTACCGCTGCGATGGGCGCGACGCGTTCTATTTCAACTGGCAGTTGTTCATCGACGAGCCCTACCAGGTGCCGTTCGTACCGACCCATGCGGCAATGGCGGGGCTGTCGCTGTCGCGCGAGCAGCCGCCGCATCTGCTCGCGGCGAACCTGCGACGGGTGTTCTCGGGCATCGTCGCCGGCAACGTCAAGGAGCAGGGAATCCGGGCAGTCGAGGCGCGCGGGCCGTTCGAGATCCGTGCCGACGACCGGATGTCGGCCGCGATGGACGAGCTGTTGCAGCGTTTCGTCGCCCAGCAGCGGATGAAACTGCACGGCGAATACACACCCTGTTACCGTCTCGTCGGTTGACCTCGGCCGGTGTTCGCAAACCCGGGGCAGGTTTGATCCGCCTCAAATCCCGCACTTGAAATCGGCCCTCCGTGCCCAGACTTATTTGGCAGGAAGGAGGGCGGGTCATCGAATCCCCCTCCGGCAACGCGACTCGAAGTGGGAGGGATTGATCATGAGCCTTACACGATACGAACCCTGGGGTCTGCTCGACCAGATGCGCCGCGAGATGGAACGTGCGGTGGAGAACCGCAATGCCGAGGGCAGCAGTGTCGCGACCAGCGACTGGGTGCCGGCGGTCGACGTCAAAGAAGAGGAAGGTAACTTCGTCATCATCGCCGACATCCCCGGCGTGGATCCGAAAGACATCGAGGTCCACATGGAGAACGGCGTGCTGACGATCAAGGGCGAGAAGGAGTCGGAGAAGAAGGACGAGCGCGACGGCTACAAGCGCGTCGAGCGCAGCTTCGGCAGCTTCTACCGGCGTTTCAGCCTGCCGGACACCGCTGATGCCGAGAAGATCACCGCCAAGAGCAACCATGGCGTGCTCGAGGTGCGGATCCCGAAGCATGAGAAGGTCCAGCCGCGCAAGATCGCGGTCAATAGCTGACCTGATAGGCGCAACCGGCGCGACCTGCGGGCCGCGCCGGTTCCCCAAACCCTGGTGGCGCACACGTACCGATCGATGGACTACAAGGACTACTACGCCGTCATGGGCGTCGCGCGCGACGCGACCCAGGACGAGATCAAGCGCGCCTATCGCAAGCTGGCGCGCAAGTACCATCCGGACGTCAGCAAGGAGCCGGACGCGGAGCAGCGCTTCAAAGACGTCGGTGAGGCCTACGAGGTGCTCAAGGATCCGGAGAAGCGCGCGGCCTATGACCAGCTGGGCAAGGATTGGAAGGGCGGAGAGGAATTCAGGCCGCCGCCCGGGTGGGACAGCGGCTTCGAGTTTTCCGGTGGTGGCTACACCGAGGGCGGCCATGGCGATTTTTCCGATTTCTTCGAAGCGCTGTTCGGCGGCATGGGCCGTGGTCAGCCGCGCGGCTTCCGCCAGACCGCGCGCCAGCCGGGTCGCGGTGAGGATCATCACGCGGCCGTCGAGGTCGCTCTCGAGGATGCGTTCAACGGCGCGACGCTCGCGCTGCAACTGCGCGTGCCCGAGTACGATGCCAGTGGCCACCTGACCACCCGTGACCGCAAGCTGCAGGTCAAGGTGCCCAAGGGTGTGACGGCCGGCAAGCGCATCCGGCTGCCGGGCCAGGGCGCCCCCGGATTCAACGGCGGTCCGGCCGGCGACCTGTTCCTCGAGGTGCAGATCAGGCCGCATCCGCTGTACGAGGTTGATGGCAGCGACGTGTTTCTGACCCTGCCGGTCGCGCCGTGGGAGGCCGCACTCGGCGCCAAGGTGCCGGTGCCGACGCTCGGCGGCAAGGTCGACGTCACCATCCCGCGCGGCGCACGCAGTGGACAGAAGCTGCGCCTGAAGGGGCGAGGGCTGCCGGCGCCCGGTGGGTCGGGCGATCAGTTCGTCGTGCTGCAGATCGTCACGCCGCCGGCCGACAGCGAACAGGCCAAGGCCCTGTATGAACAGATGGCGCGCGAACTCGCGTTCGATCCGCGTGCGCGTTTGGGAGGTGGATGAGCGATGCCGCGCAAGCGCCAGACCCTGACCGAGGAACTGTTGACGCTGGCCGAGCTGTCGCGTTGCTGCGACGTCGCGGCTGAAAAGATGCTGATGCTGATCGCCGAGGGCGTCGTCACACCGCTGGGACGCCGGCAGCGCGAATGGCGCTTCGATGTCGACGACGTGCGACGCGCCCGCAGCGCGCTGCGTCTGGAGCGCGACCTCGGCATCAACTGCGCCGGCGCCGCGCTCGCGGTCGACCTGCTCGATGAGACACGCCGGCTGCGCGAGCGGGTGCGGTTGTTGGAGAATCTCTTGAAAGGGGTCGGTACCCTTTAGCCGCTGCCCATCCGTCGGGGCGAATCGGGCATGCCGGGACGCTCAGGGCGTATGTCGCTCGTCGTGTTCGGCGACAATCGGAGGCCGGTTGCGTGCGGATTGCCCCGCGCGCGGACGCGCATCTGCCCGGTGAGCGACATCAATCCGGCGGCCAGTAGCCAAAACGTCATGGGCTCCGGCACGTCAAGCGGAAGATCGAACAGAATCACCGATGCCGAGGAAAGGAAGACCCCGTCACGCCGGGTGAGTGCGACGGGATTCCCGGCTGCGTCGAAGGGCGAGGCCCTGATCAGGGGCTCGAATCCGTCGATCTCGAACAGCATGGCGAAGTCGGACGCGGTATCGTACGAGGTGCCGATCGGGACAAACAGGTCGGGTGTGGTCGGATCGAGATTGACCTCGTAGTGCACGCCGAACACCTCCGGGCCGGCGACCTGCAGCAGGGTCGCCAGTTCCACGGTGCGGAAGGTCAACAGGCAGGTATCGCCGGCGCCGCCGCGCGCCGTGGGAAAGTCGCCGTTGCAGGCCGTGACGAACAAGAAGCGCTCAAGCGGGTCATCGTCCTCGGGCGGCGTATCGGAGACGTTGTAGTAGTCGTGCAGCAGAAGCAGGTCGAACCGGATCAGGGCCTCTTCGAACTCGTCGTTTACCTCGATGTGGTGCCGGGTCTTGGCGATTTCTTTCCTGATGTCGTCGGCCCTCTCGGGAGACGCGGTCTCCAGCATTTCCTCGAGCAGCTGGATTGCCTCCATGCTGAGATCGTCCGTTCTCTTGCTTTCCGCCCGGATCGGCGCGGCAATTTTCTCCACGCAACTCTCAGCGTTCAGAAAGACTTCGAGCAGGTCGCAGATCGGCGCGATCGACGCCGATGCCGGCGCCGGGAGACTGATGAGGAGGGGCGCCAGGATCCAGGAAAAGGCGGAATTCAGGAGCCGCATCGGAATCTCCTCCAGCGCGCCGCCAGTGACGACGGCCTGTGACTCCTCACTGGTCGGGAGGGTCGATAGACCAGAGTATAGAAGTCCGACGCCACGATTGCGCGGGGACGTAGGACAGAGGCAAAAGGGGATCGGCGACGCATGGGTCGCGTTTGTCACCGACCCCATCCAGGGCAATCTAAAGAAACCCTCACGGTCGCCGCCAAGTCGGAAGATCCCGGGTATGCCTGGGAACACGACGTTGAGCGCAGACCTTCGGGGGAATCTCATGACTGAAAAATTCCGACTCGTGACCCGCAGTGACTTTGACGGTCTGGTGTGTGCCGTGTTGCTGAAGGAACGCGACATGATCGACGACATCCTGTTCGTTCATCCGAAGGACATGCAGGACGGCAAGATCACAATCGGCCCGCGAGACATCACGACCAATCTCCCGTATGTCGAGGGCTGCCATCTCGCGTTCGATCACCATCTGAGCGAGACTCTGCGAAACGCGAAGCATGACAATCATGTGATCATTCCCGAGGCGCCGTCGGCAGCAAGGGTCGTGTACGACTACTATGGCGGCAAGTCGGCGTTCCCGAACGTTGCCGATGACATCATGGAGGCCGTCGACAAGGGGGACTCGGCGCAGTTCACCCGCGACGAGATCCTCGAGCCGGACGGCTGGGTGCTGATGAATTTTCTGATGGATGCGCGCACCGGGCTCGGGCGGTTCCGCGATTTCACGATCTCGAACTACGCACTGATGATGCACCTGATCGACTATTGCCGCGATCACAGCATCGACCAGATCCTGGAACTGCCCGACGTCGTCGAACGCGTCGACCTTTACCGCGCGCATGAAGGCCGTGCGCGTGAACAGATCGAGCGCTGCAGTACCGTGCACGACAACCTGGTCGTGCTCGACCTGCGCGACGAGGAAACGATCTACGCGACCAATCGCTTCGTTATCTACGCGTTGTATCCCAAGTGCAATATCTCGATGCACGTGATGTGGGGCCTCAAGCAGCAGAACACCGTGTTCGCGATCGGCAAGTCAATTCTCGATCGCGGCTGCAGTACCAACGTCGGTGAACTGTGCCTGTCGTACAACGGCGGTGGGCACGAGGCCGCGGGTACCTGTCAGGTCGCCAACCAGGACGCCGACCGCGTGCTGGGCGAGTTGATCCAGAAAATAAATGCCGACGAGCAGACCGCACGTACGACACGGCCGGTGTTGCACCGCGCCTAGCGCAGCGGGTCGGCCGATAACACCGAACGCCACGCGCCGACGCGAGGTCGCGGGTGGTCTCGCCCGGAAAGTGGCCGGCGCCAGCGGTTCCGATCAGGCTCCAATCGTAGCGCTTGCCGTTCCCATATAGGCGTCCTTCGCCGCGGCAGCGGCGCGTCGCCGCCTTCGTGTAACGAAACCTTCATTTGCCGGATTCCGGCCGCGTCGATATATTCCGAAAAGTGAATATATCTCCCGCCAACCTGTTCGCGCTGCTGTCGCATGACACCCGCCTGCGCAGCGTGATGTTGCTGATGGCCGTCGACGAGTTGTGTGTGTGCGAGTTCACCGCGGTGTTCGGTGCGGCGCAGCCGCACGTGTCGCGTCACCTTGGGCAGCTGCGGGAAGCCGGGCTGCTGCGCGACCGTCGCGGTGGTCAATGGATTTACTATCGGCTCAATCCGGAGTTGCCGTCTTGGGCGCGCGACATACTCGATGCAGTGGAGTCCGGGATGCGCGATCAACGACCGTTCGTCGACGATCGCGCCTTCATCGCCGATTCGATGGACCGGCGGGCCTGTGGCGAGTAGCAGTCAATCAGCATCCAGACGGAGACGTGAATCATGACGGTACGCATCGGCATCAACGGATTCGGTCGCATGGGCAGGTTGGGCCTGCGCGCCGGTTGGGGGCGTCCCGGTCTGGGGTTCGTACGGGTCAACGAGATCGCGACCGACGCGGCCGGTTCGGCCCACCTGCTGACGTTCGACTCGGTGCATGGTACTTGGCCGGTCGAGGTGGGGGCGGGCGCCGCGTCGCTGAACGTGGCGGGCGAGACACTCGCTCACGGCAGCGAGCCGACGATCGAGGGTGGCGACTGGCGCGACTGCGACATTGTGATCGAGGCGACCGGCCGGCACCACAAGCGCCCATCGAGCCTTGATGCCTACTTCGCGCAGGGCGTCAAGAAAGTCATCGTTGCAGCACCCACCGAAGGCGCACTGAACGTGGTCTACGGCATCAACGACCACCTGTACGACCCGGAGCGGCATCGCCTGCTGACGGCGGCGTCGTGTACGACCAACTGCCTCGCTCCGGTGATCAAGGTGATGCACGAGTGCGTTGGAATCGTGCACGGCTGCATGACGACGATCCATGACATCACGAATACGCAGACGATCGTCGACAAGGGCCACAGGGACCTGCGTCGCGCGCGTGCCTGCGGCCAGTCACTGATCCCGACCACGACCGGATCGGCGCGTGCGATCACGAAGATCTTCCCCGACCTGGAGGGCCGGCTGAACGGGCATGCGGTGCGCGTGCCGCTGTTGAACGCATCGTTGACCGATTTCGTCTTCGAAGCCGCGCGCGCGGTGACCGTCGAAGAGATCAACGGCTATTTCGCCGAGGCGGCAAGCGGTGAATTGCAGGGGATTCTTGGTTACGAGGAGCGGCCGCTGGTGTCGGTCGACTATGTCAACGACCCGCGTTCCAGCGTCGTTGATGCACTGTCGACGATGGTCGTCGACGGAACTCAGGTGAAGGTCTACGCGTGGTACGACAACGAGTGGGGCTATGTGAACCGCTTGATGGATCTCGTCGCAAAGGTCGCGGCAGGCCTCTGACCGGGACATGACGTGGTGTCGTCCATGCGCAACTACCTGATCGTCACGGCAGGCTACTGGGCCTTCACCGTCACCGACGGTGCGATCCGCATGCTCGTCGTGCTGTATTTCCACCAGCTCGGCTACTCGCCATTGGAAGTGGCGATGCTGTTCCTTTTCTACGAATTCTTCGGTGTCGTTACGAACCTGGTCGGCGGGTGGCTCGGCGCGCGCATCGGTCTGAATCTCACCATGCACATCGGAATGGCGCTGCAGGTTGGCGCGCTGCTGATGCTGACCGTGCCGGACGCGTGGCTGTCTGGTGGCTACGTGATGGCGGCGCAGGCACTGTCGGGCATCGCGAAGGACCTGAACAAGATGTCGGCCAAGGCCAGCGTGAAGGTGCTGGCTGGCGGTGCGGGTGAGTCGCGGCTGTTCCGCTATGTTGCGGTACTGACGGGTTCGAAGAACGCGCTCAAGGGTGCCGGATTTTTCGTCGGTGCCGCGATGCTGGACGTCCTGGGTTTCCGCGCGACGCTGCGCTGGCTGGCCGGCGTGCTGTTCGGCGTGCTGGCCGTGACGGCGCTGCTGCTGCCGCACCGGGTCGGGGTGATGAAATCGAAGCCCAAGTTCACCGAGGTGCTGTCGAAGAATCCCGCGATCAACTGGCTGTCGGGCGCGCGCTTGTTTTTGTTCGGCGCACGCGACGTCTGGTTCGTCGTCGGCCTGCCGCTGTTCCTGTATTCGGTGCTGGGTTGGAGCTTCACCGAGGTCGGCGGGTTCTTCGCGTCGTGGGTGATCGGTTACGGGATCGTACAGGCGCTTGCGCCGTCGATCCTGCGCCAGTCCCGCCACGGCCGAGGTCCAGGCGGTGCGAGTGCGCGCCGCTGGGTCGCGCTGCTCGCGGTGATACCGGCGGTGATGGCCGCGGGTATGACCGCCGGCTACGACGCGGTACTCGTCGTGATCCCGGGCCTGGTGCTGTTCGGTATCGTATTCGCGATCAATTCTGCGGTGCACTCGTATCTGATCCTCGCCTACTCGGATTTCGAGCGGGTCGCGATGAACGTCGGCTTTTACTACATGGCGAATGCCGGGGGGCGGCTCGCAGGAACCGTCCTGTCGGGACTGGCGTACCAGGTCTACGGTCTGGAGGGCTGCCTGTGGCTTTCGGCCCTTGCATTGCTGGCGGCGTTGCTCCTGTCGCTGAAACTGCCTGAGCCGGCTTCCGCGCCGGAGGCAGCTGTCGACTGATCCAGCAATCTGGCGCGGCACGCAGGAGACGCGGCCGGCGTCTGTCGTCGCACCGCGGCCGGTCTGCAATAATCGGAGCGAGCAACGATGATGGGAGGGCCGTTGGGTGGATGCGCGCGGCATCGATCACGAGGCATGGCAGCAGCACGCATGGTTGAACCGGCTGCAGTCGCTGGCGCTTCTGGTCTTCATGGGCGGATTCCTTGCGGCGCTCGGCTGGCTGCTGTGGGGCGGCGTCGGTGTTGTCGTGCTGCTTGTGTTCGGGATCGTCGGTGTGTTCATGAATCCGTCACTGTCACCGACCTGGGTCATGCGCATGTACGGCGCATCACGGCTTGGACAGGGGCAGGCGCCGGGCCTCACCGCCGCACTTGCCGCCCTGGCGCAGCGCGCCGGCCTGCCTTCGATGCCGGATCTCTACTATGTGCCGAGCCGCATGTTGAACGCCTTTGCCGTCGGCCACCCGGCGCGCTCGGCGATCGCGGTCACCGACGGCCTGTTGAATCAACTGGAAGACCGTGAACTGCTCGGCGTCCTGGCGCACGAGATGAGCCACATCCATAACAACGATCTGTGGGTGATGGGTCTGGCAGACATGTTCAGCCGGGCGACCAGTTTCCTGTCGCTGTTCGGCCAACTGCTGCTGATCGTGAACCTGCCGCTGGTAATGACAGGTTATGCGGCAATCAACTGGTTGGCGATCGCGCTGTTGATCTTTGCTCCGAACCTGAGCGCTCTGGCGCAGCTCGCCCTGTCGCGCACGCGTGAGTACGATGCCGATCTGAATGCGGCGCGCCTGACGGGGGACCCGGAAGGGCTTGCGAGCGCGCTGGCGAAGATCGAACGCGTGCAGGGAGGATGGCTCGAACGCATACTGCTGCCCGGCAGGCGCGTGCCGGAACCTTCGCTGCTACGCACGCATCCGCGTACCGAAGACCGCATCCGCCGGCTGGCGGATCTGCGCAGGCGGGATCAGGCGATCGGTCTGTTGGCCGACGAAACGCGGGCGCGATCTGGGACTGTCGCGCCCGGCCAGCGTGAGCTGCGGGCACCGCGCTGGCATGTCAACGGCCTGTGGCATTGAAGGTGTTGGATGGAGAAACGGAGCACATCGGTGGCTGTGGCATGGGAAAGGGGCTTGCCGCGGTTGAACGTCTTGGGTACGCGGCATGATTGAACGGCGACTCTCTCCGCGTTACCCGCTCGACTGGCCGCTCGATGTGCGCGCGCCGACCGGGTTGGCGTTCGACGCGCAATTGACCGATATCTCGGCTACGGGCATCGGGTTTCTCACTTCGCACACGGCGGTCCAGGGGCTTGCCCAGGGCGGCGGTCTTCTGACCCCCGGCGACCGGGTATCGGTCGAATGGCGGGTGCGCACCGGTGATGTCCTCGCCGAGTCCTTGGAGATGGAATGCCGCGTGCGGCATGTTCGACGCATCGCGCGCGACCGCTTTCACGTCGGCGCGTTGTTCATCGATCCCGACGCCGAGCAGGGGCCGCTGATCGAACGCCTGCTGGCGCGCGCCGACAACATGTAGAGGTCGTGGGCAGCGGGGTCGCGTCCTGCGAGGAGACGATGGCTCCGCCAGCCTGTCGTCGATTCAACCCACCGTCACCGCCGTGCCGCTGACACTGACCATCAGCATACCGCCTTTCTCACCGACGACCTCGTAATCGAGGTCGATACCGACGATGGCATTGGCCCCCAACGTGTCTGCTGCATCGGCGAGCTCTTTGAACGCGATCTCCCTGGCCTTGCGCAGTTCCTTTTCGTAGGCGCCGGAGCGCCCGCCGACGATGTCGCGGATGCCGGCGAACAGGTCGCGGAACAGGTTGGCACCGAGTATCGCCTCGCCGGTCACGACGCCGAGGTAGGCGGAGATCGGTGAGCCTTCGATCGAAGGTGTGGTGGTCATGATCATGCTGTCTCTGTCTCTCTTCTCCACGGGGTCGGCCCGCCAGAGCAGCGGCTCGGGCGTGCCCAGGTATCACCATACTTCAGCCGCCGGTCGGCAGGTCGTCGTGCGGCTCGAAGTCGGCCTTGTTACGCATGTGGTCGGCCGTTGCACGAAACGCGGCCAGCAGCTTGGTCTGCAATGTTTCGTCGATCGCCATGTCGGCGAGCGCCATCTGCATGCACTGCATCCACTGGTCGCGCGCCCGGCTGTCGATCGCGAACGGCAGGTGGCGCTGGCGCAGGCGTGGATGGCCGAATCTTTCGACGTACAGATCCGGACCGCCTAGCCAACCGGAAAGAAACAGAAACAGCTTGTCACGCGACGCGCGCAGGCTTGCGGCATGCAGCGCCCGTACATCCTTCACGGCGGGTTCGGCATCCATGTGGTCGTAGAACCGCTCGACGAGTTCGCGCACGCCGGCCTCGCCGCCCAGCAGTTGGTAGGGTGTCGCATCATTCATGCAGGCATCTCGGGTCTTTGGGTACCTGTTCGATCCGCCATCGGGGTACCGCCCATTGCCAGAAGTCGCTGGCGGATCGTGGTCTGTCGGCGGGCGCGGCCTGTCCGAGGTGCCGCCAGCCGGCGAGCAGCGAGGCGACCGGGTCATGTTCGTTCACCGGGAAGGCGTCGTCTCGCTTGCTGAGTTTATTGCCATCTCCGGCGTAGACAAGCGGCACGTGCGCGTAGCGCGGATGGGCGTAGCCGAGCGCGTCCTGGAGCCAGTATTGGCGCGGTGTCGACCATAGCAGGTCCGCCCCGCGAACGACGTCGGTGATGCGCTGGTCGTGGTCGTCGACAACGACGGCCAGTTGGTATGCGGTGAACCCGTCGATCCGCATGACAACGAAGTCGCCGACCTGCGCCGCGAGATTCTGCTCGATCCCGCCAATGACGCGGTCGAGGACGACAATGTCGCGATCGGTGACCGCGGCCCGCCAGGCGGCCTTAACGCCAGCGCGTGGCGGATTGCGTCGGCAGGTGCCCGGATAGATCGGGCCTTCCACACCCTCGATGCCTGCCTCGGCGACGTCTTTGCGACTACAGCTGCAGCGAAAGGCGCCGCCGCCGCGCACGAGCCGGTCGATTGCTTCTGCATATCGGAGGCGACGCTCGCTCTGGCGGATGGGCGGCTCGTCCCACTGCATGCCGAAGCACTGCAGCGTGCGGAGAATCTGGGCGTCGGCGCCATGGCGGCAGCGCGTCTCGTCCACGTCGTCGATCCGCACGAGCCAGTCGCCATGATGGCTGCGGGCGTCGGCAAAGCTCGCCATGGCCGCGACCAGCGATCCGAAATGCAGCGCACCCGTCGGTGAAGGGGCGAAGCGCCCGCGGTAATGTGATTCGGTCATGTCGTTGGCCACCGGCGCGCCGGCCGGCAGTGCGCGCCGATGTGCCGTGATCTGCGCTATCCGGATAGTATGCCCAGATTGTACCGGCGACCGTGACTGTTCGGCAGCGACGAAGTGTTGTGCAATGTGTGGTCACTGCGGCGGCCGTTTTGGTTAACCTCGCCGTTTTGACAGGAGGGAAGGATCGATGGGCAGGCTGGAAGCGCTGGTGTTCGACGTAGACGGTACGCTGGCGGACACGGAGCGGGATGGCCATCGGGTCGCGTTCAATCGCGCATTCCGTGACGCCGGACTCGACTGGGACTGGACGCCCGAACTCTATGGTCGCCTGCTGACGGTGACCGGCGGCAAGGAGCGGATTCGTCACTATCTCGACCGCTACAACCCCGACTTCGAGCGGCCTGCCGCGTTCGATGACTTCGTCGCCGGACTGCACCGAGCCAAGACCGCACACTACACGGCGATGATTGCCGAAGGCGCGATCCCGTTGCGCCCCGGCGTTCGTCGGCTGCTCGAACAGGCGCGCGAACAGGGTGTGCGGCTGGCGATCGCGACCACGACGACGCCGGAAAACGTCAGCGCGTTGATCGGCAGCACGTTGCCGGCGGGGGCAATGGCCTGGTTCGAGGTCGTCGGTGCCGGCGACATCGTGCCCAGCAAGAAACCGGCGCCCGATATTTACACCTGGGTCCTCGACCAGATGCAGCTGCCGCCGGGCGAGGTCGTCGCATTCGAGGATTCGGGGCATGGCGTCACCTCGGCGCGCGACGCCGGTATCGGCTGCATCGTCGTCACCACCAATGGCTACACGGAAGCACAGGACTTCGCGCATGCATCGGTCGTGCTCGATTCACTGGGAGATCCCGACAAGCCCGCCAAGGCGATTGCAGGCCCACAACCGGCTCGCGGGTACATCGACCTCGACGTCCTGCGCGCGCTGATGGTTGCGGTGTCGGTGCCCGCATGATCCGCCTGGCGGCCCGGCTCGGTGGCATCGCCCCGTTCCGTGTCATGCAGATCCTGGCGCGGGCACGCGCCATCGAGGCACGCGGCGGCGATATCGTTCACATGGAGATCGGCGAGCCGGATTTCATCTCGCCACCGGCCGTGATTGCGGCCGGGCGTGCGGCGCTTGCCGCCGGCAGGACGCACTACACGCCGGCCGCTGGCCTTGCGGAGTTGCGCGAGGCAATCGCCACCTATTACCGCGAACGCTTCAGCGTCGATGTGGCGTCACGCAATGTGCTGGTGACGCCGGGCGCGTCAGGCGCGCTTCAGCTGTTGTTGGGGGTGCTCGTCGACCCCGGCGAACGGGTCGCGGTGACCGATCCGGGTTACCCGTGCAATCGGCATATGGTGGCGATGTACGGCGGCGAACCCGTGCCCATCGCGGTCGATGTCGTCAATGGATTTGGCATTGCCCGGCGTGACCTGGAGGCCGCGATGCAGGGAGGATTGCGCGCGCTGATGCTGGCGTCGCCGGCGAATCCGACCGGCAACCTGATCGCAAACGCCCAACTCGCCGAGCTCGCCGACTGCCTCGCCACGCAGGATGGCGTGCTGATCTGTGACGAGATCTACCAGGGTCTGCAATACGGTTCGGAACCGGAGACGGCGTTGCAAACCGGGCGGCCGAACCTGGTTGTCATAAACAGTTTTTCAAAGTTCTTCGGTATGACCGGTTGGCGCGTTGGCTGGATCGTGGCGCCAGAGGGGCTGATCGAGCCGATGGAACGCCTGGCGCAGAATCTTTTCCTGGCCGCGCCGACGGTCGGGCAATACGCCGCCTTGGCGGCGTTCGACAGCGCGACCATGATGGTCTTGGAACAGCGTCGCGCCGAGTTCGAGGCGCGTCGCGATTTCCTGTTCGATGCCGTTGCGGAGATGGGATTCGGTGTCGGCCGCAGGCCGGGCGGGGCGTTCTACCTGTATGCCGATGTCAGTGACTTCACCGACGACAGCCAGGCATTCTGTACTCGCCTGCTCGAGGAAGTGGGCGTGGCGGTCACGCCGGGATCCGACTTCGGCAACCACCTCGCGGCACGCCACGTGCGCTTCGCTTTCACGACGGGTATCGACCGGCTGGAGCAGGGCGCCGAGCGTTTGCACCGGTTTCTGCGCGCGGGCGGCTGAACCCGTTCAGAAGCGGCGCATCATGCGCGGCGGAGGTCGTCGACCCAGAACCGCGTTGCACCGGCGACGGCGGCCGGCATCGCCGCGAACTGCAGGACCGGGATCAGCATCATCACCGTGACACCGGCACCGAAGGCGAGCGCTTTGAGCCGGCTGCGTCGCAGTTTCGTGCGCTGCTCAGCCGGTCTGAGGGCGTGGTTGCCCATCGGGTAATCGGCGTACTCGATCGCCAGAAACCAAAGGCCGAACAGCAACCAACCGATCGAGACGAGGATATTGAGGCCGGGAATCAGGAACAGCACCATCAGCGGCAGCGCGCGGCTGACCAAGTAGACGATTTTGCCGATCTCCCCGACAAGCGCCGGCGCAATGGCCTTGAGCAGTGAACCGTCGGCATCTGGCGGCCGTTCGCCGGTTAATTTTTCTTCGACCTTGGCCGCTAACATGGCGTTGAAAGGCGACGCGATCAGGTTGGCCACCAGCGTGAATCCGAAGAACACTGTCAGGGCATATGCGGCGGCCAATACGGCCCACAGGATCCAGCGCAGGAATTCGAGCCAGGACTGGGTCGGCAGCCAGCGGTCCATGAAGTGCTCGAAGTAGCTGCCTCCCAGGTAGGCTAGCGCGGCAAAGGCCAGCACGTTCAGCAGTAGCGGGACGACGACGTAACGGCGCAGTCCGGCGCTGAATACTAGTCTTAGTCCCTGGAAAGGCAGGAAAAACCCACTGGCGGCGGACAACATCTCGGGGTACTGCGGCATGATTGCGGACCAGGATTATATCGGGACGTCGGGATCGGGGCTCGCACAGGGTGGGGATTTCACGCGCAATGTCAGGAATATTTACAAAATGTCGATACAACCATCTGTATGACAAGCTTTTTCGCGGAACATTGAGTAAACTCGGGGCGCCGTCAGGGGCGGCATCTTCATATTCAGGCGGACTGCGAGTCAGAAAGAGAGGATTATCATGACAAATCTCCTTAAATCAGTGCGTTTCGGAGCGTTGCTGGGCGCGCTTTCGGGGGTTTTGCTACTCAGTGCATGCGCGACGACACAAACCGAGAGCCGGGCCGAACTGCCGCAGGCGAGCGGCGATGCCCAGTATTCGACGCGCTACCGGATCGCGCCGGGTGACACGGTGCAGATCTTCGTGTGGCGCAACCCCGAGGTGACGACCACCGTTCCGGTACGCCCGGACGGCCTGCTGTCTGCGCCGTTGCTCGAAGAGGTGCCAGCGGCCGGGAAGACACCGGCGGAACTGGCGCGTGACCTCGAGGCCGAACTCGCCACCTACCTGCGCGATCCACTGGTCACCGTGATCGTCAACGGCTTCACCGGGACCTTCCGTGAGCAGATCCGCGTGGTCGGCGAAGCCGCGAAGCCGCAGGCCCTGCTGTACCGCGACTCGATGACCATGCTCGACGTGATGGTGCAGACCGGCGGATTGACCCAGTTCGCTGATGGCAACAACGCGACGCTGGTGCGGGCTGTGGATGGTAAGCAGGAAGAGTACCGGGTGCGCCTGGACGACCTGCTGCGCGATGGTGACATTTCGGCCAACGTCGACATGCACCCCGGTGACGTGATCATCATCCCCGAAGCCTGGTTCTAGTTCTGAGGTAGGACGTCGATGCATGACCTTGTCGTACTTCTGCTGCGCTACGCCAGGGGCACCTGGCGATTCCGCTGGTGGATGCTGGGAGTTGCGTGGACCATTTGCGTGATCGGCTGGTCGGTGGTCGCCAAGATGCCCGACCGGTTCCAGGCATCCGCACGGGTCTACGTGGATACGTCGTCGGTGCTCGCCCCCTTGCTTCGGGGTATCGCGATCAACACCAGCGACACCCAGCAAAAGATCTTCCTGATGACGCGCACGCTGCTGAGTCGGCCGAATCTCGAGAAGGTCATGCGTATGACCGACCTCGATCTGCATGCGACCACCGATGCGGAAAAAGAGGAGATCGTCGACGAGCTGAAAGGAAAGATCGTTTTCTCCGGCACCTCGCGTGAGAACCTGTACACCATCTCCTACGAGACGGAGTCGCCGGATCTTGCCAAACTCGTCGTCAAATCCCTGCTCACCATATTCATGGAGAGCAACCTGGGCGAGGTGCGCAAGGAGCAGGACTCGGCAGCCCAGTTCCTCGAGCAGCAGAAAGCCGAGTATGAAAGGCGCATGCGTGAACTTGAGACCGAGCTGACCCGGTTCAAGCAGCGCAACCTGATGCTTCTGCCGGATGAGGCATCCGGCGGCTACTACGAGAGCATCCGTGCCGGAAAACAGAAGATCGACGAGGTAAAGGTCGAACTGTCGGTTCTCGAGCAGCGATTGGAGACGACTCGCAGACAGGTCGAGGGTGAGGAGCCGACCTTCGGCCTGGGTCCGGCGCAGCAAGTGGAAGTCTCCGTTGATACCAGCGACATCGATCGCCGTATCAACGCGGTCGAGCTGCGACTCGACGAGCTGCAGGTTCGGTACACTGACCGTCACCCGGATGTGGCGCAGACACGCAAGGCCCTGGGTGATCTCAAAGCGGAGCGGAAAGCGCTCCTGGACAAGGAACGTGCAAAGGTTGCCAGCAATCCGGCTGCCTATAACATCGACAAGAATCCGGTGTACCAGCAGATGCGACTTGGGATGGCACAACTCGAAGCCGACGTTGCTGCCAAACGGCGTCTCCTCGAGGAGTATCAATCGCAGGTCGCCGAACTCGAAGGGTCGGTCGACAAGGTGCTCGCGCTCGAGGCCGAGCGGCGCGACCTGGTAAGCGACTACGAGATCGTCAAAAAGAACCACGAGGCGCTCGAGACCCGACTCGAGTCCGCAAAATTGGGGCGCAAGGCGGACAACTCCTCGGACAACGTCCGGTTCCGCGTCGTCGATCCGCCGCGTGCGCCGACAGTGCCATCAGGACCAAACCGGGTGCTGTTTAGCGCGATCGTACTGCTGGTGGCCCTTGCCGTCGGATTTGCGGTGGCCTTCCTGATGTCGCAGTTTCGTCCGACGTTCGACGAACGTCAGATGCTGTCTGACACGCTCAGTCTGCCGGTACTCGGCAGCGTGAACATGGTCTGGACCTCGGAACAGATTCGTGCGCGCAAGGTGCGCAACGTGAGTTTCGTGCTCACGTTGAGTGGCCTGTTGCTTACCTTTGGCGTCGTGCTCGCCCTCTACCAATTCAACGTCGAGTTGCTACCGCGACTCGCCCAGTCATTGAACCTGGCCTGATCATGAGCATCATCGAAAAAGCTGTCGACAAAATGATGGGCAAGATGGAGCCGCCTGCGGCACCCAAGCCGCAAGCGCCGCAGTCCAAGGCGAATGCCGCTGCGCCGGCACAAGCGAAAAGCGAAAGCGATGTTGACACCGGTGCGGCACAGTATGCCCAGGCCGCAGAATCGCGCGTGGCCGAACCACGGTATCAGCCGCCGGTTGCTCGGGATGCCGGTACCGTTGACGGGGGTACGGCGCCCATTGCGGCAGAGCGGGTAACCCAGGATACGACGGCGGCGCCGTCGCCACATCCGGGCGGTGGCGGTGGCGGCGGCGAACCGCCCGAGGTGGATGCAGCGGAGCAGATTCTGAGCATAAAGGCGCTGGGGCTCGAAGGAGTCCTGTCGCCAGATTCGGAACGCAGCCGCACCGCCGAAGAATATCGTATGATCAAGCGGCCGCTGTTGACGCGGGCGTTTGGGCAGAACGCGATCGGTGAGGCGCATCGCAACCTGATAATGGTAACGAGTTCGGTCGAAGGCGAGGGCAAGACCTTCAGTTCGCTGAATCTGGCGATCTCGATCGCGATGGAGATGGACCGTACGGTGCTGCTCGTCGATGCCGACCTGGCGAAGCCGGGCCTGTCCCGCCTGCTGAAAATTAACAACCTTCCGGGTCTGACCGACCGGCTAATTGACGACAACATCGATTTGCGCGAGCTTCTGATCAAGACCGACATCCCTAAGATGTCCGTTTTGCCGGCCGGCAGACGCCACCGGCGGTCCACGGAATTGCTCGCCAGCAATACCATGCGCCACCTGCTCGATGAGCTCGCACTGCGCTATTCGGACCGCGTGGTATTGTTCGATTCTCCACCACTGCTCGCGACCAGCGAGGCCAGCGTTCTCGCCGAGCAGATGGGACAGATATGTCTTGTGGTCGAATCCGCGGTCACGCCGCAGTATCTCGTCCGCGATGCCGTGGGACAGTTGAGTTCGATGGATAATGTCTCTCTGCTGCTCAATAAATGTAAGCCGGAGATGTTCTTCGGCAAATACGGCTACGGCTACGGTTATGGATACGGATATGGCTACGGCTACGGCTACGGCTACGGTAACGATGAGCAACAATAACCCGATGCGCCGGCGACTGGCCGGCAGCATGCGGGCTCTGATCTTGCTCCCCGTCGCGACCGGGGTGGCAGGATTTTCGCCCTTAGCCTTGAGTGGTGATTGGAAGGTCACCGACTCCGCGACGGGCCGACTGACAGTCGTCGACCGCTCTGGCAACAATTCCAGCAGCGGAGTTGTGGCGCAGGTGAGTCCGCAGATCAATCTGAACGGTCGGGGCGGGCGGTCCGAGGCCAATGTCGCTTACCGGCTGACGGCATCGCAGGGTACCGGGAGCACGGATTCGAAGGCGCTCGCACATAATCTCCATGCCTTGGGACGGGTCGAACTCATCGACCAATTCTTCTGGCTCGGAGGAAACGCCAGTGCGCAGCTGGTTGGCAACAACGCCAGTTCCGGACCCGTCGACTCGATCAACGTCGGGTCTACCGGCCGTCAGAGCTATGCATTCCAGTTGACGCCCGAGTTTCGGCATCATCTCGGCCGCTATATGGATATCGTCAGCAAGAACTCTATCGATTACGTGACGTATACCGGCAATAACGTCTCGAGCAACGACGATTCCCGGTCCTACTCGGCGAATTTTGGTGTGCAGAGCGGCGCCTATTTTGGCCCGCTGAGCTGGAGTTTGTCGGCCACGCAGCGCAAGACGGAATACGACACGCGCGACGACGAGAACGCATCGTATACCGCGGGTGTCGGCTATCAGGTCGATCCGCGCATTCGGGTCCGGGGCATGGTCGGGTACGAGACGAACGATGTGCAGACCTCCCGCAGCAATACCGACGGCAGCGTCTGGACGGTCGGTGTCGACTGGGCCCCCAACCAACGTACCAACGTCAGCGCCGATTACGGCAAGCGTTATCTTGGCACGATCTATTCGGGACACATCAACCATCGCACCAAGCGGACGGCACTGGCCCTGGACTTCTCGCGCGATGTCACGAACCGACGATCCACCCAACTGGAGTCGTTCCAATTCCAGGTGCCCGATCTCAATCCAGATGATCCGGACAATGGTCTGCCAGAAACCATCACATTGTTTTCACTGCGCCAGATTGACGAGGACTATGTCAATACCCAAGTCCGCGGCGCACTTACAGTCGGCGGCCGGCGTACGACCGCGACCATCACTGCCAACGCGGCTAATCGGAAATACGAGGTAACGGCTGCAGACGAGGACAGCTACGGTCTGACGATCGGCGTATCTCGCCAGCTCGGTGCGGGCTTCCGTGGGTCGTTGCGCGGTGGTTTGACGTCCACCGATGTCAAGGGTGGCGCCAGTACGGATACCTACGACGTGCAGTTTTCGCTGTCCAAGCAGCTTTCGCAGCGGACCAGCGCATCTGTCGACGTCCTTCATCGCAACCAGGATTCGTCGACCGCCAGTGGTGGTTACACCGAGAACCGGTTGGGCGTTTCCGTTTCCACAAGTTTTCTCTGAAGATGTACGAAAGTTTCTACAGCCTCTCGGGTAAACCGTTCCAACTCAGCCCTGACGCGCGTTTCTTCTTCAACAGCTCCGGGCACAATCGGGCCATGGCCTACCTGCGCTACGGCCTGCGGCAGGGCGAGGGCTTTATCGTCATTACCGGTGGTATCGGGACCGGCAAGACGATGCTGGTAAGCAATCTGTTCAACGAGCTGACCGATGAGAACGTCGTCGCCGCCCAGCTGGTTTCGACGCAGATCAACGAAGAAGAGGTGCTGCGGCTGATCAGTGCGGCGTTCGGTCTGGCGCACGAAAATCTCTCGAAGGCCGCATTGCTGCGCAACCTCGAGGCCTTTTTCCGCGCTCGACGTGCAGAGGGCCGCCGCGTACTTCTCGTCGTCGATGAGGCGCAGAATCTGCCGCCAAGATCGATAGAGGAACTGCGCATGCTGTCCAACTATCAGGAGGACGGTCAGGCGTTGTTGCAGAGTTTCCTGCTCGGCCAGCTGGAGCTGAAGCAGACCCTGCAGAGCCCGGGTATGGAGCAGGTGCGCCAGCGAATCATCGCCGGTTATCACCTGCGCCCACTCGACCGGCAAGAGCTGCAGGCGTACGTCGAGCACCGCTTGGCGCTAGTCGGTTGGCGCAGTGACCCGTCGGTTTCCGACAGCGCATTCGATGCGATTTTTTCCGCGACTGGTGGTGTGCCGCGCAGGGTCAACAATCTTTGTGATCGCCTGCTGTTGTTCGGTTCGCTCGAAGAACTGCACGATCTCGACGAGACGCACGTCCAGACCGTCGCGGAGGAAATGGCGCAGGAAGTCGGTCATTCGGAGAACGATGAGATCGAGCATGTTCGTGCGCGCGATCGACGCTTGTCTGACCACGAGGGAGGAGAGATGAGCGGGGTCGCTGTCGAAAGCCGGCTGTTGCGGTTGGAAGACGAGGTAAGGGATCTTCGCAGCAGGCTCACAAAAACGCGCAGATTGGTGAAACAGGCGATCCTTCTCAAACTCGAAGCGGACGACGAAGACGACGACATCGTCTGATCGAACCAGGGCGCCTGCCCGGAGTCGTTCGCATGTTTGGTGTTGTCGCGTTTTCGGTCGGTAGCGTCACAAATCACCGGGTACGGATACGCAAAGCCCGTTGATCGAGACGCAAGCTCGGTGCCATCGGGCAGCTTCATTTTCGACTCCGGCAGCCGCTGGATGAGGGTGGGCAGCGCCGACCGTTTCATCCCGATGGTCAAGTGGGATTGCTGTCACGTCAGGCAGCAAATTTGGGGATGCGACCCGCTACAAGGGTACACGATGACCGAAGTACGCAATGCAATGAGTGTCGATGTCGAGGACTATTTCCAGGTCTCCGCATTCGAACGGTATGTCGACCGCGACGATTGGGATAACAGGGAATGTCGTGTCGAACGCAATGTCGATCGTATACTCGAGCTGTTTGAGCGGCATCAGGTAAAAGCCACCTTTTTTACCCTGGGCTGGATGGCCCAGCGCTATCCCCAGATGCTGCAGCGCATGGTGACGGCCGGCCACGAGATCGCGAGCCACGGTTGGTCACACGTCAGGGTAACGCAGCAGGACAGGGATGCGTTTCGCAGCGATGTCATTCGCACCAAGGCGTTGCTGGAGGATGTGTCAGGTCGCGAAGTCATCGGCTATCGTGCTGCAAGCTATTCCATTGGCGCCGAGAACATCTGGGCACTCGACGTCTTGCAGGAGACCGGCCACCGATACAGCTCCAGCATCTATCCGATCAAGCACGACCTCTATGGTATGCCGGACGCGCCACGATTCGCTTTCAGGCCATTCAACGACGACTTTTTCGAGTTTCCGGTGACGACGGTCAAGATTGGCGGCAAGAACCTGCCTTGTGGAGGTGGCGGCTGGTTCAGACTGATTCCGTATCAGGGCATGCGTTGGGCACTCCGCCGCGTCAACAATGCCGATGGGGAATCGGCGATCTTCTATTTTCACCCCTGGGAAATCGATCCGGATCAGCCACGGCAATCCGGTCTGGATACGAAGACGAGGTTTCGACACTATCTGAACCTCGAGCGGATGGAGTCTCGCCTCGATCGCCTGCTCGCGGATTTCAGATGGGGACGAATGGATGAAGTACTGTACTGGCCGCGAGTTGGCGACAGTGCTGAACCGTTTGCGCGCGTAGGGTGATTGTCCGATCCCCAAGAACTGGCCTCGAATGGACAGGGCACTCGCAGTGACCGGTGAATTGAAGTCGACACGGTGGCAAACGGCAATAGCGGCCAATGCAGTAACGGCAATTGCGTTGTTCGCGGTGTTTTATTCCACCGTAGCCAGCATGGTTCATATCTGGTATCGCACGGGAACCTATGCGCATGGGTTCGTCGTACTGCCGATTTCAATTTGGCTGATCTGGAAAAAGCGCGCTCATCTGGCAGCTTTTGTGCCAGTGCCGAACGCCGGTTTCCTTGTGCCACTCGGCCTGTCGCTGGTTCTGTGGGGGCTTTCACGATTGGCTGGTGTGCTCGTGATCGAGCAACTCGCGCTGGTTGCTATTGTTGTGTCCAGTTCGGTAACACTGCTTGGTTGGCAGATCGCGAAATTCATTGCATTTCCTCTGCTGTTTCTGTTTTTCGCGGTGCCGATGGGCGAAGACCTGGTGCCGTCACTGATGGAATTTACCGCAAGCTTTACCGTATGGGCCGTCAGGTTGTCGGGAGTCCCGGTCTACCGCGACGGACTTTGGTTCTCTCTGCCCACAGGAAACTGGTCGGTTGTCGAGGCCTGCAGCGGTATTCGCTATCTGATTGCCTCTATCACGTTGGGGGTGATGTACGCCTACATCACCTACCACGCACTGTGGAAACGTCTGCTTTTCGTTTTGCTGTCAGTGCTGGTGCCAATCATCGCGAATGGGGTGCGCGCTTACATGATCGTCATGATCGGCCATCTCAGCGAGATGAAGTACGCAGTTGGAATCGATCATTTGATCTACGGCTGGATCTTCTTTGGCCTGGTCATGTTTCTGCTTTTCTGGATCGGATCGTTCTGGCAGGAAGACGAAGAGCCGCCGCGTCATGTCATTCCATCGCGGCAATTCGGCGGCACGGCTGTGAGGCGCGGGATGTGGGGCCTGTCAGCGACGATCATCTGCGCGTCCCTGTTGACCACTTCGCTGGTCGGATATGCTGCGAGCAAGGGTCAGGAGGTTGTAAGTCCGATCGCCCTTCCGGACAGTGTCGGCGACTGGACTCGTATTGACGAGCCGACTCTGTGGCAGCCGACGCATCTGCAAACGCCTTACGTCGTGAACGAACGGTACCTATCGGCAACCGGGAACGAGGCCCAGTTGTTCCTTTCGTTGTATCCAAACCAGCAGCAGGGCGCCGAGGCGATCAATCCGGAAAACCGGGCGATCGGTGGAAAGGTCGGGCGCCTCAAGATGCTTCAATCTGGACAGGCCGAGTGGGGCAACCAAATGGCCACGGTCAGAAGGCAGGAGCTGCGTGCCGGGATCAATGGCAGCGAAACCACCCACTTGGTATGGCAATGGTATCGAATTGCGGGCCGCAACTTTGCGAACCGCTACCTCGGAAAGGCCTGGGAGGCCATCGCCCGACTGTATCCAGGGCGTATGGACGGGGCGTGGATTGCGATATCGACGCCGGTCATCGGCACCGAGGCGATCGCGGACACGGAGAAGCGGCTCGCCGATTTTGCGCGAGCGATGATACCCGAGCTCGACAGGGCGATTGATGCCTCGATGGGGTTGTCGGACTAAGGGGTGCCCGCATGTGTGGCCTTGTCGGGATATTCGATACACGAGCTGAATCCGAGATCGATCGCGCACTGCTCGATCGCATGAATGAGCGCCAGTTTCATCGTGGTCCGAACGAGGGTGGGATCCACATCGAACCGGGCGTCGGGCTTGCCCATCGGCGCCTGTCGATCATTGACCTTTCCAGCGGTCAGCAACCATTGTTCAATGAAGACCACAGCGTGGTCGTCGTGTACAACGGTGAGATCTACAATTTCTCGGAACTCGCAACGGAGCTGGCCGGGCTAGGGCACATATTCCGCACTCACTGTGACACCGAGGTGATCGTTCATGCGTGGGAACAGTGGGGCGAGTCCTGCGTCGACCGCTTTCGTGGGATGTTTGCTTTCGCCCTGTGGGACAGAAACCGCAAAC
>JAGRGY010000053.1 GCA_020445255.1 Gammaproteobacteria bacterium
CGCCTAACAGCAAAATAGGCAGACCTGCGAAGGTCAGCAACCAACAGGCAATGGAGAGACCATGCTAATAGTCACACGCAAGCCAGGCGAGGCGCTTTACATCGGCAACGATATCACCGTGACGATCTGCGAAGTAAAGGGGAATCAGGTGCGCGTCGGCGTCCATGCGCCTCAGCATGTAAATATCGAGCGTGATGATATCGTGAACCGGGAGCCGAGAAGGCGGGCCGGGCGAAAGTAAATAGATGCTTCTCACCAGGGAACAACTGGAGATCCTGACCGGCTACAAACAGAAGTCGGCACAGGTGCGCGCACTGCGCAGGATGGGCGTCAAGCACGTCATCCGGCCAGACGGTCGACCGGTTGTCGATGATTCGGTGCTGCGCGGCGAGAATGTCAGCCACGAGGCGCCGAAATGGGACGCGCGGTGACATTATTCCAGGCGCCCTAATTTCCCATCAACTTGGCGTATAAGCCGTTGTCCCGTCTGCATATATCCATGCATGACCCGGTGTAGACCCAGACGAAAATACCGGCTTGCTGGTTGAAGCATCCCATACGAATTTCCCCTGAAATTTTCCGAATGTATTCACATTTGATGAAATGTCATTGAAAACGGCAGAGCTTACGACTTGATTATGTAGAAAAGCGCGCTCTAATCCATCAGCATCATCCCATCCGACATACCGGGAACCGTTCCACCGCAAGCCAACTTTATTCAGGGATTCGCCGCCAGATTCCATGAATATGTGCACTACACCATAATATTTTTTCCTTTGAGTATCTGGCGCATACGTCTGTCCACTAAACTCGGCGAAATCATCAGGATCGTTAAGCGCCGCCTCAAGCGGGACGTTGATATCCGCATCGCGCAGGATGAAATCAGCCGGAGGATAGAACACTTTATTTGCAGGCGCAGCGGCAAGGCTAGCCACCTCAACGATGGGGTTATCGATGCGCACTTTGCCGCCGCCCGTGATACCGATAAACTCATCTTGAATCGTCTGGTTAGCATTCAGCAGATCGAGCTTTAGGCCCTGGATAACGCTGTATCCTGCAGAGGTATAGTGTAGGTCAATGACACGGGCCGGAGATGGCTCGCAGTGGCAGTCAAATCTGCACGATCTTATTGATCCTGGCTGGAGATCAATTACGAAAGGCGGGCTTCCGTAAGCAAGCACGTAAGTCGCCTCTATCACCATCCGCTGAGTGCCGCTTAAAAGGATCGCCGGCCCGGTCTGGTTGCGCACCGTACCGCTGGTGAACGTCCCGTAACTGGTCGAATCGATCCCAGACAGCTCAAACGTGCCTGCGCCAGCATTGAGATTAGCGACGCTATAGCTGGCATAACTCAGCTCAGTCATGCCGCCGATGCCGGCAAAATACACCTTGTCGCCGTTGGCCAGCTCGGAAGCTGACAGTTCTGACGGACTTACCGTCACTACCGCTGGGTTCGCTTTCGATATCGACGTGATAGGAATCACGACTTCCGAATGCCGCTGGATCTGCGTCTGACTCATGTTGTGCAGCGTGTTCGACTGACCGCCATTGGCGGACACCGGGAGCGTCTGATAATCCGACGTGAGGCCGCTAATGTAGTCGTCCAGCGTGTCCGCGTGGAATACATTGATGTACGTGTAGGCGTCCAGTGATCGGCTGGTGTTGATCCAGAAGCAACCAACCTGCGTTGAAACCTCGGATGCGAAGTTGACGACAGCCGCCTTCGAAAACCGCCCATTCGACCGGCAGTTGAACAGCTTCATTGACGCGCATGCGCTGAAACTGCCAGAGATCGAGCAGCGGCCGAAATAGATGCCGACAGCTGGAATATTGGTCGTGTCGCCAACGACCTTGAAATCACGCAACGTCACATCGTTGCAGCCGGCCAGGTCGAGCACGATCTTGCCAGTGCAGGCGCCCAGCAGCGCGCCGTTGCGCAATTCAAACCCGGGGGATCGGAACAGGGTGGCGTCGATCGATGACGTGACCTTGTACGTCTTGCCGGCAAGATCCAGTGCGCCGGGATAGCTGCGGGTGCTGCTGTTGTAGTTCGACCGGATGTAATCGATCGCGGCCTGAATGGCGGCCGTGTCGTCCGTTGTGCCGTCACCGACGGCGCCGAAGTCGCGCACGGAAATCACGTCGGAAAGGCGACTTTGAAGGGTTCGCTGTACCGACCCCGTCACATTGGCGTCGAAGTAGACCTCGTCTGCTTCGGTCGTGAAATCGACGTCCTTGAGTTCGATTTGAACATCATCAACATCCGTGACCTTGTACGAAAAATCACTGCTGATGTAGATGTCATTCGACGGCCGCCCGAAACTGTCGAGCGTCTGCGGGTTGGCCAGTGGCGTCGTCAGCGCGGCGTCGGAATAGATCGTGATCGGGTTTGCGACCGGATCGAGGCCATAGACCCCAACGTAGAGTTTTCCGTTCAGCAGCGGATCGCCGTTATCGTCGAGGAACTGCGTGGAAAGTCGTTCAAAAGCAGGCATTTTGTGCACCCATAAAAAAACCCGCCGGGTGGCGGGCTGGTGGTGGAAATTTGACGGATTACGGATTCACGCCGACACTGCGGCGATGACGCAACAGGTCCTCGGCTGGATATTTGGCATCATCTACGGAACATTCGTGTTCCTGATTCCGTTCGCGCTGCTGTGGTATTTCATTCTCTACGAGGGCGTTCCTGAGCGCTGGCGGATTCCTGCGGTGCTGGGACGACTGCGCGCATGGCTTCGAGGAACTGGCGGATTTCGCCCCTGACCTCTGGCTCTCCCTGCGCGATCACTGCCAGTCTCCCGAGGTGGGCGCGCATCCCGTTGTAGTTGGTAGGCTCGATCCGCGTCCCTCGCGCCAGCCACTTGATAAACGATGGGTTCGTCATCAGTCGCGCGAGCCCATAAGGGCCACCGTAGGACGCTGCAGCGCCAACCGCCGCACCCTCTACACCGCCGGCCGCGTACCCCATCACGGGCAGGCTTCCCTGCGCGATGTTCATGTAGAAGTTGGTTTGCCCTGTTCCGCTGGCGTTGGCCATTTTTGTTGCGTCCTTGGCGCTCGCGGCAATCCTCGCCAGCCGGTCGAGTTCTGGGCGCAGTGACTTGTATCGGCGGCCGTCGAACAGCGCCGCCTTTGCCTCCGGGCTCATCCGGTTCCAGTTTGTCAGGAACGTGGCCGGCGAGAAGGTATCTCCGGCGGCATTCTGCGCACCCGGCGCGGCTTGCCCCATGCGATGAACAACGGTGGCCACCACGTCGTCCCATTCTTCCGGCTTCAGGTTGTTGCGTAATTGGCGCACAGCCGTTGCGCCGCGTTTGCCACTTGAAACCAGGTTCCCGACGATCTGCTCGGGAAACTGTGAGTCGACCTTATCCAGAAACGGCTTATTGCCACTGAGCTGAATCCGCGCGTAACGGTTGTAGAGACTGAGCGCCCTTGCGGCATCGTTTCCGGCGCCCGCCGCTGCGGCGTTGAGATCGTCAGACAGGGCGCCATAGAGGCGGTTGATCTGCCCAGATTCGCCGCCGACATAGCCGCTGATATCTGGCCGCTCTGTCAGTTTCCCGACATGCGTGCGGAACTTGCGTAGCACGTCGAACGGGACGACCCCAGCCTCCCCGGCGTCGTTGATCAGTTTTTCGCCTTCACGGATTGCCGGCTTGAGATACCCGAGCGTTTCCGGCCCTCTGGCCAGTTCCGCTTTCATCGCGGTGACGACGTCACGCACATTTTCAATCGGGACCGGGGTAGCCTTGCCGACCGCGTTCCATACCCGGTTTTGCAGCAGGTCGAGCCGTTGAGACAGGCGGCGGCCGGCATTCTTCGCGCCCTCTTTGATCACCTCGCCCGTCTGCTGCAGCGTGCCCGGCGTGCCGGCCATGTGCGCCACGTCATCCGCATAGCGGGTCATGGCCTGTAGAGTAACGTCGATCGCATCGCCCATTGTGCGGGCCGATGTCGGAAGCATGGTCAGCGCGTTCTGCAGGCCCTGAACCGGGCGGCTGGCGTTGATGTAGGCACCTGCGCCCTCAATCGGGATCTCTGCCTTGCCGTAGGCGCGCAGCATGGTTTCCGGGGCTTCACCAGCAAGCCGGTTGCGCGCAGCCCCAATGAGATTTGACACCCCGCGCTCTATCGCGGGAGCCGCCTTCTGTCCTGCCGCGTTGAGCGTGACGCCGGTCGCAGAATCGACAGCGCGCCTTCCAGCGCCGCGCGTATCGACTCGGCCGAAAAGTTGCTCTAGCGCCGTGTCATACGCCTGGCCGGCTGTTTCCGCCCCGAGACCCACCCCAACCGGCACCATCACGGGCGCAGACGTCATTCCGGTCGGTGTGGAAGCGGCCATGCCGGCAATACCGCCAGCCGCGCCGCCGATCATTTCGGGGATGATGCGGCCATATTCCGCGAGATCACCGACGTCGATTCCGTTGGGGTTGTAGAGTTTGCGCTTACCGTTCTCGGTAAAGATGAAATTGCCATCGCCGAACATCTGCGCATCCGGATAGAACTTCCGCAGCGTGGCCAGTCGGTCGTCACCACCGCGATACTCCGGCCCAACAGCGGCCCGCACGCCAGCGGGTGCCCCCGATTCCCTATCAATACCGGCCGACACCCATTCGCCGTCAACGAGTTCGAGCAATTCACCGGTGATGGGATTTTTTGCAGTTGGCATGACTACTCCCTGATCAGTTCAAAGCCGGGGGGAAGTGGCGGAAGATCCGCGGCTGGCCGGTCCCTCGATGACGCCGTTTCCCGCTGATAGCGCTGCCCCGCGCTGCGGCGCATGGCCATCTCGGCGACCTTGCGGGAGCGCTGCTTGGCCTTGATGGTCGCATCGGAGTCTCCAGGCTGTGCAAAGTACGTCTGGATTTCTTGCGCCATTTCTTCCGGGCCGATCACGGCGCCTGACTCCTTTCGCAGTTTTGCCCGTACCCAGTCCTCTTGAGCCTGCCGGTAAAGCTGGAATTCTTGGGATGCGGCGTAATTGCCCAGCCACGCGCGACCGTGCTCAATGGCTGATGCCGGGTCGAATCCGCCGCCGACGACATCACCCATTCGGTCTTCAGCGGCCGTCATCCGGTCTGCAAACCCGGCAGCGAGCGCCTGACCTTCGGTGAGTTTGTCGGCGGGGCCGCCCTCAATGCCGACCAACCCGGCGGCCGGATTCTGCGGGTCCTTGTAGTAGTAGCCAGACGGCGGCGCGGGGAACTGTTTGATCTCGACAGTAGGCGCCGGTTTCGCGAATCGCGTGCCGGGTGGTGGGGATATGATCTCCCATGCGCCCGTCGCCTTGTTCTGCCCATAAAGGCGGCCGTCTTCGAGTGGCTTGACGTTCATATGCGTGCCAACCGAATCAGTCCCTAGCGCCGACTTCGCCAACTGCTGCGCATCCGTGCCCTTGATAACCATCTGGCGCAGCCGAAGGTTTTGCTCATCCGGTGGAAGATTGGCGATCTCGACGAGTTTTGACACGTCTTGGCCGCGTGACTGGCGCTCTCCGACCAACCTGGCCATTTCCTTCATGCGCATCGTCTGGTCATCGATACCCAGCAGATAGGTCGACTGGCGCACCGCGTCATCCGCCTCGCGCTGGAGTTGTCCGAGCATCCGTTCGTCACGGGTCTGCAGGATGCCGGCGATTCCGCGTGCGGCGTTCATGTCCAGCTTGGCGATGCGTCCCAGGGCCTCCATCTGCTGATCTTGCGGCGCCTGGATGGCCTGATCGATCGCAGCATTGATCTGCTCCTGATTGCGCTCGTCGCGCTGCTGCTGGGCAAGCCCGAGCGCGAGGCGCAGCGATTGGGACAGGTCCGGCACAAGGGTCCGGCCATCTACGTAGGGAATAGGCATCAGGCGGCCTCCTGCAGTTGATCCTGCAGCCGTTTGATCAGTCGCGGATACGCAATCGCCTTGCGCCCCGCGATCTCAACCACACAGTCGGGGTGCGCCTTTTCGACTTCCTGTGCACTGAACCCGATGCTCATCTGACCCACCACGGGCGAGACTTCGGGTTTCCAGTCCCATTCGTACAGGGTCAGCCCGGCGAGTTCGCCGATCGGCTCCATGTTGTCTTTCAGACGTTCGTCGGAGAAGAACATAGCCGCGGCAAGTGCCGTGCTGACCAGGTTCGACGACTGTTGTGCGTCGGCCTGCGCGCCTTGCAGGTAACTCTGGCCAACCGCCTGCCCTTGGTCGTTGTAGAGACTGGCAATCCCGCTGGCTGTGTTTGAGCCGATCGCCCCCAGTCCGGCCGCGGCGTTCTGCCCAGAGCCGGCGAGGTTTGATTGTCGGCCGTACAGCAGCCCTTCGAGCTGCAGCGCCAGTTCCGTTGGAATGCCGGCAGCCGCCTTCAGTGCCGCGCCACTTCGGGTCAGTCCGGTCTGAGACAACTGGTTCTGCACCGCCCGCTCGCGCTCATCGATCAGGCCGCGAAATGTGCCGCCGCCCATGATCTGATTGATCATCTGATCAAGCCCGCTAATCGACGCGCCAGATTCCACGGCCGCCAGTTGCCCCGTACCGGCATCGAAAAAAGGCGCCAGTCGCCCGGCCGTCTCGTCATACTGTCGCCGCATTTCCTCGACGCCGAGCTGCGTCGCCTGAACCTGTGCGTTCGCCGATGCTGCTGCAGCGTCCGCGCCGTCGTCTTTTCCGAGTGCGTCACCTATGAAGCCCATAATCACCTCGATAAATCATCATGTTGCCCTGGCGCGCTGTCGGCACCATACCCACGCGCACCGCCATGTAGCGCGCCTTGCGGTTGGATTCCCGGATTGACCCGATTGCCTGCGTCATGCCGGCGTTGTCGACCATCCATGCGAAGGCCGCCTCGATCTTCGGCTTTACCGGCTGGTCTTCCGGCAGCATGGCCGCGTGAACCTCGAATACCCCGGGCTCGCGCCGGATGAAGATCATCAGCCCGTGATCACCGGGGCGCAGGTAATAGACGTCTGGCCCCATTGGAAACATGTCGCGCTTGATTCGAAACAGTTCGCTCGCGACTTCCTCACGGCGCAGTACCTTCGCGATCTGCCGATAGCTCGTCACCCTCACACGCCGAGCGCCCCGGAATCGCGTAGGGAATCCATCAGCGCATTCAACTGGTCGCGTATGGCGTTGACGTCGCCGACCAGGTCGTTGATGTCGGTCTTGCACTCATTGGCGAGCGTCTGCACATCCGCGCCCCACGCTTGGTCGTAGACCGGCGGGGCGCTGTTGATCGAATCGGCGTCGACGCTGACTGTCGAGGCATCCGCATCGGCGACAGGGGCTGCGAGCAGCACCACGCCGCCCGTACCAAGCGTGGCGAAGTCTTGCGTTCCCACGTTGTCGCCCGTGACGCCGTGGGCGCTCGTATCCGCCGTGTGGCCCAGCAGGTCAGACGCAGTGTCAGTCCAGAGTTTGCCGAGTGCGTTGGATACGTGTTTATCGCGGACCGCGTCGGTGTCGGTGACGTCGACTTGCTTGGCGTCGTTGTCGGTCCAGGTCTTCGCCTGCAGGTTGGAAATGTGCTGAACCTGCTCGTCATCGGTGTCGGTGTCGTCGGCACCGCCGATTGCCTGCAGATCGTTGTGTAACCGGGTCTCGATGTCGGTCAGGTTCGAGCCGGTGAAATTCAGGTTGTCCCAGGGGATGAACCCGTACTGGTCAATGATCTCGTCCAGAAACCGCATGAACTGGTCCGAGAAGATCACGCGGCCGCTGCGGACCTCGCCGATCACCTCGCCATAAAGCGGTTTCGATTTAATCATGGGTTACAGGCCGATCACGGCGCCATCAGCAGCGAACTCGCAGTCTGAGCCCGTCGATATCTCCATCGCCATGAATCCATCGAACTGACCGAGCCCGCCCGGGTAGCGCCATTCGAGTTGTTGTTCATACTCGCCAATCGCGCCCAGTTCCCGATAGAACCTGTCCGACCAGAGTTTGCCGTCACGACTCAGGCGCAGGCCGACCGTCTTCGTGCCGCCGCTCAAGCCATGCGATGCTGCCAGCCGCAGGAAGTCAGGGGTAAACACCTGATCGACGCGTGACCGGGCAAACGTCACCAGGCGGCGGTCTATCGGCTGACCCTCGTCTTGATGGGCCGCCGTCAATTTGACCAGTCCATTGTCTCCGATGGCGTAGTAATTCCCATCGAACTGTGACGCGAACCGATATTGCCAAGGGGTGACGCCGAGCGTGTCGACACCGCTGGTGAAATACGACCAACTGCCGCCGACAAAACACAGCGTATGACGTGGCAACGTCCACACGTACAGATCGAATCCGCGCCAACTCAATCGCTGGGCATCCACGCGGGACAGTTCCGTTGGCGTGTAGTCGTGCTCTAGGATTTCATCGACGGCAGGCGTCGAGATCCGCTTCGCAGTGCCGTTGACGTAGGCGAAGAACCCGTAGCCGGCATCCTGATCCTTGCCAAGCCAGACGAAGGTATCGGTCGATCGCAGTTTGCCGCCCACATACCCCGCCTGAATCATGCCGCCGGCCACGCGGACAAACGGGGCGGTTTCCGCGCCCACGTTGCGGAATCGCTCGATCGTCTCCGCGCCGAACACAAAAAGGTCATTGCGGAAGTTGATCACGCCGAGATTGACGTCGGGCGAGGCTTCGGCGTCGAAGTAGTCCAGTGGGTCGATGTCGCCGGCATCGTTGACGGCGGAGAACACCACCGGGTCGCCGTTGTCAGGCACCCACAGGAAATACCCGTCGACGCGCTCGACGTCTCGGCAGACCGGCAGATCGGAATCGGTGACTGGCGACAGGGCGCCGCCCATCGAGAGCGTGTAGTTCTGCGATTCTGGCGCGCAGATCGCCATCATCGAAAAGCCGCGCGCATACCGGATCGGGTTGGACCCGGGCAGGATTGCGGCCAGCGACAGCGACGACCCATCGAAAAGACATAGCTCACTGCCGATCACCGCATAGAGCTGGTTTTGCCAGACGAAGGTTCCACGGGGAACCTGCTCGCCATGAGCCGCAACCAGCTCGGCACCGGGACGCGACAACAGCATGCCGTCACCATGAAACGAGTTCTGCAGGTACTCGATCTGCTTGGGCAGCACCTTGCTCGCCTTGATCGTGCGCGGCAGTGGCAGGGGCATCGTCACGACAGGCTGCCCCGGCGGTTTCCTGCACCGGATGCCGTGGCCTCGGACGGCTCGCGGTCAGGCAGGTAGACCTTTTCGAACTTCACGACCAGGTCTCGGTATGCCTGCTGTGCCTCGCCCCTGACGGCTTCTGCGAGTTCGACCCGGGCAACCGGTGCCATGCGTACCGCGAGCCCGAGAATGATCGCGTGACGCGATCCTGTGGGCTCTCCGATGTCCGTGTTCTGGTTCGCAGGGGTCAGGGTGCCAAGTTCGATGCCCTCATAGTCCCAGTCGTGCAACAGGTCGGCGAGGTAGTCCACGCCGATCTGCAGCATCTCTGGCGTGGCCGGGTTGATCTCCGAGTGCGCCCCGATGGTGAACAGGGCGCGCTTAACCAGCGTTACCGCTTGCGTCATTTCCAGCACCCTCGGTAGCTGATTTCGGCGGACGGCCGCGGCGTGGCTTTTCTTCTGCGGAAGGCTCGGCCACCGGTGCAGGCTTGATGATGTCTTCGAACATCAGCCAACCGCTTTTGATCTGGTCATCAATCTCGTCGTCGGGAAACGCTTGGTAAAAGCACGCGATCTTGCCGCGCTCAAGGGCGATTTTCTGGCGCGTCGCACCCGCCGCGACAGCGAGTTCGCCGTCTCGGGTGTAGAGCATGGTCTTACCCATCGGCTCGGGTGCTTGCTTCTCGTCGTTTGGCATGGATGTCTCCGGTAGAAAGGGCGGCCGAAGCCGCCCCTTTGGTTGTGGTCAGTCGGTCGGGTTACGTTTGATTACCGAGAAGAATGCCCGCCATCTGTGGCTGCAACACGTTGGCGGCTGCCCACATGGTCAGGCGGTACTTGGTTTCGAGCGCATCGATGCCGCTTTCCTTGGCGAAGATGATCTCGATCCCGCTGTCGGTACGCTCGCGCATGACGCTCACGCCGCCGCCCTGCAGGTCATCAACAGCCAGGCGGCCGTGGATGATCTCAACCGCCTCACGGCAGAAGAAGATGCTCGACATCTTGGCAGCAATGTTGAGCGCCACGATAGCCGCGCCACTCGCCGGGGTGGTGGTGACGTTGGCGTACTCCTTCTGTGCCTGCGCCGAACCGTCTGCCGGGATGATCGCCGGGGTGATGGTCAGGGATGTCGTACCGCCACCGGCAACCACGCGGAAGGTCTGCAACTGCCCGGTGGACTGTTTGGTCTCCATGTTCACCGCGAACACGCCGGCCATCGTGAACGCGTCACCGTTCGCCAGGGTGGTGTTGTTGACGGTCAAGGTCTGGAACCGGTTATCGATGTCCTTCAGCGGCGTGTGGTGCTGGTTGGCACCGTTCACCGTTGCCGCCGATTCCGCCGAGGCGGCAATGGTCGGCAGGATGTTGCCGCGGAAGGTGTCGAAGCCGGCAATCGGCGGCAGCGCGGAGCGCTCATACGCCGTCAACGGGCGGCCCTGCAGAGTCTGGCGGGATGCCAGGTCGCTGGCCACCTTGGCCGCATCACGCGGGTTCAGGAACATGGCCCGCTGCATGGACTCGGAAACGCCCTGTTCCATCAGCACGGCCTCTGCCACCGACAGCTCGGCATAGGTGTCCATGTCGTTGGCCGACACCACGACCTGCGAACCGTAGTTGGCCACACGGGTTGCAACTGCCTTGTCGAGCTGCGCCGAGAGCTGGCGAGCTGCTGACATGGCCTTCTGATCCCGGCGCTGCGGGTCGTTGAGTTCCACGGCGTTCATCTTGAACGGCACGTTGAGGATGTCGGATTCCGCCAGCGTCGACGGGACGACCAACTGGGTGATGTCCTTGTAGTCGGACGACACGTCGCGGCCGCTCGACGAGGTGGAAATCATCGGCATCGGGCGCTTGACCGTCAGGCCGGACTGTTCCATCTGCTCCATGTTGGGGGTGTAGATCGCCGTGTTCTTGGCGACCACGTTGTTGTTCTCAAAGCCGGCAATCACCTGCTCGAAGAACACGATATCGGATTTTGAAAATGCGTTTGCCATTGCGGGTTACCTCTAACCGTTAAAGCCCGCCTGCTGCGCCTGTCGCTTGAGTTTCATCAGATCTGACATCGACGCCTTACCGGCTGCGACCTTGTCGCGCATCGTGTCGATTCTGCGTTCCCAGCCTTGTGCGCCGGTCACGCCTGCCCCTTCGACAGCCTCATCAGGCGATGGGGATGATTTACCGCGCGGCTGAACCTTGATCTTCGATCGCAGTTCACCGAGCGCGAAGATGCCTTTCACGGGTGAGCGTTTGAGCAGGTCGGCGTAGTGGCTCGCCTTGTCGGGGTTCTTGCCCAGCCAATACATCAGCAGGTGCGAGTCCTCGACGTTGGCGATGATCTCCCTGGCGGCATCCCTGCCGAATATCTCGATCACGCGATCCTCTGCCGCCTCGAAGTCGTCGACCTTGAGTTTCCCGGCATTGGTGTAATGCCGGTCCAAGGCCGCTTCCGTGTCGGCGTCTTTGGATTGCAACTGCGCGGAACGCTGAGAGTTCTCGATCATCTCGGCCGCGGCGCGCCTGGCTTCCTCGACGGAAACCGATTTGGCGTACTCGACCGAGCGACGGCGAAACTCGTCTTCGTCGTAATCGCAGTCTTCCAGGGTTGGCATCTTGGGTGCAGTGCCGCGTTTGCCGCCGCCTTGGGTCTGCTGCAACTGCATGCGCAGCAGATCGTTTTCAGCGGCCAGTGCTTCGGCTGATTTCTCGGCCTTCTGCAGTTTGCCCTTCCACTTTGCCTTGCTGTTCAAATGCGCCCGAAGGGGCACCGTGTCGGAAGGCGGCATCCCTTCCTCGTCAACGACAACGTCGAACCCGTCCGCGCCTTCCTGGCCGCTGTCACCGTTTGGCGTCTCGTCGCCCGAGAGCGATTCGTCTGCGCCTTGTGGTGTGCCCTGTCCTTCGGTTTTGAGTTCGTCGATTGCTTGTTCTTCTGCCGGATTACCCATTGCTTTAACCTCGGTTGGTATCGAGTGAAACCGCGATGCGCTCGCGTAGCGGCCCCGGATTGACTGCCCGGGACAGGCATAAAAAAAGGCCGCCGAAGCGACCTTTCGTGTTTGGTTGGTGCTGCCAGTCAGTCTTCGTCATAGCAAACGGGCTGCGCGCGAAGCTGCACCATGCCCGTATTTACAAGATCGTGCTGAAGCGCCACAAGCTCGCCGACGATGGCCATGTTGTTTTTGCCCATCCCCGCCCATCCCCGCCCATCCGTTGCCCGTCAGGTATGTGCCATATGACACGACATAGGCAATCGATTGAACTTCACCGCGCTTCGCGTCTTCAAGGATGCGCTCGATAACGGCGATCACTTCAGGATCGGGGATATTGAGCGGGATTTCGTGGACGCTCATTTGCGCCCGCCGCCTCTGCGGCCCTCGCATTTCTTACATGCCATTATTTCGAATTGGCTCACTCTACGAGCTCTTTTAGCTTTGTACGCGCATCTAAAATTGATTTTTCTATTATTTCTGCTGCGTATCCATTCAGTCTCGGTAGTTTTTCTTCCATATCTGCAATATTCCATTGCAGATACATAACATCATCGAATTTCCCATCTATTGCTTTTATTACGTCGTTACTCGCAGTAGCCAGAACCTTTGTCGGAATAATCGACGGATATCCATCGGAATCGCGCCCAACAACATTTGCCGCGTAGATGTGCGGCCTGCTTCTGCTATCTTGCATCCTCAGAAACCCGTATTCCCTTATTTTAGATGCGATATCAATATCGTCATCTCCGCTGTTTATATCTACCGCAGATAATCCGCTATGAGTTTCGCCGGAGACAAAATCCCTACTTACCCTGTTTCCACTTAAATCTAAAGACGAGCTAGGCGACCATCTGACATAGACCGTGCCGTGCTCTTTTGCTAAGTCTTTAACATGGGAAACAAAATCTCTCCCGTCATCTAGGTGCTTAATAGATAATTTTTTGTTTTTCATGGCCGTCATTCCTGGGAAAAACGGCAATACCCCAGCCGCCGACAGCGCCACATTCCCCGGCGTCACCTCATCAGGATGCGCCGCGAAGTATTCAGCATCCGCCTTCAGCCCGGCCGCGTCGGAAATCCCCGGAATCGGCAGCATCGACAACCCTTCGGTCGCGGTGCGGTCTTCGAACCAACTGCCGACAATCTGTCCGATCTTCTCGTCAAGCGACGGTTCTGGCACCTCGTAGGCATCAAGCACCGGCCATCCCGCGTCGATGCGATCCTGCACATAGCGCGGCGTGCTGCTGAACCCCTGCGTGTGGGTCATGCCGGGATCGTAGCCAGCGCGTGACGCCGACTGCTCGGCCAGTCGCTCGCGCTCGTTCTTTTCGATCGCCAAGCGCAGCATCATTGCCCAGTCGGTATCACTCATTGTGTCAGTATTCGCCATAGCACACCGGCTGATGGCGCAGCGCAATGAACTTCCCGTTCAATAGATCCTGCTGCAAAGCCAACAATTCACCAATAATCGCCATATTGTTCTTGCCCATTCCAGCCCAGGCGTTGCCGGTCTGGTAATTCCCGTATGACAGCGCAATTGCGAAAGACTGGACCTCTCCGCGCTTGGCTTCGTCAAGCAGGCGTTCGAGTAACGCGATAACGTCAGGATCTGGCTGATTGATGTTGATTTCTTCAACGCTCACGGCTCAGCCCTGCAACACGTCCAGCATCATTTCCATCCGCCGCGCCTTCATGCCGTCGACCGTTTCCAGCGCCTTCGCGCGTTTCAACTTCGCGTCCTCGATCTTCTGTACGGCCGACGCCCGCATCTGCTGCGCTTCGGCGAGCTGCTGCGTGGCGGCCGCCTCGACGAGTTTCTGTTGCGGGTCTGGTTGCTGCGACATCTGGGCGAGCAACTGGCGTTCCTCGTCGGTCTCGGGCTTTCTGATGCCCATCATCAGCAGCCGGCGGCGGTTGTACTCGCGCAGGTCATCAATACCGGTGCCGTCCAGGTTTTCGATCAGCATGCCCAGCACCGCCGCGCGGTTGGGGTCGTTCTCGCCAAGTCCGGCATAGATTTCCTTCAGGGTCTCGACCGTGGCCTCGCGGCGGGACTGGTACTGCGGGCCGGTGTCGACGACCACCTCGAAGCGGCCTTTCGACAGGTCGTTGCGATACACCGGCATCCCGGAATCTTGATCCACATCAACCGACATCAGGCGCACCGACTGCTCGCCGCCATCCTCGGCCACTGTCTTGATCATGCGCGGCTGGGCGTAGATGTCAGCGGCAATCTCTCGGTACACGAAGCCTGCCCATTTCACCGCAGTGGCAATGTTTTCCATGATCGGCTGTGTGTTGAGGTCGATGCGCTCGATCACCGCCTTAATGGCTTTGCCGCTGGCGTCCGGGTTGATGGTGTCCTGTGGTGCGCCACCGGTCCCGGTCTGGATGAATTGCGCCGTGAGTTCGATCAGCGCCTTGGTGTTCGGATCAATCGGCGACTGCTCAAGGTAGCCCAGCGGCCCGTTGTGGATAATGTTTCCGCTTTTGTCGTAGATCGGGCGAATCGGCATGTAGGGCTTGCGGCTGATGTCGCCCGCCCAGTGGTTTTCCATGCCCTTGACTTGATTTGGATCAAACAGCGGTACGCGCTTGTTGGCGGTCGCCGAATCCTCGGCCAGTTTTGACACTTCCATGTTGAACAGACGCTGGCCGTCGACACGCTTTCTGACCAGGCCGTGAAAGTATTCCTGCCCATCGACATACGAGCGAAACGCATAGATCGGGATGATGGGGATGCGCTTGCCGGCGATGCGTTCCTCGTCTTCGAGGATCTGCGTCCCGGAAAACAATACCTTGGTCACATACCGGCGCTCGATGCGCTTTTCGCGCAGAAGTTCAAACCCCAGTCCCATCGCCTCATCTTTGGCGTCGTCGCCCTGTGAGCGATAGACGGTTTCCATCTGGCCGGTGATCGGGTTGCCGAATACGTAGGCGACATCCTTCTCGGTCTTGACCGTGTAGCGGCAGGCCACGAAGACGCTGTTTTTCGTACCCCAGTTGAACTCTCGGCGGTCGTCAGGCGTGAACGCATTCGATGCCTGCGCGTCGGGAAACTTCCGCTCGAAGGCGTCGCGGCTGTATTCGTAGATGACCGTACACCGCTCGGCGTCGGCCTTGTCGATGCGCTTGGCGGCACAATCCCACACGACCATCGAATAGGCGTTATGGATCGGGCGGAAGACGGCGTTCTGATAGTCGCTGTCGACATCTTCCTTGTCGTCGTACTCGGTCGCGATGTGAAACGCGCCCACGCCGCAGTACAGAGCCTCCAGCACCGCATTATCGATCGCCGTGGCGCCATTGGCCCGGCGGAAGTCGCGGCGATACAGGCCGTTTAGCAGTTCGGCATCGTCATCCGTGGTCTTCTCGTCGTCCGGGCTGTAGTGCACCCCGATCCGGTTGAGCGTCCACTGCCCATAGGTGCGGTGCACGTAGTCAGAAACCTGATCGAGCTCAAGTTTCGCGCGGCCTTCGTAAGCATCCTCAAGGAACCCTTCCCACTGGCCGCCAGAGACGACGGCGAAACGGAAATCCTCGTTCGCCTTGTCGCGCTGTTCCTCGAACGCGCCATAGTCAGCGTGAAAGTCCTTTTTATACTGGGACAGCAGGTCGTCGTCTTTGTCAGCCATTATCGGAACGCCGTGTAAGCATTGGGGATCACGACCGATTCGTAGGCATCATCAGCGTCTGGCAGATGACCGGCGAGGCACATCATTACGCTGTCGGCCATGTTGGGGCTTTCGATGCCAAGGGCGCGCATTTCTGCTTTCGTCATAATCTGAATCAGCCCTGTCCCGTTGGATTTGTTCGGTATGCGGCAGATTTCCGCCCGCAGCAGGTCAATTCCCTCGATCTCGCTGGAAAACGAGATCAGTTCGTCGGGGTCGATGTACGCCCCCTGCGTCACCGCCCGCCAGGTGCGATGGCAGCGGTCGCGCAGCTCCCAGTAGTATTGCGCCCGCTTGTTCTTGAAGGTCTGCTTGTTCGTTTTCTGGTTGCGGTCGTTGCCAGACTCATAGATGGCGTCCGGCAGGTCTGGCTCAACCGCGCCGCGGAACATGTCGATTTCGATGCGCTTGTCTTTGAGTGAGTCATTGACCTGCCGGCGCAGTGCCACACCCATACCGTCACCATCCCAGATGAACACATCGGGCTTTTTCGCAATCGCGTAGTCCAGCGCCCAGTCACACCCCTCGTTGACGTCGCCAAACTCGCGCTCGCGCACATCGAGGAACACAACCCCGTGACGGTAGGCCAGGCCCTTCGAGTCCGCCCCGGTGTCCGATGGGTCATGCGATACCACCTCAACGCCGCGGGGCTCGAATCCGAGCCGCTTGTGCGCATCGACACAGGCGTCGAACCATTCCGGCAGGATGATGGCGTTCTCGACGGTGTCGTTGTACTGGCCTTTCCACTTGTGGTCATAGGCCGCCTGGCTCATGTTGCGCAGGTCGTCGTCGTGCTCTGGCACCAACCCGGACGCCTCGAACCATGCCGGCGGGATCTCATCAAAGTTGATCTGCACAATCATCACAGCGTCATCCTCATAAATCCCGGCCTTGGCCAGCGCCTTTTCCGCCCGCTTGAGGTAGTGCTGCGCGATCGGGTCTTTCGAACTGCCCCGGTTCATCGTGATCCAGATTTCTGGCATCTGGACGATTTCTCCAGCCAGCACGCGCTGCGCTGTCTCCGCGTCACGGCGCACCGAGGCGGTCAGGGATTTCAGTGTATCCCCAGACAGTGATTGGCCTTCCTCGATCCATAACCCTGTCACGCCTGACAGGGTCGACTGCAGGGACACCGGGTTGCGCGCCAGGCCGCGGTAGAAGTTGCGGCCGCCACTGGCGTGATAGATGTGATTCTTGTCGCTGGTGAACCCATCGAAACCCAGCCGGCGGCTTTCCGACAGCAGCAGGCGGTGCACCGATTCCTCGATCGAGTTCAGTTGTTCACGCGCACAGCACCACAGGCCGCCCTGACTCATGCTGGCCAGCACGTAGTCCGCAACGAATGTCGATTTCGTCGACCCGCGGCCGCCGACGAGGATCTTGACGCGCTTTTCGGCGTTGATCAGGGCGCCGAGCTTGGGCGCGCATTCAATTTCCATCGCCTGACTTCGGGGCGACGAAGCGGATCTCCTGCACCTGCACCGGGCCATTGTTGGCGCCGGTCAGTTCGGTCTTGTCGGTAAACAGTTTCAGGTGCCTGCCGGCCAGTTCGATCTGCCGACCCTTGTCCCACAGCCTGATCTTGACGATGTGGTCAATCTCGACCGGGTCGGTGCCGGGCACCTGCTTTGTCGACACATCGATGCCAGCAACCGCCGCGGCTACCTCGTCCGGCCATTGGTGAGGCGGCAACAACCGCCCTTGCTCGTCGAACAGGCTGCGCGCATCGAAGAACGCCAGGGTGGCAATCTCCTTGAGCACGCGGTCCTGCTTGATTTCCGTCCGCTTCGACCGCTGACGCATGCGCTCCTGCAGGTACGCCTGTAGCGCGGGATCGGATAGCGCATTGTGGGCGGACTGCTTTGCCCCGTTCTTTGATCCGCCGGCCCTGACCCATGCGCCAGCCGCATTGAGATCGAGCAGGTATTCATCCCCGAACCGTTGGCGCAGTTTGGATAACGCTTTTCTCGCCATTGTTCACTCACAGAACGTCCGCATCGGCGCGCAGTAGGTGCGAATCGCCCCATCGGAAAACGTCATCTTGCAGCGGATGTCGTAGCGGTCGCGCGGCTGTGCGGGAATGGCTGCCAGTACCGTCGACTTGGCGCCGGATTCGGACTGGGTCGAAAACGTGACGCCGGCCGGGCTGCTTGACCATTCGGCTGATGCCAGCGTGACGCCAGTTTTGTCGATCAGGTAGCGCGCACCCGATATCGACAGAAACTCACTGTCACCGGCTGCCAGATCCGGGAAATAGTCCTGTCCGATGAATTGCCCCTGCATGTCAGCGCCCTTGCAATGTGCCGCGATACGGCGCGATGGCTAGTGAATATTCCGGTTTCGCCGTCAACACGATGGTATCTGGTTGTGACACCGCGGGCGCTGTCAGCACCAGTGAAAACGCCTTTGCCGGGATGCTCAGTCGCACACCGGTCGCAATCGTCGGCGCGACCAGCGACAGGCTGAAGCCTTTTGCCGGCACACCGACACTGACCCCGGTCGATAGGCTCGGGGCCGTGGCGACGAGGCTGTACGCCTTCGCTGGCGCCGAGATGACCGTACTCAACCCGGCGTCAATGGTCGGCGGCGACAGTGTGATCCCATAGGCTTTCGCCGGCACGGCCACCGATACCCCTGTGGCCACGGCCGGGGCTGTTGCGAACAGGCTGAACTGCTTGGCTGGTACAGCAACCGCAACACCGGTCGACACGCCAGGTGCCGCCGTCGTCAGCGCATATACCTTGGCCGGCACGTTGACGACCGTGTTCGCGCCGGCTTGGATGGTTGGCGCCGTGAGTGTCAGCGAAAACGCCTTCGCAGGAACGGCAACCGATGCACCCGTTGAGACAGCCGGGGCCGACGTTGTGAGGCTGAATGCCTTGGCCGGGACGGTTACGCTCGCCCCACC
>JAGRGY010000029.1:0-347 GCA_020445255.1 Gammaproteobacteria bacterium
CGGCCCGTTTCCCGTCATCCTGGAGCCGGAGCTGTCTTCTGCGCCTTTTCGTCGCAGAAGCAGCATAGTTCCGGTTTTGGTGAACCCGGCGATAAGGATGACCGCAAGATGTGTGCGTGTAGTACAAACGAAATAAAATTTCGTCTGTTCCCCGCACAATCTTGAGAAGGACGTTCCCCCGTCCGTTCTATCCTCAGGGGCCGCTCTACGCTTCAGATCGGGGTATTACCCCGTCTTCAGGCAAGAGCGTGGTGGCGCATCCCCGGCATCGAGCCTTGATGCGCCAGCCAACCGTATCGCCGGTTGAGCACTCGTCAGGGTATTGGCCCCCGACACCCGCCAGTCAG
>JAGRGY010000029.1:455-101356 GCA_020445255.1 Gammaproteobacteria bacterium
CCCATGGACCCCTGACCAAAGAGCTATCACGCCCTTTGGAAACCCCGCCCAACCGTCCGCCGTTTGGAGCCCGCCACCGTATTCGCCGGTGGATCACGAAGCGGGGGAAGCGGCCTTGGTCGTCAGGCCGATTGTGCGATTTCGGAGAGTTGTTGCAGCGCGGTACGGATCAGGGAGACGGCCCGTTCAATCTCATCTTCCGTCGTTGCGGCTCCAAGGCTAAAGCGGATTGAGGCTTCGGCCATATCGCCGCTCAAACCGATCGCCCGCAGAACGTGGGACGGTTCGGGGATGCCCGTTGTGCATGCCGAGCCCGTCGATGCTGCAAGATGCGGTTGAAGCGTTTGCAAAATGTCGTGCGCGGAAAACCCAACAAACGCAATATTGGCGTTGCCGGGATGCCGTTCGGTGAGGGCAGGGCCGTTTACCCTGGTTTCCCACGGCAGGTCGCTGATCCGCCCGACGAACATCTCCATGAGGCGGCGCAGGCGCTCCCTCAAGCCTTGGGCTTCGGCGATGCACAAGAGACCGGCAGCCTCGCCCATGCCCACGCAAAGCGCCACCGGCAGCGTTCCGGATCGCAGGCCCTCCTGCTGACCCCCACCGTAGATCAGGGGCTCGATCCGCTCGTGGAGATCGCGGCGCATATAGAGCGCGCCAATGCCTTGGGGTCCGTACATCTTGTGGGCCGACAGGCTGACGAGGTCAGCCGCAGACGCGAGATGCCTGGTATCCAGTGCAAGCGGAGCCTGCGCCGCATCGCAATGAAAGACCGCTCCAACCTTGTGAGCGGCCGCAGCAAGCCCTCGAATATCCTGGATCGTGCCGATTTCGTTATTCACGGCCATCACGGAAACAAGCAGGACATCGTCAGCAAGGCGGCCTTCCAGGGCTGCTACCGAGACCCGGCCTGCGCTGTCCACGGGCAGCACTTCAACGGTGAAACCGCATTGATCGGCCAGCGCACGCGCGGCAGCAAGAACGCATTTATGCTCGATCGCGCTCACGAGGATGCGTTGCCGCGTTCTGCCTGCTGCCCGTCGGCCAAGCCCGAGAATCGCCAGATTGTTCGATTCGCTTGCCCCCGAGGTAAAGATGATCTCGTCGGGTTCGGCCCCGATCAGACCGGCAACGCTTGTCCTTGCCGTTTCAACGACGGCGGACATTTTCCAGCCAAGAGCGTGATCCGAGGAGTGGGGATTGCCGGCCATTTCAGCAAAGAAGGGCGACATTTTCTGAAAGACACGCCGATCGACAGGCGTGCTTGCCTGGTGGTCAAAATAGAGTGTTTCAGAAAAACTCATTGCAAATCAGTCGCCTGCGTTGTAATCGTGAGTCGATGAGCTATGGCTTAACCCCTTGGTTTTCTGGGGGAACTCTCCAGCTTTCAATTGACCCTATCACAGGTGTGCGATAGAGTCGAACTGGAGGCTGCATCCAGTAGCCGGAGAGAATTATGTCACGCGGACCCCTCTATCAGGATAGCTACAACCCTCAGTTCTCCGGTCACGAGACGTTTCCCCTGCGCTACGGGTGGCTCAAGAAGGTTTACGACCGCGTTTTCGAGACTCAGGACGAAGAGGACAACCGCTCATCCTGTTGGGGGGACGATGCAATCGCACGGTTTGGCGTCGGCAAGAACATGGTCGGTTCGATGCGCCATTGGGCCAAGGCCACCGGCATTGTCGAGGAGCCGCCCAAGACGAACGCCATCAAAACCACGCCCCTTGGCGATCTGATTTTCGGGAAAGGCGGTCTTGATCCCTATATGGAGGTTCCGGCCACTCTGTGGCTCATTCATTGGATGCTTGCGGCCAATCCCGAAAAGACAACATGGTTCTGGGGGTTCAGCCATTATCCCGGCATCACCTTCGAGCGCGACCCTCTCGTCAAGAAGCTCGTGCGCCTTGCAAAAGAGCGCGGTTGGCCACGTGCTTCGGCAACGACCATCCGCAACGACGTGGCCTGTTTCATACGCACGTATGTTGCGCGGCAGCCAACAGGCAAGGCCGGTCATGACGATGCGCTCGAATCCCCGCTGACCGAGTTGGGCCTGATCAAGGCGATCGGCAAGAAGGACGGTTTCCGGTTTGTGCGGGGACCCAAATCGACGCTCGGAGACGGGGTCTTCACGTTCGCGCTGCTTGATTTCTGGTCGCACTATTCCGGTGCCGCCACATTATCCTTCGAAGCCATAGCGCATGCGCCGGGAAGTCCGGGCCGCGTCTTCGCGTTCGATGAAAACGATGTTGCCGACAGGCTCGCGGCTCTCGATGAGTTTACGGGCGGAGCATTGCGGTGGTCGGAAGCGGCGGGCCTCAAGCAGGTCGTTCGCAGCGCCGAGATCAGCGCCGAACGCGCTCTCTCGTTTCTTTCTGCGGATTACGGCGAACACGCTAAAAGGGAGGCTGCATAGATGGCTCTGAAGGAGCGTGTTCGCATCGCCCGCCGTTTTCTCCGTTCGATCCGTATAGATACCGATCTTGGTCAAAAAGGAGCGTTGGACGGTTTTGTCTGTCCGCAATCCTCGGCCGAAGTCCTGACGACCATGGCGCGGCATGTCTCGGAAACGGGGCAGGGCGCATTTACCTGGACCGGGCCGTATGGCAGCGGCAAGTCAAGCCTTGTCGTTGCTTTGAGCGCTTTGCTGAACGGCAATGCCGGACTGCAAGAGGACGCATCCAAAGTCTTCGGTCACGCCCTTGCGAAAACCATGTGGGAGGCGTTTCCGACCGGCACACGGGGCTGGCGCGTTCTCCCGATCGTCGGGCGGCGCGCATCCCCTGTCGCGGTCATTGGCGAGGCGGTCAAGAAAGCGGGGTACGTCACGCGTCTTCCGCGCGGCGGATGGAACGACCGCAATCTTGTCTCCGCCCTGATGGATGCGGCGCAGGATCATCCGCGCATGCATGGTGGGCTCATTCTCTTTATTGATGAGATGGGCAAGTTTCTCGAAGCGGCCGCGCAGGACGGTTCGGATATTTTCGTTCTTCAGGAGCTTGCGGAAGCCGCTTCACGAAGCGGCGGCAGGCTCATCATTATCGGGGTTCTGCATCAGGCGTTCGAAGAATACGCTCATCGCCTCTCGCATGAAATGCGCGACGAATGGGCGAAGATTCAGGGACGCTATATTGATCTGGTGGTCGATACGGCGGGTGAGGAACAGATTGATCTCATCGCGCGCGCCATCGAAAGCGATCGTAAGACAACACATGCCGGGGCACTTGCAACGAGCGTCGCCGGTCTTGCGCGTCGCGACCGGGCCGGAGACTCAAAACATCTCGCGAACACTCTGGAAGCGTGCTGGCCGCTGCATCCTGTCGTGGCGAGTCTTCTGGGGCCGATTTCAAGGCGGCGTTTCGGGCAAAACCAGCGCAGCATCTTCGGGTTTCTGAACTCATCCGAGCCGCACGGGTTTCAGGACTTCCTGGAGCAGGCAGGGGATAAAGACCTCTACGAGCCTGATCGCCTGTGGGATTATCTTCGGGCCAATCTTGAGCCCTCTATCCTCGCTTCGCCGGACGGACACCGATGGGCGCTGGCTGCCGAAGCCATGGAGCGGTGCGAAGCGCTTGGCGGCGATGCGCTGCATCTCAGGCTGCTCAAGACCATTGCCGTAATCGACCTGTTCAAGGAGCGCTCCGGGCTGGTTGCGAACCTCGAAATCCTGCGCACCTGCGTGCCGGGCGTGTCGCTCAAGAAGATCAAGGACGCGCTCGCCGATCTCGATAAGAAATGGTCGCTTACGATCTTCAAGAAGTTTCTGGATGCCCACGCGATCTATGCGGGCAGCGATTTCGATATCGAAAAAGCCATTCGCACGGCCCTTGATGATCTCGATGAGGTCGATTTCAAGCTGCTGAACGAACTCGCCGGGCTCCAGCCCGTTCTCGCCAAACGACACTATCACGAAACCGGGACGATGCGCTGGTTCGATGTCAATATCGTTCCGGTCCGCTCGATCCTGCGGTACGCCGAGACCTACCAGCCCGCAAACGGCGCGATTGGCCAGTTCCTGCTTGCCGTGCCGACGGACGGTGAAACGGAGGATGAGGCCAAGAAGCTCTGCCGGAAAGCCGCACGGTTCAGCGATACCGATGATCGGCCGTGGGATATCGTTGTCGGCATCTCGAAGCGCTCGTGGGCCATAATCCCGCTCGCCCGCGAACTGTTCGCGCTTGAGAGCGTCGCCAACAATCATCCGGAACTTGCCGGGGATTCAGTTGCACGGCGCGAAGTATTCGCACGCCTTGCGGAGCTGCAATCCCTACTCGAAACGGAGTTGTATGCGACCATGGATAACGCCGAGTGGTTCAGAAAGAACTATTCGGAAGAACGGCTCCGCCAGGCCGACCTCAACGGCATAGCCTCCGAACTTGCCGGGCGGCGGTTTTCCCGGAGCCCGCGTCTTCATAACGAACTGCTCAATCGCCACAAGCCTTCGAGCAACGCGATTGCCGCCCAGAACACGCTCCTGCGCAACATGGTTCTCAAGAAAGGGGAGGAGCGGCTCGGGATCAAGGGATTTCCGGCCGAAGGCGGCATGTTCGCCTCGTTGCTTGAAGCCACGGGGCTCTACGCCGAATCCGGTGAGGGCTGGCGGTTCGTTGCGCCGCAGGACGGAGAGGGTGATCACGCCTGTCTTCATCCCCTGTGGGAGGCCGCTCTGGATTACGTGCGCGGCCATGCCGATGAAACGATTCCGCTTTCCGATCTTTTTGACATCTGGCGCGCTCCGCCCTTTGGCGTGAAGGACGGGCTGATGCCCATTCTGGTAGTGGCGTTCATCCTCGCGCAGCACGATCAGCTTGCCGTCTACCGCGACGGCATCTTCAGGGCGGCCTTCGATGATGTCGATGTCGATACGCTGGCCAAGAACGCGGATCAGATCAGTCTGCGCTGGATGGATATCAACGATCTTTCGCGCAAATTGCTCTCCGGCATGGCGGAGATCGTGCGCGATCTCGATGAGCAGAACGCGCTCGTTCATCTTGAGCCCATAGACGTTGCGCGCGGCCTGATTGCCATCTTTGACCGCCTTCCGCCCTGGACCAAGCGCACCATGCGTTTATCCGCCAATGCAGCGCATGTGCGTGACTTGTTCAAACAGGCCAAGGACCCGAACAAGATATTGTTCGACGATCTGCCCGAGACGATCGGGAAGGGTGTCTCTCTGGAGTGCGACGATGATCTCAAGCGCGTGGTCCGGGGGGTCCGGGAAGGGCTTGAAGAACTCGTCGATGCTTATCCCGCGATGCTTGTGCGCTTGCGCGATCTCATGCTTGCGGAATTGCAGGTCCCCAACGTCTCGCCGCGCTCCATGGCCGAGCTGCGCGAGCGCGCGGAGAACATCCGGCAGCTTGCCGGGAACTTCCGCCTTGAAAGCTTCGTAACGCGCCTCTCGCAGTTTGACGGAAGTGATGCGAGCTTCGAGGGGATTGCCAGCCTTGCGGCCAACAAGCCGCCGCGCGACTGGGTCGATCCGGACCTCGATCAGACCGCTATAGAACTCGCGGAGATGGCGCAAAAGTTCATTCGGACTGAAACCTTTGCGCGGGTAAAGGGCCGCCCCGAAAAAAGGCAGGCCATGGCCGTTGTCATCGGCATGGACGGGAGGCCCGCCCCGTTCCTTGAAGAGTTTGATGTCGCGGATTCGGACCGGGGCGCCGTTGTAGAGCTGATCGAGCGCGTACACGCGGCGCTCGAACAGGCTGAACCGGCGCGGCGCAGCGTCATCCTTGCCGCCCTTGCCGAAATCTCGGCCCAATACATCCAGAGCGCGGCCAAAGACTCTGAAAACGAAAAAGGAAAGATTGCTTCTTGACGGCAGAATGCAGCAAACATGTTCTGGGTCTGTCCGGCGGCCGCGATAGCGCCGCGTTAGCGGTCTATATGAGGCAGCATCACCCTGAACTGGAGATCGAATACTTCTTTACGGACACGGGTAAGGAATTACCGGAGGTCTACGAGTATCTCGGCCGACTTGAAGGGTTTCTCGGTAAGCCGATCACCTACCTCAATCCCGACCGGGACTTTGATTTCTGGCTGAGACAATACAACGACTTCCTGCCTTCGCCGCAGTCGCGGTGGTGCACGCGGCAGCTCAAGCTTCGGCCTTTCGAGCAGTGGCTTCGTCCCCTGCTTGCGGACGGGACGCAGGTCTTTAGCTACGTGGCCATCCGGGGCGATGAGGAGTACCGGGACGGCTACTCCTCCAAGCACGATAAACTTGTTATCAAACTGCCTTTTAAGGATGCGGGCATCGACAAGGCCGGTGTCCTTGATATTCTCGAAGGAGCCGGTCTCGGGCTCCCGAAATACTATTCCTGGCGCACGCGAAGCGGCTGCACCTTCTGCTTCTTTCAGCAAAAGATCGAATGGGTGCGGTTGCGCGAAGAACATCCGCAGGCATTCGAGGAGGCCAAGGCATACGAGAAGAATGCGGTCGAGCACGGTTCGCCTTTTACGTGGTGCCAGGGGGAGTCGCTCGTTGAATTGGAACGGCCGGAGCGCATCGAGCAAATCCGGCGCGATCATCAGGAACGGCTGGAGCGCGTCAAGGCCAAGGCCGTGCCCAACCCCCTGCGCCCGGACGCCGAACCGCTCGATATTGATGACGTGTATGGAAAGGCGAAGGTGTGCCTTGCGTGCCACAAGTAATTTGATGAAATGTAAAGGATTACAACTTAAAGTGCATTTATGTTTAAGGTAACCGCTCGAACCATCTTAGAGCTGGGATCGGAACTCATCAGTTCCGATGCTATTGCTTTCTACGAATTGATAAAAAACGGAATTGATGCCGGTTCGAAGGATGGGGTCACGATCAATTTCAATATTGTTATGGGCCGACGTGATTATCAGGAGTCCAAATCCCAAATCCTGTGCGCGATAGAGGAAGAAACTGGTGAAGTCTTAGAGCTGGATGATCTTAAAGCAGAGATTTCTAGCAAGCTCAATATCGAAGCGAAAGAGCTTTGGGGTGCTGCCAGTAAACACGTTGAAGAGGCTGATACGTACGAAACATTGCTCGATACGCTTGAGTATGTTGACAGTCTAAATTCAATTACGATTTCTGACAGCGGCTCAGGCATGTCTTTGAAAGAACTCGACACGGTATTTCTGGTAATCGGAACGTCATCTAGAAAAAGTGAGATTGATGCAGCCATCGCCAGCGGTAAATCGTCCGCACCCTTTCTCGGGGAGAAGGGTATCGGACGCTTATCTGCAATGCGGCTAGGCGATCGACTGTCAGTGCGAACAACAAGAGCGCACGACAGCAACTACAACCTCATTGACATTGATTGGTACGAGTTTGACGATGCTTCGAAGATGGTCGAAGACATCGACGTTAAACCTAGAAAAGGTGATGTGAAGGATGATCCGACTTTCAGTGGGACGGAAATAAAGATAGGGAAGGTAAACGCTGATTGGAGTGAGAAACGTGTCGAGCGGTTGGCTGTTGACGATTTCTCACTGCTTGTAAACCCTTTGGGTAAAATATCCGGCCAGCGCATCGCAGTATTCTGGAATGGTAAGCGAGTAAATATACGACGACTTGAGAAAAGCTTCATATCGCATGCCAATGCCTTCGTGCGAGGTAAATATCGGGTAAGTAAGGCAGGTCCAGAATTGGAGTTAAGAATAGAGCTACACAATATCGGCTTTGAACACCCTCTTGAGGTGAGCATCGAGACTGCAACTGCCGATGTCCTGCATGGAGCTCTCGTCGGTCCGAAAGCCAAGCGTAGAAGGATGAACAAGCGTGACATTGATTATTCCGCACTGAATAGTGTAGGTCCTTTCGATTTTGAGCTTCACTGGTTTAATCGGTCACTTTTGCGCAAGGGGAAAACAACCGGGGAATATCAGGCATTACGCAATCTGCTCGACCAATGGATGGGTGTTCGGTTGTATCGAGACGGTTTTCGAGTCTATCCCTACGGTTCTGAAAACGATGATTGGCTTGAATTAGACAAAACTGCTTTGGCATCGAAGGGCTATGCTCTAAACCGAATCCAGCTTGTCGGACAAGTCGAAATCGGTCGACTGCAAAATCCTCAGCTCATTGACCAAACCAACCGTGAAGGTCTGCGGCAAACACCCGAGGAAGCGATACTTAAAGAGACTGTTCAGTTCGCCGTAGAGCGTCTTCGAGATGAAATGAATCGCATCACCAAGGAACAAAAGGACGCCAAAGAGCCATTTATTGCTGACGAAACCAAAACGGCTGATTTTGAAAAGCGAATGAAAACGGCGATTCAGTCTATTCGGAAAGTTGTTTCGTCGGAACATCGTGAGGTTGTCCAAGAGCTGGAATTATTGCGCGAAGAGTTTGCTCGATACGCTGCCAAAGCCCGTGAGCGCATTGCTGACATGGAAAAAGATGCCGATCAAATGCTAGCAATGGCGGGTATTGGTTTAATGGTAGAGGTTGTAGCCCACGAGCTCACTCGATCTGCCGAAGATGCTTTGGATGTTCTGAATAGTCTCAAACGTAAGACCGTTCCAGAAGAGATTCGCCGTCGGCTTGAAAGCCTGAGAGCGTCAATGACAAGCATCAGCAAGAGGCTACGCATCCTCGATCCTCTCAGTGTGACCGGACGGCAGCGCAAAGAGCGTTTCAACTTGGATGAACTCTTGAGCGATATTTTAGAAGCTCATGAGGCACAGTTTGAGCGGCATCATATTAAACTGACCGTATTCCATCCAGAGCGATCAGTACAGGTATCTGCTGTTAAAGGCATGGTCGTTCAGGTGCTAGAGAATCTGATCTCGAACTCAATTTATTGGATGGATGTAGAGAAGCAGCGAAAGATGTCATATAGACCAGAGCTGACGATAACACTTGAAGACAATCCACCACGCATCCGGTTCTCTGACAATGGTCCCGGCATTTCCACGCAATATAGAGACCGAGTGTTCGATCTCTTTTTTTCACTTAAAGATAAGAGCCGACGTCGCGGCCTAGGGCTCTATATCGCACGGGAAGCAGCAGAGCATAACGGTGGTGAATTGACGTTAGACCCGGACACGGTTAATGACGAAGGACGCTTTTCCACGTTCGATTATCGTGTAGTGGGAGAAGAACCTTGAGCGATGAAGAGCAGGTACGGAATGCGGGGATTCGTTCTGCAATCATCGTTGACGACGGATACGACGAGATTCCCGAAGTAGCAGAGCTTCAAGATGAGGAGGCTTGGGAAAGTTTTTTTGATGATGCCCAAGGAGAAGCCGCAGCTCAAATTGAGAACATTTTTCCTGGCTATGACCAGAGCGACCGTGAAGAACTGAAATTCAACCAAGACTTCATCAATGCCCTTTGGCACAGTAGGCATGCTATTCGGGAATTGCTTGGCGGACTTTTTGATGTTTACGAGCACAAGATTCAAGATAACCGGCCCTTCTTGGATGCAGCAGAAGCGGCTCTTAACGCACTCAATATCCCTTTTCGTACCTGCGGACGAGATTTCGTCAATGCAGCAGTCGAAACCGACTTAATCATTATCGACCTTTTTCTCGGTATTCAACAGGGAGCACAAGACCGCGAGTTTACTGCTAATCGACTTAACGAAGTCTTTAGACATCGAGGAAATAGTCCGCTTCCTTCTATTGTGCTCATGTCACAGGTTCCAGGAATTAGAGAATTAGCGAAAGACTTTCGGCGGGATGTTAAGATCCATGCATCATCATTTCGACACATAAGAAAAAGCGACCTACTAAAACCTGGACGGGTAGAGGGGCTAATCCTTACCCTCGCATCGCATCGGTCCAACAGCCAAGCCCTCGCTACATTCGTTGAAACTTGGGAAGCCAAAGCTATCGAAGCGGTCCACACTGCCGCAGGAACTTTGCGCAAAATTGATATCGACGACCTTCAGCATCTTCGGAGCATGCTGCTTCGCTTTGAAGGGCTCAATACGTCAAGCTACATACTCGATGTCTTTGATCGTGTGCTCCAATACGAAATCGAGTCTCATAGTACCGTTTTGGATGCCTCCCTGCCGCTTGATGAAGTGGCAGATGATCCTGCACCGCTGATGATATCAAATGATCGCGACACCTATGCAGTTCTTGAACAGACGCTCTTTGTAAATCCTATGCGTCGCGCCCATTCCACTGGCGCTGAGTGGCCGATCGCGTTTGGCGACATATTAGGCCCTAAGCCGGGGAGATTTACCAAGCCCCGTGGTATTTTCCTAGGTCGTACCGATTTGGTTTTTTTTGTGGCTTCTCCCGAATGTGATTTGATTCGGAAAGATGGACTGGCAACGGCTTTGCTGGTTTCAGGATCACTAAGAGATATCGACATGACCAAGCCGGTTCTCGCTGTAACCTCGAAGACGACTCCGGTAATAACGCTTGATGCCGGCCAACGCTATCAGATTGAATGGGATTTTGGTGATCTTCGGACAATTGGCTTGAAGAAAGTGAAGCAGGGTCTTCATCAGAAAAATGGAGACATGTCGATTGTTGCACGGCTTCGAGAAGGTCCAGCACTCAGTTTGCGTCAGCAGCTACTCAGCAATCTCGGACGAGTAGGAGAGCTCGCGCCTCTTCCAAGATCATTTCGGTTCAAAGCCGACCTCTACTTTCCCTTGCAAGCTGGAGGTGTTCAACTTATCCAAATACCTGAGGGTGTTGAAATTACAGGAAATGTGATTATTCCACGCCTTGGGAAATTCGCATCTGCGATCATTGATTCCAATTGCGAGGACGAAATGACAGCAGTGCTGCTAGATTTAGACATTGCGTCTGTAGCTAAGAAGAGTAAGAAGAGATTTGAAATACTAAAAGAGCAGACCCGTATTCGACAGATATTCAGGTCTGGCTTTCAGATTGAGCTCCCTTTGGTCGAACGTCGCAGCGCAGGCTTGCTCAAGCTCGGAGAAGAGCAGCCCGAGAAAGACTCCGCCAAGCCAAAGATTGACAACGTCGCAACGATTGTTGAGGGTCGGGTAACCGAGGAAGACCTCGCTAAACTAGAACAAGATGTTGGTCTGATTTTGCGCGTTCATTCGGAATCCAGTGAGTAAGTATTACAAAGAGTGTCTTAGTACAAGTTCGTTACGAGTCCAAAATATGGACAAAACCAGACACTATGTCTAAATCCCTTGATTGCAACAGTCAGCCTTTTATACATGTTCAGGAGTTCCAAATACCCGGAAAAGAAGCTTCTTGAGCGGTATCGCAAGGAAACCGGCAATGAGGACGCCGATCTCCCCGATCCCGTCGTCTGACGCCGGGGTGCGCCACAGAAAAGACATAAATATTCAAAAAAACAATAGGATAGGGAATCTCGGTGCGGTCCGGCGGGTTGGAAGTCCACCTGCGGGAGTCCAATCACGGGCACCATAATCACTCTCTGGGCAAGATACGCGGTTTATTTCCGAAGGAGACTCGTATATATTGCAAATCTACGAGATCATTTCGACTGTGTATCGACTCCATGGCAGAGACTGACAGAGAAAAATTCGTTCGGCTGGCGAATAAGCGCGTCAATAACGCTCTAAAAGCCATAGAACTGATAGGGAACCTGTCGAACCGTTCCAACTACGACTACTCGCAGGAGGACGCGGAGAAAATCTTTCTCGCGCTCAGCAAGGAGTTGAAGGCGTGCCGGGAGCGGTTTTCCAACGCGGGCGGAAAGCGGGAAAACACGTTTTCTCTTGAGTGAGCATGGCTGAACTTCATTGGATTGAGGGCGAGACACCTGCATGAACCTGGAAGATTTGTTCGCACAGTTTTACGGCGCTGATACGGAAGACGAGATCGACGGCGTCATTAAGACCCTGTCCAGTGATGCCCGCGTTTCCTGGACTCCCTACGGGGACAATGAGAGTTTTTTCGGCGTTATCGAAAACCAGCAAGCCTCGCCCGTCCCCGCTCTTGTCGAGAAGATCACCAACTCGATCGACGCCATCCTGATGCGCCGCTGCCTTGAAGACGGCATTGATCCCAAAGGGCCAGCCGCGCCGAAGTCGGTCAGCGATGCGATCAAGGCGTTTTTTGAAAGCTCGCAAAGCTGGGATTTGCCGGGCAAAAGGGCGATTCAGGCCGAATCCATACAAATTCTGGCCAGAGGGCCGAGAAGTGACACGTCGCTCGTGATCTACGATGACGGGGAAGGGCAGCATCCGCACGATTTCGGCAATACGTTCCTGTCCCTCCTGCGGGGAAACAAGAACGAAATCCCGTTCGTGCAGGGCAAGTACAACATGGGCGGCGCGGGCGCTGTCGTCTTTTGCGGCAAAAAGCGGTATCAGCTTGTCGCATCCAGACGGTTCGATAAAACCGGGCCGTTCGGATTCACCATCATGCGCAAACACCCGCTGAGCGCCGAGGAAGAGAAGACCAGAAAAAACACCTGGTACGAGTATCTGCTGATCGACGGAAAAATCCCCGCTTTTGATATCGACACGCTCGATCTCGGGCTCCATAACCGCGTTTTTGCGACCGGAACCGTCATCAAGCTGTACTCCTATAACCTGCCTTCGGGTTCACGATCGGTTATCTCGCGCGACCTCAATCAGAGCGTGAACGAGTTCTTGTTCGAGCCTGCCCTGCCTGTCTACACCATAGACACCAAGGAGCGGTATCCGAAGGACCGCAATCTCGAACGCCATCTGTACGGCCTAAAACGCAGGCTTGAAGAAGACGGCAGCAAATATATCCGGACGTTCTTTTCCGAGACGCACAGCGATTCCGAAATCGGCTCCCTGAAAATCACGGTCTATGTCTTTAATCCGCGCATCGACGGCAAATCGGCCAAGGAAACGAAAGACACCATCAAAAGGGAGTTCTTCAAGAACAACATGTCCGTGATGTTTTCCCTTAATGGGCAGGTTCACGGGAGCTTTACCTCGGAGTTCATTACGCGCTCCCTGAAATTCAATCTGCTCAAGGACTACCTGCTCATTCACGTGGACTGCACGAGTCTGAAGAACAGCTTTCGCACCGAGCTGTTTATGGGGTCGCGCGACCGCCTGAAGAACGGCGAAGAATGCACGCAGCTCAGGCATCTCGTGACGGACATTCTGACCAAGGGCCGGTTGAAGGAAATCTATAAGGAGTGGAAGGATTCGATTACCACGCAGTCCGACAGCGCTGAGGACCTGCTGAAGGATTTCAGCAATCATCTGCCGATGAACCAGGACTTGATGAAGTTGCTCAGCAACACCTTCACCCTCGACATCAAGGACCGGACAAAGGACAAGAAGAAGGAGCAGAAGAAGACCAAGACAAGCCCGAAGCAGGACATCCCGTTCATCCCCAAGCGTTTCCCGTCCGTGTTCCGGATCGACCTGAAATCAACGGACAAGGATCAGGTCCCCCTGACAAAGATTCCGCTCGGCGGCGAGAAAACGCTCTCGTTCTCCACGGATGTCGAAGATCAGTATTTCGACCGGATCGAGGAGCCCGGCGAACTCAAGATCGCGGTCCTCTCGCACGCCTCCAACGAAGCGCAGGGCGGCACCGGACCGGGAAAGCCCAAGGAGCCCGGAGCGTTGATGGACGTTTCGATCTCCAGCCCGAGCAAGGGAAAAATACGGGTCAATATCAACCCGACCGCACAGGCCGCCGTCGGGGATGCGATGAAGATCAAGGCATCCCTTTCTTCCCCCGAAGGCGACCTCGAACAGATTTTCATCGTTCAGATATCCGACAAGGAGAGCAAGCCGAAGGCGACGCAGGAGCCCAAGGCCGACGAAAACAATATCGGCCTGCCACGGTTGCAGGAGGTCTTTCAGTCTCCAAGGGACGGGTTCAAAGGCTGGGACGATCTGGATTTCGTCGAGATGGATTATTCGACGGTCATGCATCCCTTTGTCGAGGGCGACAAGCTCGATACGATCTTTATCAACATGGATAGCACGGTTCTTAAGACCTACAAATCCAAGCTGCGCTCGGAAGAGCAACTGATCGTCGCCGACAAGCGGTATGTGTCTGCGGTGTATTTCCATACGCTGTTTCTCTACATGATCAGCAAGAACAGGAAATACCAGATTATGAGACCCAAGACGGATGACATGGAGTCATTCGATGATGTCGATCTTTCGGAATACCTCAAGGATATTTTCGATAGCTACTATTCAGAGTTCCTGCTGAATTTCGAGATGGGAACCCTGATGGAAGCCCTCGCCGACTGATCGTGGCACGACACAGCCTGTTCGTAGATGGTTTTGTTCAGGTATTAAGGCGGCGATGCTCGGCTATTCAAGCCAGCTTCAATGCTTCTGCCCATTAAAGTAGACGCCCTATTTATAGTGTTGTTTGCATGATTCATAGGCGGCTATTTCTCGCGTTTTGTAAAAATGTCCATCCCCCTGCGGATCGCAGTAATAGCTAGTGTATTCATCATCAGAATCCAAGTTAAATGAAGGCTTCGCAGGACAATTTCCTCTGTCGGACCATCCTGGACAATCCCATCCACTCCCGAATAGTGAAAAACTGCGATTGACGTAGCATCTGTACAATCGGTCTTCAGCCGCATAGAAGCAACGCGCATAGGCATCTTCATTATCAGTATTACTTGTCGTGGTTTTGGTACCTGAACTCCCTATGCAGCTTTCGTAGTTGAGGATACAGGCCAAGGCAACAACACCTAACGCACCGGCTGCTAATTGCTCTGGCGTTATGTCAGAGTGACTTGGCGGGGCAACAGGTTCTATTGTTGATACTTTAGGAGGGTCGATATGTAAAAGCGGGTATATTCTAGCTTCGATTATTCTGACTTCCTGATCAAATTTCTTTGTTTTTGCCAAATAGATTTGTTTTGAGAAGCCTAGGCTATAGGCAATCTCGTCATTAATGTATTCACTGACTGCGAGTCCGCTGTTGTCTTCAAAAACCATCACCAATGTTTTGGTCGCAGAATAGAATATGAAGCTTTTTACGTTTTCAGGAAAGCGGACTTTCGGCGACACAACGCCAAAATAAATTTGCAGAGTATCTTTGTGATCTGCGCTCCAATAAAAATCAACTTCGTCGTAAAGAAAGAAACATCCTTCGGAATAGGAGCATTTGTGTTTATGCTCTATGGATTCGGCCATAGTATCTGCGAAAGCCGGTGAAACGACTGAACAGAAGAAAGTTGAAACAACAAGAAGAATCAACTTGAATACCTTGATTGAAGTGCTCACTTGACGACGCATCCTTGCAGTTGTGCAATTCTATTTTCCGAGACCAAACACAAGTAGCAAGGATATGGTTTTGATGCCAGCAGAAAAGTCCATTCTGGTATCCGCCCGACTCAGTTAGTTCTCTACAAGACATCACCACAGCCAAGGCGAACGGCGCGGCGGAGGGGCGCGGAAGCCTCGCCTCTTACAAGAAGTCGGAACTGGTCGAGGCCCTTCTTTTTCATGACTCCCATGCACGGTTGGCTTCTTCGCTGACACCGGAGCAACGCAAGGCTCTTGAATGGCTGCCCGAAGCCATGCTTTTCCCGGCGCTCGATCCGGACGCGCGGGACGCAGATAGGGACGAGTCTCTCGAAGACGATGACGTACTGGAAGACGGATGTGCGGACGATCTCCGCGAAGCGGCGTAACGGCGCTTGACCCTGAACCCGGCAGGTCCGTCCTGCCGGGTCTTCGCGCGTCTTTGACTGATCGACCGCTTCGCGGAGCAGGGGGGCTGTGGGGACACAGGCGTCAATTCTCTCGTTTCCATTGCTCCCGCCGGATTGATCCCGCGTCCTGTGCGGGCGTGATGTCCCGCCGATAAACCTGTCTTCCTCTTGCCTGTTTTGCTTGCTCCGCCGTTTTCTTCTCAGGCTCTTTAAATATCCGGCGTGAGGGAAAAGTTCCGTGCGGGCGGATCAGGTGAACTGCGTCTCTCCTGCCGTTCGTGAATAACAGGTGAGCGACCGTACGCGGCCCCTCTTCGCCTGCAAGCCTGCCCTCCGGCCTTCACCCGTCACCGTGTCCTCATTCTTGCGGGCCGCGCCATTGACGGGTTTCGGGGCTGTTCCGGCTCTTCCCTTGGTCCGCGTCTTTCCGGCGCGCTCATTCACGCACCAACAGGAGAGACGACCATGACCACCTTTTACGCACAACCTTATTCCCTCGATCACACCGGCTTCTATTTCGAGAGTCTCGAAGAGTTCGAAACCGGCATGGAAAAGCTGAACAAACGCGGCTGCGAGGAAGTCGAAATCCAGTTTATCGACGGGGAGGATTATCACGCTTCGCTGGCAAAAGAAGCCGATATCAACCAGGCCACCGTCGCGCTCTGGTTCGAAACGCTCGATGATCTTGACGCCCATGACACCACGCGCCTGACCTTCCTGCTCGAACGCGGATTTGTTCTCGATGACGCGCTCAGCCGCTACGAAGACGTTTGCCTCTATCAGGGCAGCGCCCGCGATTACGCGCAGGAGCTGATCGAGGAAACCACGCAGATTCCCGAGAACCTCCAGTACTACATCGACTACGAGGCGATTGCCCGCGACATGCGTCTGAACGGCGAGATCGAGGAGATCGGCCGCGAGACGCTGGTCACGAACGCCTACGAGTTCTAGGCGCACTCATCAAGGCCGCTCCGAAGATCGGAGCGGCCTGATCGCATGAGTGCGGGAAGGCTTAAAAGCCCGGTGCGCGGGAGGCCAGTTCAGCGCGGATATTCTCCAGCGAGGCCAGAGCGTTGCGCCGTTCATGGCTGCGTTCATCGTCGCCGACCAGCGTATTGAAGATGTCGCGGTAGAGGCCGCGCAGTTGGCTGGTGGATTTCGAAGCCAGTTCAAAGCGTGTCACGAGTTTCATGATCGTTTCCTCCTTGAGGGTCTAAGGAGGCCCGGACGATTCCGGAGCCTTTCCTGGCCCCGGCACACACAATCATCGGACAGGGAAAGGCATCCGGATCGGACCGTACGGACGCATGAAACACTCAAGGACGATCAGGAAAGGATTCGCGCTTCGAGCGGGAAAGAAAGACGCAGGCGGCGCAGCGGTCAAAGCTGCGCAGATTTAAGGCGCGAGTTGGTGTACAGGTGAACCGCCCGAGCGGATTGGCGCACAGCGCGAGGTAAAACGGGATTTACGTTAAGAGTACGATGACGTAGACAGGGAAAGTGTTCTCACTTCTGCTTCTCGTAGCTGAGCCAGGCTTGGGGATGTTCCTTCGTCTTGTGCTTGTCAAAGGCGAGCCGCGTCTCATGAGGAACTTCCCCTTCGAGTTTCAGCGTATAGAGGGTCTGGCCGCCGCCAAGAGTGGTCTTCGACACACTGAAAAACCCCGTGACGAACACCTGAAGCTTGTTGTCGCCCCACAGGGTCGGGATCGAAGCGGCATCACGGATGTTCGGCAGATCAAAACGGATGCGGGAAGCGCACCCGGCCTCTATGTCTTTTTCGTCGGCGGGCAGGGGGAATCCTTCCGCCCCGAAATTCAACATGCCTTCGTAATCGGCCTTCTGGTCCGGCCAGCATTTTGTGAAAATCGGATTGTCAAAGCGGTCGGTTGAGGCGCGGATATTGGGATCGTCGATATAGAGCGGATCAATCGGGATGTAACGGACTATGGTTGCATCCAGATACACCGTCTTGCCCTCATTCTTGTCCAGGAATTTGTGGATTTCACGTTTCGGATTGGGATCAAGCACGTTGATCGGTCCGCTGTAAGAATCGAACTTCTCCAGTTCAACCTGCTCCGCCTGTGTCGGAGGAGAAGGGGCTCGGCTATCCGCCGCTTGCGCACTCTGGGAGCCAAGCACCACACAAAGGCTGCACAGGAACAGTCGCGTGAGGTGAACACGGCTGCGAAGGAAAAGGGAAGACATGGGCAAAGCTCCTTAAGAAAATATCCTTGCAAAGAATGACGAACACACTGATTACCGATTGCATGGGCAAAAAGACAACCGGGAGTGTTTTTTTCTTGCCTGTACTGTTTTACTTTTTTTAGTATCAAATACGCAAACATTTTGCGTGTGTGTTTCAGATAATTTGAAGTGTTGGACAGGATGTCCATCGCTTTAACGAGTTTCTTGCATGGAGAGCGTTATGAACAGTGCTTCGCGTGGCTGTGTATTATTTTCCAAGCTCTGTTTATTGACGATTTTCAGCATCTCGTTGTTAAGCGGAATTTCACAACCCGCCAGAGCCGATGACTGTTCGACACTGCCGACCTGGCTTTATCCCTATTCGCCAAATGTTAATTACCCGCAATATCCATTTTACGGGGCGTTCAATAATTCCAAAACCTATTATTCAACGTCGAATTGCGACGGTCATGTGACCAAGTCTTTCGTCAACGATACTTATGATCGCCGTCCGACCAAAGGCCCGAACGACCAGTATAAAGCCTATGCGTCGACAACGAATGATATCCATGGGAATCCGCAATTTAACAAATCCAACCCTCAGGCCCTTCAGAATCAGCATGGCGGCTATGCGGAAGCGGAAATCTGGGGCGGGTATAGCAATTTCAAAAACAACCCGCTTGTCGATGACATGCTCTGGATTGACCAGCCGGGGGCCAGTGCTGGCGATAAAGCCGAGATTCCCTTTAAGCTCTGTTACAAGTACCGCGACATGTTAACAACAGGCACTGTCTATAACAGCTATTCGGATGGGATTGTGACGTCCGCTCTGGGGATGTTTGCGTATCTCGGTTCAGGCGGCGATACGGTTACTTGGGATACGTCTGGCGGAAACGTCATCAACCATGGCAGCGCGTCAAACCCTACTTACGATCAATGCAATACCGGGAAATTTACGATAGACGGGCCGGGGATGGGAGTTTATTCGCGCCTTTACATGAACTCCATCGGTACACGCCACGATATGCCCGCGCCCAGCTATCAGCAGCGCCGCCATGGCAAGGTTGAGGGGGATTTTCAGATTACGAGCCTGCCGACCGGTGTGAGCTGTTCCAGCGCTTCTGGCGTGTTTCCGGGGTGCGAGTTTCCGGTCGATCCTCTGGAACAGCCCGGTGAAAACCGCAAGAAAGAACCGGATAATTCCTGTGATGGAACAGGTTCACCTTCTGCTTTGACAGGCAATCCCATCAACTTTGCTTACGGGTTCAAGCTTCAAAGAGAAAACGATTACTCCGGTGGCGGCGCTTTGGCTCTGACCCGCATTTACCGCAGCAACGGCGACTGGCTTGATTTTAATTTCGGAAAATACTGGCGGCATAATTACGACCGCTCGCTTCAGGTCGTAAACGGGCCGCAGTCCGATTCAGCGCTTATTACGACCGCTCAGGGTACGGCCTATATGTTCCGTTCGGATTCGGGGGCCAATGACTGGCAGGCATTGGATTCAGATGTTAAGGCGACGTTTGAAGAGATCTACGATTCGACCCCAACCCTGACCGGCTATCTCTATACAAGCGAGAACAAAACCAAGGAATATTACGATACGGATAAGAAACTGACCCGCATCGAATATCAGGGCGGGGAAGCTCTGGACCTTGCTTATGACACGTCAGACCGGCTTTCAACGGTTACGGACGAGCAAGGCCGTACACTGACTTTCTCATACGACACGTCGGACCGGGTGTCTTCCGTAGTCACACCGGACGGAACGTTCAGCTACAGCTACGATTCCAACAATAACCTCACACAGGTCACCAAGCCCGATACCAATACCCGGATTTATCACTATGAGGATACGGCCTACCTGAATGCACTGACCGGGATTACCAACGAAGATAGCGTACGCATTGCCACATGGGGCTATGATTCCGAAGGCCGTGTGGACTCATCCGAACATGCCGGAGGTGTTGATAATTACACGGTCACTTACAATTCCGATGGCACTGTGACGGAAACAAGTCCGCTCGGTAAGGAGACGATCTATACCTTTACGGTGATCAACGGCGTTCGCAAGATTTCCAAAGTGGACGGACAGGCCAGTACGCACTGCCCGGCGGCCAATATGGATTATACATATGATGCCAACGGCTATCTTGCCAGTGTCACAGATTGGGAAGGGCATGTAACCAACTACACATACGACTCCAGCGGTTTGGAGACCTCCCGTACGGAAGCCGTTGGCACAGCGGAAGAGCGCACAATCTCGACCACATGGGTTCCGAGCCTACGCCTGCCCGATGTCATCACCGAAACCGGGAAGACGACCGATTACGCCTATGATTCCGACGGGCGCATGACCTCCGTCACCGTAACGGACACCAATACCTCAGAGACCCGCACGACTAGTTACACCTACTGGAGCAATTCAACAGGATCGGGCGGGCAGACCATTCTGGGCCGCTTGAAAGAGATTGATGGGCCGCGCACGGATGTCACCGACAAGACGACCTTCACCTACGATTCCGACTTCCGTCTGATCAAGACGACGGACGCACTCGGCCATTACACGGAAACGACATCGTTTGATTCCGCGGACCGTCCGCTGATCATGAAGGATCAGAACGGGGTCGAGACCCGCATGACCTATGACACGCTCGGGCGTCTTGCGACGACGACTCAAGCGTATGGAACGTCGCTGGCCGCGACGACTACCTTCACCTATGACGATGTCGGTAATGTCACCAGCATTGAGTCGCCCAACGGGACGACGGTGACCTACACCTATGATTCGGCCAACCGGCTGACCGGGATGGAAGATGATCTGGGTAATACGATCACTTACACACTGGATGATGCCGGGAACATATTGAGCGAGCAGCGTAAGGACCCTTCCACCACCCTCAAATACACCCACTCCCAAACCTTCGATGAAATGTCACGCCTGCTGACCTCAGTCGGGGCAAGCAGCGCGTGGAGCCGCTCATACGCCTACGATAAGAATAGCAATTTGACGACCTCCACGGATGCGAACAGCAACGCGACCACGTTTGCTTATGACGGGCTGGATCGCCTGATTACCTCTACGGACGCGCTTTCAGGCGTGACGGAGAATACGATCAACGATCTGGATCAGACAACCGCGATTGAAGACCCGCGCACCAACACAACGACCTATGCTTATAACGCCTTTGGCGATGTGACTCAGATCGTCAGCCCTGATACGGGCACGGCGAGCTATACGCATGACAAGGCCGGGAATATCACCCAGATGGTCGATGCGCGTTCGGTGGTGACCAACGCCACCTATGATGCGATCAACCGTCTGGCGACCGTTGCCTATCCCTCCGATAGTTCGCTCAATGTCACGCTGACATATGATGACAACCCAAGTACGACAGGTGCTTGCGGCACGTCCGTAGGCCGTTTGTGCCGGGTGGTCGATGCCGCCGGGACGACGGACTACAAATACAACGATCTCGGTCAACTCATTGAGGTGAAGGAAGTCCGGGGCAGCCTGACCTTCACCACCGCTTATGAATATGATCTGGCCGGAATTTTCAAGAAAATCACGCTGCCTTCAGGCCGCGACATCGACTACACGCTGAACGGTAATGGACATGTTACCAGCGTAGCTGCGGAAGTGAATAGCACGTCTACAACGCTGGCCAGTTCCATTACCTATCTGCCGTTCGGTCCGATGACCGGCCTGACCTACGGGAACTCCAAGACCTTAAGCGCGACCTACGATCAGGATTACCGTCCGACCAACCGCACGGTTTCTGGGGTGTTTAATGAGACTTATGCCACAGATGATGAAGGCAACATCACGCAAAAAGGCTCATGGACCTACGCCTATGATGAACTAAACCGGCTGGACGAGCAGGATGACAGCTCGACCACCACCGCCTTCACCTATGATGCGATCGGCAATCGCCTGACGGAAAATGATGGCAGTACGACGACCTATACCTATCCCTCGACCTCTTCAAAACTCAGCAGCCTGGGCTCGGATTCCTACACCTACGATGCGATGGGCAATATCACGGATGACGCTGCGCTCGCCTACACGTGGAGCGCTGCTGCTCTGCTCAAGGAGGTCAAGACCAGCGGCACCAGCATGGTTCTGGGCACTTATACCTATGATGCGAGCAACCTGCGCACCAAAAAGGTCGCGGGCGGGAATACCGTTCACTATGTTTATGGGCTGGGCGGGTTGCTGTATGGCGAATACGACAATAGCGGTGCTCTGATCCGCGAATATGTGTATCTAAACGACGAACCGCTGGCGCAGATTGATACGGGCTCGCCTGAAGTGCTGACCTATCTGCATACGGATCATCTTATGACCGCACGTGCAGGCAGCAATGCAGCGGGCAGCACGGTCTGGACATGGAATAGCGGGGCGTTCGGGAAAGAAGCGGCCACGGGCACGGCAACCGTCAATCTCCGCTTCCCCGGCCAGTACTTCGATTCCGAGACGGGCCTCCACTACAACTGGAACCGCTATTACAATCCTGCTATCGGGCGTTATGTTTCCAGCGATCCTATTGGTTTGGTCGGGGGTTTGAGTACTTTTGGATATGCAGGGCAAAGCCCGATTATATACAGTGATGCAGAAGGACTAGCTTTTGCTGCGAGCGCTGGCACTGGCGTTGCTACACTACCTCCACCTGCTAGCTCGCCTGGTCAGCCAGGGGCATGTTATGGTTTTGGGTATTTGACTTGTGGAGAATTGCTTCAGTTACAGGAATATATATATAGAACGGCGCAAAGTCTTTCACATAGCGTTGTTTACCAGCAGTGTTCTATTCTGACTAGGCAGTTCGGTACCCCACTATACGCATTTTATAATCGCGGTAGGTTTTCTACCATTGAAGAATTCTGTCAATATGTTGCCGACAAGACTTGTGGGCCTGTTGGGCCAACTATTAACGAAGCGAAAAAGACGAGAAAAAGCGATCATGACAAAGCCAATGATGTGCCCACCTATGCGAAAGGAAACAGAAGGGGACCAAACGAAGACTGTGATGCGTTTGCTGCGAGGGTCTTAGCTGAGAATTATCCTGACCCAGCTCATCCCAACAGAATAGCACGAGGACCGACCTCAGAATTTAGCAAGATAAAGAAATGGTGCCAAAGAAATGGGGAATGGTGAGAGTGTATGGTCCGGGCTGATGGAGAAACGAGGGTGACATATTTTCCTTACTATTTCGTAATCGACGGAACCAAGGGGCTCCTTATCTGGTTTGCGTCCAAAGATGGAGATGTTTTCCTTAAAGACGAAAATGACGATGTTCTCGTTTTCTTAGATCGTGATGATTTTGAGAGCCGAAGAGGGAAGGACATCGTGAGCGTGGCATGGACTGAGGCATCGTGCATTAACATTGATGAGCTGAGAAGAAGTATTGAGAAATTGATTGATCACGATTCTGACAAAGAAGCTTTGCTTTCAGATATCTTGGATGATTGGAATTTTTTCGATGATTTTATTCGGACGGTGGGCGCGGAGGGTGAGTTTCTGCATTTAAAGGAAACTGAAGTACTGAATTTGTATAACAAGGTTTTTGCACATTCTCACGTAGGAGCGCTAACTTTAGGTCCTGGTGATGTGAAATCATCATGGAAAGAATCGGAGTTGAAATCTCTTAAAACGATACTGAATAATTTTTGTGATTTTTTCTGCGATAAAATTTCTCACAGGGGCGATTGATAGTGATCATGGGAAAAGGCGATGACTTGGTACTCAGCGAGTGCAATATTTTACTTTGAATATAAGGATGGCAAGCAGGATGATTATCTTGTTTGGGAAAATGTCTATCTTTTAGAGGCATCTTCGGTTGATGAGGCGAGGTCTAAAGCTGAGTCATATGCTCGACAGTATGAAGGTGATTCATCTGGTACCTTACAGTTGGATGGGCGTGCGGTGACTCAAAGATACTGTGGACTTCGGAAGCTTATGGAGGCAAGAAACTCAATTTGCCTCACAGAAGGTTCTCTTGAGGGCGCGGAGGTCACATTCAGTAAATTCCTAGTCAAGGATCGAAAAAGTCTTGACCGCTTGACGTCAGGTGAATCGGTGGAAGTTATATACGACGAGTAATAAGTTTCTCATGGCGTGAACATGCCGGATGATGGGTTACGCCCTAGGCGGCAAACAGTTTGTCGTCGGTCATCGCGCCAAAGCGTTTCTTGAGGTGGCAAAGAATTTCCTGCGATAGTCCATCCGTCTTCAAGTTGCGCAGGTTCCATCGCAGGATTTTGAAAGGTTGGCGGGTGAACATCGGGTGCATCGCCAGAGCGCTCAACAGCGTTTCGAGGTCGTCGATCAGTTTAGCCGTGTCATCGTCACGCATCGGGTTCGTGCCCTTTGTCCTTTCCCCGACCCGGACGGTGCGGTCCTTGTGAACGACCCTCCGACGGGCTCACGCCCAGATCGGGTTTTTTCAGCTTGCCCTTGAACACATCCGGCGTTACATCGCGCTCGGCTTCCGGGGTTGTCAGCTTCATCATACCGGCAATGAGGTTTTGCATTTCCTCTTCCTGTCGCTTGCGCATCGTATCGAACTGGTCCTGCAATTTCTGCCGCTGTTCAATCTGAACCTCGATCAGTGCCTGCCGTTCCTCACGGTCGCGGACATAACAGGTCCAGGCTTCCTTCTCGTTCGCTTTTCGGATGGACCAGTATTTCAAGGTCAGCTTGTCCCAGAGGCCCTTGAAGCCCTTGCGGATGCGCGACGCCCGAACCGCCTGTTCCCTATCCCATCGTTTGTCCAGATAGGCTTTTTGCGCGGCGCGGTCCTTGCGGTGCTGATCCGTCATGGTCTTCTTGATGCGCAGGAGCGGGCGTAATTCCTGGTCGTGCTTACGCTGCACGTCCTGGCGGTAGGTCTCGAACAGGTCCCGGACCTGCGTGCCGATCTTCTCCTTTGCTTCCGCGACGGACGGCAGAGATGTCGGAGGTCCGAGCCGTTTTTCGAGGGCCTTGGCTTTGATTCCGAGCTGCCGTGTGACGGAGAAGACTTCCCCGTACACATCCACAGCCACGAAGCCGCGCCGGTCGCCCCGTGCGAGCATGAATCCGCGTTCCTCAAGTACAGCGTTAAACGCTTTCGCGCTGTCCGCTGCCGCCCAGCATTCCTGCACACAGGCTTTGATCGCCGAAGCGCTGCGTCCGGTGCGGGCGGCCTGCTGCCATTCTTGCCGCGTATAGGTCAGGGGATTGCGGTGCGCCTTATCAATCAAGCCCCTGGGCATCGTCCAGCCATGCTCGATGAAGAGGGCGCGCGAGAGCGCCTGGAGCTTCCTGCGATCGAAGGCGATATTGATCCCCTTCATCTCAGTCGCGTCGATCCGGCTCCACACGCAATGGGCATGGCGGCGGCCTTCCTTCTCATGGAAGACGACCACGCGGGGCTGCCCTGCGAGCCCCAGCTTGTCCTCAATGGCTTTGAGCGCCTTCTCGAAGATTTCGACCGGAACGCTTACATCCATCGGCGGATTCATCGAAAGCGAATACAGATACTGCGCGCACCGCGTTCCCTTTGAGAGCGCATAGGCTTCTTCGAGCGCGCCGCGCACAGTGGTGGCCAGAAACCCCCGGACCTGGTGGACGCTCACATGCTCGTTCTGCATTCCATTCAGCAGGTGTGTGGCCATCTGCCTGCCTCCACCGCGCGGGTTTCCTTTTAAGATCATGGACCGTCTCCCTTCTCGGTTCCGGCCTCCGGCTGGAGTCCAAGGGCGGTGAGGAGCAGGGCGCGCATGGTCCGGACGGCATCGCAGGATTCCAGCAGCGCCCGGTGGACATCCGCATTGACCGGCAGGGAGCCGGTATTGGCGGCTTTGGCGAGCTGGTTGATGTTCTGGGAGATGCGCGAGGCCCCGAGCAGCCCCAGCAGCCGGGCGAGTTCCGCCCGGTCCTTGACCGGCCGGGCTCCACGGGTCCGGGGCCGGACCTGCCGGTCGAATATCGCCTCCTTTATATAAGCCCCCCAGGGCTGGCCGTCGGCGAGTTCGTCCAGGGCCTTGCGTTCGTCCTCGGTCAACCGCAGCGAGAAGGGGGCCGGATACGATTTCCTGGAGGGAGGGCGCTTTCTAGCCATTTTTGCGCCCTCCCATTGATGAATGGGACTGTTTTTCGGTAAAATGCCGCCCTTGTATAGCGCGGGCTCCCTCCAGGCTGGATAGTAACGCGCTTAATGGTGCGGGTCTGGAGGCAATATCGAAGGCAGTGACCAGCGCGAGATAGCGTTGGAAGCCAGCCCCCGCTACCAAATTGGAAAAGGCCGCGAAATCGCGGCCTTTTTTATTGCCTGCGACGACCTGGAATTGAACCGGCGACCTATCCAAGGAACCGGATTCTCCAGCGCCGAGCGGCGCGCAACACGAGCAGAGCGCGTCGATCCAGCCCCCTCCCGACCAGATTTCAATCACGCCAACTGACTGAGCGGAAGAGGTTTATCCGAATACGGGCAGGCCGTTTTTCGAGGTGTATTGCCAGCCGATGTGGTCGGAAACGTCCGCCGGCGGCGACATCGCGACTGTCTCCAGGCTCGCGTCGGTGTGGCGTCATGCGAACGCCACGTTCGATCGCGTGCCGATGACTGTTGTCGTGCCGCCCGGAGGTAACCCTTCTTTCCATCCTCCCCGGGGACACCGCTGCGGGACCACTGCAGCAGCTGCCGGGTCCGGCTTCGGTGTGCCGGGCCGGTGGTCGTAGGGCGTGGCCGCCAGCTTAATCAGGTGGCGTCGCGCCAATGTTTGTTCGCTTCTCCGTCGCCCACGATGGATGTCTGCTTGATGACGGCGTCTTCGCCATGACCCGGAAGCCGGTCGTTTGGCAGTACAGAAGATTTTCTTGGTACTGCCATACTTTCCGTTGTGTTCACCGGTGTGTTCACAGCGAGGTGACCGATGCCCAGTCTCGACGATACGCCTCCGCAGGCAGTACGCGATGATGTCTCGGCTTTGAAGGAATATCTGGCGTCGGTCGTGCCGGCCAAGCGGCTGGACGAAAATCTGTTGATTGCCACCTGGAACCTTCGCGCCTTTGCGTCGCTGACCCGCGAGTGGACCGCCGGGGAAAACGACTCGCCAAAACGGGACCTGCGCGGGCTGCTCGCAATCGGTGAGATTATCCGGCGTTTCGATGTGATTGCGATTCAAGAGGTCAAGGGTGATTTGCGGGCCCTGCGGGACCTGCTGAGGTGGCTCGGGAGAAACTGGGCTTTCCTGATGACCGACGTCAATCTCGGAGCGGCGGGCAACAGTGAACGCATGGCATTTCTCTATGACCGGCGTCGCGTGGAGACCTCGGGCCTGGCCTGTGAGCTCGTGGTGCCCGAAGAGTGGCTCGCCGAGATCGCTTCGGATGCCTTGCGTCGACAGTTCGCCCGTACGCCCTATGCCGTGAGCTTCAGGGCGGAAGAACAAACCTTCATTCTGGTCACGCTACACGTGAACTATGGATCCGATGCCGCGGAGCGGATTCCCGAACTCAAAGGCATCGCGCGGTGGATGCGGGAGTGGGCCGACCGGACCAATGCGTGGTCACAGAACCTGGTCGCCATGGGGGACTTCAACATCGACCGTCGGGACGACCCCCTTTGGCAGGCGTTCACGTCGACAGGTCTTACTGTCGCGTCCGGATTGGAGAATGCGCCACGGTCCATCTTCGCCGATCCGGGCGATTCGACGACGGACAGGTACTACGACCAGATCGCCTGGTTTGAAACGTCGCGAGGTGCCGCCCGCCTGTCGCTTGACTATCGTTCCGGTGGGTATGTGGACTTCCTGCCTTACGTGTACCGAAATGCGCAACTCACACGCAGCGAGATCTCTTACCGCGTCTCGGACCATTTTCCGCTTTGGGTGGAGTTTGGGCTGTAGAAAAGCGATCCGCCGAATTCAGCGTATGGCAAATGCATCCGGGATACGGCAGCGTTGCATGCTTCCAGTGATCAACCCCGCCACATGGAGCACTCCGGCAGAGAGGGCGCGAACTCGAAGCTCCACATTTTTTGCGGCTCATTTTCCCGAGTGCGGTCAGGCGCAGGGCAACTGAGTACCAAGCCAGCCGCGTGACCGCCCGTCCCGGGCTCAGGCTTCACACGCGGAGACGCGTGGAAATGGACCTGTCGCAAGCCACCGCGGTCGCAACTGCGTTCCCGTTGATCGGTCTGGCCGAGATTGGAGACAAAGGTCAGCTTGCGCGCCTGGTGCTCGTGCGTCAGGGCAGACCTGTGGCCGTTCTTCTCGGCGCGTCAGTCGACTTCGTACTATTGAACCTGGTCGCCGTGCTGTTCGGCAGCCAAATCGTCGGTCTGTCGACCGAACCATTGCCCTCTCTTGCCATTGCGGCATTCTGGCATTGGTGTTGGTGTCCAGTCTTGCGGTCACCCTTGGAAAAGGTTGTTGCGAGGTGTTCCCGCCCGTTCCTTTCGGCATGTCCGTGTCACGATAGTTCTGCTGATCGCAGCACCAGCCTTATCGCAGCGATCGCGTACGGCATGGAATAGGGTGCAGTCTGTCGAGTTGCCCAGCCATTGCCGGGAAGTGTTACGGGCGTGAATATTCTCGTCATGGGAAACTGACTTCTGGAGTTGGGATTGCTGTCGTAATGATCCGTGCGCGCACAGGCATCGGAAAAGGCTGCGCCGATGCGCGTTCTGCGTGGAAGCGAGAGCGGATCGCTTGCGCAGCTGAACGGGTGGAACATGATTTCGAGCGGTATGATAGTCGTGTTTGCGGCGAGCCCGGGGTCAACGGCTCACCCGGTGCGGTATCTCCCTGATCCGGGCCGAAAAAAGACGACTGAGCCAGTGCCAATGGAGTAATTGAATGTTTCGATCGTTCTTCCCGCGTCCAGGGTTGTTTTTTCTCTCCGCGGTCGTGTGGACGGCGCTGGCCGTACTGGTCTGGTACACGGCCGGTGAGGCGCTGGGGCAGGTGTTCGGGTTTCCACCCGAGGCGCCCGATGCCGCGCCCGTGATCGGACTGGGCTTCTTCGCCACGACGCAGTTCCTGTGGTTCTATTGCTATTACGCGGCGGCGGCGGGGCTGTTCGCGCTGTTCTGGTTCCGCTTTTCACCGCACCCGTGGCGCTGGTGGTCGATCGTCGGTTCGTCCGTAATCCTGTTCTCGACCTACTTCTCGGTGCAGGTGTCGGTCGCGATCAACGAGTGGCGGCGGCCTTTCTTCGACGCGGTCCAGCAGGCCTTGTCAGGCGAAGGCAAGGTCGGTGCCGACGTGTTGTCGGGACTGCTGGTGGATTTTGCCAACATCGCCTTCGTCGCGATCCTGGTGACGGTCGCGACCAGCTTCTTCGTCAGCCACTACGTGTTTCGCTGGCGCACGGCGATGAACGACTACTACGTGGCCCGCTGGGACGAGGTCAGGGGCATCGAGGGTGCCGCACAGCGTATCCAGGAAGACACGATGCGGTTCGCCGACATCGTCGAGACGCTGGGCGTCAAGATCGTCGATTCGATCATGACGCTGTTCGCGTTCTTGCCGGTGCTGTTCGCGTTGTCCTCGTACGTCACCGAGCTGCCGCTGCTCGGCAGCATCCCCGCGCCGCTGTTCAACGCGGCGCTGGCGTGGTCGATATTCGGCACCTTGTTGCTCGCGCTGGCCGGCATCAAGCTGCCGGGCCTGTATTTTCGCAACCAGCGGGTCGAGGCGGCGTACCGCAAGGAGCTGGTTTACGGTGAGGACGACCCGGACCGCGCCCGGCCGCCGACGCTGCGTGACCTGTTTTCCAACGTACGGCGCAACTACTTCCGCCTGTACTTCCACTACTTCTACTTCAACATCGCGCGCTACAGCTACCTGCAGGCAGACAACATCTTCGTCTATCTGATCCTGGTGCCGACGATCGCGGCCGGCAAGATCACGTTCGGGATCCTGCAGCAGATACTGACCGCATTCGGGCAGGTGTCGTCGTCGTTCCAATACCTGGTCAACTCGTGGACGACGATCGTCGAACTGCAGTCGATCCACAAGCGCCTCGCGGCGTTCGAGGCGGCGTTCCAGCACCGGCCGCTTTCGGTGCTCGACCGCGTCGAGCCGGTCGCGGACACCGGTCTGTCCGACTAGTCTGCGCCGCTGATGGCGGTGGTGGCCGGGTGACGGCAATCGTTGCCTGGGAGTGGTTCGGATCCTCAGCGCCCTGGCAGAGGCGCCGTCACCCCGGTCAGGTCGCGATCGTCGACCTCGCGGTAGACGGTTTGCAGCGGCATGGTCGTCGCATCGCGCCCGGCCGTGAAACGCTGTTCACGGACGATGACCCGGTAGGCCTTGTTCAGTTGCATTGCGCGTTCCGGTGACGCTTGGAGCAGCAGGCTGACGTCGGTCTGGAGCCGGTCACGCATGGTCGGATCGAGCGCGCCCTGGGCATCGAACAAGTGCCCCCGCACCTCGCTGTTGGCACGGAACTCGTCACCCGCGCCATTGGCGGAAAGATAGTAGGCATATTCGGGTTCGCCGTCCGCGCGAAGCCGTTCCGGTAGTCCGCGCAGGCCATGGCGGCTCCAGTGATACCAGCCATCGTGGCGGGTACCGGGCTTGATCTTGCGTGGGAAGGCGAAACTCGCGTCGGTCGTTGCGCCGATACCCCCGTGGCAACCGACGCAGGAAACGAGTTCTTCGTAACTCTGCGGGCGCAGGTCGCCATCGGCGTCTTCGATCATGCCGGCGTAGGTCCAGCCCAGGTCGTTGCTGACGCCGGTCTCGCGGTTGCCATGCACGAAACGCGGTCTGTCCGGGAACGCGCTCTTCTCCCTGGTCTCCTTGGCGGCCTTGGCCTCCAGGCGTCCGTAGTTCAGCCAGCGGTCCTTGCGTGCGTAGCGCACCTCCTTGATACGCGCGGCCAGTTGGTTGTCGCCTGCCGCATCGGTATCGATGTAACGCACGGTATGCAGGAACTCGGTGCCCTCAGGATAGAGCCCCGCGGCCAGGTGCACCTTGCCGTCGCGCTGCGCCTGAAGTGCCTCGCCGACATACCACATACGACGGCCTTCGAGCGGCGCCCAGTCGTACCGGACCACCTCGGCCGTGCCGATGCGGCCGTCCTTGTCGAGATCGACGCTGCCCATCGAGGCCTCGTCGACCGGTGGAATCGACACGTCCTCCTCGCGGATCATCGCCTCCACGATGGCAAGATTGGTCCTGTACACGGCGAGGTCGGGGCGCCCGTCAGGTTTGCGGCGGAATACCTCGGGCAGGCGGATCAATACGTCGCCGGTCGACCCGTTGGTCGGCCAGAAGGTGCCGGGGAAGGGGTGATAGGCGAATGCGCGCCAGCCGGTCGGTTCGCTGTCGGTGGCGCGGTCGAAGCCGTCGTCATCGAAATTGAACTGTGCGTCCGGAACGAATCCCTGCCAGCGGTGATCGTTGTCGAAATCCCACCCGGTCGGCGGCATAGCCAGTCTGAGTGCCGGCGTGATTCGGCCCGCAGCATCGAAATAGTTGCTTTGCCGGATATAGGTCCGGATCTCCGTGTCGCTGATCTCCGCGACCGCGGCGCTGCGGTCTGTGAACAGGTTCGTCCATGGGTTCGTCGTCGCCGGTGCCGGCAGGCTGTAGGCGAGCTGCAGGTCGTCGTCATTGACGTAGTTGGGCCGCCGCGACCGGGTATGGCAGACATAGCACGGATTGTGTACGCCGCCGTCGTCGTCGCGGGTCTTGGTGTAGCACTGCGGCGGAATGTAGGCCGTCTTGTTGTGCAGTGCCCGTTGTCGGAGATCGACTGCCGCCGGATCGGCAGGCGCCGGGGTCATCGACTGAACCAGGGCGATCAGCAGGAGCGCGGATTGATATCGGATAGGCATTGCGGTTGCGGAGCAGGGGTCTGGAAAGTCAAAGACGGCGGAGGCACACGGCCTCCGCCGAGAACGATGCCGGCCCCGGGGAACCGTGGTTCCGGGGCACGCGCCTGGATGCGGCTTACCGCTTCCGCCGGTCGTCGCGGCGGTGATCGCCTTTGTGGTCGTGGTGACCGCGGCGGGATCCGTCCATGGCCGGGAACGGGCCGATGTAGCCGGTGTAGCCACGTTCGTCGCCGGATCCTTCGATCAGTTCACCCTGGTCCGATTCGCCGTAGGGATGCTGAACGACCGACATCAGGTAAGCGAAGCCGTTGATGTTCGGATAGAAGTAGGGCGAAGTTGTCTCTGAACCGTAGGGCGTCGTCTCGATCCGTGTGAGTTCGCCGGACTCAACGTTGAGGGCCCAGATCATGTCGTTCTGGTGCCCGCTGCCCGTGTCCTCACCGATGATCAGCGTGTCGTAGCCGGGCATGAAGGTCACGTTGTCCGGGTTGGCGATGCCGTCGACGGCGCACTCGTTGATGCCGTCGTAGTCAGGCGACTCGGCATCGGCACCATAGCCGGTGGTCAGCGGCACGCCGGCAACGAGACCGTACATGTTCGTGGCGGTGTAGTTGCCGTCGACATCCATCGCGTAGACGCCGCCGCATACGTTGCCCCTGGCGAGCGTCATGTGATTGGGGCCGCCGACGTCGTACCTGTCATACGAACCGGGTGCGGGATAGCCGGCACGGCCGACGCGCGTGTTGTTCAACATGCCGCGGTCGACCTCCGAGAGTGCGAGATACAGGCGGTTGCGGTCGGGGTCGAACGTGATGCCCTCCATCTTGCGGAACTCCGTCGTGCCTCCCTCCATCGCCGCCCAGCGGCGCGTCTCGAGGCGCGAAGCGATCGCCTCGTCAACGGCGTCCACCGCGCCGTCGCCGTCGACGTCGCGCAACCTAAGACACTGGTGGTCGCCATCCTCGTGGCCGGCGTTGATCGAGACATATCCGTCGGCGCAACTGCCGCCCACCGGATCCGCGGTGTCAAAGATGTCGGCGAAGCTGTATTTGCCGATCCAGTCCTTGACCTGTTCATCGCTGGCGTGTCCGAGGCTGACCCAGTTCAGCGTTGCCTCGCCCAGACCGACATCGCTCTTCTGGCTCCACTGCGCGATCCACAGCGTACCGGCGCCCAGGTCGCCCGCCTCGTCGGCAACGAATCGGTACAGTCCGACGTTGGTGCCGTCATCGGTCATGTACGCGGTCCGCTGGTCCGGCATCACGTAGGCGAGTTCGAGCGCGACACGGCCCATGGCATAGTGCTTGGCGACCGACGCATGTTTGAAGTTCTTGACGCCGACCTCGACCGGGTATCCGTAGTCGTACGGGTTGATGGCGGTCAGCGCGTCCGCCGGCGATGCGCCGAAATAGGTCGCCATCTGCGCGTTGTAATCGCTGACGACGCCTTCGAACCACTGTTTTGCATCCGGCTCGTACTCCTCGGAGCCGAGGTGCGTTCCCCACGGGGTGACGCTGCCGGCGCAGTGCACCCAGCCGCCGCGCAACCCGGAGAAGTCGAGCGGGCGCGTGCGAATCGCGGACAGGTGCCCCGAGCGCCGATTCTGATTGAGCTCGGTGAGGTACATGGCGCCGGGTCGTGCCTCGAAGTGCGACACCATGTACAGCTTGCCGTCGATGCCGGTCAGCAGGGACGAAAAATCGTTGTCGTTCGAGACCACCTTGGAGCCATCCTCGGCCATCATGTCGTTGCCGTCGAAATCGATCAACTGGCCGAATACGTTCGCATTCGCACCGTGGCCGATCGCGTCGCCGGAGCGCGCGATCACGTTGTAGTCGATGAACACCTTGCGGCCGTCCACCACGGCATACTCGGATGTCTGCACGGCGCGCTTGTCGGCGTCCGTGTAGGGCACGGGTGTTTCGCTGAATTCGATCGTGCCGCCAATGGAATGCGTGGATGCTCCCACGGCGATCAGGGCCGTAATGGCAACGGCGAGCTTCTTGCGGTTCATGCTGTCCTTCCTCCGGAGTGTCCGCCCTCGGCGGCGGCTGGCTTGCTTGGTGTGTCCGGCGCACGTTGTACGTTGCCTCTGTTACCGCCTGTTTACCGGGTCTCGACAGATTTGCGGCACCGGTAGGAATTGCCGAGGTCGGGTCGGGGATGGGATGGATCCTGAGGTGGTCAGGCGTGTCCTCATCGGGTTCGCTGTCGCGTGCGCGGTGTGACACCCGTGAGGTCCGCACGCCTGCCTGTGCCGGCGATCGTATGGTCACGGAAGGGGGCGGGGCGTCACTGCGGCGGCAGCGGACAGGTACCAGGGTGCGGGTGGGTACGAAAGGCCGGGCCGTGGCTGCCGCAGGCTGGCGACGCGGCGAAACGGTGACCGACTACCGGGCGCTGGCCTACTGCGCCGGCACCGATGACGCGGGCGCGGTCTCGGAGGCTCCGGGTGTGTCGAGTGGCTTGCGTGCCGGGATCAGCTTCTGCAAGCGCCGCCTGAACGACTCGGTCACCTGCAGTGCCGCGGTGCTGTCGGATACGGCGCGCGGCGTGATCAGTACGATCAGCTCGGTGCGGCCCTGGTTGTCGGCCTTGGTGCCGAACAACGCGCCCAGCCCCGGCAGTTCGCGCAGCACCGGGACACCGGACTCGGACAGGTCATGGTTGTTCTCGATCAGGCCGCCGAGGATGATGGTGTTGCCGCTGTTCACGGCGACCGTGCTCTTGATCTTGCGCTGGCGGATGCGCGGTGTCAGCGGGTCGGCGTTGTTGGTCGTCGGTACCTGGCTGGCCTCCTGCTCGACCTCCATGATGACCAGGCCACCCGCATTGACCCGCGGTTTCACCTTCAACATGATGCCGGTGTCGCGATAGTCGATGCTGTTGATGATGTTCGCGTCGGCCGCGGTCGACTGCTGCTGCTGGGTCGTGATCGGGACCTCTTCGCCTACCTGGATCGTCGCCTCTTCGTTGTTCAAGACGAGCAGCGACGGTGACGAGATGACGCTCAGGTTGCTTTCGCTGGCGAGCGCGTTGATCACGGCCTCGACCACACTGCCGGGTCCCTCGATGTAGTACGAGAACCCGGGCGCGATTGCACCGATGCCGGAATCGCCGAGATCGAGACGGCCGATGCCGGAGCGCGAGCCGAAGCGGTTGCGGAAGAACCATTCGACCCCGTAGGAAAGATTGTCGGTCAAGGTGACCTCGGCGATCGTCACCTCGATCAGCACCTGCAGCGGGCTTACATCGAGCTGCTTCAGCGCGGCGAGGATCTGACGATATTCGGTGCCCCTGGCGAGGATCAGCAGCGCATTGTTGGCCTCGTCCGCGATGACCTGAACCGGCGAGGTGCGGTCGATGTTCAGTCCCTGTTCGGGGTTGGCGTCGCCGCCGGCCATCGACTGCTGGCGCAGCCGGTTCTGAATCACGGATGCCGCATCCGCCTTGGCCGGCTGCTCGGTCGGCTTGGGCGCCTCGCCGGCGACCGCCTTTTTCAGGCCGGGCGCCACCTTGGCTTCGGGCTGTTTCGCCGCGCCCTCGTCGGCAAACAGCTTGCTCAGCGTTTCGGCGATATCCACCGCCTTGCCGTTCTGCACGCGGTAGACGAACAGGCGCTGGCCCGCATCACCGGTGTTGCGGTCGAGGCGCTGGATCCAGCCGCGTACCGTCGCCAGGTGCTCGGCGCGTGGTGTGACGACGATCAGGCCGTTCAGGCGCTCGACGACGATGAACCGGACCAGGCCCGCCATCAGGCCGTTCTCGGGGTCGGCAAGGAGCCGCTCCAGGTCGTCGGCGAGCGTCGCTGCATCGACGAAATCGGGCGTGAACAGTGCGACCGACATGCCGGCCATGCGGTCGACATCGAACACGGCGACGGTATCCAGGATGCGTTCCAGCTGGGCGCCGCTGCTGGCGAGGATCAGCAGGTTGCGCGCACTGTCGACGCGCAACAGTTGATTGGCGTCGGCGACGAAGGGCTCGAGGATCTGCGCCATCTCGGCCGCCGCGATGTATTTCAGCGGCACGACACTGATCGAGAAGCCGGCCGGCAGTGGGATAGTTGAATCGCCCAGTTGCGGCGCGCGCGCTTCGGCCAGCGCCTTGGTCAGCGGGACGATGCGGTAGAGACTGTCTTCGGCGATCAGCGCGGCACTGTTCATGCGCAGCAACAGTTCCAGCGTCGGGATCAGGTCTTCGCGCCGCAGGGCACGGGTCGTCTGCATCGACACCACCCCCTGCACGGTCGGATCGACTGTGTAGTTGAGGTTCAACATGTCGCCCATGATGACCTTGACCACTTCGAGCAGGTTGGCATTCTGGAAGTTCAGTTTCACGTCGCCGTCGCTGGCCTCGCGCGCGCTCGCGTACGGGCTCGCAGGGCGGATCAGCACGCCGGTCCCCGGTCGGTAGAAAGCGGGGTCGGGTGGCGCCTGGTCGGCGTTCTGGTTGGCCGGCGGAAGCGTCGGCGCGGGCGTCTGCGCGGCGTCGCCGGCCACTGCATAGGTGTCACCCTGCAGGGTGTCCGCCCAGGCAGGCGGTCGATGGGTGAACCGGTCGTTGGCGCACGCGCTCAACAGCAGCGCAGTTAGCAGCATGAGCGAAAGCGTGCGAAGCATTCGCATCTGCCCGTTGCTCGTCAGCAATGTCCGGTGTCCGGCGTCATTCATTGGTCAGAACCCATACGCTCGATCGTCAGTCTACCCGGAGTGACCGCAGGGTTCCTAGTCTCTGCCTCCGCTTCATTCGCCGGCGTGGGTGGCGTCGGAATCGCCGAGGATGGCAGCGGGAAGCGTGGGAAACGCCCGTTGCGGTTGATCCTGCCGGCGCGCAGGGCCTGCACGGCGGGCGAAGGGCCGGGCAGACTCGCGCTGAATTCGTACACCTGCAATGTCTTTCGTTCCCCGCGGATGCCGAGCACCACGGCGTCATCCAGAATCTCGATCACATCCCAGATACCGATCTTTTCGCCCTGATGCACCGCCCGGGTTTCCCCGCCGCCGAGTTCGATCAATGCCGTCAACGTATCGGCATCCTTGAGGATGGCTGACACGCGCAGGCCACCCACGTCGTCGGCGGGATTCAGCGTCGGCAGGGTGTCGATGGCGGGCGATTGCTCGACATCCTCGGCCTTGGGCCTCCGCTCCTGGTTGAACAACGGACGTTCGACGATGGCATCGTACCCGTCAATGGCGGCCGACGACGCCAAGGGCGTGCCGACCTCGATGGGGTGCGACGGCTCGGCGTCGGCGATCTCGGTTGTGTCGACGGTCGGTTCGGGTCGCTGCAGCTCGTATCCGAGCCAGGCGATGCCGCCGGCGTAGGCCAGCGCGAGAAACAGTTTGCTCGCCGTGCTCACCTTTGCGCCCCCGTCCGTGCGGGACGCACGCCGCCGCCGCGCATCCCGGACAGTTGCAGCCTCACTTCCAGGGTTTCGATCGTGGTCTGTCGCCGACGCACCGAGCGTGCGCGGATGTTGAGCTGGTCGAGGAACATGTAGGGAACGCCGGTCTCGAGTTCGAACAACATGTTGCGGAGGCCGACGATCTCGGCCTGCATGCGTGCCTCGACCGCAATCCGCTCCAAGGGACCATCGCTTTCGGGCGGCAGGGTGCGCAGGCTGATCACCTTGACGCCATTCTTCTTGGCCGCGTCCTGAAGACGCTGCTGCAGCTCAGCGGCTGCAAGTGCGGCGTTGTCACCGGAGAACGACACGGGGGCCAGCGGATCGTCGCGTCGCAGGCGTTCGGCGAGCTGTTCAAGTGCCGGAAGTTCGGCGAGCTGCAGCCGGTAGCGCGAAATGTCCTGGCGCATGTCGAAGATATCGTCGCCGGTCTCGTGGTAGAGATCCCAGAGCGGCAGCGCAATCAACTTCATTGCGACGATCGCGACGATCAGCAGCAGTGCGACGGCGACGAACTGACCACGAGCCCCTTCCGGCAGGTTCATGAACCTTCTCCGGGCGTTGGCGGGTTCACGCTGGCGCTGATGCTGAAACGGCTGCCGTTGCTGCGGGCGTCCTGGGTGATCGCCGCCTCGAACCGGACGTTGTGCAACAGGCGCGCGCCCTCGAGCTTCTCGATCAGTCCCGCAGGCGCGGGCGAGAGCCCCTGCAGCGTGAGCTTGCCGTCCTTCATCTCGAAGTTCTGCAGCCAGGTGTCGTCGTCGAGTTCGCGCGTCAGCACATCCAGCAGGTCGAGGCTGGATACCGTCGACTGCCGCTTGGCATTCAACCAGTCGACCTTGGCCGCGATGCCGGTCAGGTTCTCGTGCAGCCGATTGACGTCGGCTGCCTGCTTGCGCAGGTCCGACAGTTCGGCGGCGAGCCGTTCATGCGTGTCGTGCACATGGTAAAGATGCAGACCCAGCGCCAGCGTCCAGACGGCCAGGGCACCGATCCAGATCAGCTGAGGTCCCCGGCCCGCGACCATGCTCTTCGGCGCGATCCGCCAGCGGAATTCCAGGGGTTCGCCCGGCCCGGGCGGCGCGTTCAGCGCGATCGCGGATTCCGGGATGTTCAGCCCGAGCATCTGCAGGGCGGCGTCGAGGCGGCGGCGTGGCACCGCGACCAGCCAGACATTCAGCGTGCCGTCACCGGACGATTCTCCATCGATCCCACAGGCGTATCGCACCTGACTCGCGTTGAAGGGCGTGAGCTTTGGCAGCTGGTAGCCGACCGCTTCGGCAAGATGGGCACGTGCGGCCGCGGGAAGGGTCAGCTGGCGCACCAGGAACTCGTGCGGCGCGAGGCGCACACGCAGCGATTTGAGGGAATCCGGGATAGCCGCGCGCAAGGCCGGACTGGCCGGCAGCCCGGAACCCGGCGACGACGGCAGTTCGGCGACGATCGGTTCGGCGGCGACGGTGGGCTGCAGCGACAGTCGGTCGCGTTCAATGACCAGCGTGGCGCTCCTGCCACGCGCCTGCAGGCTCCGTCGGATCGATGCGGGTACCAATGCGGCGAGCTGCCTCAGCCACCAGTGAAAAAATCCGTTGTCTGTCACAATGCCTGCTCAGTGTCCCGCGCGGGTGTTTCGTGCGCGAGGATCTCATAGTAGCCATCCGAGCGAAGTTGAATCACGAACTGCTCTTTTCTCGGTGCAGTGTCCTGCAAGCGCGTCTCTATTTCCATGTTGATCACTCGGCTGTCGACACGCATGTCGAGATAACGGCGGCTTTCACGCAGTGTGTCCAGCGAGACCTTCTGTCCGGCGGCCATCGCCAGTTCACGCTCGGCGATGAACCGCTCTGCGTCGGCCCGGCTAATGCCGGGGACTGCGCTCAATGTTAGCAAGTCCGCACCCAGGGCGTTGATCCTGGGGCTGCGGCTGTACACGGTGAGATAGGGTAACAGGGCGGCCATGCGGTCGGCGTCGAAGCCCATCACCTGTCCGAGCTCGTGAACGCTGCGCAGTGCGTCGTTTGCCGGGCCGTAGCTGTAGCCGGCGGAACGGTATTCGTTTTCTTCGGCGCCTTCCGGCGACACATCGTCGTCGCGATCGCGCCAGTCGATTAGCGCATCCACCAGCTGCGAGACCGGTGCATCGGGCAGCAGCTGTGCGATCAGTCCCTCGAGCAGCTGACGCGGCGCGCGATTGATATCGATCTTCGCGCCTTCCGACCTGACCGTCACCGTCGTGCTGCCGTTGGTGGTCGGTATCGAATGGGAATGGCCATCCGCCAGCCAGCGCCGATCGGCGTCGCGCAGGTTGAGTTGATAAATGGCGTAGCTTAATGCAGCCGTCATTGCGGCGTCGCTTTCCAGTTCCGTTACGCCGTCCTGGGCCACCCGGGTCTCATGCCTGACCGCGAGTGCAAAACCGGCGGCGATGGTGGTCATGACCGCCAGGGCCCAGATCACCAGGATCACCGCGAAGCCACGCTCAGACGTCATCGGCCGGCCCGGGCGGTTCGGTTTCGTCACCGGCGTCGTTCTGCAGCGGCTCGTCGCCAGGTTCCTCGGATGCGTCGGGTGTGTCCTGTTCGTCGATGGCCCTGGTGTCAGACAGCGGACGCGCGATCAGCACCGGCCAGGGTGGCTGTCCGCTCGGCTCGACCTGTATGCGCACCAGATTCGGCAGGTGGCCCTGTCCGGACCAGTCGTCGCGCCAGGCTGCCACCTCGTCGTCGTCGGCCTTGCCGAAGTAAGCGATCTCGATGGCCGCGAGCTGGTCGACCAGGGTGGCGCTGCCGACCGGTGACGGCGGTGCGTCGTCTGATTCCGGCGGAAAGCGTTCGTGTGTCAGCACCAGTCGCCGCTGTCCCTGGTCTTGTTCGACATCCAGCACCACGCGGGTCAGTCCGCCGGTACCAACGTATCCGGGCAGATCGGCGACGAAGGCCACGCGTGTCGCGGTGCCTTCGAAACTGGTTTTGTCGTCGCGCTCCTCCGGATTCGATACGGCACGGGCGCGGCCGAGCGCATCGTTGATGAACTGCCAGCCGATCCGCATCACCTCGGATTCGACGACCTTTTCCTGCATCGCGTATGCGCTGCGCTGGCTGACGCGAATTGCGCCGTAGCACAGCGTGATCAGCAGCGCTGCGACGCTCAGCGCGATCAGCATCTCGACCAGCGTGAAACCCCGTTGCCTGTTCACGATCCGACCGCGTGCGAGAGCAGTAGGCTCTTGACCGTGATCGACGATTCGTCGCCGGCCTGGCCCCAGGACACACTCAGCGTCAGCTCGAGCTGGGTGAGCGGGATGATCGTCGGTTCGAGGTCGGGCACCTCGACCAGATCCGTCCGCCAGTGGAAACCGCCGTCGAATTCCCCGCTGTCGCTGCCCGGGCGGAGGTTCTCGAACGCCGAGAGTTCGGTCAGCTTGCTGCGCGCCAGTAATACGGCGTGGGAGTGCTGGTTCGCGATCCGTCCGGTCCGCAGCCCGGTATGGAACATCTGCAGCAACGCGCCGCCGACGACCGCGAACAGGGTCAGTGCGACCAGGATCTCGAGCAGCGTGAAACCGCGCGCGCGTATCACGGTTTCACCTCGGTGACGCGGATGCGCCCGGTCAGCCATTCGATGTCGATCTGGCGTGCCTGGCCGGCGAGACCGAGAACGATCCTGCCGCCCGACGAACTGCCGTCCGGATGAAAGGCGATCGCGCCGCGCGTCGTGGAGCTCAGCAGGGATTCGGCCGTGGTCAGTTCGATGGTCATGTCATCGGGCAGCGCCTGCCAGGGTGCGGAACCGCCCGTTCGATAGCCCTTGTCCCCGGTGTCGACGGTGAAGTTCAGCGACTGCCGCTGCGCGCGCGCCTGGCGGCGCGTTTCGCGCAAGGCCAGGTTGACCTCGGCCGCCGAGCGCTCGAGCGTGCGGCCGGATGACGGCAGCAGCATCGGGACCAGCATCGCGCTGAGCAGGCCGACCAGCACGAGAACGACCAGAATTTCGACCAGCGTGAAACCATGCCCGGCCTGTAGCCGGGTGCCCGGGCCGCGAACTGGCCCGGCTTCAGTCCCAATTGGTAATGTCGGCCGCATCACCGTCGCCACCGGGACGGCCGTCGCCGCCGTACGAGATCAGGTCGAACGACCCGTGTTCGCCCGGTTGCTTCAGGACCAGTTCGTTGCCCCAGGGGTCCAGCAACTGCGACTTCTTGCGCACGTACGGTCCCTTCCAGCGATCCAGGCCCTGCGGCTGTTCGACCAGGTCGACCATCTCTTCCGGGTAGGTCCCGGTCTCCAGTTTGTAGAGCTCGATCGCATTGCTGATTTTCTCGATCTGCACAGCGGCGGCCTTGCGATTGGCCTCACCGGCCTTGCCGAGCAGGTTGGGCGCAACCACGGCGGCGAGCACGGCGATGAGCGCGATGACGACGATGAGTTCGATGAGCGTGAATCCTCGTGGGCGTGCTGAATGCGGCATGGCTGCTCCGGTTTGAATGGTCAGAAAGCGAGATTGTTGGACTCGAGTATGACAAGTACGACCGACAGAATGATCACGGAAATCATCACGGCGATGACGATGATGATCACCGGTTCGGCAAGCGTGAACAGACGCTTCATCGTCGTCTCGACGTCGCGGTCGTAGATATCGGCGACCTGTAGCAGCATGAACTCCAGCTTGCCGGCAGTCTCACCGAGGCCGATCAGTTTGACCGCGAGCGCCGGCAGCATGCCGGAATCGCGCAGCGGACCCGCCAGCCCGGCACCTTCGCGCACGCGCTGCGTGACCTGCGTCAGCGCACTCGACATGACCGAGTTGCCGACGATCTCCTTGGCGATGTCGAGTGCCGGCAGCAGGTGTACGCCGTTGTCCAGCAGGGTTGCCAGCGTGCGGCTGAAACGGGCGGTCTGCAGCTTCTGGATGAGTGCGCCGACGAAAGGCAGGCGCAGCATCCGCGCGTCCCAGCGCAGGCGCCCCTGCGGTGTGTGCCAGTCACGATGGATCAGGAACACCACGGCCGCGATCGCGGCCAGCACCGCCCACCACCAGTGGGTGACGAACTCGCCGGTCGCGGCGACGATCCGGGTCAGCAGCGGCAGTTCACGGCCGGCGTCGGCAAACATCTGGGTGAACTGTGGTACGACGAACGCCAGCAGCACCATGACCGCGACCACCGCCAACACCAGCAGGATCGACGGATACAGCAGTGCCGAGATCAGTGCCTGTCGCGTCTCGCGGCGGTGGCGGCGGAATGTGGCCAGGCGTTCGAGGGCCAGCCCCAGCGCGCCACCCGACTCACCGGCGCGCACCATGTTGCAGTAGAAGCTGTCGAACTCGGGTCCGCTTTCAGCGAGCGCCGCCGACAGCGACTGGCCGCTGCGCACCGCCTTGTTGATGTCCTGGGCACGTTTGGCCATCGCCGGGTCTTCCGCGGTATCGGCGAGCGTGTCCAGGGCCTGGCCGAGCGGCAGGTCGGCGCGCAGCAGCGTGGCAAGTTCGAGCGTGAAAAAGTCGATCGCCTTGCCGGTCGTGGTGGTGCGGCGGGTGAAGCGGGTCTTCGCGCCGGACGCGGCCTGGGCATGACCGACGGCGTCGATTTGCAGCGGGATCTTGCCCTGGGACTGCAGCGCGCGCGCCGCCGCGTCGCGGTCGCCGGCCTGGATGTCGCCCTCGACCACGTGGCCGTCGTTGCCGGCCGCCTTGTAGTGAAATGTCGCCATGATCAGGCGTCGACCTGGGCCTGAACGACGCGCTCGACTTCCTCGACGGTCGTGAGTCCCGCCATGGCCTTGCGTAGGCCATCGGTGCGCATGTCGATCATGCCGTGCCGGCGGGCGATGCCGCGCAGGGTATCGGCGTCCGCGTTGTCGACGATCGCGCGTCGCAGCGGCTCGGACATCTCCAGCAGCTCGACCACGGTGGTCCGACCGCGGTAGCCGGTATGGTCGCAGGCGTCGCAGCCGCGAGCGTGATAGAACGACGGAGGTTGATCGCCGCCGGGCGCGATCCCGAGTTCGGCAACCAGCCAGTCCGGCGGCGCATAGGCCTCGCGGCAGTTCGGGCACAGGCGCCGCACCAGACGCTGCGCGAGTACGCCGTCGACGGTCGACGTGATCAGGTAGTCGTCGACGTGCATGTCCTGAAGACGCGTGATGCTGCTGGGGGCGTCGTTGGTGTGCAGCGTCGAGAACACCTTGTGGCCGGTAAGTGCGGCCTGGATCGCGATGCGTGCGGTTTCCACGTCGCGCATCTCACCGATCATGATCACGTCCGGGTCCTGGCGCAGCATCGCGCGCAGCGCGTTCGCGAACGTGAGGTCGATGTTGGGCCGAATCGGGATCTGGTTGATGCCGTCGAGCTGGTACTCGACGGGGTCCTCGACGGTCAGGATCTTCTTGTCCGGCGTGTTCAGCTGCGACAGCGCCGCGTACAGGGTGGTCGTCTTGCCGCTGCCGGTCGGCCCGGTCACCAGGATGATGCCGTGCGGGCGTGCGAGCAGGCGGTTGAACGCGGCGAGCGAATCGCCGCCGAATCCGAGCGCCGCGAAATCGAGCGGTACATCGCCGCGGTCGAGCAGGCGCATGACGACGCTCTCGCCGTGCAGGGTCGGCACGGTCGAGATGCGCATGTCGATCTCGCGGCCTTCCGCACGCAGCTTGATGCGTCCGTCCTGGGGCAGGCGGCGCTCGGCGATGTCGAGGCTGGCCAATACCTTGATACGTGACACGATCGCCTCCGGCGGCAGACCGCCGGGGAACTGGATTGGTCGCAGCACGCCGTCGACGCGGTAGCGCACGACCAGCTCGTGTTCGAACGGTTCGATATGGATATCGGATGCGCGCAGCTCGAGCGCACGCGCGACCATCTGGTTGACGCGTCGGATCACCGGCGCCTCGCTCGCCATGTCGCGCAGATGGGCGATGTCGTCGGTCGGTCGGTCGACGACGATGTCGGCATCGCCGGCGGTAAGCGCGGATTCGGTGGACACCGGGAACAGGCGCGCGAGCGCCTCCTGGATCTCGCTGATCACGCCGATCCGCAGCACCACCGGTTGACCGAACGCGAGCTGCAGGGCATCGCTGAGGAACGGGTCGCTGGCATCCGCGACAGCGACTTCGATCGGCCCCTCGTCGGCGTGCAGCGGCGCGACATAGTGTTGCTGCAGGAACTCGGCCGAAAGCACATCGCCGATCTCGGCGATGTCGGCGTAGTCGTCCGGCTTGGCGACCGGCAGATCCATCGCCGACGCGAGCGTGGACGCCAGCTCGCGTTCGCTGACGAATCCGAGTTGCACGAGCAGGGGACCGAGCGGGCCACCCTTCTCGGCCTGCAGGCTGCTGACGCGTTGGAGTTGATTCTGGTTGAGCTTGCCTGCTTCCACCAGCCATTCGCCGATCGTGGCTGTCATCATGTTGGTCTGTTCTGACGGTTCCAGGTGGGCCGGGTGTATCGACGACGAAGAATAACGTGAAATGACCTGAATAACCCTGGGGGCAAAGGCGCGGATCGCCGATCCCTGACGGGTGTCAACAATATTTACATGGCGTGGTCTCGACAGCTATGCCGAAAGCCGTTCCGACATACCGGGCGGCATCGACCGCCGTGCACGGTCGTTTCCGCCGAATTGCGGCATTGCCGGCGGCGTCCCGTCTTCGCCCGCTGCTTACAGGGTGTTCATGATCGCGTTGATCCGCGCTGCGGCGTCGCTGCCGAAGCCCGGATCGAGGGCGAGGTCGGCCTCGTAGATCAGGGTGTAGTCGAGGGCATGTTCACTGCCCGAGAATGCCGTTACCAGGTCGACCAGGACACTGTACGCCCCTTTCGACTGATAGACGCCCGCCACCTTCGTGCCGAGGGTGGCGTAGGTCGTCGCGGCGAAGCTGCTGCAGTCGACCAGTTGGTCGCGGTGATTGAGGTAACCCCTGCCGCATATCACCTGGCAGCCCTCCGACCAGTTGCTGACACCGCGTCCGCCCCAGTGCACGTTGATCGAGGCGTTGTTCTCGAGGCGGCCACCGAGGTCGGCCTGGGTCAACGCCAGGTCGCGATCGCTGTCGCGTACGATCAGCACACCGGAGCTGCGCGGCTTCAGTGCGCGGTAGACCTTGTCGCCGTCGCTCTGCTTGTGCCAGCCGAAACGGTAGCGGTGTTGTCCGGGGACGAGAAACGGTGCCCCGGCGTCGTTGGACGATTTGCCGGGGTCGGTCGTGCCGTAGAACCTGAACACCGCACCGTTGATGAGCAGCACGAAGACATCGTCATTGTCGCGGCGACCGGGCCTGGCTTCATTGCGGCGGATGCCGACCAGGTGGATGCGGTGCGGATCGAAGTCCCATTCGGCGACGGGTAGGGTGTCGGTGCCGCCGCGATAATCGGCAATGCGCTGCAACAGGGTCGTCGGATGGTGGCGATAGTGGTCGCGGACCCTGTCCAGCAGCTGGAACCACCGCACGGCCTGCGGCTGCGGCCGGTCGGCGCTGAAGTCGCCCCATTCCGCGCGACGGCCGCCGGTCTGCCACCGCTGCATGTGCCCGTGGCTTTTCGGGCCGAATGCGCCGTCGGGTGCGCCGATCGTCGGATCCGCCTCGACCGAGCGCACGTATTCCTGAAACAGCCGGATCGACGAGGCCGTGCGGTACCCGCAGATACCGTCGATCTTGCCGAACGGGAAGAATCCGGCCTGTTGCAGGAAGCGCTGAACCTGGACGACCCCGTCGCCGCCCTGCGCGACGAACGGGTGCCACTCGCCGACCCGCTCACCGCGGAACTCACCGTTGCGCGGCATCGCGGGCTCGTGTCTGTCGCGAAAATAGGCGCGGGTGTCGACGGGCACGCAGCCGGCGTCGCACGTGCCGAGTTCGATCATTTCATCTGCACTCCGTGGTGGTCGGACGGGACCTGGGAACAGTGTAGCTGCGCGCCCGTGCGGTTTCCTTCGCAGTCGCCGCCGACCGGCGGTGCATCGCTGCAATGCTTGATCGTGGTCACGCGATCGGGCGGGCGCGCCGTCATGCTGGCGTCCACGATGCTAGGATTGCGTCGCTATCCATTGCGGGCACGACGGCGGCATGGCGGTTGCGCCGGCCAGGTTCAGGGCGGACTATGGGGATTCGACTCAGACTGGCGGAGACGGCACAGGAACTCGACGACGTGTTCTGGGTGCGCCGACAGGTGTACACGGTCGAGGAAGGCAAGTTCGACGACGGGAGGTCCGCTGACAGGTTTCTCGTCGATCACTTCGATGCCCACCCGCAGTGCGCCAAGCTGATCGCGTACGACGGCGACGAACCGATCGCGACCGTCCGTGTCAATCTCGACACCGGGGCAGGGCTGCCCCCCGAGCTGCTCTACGACTTCGCCGCCGAGAGGGATCGCATCAACCGGGAATGGCAGGTGGAGCACGGTGTGGCCCCGCGCCTGGGCAGTGCCGGCATGCTGGCCGTGCGCAGCCGCTGGCGGCGGCGGCGCGACGTCGTCAGGGCCCTGTTCAAGCTCGCGGCCACCGTCGGCCGTACATGGGGCGGTACGCACATCCTGGTGGCCGTCAACCACGAGAACGAAGCAATGTACCGCCGCCTGGGATTCTCCGCGGTCGGACCGAAGACCTGGGTCGATGACATCGGCAACCACATCGTGCCGATGGTGTCGACGTTCAGCGAGATGTATTCGCGCACCGTGGGTCCACGGCTGGACGGGATCGCGCTGTTGAAGTGCTTCTCGAACCAGTTCCAGCGTGTCGTCTACCGTGCCGGTGAGGTCATCTTCAGCGAATTCGACGAGGCCGACGAGTGCTACGTGATCGACGTCGGCAGTGTCAAGATCACGACCACCAACGCCGTCGACGGCCGCGAACTGGCGTTTGCCATGATGGGGCCCGGCGAACTGTTCGGCGAGATGGCGCTGATCGACTCGAAGACCCGGTCGGCGAACGCGATCGCGGCGAGCGATACCGAGGTCATCGTGCTGCGGCGCGACGATTTCATGCAGGGCCTGCAGCAGCATCCCGAGCGCCTCGGCATCGTCCTTGGTTTCATCTCTGACCGACTGCGGCGTACCGACGAATTCGCCAAGCTGCTGGCCTACGGGTCGGCGGAGCAGCGCATCGAGTTCGCGCTCAAGGGCCTGCTCGAATCGGCGCGCCTCAAGCAGCGCGCGGATGGTACCAGCCTGCTGCGTGCCGGCCCTGCCGAACTGGCGGCGGCCGCGGGAACCGACGTCGGTGAGGTGATCGGCTTCCTCGAAGGCCTGCGTGAGCGGGGCATCTGTGAATTCAGCGATGCCCGGATCGAGTTCCTGCGTCCCTACGGTCGCGCGCACCGCGCCACGAAGCGCCGTCCGGGCGGGTCAGGCCAGGCGTGATCGGCGTGGCGTCCGCTATCATTGGAGCCAGCCGGATCCGCAAGGCAATGCAACGCATCGGCGTGCGGCCGGGGTGATAACAGGTCGCCGGTGCGGCGCGAACAGTAGAGAGTCCATCGTCATGCTCGAGAATGTTTACCTTTTCGATGGCCTCACGGACGAGGAACGCGACACGATCGAACGCCACGCCGTGGTCAAGCACTACCGCAAGAACACGGTGATCATAGAGCGCGGCGACGACGCAAATGCGCTGTACATCATGCAGTCGGGCCGAACGAAGGCCTACGTGGCAAACGACAAGGGCAAGGAGATCGTGCTCAGTGAGCAGGAACCGGGCGCCGTGCTCGGCGAGCTGGCGCTGCTTGGCGAGATACCGCGCACGGCCTCGGTCATGACGCTCGAGGACAGCGACTTCCTGGTTTTGTCCAAGGTCTCGTTCGGCGACTGCATGAAGCAACACCCCAATATCGCATTCAACCTGATCCGGTCGCTGGCCCGCCAGGTCCAGACACTGACCGAGTCGGTCACCGACTTCGCGCTGCTCGACGTGTACGGCAGGATTGCGAAGATCCTGACCGACAGCGCCAGCGAGGAAGATGGCCGGCAGATCACGCCGAAGCTCACGCACCAGCAGATCGCCGACCGCGTCGGCGCATCGCGCGAGATGGTCAGCAAGATTCTCAAGGATCTGCGCGTCGGCGGTTACCTCGAAGTCGACGACAAGCGTTACGTGATCCAGCGCAGGCTGCCGGCCAACTGGTGACCCGCGCAAAGGTGGCGAACCGGTAATAGTTCACAGGTCGCAAAGCGATTTTTGGCCGAATCTGGGCCCCTTCCTCCCCTAGCCTTTCCATTGAGAGAAGCGAATGCGCCGGCCGCGGCCATGTGGCGTTGCCGGCAACTGGGGAGACGTGGCATGACGACAAAAGACATATTGATCTGGATCTGCCTGATCGCAGGCATCTATGCCAACCTGGCCTTTCAGGATTCACTGGCCGATTCACGGGAGGCGGATTGGCAACTCGATCGGCTATACAACCCGTCCAACGCACTGCTCGCGGCCGAAAGCCGCGGACGCGTCACGATATACGACGGCCTCGATGTCGATGACGTCGAACACGCGATGGATGGCCAGTTCGAACGCATCGACTCGATGATGTTTGTGCGCACGCGCCACCCGGAGCCCGAGGGCGGTCACTACACCGACAACGATTGCGAATAGGCGTGCGCGGTTGGATCGAGACGCAGCCAGGCTGCCTGATCGGGCGGGCGGGGGCTATCATTCGATCATGGCCCCCGCAGACGGCGCCGTCGGTGCCGGCGTCGCGGAAGCGGCCACGGGTAATCGATGGGGATCGTACGGACCAGGCAAAATCTGTGGCGCGCCTTGTTGCTTGGCCTCGCGATCAGCATGGTCGGTGCGGGGGTCTACGTGCTGCCATGGGGACACGCCCTGGAGCAGCATTTCGGGCTGGCCTGGCTGTTCCGCCTGCGCGGCCCGCTGCCACCTCCGACCGACGTCATCCTGATATCGATCGACAAGGCGTCCGCCGACGCGCTCGGTATCCCCTATGACACGGCGCAATGGCCGCGCTCACTGCACGCGAGACTGGTCTCCGGGCTGACCGCCGCGGGGGCGCGCAGCATCACGTTCGACCTCCATTTCAAGCAACCACGCAACGAAGACGGCGAGTTCGTCGCGGCGCTGCGCGCGGCCGGAAACGTGGCGCTGCTGGAATACCTCGACAAGGACCAGCCGGCAAGCGTCGGTGACGCCGGCAATCGGATGCCGCTGGTATTGCAGCAGCGCTCGCCGCCGACCGAGGGGATCGCGGCGGCCGCCGCCGGACTGGCGCCGTTCACGCTGCCCAAGGTGCCCGACCGCGTCGCCAGCTTCTGGACGTTCGACGAGAACGCGGGCAGCGTTGCGTCGCTACCGCTGGTGGCGCTCGCCCTGTATGCGCAGGACGGGTACGCGGCCCTCTTGCAAGGTGAGGGACCACCGCCTGCGGCGATCGACGTGTCGCCGCCGACCCGGCTGTACGATCTGGTAACACAGCGCCCGCCGGCACGCGCGCGTGCACTGCTGGACCGGCTGCTCGCCCGGCACGGCAGGGGCGTCGACGACGCGCACGCGCTCGATCCGCTGCGCGGCCTGGCAGCCGCACTTGCGCCACCGAGCAGCCGGTTCCTCAACCTGTATGGCCCGGCGCAGACCATCACCACCGTGTTCTACGCCGACGCGCTCGATCGGTTGGCCTCGCCGGAGCAGCGCCAACGTTTCGCGGGGAAGGCGGTTTTCGTCGGCGTGTCGAGCCCGGTGCAGTGGCAGCTGCGCGACGAATTCCGCACGGTGTTCTCGGATTCCGAGACCGGGCTGGATCTCAGCGGCAGCGAGATTCTCGCCAGTGCGTTCGCGAACATGCTCGGTGCCGACAGTATTCGCCCGGCCAGTATCGACTGGTCGCTCGGCAGCCTGCTGGCCTGGGGCCTGCTGGCCGCCCTGGTCTCCGGCCTGTTGCGGCCCTGGCTGGCGGTGCCGGCCCTGATCGGCCTGGGCGGGCTGTATCTCGCCATCGCCGTGCATGTGTTCGGCAGTCACCATCTGTGGTTGCCGCTGGTCGTGCCACTGGCCGTGATCGGGCCGTTGACGCTGGTCGCAACGCTGTTGTGGCAGAACCGCGTCGCGCGCGCCGATCTGCAGCGCATTCAAGAGGTGTTCGGACACTACCTGCCGCAATCGACGGTGCAGCGCCTGGTCGACGAAGGGCAGGGGGGGCTCGACGATCGGCGGACCGTGCACGGGGTATGCCTGATCACCGACGCGCAGGGCTATACCTCGATCGCCGAACGCATGCCGTCGGACCAGCTGGTCGACCTGGTCAACAGCTACCTGGCCGTGATCATCGAACAGATCCGGATCCACGGTGGCGAGATCTCGGACATCAAGGGCGACTCGGTCATGGCGTTCTGGGCATCACGCGAAGACGAGCGCGCGATCCGTGCTGCCGCCTGCCAGGCCGTCCTCGCGATCGACGCCGAGATGACGAGCTGGAACCTCGGCAACCGCTATAACGTCGTGCTGCCGACGCGCGTCGGGTTGCACTGCGGAGGCATGACGTTGGCACGGGTTGGCGCGATCGACCACTATGAACATCGCGCGGTCGGTGACATCGTCAACACCGCATCGCGGCTCGAGCAGCTGAGCAAGCAGTTCGGTACGCGGCTGCTGGTTTCCGACGATGTCATCGCCGGCGTCGGCGATGCCGTCACCCGGCGTCTTGGTGCCTTCACGCTGAGCGGTCGCAGCCGTCCGGTCGTGGTTCACGAGCTGTTGGGCTGGGGAGAGGCGGAGCGCGCGGAATGGCAGGAGACGTTGACCGTGTTTGAACTGGCGCGCGACGCGTACGAAACGGGCGACATGGCTGCCGCGCAAAACGGGTTCGAGCGCCTGTCGCGCGGGTCGGGGGAAGACCCGGTGGCCGTCTGGTTCCTGCAGCAACTGCGACGATCCGGGGCTGCCGATGCCCCGATTTGAAAAACGCTTACCGACCGGCGCCGCAGCAGGCGCTGCCCGCCGACTGCATCATCGACGTATCCGACAGCCGGCCTGGCCGTTACAGATTGCAGCCGAAATTGTTTTTCCGATTGCGATGCGGACAGCGACCGGGCTGGCCATCGACCGGGTAGGCAACCGCCTTCGACGAATCACCGCCCGTCGAGGCATCGCAAAAGCAGATGTAATCGTTGTCGATCGTGGGGTCCGTTCTGGCCAGCCAGATCAGCAGCAGGACAATCGCTGACACGGCGCCCCCTGCTAGTCCGCCGACGAGCGCGGAGTTGGTGGTGCTTGTTCCATTCGGCATATGCGTTCTCCCCGGGGCGCAACAGTCGTTGTTGGTATATGTCTGGTCGCCATCTTCTGCAAAGGTCTTCTTCGTTTGTTATGGATTGGCCGCGGGCCCGCCGCGACGCGGAGCAACCTAATCGAGTGCAATGGCAATGCTAGCCCAAAAACTCCGCCCCGGCACAAATGGTCGGTAGACATTCAGCCTGTCGTTCGATTTATGGCGATCGTCACGATATTCGTCGACGTCGTCCAGTGCATCGTCGACCCCGACGACAAAACGGTTGCGATCCCTGTTCCATCGATAACCGAGAGCCGCGGAGACCGCGTTGAACCGGGTGTCGATGCGCGGCGAACCCAGTGGTCTGAACGCCTGATCGAAGACCGTCCAGTTGACTTGGCCGAACAGGCCGTTGGGGTTGCTGTAGAACATGGAGATCGGTACCTGGTTGGTCGCAAGCTCGAACACTTCGGTGCCGCGAAAGTCGTCTTCCTGCCGCGTGAACCCGACCGATGCCGTCCACCTGTCGTTGATGATCGCCGCGAGCTCGGCGCGGAAACTCTTTTCGTGCAGTGAGTTGGTGGTCTGTACCTCCGAGGTGTCCCGTTCGAGGTACTCCAGCAGGCCGAAGACGCCGTCCATCGGCGTTACATCCAATGCGACTGCGTTCAAATCGGACTCGGAACGATTGAAATCGTCATAGAACTGGGCGAATCCCGCGACCTGCGTCGGTTCGATCGTCTCCTCGACGATCAATTGATGCTTGGTCGTTCCGACATGCGCGGCACGTACCGCCAGCCACGGCACGATCTGCCACTGCAACCCCAGTTTCGGGTTGAGGCGCGAGTATTCCACTGGGGTGCCGGCGAGTGGCTCATCGTGGTCGTCATAGCTCAACCCCAGCGTGAGCAGCAGATCGTCCAACGCCTCCCAGTGACTGTAGAAGTAGAACGACGTCGATTCGAGGTCATCACTGCGCTGTGTGGGGACAGCGGGCAACACCGGGGGGATGATCGAGTCACGGCTGTCGATATCCACGGTCACTTCGCGCCGACTCGCGCCTGCCACCAGTTGCAAGCCGTTCGCCCGCTGCTGCAGTTGCAATTCCCCCAATATCCCCTCGCGATTGTCGGACGTCGTCCGGTACGTGAGGATGCGCCCCGGCGGTGCGCAGAACGGAAAGAAGCACGGAATCGCTGCGATCGGCCGGTACAGGGTTTCGTCGCGTTCCGCGTGGGCGAGCGTCAACAGCAAGGTGGTGCTTTCGCTGGCGTCCCATCGGGCACCGGCACGCAGCAGATCGCTTTCCAGATCCCTGCGCTCGGTGTCCGAGAGGGATCGCGGATCGAGATTCAGGTCGCCCTGGTCCTTGTCCTGATGCCGGGCCTCGAACTGCAGGTTCACGGCGTCGGATGCGGCGATCTGGATGAAGGCGTTGTACACCTCGGTACTGAAATCCGCGCCGTAGCGCTGCGGGTAGCCGTCTGCATCGAATACGCCCGACCGGTAGCCGTCCGAGTCGAACTTGGCATAGCCGACGCTGTAGCTGACCTGGTCCAGCATTCGCGAATGCACGATTTCGAGTCCGGACGTGGCGTTGTCGCCGATGAATCCGGCCGAATAGAGGCGTGGGTCGTTGTCCTCGAACAATGCCGAGTACTCGTTCGCGCCGGTCGCGAAGCGTCCCTGTCCGGCCGCAGGATCCTGCTCGCGGATCAGTTCTCCCGGCGTGACGGGACGTGCGCTCAACGGCTGCAGCAGTTGCGCCTGCAGGCGCTCACTCATGCGGGTGATGCCGCGTCGCGCGACGCCCTCGTAGCTCTCGGCCAACAGGGCGTGGGCGGCGGCATTGCCCGGGTTGGCGGCCAGCGACCGGGTCGCGTGCGTGCGCGCGACGTCGCGCAGGCCCAGTTCGGCGTAGGCCGAGCCGATATTGGCATTGCGCACGGCGAGATCGTCGTCGAGCAGCAGGCGCGAGCGGTTTACGGCGCGGTTGTCGTTCAGCGCGATCGATTTCTCGTAGTCCCGAATCGCCTCGATCGGTCGGTTCGAGGCCTGCTTGTGCAGGCCCTCGTACAACCAGGGTGTCGGATCGAGCGGGTCGAGTTGGCGGGCCAGCGCGAATTGGGTCGCCGCCTTGTCGCCGCGGTCTTCGTGCGCGTAGGCCTTGCCCAGGTAGCTGCGGATCAATGCGTTGGCCGGATCCAGGCTGACCGCCACCTCGAACTGCCGGCGGCCTTCGGCGAGTCGGCCGTTGCGGATCTCGACCAGACCGAGGCCGAGGCGCGGCAGGGGATCGGCGGAATCGAGTTGGATAGCCTGATCGAACGCCGAACGCGCCTCTGTCGTCCGCTGCGCACCGAGGTCGGCAAAGCCGAGCACGGTCCGGGTGCGCGACAGGCCGGGGTCGAGCTCGACAGCGCGCTTCGCGGCGGCGACCGCCTGGTCGCGCGCGCCCATGGCGGCATGCAGTTCGGCCAGCCGTGACCACTGCAGCGCCTCCCCGGGGAACAGCGCCACGCCACGCTGCGACGTCGCCAGCGCGGCCGGCAGATCGAACGTTGCCTGCTGGGCATATGAGAGCGCCGACAGGGTCGCTGGCGTCTCTCTGCGGCCGACGGCATCGCTCGCCAGCTGCAGCGCCAGCAACCTGCCGTTCTGAGCCAGCGCAATGACGGCCCCCAGCGCGAGGGCATCGGCGTTGTCCGGCTGGCGCGACAGCGTGCGCCCAATCGCGGCTGCCGCCTCGTCGAGTTGTCCCACTCCCAGCAGTCTCTGGGCGGTGACGATGTCGACGTCGACACCCGGCGCGTTGGGGTCGACGACCGTCGGGTAATACAGCGCCCAGTGCACGGCATCGTCGGGCTTGATGTCCAGGCGCACAACCGGCGCCGTGTCGCGTGTGGCGGAGGCGGTCTGTCCGCCGTCGATCGACAGGCTGCCGTGCGGGTTGGTCAGCGCGACGCGACCCTCGATGACCGCGACCACGGTTTCTGTCGGCAACACGCGGACCACGAACTCGGTCCCCTCGAGACCGGCATTGACGAACGGCGTGCGGATCTCGAGCTTGCCGCGCACGCGGCTCATCAGGTGCAGCGCGCCTTCGATCAGTTCGACGAACGAGAAGCCGTCATCGCTCGGCTCAGGAAACACCAGCGTCGAGCGTTGGTCGAGGCGCAGCACGGTTTCGTTGCTCAGTTCGACGCTGGCCCGGGCGTCGGCGCCGACGCGGATGCGGTCGCCGTAGCAATAGGTCTGACCGAGCCGGGCCGTTTGCCAGCTCTGTCCGCGGAAACGTTGGATGTCGACCGTGCCCTGCATGGACTGCAGGCGGCCCAGCCAGGGTTCGCAGTCGGCGGCCCCGGCCGCGAACGGCAGCGTCATGACAGCCAGTAGGACGCAGCGAAGCCACAGCGCCATCGATCTATACATCCTTCGACGTCTCCCCAGGCAACGTTTGCGGGCTCCCCGGCAGCGGGATACATCCCCGGTCCGGTGGTCCGCGTCGATTGGCCCGCCGCTCGTTCTTGTTATTGGCAAATGCCTAAGGCCAAACATGTTTTCGCGGCAGTCTAGGGTTCAGTGGCGGTTCGCGCAAGGCACATGCCGCACGGATTCAGGAGAACAGCCATGCGCCGAGCTGATGTAGGGCCAGGCTCACGCAGACCGCGACCACGCAGGTGATCGTGGTATAGATCGGTATCACGATACGTCCCATCGCCTGCTCATCCCCCGGTGGATTTCGTCGTGTCAATCCGAGTTTGACCTGTTGCTGGCACGCTTCTGTGTGAATAATGCAACCCTACGTATGCGAACTATGCACGCTGGTTGGGCTTCTCCCGGTTGCGCCGGATTGCATCGCGCCGCGGACAGCCGCGTGGGCATCCGGTCGAGCCCCGGTCGAGTGGCGGGGCGGGCGGCAGCGCTCGTTCATGTGGGTGGAGGGTGCGCACGGGCCTTCGTAATGCCGCCTGCCACTGTCATCACGATGGGGAGCGCGTACGGATCGAAGGGGAGGGCAAACCGCGGCATGCGGGCCGACGTCGGGAGGTGGTCGTGAATCAGGCGGATTTGGCGGTGCTTGTCAGGGCAGCGAGTTTCGCTGCGACACGACATCGCGACCAGCGCCGCAAGGACGAGGCCGCGTCTCCCTACATCAATCATCCATTGGCGCTCGCCGACCTGTTGGTCAACGAGGGCGACGTGGCCGACATTGACATCATCGTGGCCGCGCTGCTGCACGACACGATCGAAGACACCAATACCACCGCCGACGAGATCGAACAGGCGTTCGGCGCCGTCGTGCGTGGGATCGTGGAGGAGGTCACCGACGACATGTCGCTGCCGCGCCAGATGCGCAAACGGATCCAGGTCGAACATGCGCCTGGTTTGTCGAGCAGGGCGCGTGCGGTGAAGCTTGCCGACAAGATCTGCAACCTGCGCGATGTCGTCGACAGCCCGCCGGCCGGCTGGCCGATCGACCGCTGTCGTGATTACTTCGACTGGGCGAAGGCCGTCATCGACGGTCTGCGCGGCGAACACGAGCGGCTCGAGGCCCTGTTCGACGACGTGTACGGCCGACGTCCCTGAACCTTGGCGACCAGACCCGCTGGCTCGCCCGGTGAGCCAGCGTGTGCGGTAATCTGGCGACTGACGTCGCAGGGCGCGGTACCTGCGCGGACATCGCCGTGGAGGTCGAAATGGACAGAAAGATCATCGTCGATGCCTATTCGGAGGTTGCCTGCCCGCACTGCGGCAAGTCGTTCGTGCTGCAGGACGCGATCACCTCGCAACTGATCGAGCGCTACGAATCCGAGTACGAGGCGATGCTCGACGGCGAGCGCCGCGCGCTGCGCGAATCGCTGGCAGGCGAGGCCGAGCGTACGGCGACGCGCCGCTTCAACGAAAAGATGACGCTGCTCGAGGAACAGCTTGCCGACAGTCGCGCCGCGCACGAGCGGATCAAGGCGCACGCGGAGCAGGCACAGCAGCAGGCGGTGGAACGCGCCCGCAGTGACGCGCTGGCACAACTCGATCTGCTGCGTGCCGATCTGAAGGACCGCGATGAGAAGCTCGATGTCTACCGTGATTCCGAGTTGGCCTTGCGCAAGGAGAAGGCCGCGCTGGAGGAAAAGCACAAGGCGCTGGCGCTCGAGGTACAGCGCCAGGTCGACGCGGAGCGCAAGAAGATCGAGGATGCTGCCAGCGAATCCTTTCGTCTGCGTGAGGCCGAATGGCGCAAGAAGATCGACGATGCACAGAAGGCCAATGACGAGCTCAAGCGCAAGCTCGAACAGGGTTCGCAGCAGCTGCAGGGCGAAGTGCTCGAACTGGAGCTCGAGGAACTGCTTGGCAGCGCCTTTGCGTTCGATGCCATCGAGCCGGTGCGCAAGGGTGCGCGCGGCGCAGATGTGATCCAGACGGTGCGTCTGCGCTCGGGGACCGTGTGCGGTCGTATCGTCTGGGAGACCAAGCGCGCCGAGAACTGGTCGAACGCCTGGATCGCCAAGCTCAAGGATGACCAGCAGGCCGGCGGCGGCGAGCTCGCCGTGCTGGTCAGCACCGCCTTCCCGGCCGGCGTGACCGAACCCATGGTCGTGTTCGAGGGCGTATGGCTGGTCCGGCCCGATCTGGTCAAACCGCTGGCCGAGGCGTTGCGCACCGTGCTGATCGAGTCGCAGCGGCAGAAGGCGATCTCCGCCGGCAAGGGTGAGTCGATGGAGGCGCTGTACAACTACATCACCAGTGCACAGTTCGCTCAGAAGGTGCGTGCCGTCGTCGAGACCTACCAGCAGATGCGCGACGACCTCGACAAGGAGAAGGCCGCGATGCTGCGCCTGTGGAAGAAGCGCGAGGCGCAGATCGATCGTGCCAGCGCCAACATGCTCGGCCTGTGCGGCGAGTTGCAGGGCGTGTCCCAACATGCGCTGCCGCAACTCGACGACATCGGACTGCTTCCGGGCTGACACGGGTAGCTGGCAGCACCGCGCGATCCCCAGGCCGCATGTGCCGAGTTCATCCCCTGTAGTTGGACAGGCTCCGCTGCAGCTGGTCGCGTACCGCGTCGCGCAGGTCGGTCGGTGCGATCACCTCGACCGACTCGCCGTGGCGCAGGATCTCCATGATGAGTTCGCGCGGATGCGTGAACGGCACCTCGAGTATCAGAGCGCCGCCGTCGTGCGCCAGGCGCTGCTCGGGGTGCCAGATCTCGTCGGCGATCCAGCGCGCGGCCTCGGACGAGAAGCGCAGCACCGCGCGCCGGCTCGCCCTGCCGCCGAATATCCCGAATCCCCTGCCGAGCGCGTTTGCGAGGCGTTTCTCACCAACCCGCCGTGCGCCGGTCTTCAGCGGCCGGACATCGCGCATGGCGTCGAGCGCGAACAGGCGCAGGTCGGCGGCGCTGTGGCACCATGCCAGCAGGTACCAGTTCTCGCGGTAGTGCAGCAGCCGCTGCGGTGATACCTGGCGCTGCGTGGTCGCGTCGCGGCCGCGTGTGTAGTAGGCCAGATCGAGCCGGCGTCGGCGTAATGTGGCCCGGGCGACGGTCTCGAACCACGGGCTCGGACGCCGCCGTGTCGCCGACTGCACGATGCGGATATACGACAGAATGGCCTGCGGGTCGTCGTCCGCGCTGCCGAGCAGATGGGTGATGCGCGCCAGCAGTGACGACGACTGCTCGCCGAGCAGGCCCGGCTGCATGCTCGCGGCCAAGCGATGCATGCTGAGCAGCGCGTAGATCTCGCTCTGATTGAACCAAAGGCCGTGCAGGCCGAAGCCCGGGCCGTCATGTACGCCTTCGAGCAGGTAGCCGCCGGGTCGCCCCGGCTCGCCGCGCCGCCAAACGATCGGCGCACCCAGCCGGTCACGCAGATAGTCGAGGTCGCGCTTGAACGTGGCCCGCGACACCTCGAGTTCGTCGAGCAGGCGCGCGATCGGTACCGGATGGCGGCTGGCCTCCAGCAGGCTGACGATCTGGTGGATACGTTCCGTCTGGCTCATGCCCTTCCCCCGCAATGGACGAGTCTGCACCCGGGAGCTTACGACTGGCTCACTTGGTGAGCCAGTACGAACTGCACACTGAGTGCGTGGACAAACGGGGGCGGACCATGTACGGACAACCACGATCGGAAACGGCGCGCTGGGCAGGCTGGCTGGACATCGTCGGCAGCGAGATATACGTGCGCTACCGCAAACGCATGTTGCGACCGGGGGTGGTCGTCGAGATCCGACGCGACTACCCGGGGCTCGGCCTGCTCGACGTTTTGGTACGGGTGTACGCGGCGCGCCGCATCCTCCTCGCGCGCGACGATTTCGCGGCACTGGCCGCGATCCGTGCCGGCGACTGGCGTGACGGCCGGGTATCTCAACACCGGCGTTCCGACCGCGCGACGGATCGGCGGTCGGACGCCGGATCGCGCGCACTGGTGTGGCTGGGCGGTGTGCTGTTCGTGGTGTTTTGCGCCATGACGACGACCGCGGCCGTCACAGCCGGCAGCGGCAGTGTGCATGGGTCGCCGCTGCCATTGTTGGCATTGATCGCGGCGGCCGTCGTCGGCACGCTGGGGCTTCGCCTGCGAACGCGGCAATAGCCCGCACGCCGGACCACTCGATCGGAGGCCAACGTGTAACTGCGTGTCGATGAGGAAAACACCCTGATCGTGACCGCTTACCCACGTCGCCGTTTGTCCCCCGTCCCCGATCCATCCGGGTGGTCGCCTGTCCGGGTACGCCTGCGCCCGCCCTTCATCCGGGCCCCAGCGACGGCGATGGTTTCCCCCCCCGGGTATCGGCCGAGCGCACCTGTCCGGCGCGATCATCCCGGCTACCGGCACAACGCGCAGGCCAGCCGCCCGGCCGGCGCCAGTCGACGCGGCGGAAAATCGCTTGACCCCGATCGCCGGCGTCATCCGTATCCCGGGTAGAGAAGCGGAACTTCACACCCGAGGAGACACACGATGATGCAACAGGCGAGAAGGGCAAGCGGCCTGCTGGTGGCGGTAATGCTCACGGCATGCAATCAACTGGCGGAACAGCCGTCGGACGCGACGCGCAGTCCGCCCACGGCGCATGGAACGGCGCCCGAGTCGGCCCCGTCGCCGACGGCGGTTTCACCGTTGGCGGACCTTATCCTGGAAAAGCGCCAGGTCGCCGTAGGCGCGTCGCTTGCGGCGCCGGCGCTGCAACGCCTTGCCGGCGGGCCTGCCGATCGCGAGCGCTACGCCGAGATCGTGCGCAACGGCGTGCAGAGCGTCGCTGAGTCACCGGTGTCGACCTTCTCCATCGATGTCGATACCGGTTCGTACACCAACGTGCGCCGCATGCTGCAGGAGGGCCGCCTGCCGCCGCACGATGCCGTGCGCGTCGAGGAGATGATCAACTATTTCGGCTACGCCGATCCGGCCCCGGCGACGCGGGACACACCGTTCCGGGTCAGTGCCGCGTTGGCGCCGACGCCGTGGAATCACGACACCCAGTTACTGCGGATCGCGCTCAAGGCCTGGGATGCGCCGGTCGCCGAACTGCCCGCGAGCAACCTGGTGTTCCTGATCGACGTGTCCGGGTCGATGAACAGCGCCGACAAGCTGCCGCTGCTCAAGCGTTCGATCAAGCTGTTGACGCGACGCCTGCGTGCCGAAGACCGGATCAGCCTGGTCGTATACGCCGGTGCCGCCGGGGTCGTGCTCGAGCCGACGGCGGGTGATCTTCACGCGACCATCGAGGCCGCGCTCGACGAACTCGGCGCCGGTGGCTCTACCCACGGCAGCGCCGGTATCCGGCTCGCCTACGCCAAGGCGCGCGAGGGTTTCATCCGTGGCGGCATCAACCGCGTGATCCTGGCGACCGATGGCGATTTCAATGTCGGCACCGTCGATGATCGTGCGCTGGTCGATCTGATCGAGGAACAGCGCAGGACCGGCATCGCGCTGACCACGCTGGGATTTGGCCGCGGCAATCTCAACGAGGCGATGATGGAGCGGCTGGCCGACCATGGCGACGGCAATTATGCCTATATCGACAGCCTGCTGGAGGCGCAGAAGGTGCTGGTCGAGCAGGTGGGGGGAACGTTGCTGACGGTGGCCGGCGACGTCAAGATCCAGGTCGAGTTCAATCCCGCCCGGGTCGTGGAATATCGCCTGATCGGCTACGAAAACCGCGCGCTGCGGCGTGAAGACTTCAACAACGATGCGGTCGATGCGGGTGAACTCGGTGCCGGGCACAGCGTCGTCGCATTGTACGAGCTGGCTCTGACGGGTGGAGCCGGCGCCCGACTCGATCCGCTGCGCTATACGCAGCGCGAATCGGACGGCGCGACCCGGCACGCGCATGAGCTCGCGTTCATCCGCCTGCGCTACAAGATGCCCGATGCGGCGAACAGCCGTGAGTTGCGCATCGCCCTGACCGAGGCGATGCGCGTGGCGCGTCTGGACGCCGCCAGCACCGATTTCCGTTTCGCCGCCGCGGTTGCCGCATTCGGACAACGGCTGTCCGGCTCGCCTTATCTCGGAGGCTTCGGCTTCGACGACATCCTGGCCCTTGCGGGCCCGGCGCGCGGTGTCGATGATCAGGGCTATCGCGCCGATTTCATCCGTCTCGTGCGGCTGGCGCGCAGTCTCGAACTCCAGGGGCCGGATGTCGGCCAGGCGCCGGCGAACGCAGATGACCGAAACGGATGAACAACTGATGGCGCGTTACCGCGACGGCGACGCGGCGGCCTTCGACACGCTGTACCGCCGGCATCGCGGCCCGGTGTTTCGCTACGTGAAGCGGCTGGCCGCCGCCGGCATGGATGCCGAGGCGCTGTTCCAGGACGCGTGGATGCGCGTGATTCAAGCGCGCACTCAATGGCGCCGCGGCGAATCCTTTCGACCGTGGTTGTATCGCATCGCCCACAATCGGGTCGTCGACGAACTGCGTCGCCACGGTCACGTCGCCGTCGATGACGAGCACGATCCCGATGCCGTGCCGTCGGCGACGCCGGACCAGGTGCTCGTGCAGTGGTGGCGCGACTGTGTCGAGCGCCTGATGCAGTTGCTCGGCAGGCTGCCGGAGACGCAGCGCAGTGCGTTTCTGCTGCGCGAGGAGGCCGGGCTCAGCCTGGAACAGATCGGGCAGGTGACAGGCGTCGGTCACGAGACGGTCAAGAGCCGACTGCGCTACGCCATGCGCCGGTTGCGCGACGGCCTGGAGGGTTGCGATGACGGATAGCGACGAACGCCTGTCGACATTGTACCGGCGTACCCCGCGTGACGAGCCCGGCGACGCCAGCGACCGCCTGATCCGGGCCGCGGCGCGCACGGCGCTGTTTTCTTCGCGGCGCAGGGGCCTGGTCCCCTGGGCCGTCGCGGCAACGCTGGTGGTCGGCGTCGGCGTCGGCTGGCGGGTGTTGCAGATGGCGCCGAACGAGTTCGACGCAAGACCGCAGGTGGAACAGGTCGACGCGTTGCGGGTACCGGCGCGGCCGCCACTTGCCGATACAGAGTCATCGGCAGACGCGGCCATGCCGCGTGCCACCGCTCCCGAGCCGGCTGTCCGGCGAATGCGCGAGGCGCCCACGGCGTGGGCCGTCGAACGCCGCAGCGTCGGTGCAGCGGCAGCGCTGTCCAAGGAGGTGCCCGGCGATTGCGGGCCTGACGATCCCGGCGACGACGCGACACCGACGGCCTGGCGCGGGGCGATCGATGCCGCGCGCAGGCGTGGCGATTCGGGCGCACAACGGTGTCTGGAACGGCGCTACCGCGAGCGCTTTGACGCCATGGACCAGTGACAACGGTGCCGGAGACGGGGCCGCCGCCCGCCGCTCCAGCGCTCAGTAGGCGAGCGCTGGATAGACGAAATCGATGTGCTCGACCGCGCGCGTCCCGTCGGGAGGCGAAAAGTCCCGCAGGGCGCGCAGGATATCCGGTGGGATCATGCCGACGCGCGCGACGAGTGCGTCGTCGTCTATTCCCTGCCGGAGCAGGTAAACGACGAAGGTGTGCCACAGGCTCATGGCGTTGACCGTATTCGGTTCGGCCAGACCTGCGGCCTGCGCCGCGCCGCGCAGGTGGTGATCGAGTTCGGCGACCGGCATCGCGCCATGCGTATCGTTCGGGGCATGCACCAGGCCGTCGAGCCGGCGCCAGGCGCCGGACGCGAGCGAAATGCTGCGTGCACTTGCACCGGGCACCTCGAGCCGGTTGCGTGCAGGGTCGAGCAGATCGCGGTGGATCATTTGCAGTTCGTACGGCGACACGCCGGACAGCAACAGCGCGGCGCACAGGTTGACGCGTGTATCGCTGGCGTCCATCAGGACCTGCACTTCGCCGCCACCCAGTTCGCGCGGCAGCACCGGTACAGGAGGTGAAGCAGGCTGCGCCGGTGCGGTCAGCGACGCGGCGTGCTGCATGTGGTCGAGGCGGTAGTCGCGGTCTGAGTGACCGCTCAACGCGGCTTGCGGCTCACCGGTCACGATTCGCACGCCAACGTAGGGTGGCGCCTGCTGCGTCTTCGGCTTCTCGCTCAGGTATTCGGTCAGCCAGGTCCCGAACAGTGCGAGCAACAGTGCGGCGCCGAGTGCGATCATCAGGTCACGGTTGTAATCCGGGTGGATGGGTCGACTCGGGAGGCCGGCACGGTCGACGATCTGCATGGGCGGAAAGTCCTTTTCGTTTTTGACCTGTATCTGGGCCAGCCGCTCGCGGTTGTCGGCGAGGAGTGTTTCGAGTCGTGAGAGATTCTCCTTCAACCGGGTAAAGGTCTCGTAACGCTCGTTGAACTGCTGTACGTCGACCTGCTGCGATTCCAACTGGGCCTGGATGGCTTCGAGTGAGCGCTGCGCGGTGGCAACCTGCTGGTTGGCCTCGTCGCGTACGGTCTGATTGGCGATGGCGAGGGCGCTGTTAAGTTCCTGCTGGCGTGCACCCAACTCCTGCGGCAGGGCCTTGAGCACCGGGTCGCGGTCGAGATAGTTCTGCGTATACTTTCCGCGCAGGTTGGTCAGGAGCCCCTGGATACGCTGCACCTCGAGTCGCAGGAAGGCAATCTGCTCCTTCTGCTGATCTGGCACGACCGTTTCGCCGCGCGCGATGGCGTCGTCGATTGCGGCCTTGCGTGCGCGCGCCTCGATCAGTTGCTCGCGGCTCTTGTTCAACGAGTTGTTGAGTCCCTTCAGCGACGCGAGTGACTGGTTTTCATCGCGTTCCAAACCGACGATCTGATTCTGTTCGCGGAACGCACGCAGCGCCTCGCGCGCCTGTTCGACCTTCGCTTCGAGGCGGATGCGCTCGTCCTCGATCTCACGGGTGGTTGTGCCGGTGGCGGCATCGATCTGTTCGGCGCGAAAAACCTGGTACGCATCGGCCCAACTGTTCACGACGCGTTGCAGCAACGTGGGATCGTCACCCTCGGCGCGCAGTTCGAGCAGATTGGTGTCCGGAACGGATGCCACGTCGAGCAGCATGCGCAACCGGTCGGCGTCGACGGAGACCGGATCGTCGGCCTCGGCGAGTCTACGGCCGACGCGTCCCAGCAGGTCATCACCCAGCAGCAGGCGGCCCTGGATGGCGACGTGTTCGGCGTCGGCGACCGATGCCTTGGCGTCGATCGCCTTTGGCTTGACGGTCAGGATCTGCGCCGAGGCGCGGTACACGGGCGACTGCGAGTACACGATCACGACACCGGCCACGCCGGCGATCAGCAGGATCGACAGGAACACCTTCCAGCGCCGCCAACCGCCTCGACCTTGCTCGGGATGCGCGATGGGAGTCGGTCCCTGAATCAGTTCGACGCTGGGGAGTTGTCGCTTGTCCACGTGCGTATCCTGCGTTGTCCGGTTGCGGCAGTCGGGTGTCTGGTCATTCCGGCGACGATGCCGGCGGGAAATCGGCTCATCGTACCCGTGCTCCCGCGAACGGTGGCATCCACGACGGCCAGCGATAGATGATCAAGAAATAAATAATATAAAAACAAATGGTTAACAAATTTACTGAATGTTAATTATTCGGTATTCCGTTGGCGCGGTGCCCGTTCGCAGCAAGCGCGCACACGCAACTGCAGCGTCTCGCGGTCGCGACAGGACGCGATCGCCTCGGCGTCGAGGCAACACGTCAGGCCGGCTTCGCCGACCTGAAACACCGCGGGCGGTGGTGTTGCGATTTCCGGATGGGCAGTGGCGAATTCGTCGCGGTGCATGAAGCGGCAATCGCAGTCGAGTGCGTCGATGAAGTGCCGCCATGCCTTGTTTTCACTGAAATAGCCGTGCGTCAGCATGCAGAGCTCACACGCATAGGTGTCGGGCGAGAAGATCTTGTGGCCGATGTCGGCAAGTAGGTTGAACAGGCCGCTGTCGGCGTTGTAGACGAACAGCAGCGCGGCCTGTTTCACGGTGCACCCCGGTGCAATGCAAACTGGCGCCATGTCTTGACGGCGAGCAGTATCCAGGGCATGCCATGCAGCAGCAGGTCGAAGATGTCGAGCGGGCGAACCAGCGTGCCCTGGACGAGCATCTTCAGTTTTTGCCATACATGCGGTTCCGGCACGAACGGTGCGAGGCCGAGCGTCAGTGCGGCGAACAGGAAGAGGACGAAGGGTTGGCGATCGATCCAGTTCATCGGTGAGGGTCAATTGGATGTTACGACGTTCATTCTAACCGCGCGGGCGATCCTGCTGCCGACCGGTTGTCCTCGGCGCGGTGTGCGGTCGCGAGGTAATCGGGAAAGTGGCGCAGGTCGGCGGCATCGTCGAGATCGCGCAGCGTCGGCAACTCCGCGTACGACAGGGAGAGCGCCTGCAGTCTGGCGCGTGTCGCATCGAGGACCGCGGACGTACCCCAGGGCATGGCATCGAACACCTCTGGACACGAGCATCGTGCACCGATCAGCACATAGCCGCCGTCGGTGGCCGGACCGAGCACCACGTCGCAGTCGAACAGCGCCTTAAACGCCTGCTCGAGGTAGGCCGCTGAATAGCCCGGGCAGTCGCTGCCGATCAGCACGACATGCTCTGCGTCGGCCAGACCGGCGTCGAGCGCATGGCGCATGCGTCGTCCAAGGTCACCAGTACACTGAGTCGCCGTGTCACAGCGCCGCGCCGAGATCTGCGAGCGCAGCGTCGGCTCGACCGGCAGACGATCGACCCAGGCCGTGACACGCGTGTCCGGCAGCGCGGCGGCGGTGTCCAGCGCATGCGTGAGCAGGCGGCGGTAGACCGCGGTGGCCGCAGCGGCCCCGATGGTCGCGACGAGCCGCGTCTTCACCGCGCCCTCCACCGGATTACGGACGAACAGCTGCAACGCCCGCCGCTTGTCTGTCACCGGTAGAGCCGGGCGAGTCGTTCGGCAGGTGTGCCCAGGGCGAAAGCGAGCCGCAGGCGCCACATCAGCAACACGGTGCGTGCGACGCCGTCGCGTTCCCAGCGGCGGCTGGACGTGGTCAGTCGCGGGCGCCGCAGGCAGGCGGGCGGTGCGTGCCGGCGCAGACGTCGGCTGAGATCGATGTCCTCCATCAGTGGCATCCGCCCGAAACCGCCAAGTCGAGTGAACAGGGAACGTTCGACGAAGATGCCCTGGTCGCCCGTTGCGATGCCGCTGATGCGCGAACGCAGGTTCATCAGGAATTCGACGACGCGCAGCGTGCGACCGGTCCCTGACAGGCGCACGTCGAAGCGTCCCCACACGGCGCCGTCCTGGATCGCCGACACGACGGCCGTATCCGCGCCTGCGGGTATCCGACTGTCGGCATGGACGAACCACAGCACGTCGCCGCGGGCACGTGCGGCAGCGTGGTTCATCTGTGCCGCACGGCCGGCGGGCGCGGTCAAATGGACGTCCACCCGCCCCGCGGCGCGGTCGATGGTGCCGTCGGTGCTGCCGCCGTCGACCAGGATCAGTTCGTGGCCGCCGGCGCGAAATGGCGTGAGGTCATCGAGCAGGCGGTCGATCGCTACCGCTTCATCGAGCGTGGGAATGATGATCGACAGGCGCGGGACGGTCGTCGGCGCGCTCATGACTGCGTGTCCAGCGCACCGCCACAACTCGACCCCTGTCCAGCCGTGCAGCCGTAGCAGTGGTCACCGACCCGGATCTCCCGGCCTGCGGCACGTAGCCGGGGCAGGTCCTCGATCCTCAGGCATCGGCCATCGTCGTCTTCGATCGCCAGGTCGAGCATCTGGTTGAAGTCACAGTCGTACAGATGGCCACGCCAGTCCACCGAGACGAGTGAACGACACATCACCTGCGCAAGGTTGGCGTCATTGTGGGCCTCTTTCAGCAGGTTCACGTAGGCATCGAACCGGCCGTGCGAGAGCAGGGTGCTGCCGAAGCGCTGGATGGGCAGGTTGGCCAGTGTCAGCAATTGCGTAAAGTGGATGCCGTATCCTGCGCTCAGCCTGGCGCGGTAGTCATTCTCGAGGGCTGCCTGCGGCGGCGGCAGCGTTGGGCCCTGCGGGTTGTAGACGAGACTGAGTACGAGCGCGCCTCCTCGTTCACCGTAGCCGAGTCGGTTCAGCGTCCGCAGTGCGTCGATACTGCGTCCGAACACACCTTTTCCGCGTTGTCGGTCGACGTTTTCCTCGAGGTAGCAGGGCAGCGAGGCGACGATCTCGACCTCATTGGCGGCGAGAAACTGCGCAAGGTCCTCCTGTCCTGGCTCGAACAGCACCGTGAGGTTGCAGCGGTCGATGACATGCAGGTTCCTGGCGCGCGCCGCGCTGACCAGGCGCCGGAAGCCCGGATTCAGCTCGGGCGCACCGCCGGTCAGGTCGAGCGTATCGAACGGCAGTCCGTCGAGGGCGGCGATGACACGTTCGACGGTAGCGCTGTCCATGACCTCGTGCCGATTGGGTCCGGCGGCGACGTGGCAATGCAGGCACTGCTGGTTGCAGCGATAGCCAAGATTGACCTGCAGCGTCGTCGTGGGCCCACGAACGATCGACGGAAACGCGGTCGGGATCAGCTTGTGCAGGGTATCGAGCATATGCTCATCATATCGGTTGACCGTTGCGAGGGGGAACGCCGGGTGTATGCCCCCGCAGGGTGGTCGCGCGGAATGGTGCGATAGGTTCTAACCTTAGTGCAGACGGGCTCGGTACGGCGTCGTGCGTACTGGTTGTCGTCGCAGTCCCTCGAGGGGAGGAAATGACGGCGGACAATGGCAATCGATTGATCGGCGACCTGGCACGGTTGTTGAGCGAACACCCCCCCGCCGGGGTAGGGCGTGCCGATGCAGACCAGATCGAGGCACTGCTGCGCGTCTATTATCGCCATATCTCACCCGCCGACCTGGAGGGCTGCGAGGCGGTCGACCTGCTTGGCGGCCTGGTCGCGCACTGGCAGTTGATGCGCAGTCGTCGGCCCGGCCGCACGCGGATCCGCGTCTACAATCCCGACCAGGAAGAACACGGCTGGCGCAGTTCACACACCGTGATCGAGATCGTCACCGACGATATGCCGTTCCTGGTCGACTCGGCATCGTGGGCGCTCAACCGACGCGGCCTGACGATCCATCTGACCCTGCACCCGGTGTTCGCTGTCGTGCGCGACAATGCCGGAAAGCTGACCGGCCTGCACGATCCCAACAGTCCGGTCGATGCCGCAATGCGCGAGGCAGTGATGCGCCTGCACGTGGATCGACAGCCGGCCGAACAGCTCGCCGACATCGAACGGCTGATCGGCGAGGTGCTCACCGATGTGCGTGCGGCCACGTCGGACTGGTTGAAGATGCGTCAGCTGTGTGCGCGTGTCGAGCAGCAGTTCGGTGCCGCCACCGCAGGCCTGCCGTCCGCCGGGGGCGACGAGGCGAAGGCGTTCCTCACCTGGATGTACAACGATCATTTTCTGTTCCTGGCGACGTGTACGCTCACCTTGCCACCGTGCGACGGCAGGGACGGGAATCCGGAGATGCGCGTGCAGCCGGATTCGGGGCTGGGCTTGCTGGGACCGGACGCGGGTACGGCCGGGCGGGCCGACCAGTGGATTGCCGGTCTGGGGATCGATATCGCCGAGGCTGGCGAAGAGTTGATGATCACAAAGGCCAATGCGCGGTCCACCGTGCATCGGCCCGCCTACATGGATCTGGTCGCCATCAAGCAGCGTGACGAGCAGGGCTGCGTGGTTGGCCTGCATTGTTTCGTCGGCCTGTTTTCGTCGGCGGCTTACAGCACGCCGCCACGCCAGATCCCGCTGCTGCGAACGAAGATCGCCGCCGTCATGGCGGGTGCCCAGGTGACGCCGCACAGTCATTCCGGACGGGTGGTCGCCAACATTCTCGACAACTTCCCGCGCGATACCCTGTTCCAGATCAGTACCGCAGATCTGCTCGAGACCACGCTGGGAGTGCTTGGGCTGCAGGAGCGCCAACGCACACGGCTGTTCGTCGTACGCGACCCGCTGCATCGTTTCTACTCCTGCCTCGTCTACCTGCCGCGCGAACGTTACAGCCTCGAGGTGCGCACCGCGGTGCAGCAGATCCTGGTCGAGGCGCTGCAGGGCGTCGACGTGGTGTTCGAGACGCATTTTTCCGAGTCGATACTCGCGCGCATTTTTTATTTTGTGGTGTCGCGTCCCGGCTCTACGGTCGAGTACGACATAGAGGACCTGCAGCGCCGGATCGTCGCGGTGACAACGAGCTGGTCGGATGGGTTGCGCGAGGCCCTGAACAGCCAGGTCGACGAGGTGCTCGCCACGCGTTATCTGGCCGAGTACGGTGCGGCGTTTACGAGCAGCTATCGCGACGATTTTCATCCGCGCATCGCGGTCGGCGACATCCAGCGTATCGAGCAAATCCGCGAACATGGCCGGATCGGTGTGCATATCTACCACCCGCTGGTCGAGAGTCCCGACCAGGTGCACGTGCGCCTGTATGCACTTGCCCAGCCAGTACCGCTGTCGCAGGTGATTCCGGTCCTCGAACACATGGGTCTGCGGGTGCACGGCGAGCGTCCATACCGCATCCGGCATCCGGCAGGCGACGTGTGGATCCACGACTTTTCGACCGTTCGGCCCGTGGGTACGCAGCCGATCGATGCCGTGCTGGCGGCGCGGTTCACCGAGACCTTTCTGCGCGTATGGGAAAGTCAGGCAGACGACGATGGATTCAACGGTCTGGTGCTGCGTGCCGGTCTGACATGGAGAGAGGCGCTGTTGTTCCGGGCCTATAGCCGCTACCAGCATCAGATCCGCGTCCAGTACACGCAGGAATACATGGTGTCGGTCCTCAATCGCCATCCGGTCGTGGTCCAGGTGCTCGCGAGACTGTTTGGGCTTGCGTTCGATCCGAAGGAGGCCGGGCATGACGAGGACGCCGCAGAAACCCGCACGCGTTTCGAAAATCTGCTCAACGAAGTCGAAAGTCTCGACGAAGACGTCATACTGCGACGTTTTCTTGGTTTGATCGACGCGACGCTGCGCACGAATTTCTACTGTCGCGATGCAGACGGCAGCGACAGGGACTATGTGTCGTTCAAGTTTGACCCGCATCGCATCGAGGGCACGCCCAAGCCGCTGCCGATGTTTGAGATCTTCGTGTTCGCGCGCCATATGGAAGGTGTTCACCTGCGCGGTGGGCGTGTTGCACGCGGCGGGCTGCGCTGGTCCGACCGGATGGAGGATTACCGCACCGAGATACTCGGCCTGATGAAGGCGCAGATGGTCAAGAACACGGTCATCGTGCCGGTCGGGTCGAAGGGTGGTTTCGTCGTCAAGAATGCCTCAACGGCGGACAGCCGCGAGGAGCACCAGGACAAGGGGATAACGGCGTACCGGACACTGTTGCGCGGTATGCTCGACATCACCGACAACCTGTCAGGTGGACGGTTGGTGCCTCCACCCGGTGTCGTGCGCCGCGATGACGATGACCCCTACCTTGTCATCGCTGCCGACAAGGGCACGGCGAGCTTCTCCGACATCGCCAACGCGGTGTCTGCAGATTACGGTTTCTGGCTCGGCGATGCCTTTGCCTCCGGCGGTTCTGCCGGCTACGACCACAAGGCCATGGGCATCACGGCGCGCGGTGCCTGGGAGTCGGTCAAGCGCAACTTCCGCGAACTCGGTATCGACGTCCAGACGACCGATTTCAGTGTCGTCGGGATCGGGGACATGTCGGGCGACGTGTTTGGCAACGGGATGCTGCTGTCCCCGCACATCCGGCTGGTCGCGGCGTTCAACCACCGACACATCTTTATCGATCCGGCGCCGGACGTTGCGGCATCTTTTGCCGAACGCGAGCGCCTGTTCCGCCAGCCGCGGTCTGGTTGGTCGGACTACGATCGACGCCTGATCTCGAAGGGTGGGGGCGTGTTCGCGCGCACGGCGAAATCGATCGTGCTCGAGCCCGAGGCTCAGCGGCTGCTCGATCTCAAGCACGAGCGGGTCACGCCGAGCGAACTGATCCGGGCCATCCTGCGCGCGGATGTCGACCTTCTGTGGAACGGCGGCATCGGCACCTACGTGAAGGCAAGCCACGAGACGCACGCCCAGGCGCATGACAAGACCAACGACGAGGTGCGCATCGATGCTGTCGAACTGCGCAGCCGAGTGATCGGTGAAGGCGGCAACCTCGGCCTCACGCAGCTGGCGCGCGTCGAGTTCGCGCGCAACGGCGGCCTGCTGTACACCGATGCGATCGACAACTCGGCCGGAGTCGATTGCTCGGACCACGAGGTCAACATCAAGATTCTGCTCGACAAGATCGTCAGCGACGGCGATATGACGGGCAAGCAGCGCAATCGCCTGCTTCAAAGCATGACCGAGGATGTCGCCAAGCTCGTTCTCTCCGACAACTATGCACAGACCCAGGTGATCAGCATGGTTGCCGGGGGCGGCGTCGAAAAAGTCTACGAACATGCGCGATTCATCGATCTGCTGGAGCAGCGTGGGACGCTGGATCGCCGTCTCGAGGGTTTGCCGGATCGCAAGGCGCTTGGCGAGCGTCAGCTTCAGGGCGCCGGTCTGACCAAACCTGAGATCTCCGTACTTGTTGCCTACAGCAAGATGAACTATTTCGACGCGCTGGTCGCCTCGGACGTGCCCGACGATCCGTTCGTGGTTCAGTATCTGATCGAGTATTTTCCGTCTGTGCTCCGCGAGCGATTCGTCGAGCGGATCCGTGAGCATCGATTGCGGCGCGAGATCGCGGCCACGGTCATCGCCGGCAGCATCGTCAATCATGTCGGACCCGGCGTCGGTTTCCGTCTGCGCGAAGAAACCGGGACCGATATCGCAAACGTCGCGCGTGCCTACCTTGCCGCGAGCGCGATCTTCGACACCGACAGTCTGACGAAAGCGGTCGAGCAGCTCGACAACCAGGTCGCCGCGTCGTTACAGATCGAAATGCTGGCTGACATCGCGCGACTTCTGGAAAGCACGACGGCTGCATTGTTGAGGGAATATCGCCAGGGTGTGGACATGACGGCGTGCCAGGTGCGTTTCCAGGCGGGTGCGTCTCGGCTCTGGGAGGTAATGCCTAAGCCGCTTGCCGAGCATGACAAGGACGACTTCGATCGGCGCGCGCGTCGTTTATCCAAGGCCGGTGTGCCGAAGGATCTGGCGCGTCGGATCGCCGGGCTCGGGCCGATGGCCGCGGCGCTCGACATCGTCCAGGTCGCCGCAACGGCAGACGTCGACGTGACGAAAGCGGCCTGGGTTTATTCGGCGCTGACCCGGACGCTGCAGCTCGATTGGATCGAAACCCAGCTGGAACATCTGGTGGTGCAGACGCACTGGCACCTGCTCGCTCGCACCAAGCTGCAATCGGCCTTGCTCGGCTACCGGCGGGAAATCACAGCGCAGGTGCTGCGCAGTCAGATCGGGGACCATACGCCGCGCGGCATACTCGAAGGCTGGACGCGCCATCACCACGCAGCGCTGTCCCGATACGACCAGCTGATCGCCGAATTCAAGACCGGCGGGATCTTCGATTTTGCCATCACCTCGTTGATCGTCGCCGGTGTCGGCGAACTGCTTCCGGCGACCGCACCTCCGCCGACGGCGGGCGACTGACGCGACGATCGGCAGTTACTTGCTAGCGAACGACCATCACTGAGCAGGGCGCATGTTGGACGACATAGGTGCTGTTGGATCCGAGAAACACCTTGCTGATGTCGTTGACCCTTGCCGGCATGATGACCAGGTCGATATCGTTGGCCTCGATGTACGAGAGAATGACCTTGCGTGGGCTGCCCTCACCGACACTGCAGCGGACCTTGGTCGGGTGATGAAAGTGGCTGTCGACGTATTTCTGCAGATCGGTGCAGATCTGTTCGTGCGCCTTCTTGATCGTATCGTCGGGGAAATAGCTGGCGACCAGCGGACTGTTGAAATCGGGAATCGCGGTCAGCGCGGTGATCTGGGCGCCGAATTTTTCGACCAGTTCCTCGGCGACGGCGATCGCACGCGCGGTGAGCTCGGCTTCTTCGAGGTCGATCGGCAGCAGGATGTCTTTGAACATCGTCGGTCTCCGGATCAGGCGGTTTGTGGGGCCGGGCTCTGTGCGTCCCTGCGCCGGCGTTGCAGCCAGGCAACCAGGCCGAGCAGCGCGAGCGCCGGAATGAACATGATGTGCTTGGGCGGTATGTCGGCGTCGACCAGCAGGCTGACGATCTCCCAGTCGAAGTCGAGTCCGACCTTCTGCGCCTCGGAACCGAAGGCGACGTTGTCGGCGATCACCTTTCCGTCGTCGACACGGATCTCCAGGCCGGCATCGCGCAGGCGGTCCTCGCCGGTGCCGGGTTTGCCCAGCGGCAGGCGCACCAGCTTCTCGATGTGTTTGCCGTCGAGGGTCTCGCCCTTGATCGTCATGTTGAGCTTGCCGTTCTCGGGTGCGACGGCTGCGCGCTCGATGAGCTGTGTCGCGGGCAGGGTTTCGGTCGGCGGGTAGATCTCGTCCCACCAGAATCCGGGGCGGAACAGCGTGAAGGCGACCAGCAGAAGCGCCAGCGACTCCCAGAGCCGGCTCTTGACCAGCCAGTAGCCCTGGGTGGCGGCGGCGAACAGCAGCATGGCGGCGGTGGCCGAGATGATCACGCCGATCAGGTGGAAGACGTTGTCGATCCCGATCAGCAGCAGCTCGGTGTTGAAGATGAACAGGAACGGCAGGATCGCGGTACGGATGTCGTACATGAAGCCCTGGATGCCGGTCTTGATCGGGTCGGCCTTGGCGATCGCCGCGGCGGCGAACGCCGCCAGTCCGACCGGTGGCGTGTCGTCGGCAAGTATGCCGAAGTAGAACACGAACATGTGCACGGCGATCAGCGGCACGATCAGGCCGTTGGCGGCGGCAAGCGAGACGACGACCGGGGCCATCAGGCTGGAAACGACGATGTAATTGGCCGTCGTCGGCAGACCCATGCCAAGCACGATGCAGATTGCCGCGGTGAAGATCAGCGCGGCCATCAGGTTGCCGCCGGAGATGAACTCGACGAACTCGATCATGACCTGGCCGATCCCGGTCAGCGTGATCGTGCCGACGATGATGCCGGCTGCGGCGGTGGCGACGCCGATGCCGATCATGTTGCGCGCGCCGTGACCGAGGCCGTCGATGCACTCGGTGAAGCCGCGGCGGACCTCGCCAGCGGTGCTGCGGCCGCGAAAATACGCCAGCAGCGGGCGCTGGGTGAGCACGATGAAAATCATCAGTACCGTGGCCCAGAACGCGGACAGTCCCGGCGAGAAGCGCTCGACGATCAGGCACCACATCAGCACGACGATCGGCAGCAGGAAGTACAGGCCCGCCTTCACGGTCGGCCCCGTTTCGGGCAGTTCGAGCACGGGTGCGTTGGGGTCGTCGATCTCCAACTCCGGATATTGGGTCGCGAACTTCAACAGGGCCACATAGGCCACGGCGACCAGCACGGCGACAATGTAGATGGCCATGTCGCCGGCGACCTGCTTGATCCAGCCGATGCCGTAATAAACGGCGAGGCCGATCACGCACATGCCGACGACGACGAAGGCGAACGTCATCAGTTTCTGCGCCAGCGTCGAAGTCTTGCGTTTCGGCAGGCCTTTCATGTTGGCCTTCAGCGCCTCGAGGTGGACGATGTAGACCAGCGCAATGTAGGAGATCACGGCTGGCAGGATGGCGTGTTTGATGACGTCGATGTACGAGATGCCGACGTATTCGATCATCAGGAAGGCCGCGGCACCCATGACCGGCGGCGTCAACTGACCGTTGGTCGAGCCGGCGACCTCGACCGCGCCGGCCTTGGTGGCGGGGAAGCCGACGCGCTTCATCAACGGGATCGTGAAGGTGCCGGTCGTGGCCACGTTGGCGATCGACGAGCCCGAGATCAGGCCGGTGGTGGCCGATGCGACGATGGCGGCTTTGGCGGGTCCGCCGCGCATGTGCCCGAGCATGGCAAACGCGACCTTTATGAAATAGTTGCCGGCGCCGGCCTGTTCCAGCAGTGCGCCGAACAGCACGAACAGGAACACGAAGCTTGTCGATACGCCCAGCGCGATACCGAACACGCCCTCGGTCGTCAGCCATTGATGCGACATGACCTTGGTCAGGCTCTGTCCCTTGTGCGCGATGACGTCGGGCATGTAGGGGCCGCCGAAGGTGTAGATCAGGAACACGATGGCGACCACCATCAGCGGCGGTCCGAGTGCACGTCGGGTGGCCTCGAGCAGCATCAACATCCCGATGACGGCGACCACGAGGTCCGTGGTCGTCGGTGCACCCGAGCGCCCGGCCAGTTCGGTGTAGAAGATGTAGATGTAGGAGGCGCTGAACGCGCCCAGCACAGCGAACACCCAGTCCTGGACAGGGATGTGATCGCGCGGCGAACGTTTGAAGGCGGGGAAGGCCAAAAAGGCGAGGAAGATCGCGAACGCCAGGTGGATTGCGCGTGCCTCGGTGTTGTTGAAGACACCGAAGCCAAACAGGAACGGCAGCGGCGAGGCGTACCAAAGCTGAAACAGTGACCAGGCGACCGGTACGCCGAACAGCACCTTGCCGGGGACACCGCCGGGATGGCGGGCGCCGGTATCGACCTGGGCCACGAGGTCCGCGGCGTCTCCCCCCGCGGCGGTCTGTTGTTCGTTGCTCACGGTGCGCACTCCTCTGGCTGGCCGCGGCGCCTCCGTCGGCTGACGTGGCCGCGGTTCACGATCCGCACCGGCGGTGCGGTCGCAGTTGTGTTCTGTTTCTGCAACACCCGCCGGGCCGGCGCAAGCGGCACCGGTACGGCGGGCATTTGTCCTACATCAGGCCGGCTTCCTTGAAGTATTTGGCCGCGCCGTCATGCAGCGGTGCGGACAGGCCCTCCTTGACCATCTCCTCCTTGGTGAGATGCTCGAACGACGGGTGCAGCTTGCGGAAGTCGTCGAAGTTCTCGAACACCGCCTTCACCACCTGGTAGACGGTGTCCGCCGGGGTGTTGGTCGACGAGACGAATGTCGCGGCGACACCGAAGGTCGGGGTGTCGGCATCGCTGCCCGAGTACATGCCGCCCGGAATGATCGCCTTGCGGTAATACGGGTTGTCGGCGACCAGCTTGTCGATCGCCGGGCCGTCGACCGGTACCAGCACCGTGTCGCACGAGGTCGTGGCCTCCTTGATCGAGCCGTTGGGATGGCCGACGACATACACCATGGCGTCGATCTTGTTGTCGCACAGCGCTTGCGATTGCTCGGCGGCCTTGAGCTCGGACACCAGCTTGAAGTCGCCCATGGTCCAGCCCTTGGCGTTCATGACGACCTCCATGGTGCCACGCTGGCCGGATCCGGGGTTGCCGATATTGACGCGTTTGCCCTTGAGGTCGTCGAAGGTCTTGATGCCGGAGTCCTTGCGCGCGACCACGGTGAACGGCTCGGGGTGCAGCGAGAACACCGCGCGCAGATCCTTGTTGGGGCCCTGTTCGGCGAACTGGCTGGTGCCGTTGTAGGCGTGGTACTGCCAGTCGGACTGGGCGACGCCCATGTCGAGCTCGCCGGCGCGGATGGTGTTGAGGTTGTAAACGGAGCCACCGGTCGACTCGACCGAGCAGCGTACGCCGTGCTCCTTGCGGCCCTTGTTAACCAGGCGGCAGATTGCACCACCGGCCGGATAGTAGACACCGGTTACGCCACCGGTACCGATCGTGATGAATGACTCGGCCGTTGCAGTGCCGGTGGCACCCAGCCCCAGTCCGGCGACAAGAGCCGCGCTCGCAACTAGATTTTTGCTAAACATCGTAAGCGTCCTCCTCAGGTTCCGTTGACGGCGCGGTTTATTGTTGCCGTCGTTCTTGTCGGGCCGGTCCCATTGGCCGGCCGCCGTTTCAACCGAAGCGTAACCCATTTGCCGGCAGCATGCCGGTGCCCGTACCCGGTCAGGTGGCGAGCAGTGTCTCCAGGCAGCCCTCGATAATGCTCATGCCTTCGTCGACGAGTTCATCCGCCGCCGTGATTGGCACCAGGATGCGCACGGTGTTGCCGTACATGCCGCAGGACAGCAGGATCAGCCCGCGTTCGGCTGCAAGCACGACCAGCTTCCTGGTCAGATCCGCATCCGGTACGCGTTTGCCGTCCTGCTCCTTGAACAGTTCCATCGCGACCATCGCGCCCAGGCCGCGCACGTCGCCGATGCAGGGCATGCGCGTGGCCATGCTGCGCAGTCGGGACATCATCGCCGCACCCATGTCGAGGCTGCGCTGCAGCAGTCCCTCTTCCTCGAAGACGTCGAGCACCGCGAGCGCCGCGGCGCAGCCCAGCGGGCTGCCGGCATAGGTACCGCCCAGACCGCCCGGCGCGACACTGTCCATGACATCGGCACGGCCGACGACAGCGGAGATCGGAAAGCCGCCGGCGATGCTCTTGGCCAGCGTGGTCAGGTCGGGTACAACGCCGCTGTGCTCCATCGCGAACACCTTGCCGGTGCGTGCGGCGCCGGCCTGCACCTCGTCGGCGATCAGCAGGATGCCATGCTCGTCGCACAGCGCGCGCAGCCGGCGCAGGAAGTCGAATGGTGCGACGTAGAAGCCGCCCTCGCCCTGCACGGGCTCGACGATGATTGCCGCGACACGACCAGGCTCGATGTCGCATTTGAACAGGTTGTTCACTGCGGCCAGCGACTGGTCGACCGAGATGCCGTGCACCTCGATCGGAAACGGGGCATGGTAGATCTCGCCGGGGAAAGGACCGAACGCGAGCTTGTACGGTGCGACCTTGCCGGTCAGGCCCAGGGTCATCATCGTGCGCCCGTGGTAGCCGCCGTTGAACGCGATGATCCCCGGCCGGCCGGTGTGGGCGCGCGCGATCTTCACCGCGTTCTCGACTGCCTCGGCGCCGGTGGTCAGGAACAAGGTCTTCTTCGCTGCAGCGCCCGGTGCCAGCGCGTTCAGGCGCTCGGCGAGTTCCACGTAAGGCTCGTACGGCATCACCTGGAAGCAGGTGTGGGTGAATCGATCCATCTGCGCGCGGACCGCTGCCATGACCTTGGCATGCCGGTGCCCGGTGTTCAGCACGCCGATGCCGCCAGCAAAGTCGATGTAGCGCTTGCCTTCAACGTCCCAGATCTCGGCATTCTCCGCACGGTCGGCGAACAGGTTGTGCATCGTGGCGACGCCGCGCGCCACGGCCTGGTTGCGGCGGGCGAGCAGATTGGCGTTGCTCGTCGCTGCCGCCTGCGCATGCGGCTTGGCAGCGGAACCTTTTCCTTCAGGCATGGATGCCTCCGATACACAGGTATTTGATTTCGAGATATTCGTCGAGGCCGTACTTCGAACCCTCGCGGCCGATGCCCGACGACTTCACGCCGCCGAAGGGCGCGATGTCGGTCGAGATGATGCCGGCGTTGATGCCCACCATGCCGTATTCCAGTGCCTCGGCGACGCGCCACACGCGCGCCAGGTCGCGGCTGTAGAAATAAGACGCCAAGCCGTACTCGGTGTCGTTGGCCAGGCGGATCGCCTCATCCTCGGTATGGAAACGGAACAGTGGCGCCAGTGGGCCGAAGGTCTCTTCGCGCGCGACGGCCATGTCCGGCGCGACGTCGGTGAGCACGGTCGGCTGGAAGAAGGTGCCGCCCAGCGCGTGGCGGGCGCCGCCGGCCGCGACCTTTGCTCCCTTGCCGAGCGCATCGCTGATGTGCGATTCGACCTTTTCCACGGCGGCCTGGTTGATCAGCGGTCCCTGCACGACGCCGTCGTCGAATCCACTGCCGACCTTGAGGCGGTCCTTGACCGCAGTGGCGAACTTGGTGGCGAACTCGTCGTAGACGCCATCCTGCACGAGGAAGCGGTTGACGCAGACGCAGGTCTGGCCGCTGTTGCGGTACTTCGACGCCAGTGCACCCTCTACGGCCGCATCGACATCGGCGTCGTCGAACACGATGAACGGCGCATTGCCACCGAGCTCCAGCGAGACCTTCTTGATCGTGCCCGCGCACTGTTGCATCAACAGCCTGCCCACCTCGGTCGAGCCGGTGAAGCTGAGCTTGCGCACGATCGGACTCGCAGTCATCTCACCGCCGATCGCCTTGGCCTTGCCGGTGACGACGCTCAGCACACCGGCCGGGATTCCTGCGCGTTCGGCGAGTTCGCACAAAGCGAGTGCGGAGTAAGGTGTTTCGAGTGCCGGCTTCACGACCATCGTGCAACCCGCCGCCAGTGCGGCGCCGGCCTTGCGCGTAATCATCGCCGCGGGGAAGTTCCAGGGCGTGATCGCCACGCAGACTCCGATCGGCTGCTTGATTACGACGATGCGCTTGTCGGCCTGGTGCTGTGGTATGACGTCGCCGTAGGCGCGCTTGCATTCCTCCGAGAACCATTCGATGAAAGAGGCGGCGTAGGCGATCTCCCCGCGCGCCTCGGCCAGCGGCTTGCCCTGTTCCGCCGTCATGATGCGCGCCAGATCTTCCTGGTGGGCCATGATCAGGTCGAACCACGCACGCAGCCGCGCCGCACGTTCCTTGGCCGTTAGCGCACGCCAGGCGGGCAGGGCACGTTCGGCGGCCTCCAGGGCCTTGCGCGTTTCGACCGCACCGCAGTTCGGCACGCTACCGATGACGCTGCCGTCGGCCGGGTTCGTGACCGGGGCCATCGAGCCGTCGTCGGCATCCATCCATCGGCCGTCGATGTAGCAGTGCTGGCGAAACAGGCTGACGTCGGACAGGTTCTGCATCGTTGCGAATCCCGCGGGTTTCGTGATTCCCGGTCGGCCAGTCGCCGATCCTCGCTAAGTCACCGCCCTGCGATCGCTACTGGGCGGTCGGCTTATCTCGTGTCGAAAGAGGGTAGCAGGGCTTAATTTTTTAAACAAGATTGGAATTTCAGGAGGTGCGCCACCCGCCGGTCCGTGTCCGCCCGCTGCCTTTGCGCCGTTGACTGTGCACGTCAAAAAGTGCGTCTTTTATGCCGTTTATGTCGAATATACTGAAAAGATGGAATTGCCATCGGGGGGACGCAAGGGCCAGCGATCGGGGCTGCCGCCTTGACAAAGCCGCTTAACATTTCAAACATTAAGAGGGTCACGGTTCCCACCGGACCACGCAACGCAGCGTGACGGAGGCTGGCTTGGACGTTGGATCCCGACTTAAGGAGGCGCGCAGGCAGAAAGGCCTCTCGCAACGCGAGCTGGCGCGGTTGTCGGGTGTCAACAACGGCACGATCTCGCTGATCGAGCAGAACAAGATCAGCCCGTCCGTATCGTCGCTGAAGCGCCTGCTGGACACCGTGTCGATGTCGCTGGGTGAGTTCTTCAGCGACGGTGAGGAGCAGCGCGAAAAACGGTTTTTCAAGGCGGCGGAACTGACCGAGTTCGAATCCGGCAATGTCATGTTTCGCCAGGTCGGTGCCAATGTGCGCGACCGCAAGCTGCAGATCCTGTGTGAACGCTACCTGCCGCGTGGCGACACGGGCGAGGCCATGCTCGGGCATGCTGGCGAGGAGGGGGGGGTGGTGCTGAAAGGCACGCTCGAGGTGACGGTCGGTGAAGAGAAGGTCCTGCTGACTGCCGGTGATGCCTACTACTTCGATAGCTCGATTCCGCATCGTTTCCGAAATCCGGGGGACGACGAGTGCGAGATCATCAGCGTGTGTACGCCACCGACGTTTTGAGTCGCCGTCGCGCCCGTCGCGCAGATTGGGTCAACGATGCCAGCGGTAACGTGAGAACAACTTGAGAATGGCAGGAAACAGCGAGCCAGCGGGGCACTGTTTTCGCCGGGAGGGGGTCAATGTCTGAGGAATCGCCAGCAACGACCAGTGCGGTCGAATACGCGGCACTGGGCTTCTACCATAAGATTTCTTATTTGCGCTCGGACACCTGGACACGCCTTCACCGCCTGACGTCACGATTGATCGAACGTCAGGCAGCCGCCGGCGACACGGCGGGTCTTGTCGAAGAGGCTTACGAGGCGATGCATACCCTCGAGAAGATCGAGGACTACACCGCTTTTCCGTCGAAAGACGACTTCCGCCTGCTGTGGCGCCTGCTCGACGACAAGGAGTTCAATCTGCTCGACCGCGCGGTCAGCCGGATCTCGCGTGCATTGTCGAGTGATGTGTACCGCAATCGCGCGATCAACATGTCGCGCGGCCAGATCGAGGGCGAGGAGCAGGACAAGGAGCAGGAAAGCCTCGAGCTGCATCTCGACACGACGATGAGTCAGACGCGGCCGTACTTCGAGCTGTTGGTCGTCGACGACCTGACGCCGAAGGAGGAAGCCGTGGTGCGCAGCTCGTTCCGTGGCGTACAGCGTCCGGAGGACCAGTTCGTCTACGACGTGATCGTCGTGCCGAGCTTCCAGGATGCGGTCGCAGCCGTGCTGATCAATCCCAACATCCAGGCCTGCATCATCCGCTCCGGCTTCCGCTTCCATTCCAAGCGCGATTTTGGCCTGTTCGACCGTTACCTCGCTGACATGAAAAAGATCGATCTCGAGACGATGACCTCGACCGATCTCAGCATGGTGCTCGGCAACATCATGGCGGAACTGCGTCCCGAACTTGATCTGTACCTGGTGTCGAACATGGCTGTCGAGGCCTACGCGGCGCGCGACACCGGGGCTTTCCGCCGGATCTTCTATCGCGAAACCGACTACGTCGAGCGCCATCTGAACATCGTGCGTGGGGTGTCCAAGCGTTTCGACACGCCGTTCTTCTCTGCCCTGAAAAAATACAGCCGGCAGCCGACCGGTGTGTTTCACGCGATGCCGATCTCGCGGGCGAAGTCGCTGATCAGTTCGCACTGGATCCGCGACATGCTCGAATTCTACGGGCTGAACATCTTCATGGCCGAGACGTCGGCGACATCGGGCGGGCTGGATTCGCTGCTGCAGCCCTCGGGGCCGCTCAAGCGTTCACAGGAATTCGCCGCGCGCGCGTTCGGTTCGCGCCATACCTTCTTCGTTACCAACGGTACGTCGACTGCGAACAAGATCGTCGTCCAGGCGTTGGTGAATCCGGGCGATATCGTGCTGGTCGACCGCGACTGCCACAAGTCCCACCACTATGGCATGGTCCTGGCGGGTGCGGAGGTTGCCTACCTGGACGCCTACCCGCTGCACCAGTATTCGATGTACGGCGGCGTGCCGCTGCGCGAGATCAAGCGGCTGCTGCTCAAGTACAAGGCCAGCGGCCGGCTGCACAAGGTCAAGATGTTGCTGCTGACCAACTGCACCTTCGATGGCATCGTCTATGACGTGCAGCGCGTGATGCAGGAGTGCCTGGCGATAAAACCGGACCTGGTCTTCCTGTGGGACGAGGCCTGGTTTGCTTTCGCTGCGTTCAACCCGGTGTATCGCAGCCGTACGGCGATGTACTCGGCGCGCAAGCTGCGTGATCGCTACCGCACCGACGAATACCGTGCCGAGTACAAGGCCTATCTCGAAGAGACCAAGGACATCGACCCGAACGACGTCGAGGCCTGGGCCGCCCGCCCAATGCTGCCGGATCCCGACCAGGTGCGGGTGCGCGTCTATGCGACTCAGTCGACGCACAAGACACTGACGTCGCTACGGCAGGGCTCGATGATCCACGTCTACGATCAGGATTTTCGACAGAAGGTCGAGGCGCCGTTCCACGAGGCCTACATGACCCACACATCGACGTCGCCCAACTACCAGATCCTGGCATCACTCGATATCGGCCGGCGACAGGTCGAGCTGGAAGGCTACGAGATGGTCAACAAGCAGGTGGAACTGGCGCTTACCTTGCGTGAGCAGATCAAGAACCAGCCGTTGTTGAAGAAATACTTCTCCATTCTCACAACCAAGGAACTTGTCCCGGAGGAGTATCGCCCCTCGGGAATCGAGACCTACTACGATCCGGAGCTGGGCTGGTGCCGGATGGAGGATGCCTGGCTTTACGATCGTGACGAGTTCGTCATCGATCCGTCGCGGGTGACGCTGTTCCTCGGGCGTACCGGGATCGACGGCGACACGTTCAAGAACGAATACCTGATGGACAAGTACGGTATTCAGATCAACAAGACGTCGCGCAACACGGTTCTGTTCATGACGAACATCGGCACATCACGCAGTTCGATCGCCTACCTGATCGAGGGCCTGATGTCGATTGCCCGCGAGCTCGATTGGCAGCGCGAGGAAAACAGCGCGATGGAAAACCGCATCCTGACGCGCCGGATCAATTCGCTGACCCACGATCTGCCGCCACTGCCGGATTTCAGTGCCTTCCATCCGGTGTTCAGCCGCTCGGTGTCGGGTGATACCCCCGAGGGCGACATTCGTACCGCCTACTTCATGGGGCAGAACGACAGCCTGTGTGAGCACCTGCGTATCGACAATGGAGAGTTGCAGCGGAAGATGAGCGATGGGCGGGTGCTGGTGTCGACGACCTTTGTCATCCCTTATCCGCCGGGTTTCCCGATACTGGTGCCGGGGCAGGTCATCAGCAAGGACATACTGGACTTCATGCTGGCGCTGGACGTAAAGGAGATCCATGGATACCGCCCGGCACTGGGCCTTTCGGTGTTCTCGGAGGAGGCGCTCCGCGAGGTCAAGAATGCCGAGTCCGTCAGCCAGATCGCCGAGAAAATCCAGGACGAGCAGCAGCATCAGACCGCCCCGGCGGTCGCGACCTCGAAGTCGAAGAAGGTAGCGGCGAAGAAGCCACCATCGACCAAGTCCGGGACTGCGGTGGCGAAGAAGCGCAAAGCCTAAGCCACCTCCGGAGGTACGCGCAGTTCGCCGGTAGTGCGTACGGCGCGTACACCCTGTCGCCACTGCCTGCGTCGACCGCGAATCAAACACAAGGGATCGGAGCGAGACCCGCCAACCCATCAGAGCGAGGAGCAGAAGCAATGAAAAGAAAACTCAACGGCATTTCGGACATCCGGCGGTTCTTCCACCGCAACGAACGTCCGATATTCTTCATCAGTGCGACGAACTTCAACCTGCTCGGGATGGACGAATGGGTGCGCAATTTTCACTACATCTGCTACATCGACTGTTATGACGGGCATCACCCGAACGTGTTCAGCCCGTCCGAGATCGCTCATCCGGAGTTCGAAAGCATCGAGGACATCAACAATTACCTGCTCGAACACAAGGAGGTGATCGACTACATCAGGAGTTTCGGTCCGAATCCGGTCGCCGTGTTCCTGATGTTCGATGAGCGTACGGAGGAGCTGTGCAAGGAACTGGGGATCGAGGTCTGGTTCCCGCCGGCCAGCCTTCGGTCGCGCTGCGACAACAAGATGGAAACCGTGCGTATCGGCAACAAGGCCGGCGTGCCGAGCGCGCCGAATGCGCTGTCCAAGGTCGAGAGCTACGCACACCTGCAGCAGATCTGTGCCGAGCATGGCCTGAGTGACGACGTCGTTATCCAGACGGCGTTCGGCGATTCCGGCCATACGACCTTCTTCATCTCCAATGAAGACGACTGGAACAAGCATGCCGACGAGATCACGCCCGATCCCGAGGTCAAGATAATGAAGCGTCTGAACTGCCGCGGATCGACGCTGGAGGCCTGCACGACGAGCCAGGGCACGATCGTGGGCCCGCTGTTGACCGAGGTCGTCGGAGCCAAGGAGCTCACGCCATACCGCGGTGGCTGGTGCGGCAACGAGATCTTTCCCGGTGCCTTCACCCAGGAGATCCGCGACAAGGCCAGGGACTACACGTTCAAGTTCGGCGAGCAACTGCGCAAGGAGGGCTACCGCGGTTATTTCGACCTCGATTACCTGATCGACACCGACAGCGGCGAGATCTATCTTGGCGAGTTGAATCCACGCGTGACCGGTGCCAGCTCGATGACCAACCACGCCGCCTTTGCGCATGCCGACGCGCCGCTGTTTCTGTTTCACCTGCTCGAGTTCTCGGGTGCCGAGTTCGAGTTCGACGTCGAGGACCTGAATGCACGCTGGTCGGATCCGGACTACATCGACAGCTGGTGCCAGCTGGTGATCAAGCACACGGTGGACGAGATCGACATCGTCACCGATGCGCCGCCGACCGGTATCTGGAGGATGCAGGACGACGGGTCCGTCACCTACAGTCGATTCGACTATCATCGCCGCGCTGTGAGTAACGAACAGGAGGCATTCTTCCTGCGCATCACCGGCCCGGATGACTACCGCTACGAGGGGGCGGACCTGGGCATCCTGATCCTGCGCGGGCGCTCGATGACCAAGGACTTCGTGCTGAACGATCGCGCACGTGCCTGGATCAAGGGGATCCTCGGCAGTTACCGCGGCAAGCCGCTGCAGCAGCCGGAGGTTGGGCCCGAGGCCGGGGCGTTCAAGATCCTGTGAGTGCGGCAGCTCGACCCAGCGTTTTCCGTGCTCCATGCCCACTGCGGTGGGACGGTTTGGCGCCGGGTCGCGCGCACGCGTGAGGCGGGGCAGTGGAAAGGATCATCGAGGCGATTTCCGAGGCGCGGCCCGGGCCCAAATGGCAGGCGCTGTTTCACCACCACTGGGCGGCGTACCGCAGCTGGTTCTTGAGCGACGGTCCAGCAGCACGGCCGCTCTACCTCAGTTCGCGCAAGGCGCTTGCCACGCACATGCCGGAGCTGCTGCAGACGTACGACCTGCTGGTCGAACTCGCCGGTGGTGGTGATCTCGCGTCGCGCTTCCTGAGCCTGTACTGTCCGCCCGCCTACCTGCGTGGTTGTTCGCAGGCGGTCTGGACCGGGTCGCCACCGATACTGGTGCGCAACTACGACTACAGTCCACGCCTGTTCGAGGGCACGATACTGCGTACCGAGTGGAATGGACGCGCCGTCGTCGGCACCGGTGACTGCCTGTGGGGACTGGTCGACGGCATCAACGAGGACGGGCTTGCACTGTCGCTGAGTTTCGGCGGCCGGCGCGCCGTGGGCGAGGGGTTCGGGGTGCCGCTGCTGCTGCGCTACGCGCTCGAGTTCTGTCGATCCACGCAGGAGGCGGTCGACGCGCTCTGCCGGGTGCCGACGCACATGTCGTACAACGTCACCGTGCTCGACGGCGCCGGACATTACAAGACGGTGTTCATCGCTCCCGACCGCACTCCCGTCGTCAAGACTCTGGCGATGACGACGAATCATCAGGATGGCGTGGAGTGGCACCAGCATGCGTATGCCACAGCCACATTGGAGCGCGAGCAGGCATTGCAGCGTCATCTGCACAGTTATGCCGAGGATGCCGACAGGCTGGTGCGCGCCTTTCTCCGTCCACCCCTGCATTCGACGGCTTACCGGCGTGGCTTCGGAACGCTCTACACCGCAGTGTACCGGCCGTTGTCGCACGAACTCGAGTACCTGTGGCCACACGCATCGTGGCGATTGCCGCTGCATGGCTTCATCGAGGGTTCGAGAAAGGTGAGGTATCCACATGTGCCGGGTTCACTGGAGATACTCCATTAACCGGAGTTCCGCGTAATCCTGTGCGGTCCAGGTCGCCAGGCAGGACTTTTTGGGAACAACGCGCAAGTCGCTCGCGATGGCACGCTGTCGCGGCGCGTCACGAGTCACAGATGGGATTCCGGATGGCGGGGCGATCGTGGCACGAGGCGTAGAAGCCCGCCTGTCTCTTGCCGCTGTCCGTGTGTCGTTTGACCGTCCCGATGCCTACTCGCCGATGTGGATCAATGCAGCCGCGTCGGGTTGAACGACCGTCGTCTCCGGATTCCCCGACAGACCGGCGCGCGATCCGCGCTGCGGTTTCGTCAGCGGCCCCAGGCTACGCAGGTAGCTTTCGGTCTCGTGGCTGTGCTGGTAGACCGGAAACTCGATTGGCCGGTCGCGGAAGCTCTTCAGCGGTTGCCCGAGGCTGCGGATCCCAACCTCGCGTTCGCGGCGCACGCGGTCAAGGTTGATCTCGACCGGGATCATCTCCTCGCCACCGCCGGCCTGGTGGATGACATAACCTGCGGGTCCAACGATGATCGACGAGCCTACGCCGCCGTCGCCGACACCGTTTATGTCGAAGAAGTAGCACTGGTTGGTCACCGCCGTCGCGCGAGCTATCGACAGCTCCACGTCGCGATCGATGGTGTCGGTCATGGTCGGGTGCAGGATCACCTCGGCGCCCATGGACGCCAGGGTGCGCGACGTCTCCGGGAACCACATGTCGTAACAGATGGATACGCCAAAGCGACCCACCTCGGGTACGTCGAAGACGAGGAACTGATCCCCGGAAGCAACATGGTTCTCGTACGGCTGGAACGGAAACATCTTGCGATAGCGGCCAATCACAAGGCCGTTCGGGTCGATGACCGAGGCGGTGTTGTAGATGCGGTCGCCTGCGTCCTCAAACATCGATCCGGGGAGCAGCCAGACGCGGTGCTTGGCCGCCATGTCACGGAACGCGTCCTCGGCGGGGCCCGGCAATGGCTGCTTGTGTCCCGGTAGCGGCCCGAATGCGGCCAGTTCGCTGAACATGACCATCTGCACCCAGGGAAAGCGCGCCATCAGGATGTCGAGGCGGTGCGCCATCTCCGTGATGTTCTCGTGGGTCGCCGACACGCGCATCTGGATGCCGGCAATCGCAAACGGTGTCATGTTCTATCTCCCGGGCGGCGGAACACTGCCGCGTTTCCTGGAGTTTACCCGATATGTGCTGCCTCGGCGGCCGGACGGGAGGGCGGATCCGGCGGTGACTTCACTGCATGGGGAGCGTGGGCCACGGATCAAGCGGTGTCGAGCTGATCTGCTTCTTGGGAGGCGCGAAACGACTTCGGTTACGCCGTCAGGCCCGTCGAACCTCTCCCGATAGGGTAGTGCTCGGCGGTCGCGGCGGCGATGAGGCCGGCGGCGGTTCGCGTAGGGTGCAGAATCGGAAAAGGTGTTGCTTGGTGGCGTTTCGATCCAAGATCAAAGGCAGAATGGGACGGCCTGTGAAAGGTCGAGGCTGAGTCAGCATTCCGCCTCGCTGCCGTCGCGCGTAATGTGGTTGGGTATCCGGGAATGCGGGCGCGTTCAAGGCAGCGTTGGGCACGAAGCGCAGGGTTTCACGCATTCGTCGGATGAGCGGTCTGGCGGCGAGGCCCGTTGCAGTATCGGAACGTGAAGCGCAAAGCGCACGACGATGCGCGGCGGTTGCAGGCAACTGGATGTCATGACGCCACCGGGCATATACCGCATCTGCGGAATCGCCACGCCGAAGGCGCTGGACAACAGCTACCAGACCTGCCCGAACCTGGCTTTCGTCAGCGTTCGAGAAGGCGTGGCATCAGCTCGACCAGATTGCAGGGTTGGGTGCGGTAGTCGAGCTGGTGAGAGATGAGCTTGGTCCATCCGTCTTTGCACGCGCCGGACGATCCGGGCAGGCAGAACACGAACGTGCCGTTGGCGACGCCGGCGATGGCGCGCGACTGCATCGTCGAAGTGCCGATCAGGTCGTAGGAGATCACCCGAAACATCTCGCCGAAGCCATCGATCACCTTGTCCAGCAGGGGGGTGATCGCTTCGGGGGTGCCGTCGCGTCCGGTGATGCCGGTGCCGCCGGTCGTGACGACCGCCTGCACCTCTGGATCCGCGATCCAGCGGGAGACGACGGCGCGCACCTGGTAGATGTCGTCGCGTGCAATCGTTTTTTCGCACACATGATGACCCGCCTCGGCCGCGAGTCGCTGCAGTACGGCTCCTGACTTGTCGTCGGCCTCGGTGCGCGTGTCTGAAACGGTCAGGATGGCGAGATTCAGCGGGATGAATTGTCGATCGTTCAAGCTGCTACTCCCGGCAAAAAACACTGTCGGTCCGCATACGCGTCGTCAGCCGACGCAGAAGCGTGGCGGCACGCGTATGCCCGTGGCGGGATTGCCATGTCATCAAACTCCACCGGGACGCGAGTTTAGCGGCAACAGCGGGACGATGCACTGTGCGGATTGATGTGTGGATGCCGTCAACCATCGCAAACGAAAAAGGGGCCCCGAAGGGCCCCTGAAGAGCGTGGCGGATGATCGGCAGCCGATCAGCCCCAGCTGTCTTTCTTGATGTTGGCGAACCAGCTATACGCGTACTCGACCTCGCGGGCGCGCATCTCCGGGCTGCTTTCTTTCGGGGTCAGCCCCCCGGCGCCTTCGACCTTGCTCAGCTTGCCGTCCTTCAGGTCGTACACCATCGCAACCGAGATCGCGTCGTGGTGGCCGACCACGGAGTAGCAGGTGTTGACGAGCGACGGATCGCCCGGCTCCTTGCCGTTGAGCATCGCAACGACCGCCGCCGCAGCGACCTTCGCTTCCGAGTTCGCTGCATAAGCAGACTTGGGCAGTGGCGCCGCCACGGATGCGTCGCCGATGACATGCACGCCGGCCTTCATCGTGGACTCGAAGGTGCGACCGTCGATCGGACACCAACCCTTGTCGTCGGTCAGACCGGCCTTGCTTGCAATCGCTCCGGCCTGCTGTGCCGGAATGATGTTGGCCACGGCCACCTTGTGCGCAGTGTCACCGGTATAGATCGTGTTGCTGCCGGCGTCGACACGGGTCACCGTGCCGCCACCTTCGGCACCTACCCACTCGATCATGCCGCCGTAGTGCTTTTCCCATGCCTGTTTGAACAGACCCTGCTTCGAGAATTTGTCCTTGGCGTCGAAGATCATGACTTTCGACTTGGGTTTGTGGGCCTTCAGATACATCGCGATCTGGCAGGAACGTTCGTAGGGCCCGGGTGGGCAGCGGAACGGGTTTGGCGGTGCCGCAATCGCCACCACGCCGCCGTCGGGCATGGCCTCGAGCTGCTTGCGCAGCAACACGGTCTGCGGGCCGGCCTTCCAGGCGTGCGGCATCGCTTCCATGGCCGCATCGTCATAGCCCTCGATGTTGTTCTTGAACGAGATCCCGGGGGCGACGATGCAGCGGTCGTACGCAAACGACTGGCCACCGGCAGTCATGACCTTCTTGCCGGCCGCGTCGATGTCGGTGACGGTGTCGTGGACGACGTTGACACCATGACCGGTCAGGCCCTCGTAGGTGACCTTGATCGAGTCCATCGTGCGGTCACCGGAGAGTACTTCGTTGCTCATGAAGCAGGTGAAGTATTCCTTGTTGGGCTCGATCAGCGTGACGTCGATCGACGAATCGGCCATGCGGATGTATTTCGCGGCCGTTGCGCCGCCGACTCCGCCGCCGACGACAACGACCTTCTTGCCGGCCGCGCCGACGATGGCCGGGAAGCCCATCGAACTGATCGCGACGGCGCCACCCGTGACCTGGAGAAACTTTCTGCGCGTGAATTGAGACATTTTCGGTATTCCCCCTGATTACTTCTGGCTCGCGAAATAGTTGAGCACGGCGTCGATCTCGGCATCGCTGAGCTTGTCGACCTGCTTCTTCATCTTTTTCGGCATCTCGCGGTGGCCTTCTTTGAAGTCCGCCATCGAGAATTGCAGCCAGGGCAGCCACTGGCCGGCGAGGATGCCGGCGTCATCGCCTGGCAGCGAGCCGCCTTCGTCGTGGCACTTCGCGCACGCCGATTCGTAGACCTCGGCGCCGGCCTTGGCCTTGGCGGCGTCGTGTGGCACGTTTGCTTTGTACACGCCAAGCTTTTCGAAGTATTCACCCATGGCCTCGATCTGCTCGTCCGAATAGCCTTTGGCAATGCGGTTCATGATCGTTGCCGGACGTGCTCCGTCGGCATGCTGCACGTCTTTCTCCAGCGCTTTGAAGCCCTTCATCGAATCGATGAAATACGAAGCCGACATGCCCGCGAGGTTCGGCGAAGCGGGCCCGATACTCTGGCCGTTGGTGCCATGGCAACCTGCGCAGGTATCGGCCATTGCCTTGGCGCTGGGGCCTGCCAACGCCGTGGTGGCGCCGGCCATGCAGACAGAGCCAATCAGCGCGACGAGCGCTTTTTTGTTCCAGCCCATATGTCCTCCTGGTTTCTCTATTGGTTTGGGAAATCGGTGTTCCGGCCTTGCAGGACGGATCTTATTATTGCAATCCGGTTTTCAGTCAAATAGTGCCTGAAGCAGATTGCTGCTCCTCGGTTGTTCCGGGAGCCTCGCATAATATACAGCCAACTCGTTGACTTCATCACGAGTCAGCTCTTTCGCGATTATTCGCATCCTACTGTAGACGTCATTGGTACGCTTGTCTTTCGCATAATCCTTCATCGTTTCGACGAAATACTTCACGTTCTGGCCAGCGATTGACGGTACGTCAATTTTTGCGCCCTGACCGTTCTCGCCGTGGCACGAGGCGCACGGTTGGATCAGACGCTTCTTGTCACCGCGAAACACGAGTTCCAGCGTCTCGGGGCTGACCTTGTCATCCGGATCCGTCTCGACCTTGGGCAGGGGTTGCATTGCGTACCAGGCCGCGAGCGACGTCAGTTGTTCGTCGGACAGGCGTTCCACGGCTTCCTCCATCCGACGGTTCTCGCGCTTGCCGTCCTTGTAGTCGCGCAGTTGCTTGAACACGTAGGCGGCGTTCTGGCCCGCCAGTGTCGGATGCTTGTCGCGATCGGGTTCGGCGCCGCCCTTGCCGTGGCAGTCGGTGCAGGCGTTGACGTCCTCGGTCTCGACGCCTTCGAGCTTGGCGCCGATCTCCGGGTCACCGTGCCTGACCATTCGGTAGGTCTCGACGGTCCATGCCACGTTGGTCGAAGGCTCCGCGACAACGAGGCCGGCCGAAGCCAGGCAGGCCGCGAGCAACAGGGTTTTCTTAACGTTCATCTGACTCAGTACCCCCATGCCAGTGAGCCGTGTGTATCGAGAATCAGGAACTGGAGGACCGGGTAGCCGTAGGCGATCACCATCCAGACCGCGATGATGCTGTTCCACAGCGCAAAGCCATTCATCGGCTTCGGCACGCTGAGTGGCTGATACACGGCAACCGCCCACTCGTCATCGTCCACGTGATCCATCTTTTTGGAAACGTGCGACAGCAGCAGGTTCAGGACGAACAGCAGTGCCGAGAACAACAGAATCGCTCCGCCCACCACCATCGCGGCCTCATGCGGACCCCACTGCTCGACCAGCGGCGAATCGTATGGCGTCGACGAGATTCGACGCGGTTGGCCGAGTATGCCGAGGACGTGCCACGGAAGCGTCAGCACGAGCATGCCGATGGTCCACAGCCAGAGCTGGAGCACGGCCATGCCGCGCGACGCGAGGCGCCGCCCGGTGAGCTTTGGCCACAGGTGATACGCCACGGCGAGGTACATGATCACGGTCGTGCCGGCGAAGATCAGGTGGAAATGGCCGGTGACCCACTGGGTGTTGTGAACCAGGGTGTTCATCTGGTAGCTGGCGTTGATCATGCCGCCGAAGCCGCCCGCGATCAGCATGAACAGTGCGAGCATGCCGGCCACCACTATGGGTTCCTTCCAGTCCAGCGCGCCGATCCAGCCGAACAGTCCCTTACCGCCGCGCAACCGGCCGGCACCCTCGAGCGAGGCAAGCACCGTGAAGCCGGTAAGCAGGGTCGGGATGGCGACTGCGAACGTGCCCAGCATGTGCAGGAACTTGAAGCCTGCCGCCTGCTGCGGGTCCATGTAAAGATGGTGGAAGCCGATCGGCACGCTGATGACCAACAGCATGATGAATGCCACGCGTCCCATCTCGTCGCTGAACACCCGGCCGCCCGCCACCTTCGGCAGAATCGTGTACATCGCGATGTACGCCGGGAACAGCCAAAAGTACACGATGGCGTGCAGTGTCCAAGAGAACAGCGTGCGTGCGAGGCCCGGATCGACGGTGTCCATCAGGCCGAGCGACCAGGGGATCAGCTGGAACAGCATTTCGATCCCGACGCCCGCGCTGGTCCACAGCCACATGATCGCGTTAGCCGTGGTTCCGTACATGGCCAGCGGAACGACCTTGCCGGGGTTGTCACGCTTCCACGTGACCACCGACATGATCATTTCGAGGCACCACAGCCACGACCCGACGACCAGCAGTGTAGCCCCGATATAGAACACCGGGTCGGCCTGCAGCGGCGGATAGAAGGTGTACAGGACCGATGCCTTGCCGGTGAGCAATGGAACGGCCGCCATCACCGTGCCGCCGAGCGCGACGAGGAATGCGATCCAGGCCAGGCCCTTGTTCCACAGCGGACGTTTCAGCGTCGTGGTCGCGGTGTAGTAGCCGAAACCCATGACGAAGAACGTGGTGAGGACGAACCCCATCAACACGCCGTGCGTGGAGACGGATGCGAAATACAGCTGGTGAGATTCGATTTCCGGAAACAAGCCACTGCGGTTCATGACTTGGTAGAGGCCGAGAATGATCGCGACGAAAAATGAGGCAAACGCCACCCACATGTTGGCGAGTGCCACGGACTTGGCTTTGTCGTACATATATTTATCCCGTTTCTATGGTGGCAGGTCAGCCCTTGGGCACGACTTTGAGCTTCGACCACATATAGTCGTGGCCCATGCCGCAGTACTCGTTGCACAGGAACTGGGATTCACCCTCGCGCACGAATCGCGTATTCACTTCCGAGACGTATCCCGGGATCACCATCGTGCTCATATTCGTGAACGGTACGTGAACCCCGTGAACGATGTCCGGACTGGTCATGCGGAATGTCACGTTGGTGTCCACCGGCACCTCGATCATCTGCGGGTAGAACGAGTAGCGCGCGGCGATCATGCGTACCGTGAGTGAACCGTCTGCATTCTTGGTCACGCCGAGATTGTCTTCGACGAACTCGCCGGACAGGTGCAGGGTCTTGGGATCGATTGTCTCGACATTGCTTGGCGGATGCAGATTCATCGTGATCGCTGCGTAGGTCATGGACCCCACCATGACCACGGTGATCAACCCAACGACGTACATCCACTTCTTTTCCAACGGATCGATATGCATAACTGTGCTCCTGGTCAGGCAACCGGTCCGTGGGACATGAACAGTCCGAAGAAGAAGTACAACCAGCCCAGCAGCATCGCGAGGCCGACCACGAGAATCAGTGCCCAGGTGCCGCGCGGCGGTGCTTCGAGAATCCGTCGCTGTTCGTCTTCAGACATTTCGGTCATGTATCTGCTCCATGGATGATCGGAAAGGCCGGCCACGGCAGTCGACCAACCGAACGGGCGGTTCGGCATGTCCGGCCGCGCCCATGCTCGAGCCGGGACCGGTGGTCGGGCGCCGTTTCACGGTAATCTTCAGTGTTGTCTATTTGTCGTTGTAGTCCCGGGGGAGACCCGAGTTCGTCAAGTAAGATAAACGGATGCGCGCGCTTTTTAAAGTGCCTGTATTTAAATTAGATTTTACTAAAAAAAGAAATTAACCGAAGTTAGTCGCATGTTGCTTCGCCAGCATCGTGGGCGGCTCTGCCACTGCCATGCTTGCTTACCTCGCGCGCATGCAACAGGTGTTGCGGCAAACCAACGCCGACGAGTCGATAGAGGCTGACGTTTTCTGCACCGCGCTGCATCACGTTGCGCCGAGATGTTGCGGCGGAAGGATCGTAGTGGACGGGTTGCCCAATGTCATGGATGTCGGCGCAGGCGCAGTGCGTTTGCGACCACGAGCAGCGAACTCAGCGACATGCCGATCGCAGCGCCCCACGGGGCGATCGCGCCGAGTGCGGCGGCCGGCACCGCCAGCAGGTTGTAACCGGCAGCCCATGCAAGATTCTGACGAATGACGCGGCGCGTCTTTTCCGCCAGCACGCGGGCGCGCGGGATCACGTCGACGCGCGAACCCAGCACCAGCAGCGCAGCATTCGACTGGGCGAGATCCGTGGCGCCTGCGAACGATATGGAGACATCGGCAGCCGCCAGCGTCGGTGCGTCGTTGATACCGTCTCCGACCATCGCCACGCGCTCGCCGTCGCGCTGCCGCGCGCGGATCCATGCGAGTTTGTCGGCGGGTTTGAGGTCGCCGAGTGCGACATCGAACCCGAGACCGTCGACGAAGCGCGTGACGCTGTCCTGATGGTCACCACTGAGCACGGCGATGTGGCGGATGCCGCTCGAGCGCAGTGACCGTACCAGTTCGGTCACGCCTTCGCGGCGCTGATCGCGCAGGGCGAACAGCGCGCCGCCTCCCTGGCCGTCGCTGAGTGCGACCGCGATCTCGCCCGCTTCGCGGATTTGGGTGAGCGCCGCGAAGGTCGCTCGTGAGGTCGACGCATCGAGGGCGAACGTCGGGCGGCCAATGCGCCAGTCGCATCCGTCGACTCGCCCGGAGATCCCTTCGCCGACGTGGTTGTGCACGTCTTCCGTCGGGACCTTGGCGGCCAGCGGCATCTTCGCGAGTGCACGACCGACCGGGTGCTCTGATTCCTGCTCGAGTGCGGCCGCAACGGTGCGAGCGCGTGCTTCGTCGAGTCCGCCAAACGTATGCACCGCCGCGATCTCGAGCTGTCCTGTGGTCAGCGTGCCGGTTTTGTCGAAGGCCACGGTGTCGCACTGCGCGAATTGCTCCAGCGCGTCTCCGTGCACCGTCAGCAGGCCACGGTCGGCGAGCGTACCGACGGCCATCGCTGCGGCCACGGGGGTGGCGAGTGCGAATGCACAGGGACAGGTAACGATCAACACGGCGACCGTGTTCGGCAGGGCGAGTGTGGGATCCATCCACAGCCAGGCAAGCGCGGTCACGCAAGCGATCAGCAGAACTGCGGCAACGAACCATGCCGCGGCGCGCTGCGCCATCAGTGCGTATCGCGGTGCATCGTGCAGGCCGGTCGCCAGCAGCCGCTGCATATCGGCGGCCGTGGATTCGGTGCTGCGTCGATCGACCGTCAGTGTTACGGCCTGGTCTATGTTGCGGCTTCCGCCGACGACGCGGTCACCGGGACGGCGGGATACCGGAAGTGCCTCGCCGGTCAGAAGGGATTCGTCGAAACTGCTGTTGCCGTCGCTGAGGACGCCGTCGGCGGGCACCGTCTCGCCGGGTCGCACCCGAACCCGGTCTCCGGGTTCCAACTCGCTGACCAGGACTTCCTGCTCGCCGTCGGCGTCGACCCGCCGTGCCAGGCGGGGCAGAATCCGATTGACACGATCGAGTGCATCGGTGGCCTGGATCCTCCCGCGCAGTTCGAAGCGTCGCGCGAGCAGCACCAGGAACACGAACATTGCAATCGAGTCGTAGTACACGTCGCCGACCTGGGTCCAGGTCGTATGTACACTGCCGAGGTAGGCGATACCGAGGCCGAGCACGATTGGTACGTCCATGCCGAGGCGGCGGTTGCGCAGGTCGCGCCACGCCCCGGCGAAGAATTCCTGGCCCGGGTAGGCGAGGATCGCGGTGGCGCCGAAAAGGCTGGTCCAGCGACCTATACGTGTCCACAGAGAAAGTTGGCCGGTCTCGTCGCCAAGCCCCATCACGTACCCGGCGATCGCGAAGTTCATGACCATCATCCCGATCACGCCGGCGAAGATCAGGCGTTCGGTGCTGCGCTTGCGTTGCAGGGCATTCAGCTCTTCGCGCCGCGCGGGGTCGTAGGGGTGGGCGACATAGCCGATGTCGAGGATCGCCTGCAGGATCTCGCTCAATCTGATGCGCTGAGGGTCCCAACGAATCCGTGCGTGATGACTGGCGTAGTCGAGTTCGACGTCGACGACGCCGTCGAGACCACGCAAGACCCGCTCGTTCAGCCAGAGACATGCCGCACAGCGAATGTTTTCGAGCAGTAGCGAGGCATCGCGAATCCGTTCGCCGCGCGCGAACGACCGTTGCACCTCCGGGTGGTCATAAAAGGCAAGCCGGTTGACGATTTCGGGCAGAACATCGGCCGTTACCGCTTTCTCCCGGCGGAACTGGTAGAACTCTTCGAGTCCGGCATCGACGATGCTGCGTGCGACAGCGAGGCAGCCGGGGCAGCAGAAGCGGCGCTGGCGGCCGAGTACGTCGGTCGTTTCGTCGTAACCGGGCGGCAAAGGGAGACCGCAGTGAAAGCAGGTGTCCCCACCGGACAGGCCGGAGCGATCCGCGGATTTGCCCGGTTCGGATTCGGCAGGGTCGGCTATGGGTGATGGGGTGCTCACGCGATAGTCCAGATACTGCAGGGTGTATTCACAGGCGATGCATCTTAGACTTGTCGCGGTATGGGTGCGACATTCTACTTGGCCGGCGAGATACGCGAGGCGGCCGGGTGGCGGTGGTCGCAGGTTCGTTCCAGTTTCAGCACAGGATTCGGGAGGTGAAATCCATGAGCAAGCGCAGCGCCGTGTTCGCGGCAGTATTGACGGTGATTGCAATGACGGCATTGACCACCCGATCGATGGCCGATTCGGCGGCAGCGACTGCTGGTGCGAAAATGCTGGTCGAGATCAGCAGCCCGCTCGGCTTCGAGGAGACGCTCGATCGCCTCGAGGCGAATGCCAAGGACCTCGGGTGGAAGGTGCCCGGCAAATGGAAAGTCGATTTCCAGCAGAATCTGATGAAGGTTACGGATACCGATATCGGGCCCAACCGGGTATTGAAGATGTGCGAGCCCTTCGCGGCGGCCGAACTGCTCGTCAAAGACGAGTACAAGATGCTCACAGCGATGATGCCGTGCACGATCGCGGTCTACGTCAAGTCTGACGGCAAGACGTATGTGGCAATGATGAACCTCGAGGCCATGGGTGAGATGTTCGGCGGCGATGTCAAGAAGATGACCGAGGAACTTGCGCCGCAGATGGCGAAGATGATGACGTTCGACTGATTTCCTGAGCGTGCGGCGTCGCCAGGTGGGCGAAGCACACAGCATCCAGTGGTTAAGGTACACCTATGGCGGACCTGAGCGGGCTCAATCTGTTGCGCAACGATCCGGACAAGGCGGCCGAATTGATCGCGCAGGCCGAACGGGGAGACATGGACGCGCAATACGCTGCCGGCCTGATCTATGCGGAGGGACGCGGGGTGGCGATCGATCTGGTCCAGGCCTATTACTGGCTGACGTCGGCAATCGCCCAGGGTGACAGCGATGCCGAGCTGCTGAGACGCCACGTGGCGGCGGCGATGGACGATGCCCAGTTTGCCGCCGCGCGGCACCTGGTCGTGTCCGCCGGGCGGGCGCTGTCGCCGTCAGGCGGGAAGCCGGCCGACGTGTGCCGGCACTGACGCCCGGGGGCGGCCGACAAATATTTGACCGTTAATGAGATTCTGGTAGACTTCGGGCGCTGCTGAAACGCCGCACGGCGCCTCGGTGGTCGCGGTTCACGCTGGGGCCGCGTCCTGGAAACCCCGACGAAGGGGTTTTTTTTATCGCGCGCTCCGGGGGCGGTTGTCCGGTGCGGATGATTCAGGAATGGGCCATCGGCCCATTTTTTGTTTTTGGCCCGAACCTACGAAGGAGGTTCGGGTGATAAGGAGAGCATGCACAAGGCACCTGCCCACCTGAGCACCCTCGTACGCGGCGCAGTCGAACCGCTCGGCTACGAGCTGGTCGGCGTCGAGTTCCTTGCGCGGCCGAAATCCGGTCATCTGCTCCGCATCTATATAGATCGCGAGCAGGGTGTCGGGCTTTCGGATTGCGAGAAGGTCAGTCATCAGGTTGGCGGGGTTCTCGATGTCGAAGATCCGATCAAAGGCGATTACGCCCTCGAGGTCTCGTCCCCGGGTCTCGACCGGCCCTTGTTCGAAATGTCGCATTTCGAGCGTTTCAGCGGTCAGATCGCGCGGGTCAAGTTGCACTCGGCGCTCAACGGGCGCAGCAACTACAAGGGAACGATCGCAGGTGTCGAGGATGGCGACGTCGTGATGCAGGTGGAAGGGGAGCCGGTGCGGCTGCCATTTGCGCAAATTGCCTCGGCGAGGCTTGTTCCAGAGTTTTAGGCGGAAGGCGAAGCGATGAACAAAGAAATCTTGCTCGTTGTCGATGCGGTGTCGAACGAAAAGGGCGTCGAGAAGGAGATCATTTTTCAGGCCATCGAGGCCGCCCTGGCGTCGGCGACGCGCAAGAAGAACGGCGGTGAGATCGAAGTCCGGGTCGCGATCGACCGTGCCACCGGCGACTACGAGACGTTCCGCCGCTGGCTGGTCGTCGACGATGCAGAGACGCAGATACTGGAGAACCCGATCACCGAGATCACCCTTTCTGCGGCGCGATCAGAAGTGCCGGACATCGAGCCAGGCGGGTACATCGAGGACGAAATCGAGTCGATAGAGTTCGGCCGCATCGCCGCACAGACTGCCAAACAGGTCATCGTCCAGAAGGTGCGCGAAGCCGAACGTGCCAAGGTCGTCGAGGCGTACAGCGATCGTGTTGGCGAGTTGGTGACCGGCATTGTCAAGCGCGCCGACCGCGGCACCATCGTGCTCGATCTGGGCAACAACGCCGAGGCGTTGGTGCCGAAGAGCGAGGTGATCCCGAAAGAGGCGGTGCGCGCCGGTGATCGTTTGCGCGGATATCTCTACGATGTGCGCTCGGAGCCGCGCGGTCCCCAGTTGTTCGTGTCGCGCACGTCGCCCGAACTGCTGATCGAACTGTTCAAGCTCGAGGTGCCCGAGGTCGGCGAGGGCCTGATCGAGATCGTCGGTGCCGCACGCGACCCCGGCCTGCGCGCGAAGATCGCGGTGCGGTCGCACGACCCGCGCATCGACCCCGTCGGCGCCTGTGTCGGCATGCGCGGATCCCGTGTACAGGCGGTGTCGAACGAACTAAGCGGTGAACGGGTCGACATCATTCTATGGAACGACAATCCCGCCCAGTTCGTGATCAACGCGATGTCTCCGGCGGATGTCACCTCGATCGTCGTCGACGAGGAAGTGCACAGCATGGACATCGCCGTCAAAGACGAGAACCTGTCGCAGGCGATTGGTCGCGGTGGCCAGAACGTGCGGCTTGCCAGCCAGTTGACGGGCTGGGAGCTCAACGTGATGAGCGAGGAGCAGGCGGCGGAGAAGAGTGAGGCCGAGGCCCAGACCTACATCAGGCAGTTCATGGAACAGCTCGATGTCGACGAGGAAGTGGCGGCGATCCTGGTTCAGGAAGGCTTCACCAACATCGAGGAAATCGCCTACGTGGATGATGCCGAGATGGCGGCGATCGAGGAATTCGATCAGGACATCGTCGACGAGCTGCGCAACCGCGCCAAAGACGCTTTGCTGACCAAGGCGATCGCCAAGGAAGAGGTCCTGGGCGGCGTGGAACCGGCCGAGGATCTGCTGACGATGGATGGCATGGATCGCAAGCTTGCGTACGAGCTGGCGTCGCGCGGCGTGGTGTGCATGGAGGATCTGGCGGAGCAGTCCATCGATGACCTGATGGAGGTCGATGGCATGGACGAGGAACGTGCCGGGCAGCTGATCATGACGGCACGTGCACCCTGGTTTGAAGAGAGTACCGAATAAGGGGGAGCGAGTATGAGTGAAGTAACGGTCAACCAGCTCGCCTCGGATGTAGGGATTCCGGTCGATCGGCTGCTGCGGCAGTTGAATGATGCGGGAATCTCCAAGCAGAGCGCGGAGGATGTGATCACCGAGCAGGAGAAGGTCGACCTGCTCAACCATCTGCGACGCAGCCACGGCAAGAGCGCCACCCCGGCGGCCGCGGGTGGCGGGCGCAAGATTGCACTCAAGCGCAAGACGACGACCGAACTGCCGCAGCCGGCAAGCGGCCGCGCGACCGCCCGTGCCGCTGCGGCACGAATGGGCAAAACGGTCAGTGTCGAGGTGCGTCGCAAGCGCACGGTGATCAAGCGTGCCGAAGACGAAACAGCGAACCAGGCCAAGCAGGAAAGTCTGTTGCGCGAGGCGGAAGATGCCAAGCGAGCACTTGCCGAACAGGCGGAACAGCGCCGCCAGATCGAAGAAGAATCCGATGCGCGGCGGCGGGCCGAGGAGGCGCGGCGGTTTGCAGAGGAAGAATCTAAACGGAAGTCGGAAGAATCCCGCCTTGCCGCTGAGGAGGAGCTGAAGCGTCAGGCCGAGGAGCGCGCACGTCTCGAGGCCGAGCAGCAGCAGAAGGCGCAGCAGGAAACTGAGCACCGCAAGTCTGCCGATAAGGCAGGCAAGAAGGGCAAGCGTCACCAGGGTGACGAGGAAGATCGTTCTGACCGCGGTCGCCATGGACGTCGTGAACTGCATGTTTCGGCACCCAGCCGGCGTGGGGCGCGCACCGCAAAAGGTGGTCGACGGGCCAGCCGTGAAGTCGCCGGCGCTGACTCCCAGCACGGGTTTCAGCGTCCGACCGCACCGGTGATCAAAGATGTGCCGGTACCGGAGACCATCTCAGTTGGCGACCTGGCGCAGCGCATGTCGGTCAAGGCGGCGGAGGTGATCAAGGCGCTGATGAAGATGGGCATGATGGTGACGATCAACCAGGTGCTGGATCAGGAGACCGCGATGCTCGTGGTTGAGGAAATGGGCCACACCGCCGTCGCACAGAAGCAGGAAGATGTCGAAGAGGAGATCCTGGCCGCGGCCGAGGACGAGGTGCGTGGCGAACTGCAGCCGCGTGCGCCAGTCGTCACGATCATGGGCCACGTCGACCACGGCA
>JAGRGY010000030.1 GCA_020445255.1 Gammaproteobacteria bacterium
AGATGAAGGCCATTCAGAAGGAGCTCGGTGAACTCGACGAGGCGCCCAACGAACTCGAGGACCTGGCCGACAAGATCGAAAAGGCCGGCATGAGCAAGGAAGCCAAGAACAAGGCAACCGCGGAATTGAACAAGTTGAAGCTGATGTCGCCAATGTCGGCCGAGGCGACGGTGGTCCGTAATTACGTCGATGCCCTGGTCAGCGTGCCGTGGAAAAAACGAACCAAGGTTCGAAACGACATCAGCAAGGCCGAAGAGGTGCTCGACGCGGACCATTTCGGTCTCGAGAAGGTGAAGGAGCGAATCCTCGAGTACCTCGCGGTTCAGGAACGCGTGCGCAAGCTGAAGGGCCCGATCCTCTGTCTGGTCGGACCCCCCGGCGTCGGCAAGACCTCACTCGGCCAGTCGATTGCGCGAGCGACCAACAGGAAATTCATTCGTATGGCGCTGGGTGGCGTGCGCGACGAAGCCGAGATCCGAGGCCACCGTCGCACCTACATCGGCGCCATGCCCGGCAAGATCGTGCAGAATCTGACCAAGGCCGGCACCAAGAATCCGTTCTTCCTGCTCGACGAGATCGACAAGATGGCGATGGATTTTCGTGGCGACCCTGCGTCGGCTCTGCTCGAGGTGCTCGATCCCGAACAGAACCACACCTTTCAGGATCACTATCTCGAGGTCGATTTCGATCTGTCTGAGGTGATGTTCGTGGCCACGGCGAATAGCATGAACATCCCGCCAGCGCTGCTCGATCGCATGGAGGTCATCCGTCTCTCCGGATACACGGAAGACGAAAAGGTGAGTATCGCTGAGAACTATCTCGTACCGAAGCAGAAGAAGAACAATGGCCTGCACGAGGATGAACTCGTCATCAAGGAGTCGGCTCTGCGCGACATCGTGCGCTATTACACGCGCGAGGCCGGCGTACGCAACCTGGAGCGAGAGATTTCAAAGATCTGCCGCAAGGTGGTAAAGGACGTTCTGCTCGAGGCAAAGAAGGGCAAGTGCGTTACCGTCACACCAAAGAATCTGGACAAGTATCTCGGGGTCAAGCGCTTCCGTTACGGTCGTGCCGACGAACACGATCAGGTTGGTCAGGTGACCGGACTTGCATGGACCGAGGTCGGTGGTGAGTTGTTGCGGATCGAAACCGCTTTGACGCCGGGCAAAGGCAGACTGACACACACGGGTCAGCTGGGTGATGTCATGAAAGAATCCATCCAGGCGGCAATGACAGTGATTCGCAGTCGAGCCGCCGCGCTTGGATTGGATGACGACTTCTATCAGACCAAGGACGTGCACATCCACGTACCCGAGGGTGCGACGCCGAAGGACGGACCGAGCGCCGGTATCGGCATGGCGACGTCGCTGGCGTCGGCGCTCACGGGAATACCGGTGCGTGCGGACGTGGCAATGACGGGTGAAATCACCCTGCGCGGCGAGGTCCTGCCGATTGGTGGCCTCAAGGAGAAGCTGCTGGCGGCGCATCGGGGTGGAATCCAGACCGTCATCATTCCGGAAGAGAACGAACGCGACCTCGTCGAGATTCCGAAGAACATCAAGCAGAATCTGGACATAAAACCGGTGCGTTGGATCGACGAGGTGCTCGAGATCGCGCTGGCGGACCGGCCCAAGCCTCGCGCGACATCGGAGAAGGACGACGTGCCGTCGACCGAGAGCAGCGAAGAGGGCCAGGAAGACAGCAAAGATGCGTTGCGTCCGCATTGAATTCCGCCAACAAGGCTGGTAGAAAACCACTGAGGCAGAGGCGGCGTCGTGCGCCGCCCTTCTGCTTGACACCTTTTTTTTGCGGCTGGTATAAAGCGGCCCGCACTAAAAGCTCAGAACAACTGACCCACCCGATTCCACCAAATTGCAGCCAGCCACGGACACGGTTGTAAAATCCACTAGGGGGCATCTTCCACATGAATAAATCTGATCTCATCGACGCGATGGCCGACTCCGCTGATATCTCCAAGGCAGCGGCCGGTCGGGCGCTCGACGGCCTGATCGACGCGATCACCCGTTCGGTCAAGAATAACGACCCTGTGTCGATCGTCGGTTTTGGCACTTTCCTGCTGCGCGAGCGTGCGGCGCGTACCGGTCGCAACCCGAAGACGGGCAAGACGATCGAGATTGCGGCTTCCAAGGCGCCCGCTTTCAAGGCTGGCAAAGCATTCAAGGACGCAGTAAACTAGCGCGCCTCGCAAGCAGGGTGCTTAGCTCAGCTGGGAGAGCATCGCCCTTACAAGGCGAGGGTCGCAGGTTCGATCCCTGCAGCACCCACCAAGATTCCGGAGTGGTAGTTCAGTTGGTTAGAATACCGGCCTGTCACGCCGGGGGTCGCGGGTTCGAGTCCCGTCCACTCCGCCAACTTCCGGTACAAACGGGGTATCATTCGATACCCCGTTTTTCGTCGTCAGCAAGTTAGAAACCAACGCGATGCTTCAGGCTATTCGAGAAAAGGCCCAAGGCTGGATTGCCTGGGCAATCGTCATCATGATCACTATCCCGTTTGCGCTCTGGGGCATACAGGAATACCTCGGAGTTGGAAGTGACCCGGATGTGGCGACCGTCAACGGCGATCCCATCACCGGGCGAACGCTGGACCAGAAAACACGTGATTACCGGGAAAATCTGCGCGCAACGCTGGGCAACCAGGTGCCGGCGGAAATGCTCGACGACACCGTTCTGAAGCCGCGTGTGCTCGATGCATTGATCGAGGAAAAGGTTCTTGGTGACACGGCGATCGACTGGAATCTTCGGTCCGCAGATGCGCAGGTGCGTGGCTTCATCGCATCGCTGCCCGCCTTTCAGCGTGACGGTAGATTCGATCAGGCGGCTTACGAATCGGCGGTTCGCAACCGCGGCATGTCCGCAGCCGGTTTCGAGCAGTCCGTTCGCCAGGATCTCGTGGCCCGCCAGTTGCGTGCCGGTATCGCCGATTCGGCGTTTGTCACCGAAACGGCGCTTGTGGCCCGAGTCGGCCTGATGGACCAGAAGCGCGAGGTGAATTATGCGGTAGTCCCCGCAGCTGCCTATCGTGATCAGATCGCGGTTACGGACCAACTGCTGCAGGATTACTACGGATCACATACCGATAGGTATCAGCTTCCAGACAGGGTGAAGCTGAACTATCTCGTCTTGAACGCCGCCGATCTCGGTGGATTCGTCGACGCCAGCGAGGCGTCGCTTCGTCAATATTTCGATGACCATCGCGCGGAGTTCGTCGGACGGGAAGAGCGGGCCATGCGGCACATCCTCGTCAGTGTTCCGGCCGGTGCCGACGATAAGCAGGTGGAAGCTGCAAGGAATAAAGCACAAGGCCTGCTCGACCGGCTGCACGCCGGTGAAAGTTTCGCTGCGTTGGCCAAGGCGTCTTCCGACGATCCGGGGTCGGCTTCGAATGGAGGCGATCTCGGGTGGGTCGAGCGCGGCACCATGGTGCCACCGTTCGAGGAAGCGGCATTCGCACTGGGCAAGGGGGCGACCAGCGGTATCGTGCAGACCGATTTCGGGTTCCACATCGTGCAGGTGACGGATATCCGCGGCGGATCTGATGCCACGTTCGAGGATATGCGCACCGAGGTCGACAAGGCATACCGCAGGTTCGAGGGTGAAAATCTGTACTTTGAATATGCTGAACGCCTCGCTCAATCGGCGTACGAGAATTCCGACAGTCTGGTTCCGGCTGCCGAGGCATTGGGCCTGACGGTTCAATCGAGCGATTGGTTGGCGCGCGACAGCCAACCGGACGGTGCGTTAGGCAATCCCAAGGTGTTGAATGCGGCGTTTTCGGACGACGTCCTCGGTGAGCGTCACAACAGTGAGCTGATCGAAGTGGGTCCGCAGCAATCCGTGGTTGTGCGGGTTGTAGACTATGCGCCGGCCGGTGCCCGGCCGTTTGCCGAGATAGTGGCCGAGGTCCGGGAGGACTTCATACGCGAAAAGGCAGCAGGTGCCGCGTCTGCGACCGGTGCCCGGGCGCTGGAGGAACTGAATGCGGGCAAGTCGCTCGAGGAGATCGCAGCGTCGAATGCCTGGCGTCTTGAGCACCCGGGCAAGCTGGCGCGCAACGCGGAAAAAGTGCCGGCGGAAGTGGTGGCCAAGGCGTTCGAATTGCCGCCACTGGACGCTGGAAAGCCACGGTATGCAGGGGTCGAATCGCCAGATGGTGATTTTCTGCTGGTTGAACTGACCGCAGTTCAGAACGGTTCTTTCGATGACGTGTCAGTCGCCGAGAGGCCATTGCTTGCGGAGCAGGCGGGCGGCCAACTGGGTGCGGCCGAGGTGCGGTACGTCACCCAGAGCCTGCGTGACGCGGCCTCGATCGAGGTCTCCCCGCAGAAGGTGGAGTAAGTCGAGCCGCAGGCAAGCGAAGCGACCGGCGAAGACCGCTTTGAGTAGACTTTTCAGGTCGGTGCGCGAATTACGCCATACCGAGTATGTGGTAGCCGGAGTCGACGTACAGAACGTCGCCAGTGATACCGGACGCCAGGTCTGAACACAGGAAGGCCGTAGCGTTGCCGACTTCGTCAATCGTCACATTGCGGCGCAGCGGGGTTTTCTTTTCCGCCTCTGCCAGCATGCCGCGGAATCCGCTGATGCCGGACGCAGCGAGCGTACGGATCGGACCGGCAGAGACCGCGTTCACGCGGGTGCCCTCCGGACCGAGCGAGTCGGCAAGGTAGCGTACGTTGGCCTCCAGTGCCGCCTTGGCGACGCCCATCACGTTGTAGTTCGGCACCGTGCGTACCGCGCCGAGGTAACTCATGGTGACGATGGCGCCATTGCGGCCGCTCATCATGGCCCGTGCCGCCTTTGCCAATGCTGCGAGACTGTAGGCACTGATGTCGTGCGCGATCCGAAAGCCTTCGCGTGTTACCGCATCGACATAGCTGCCTTCGAGCTGCTCACGCGGTGCGAACCCCACCGAGTGAATCAGGCAATCGAGGCCATCCCAGCGCTTCGAGAGTTCGCTAAAAACCGATTCAATCTCTGTGTCATTGCCGACGTCGAGCGGCAGCACGATGTCTGAGTCGAACTCCTTCGCGAATCCGCTCACGCGTTCCTGCAGCTTTTCTCCCTGGTAAGTGAAGGCCAGTTCCGCGCCTTCGCGATGCATCGCGGCCGCTATGCCGTAAGCGATGGAGCGGTTGCTGGCGACACCGACGATCAGCGCGCGCTTGTTCTGCAGAAATCCCATGTGATGATCCTCAAGTTGACGGTTTTGCTTACACAAAGCGGCTGACAGGCACGCACTGCAATGCCATCATCGGCACGGGCTTAGCCACGACCGCAGTCCAATGCTCAATCGACAGAATGACCGGTAAAGTAACCCAAAGGTCGGCGCTATTCCAGGCGATCTGCGAGGGCGCGATGTTGCCGCTGGCGTTGTTGCTGGTCGTGCTCATCGGCGGATGCGGGCGACAGGCCTGGAACGATCCGTACCGCGACGGTCAGGCCGCAGAGCCGATTTTCTACAGTTCGTTCGCGGAACGCCCGAAGCATTTCGATCCGGCACGGTCTTACAGTGCCAACGAGTGGGCGTTCATCTCGCAGGTTTACGAACCCCCGCTCCAATACCATTTTTTGCGCCGGCCGTATGCCCTGGTGCCGCTGACCACGGATGGCATGCCCGAGATCCGGGAATATGCCGAAGACGGTCGGCCACTGCCGGAAGATGCCCCGGCTGCCGAGGTCGGCTACACGGACTACATACTGCGCGTGCGTCCGGGTATCCGATTCCAGCCGCATCCGGCGTTTGCACGTGACACCTCGGGTGGGTACCTTTATTGGCCGCTTGTCGACGACGTCCTGCAGAGCGTAAATACCCTGGGAGATTTCGGCGCGAAGGACACGCGCGAACTGGTCGCTGCCGACTACATCTATCAGATCAAGCGGCTCGCCTACGCCCCCAACCATTCGCCGATCTCAAGCCTGATGGGTGAGCACATTCGTGGGTTTGCCGAGTTCGCACAGACCGCGAAGCTCGCCCGCGAGCGTCGGGCGGAGGAGAAACGTGGCGGTGGATGGCTCGATTTGCGACAAGTACCGATGTCCGGGGTGCAGGAGATCGATCGCTACACCTATCGCATCCGCATCGAAAAGAAGTATCCGCAGTTCATCTACTGGCTGGCGATGAACTTCTTTGCGCCCATGCCGTGGGAGGCGGAACGTTTCTATCAACAGCCGGGGTTGAACGAAAAGAATATCAACCTCGACTGGTATCCGGTGGGCACGGGCCCGTTCATGCTCACCGAGAACAATCCGAACCTGCGCATGGTGCTGGTACGCAATCCGAATTTCCATGGCGAAGCGTATCCGGAAGAGGGCTCCGCGTCCGATGTTGCGGAAGGGCTGCTCGACGATGCGGGTAAGGCGATGCCGTTCATCGAGCGTGCGGTCTATGCGCTCGAAAAGGAAGCGATCCCGCGCTGGAACAAGTTTCTGCAGGGCTACTACGACAACTCGGGTATCGCGTCCGACAGCTTCGATCAGGCGGTGCAGTTCGGTACTGGTGGCGAGGCGGAACTGACCGATGCGATGCGTGAGCGAGGCATCCGGTTGAGTACCGCAGTCGAGACGTCAGTGTTCTACACCGGGTTCAACATGCTCGACCCGGTGGTGGGAGGCGACAGTGAGCGCGCCCGACTGCTGCGCCAGGCGATCGCCATTGCCGTCGACTACGAGGAGTACATCTCAATCTTTCAAAATGGCCGCGGCGAGGCGGCACAGGGGCCGTTGCCACCCGGCATCTTCGGCCATCGTGGTGGGATCGAGGGCGTCAACCCGGTGACCCATCGCTGGATCGATGGGGCCTTACGGCGACGTGGGATCGATGAGGCACGCACACTGATGGCGCGAGCCGGCTATGTCGACGGGCGTGATCCGGCCAACGGCGGCCCGCTGATTCTGTACTACGACACCCCTGCCGCCGGTCCTGACAGCAAGGCCATGCTGCAGTGGTATCGCAAGCAACTGGACAAGCTGGGGATCGAGCTGGTCATACGCGCCACCGACTACAACCGGTTCCAGGAAAAGATGCTCAAGGGTACGGCGCAGATCTTCAGCTGGGGCTGGAACGCCGATTATCCGGATCCGGAGAATTTCTTCTTCTTACTGTACGGCCCGAACGGCAAGGTGGAATCGAAAGGGGAGAATGCTGCGAACTTTCACGACGCAGAGTTCGACACGCTGTTCGTGACCATGAAGGACCTGCCCAACGGCACAGAGCGCCAGCATGTCATCGATCGTATGGTGACGATCCTGCGTGATCAGTCGCCGTGGCTGTTCGGCTTTTTCCCCAAGTCGTTCAGCCTGCACCACGCCTGGTATCACAACGCCAAGCCACACCTGATGGCAAACAACACGCTGAAGTACAAGCGTATCGACGGGGCCTCACGGGTTACTGCCCAGCAGGCGTGGAATCGCCCACTGGTTTGGCCGCTGGTGGTGTTGGCGGCGGTGCTCGTGTTCTCTTTGGTGCCCGCCGTCCGCGGGTTCCGTGCGCGTGAAAGGAGCAGGGCGCTGTGAGTGCCTATATCATTCGACGCCTGCTGTACGCGCTGCCTATTCTGATCGGCGTCAACGCGCTGACTTTCCTGCTGTTCTTCGTGGTCAACTCCCCGGACGACATGGCGCGCATGCACCTGGGTGGGAAGCGCGTAACGGACCAGGCGATACAGTCGTGGAAAGAGGAGCATGGCTACGACAAGCCGCTGTTGTTCAATTATGAGGCGGCGGGTGCGCAGCGCTTAACCGATACCATCCTCTACCAGAAATCGGTTCGCCTCTTCCTGTTCGATTTCGGGCAGTCTGACAGTGGCCGCAACATCGGTCACGATATCTCTCAGCGCATGTGGCCAAGTCTGGCCATCGCGGTTCCGACATTGCTGGTGGGTTTGGCATTCAATATAACTTTTGCGCTGCTGCTCGCTTTCTTCCGTGGTACCTACTTCGACCTATGGGGTGTGGTGATCTGTGTCGCGATGATGTCGATCTCGGGCCTCTTTTACATCATTGGTGGCCAGTATCTGGTCGGCAAGCTGCTGAACCTGGTGCCGATATCGGGATACGACACCGGTGTGCATGCATTGAAGTTCCTGATACTGCCTGTGATTGTCGGTGTGATCGGCAGCATCGGGTCCGGTACGCGCTGGTACCGGACGCTGTTCTTGGAGGAAATTCATCGCGACTACGTGCGTACCGCGCGGGCCAAGGGTCTGTCAGAGCAACTTGTGCTGTTTCGGCACGTACTGCGCAATGCATTGATCCCGATCCTGACCGGTGTCGTCGTCGTGCTGCCGCTACTGTTCATTGGCAGCCTGCTCACTGAATCCTTCTTCGGCATTCCCGGCCTTGGCAGCTACACGATCGATGCCATCAACAATCAGGATTTCGCTGTCGTGCGCGCGATGGTGTTCCTCGGCGCGGTTTTGTACATCATTGGCCTGCTGATGACCGACATCTCTTACACGATCGTCGATCCGCGCGTGAGGCTGGATTGAGCGATGAGCTTTCAGCCTGTCATTCTGTGGACGGATGCGCTGGTCTACCTGTTGCTGGCGCTGCTGATGCTGACTGTATGGCACACGCGACGACACTCGCATCTGAAGGCACCCTGGCGGCGTGTCGCCGACAGGCGGATCGGCCAGGCGACGATGGTGCTGCTGTCGTTCTATGTCGTCATCGGCCTACTGGACACGCTCCATTTTCATCCTCGCACAAGTGTCGACGAACGAGGGCGTGCCGTTTACTCCACGGAGGTTCTGAGCCTGTTCGACGTCATCGCCGGCCCGTTGCGTACCCAGCGGGAAAAGACCTATTCGGCACCGTTTGCAACGCACCTTTTCAGCAAGGAGACGGTTCAGCTATCCGACGGTTCGAGCGCACGCGGCTTCCCGCGGCTGCAATACGGCGGCGCACACCTTTCGGGCGATGGCGAGGGGCGTCTTGCCGACATCGCCGCAAAGGCATTGTGGGGTGCTGCAAAAGGCGCGCTCCTCTGGGTTGTTCTGATATTGCCATTGTGTGGATTTAGCCTGGGCCGGGCCGCACGGCTGTTGCGTGGTCGCCTGTTGCAGCCTTGGCACATCGCGGCGTATGCGGCATTCGCCGTCATTTGCGTATTTTCGGCTTTGTGGGAATTGGCCGGGTATTACCATATTCTCGGCACCGACAAGGTTGGCGAGGACGTATTCTTTCAATCATTGAAGAGCATTCGTACCGGCCTGCTGATTGGGACACTGACGACGCTTGTCATGCTGCCGGCGGCAATTCTCCTGGGCATCATGGCCGGTTATTTCCGGGGCTGGGTCGACGACCTGATCCAGTATCTGTACACCACATTGAACTCGATACCGGGCGTATTGTTGATTGCGGCGGCTGTCCTGATGATGCAGATCTACATGAGCAACCATGCGGATGAATTCAACAGTCTTACCGAACGCGCTGACCTGCGCCTGCTTTTCCTTTGCCTGATCCTGGGCGTGACCAGCTGGACGTCGCTCTGTCGACTGTTGCGCGGCGAGGCCCTGAAGTTGCGCGAGCTGGAATACGTACAGGCTGCACGTGCTTTCGGTGTGGGGCATTTTGCCATTCTGGTGCGACACATCCTGCCGAACGTCATGCACATCGTGCTGATCACGATCGTGCTGGACTTTAGCGGTCTGGTGCTGGCCGAAGCCGTCCTCTCCTACATCAGCATCGGTGTCGATCCGGCGACCAGCAGCTGGGGCAACATGATCAATGGGGCCAGACTCGAGCTCGCGCGTGAGCCTGTCGTCTGGTGGTCGCTGCTGGCCGCATTCGGGTTCATGTTCACGCTGGTTCTCGCCGCGAACCTGTTCTCGGACGTCGTGCGCGACGCATTCGACCCTCGCCTGAGGGAACAGCGATGAGCGTCATAGAGACAGCAATGGCCAATGCTGCCGACACCGGGCCACCCTTGCTCGAGATCGACGGCCTCGCGACCCATCTCGGTCATTCCACGAATCCGGTACGCGCCGTGGATGGTGTGAGTCTGACGATCCGACGCGGTGAGACGTTCGTGCTGCTGGGAGAATCCGGCTGTGGGAAGTCAATGATCGCGCTGTCCGTCATGCGGCTTTTGCCGCACTCGGGCCGCATCGTCGCCGGCGAGGTAAGTCTGGGTGGGAGATCGCTGCGCGCGTTGTCCGAGGCCCAGATGCGCAGCGAGCGCGGTGGCCGCGTCGGGATGATCTTCCAGGAGCCGATGACGTCGCTGAACCCCGTCATGACCGTCGGCGAGCAGGTTGCCGAGGCGGTCAGGCTGCACGACGACGAGAACAGAATGCGCGTGGGCGAACGCGTGGTCGAGTTGTTTCGTGCCGTGGGGATCCCGGATCCGGAACGCCGGACAGGAGAGTATCCCCATCAGCTTTCCGGTGGCATGAAGCAGCGCGTCATGATCGCGATCGCGCTCGCCGGGCGTCCACAGTTGCTGATTGCCGACGAGCCGACAACGGCGCTCGACGTAACGATCCAGGCACAGGTGCTCGACCTGTTGAAGAAGCTTCAGCGCGAGACGGGCATGGGCATCCTGCTGATTACGCACGACCTCGGCGTGGTCGCCGAGATGGCCGACACCGTCGGAGTGATGTACGCGGGACAGCTGGTGGAGACCAACAGCGCAAGAGAGTTCTTTCGCGCGCCGCGCCATCCCTACAGCCGTAAGCTGTTTCGTTCGCTGCCGATGGCCGAGAAACGCCATCGCGGACTGGAGGTCATTCGCGGGATCGTTCCGGCGCTGGACCAGCCATTTACGCTGTGCCGCTTCGTCGACCGCTGCGAGTCGGCGATCGACCTGTGTCGCCTGCAGGCCCCGCCATGGCGGGACAATGGTGCGGGCGGTTACCGATGCCACCTGGCACCCGGGATCGACGCGAAACAGACGGCGAAGGACACGGTTGCGCCAGCATTGGCCGACGAGGTGTCCGGAACACTGCTGAACGTGACCGGGCTCAAGGTGCACTTCCCGATCCAACGAGGCGTGCTGCGACGCGTCGTGGGGCACGTCAAAGCCGTCGATGGTGTCGACCTCGCGATCGGTCATGCCCGCACCGTGGCATTGGTCGGGGAATCCGGTTGCGGCAAGACAACGGTCGGAAAGGCGATCCTGCAGCTGCAGCGCCCTACGGCCGGTGAGGTGTGGTTCGACGGCGTCGATGTCGCCCGGCTGGACAGCGCCCGACTGCGTGGTCTGCGGCAGGATTTCCAGATCATCTTCCAGGATCCGGCGGCGTCTATGAATCCGCGCATGCTGGTCGAGGATATCGTTGCCGAAGGCATGCTGGCGCAGCGCATCGGCCGAAATCGTGCCGAGCGGCGCGCGCTGGTCGAGCAGCTGTTGCTGCAGGTCGGTATGCAGCCGCGCGCGGCCGACCGGTATCCGCACGAATTTTCCGGCGGACAACGCCAGCGGATCGCCATCGCGCGGGCGCTGGCACTCAAACCCAAGCTGATCATCTGCGACGAGCCCACCAGTGCACTCGACGTATCGGTCCAGGCCCAGGTACTGAACCTGCTGCGCGACCTGCAGGACGAGATGGGTATCTCTTATCTGTTTATCACGCACAACATCTCCGTGGTCGCCTACCTCGCGCATGAGGTCGCCGTGATGTATCTCGGGCGAATCGTCGAATACGGCGATGTGGACAGCGTGCTCGGTCGGCCATTGCACCCGTACACCGAGGCGCTGTTGAGTGCGGTTCCCGTACCCGATCCGGAACGCAATCGTGACGTGGTGCGCCTGCAGGGCGACATGCCGTCACCGATCGATCCGCCAACCGGCTGCCACTTCCACCCGCGTTGTCCGCGCGTGATGCCGGTGTGCCGCGAACGGTATCCGGATCGGTTCCGGTCAGACGACGGTAGGCAGGTATCCTGCTGGCTGCTGGCGCCGCAGCACGACGGGAGTTTGTAATTCCGCCAGCGGACACGATGGCGACAAAGGCGATTCAGATGCCGGATTCGGACGCGGTTCGTCTCAGGCGTCGGGGTCGACGAACACCGTCAGACGCTCACCCGGGCGGATGTATCGGCCAACCTGGTTCCAGCGTTTGAGGTCTTTGATCGAGACCTGGAAGCGCCGCGCGATCTCGTACAGCGAGTCTCCTTTGCGGACCCGGTACCGCAGGCGTTGGCGCGACAACTGGCTGGCGCGGGCGACCGCCGGGTTGACTTGGTCCGACAGCGGGATAAGCAACTCCTCGCCAGCGCGAATCAGCGACCCATGCAGTCGGTTCACCTCGCGGATGGCATCCGCGTCGACGCTGTAGTGGCGTGCGATGCGATTCAGGCTCTCACCCGAATTCACTGTGTGGCGCTTCCAGCGCAGCCGCTTTTCCGGCGGCAGGGCGGCCACGCTGGATTCGAAGGTCTCGACCTTGTCCAGGGGCAGCAACAGCTCGAATGGACCTTCCGGGTTGGTTGCCCAGCGTCTATGCCCGGCGTTCAGGCCCAGCAGTTCGTCGACCGGCATGGACGCGGCCTGCGCGGCAATCGACAGATCGATGGCTCCGTCGATCCTGGCGACGGTGAAGTAGGGGCGGTCGGGAATGTCTGGCAGATCCAGCCCGTACCTGTCCGGGTCGTCGATCACGCGTGCGAGCGCCAGCAGACGCGGGATGTAGCGATCGGTTTCGCCGGGGAGATCGAGGGACCAGAAGTCGGTCGGTGCGGCATGCCGACGTGCCCGGTGGATGGCGCGACTCACTTTCGCGGTTCCCGCGTTGTATGCCGCGAGGGCATGCAGCCAGTTACCGTCGAACCGCTGCTGCAGGCGCTCGAGAAAGTCGACGGCGGCACTGGTAGAGGCGCGTACGGTGCGGCGTTCATCAAACCACCAGTTCCGCCCCAGTCCCACCATGTTCGCAGTGGCGGGCATGAACTGCCAGAGTCCGACGGCGCCGTCCGGCGAATAGGCGTGTGGACGGAATCCGCTTTCCACGGCGGGTAGCAGCGTCAGTTCGGTGGGCAGTCCGGCGGCGTCGACCTCGTTCAATATGTGGTACAGAAACGGCTCCGAGCGCGCCATCAGCGCACGGAAGGCGTTCGGATAGCGTTGCAGGCGTTCGATTTCGTGTTCGATTCGTGGGTGATCGATGTCGCGAAATCTGAAGCCGGCACGCAGGCGTTCCCAGATCCTCCTGTCGCCGATTCCGGGATCCGGCGCCAATGCGTCGAGCCCGTCGCTCTCGCGCAATGCAATGGCCGCGGATGCCGGCAACTGCGATTCCGCGTCGGGGTACGAAACCTGATCGACGGGGCGCGTCGGCACGCCGGTGCAGGCGGAAATCAGCAGCGCCGTCAGAATGAGCGCGATGAGAAGATAGTGGTGAGCAGGTGTTTGCCGGACGACTGGAGTTTGGTCAGAATCCGTATGGTCGCCGTCCGGTCTCATGGCGTGGCACTATACGGAATGCAAGAATCAGGTTCCAGCACTCCCAGAGCGATGTCCCAATCGAGATTTTGTTTAAAGAAATATAGTGAGTTGAATCAGTCTATTCTGGACTGGTTTTCAAGTCCTTTGGGAAGTCGAATCGCCGCCGTGGAGCGGGAGGCACTCGGTGCCATGCTGGGCGACGTATTCGGTTACCAGCTGCTGCAGCTCGGTGAATACGGCGGGCGGCCGGACTACCTCGAGAAGTGCCCGATCCGACGCCGGATTCTGCTTGGCGGCGGAGCGGACGTGGAGGGCGTGCAGACAATCGTCGGCGAGGCGCGTCGGCTGCCGGTCGCCTCCGACAGCATGGATGCCGTCATCCTGGTGCATGCGCTCGATTTCTCTCCGGATCCGCACCAGGTGCTGCGCGAGGTCGAACGGGTGCTGATCGCCGAGGGCCGCGTGATGATCGTCGGGTTCAATCCCTACAGCCTGTGGGGACTGTGGCGGCTGGCGGGGCGTTGGCGTGGTTCAGTGCCCTGGTGCGGACACTTTCTCTCGTACCCGAGATTGAACGACTGGTTGGCGCTGATGGGTTTCGCCGTCGAACGTATGGACGTCATGGAGTTCCGGCCGCCATTGCGCGGTCACCATTTCGAATCTATCGAACGCCTTGGCCGACGCTTCTGGCCCATGCTGGCGGGCGTGTACGTGGTGCGCGCGGTCAAGCGGGTGTCGAGGGTGACGCCGTTGAAGCAACGCTGGTCACGTCTGCGCGCTCTCAATCCACGTGTGATCGAGCCCGCCGCGCGCGAGCCGGTGCCAAAGCCATAGTGCGAGGGGGGGCGTTGCCGGACGAGGTACAGCTTTTCACCGATGGCGCGTGCAAGGGAAACCCCGGTCCTGGTGGCTGGGGTGTTCTGCTGCGCTTCGGGGGACACGAAAAAGAACTGTGCGGCGGTGATGCGTCGACTACCAACAACCGTATGGAACTCACGGCCGTGATCGAGGGCCTCAAGGCGCTGAAGCGCGCATGTCCGGTCGTAATCACGACTGATTCGCAGTATGTGAAGAACGGGATTACACAATGGATCCACAACTGGAAACGCAATGGCTGGCGAACGGCGGCAAAAAAGCCGGTCAAAAACGACGACCTGTGGCGCCAGCTCGACGAAGCCGTGAGTCGCCATGAGGTCACATGGCACTGGGTAAAGGGCCACAGTGGGCACCCGGAGAACGAGCGTGCCGATGAACTTGCGAATCGCGGCATCGCGCAGATCGGCACGGAGTGATCAGGTCATGGGGTGCGAAACTTTCGTATTGAATTCGAACCGTGGAGTGGCGGGACAATGAGACAGGTCGTGCTGGATACCGAAACCACGGGTCTCGAGCCCGAACAGGGCCACCGGATTATTGAGATCGGTTGCGTCGAGCTGATCGAACGGCGCCTCACCGGAAACAACTTCCACGTCTACCTACAGCCCGACCGCGAGATCGATGCGGCCGCGGTCGAGGTGCATGGCATTACCAACGCATTTCTTGCCGACAAGCCCCGATTTGTCGACGTCGCCGACGATTTAATGCGTTATCTGGCGGGCGCCGAACTCGTCATCCACAACGCGCCCTTCGACGTGGGATTTCTCGATGCCGAACTCGCCAGGCTGGAACGCGCCGGTACGATTTCCGAACGCTGCGGCGTGCTCGATACGCTGGTGATGGCGCGTAAGAAGCATCCTGGACAGCGCAACTCGCTGGATGCGCTGTGCGGTCGATACGACGTCGACAACAGTCGCCGCGACAAGCACGGGGCGCTGCTGGATGCCGAGATTCTCGCCGATGTCTATCTGGCGATGACCGGTGGCCAGACGGCACTGTCACTCGACGCGGATGTCCAGCTGGAAAATGGTTCGGCAAACGTCGCCGGCGTACGTCCGGTCAATCGTCATGGAGCGGCATTGCGCGTGGTACAGGCGACCGCCGAGGAGCTTGCGGCGCACGAGTCGCGCCTGGATGCCATCACGTCCATGGCGGGCGACAATGGTGTCGTGTGGCGGCGCCATTAGCGGCGGGTGTATCGCCAACCCGTGTCGCTGGCGCATTCATTCCAACTGCGAACTCGCGGAGCCCGGTACCAGGAGCCGACCATCGATTCGCCATGCCTTGTCTGCCGGACTAATGGAGATGCGCCAATGGGCTGGGCCGAGCGATTCGATGCGCCCGACCTGGGACCGGTCATCGATGGGAGCAAGCTGAATCGACTGATCCCGGTCGGTCAGCGTCGGATGCGTGACACGAAGCGTCAGTAGGCCGGTTACTTCAGGTAGCGGTTTCTGGAACCGCACCGTCACAGAACCAGTATCCGCGTTGTAGTCGAGTTGGCCGGCGATGCCCAGCCTGTGCGCAGCGGCGGCGCTGTCTGCATCCTTGTTGACCGCGAGACCTTCCTTGTAATAGTCGTCGCTGACGAGCCCGTCCTGGGTGTCGATGGCCAGATTGAATGTGACGATCCCGGCAATCACGACACTCAGCGGCAGGCTGATCAGGAACCACGGCCAGAACTGTTTGTACCAGGGTTTCGTATCCTCGCGCGGTGGACGCATCGGGCTCACCGACTTACCGGGCCGAGGAAGCGGGCGTGTTCATCGATTGAGAGTTCCTGCGGATTGATCTCGGATTCGATATGGAACAGGATTTCGGTACTCGACGACTTCAGTTCGATCGGATCGATCTCCACGCGCAGTGGCAAGTCGATGACTGCGCCACTGCCGATCTCAATGCCTTCCGTCTGACCAATAACCTTCAGTCCTTCCAGGCCCGAGACGGCAAGGCGGAAACGCTGCGGTCTGTCGTCCATGTTGATGATCTTCAGGTTGTATACGTTCTGAACCAGACCCTGATCCGTTTCTGTATACAGGGCGTTGCGATCGCGGATGATGTCCACTTCCAGCGGCACGCGTGTAAGCAGCGCATACAACAGGGCAATGCTGACGAACGCGAGTATTGCCACGTAGGCGAGCACGCGTGGACGAACGATCCGCGTCGGGTTGCCCATCAATGCGTTTTCAGTCGTGTACTTCACCAGGCCGCGGGGGTAGCCCATCTTGTCCATGACGTCGTCGCAGACATCGATACAAGCGGCGCACCCGATACACTGATACTGAAGACCGTCACGGATGTCGATGCCGACCGGGCAGACCTGTACGCAAAGGCTGCAGTCGATGCAGTCGCCGAGTCCGACCTCGGCCGACGGCGTGCCGCGCTTACGCGAGCCACGTGGGTTTCCACGCTTCTCGTCGTACGAAATGATCAAGGTGTCATGATCGAACATCGCGCTCTGGAAGCGGGCGTAAGGACACATGTAAATGCACACCTGCTCGCGCATGAAGCCGGCATTTCCGTAGGTCGCGAAGCCGTAGAAGAAGATCCAGAACGTTTCCCATGGCCCAAGGGTCCAGGTAATGACGTTGGTCCACAGCTCGAGGATGGGCGTGAAGTAACCGACGAAGGTAAATCCGGTCCACAGCGAGAACAGCAGCCATGCGGCATGCTTCAGGCTCTTGATGCCGAAGTACGCGGCGTCTCGAGGGCCTTGGTCGCGCTTGCGCTGGGCCTTCGAAGAGCCTTCGATCTTGCGCTCGATCCACATGTAGATCTCGGTCCAAACCGTTTGTGGGCAGGCGTAGCCGCACCATAGGCGTCCCGCGAGCGCGGTGAACAGGAACAGCGAGATTGCAGCGATGATCAGCAGCATTGAGAGATAGAAGAAGTCCTGTGGCCACAGGGTCAGCCCGAATATGTAGAACTTGCGCGCGGGCAGATCGAACAGCACGGCCTGATGTCCATCCCAGTTTATCCATGGCATACCGTAGTAGGCGCCCAGCAGGGCAGCCATCGTCAGGAGCCGCAGCACTGCGAAAACGCCGTGCACCTCTCGTGGATAGAGTTTCTCGCGCTTCTTGTAGAGCTCTGACTCGAGATTCGGATCGGTTTGCTTGGCAGCGGACTGAGACATGGTTCGCGATTCCCTGATCAGGATTCCGTGGTCTTGTTCGTGGTGTTGAAGCGATTGGTCGGGCGCCGGAAATAACAGGTCAGTGCGCAACTGATTGATGTGAGCAACCAGAAACAGAAGAATCCGATCGTATAGCCTCCTGTTCTCGTCAGGCTTGGGAAACCGCCGATCTGGCCCAGTTCGATCGGATCGAACAGGGTGAAGAATATGATCGTGGCCGCGCTCGCCGTAAGAAAGGAGGGCCACATGATCGAGACGATCTGTTGCACCAGGGGCAACTGATTCTTGTCAGCTTCAGTCGCTGGCATCGTGGACATGGCATGTTCCTCTTCAGGGTTGACGATTTTGCATCATCGACGACCTGTTCGTGTACGTACCCGACCGTCAACGATGCGCAATATCCCCACGCAGCGACGGGAACGTCGAAATTAGTGGGATTCTGAACCAGCTGCCGGGCGGATGTCGTTGATAATTCGCATTACCAAAGACAGAGCCGCCCGGCGATCAGGGTGGGGCCTGTTGCTTACTTCTGCGACAGGCTGTAGACGTAGGCCGTCAGCAGATGAACCTTCTCGTCGCCGAGCAGGTCCTTGTGGGGAGGCATCACGCCGTTGCGGCCGTTTGCGATCGTCTGCTTGATCGCGCCCTCGCTACCGCCGTACAGCCAGGTGTTGTCGGTGAGATTGGGCGCGCCAAGGGCCTGATTGCCGTGCGCGTCCAGTCCATGACAGCCGATGCAGCCGGCCGACATGAAGGTCTCTTTGCCCGCCGTTGCCTTTGCGGCATCGACATTGCGTCCCGAGAGACTCATCACATAGGTGGCCACCTGGTCGATTTTTTCGTCGCCCAGGTGCGCGTGGGCCGGCATTACGCCCATCCTGCCGTTGGTGATCGAGGCCTGGATCTGCTCGGGAGTACCGCCCCACAGCCAGTCCGCATCGGTCAGATTGGGGAAGCCGCGCGACCCACCGGCGTCGGATCCGTGACATTGCATGCAGTAGGTCAGGAACAGACGCTTACCCATGGCGCGCGCCTCCTGGTACTCCGGTTTGGCCGCCAGATCTGCGACGGCAACTGCCGCGAATTGCTTATAGATTGGATCGTATTTCTCGGCGGCTTTGGCCATTTCGCCGCTGTACTGCGATCCGCTGTCCGCGCTCAGTGTATTGCCCGACGACCAGCCGAAAAAGCCTTTGAAGCTGCCGAGGCCCGGATACAGGGCGAGATAGACAGCCGCGAACACCAGCGTGATGTAGAACAGCCACAGCCACCAGCGTGGAAGCGGGTTGTTGTACTCCTGCAGGTCGCCGTCCCAGGTATGGCCGGTAACGTCACCCTGGGCCGATTCATCGGCACGCTTGCGCATCGTCCAGCGAATCAGCCAGAGACAGCCGAGGATGTTTGCGACGGTAAGGACGATGATCCAAACACTCCAGAACGGGCTCATGACAGGTTCTCCTTCTTGATGGTCGCCTGATGCTGATCTTCATCGGCAAAGGGCAGATTGGCGGCCTCATCGAACGACGTCTTGCGACGCTTGCTGTAGGCCCAAACGACGATCCCGATAAACGAGATCAGCAATATCGTGGTGTGCCATGCACGGATGTCATTGATATCCATTGTGCTCACCATTGCTTGGACGCGAGGCCCAGTCCCTGCAGGTAGGCGACCAGAGCCTGCGCCTCGGTCTTGCCCTCGACGGCCTTCTGCGCGTTGGCCATGTCTTCGTCCGTGTACAGCTCACAGCTGGGACAGGTAGCGCCAATCGCTATATTGAGGGCTTTCATCTTCGCTGCGGTGTCGGCGCCACTCAGCGTGTTATGGCCCAACCACGAATAGGCCGGCATATTCGACTCCGGCACCACGTCACGTGGATTGTTCAGGTGCACGAAGTGCCAATCGTCACTGTAACGGCCGCCGACGCGTGCCAGATCAGGACCGGTCCGTTTCGAACCCCACTGGAACGGGTGGTCGTAAACCGACTCACCTGCCACCGAGTAGTGGCCGTAGCGTTCCGTTTCGGCGCGGAACGGACGGATCATCTGCGAGTGGCAGTTGTAGCAGCCTTCGCGGATATAAATGTCTCGCCCTTCAAGCCGCAACGCGCTGTACCGGCTCACACCCGGTGCAGGTGCCGTCGTGTCGGTCAGGAAGAACAGGGGGACGATCTCGACCAGGCCGCCGACACTGATTACAAGGATAACCAGTATCGCCAGCAGGCCGACGTTCTTTTCAACGACTTCATGTGACATTGTCGATACTCCTCGTCAATCAGTGGGCTGCCGGCGCCGGAATGGCGTCGTCAGCATCTGCCGCGCGCCCGGTGGCGACGGTTTTCCAGGTGTTGTACGCCATGAACAGCATGCCAACCAGGAACATCGCGCCGCCGAGCAGGCGCACGTAGTAGAACGGATAGGTGCGTTCCACCGACTCGATGAACGAGTAGGTCAGCGTACCGTCGGCGTTTACTGCCCGCCACATCAGGCCCTGCATGACGCCGGCAATCCACATGGCAGCGATGTACAAAACCACGCCGATGGTGGCAATCCAGAAGTGCAGCTCGACGAGTTTCATGCTGTACATCTGGACCTTGCCGAACAGGCGCGGGATCAGGTAGTAAAGCGAGCCTATCGAGACCATGGCGACCCAGCCAAGCGCACCGGAATGCACATGCCCGACGGTCCAGTCGGTGTAGTGCGAAAGCGCGTTGACCGTCTTGATCGACATCATCGGTCCTTCGAAGGTCGACATGCCGTAGAACGACAGCGAGACGATCAGGAACTTCAGCACGGGGTCGGTGCGCAGCTTATGCCACGCGCCCGACAGCGTCATGATGCCGTTGATCATGCCACCCCAGGACGGCGCGAGAAGGATCAGCGAGAACAGCATGCCGACCGACTGGGCCCAGTCCGGCAGCGCGGTGTAGTGCAGGTGGTGCGGTCCGGCCCACATGTAGGTCGAGACCAGTGCCCAGAAGTGCACGACCGACAGGCGATACGAGTAGACCGGGCGCTCGGCCTGCTTCGGGATGAAGTAGTACATCATGCCGAGGAATGCCGTTGTCAGGAAGAAGCCGACCGCGTTGTGGCCATACCACCATTGCACCATCGCATCGATCGCCCCGGGGTAGAAGCTGTAACCCTTGGTCAGCGTTACCGGGATGAACGCACTGTTGACGATGTGGAGTACGGCGATCGTCAGAATGAATGCGCCGAAGAACCAGTTGGCGACGTAGATGTGGGAGACCTTGCGTTTGACAATCGTGCCAAAAAACACGATCGCGTAGGCGACCCAGACAACGGCGATCAGGAGGTCGATCGGCCACTCGAGCTCAGCGTATTCCTTGCCGCTGGTGATCCCGAGCGGCAGGGTCACGGCTGCGAGCACAATGATCAGCTGCCAGCCCCAGAAGGTGAATGCCGCCAGCGGCCCGCCAAACAGGCGAGCCTGGTTTGTGCGCTGCACTACGTAGTAGGACGTGGCAAACAGTGCCGATCCACCAAACGCGAAGATGACCGCGTTGGTGTGCAGTGGGCGCAATCGTCCGTAACTCAGGAACGAGATGCCGTCCCAGAGTGGAAAATTAGGAAAAGCCAGTTGCGCAGCGATGATGACGCCGACGAGCATCCCGACGATGCCCCAGACGACCGTCATAATCGAGAACTGGCGCACGACCTTATAGTTGTACGTGGTCTGTGACTCCATTACGCGTCTCCCAAGTGAAGAAAGATTTGGTCAGCCGACCCAGGGAGCTAACCAACCTGGCCGGCACACTAAAGCTGTATAAGGAATCTCTACTTTGATTCAGATCAACTGATAGATTCAGATCGAACAGACAACCAATTTTGACGCTTTCGACTTGAGCTGGATCAATTCGTCGGGTTCGCGCGGTGACGCTCGCTGTTTACCGGATGAGACACCATGCCGCCCAAGCGTTCCAGGTCGAGGATCTGAACATGCTTGCGTTCCACCTTCAGGACGCCTTCGTCCTGAAACCGCGTGAACAGACGGCTGACGGTTTCGAGGGCCAGTCCGAGGTAACTGCCGATCTCCTGGCGCGACATGCTGAGGAAGAAGTCGGTGGCCGAGAATCCCCGGCGTCTGAAGCGCTCCGACAGACTGAGCAGGAACGACGCCACGCGTTCCTCTGCGCTGCTTCGACCAAGCAGTGCCATCATTTCGGCCTCGTGGCTGATCTCTTTGCTCAGCAGCCGAAACATCTGGTGCTGCAGACTGGGGATGTTCGAGGACAGGTCTTCCAACCGGTCAAACGGCAGTTCACAGATCGCCGTCGTTTCCAAGGCCCGTGCGCTACAACCGTGGTGCCCATCCTGGATTGCGTCCAGACCAAGCACCTCGCCCGGGAGGTGAAACCCAACGACCTGTTCGTCGCCTTCGTTGGTCTGGGTGAACGTCTTGACCGCACCTGTCTTTACGACGTAAAGGTTGCGGAAACCCTCGCCGGCACGAAGCAAGTGATCACCGCGCTGCAGCGGTCGGTTGCGTTTTACGATCGCATCGAGGCGGTCGACGTCGTCGGGTCGAAGGCCCATCGGGAGGCACAGGCTGGACAGGCTGCAGTCTCGACAGGCGACTTTTATTTTGTCGAGCGAAATCACATTCTTGTTCGCCACGGCGGGTGTCCCGGATCGTTGTAGGGTTGCCTTCGTCCCACCCCGATTGTGCGGCGTTTTTTGACCCTGATCAACAACCTTGGGGTGGTGCAAAAAAAACCCGCCCTCGAAGGGCGGGTCTTCTGCGAGCGCAGTCTTACTGATTTGCTGCGGGCGCTTCCGGAGCGGGCGGTGCGACCGGCCCACCCCAGCCCGGGCCGCCGTAGCCGGGGCCGTAACCGCCCCAGCCCGGGCCACCACCGTAGCCACCCCAACCCGGGGCGCTGTAGTTGTAACCGCGGCCCCAGCCATCGCCGGCGCCATAGCCATTACCATAACCGCGCATGTTGGTGTTGCCGCGGCCGCTCATGTTCATGCTGAAATCGCCGCCGCCGGCTGCATCACCCGAGCCCCAGCCATCGCCCCAGCCCGACGTGTTGCCGTAGCCATAGCCGCGGTTATAGTTGTTGTCCCAGCCATTGCCGCCCCAGGGACCGCCGCCCCACCACGCGCTGGCCGATGACATCGTGAACACCGCTGCGCCAGCGACTACCGCAGCGCCGAATGCTTTTGCGAATTTCCGCATTATGGTAACTCCTTAAACAGTGCGTTTTTTGAGTAGATCTGTAGTGTGCTTCCCTGCAGCGACGATACCCATCTTGTCGATTAAGAGAGCAGTCGGCACGGACCCGGGATCCTTTTGCCCAAGCGCTGATGACTATAGACCAACCCGAGGGTTATCACTAGCGCCGGTGGCGAAAAAATGCGCCGCTACACATTGGAATATCAGGCCATAGTGATTAACTTAGAAAGTGTCGCCCGACTATGCCGGGTAGCCCGTCGATGCCACCTTTTTCGATTGAGCGCGGCATTGCCATCTGGTACCGTTTAATCCCGTCCGATCAACCTCCAGTTGAGCCCTCCGCCGCATGGCCAAATGCATCTTTATTACGGGCGGCGTCGTGTCGTCCCTGGGCAAGGGTATTGCCTCCGCCTCGCTGGGCGCCCTGCTCGAGGCGCGTGGCCTCAAGGTCACGATGATAAAACTCGATCCGTACATCAACGTCGATCCCGGGACCATGAGCCCGTTTCAGCACGGCGAGGTTTTCGTTACCGACGACGGGGCGGAAACTGACCTCGACCTGGGTCACTATGAGCGCTTCATCCGCACGACCATGGGGCGCAACAACAATTTCACGACCGGCCAGATTTACGACAATGTGATCCGCAAGGAGCGACGTGGTGAGTACCTCGGTGGAACGGTCCAGGTCATTCCTCATATCACGAACGAGATCAAGGATTGCGTCTTGCTCGGTGCGGCCGACGCCGACGTCGCNNCTGGTCGAGATCGGTGGCACGGTGGGCGACATCGAGTCGCTGCCGTTCCTGGAGGCGATTCGTCAGATGGGCGTGGAGATGGGGCGCGAGAATGCGTTGTTCATGCATCTCACTCTGGTGCCCTATATACCGACCTCAGGCGAGATAAAGACCAAGCCGACGCAACACTCGGTGAAAGAACTGCGTTCGATCGGCATCCAACCGGACGTGCTCGTGTGCCGTGCCGACCGCGAGATTCCTGAAGGCGAGCGCCGCAAGATCGCACTGTTCACGAACGTGCCGGAACGCGCGGTCATATCGGCGATCGATGCGGACAGCATCTACCGCATTCCGTTGATGCTGCATGCCCAGGGTCTCGACGAGATCGTCGTCAACCAGCTGCGGCTCGATGTGCCAGCGGCTGATCTGAGCGAGTGGCAGGCGGTGGTTGACGGTCTGGATAATGTGCGTGGTGAGGTCGATATCGCGATGGTCGGCAAGTACGTCGATCTGACCGAATCGTACAAGTCACTCAACGAGGCACTGATCCATGCCGGCATCAAGTCCTCGCGTCAGGTCAATATCCACTACGTAGACTCCGAAGAGATCGAGGAAAACGGCGTCGGCTGCCTCGCGGCGATGGATGCGATCCTGGTGCCCGGGGGTTTCGGCGAGCGTGGTGTCGAAGGCAAGATCGCGGCGGCACGCTATGCGCGCGAGCACAATGTGCCATACCTGGGGATCTGTCTCGGCATGCAGGTGGCCGTGATCGAGTTTGCGCGCAATGTTGCCGGCCTCGAAGGCGCCCACAGCACCGAATTCAATCGCAGTACGCCTTACCCGGTCATCGCTTTGATCACCGAGTGGGTGAACTCCGACGGCTCTGTCGAGCAGCGTGCCACCGATTCCGATCTGGGTGGCACGATGCGGCTCGGTGCGCAGCAGTGCAAGCTTGCGAAGGGTACGATCTCGCGCCGCCTGTACAACAAGGACGTGATCAGCGAGCGCCACCGTCATCGCTACGAATTCAATAACAGTTACCGGCAGGAGCTCGAAGACGGCGGCATGAAGGTTGCGGGAACGTCGATCGACGGCCGTCTGGTGGAAATGATCGAGATCCCGTCTCACCCGTGGTTCGTCGCTTGCCAGTTCCATCCGGAGTTCACGTCGACACCGCGCTATGGACACCCTCTGTTCAGTGGATTCGTCGAAGCAGCGCTGGAAAACCGTAACAAAAGTGTCGAAGAGGCGGTGTCGGCATGAATCTCTGTGGCTTCGAGGCGGGGCTGGATCAGCCGTTCTTCCTCATCTCCGGTACCTGTGTGATCGAAAGCGAGGCTTCCGCGCTCAGTGTCGCGGCGCAGCTGAAGGACATCACGTCGGAATTCGGCATTCCCTTCATCTACAAGTCGTCGTTCGACAAGGCCAATCGATCATCCCACGACAGCCCGCGCGGCCCAGGTCTCGAGCAGGGGCTGAGAATCCTCGAGCGGGTCAAGCGCGAACTTGGGTTGCCGGTACTGACCGATGTGCACGAAGACACACCGCTCGACGAGGTTGCCGACGTTGTCGACGTACTGCAGACACCGGCGTTTCTGTGCCGGCAGACAAACTTCATTCAGAACGTCGCGAGCGCCGGCCGGCCGGTCAACATCAAGAAAGGCCAGTTTCTTGCGCCCTGGGACATGAGCAATGTTGTGAACAAGGCGCGTGCCACAGGCAACGATCAGATCCTCGTGTGTGAGCGCGGCGTCTCGTTTGGCTACAACACGCTGATATCCGACATGCGCGGACTGGCCGTCATGCGGTCAACCGGTTGTCCCGTGGTGTTCGACGCGACCCATTCGGTGCAGCAGCCGGGTGGCTTGGGTGGCCGCTCGGGCGGGCAGCGTGAACATGTGCCTGTTTTGGCGCGTGCCGCGGTCGCAGTCGGGGTGGCGGGTCTTTTCATGGAGACACATCCAGATCCGGACAATGCGATGTCCGACGGCCCCAATTCGTGGCCGCTCGACAGGATGCGCGCCTTGCTCGAAACGCTGGTCGAACTGGATCGTACGGCAAAACGCAACGGCTTCATCGAAGCGTCTCTGTAGGGCCCACTTTCATTTTCGGAAACGCAGTCTGGACGCCGCTACTTGGGCATCCAGCGGTGAATGCGCCGGCGGTGGACCTGGATTTTGCAGTGGCGTGCGTGTGTGGCCAATCGAGACGAGCGTTTCGAAGGAGGGCGCGGTGCCCACTGGCAGTCGTCGATGTCCTTCGGTGTGGAGGCAGTCAGGGTAAAGTGGCAGGCGCTGCACGGCGGGCACTTCTCGTACATCAAACGCTGGGTGTGCGGGCGTGTCTGGACAGGGCGGTAATCAGTATTTTTCAGGAGTAGTTGTCATGTCTGAGATCATTGATGTCCGTGCACGCGAGATCCTCGATTCGCGCGGTAATCCCACGGTCGAAGCCGATGTCTTGACCGCCGACGGTGCGATCGGGCGCGCCGTTGCGCCGTCCGGGGCGTCGACTGGATCGCGTGAGGCGCTCGAACTGCGCGATGGCGACAAGTCACGCTTTCTCGGCAAAGGTGTGCTGAATGCGGTTGCCAACGTCAACGGCGAGATTCGCGATGCGCTGCTGGGCCAAGAGGTCAGCGGCCAGGAGGCAATCGATGATCGCTTGATCGATCTCGATGGCACAGAAAACAAATCGCGCCTTGGTGCCAATGCAACGCTGGCGGCTTCACTTGCCACGGCACATGCGGCGGCGCAGGAGCGGGCAATGCCGCTGTACCAGTCACTCGGCAATGGGAACTACCGCCTGCCGGTGCCGATGATGAACATCATCAATGGTGGCGAGCATGCCGACAACAGCGTCGACCTGCAGGAGTTCATGATCCTGCCGGTGGCGGCGCCATCGGTGCGCGAGGCGATCCGCTATGGTGCCGAGGTGTTCCACGCGCTGAAGTCGGTGCTCGGCAAGCGCGGTTTGGCGACGACGGTCGGCGACGAGGGCGGGTTCGCGCCGAACCTTCGCTCCAACGAAGAGGCGATCGAGGTGATTCTCGAGGCCATCCGCAAGGCGGGTTTCAAGGCCGGCGAGGACATCTACCTCGGTCTCGACGCGGCAAGTTCCGAGTTCTATCGCGACGGCAAATACGTGCTCGCGTCGGAGGGCAAGTCGTTCGATTCGGCCGGATTCGCGGATTTCCTCGCCAACTGGGTGGACCAGTATCCGATCATTTCGATCGAGGATGGCATGGATGAGAGCGATTGGGACGGCTGGAAACTGTTGACCGACAGGCTCGGCGGACGGGTACAGCTGGTCGGCGACGACCTGTTCGTCACCAATACGAAGATCCTCCAACAGGGTATCGATCGTGGTATCGCCAATTCCATCCTGATCAAGTTCAACCAGATCGGCACCCTGACCGAGACGCTCGCCGCGATCGCGATGGCGCACGATGCCGGCTACAGTGCCGTCATCTCGCACCGCAGCGGCGAGACCGAAGACACGACGATCGCCGATCTCGCCGTGGCTACGGCCACCGGCCAGATCAAGACCGGCTCGCTGTCGCGTTCCGACCGCGTCGCCAAGTACAACCAGTTGATGCGGATCGAGGAGCAGCTGGGTGCGGATGCTGTCTACGCCGGCAAGAGCGCGTTTGCCCACCTGGGCTGACAGCCGGTACATTCGGTGAGCTGGAAGCTGCAGCTGATCTTCACCCTGCTGTTGCTGGTGCTGATTGGCCTGCAGTTGCGCATGTGGGTTGGCGACGGCAGCTTCGCCGAGGTTGCGAGCCTGAAGAAACAGCTTGCAGCGCAGCGCGCCGAGTTGGCCGATCTGCAGGAGCGCAACGCGACCCTGCAGGCCGAGGTCGACGACCTCAAGAGCGGCCTGGCCGCGATCGAGGCGAGGGCGCGCAGCGAACTCGGACTCATACGCGAGGGCGAGACGTACTTCCAGCTGCTGGATCCACAGGTGCGCCGCGATGAGTGAACCCTCGTACTGGGCGGTGATGCCCGCCGCCGGCGTCGGGCGGCGCATGGGTGGGACGATACCGAAACAGTATCTCGACCTCGACGGGCGTACCGTCATCGATCACACGATCGAGTGCCTGCTGCTTCACCCGACCGTCGACGGCCTGTACGTGGCAATCAGCGATGAAGACCGCTGGTGGAGTGAAACCGAGTACGCAGGGCATCCGGATGTGGTGGTGGTGCCGGGAGGCGTGGAGCGCTGCTACTCGGTGTTCAACGCGCTCGAATCACTCAGTACCCGAGCCGACGGACACGATTGGGTGCTGGTGCACGATGCCGCAAGGCCGTGCGTACGGCGCACCGACATAGACCACTTGCTCGCGATGGTGGGTGCCCATGAAGTCGGCGGTCTGCTGGGGATGCCGGTACGCGACACCATGAAACGTTGCGACGCGGCCGACCGGGTCGTTGAGACCGTCGATCGGCTGCATCTCTGGCACGCCTTCACGCCGCAGATGTTCCGTCTGGAATTGCTGCACGACGCACTCAAGCGGGCGCTGCAGGCCGGCATCCTTGTCACCGACGAAGCGAGCGCGGTCGAATGGGCCGGACATCGGCCGATCATGGTCGAAGGGCATGCCGACAACATCAAGATCACGCGTCCGGATGACCTGTCGCTGGCCGAGCACTACCTGAAGCGTCAGGCGGAGGAAGATCCGCTGGGTATGCGTTGAGCGTTGTGTCTGGGGCGTGATGAGTCACCTGCTGCTTGCATTGCAGCCGTGCTTCCGACGGACGGACGTCTCATAGCGCGAGGACGCGCCTCACGTTGGCCGTAGTCTGTGCCGCCAGTTCTCCGGCGGGTTCGCGACGCAGCCCGGCGAGTGCGGCCAGTACATCGGGCAGATAGGCCGGACTGTTGCGCTCGAAACGATGTGCGGCAACCGTCATGTCCGGTGCATCGGTCTCGAGCACGACCGCATCCAGCGGCAGCTCGGCGGCAAGGCGCCGCAGGTGGTTGGATCGTTCAAAGGTCAGCATGCCGCCGAACCCAAGGCAGAATCCCATGTCGATGTAACGTTCGGCCTGCTGCAGACTGCCATTGAACGCATGGCAGATGCCGCCTGCGAGATCGAAGCGGCGCAACGTCTGCAGCATCGGGTCGTGGGCCTTGCGTACGTGCAACACGACCGGGAGGCCGGTTTTTTCGGCGACCTTCAACTGCGCCTCGAACACGCGCTTCTGACGGTCCCGATCGAGACCTTCAACGTGCCAGTCGAGTCCGATCTCACCGATCGCCACCGGGCGCGATTGGGTCACCGCGGCGGCAAGGGCGTCGACGTCATCCAAGGTGTGTTCGGACAGGTAGACGGGGTGCAGCCCGAGTGCCGGATGCAGGTGCTCGTCTGCGGCACAGAGATCGATCAGGTGGTGCCAGGTGGCACGCCTTACCGCCGGAACGAGCAGGTCTGTTACGCCGGCTGCGCGAGCGGCGGCAAGCACTTGCTCGCGGTCGTCGTCGAATTCCTCGACGTCCAGGTGGCAATGGGAATCGAATAGCTGCATGCGCGGATTCTAGCCTGCATCGGGGATTGACCGGGTAGCGTTGCAACTGTGCTTGATGGACTCGTTCCGGTCAGGCGTTGACCACGGTGATAACATGGTGGCCCCTGGAAGCGGCTGTAAGGTCGGGCGTGCGATGCGGATAGGACATGGATTCGATGCCCATCGGTTCGGTGACGGTGAATTCGTCACGATCGGCGGCGTTCGCATTGCGCACGAGCGCGGTCTCGAGGCGCACTCGGACGGCGACGTCCTCGTCCATGCGATCTGTGACGCGCTGCTCGGCGCGGCCGCTCTCGGCGACATCGGCCGCCACTTCCCCGACAGCGATGCACAGTATCGCGGCATCGACAGCCGGATACTGCTGCGCCGCGTGCGTGACAGTCTCGCTGAGCTCGGTCTCAGGGTCGAGAATCTCGACGCCACGATTGTCGCGCAGGCGCCCCGCATGGGTCCGCACATCGATGCCATGATCACCAACCTTGCGCCCGACCTGGGCGTCGCGCGTGAACGCGTCAACGTGAAGGCGACGACCACGGAACGCATGGGATTCACCGGACGCGGTGAAGGGATCGCCGCACACGCGGTGGTGCTGTTGACGTCGATCTGATGTCCGTTGAGCTGCCGCCGGGCGATCCGGTACATGGTCTGCCGACGGCCCACGGTGGCTCAGCCCTGTCGGGATCGCTGCGGGCGACGGCCGAAGACTTCGTCGTCGAGGAAGACCTGGGCTATGTGCCGAGCGGAGCGGGTGAGCACGTGTTCATCACGGTGCGCAAGACGGGCCGCAACACCCACGAGGTCGCGCGCGCACTGGCGCGCCTCGCCGGCGTGCCGCAGGTCGCTGTCGGTTACGCGGGGCTGAAGGACCGACAGGCCGTTACCACGCAGAGCTTCACCGTTCATCTGCCCGGCCGCGACATACCCGACTTTTCGCCACTCATTGAGGCATCGCTGCAGGTCCTCGACGTGCAACGCCACCATCGAAAGATCCGTAGAGGCGGTCTGCGCGGCAACAGGTTCGTGATCCGCATCAATGGGATCGGCGGCGATCGGGCGCTTGCCGAGCACCGGCTGGAGACGATCCGCGCATGTGGCGTACCGAACTATTTCGGAAGCCAGCGATTCGGGCGCGATGGTAACAATCTGCGCCAGGTCGACGATCTGTTCCACGCACGCGGGCGGCGGCCGAACAGGGAACTGCGCGGCCTGTTGCTATCCGCGGCACGTGCGCATCTGTTCAATCAGGTCCTCGCCGCGCGCGTCTCTCGCGGGACGTGGCGGACCGCGGGTGTTGGGGACGTCATCATGCTCGCCGGGTCGTGCCGGCAGTTCGCATTCGATCCTGACGACAACACCATCCCTACGCGCATCGACGCGATGGACCTCCATTCCAGCGGACCGCTGTGCGGTCGTCCCGGTCGTTCACTGCGACCGAGCGACGAAGTCCTTGTATTCGAACAGGCGGTACTGGCGGCATGGCGTGACTGGAGTGATGGGCTGGTACGTTTCGGCCTCGACGAAGACCGCCGGGCACTGCGACTGGTCGTCGATGGGCTCACATGGTGCTGGGCCGACGACGCGCTCGAGCTGCGCTTCGGCCTCACCGCCGGCGCGTATGCAACGGCGGTACTGCGTGAGTTGGTGTCGGTGTCGGAGTGACGTGGCGGATCGTCGTTGCGGGGGCCTCGAACATTTCCGCGCGGCCCGGATCGGCACTCTGGATTTTGCAGATCGACGTGCAGAGTGCGCGTGCCATACCAGGCAGATATCTAACCGTGCAAAGCGGGGATGCGAAATCCCGGCGCACGGATCGGCGTGTCATGGCACACCGAATGCACCCGTCAGTCGCGTCCCCGGTACTTGCCGGACAGCAGCACATAGACCGCACCGGTGCCACCGTCCCAGCGTGGCGCGGTCACGAATGCGAGCACCTCGTCGCGCTGACGCAGCCACTGGTTCGCCTTCTGCTTCAACACGGGCTGCTGGACAGCCGAGCCACGGCCCTTGCCGTGGATTATGCGGACGCAACGGTGGCCGGCGACGATGCTGTGGTCGAGAAAACGTCCGAGAGCAGGTCTTGCCTCGTGTACGCGAAAACCGTGTAGATCGAGCGTGGCCTCAGCCTCGAACACGCCGCGCTGGAGGTCGCGGAAGACACGGTGCTGGATGCCGGGTCGACGGAACTCGAGGAACTCGGGTGTGTCAATCGCCAGGTCGGCTGGCTCGCGTTCCTGTTCGTCTCCGCCCGGCAGGTTCAGCGGCTCCGGCCGCCTCCGCTGCCGGTAGGGCGCGAGCCGGTCGTCGTGGATCGGCTCGACGTCTTCCATAGCGGCGCGAAACGCCGCGTCGTCGTCCCCGTTGTCCTTGCGTCCGCTCATGCGATGATTGAAACGACTTCGGCGGGACAGATCAAGGTGAGGGCCGGTTTGGATTGCAGTATCATCGGCCCTCTCCAAACCGGCCGGACTGTGGTGCCGGAAAACGACGGCCGGCATGCGAATCCTCCTCAGCAACGACGACGGTTACCAGGCCCCTGGTCTGAAGGCGCTCCACGATGCCCTTGCGGCCCTCGCCGAGTGCATCGTCGTCGCCCCCGACCGCGATCGCAGTGGCGCGAGCAACTCGCTGACACTCGAGCAACCGATCCGCGCCACGACTGCCGAGAACGGGTTCATCCGTGTCGAGGGTACCCCTACCGACTGCGTGCATCTGGCGATTACCGGTCTGTTGCGCGAGGAGCCGGACATGGTGGTGTCCGGTATCAATTCCGGCGCGAACATGGGAGACGACGTGCTGTATTCGGGGACCGTCGCGGCCGCAACCGAGGGACGCTTTCTGGGCTACCCGGCAATCGCGGTCTCGATCGCTTCGCACACCCCGCGACATCTTGACACGGCGGCGCGGATCGCAGCGGAACTGGTGGCGCGGCTGCGTGCGCGGCCGCTGCCAGCCGAGTCGATCCTGAACGTGAACGTGCCGGACCTGCCCTATGCGGAGTTGCGCGGGTCGCTGGCCACACGCCTTGGTCACCGACACAAGGCCGAACCGGTGGTCAAAGCGCAGGATCCGCGCGGCCGACCGATCTACTGGGTCGGTCCGGCCGGAGCGGAACAGGACGCCGGTCCCGGGACGGATTTTCATGCCGTGCGCAACGGCTTTGTATCGGTGACGCCGCTGCAGGTCGACCTGACACGGCATCCGGCACTGCCGATCGTTGCGGCGTGGCTTGAGGAAGGGACGTGAGCGCGGAGTACTTCGGCATCGGCATGACATCGGCGCGCACGCGCGAACGCCTGATCCGGCGCCTGCGCGACGAGGGAATCCGCGATCTGCGAGTGCTGGAGCGCATTCGCGAGACGCCGAGGCATCTGTTCGTCGACGAGGCGTTGGCTAGCCGCGCCTATGAGGATACCGCGCTGCCGATCGGCAACGGCCAGACGATTTCACAGCCCTACATCGTTGCGCGCATGACCGAGGCGCTGCTCGAGCCGGGCTCTCTGGAGAACGTGCTGGAGGTAGGGACGGGTTCGGGCTACCAGACCGCGGTACTGGCGCCGCTCGTGCGGCGCGTTTATACGACTGAGCGCATCAAGGTTCTGCTCGATCAGGCGCGGCGTCGGTTCCAGGCGCTCAACATCCGCAACATCGTGACGAAACACTCCGACGGTGGTGTTGGACTCCCGGAATATGCGCCGTACGACGGCATCATCGTGACCGCAGCGCCTGAGGGAATCCCGCTTGCGCTGGTGGAACAACTGAATCCTGGTGGATGCATGGTGTTGCCGGTGGGACTGCGCGATCAGCAGGTGCTGGTGCGCGTCATACGAACCGACGACGGCTACGAGCGTGAGATCCTGGAGCGCGTAAGTTTCGTCCCTCTGCTCGGCGGGGTGTGTTGAATGAAGCTGTTCTCGTCGCTGTATACGCGGGCGATGCGCTGGGCACGCGACCCGCGCGCACCCTGGTACCTCGGCGGCCTGAGTTTCGCCGAGTCGTCGTTCTTTCCAATCCCACCGGACGTGATGCTGGCCCCGATGAGTATGGCGCAGCCGCGGCGTGCCCTATGGTTCGCGACATTGACGACGGCGGCATCGGTGCTGGGCGGCATTCTCGGTTACCTGATCGGTATGTTTGCGTTCGACCTCGTCGAACCGGTGCTGCGCAGCAGCAGTTATGCCGGGCCGTTCGCACAGGCGCAGCAGTGGTTCGAACGCTGGGGGTTCCTCGCGATATTCGCTGCCGGCTTCTCGCCGATCCCGTACAAGGTGTTCACGATTACGGCCGGCATGGTCAGCATGGAATTCGTGCCGTTCGTGCTTGCCTCATTGATTGGCCGAGGTCTGCGCTTCTACCTGGTGGGAATGCTGATGGCCTGGGGCGGCGAGGCGATGGAGGCCAGGTTGCATCGTTGGATCGACTGGCTCGGCTGGTTGACGGTGCTCGCAGTGCTCCTCATAGTGGCGATATACAAGATCTGAGTGGACGACTGAACAGCGGCGGGAGACATTGGCGTACGGCAACGACCGCGAGCGAAGGAGAAACACGGCGCCGTTGGTGAACGTGTCGCTGCGCGCGTTGCTGGTCGTCGTGACGTCTGCCGGATTGCTGGCCGCCTGCACGGCGAACTGGCGTGCGCCGGTCGAGACCCGGGGAAGTTCGGGAGTCCGGCAGGCGCGGGTCGAGACGCCGCGACCGGGTCCGGGTCCGGTCGTCGCGATCGGTGAGTACCGCGTGCAGCGTGGCGACACTCTTTACGGCATAGCGTGGCAGCAGGGCATCGACTATCGACAGATCGCCCGCTGGAATGGCCTGCGACCACCGTATCGTATCTACGTCGGACAAACGCTGTCGCTGCGTGCGCCGCGAGAGCCTCACATACCCCCCGCCGATCCGCCGCCGACCGTTCGCAACCCGCCGCGAACGAGCACGGTCACTGCACCGCGTCCGGCAGTCAGCACGCGCCCGGCGCGCCTTGTGTGGTCGTGGCCCGCGCACGGCAGGATCACTGCAACCTTTGACGCAAACGACCGTTTGCGCAGCGGGATCAAGATTGCGGGTCGCGCCGGCGACTCGGTAACCGCTTCCGAGTCCGGCCGAGTGGTATACAGCGGTAGTGGACTGATTGGTTACGGGCGGCTTATCATCATCAAACATAACGAAAATTACCTGAGCGCCTACGGGCACAACAGGAAGATCATGGTCGCCGAGGGTGACCAGGTCGCCAAAGGGCAAAAGATCGCAGAGATGGGTTTCACCAACAACGGAGATCCACTTCTGCATTTTGAGATTCGACGAGACGGTAAACCAGTCGACCCGATCAGGCTTCTGCCGAAACGCTGATCGAGTCAACCGGTGCCGATGCGTGCGGGCTCTGGACAGGTGTTAGGGAGGGGTTCATGCCGGCAAAGAGCGAGGACGTGAATTTGGATGTCGACGAAGACATCGACGAGTTGGACAGCGCGGAACTCGATGACGATGTCGAAGAAGACACCAAAAATGCAGCTGAAAGCGATTCCGACGATGATCCGGAACATCGCTATGCCGCCGGGGAGATTCCGGAAAGCCAGCTCGATGCCACCCGCCTCTACCTGAACGAGATCGGTTTTTCGAAGCTTCTGACTGCCGAGGAAGAGGTGTTCTACGCCCGCCTCGCGCAGAAGGGCGATGTTGCCGCACGGCGCCGCATGATCGAGTGCAATCTGCGTCTGGTCGTCAAGATTGCGCGGCGCTACATGAACCGAGGGCTGGCGCTGCTGGACCTGATCGAAGAAGGCAATCTCGGCCTGATACGGGCGGTCGAGAAGTTCGATCCCGAGCGTGGTTTCCGCTTCTCCACCTATGCCACCTGGTGGATCCGGCAGACGATCGAGCGTGCGATCATGAACCAGACGCGCACCATCCGACTGCCAATCCACGTCGTCAAGGAGATCAACGTCTATTTGCGTGCCGCACGTCAGTTGACACAGACACTTGATCACGAACCGACCGCCGAAGAGATTGCCGATCTGCTCGACCGCCCGATCGACGAAGTCAAGCGTATGCTCGGGCTCAACGAGCGTGTCACCTCGGTCGATACGCCTTACGGAAAGGACGCCGACAAACCGCTGCTGGACACGATCGCCGACGAAAACGCGACCGACCCCACGGAGCACATCCAGGCCGATGACATTTCCGGTCATCTGGACGAATGGCTCGGAAAGTTGAACGAGAAACAGCGCGAGGTCGTCGAACGGCGGTTTGGCCTGCACGGCTACGAAAACTCGACCCTCGAACAGGTGGCGAACGAGTTGGGCGTGACGCGCGAACGCGTCAGGCAGATCCAGATGGATGCACTGAAGCGCCTGCGCGGGATACTCGAACAGGAAGGTTTTTCGATCGATACGATCTTTAAATAGGTCTCGGCCGACTGCAGGCGGAAAAGCTGCATGGCCGACATGGAATCAGCGGTTGCCGTTCGGTTAATCTAGGGCCGGTCCACCCTATGTGAGGTGCAGCGGCATGTCCGACGATATCAGCAGGAAGGAACGCGAAATTCTGATGGTGATGCGCAAGGTGCTTGCGCAGATCATCAAGGATACGACACCGCCCAGCCGGGCGATGAAGCATCCACTCTCCGATCAGACCATCCAGGACGTCAGGAACTGCCTCGGGCTGATTTCCGCACGCGAACGCGAACTCGCCGATGCCGCGGGGGTTGCGCAGGAACGCCCTTACTACAGTGATCAGCAGCGTGCCGCCGACGTCGTGCCAATCGGCCGCATCGGCAAGCGCGACAAGCCGGATACCTGAGCGAAGGGACTCGTCAGCGGGCCGCCGACAGACGGCCAGATCCCATTTCGACGGCACTCACCGCCCGGTCATCCCCCGTCGTTCGGATTCTGCACCTCGATATTCGCGCGCTGGCGGATGTCGAGGATTTTCTGCGCGACATATTCCTCTCGCAGGTGACGCTCGATCTCGTCACGGACGCTGTCGAGGGCCGGAGGCGCAACACTGCGACTCTGCTCGCGCAGGATCACGTGCCAGCCATACCGGGTCTTCACCGGTTCCCGGCTGTGGGTGCCGTCGGCCATCGATTGCAGCGCGGCCGCGAATTCAGGCTCCATGGTATCCGGTTCGATCCAGCCGAGATCGCCACCAACGTCTTTGGTGGGACCAATCGAATGCCGCGATGCCAGCACCGAAAAGTCCTCTCCATCGTCCAGTGCCTTTATCGCGGCTGCCGCGGCATCGCGACTGTTGAGCAGGATATGGCGGGCCTTCACCTCGGTATGTTGCGCCGCGCCAAATTCGGCATCGTAAACGGCCTTGATCCTCTCCTCGTTGACCGGCGCGTTGGCCAGCTCGCTGCGCACGAATGCCTGAGCCAGGAGGCGCGCGCGCGCGACTTCGAGCGCGGCAACGATTTCAGGGTGGGCAGACAGCGCCTTTGCCTCGGTCGAGTTGGCGATCATGAAATTGTTGACCAATTCGTTCAGCAGGCGGATCTGGTCCTCGGCCTGTTCCGGTTCGGCGCCGGTCTGCGCACTGAATACGGCGAGATGCATCGCGGTGACCGGAAACCCATCGATCCGAACGAACTCGCGGTTTAAGTCGCTCTCGGCGTTGACGGCGGCAGTGGCCAGACTGAGGGCGGCGATGACCAGGATCTGCAGACGTGTGGCAAGGCGAGGTAATGTCACTGGGGAAACACCTGCTTGAACGGTTTGACGATGACGGCCGCATAGACGCCTGCCGCGACGTAGGGATCTTCGTCCGCCCAGGCCCGGGCGGACGCCAGGTCGGGGAACTCGGCGACGATCAGGCTGCCACTGAAGCCGGATTCACCGGGATCTTCGCTGTCCACCGCGGGGTTCGGACCGGCCAGTATGAGTCGTCCGGCATCCTGCAACTGCTGCAGGCGCTCGAGGTGTGCAGGGCGGGCCGTCTTGCGCAACGGCAGGCTGTTTTCGACATCGGTGCTGACGATCGCGTATAGCATTCACTCTCCTCCCGGGCCCGGTTCGTCGGACTGCATGTGACGTGAAAGGTAAATCCCCTGCAGCAGCATGAACAAAACCGTCAGCCCGAGAAAGCCGAACAGCTTGAAATTGACCCAGACGTCTTCCGGATAGTTGTACGCGACATACAGATTCAGAACACCCATCGCGATGAAGAATGTGACCCACGCCAGGTTGAGGCGTGACCATACGGGGTCGGGCAGAGAGATCGCATGGTCCATCATGCGTCTCAGCAGGCTTCGCTGCATCAGCATCTGGGAAAACAGAAAGGCTGCCGCGAACAGCCAGTTGACCACGGTGGGTTTCCATTTGATGAAGGTCGGATCGCGAAGCGCCAGGGTCAGGCCGCCGAACACGGCAAGCAGGACCAGGGTCACCCATTGCGCGGTCTCCACCTTGCCGTGGCGCAGCTTGAGGTAGACCACCTGAGCGGCTGCCGCCACGATCGCGACCGCCGTGGCGACGTAGATGTCGTACAGCTGGTAGGCGACGAAGAACAGGATGACCGGGAACAGGTCGGTGAGCATCTTCATCGTTGTAGCCCGCGCTTGGCGCCCCTCATGACGAAACGGATGGATTTCGCCTGATGGACAGGCGTAGCTGCAATGACGCAATGCCTCGCGACGAGAAGCGGGAGTCAGGCGTCAATGCAGCCGCCTCGGCCGTGCACAATCGATGTAGTAGCGCTGGACCAGCTCGCGGACGTGGTCCGGGTAGTCGATCAGGCTCATCTGTTCCATGCCCTCGGCGAAGAAACTGCCCGCCTCACTCGGCAACTGCTCCACGATCGCGTCGAATGCGGCGACCATCAGCTCCGGGTTGTGGCTGCGGGTCGCGACGATCGCCCGGTTGACCAGCAGCAGGCGCCATGGGACATGACCAGGTGCGTTCTTCTCCTCGCACGCAGGGCTCGCCGCCTCGATCAGTTCGCAGCAATGCGTATAAAGCGACGACATCGTGTGGGGCTCGCTGGCGACGTTGGCGAACTGGGCCAATGCGTTCACAGCCGGCTCGAGGTCGCGGATTTCGCCGCCATGGCGTGCGATCCACAGCGCAAGTGGAAGATGCAGGCGGTCGATCTGCGCCTGAAGCTTTGGCACGTCGAGTCGTGCAGCCAGATTCGCGAGCTCGGCCAACAGGTGCATGCCGTATTCCCCGAGCGTCGTGATCTCGGTCGCCCGCACGTCCGACGACTCATTATCCCGCGTCGCCATGTCAAGCATGTCGAAGAGCTGAAAGGCGGCGTCACCCAGCAACCCCGGCGTGTCGGTGGATTCATGCGCAATCGGCGATGTTTCCCAGCGTTCCTGCAGCAGTGCGCGCAGTTCTGCGAGCTGCTCGCGCAGATAGGGGAGATCTGCAGGGGGTAATCTCATGCGCGGGAATGTTACCACGCGCCGGTGGCGCGCCGGCGCCCCGGGCGCGGCTGTTAGAATCGACGCATGGCACGCCAAATCGATCTGCACGCACACTCGACGGCATCGGACGGGACGCTCGCGCCGGCCGCGTTGATGCGGCGCGCCCACGCGGCCGGCGTCGACGTCATGGCACTGACCGATCACGACACCCTGAGCGGGCTGGACGAGGCCGCCCTGGAAGCGCGACGGCTGGACATGGAATTCGTCCCCGGCGTCGAGGTCTCGGTCACCTGGAGGGCCGCCACGATCCATGTCGTCGGCCTCAATATCGATCCGCGCTGCGAGCTGCTGATCGGAGGACTGGCGCGTTTGCAGGCGTTCCGCGACTGGCGCGCGGAAGAGATCGGACGACGACTCGCGGCGGCCGGCATCGATGGCGCCTTCGAAGGTGCGCGGGCGCGGTCGAACGGGCGCCTGATCAGCCGCACGCACTTTGCGCGGTTTCTGGTGGATAATGGCCGCGCCCCGGATGTGCGCGCCGTGTTCCGCAAGTTCCTGGTCAACGGCAAGCCCGGGTTCGTCGCCGGGCAGTGGGCCGGGCTCGAGGACGCCGTCGGCTGGATCCGCGCCGCGGGTGGACAGGCGGTCATAGCGCACCCGGCGCGCTACGCGATGACGCGAACCAGGCTGAAGCAACTGCTCGGCGAATTCGTCGCTGTCGGCGGCGAGGGCATCGAGGTCGTCTCCGGCAGCCACAGTCGCGACGACTATCTCACGATGGCACACCTGGCGCGGACCTCGGGGTTGTTGGCCTCGGCGGGGTCGGACTACCACGGTCCGGAACACCCCTGGGTCGAGTTGGGACGCCTGCCCCCGTTGCCGGACGGTTGTAAACCTATTTGGAAAGACTGGTCGATAACTAACTGAAAATAAAAAAATGTCGCAGTTTTTCCAGATCCATCCGGATAACCCGCAGGTACGGTTGATCCGGCAGGCGGTCGAGATCGTTCGCGCCGGCGGCGTCATCGTCTATCCGACCGATTCGAGCTATGCGATCGGCTGCCACATCGGCGACAAGATGGCGATGGACCGCATCCGCCAGATCCGGCGACTTGGCGACGACCACAATTTCACGCTGATCGGGCGCAGCCTGTCGGAGCTGTCGGCCTACACCAAGCTCGACAACCAGGCCCATCGACTGATCAAGAACCTGACGCCGGGCCCGTACACCTTCATTCTGAAGGCGACAAAACAGGTGCCGAAACGCCTGATGCACGCCAAACGCAAGACCATCGGGGTGCGCATTCCCGACAACCGGGTCGCCCTGGCGCTGCTCGACGAGCTCAACGAGCCGTTGCTGAGCAGTACCCTGATCCTGCCCGGCGACGATATGCCGATGACCGACCCCTACGACATGAATCAGACGCTCGGCCACGCGGTCGACCTGATCATCGACGGCGGGTATTGCGGCCTCGAACCGACCAGTGTCGTGGACCTGCACGAGGATGTGCCGCGGGTGCTGCGGGTGGGCAAGGGAGACGTGTCCCTGTTCGCCGACTGAGCCCCGCCGCGCGCAGACAGATATAATCCGGCCGATGGACGAATTGACGTTGATTCAACGCATCGCGGTTTGGGCGCTGCCGCTCATTTTCGCGGTCACCGTGCATGAGGCGGCGCACGGTTGGGTGGCCGACAAGCTGGGTGATCCGACGGCACGCAAGCTTGGGCGCATCACGTTCAATCCGCTGCCGCACATCGATCCGGTCGGTACCCTGCTTGTGCCTGTCCTGATGTTGACCTTCACCGGGTTCCTGATCGGCTGGGCCAAACCGGTGCCGGTCATGGTCAATCGTCTGCATTCGCCACAACGTGACATGGCGGTCGTCGCGGCGGCGGGCCCGGGATCCAATCTCCTGATGGCGGTCGTATGGTCTCTGGTGTTGCTGCTCGCCCAGTCACTGTTGCATTCGATGCATGCGGTCGGCCTGCCGCTGATGTTGATGTCGGTCGCCGGCGTGTTCGTCAACCTGGTGTTGATGGCGCTGAACCTGCTGCCCATTCCACCGCTCGATGGCGGTCGCGTGCTCAACGGCTTCTTGCCCGCGAACGTTTCGCGCGTGTACATGAAGCTCGAGCCGTACGGCATGTTCATCCTGATTGGCCTGTTGATCTCGGGCATTGCGGCAAAATTCCTATGGCCCATCGTATTGACTGGCATCACCGTGTTGCCCGGCTCTGCGCAGGTAATGGGTATACTCCCGGTGCTTTTCCCGTAGGAGATGTTTCTTGGTTGCAGTATCTGCACAACACGCGAGGGTTCTGTCCGGCATGCGCCCCACCGGCCGCCTGCATCTCGGTCACTACCACGGTGTGCTGAAGAACTGGGTCGAACTGCAGCACGAATACCAGTGCTTCTTCTTCGTCGCCGACTGGCACGCGTTGACCACGCACTACGACGATCCGAGCATGGTTCCGGGCGCGACCTGGGACATGGTCATCGACTGGCTTGCGGCAGGCGTGAACCCGGGTGAGGCGACGCTGTTCATCCAGTCGCGCGTTCCCGAACACGCCGAGTTGCATCTGCTGCTGTCGATGATCACGCCGCTGGGGTGGCTTGAGCGCGTGCCAACCTACAAGGATCAGCAGGAAAAGCTCAAGGAAAAGGATCTGTCGACCTACGGCTTTCTCGGCTATCCCTTGCTGCAGTCGGCCGACATCCTGGTGTATCGCGCGGGCCTCGTGCCGGTCGGCGAGGACCAGGTGGTTCACGTCGAACTGACGCGCGAGATCGCGCGCCGGTTCAATCACATCTACGGACGTGAACCCGATTTTGAGGATAAGGCGCAGCAGGCCATCAAGAAGATGGGCAAGAAGAACGCCAAGCTGTATTACGGCTACCGGCGTGCCTTTCAGGAGCAGGGTGATGATGATGCACTCGCCGCGGCGCGTGCGCTGCTCGATTCGCAGCAAAATATCGGGATCGCCGATCGCGACCGCTTGTTCGGTTACCTCGAGGGCGGCGGCATGGTGATCCTGCCGGAGCCGCATCCACTGCTGACCAAGGCCTCGAAGATGCCCGGGCTCGACGGGCAGAAGATGTCGAAGTCGTACAACAACACCATTCCGCTCGACGCCCGGGCCGAGGATGTCGAGCGCCAGCTGCGTACGATGCCGACCGATCCGGCGCGTGTGCGTCGCACCGACCCGGGCAATCCGGCGGTATGTCCGGTCTGGCAGTTCCACGAAGTCTACTCAGACGCGAGCGTGCAAGACTGGGTGCAGCAGGGCTGCCGCTCGGCTGGCATTGGCTGCATCGAATGCAAGCAGCCGGTCATCGACGCGGTGCTCGCGGAATTGAAACCGATGCAGGAACGTGGCCGCGAATATGCGGAACAACCTGATCTGGTTCGCAACGTCATCAACGAGGGCTGCGAGCGCGCGCGCGAGATTGCGCGCGAGACCATGGAAGAGGTTCGTCACGCGATGTCACTCGACTACTGACCACCGCCGGGATAACCGCATTGACCGACACACAAGCCGACACCCTGGTTCCGCAGCAGGAAGAGATGCCATTCGCCGTGGTGCTGGGACAGCCCCAGTTCACCCTGCCGAAGGATCTCTACATTCCACCCGACGCCCTCGAGGTGTTCCTCGACGCCTTCGAGGGTCCGCTCGACCTGCTGCTGTACCTGATCCGCCGCCAGAATCTCGATATCCTCGACATACCGATTGCCGACATCACGCGCCAGTACATGGAGTACATCGAGATGATGCAGGACCTGCGTCTCGAACTGGCTGCCGAGTACCTGGTGATGGCGGCAATGCTGGCCGAGATCAAATCGCGCATGCTGCTGCCGCGTCCGCAGAGTGAGGACGAAGAGGGGGAGGATCCACGTGCCGAGCTGATTCGTCGACTCCAGGAGTATGAGCGCTTCAAGCAGGCCGCCGAAGACATCGGTGAGTTGCCGCAGCTGGGCAAAGACGTGTTTCAGACAGAAGCCGAAGTGCCGCACAAGCATGTCGATCTGCCGCCACCGGATATCGATCTGCAGGAGGTATTGATGGCGTTGAAAGACGTCCTGCATCGTGCGGACATGTTCAGCAGCCATCACGTCACTGCGGAGCCGCTGTCGCTGCGTGAGCGCATGAGCAGAGTGCTTTCTTCAGTGAACCGCCACACCTTCACGTTGTTCACCGACCTGTTCGACATCAGCGAGGGGCGTCGCGGCGTTGTCGTAACCTTCATGGCCGTTCTCGAACTGATCAAACAGCAGCTCATCGAGCTGGTTCAGGCCGAGTCGTTCGCGCCCATCCATGTGCGCGCACGCGGGGCATCGGAATGAATGTCGCCGATGATCTGAAGAGCATCGTCGAGGCGGCGCTGCTCGCTGCCGGCAGGCCTTTGTCGCTGGATGCATTGCAGATGCTGTTCAGTGAGATCGAGTGCCCGGACAAGAAGGACCTGCGTGCGGCACTGGTGGAACTCACAGATGACTATCAGGGGCGGGGAATCGAGGTCATCGAGGTCGCCAGCGGCTGGCGAATCCAGGTGCGCCAGGCGTGCGCGCCGTGGGTGTCGCGTCTCTGGGAAGAGCGCCCGGCACGCTATTCCCGCGCGTTGCTGGAGACCCTGGCGCTGATTGCCTACCGTCAGCCGATCACGCGCGGCGAAATCGAGGACATCCGTGGCGTGTCGGTCAGTACCAACATCATCAAGACGCTG
>JAGRGY010000054.1:0-541 GCA_020445255.1 Gammaproteobacteria bacterium
CCGCGGTGATGGTCAGTGCATCGCCGTCCAGGTCGGTATCGTTCGGGTCGACGATGTCGGCGTTGGTCAACGTGATCGGCGTGTCTTCGTTGGTCGCAACGGTGTCATCGACCGCATCCGGGGGATCGTTCACGCCGCCGACATTGACCGTCACGGTCGCGGTATCGCTACCGCCATTGCCATCACCAATGGTGTATTCGAAAGTCGCGTGGCCGATGAAATTTGCCGCCGGCGTGAAAGTAACGGTTCCATCCGGGTTCAATACAACAGCACCACTCACCGGATTGGCCACGCCGATGATTGTCAGCGCATCACCGTCGACGTCGAAATCATTGGGGTCAACGATGTCAGCCAAGCCCAATGTCAAGGGCGTGTCTTCCGCGGTACCGACATTGTCGTTCACCGCGACCGGCGCATCGTTCACCGGCGCGACATTAACCGTTACGGTCGCCATATCGGTACCGCCATTCCCGTCGGAAATCGTGTACTCGAACGTCGCCGGACCGTTGTAGTTGACATCCGGCGTAAAGGTCACGGTGCC
>JAGRGY010000054.1:585-23784 GCA_020445255.1 Gammaproteobacteria bacterium
TCGTCAGCGTGTCGCCGTCCAGGTCCGTGTCGTTCGGGTCGACGATGTCGGCGTTGGTCAGCGTGATCGGGGTGTCTTCATCCGTGTTGACCGAATCGTCGTTCGCGACAGGCGGGTTGTTCGATGCGGGGGCGGCTTCATCGCCCGAGTCGATGATGTCACCGACGGGGTATTCATTCTGTTCAATACCGCGTTCCAGCCCGGCGGTCTCGTAACCGGCCTCGACAAGGCCGATACGACCCGTACGCGCGACGACGACGCCTTCCTCAAGCGTGTCTCCGCCGCCCACGCCGCTGTCTGCACCCGCTGATGGCGGCTCCGCGACCAAAGTCGGGTCGGCGCCTTCGGCGATTGCCCGCTGAATTTCCGCGACATCGGCCAATGCCGCGGCGCGTAGCGCGGGTATGTCGGTACCGTAAACGCTTTCATCGAGCTGGGCCTCAGAGTCGCGCCCCAGGTCGAGCCTTGTGCCGTCGTTCAGCGACACCGCGACGGTACTCACGCCGATGGTGCGAATCACATCGTCCGCATGCACCGGATCGCCTGGCACAAGCTGTCTCTCGGCGCCGTCGAGGCCGATCGCCACAACCCTGCCGGTCACGGATTGCACCTCTCCGATCACGGGGGGCAGGTTCACTGAGGTGTTGCTGGTTGCCATGCGATGCTCCGGTCAATACGTGTGGCTCTACATAGCGCATGATCGGCGCACCGCGCAGTGACTGAATAGAACTTTGGTACTAAGGCGCGTCGTTACCGTGCGCCGCACCGCTGGCGCCCCAATCAGGCCGGTCAAGGTGGGGTGAGAGGCGCATCGCACACCCGAATCGACGAAGCGCAATGCCGCACGACCGGATTGGGGGTCCAACCCGAAGGGACGGCACCTATTTTGGGCCACCGTGTTGCGGCTTGGATGTGGACTTGGTGGGAACAGGCCTCAGGGACGGCGGAAGGCTTCCGTCTCAGGCATTCGACAGACGTCGACCCGGGTTCGGGCGATTTCGCGAAAGGGCGAGGGCCAGTTGCACGCGATTGCGGATGCCGGTCTTGCGAAAGATGCTGTTCAGTTGCGCCTTGACCGTTCGTTCGGACACACCGTGCCCGGATGCGATCACCTTGTTGCTGTGACCGGCCGCGACCCCGAGCGCCACCTCCGCCTCGCGCGGCGTGAGCTGCGCCAGCAGCGCCTCGCCGCCGTCGGGCCCTGCGGCTGACGGCGACAGTGCCAACTTCAACAGATGGTCGGTCACTTCGCGTCCGGCCCAGATCTCGCCGGCGACGACGTCCTCGACGACAGCTTCGAGGACCCGCGCATTTGCCATGCGATTGACGTAGCCACGCACGCCCCCGCGCAACAGGGCGAGCCCCTCCTCGGCGTCGGGACGCGCGCTCATCGCCACGAAACGCGGGCCGGCATGATGCTCGACCGCACTCAACAGCGCACCGATGTCGGCATGCCGGCGCGGCCCCAGGTCATAGATGCAGACGTCTGCGGTAACGGTCGCGTTGGCGCTCAGGCTGGAGGACGGCACGATGCCCGCATCGTGTGCAGCCGCATGCAGCGCATCTGACCAGTAGGCAAGTCGACTCAGATCCGGCCCGAACAGCCACACCAGCGCCATGGGATCAGGGTTCCCGCAGCGCGCTCGCGCGTGCCCGCAACACGGGCTTCAGGATATAGGACAGCACGCTCTTCTCACCCACCAGAATGTCCACCTCGGCCGTCATGCCCGGGATGATCGAAAAGGCCTTGCCGTCCTTGACCAGTTCGGGTGCATCGGTGCGCACCCGTACCAGGTAATAAGCCTCGCCCTTCTCATCCACGAAGGTATCGGCACTGATGTGTTCGACCTGAGCGGACAGGCCGCCGTAGATCGCGAAATCGTACGCGGTGAGCTTGACCTTGGCCGGAAGACCGGGACTCAGGAACGCGATGTCACGCGGCAGTACACGTGCCTCGACGAGCAGGCTTTCGCCGACCGGTACGACCTCGACCAGATCCATGCCCGGCTGCACCACACCGCCGACCGTGCGCACCTGCAGCGACTTGACCACGCCGCGGATCGGCGATCGCACCTGGGTGCGCCGCACGCGATCCTCGAGCGCTACATTGCCGGCACTCAGGGAACTGAGTTCGGCGCTCACCTCGCTGAGCTCCGCACGCGCCTCCTTGCGAAAACCGGCATCCAATTCCACCCGCCGCTGTTCAACTTCGGCGAGTTCCGCCTCGGCACGCGGGATCGACAGTACCGCCTCGTCGAGCTCGCCGCGCAGGTCGTTGACCTGACGCTGCAGACGCAGCACCTCGACCTCGGATACCGCACCCTGCGCCTGCAGCGGCCGGGTCACGTTCAACTCCTTCTGACTCAGGCCGAGGCTGCGTTCGAGACGGCTGCTGCGCGACCTCAGTTCGGCGATGGCCTGAGTCTTCTGCGCCACCTGTTCACTGAGGATCCGCCGGTTGGCCTCGAGTTCGCGCCGGCGATCGTCGAACAGCTTCTGTTCCTGCGCGAACAGCCCCGGCAATGCCGCGTTGATCGTGTCAGGAAACTCAGGCAACGCATCCGCGCCATCCGCTTCGGCCTGCAGGCGGATCGACTTGGCCTTGAGGCCGAGCTCGCGCAGCCGGCTCTCCTGCAATGATGAATCGAAGCGCGTGTCGTCGATCGTCAGCAACACCTGTCCGCTCGTCACGAGGTCGCCCTCGGCGACATTGATCTGTTTGACGATGCCGCCCTCGAGGTTCTGCACAACCTGTACCTGCGACGAGGGAATGACCTTGCCGGAGCCCTTCACTACCTCGTCGAGTACGGCGAAATACGCCCAGACCAAAAAGCTCGCGACACAGGCCAGCATCACCCACACCAACAGCTGTTCGCCGCGCACACTGCGAGCGCGGATCGCATCGGCGGCATCGACGACGAATCCGTCCCCGGCCGCTCCCCTGCTGATCGTATGCAGCTCGCTCATTCCGGCCACCCCTAACGCGTCTGCTTGATGCGGCCCGCGCGCAGTGCCTCGAGCACCTGCGCCTTGGGCCCGTCGGCGACGATGCTACCGGCGTCAAGCACGATCACGCGATCGACCAGATCGAGCAACGAAGCGCGGTGGGTGATCAGAACGACGGTCTTGCCATCGGCCACCTTGGCCAGTTCGCGCTTGATGTGTTCCTCGCTGCTGTTGTCCATCGAGCCAGTAGGCTCGTCGAGCAACAGCACCGGGGCGTCCTGCACCAGTGCGCGCGCCAGACCGACGGCCTGCCGCTGGCCGCCCGACAGCATGCTGCCGTGCTCGCCGACCGGCATATCGAAGCCGAGTGGGTGGCGATTGACGAATTCGGCCACGCCGGACAGCTGAGCGGCGCGCACGATGCGTTCGTCGTCGACCTGGGAGAGCCCCATCGACAGGTTGTCGCGAATGGTACCGAACAGCAACTGGCTGTCCTGCGAGACATACGAGATGTTGTGGCGCAGATCGCCAGGGTCGAGCTGGCGCATATCGACACCGTCGATGCGTACCGCACCCTCCTGCGCCTGATACAGGCCGGCGATGAGCCGGTTGATCGTGGTCTTGCCCGAGCCGACCCGACCGATGATGGCCACACGTTCGCCGGGGCCGATCCCGAAGCTGGCATCCTTGAGCGCCGCCACCTCTTGCCCGGGATAGGTGAAGGTCACCTTGTCGAACTCGATGCTCCCCTGGATCGCGGGCCGGGTCACGAACACCTTGCCGGGCGGGCGCTCGACCGGCATCTGCATGACATCGTTCAGCGACTGCAGCGCGGTACTGGCCTGGAAGTACCGTGTCAGCAGGCCGGCGATCTGCGCCAGGGGCGCAACCGCGCGGCCGCTCAGGATCACCGAGGCGATCAGCGCGCCGAGCGACATCACCCCGTCGTTGATCATGTACACGCCGAGCACGACGACGCCGACCGACACGAACTGCTGCAGAAACGTCGCCAGATTACTGACCGACAGCGCCCAGCCGCGCGCCAGCACGCCCCAGTGCGCACTCTGCGCTGTGCTCGCCTCGAGTTGGCCCTGAATGCGACCCTCCACGCCCAGGGCGCGTACGGTTTCGGCCTCGACCAGTGCCTCGACCAGGGTCGCGTTCTTCTGCGCCGAGGCGCGCATACCCTGCTCCGCCGCACGCCGCAGGCGCGGCTGCGCGAAGAGTCCGTACAGCAGCAGGATCGGGATCGCGGTCAACGGCACCAGCACCAGCGCCCCGCCCACCCACCACACGGTGAGCAGAAACAGCAGTGAAAATGGCACGTCGACGAATGCGGTCAGCGTCAGCGACGCGAAGAACTCGCGAATGCCGTCGAACTCACGCAGGTTGTTGGCGAATGCCCCGGCGGACGCCGGACGGGCATCCAACCGCAGTCCGAGCACGCGTTCGTACAGTCGCGACGACATCTCGATGTCGGCGCGGCTTCCGGCGACGTCGACGAAGCGCCCGCGCAGCCCGCGCAGCACGAAATCGAACAGGTACATGACGCCAACACCGACCGCCAGCACCCACAGCGTCTCGATCGCCTGATTGGGGACGACCCGGTCGTAGACGTTCATGACGAACAGCGGATTCGCGATCGCGAACACGTTGATCAACACCGTTGCCAGCATCACGTCGCGGTAGATGCGCCAGTTGGCGGCCAGCGCACCCCAGAACCAGTGCCGCTGGTGATCGCCTTCGGCGTGGCGCGGCGTACGTGCGTCGTAGCGGTGCGCCGGGCTGGCGAGGATCGCGTAACCGGCGTACAGCGCCTCCAGATCGGCGACCGGGAGCCGGGTCTCGGCCTCCGGATTGTCCGGCACCTGGATGTGGGCGGTTCCGTCGCGCGGCGGCTCGAGCAGGACGCAGGCGCGATCGTCGGCGAGCAGCAGCACGGCCGGCAGCACCAGTGCGTCGAGGCGGCTGAGGTCGCGCCGCACCAGACGTGCACGCAGACCGACGCGCTGCGCCGCGCGCTCGAACTGCGACGGCAGCAGTCGGCCGTCGTGCAGTGGCAGGCCGGCGGTCGCCGCATACTCGGACGCAGGCAGGCCATGCAGATGCGCGAGCATGAGCAGACACCCAACGAGCGGGTCGGGCTCGCTGTTGTGGTCGCTTCGCTGCACTTGCAGGGCGGCTTCAGTCACGCTGGTGTTCGGCTTGGTCCGGTGGGTTTCACATGCGTATCGTTGCGTAAAGTTATCGCCTTTTCGACCGAAATCCTGAGCAGATTCTCTACTTTTCCGGGTCCGGTGCCCATGCAGCAGCTGTATGTCGTGCGCGACGCCGACGGTCGCATCAGCGGCCTCTCGGCCGAGATGTCGGACAACGCCGAGCCGGCGGTCATCGACGACCCCGATGTCCAGGCCTTCCTGCACCGGCTCGACATCGATCTGGTGCGGGTGCTCGAGGACGTGATCGACCTGCTGGTCGCGCGCGGGGTGTTCCGCTTCACCGACCTGCCCGAATCGGCGCGCGAAAAGCTGTTGTTCCGCAAGAACCTGCGCTCGCAGTGGCAGCCGGTGCCCGACCCACTGGGCAGCGAGGAGGGCCTGTTCTGACGCGTGCGGACGGGCGGACCCGGCGTCTAGGTGCGGCTGCCGGCCGGCTTGACGCACGTCAATCGACAGCATGCCCGTGGTTGCCCGGGTGCAGTCCGCACCGCACTCTAGACGCGATATTGCCCACCGTGGGTTCGCCTCCATGCCATCCACGCATGTCACGATCGACGGCAACGAGGCCGCCGCCCGCATCGCGCATCTGACCAACGAGGTCGTCGCGATCTATCCGATCACACCGGCGTCGCCGATGGGCGAATGGGCCGACGACTGGTCGTCGACCGGCGTGAAAAACCTGTGGGACACCGTACCTCAGGTGATCGAGATGCAAAGCGAGGCCGGCGCCGCCGGTGTGATCCACGGTGCACTGCAGGCCGGGGCGCTCGCCACGAGCTTCACGGCCTCACAGGGCCTGCTGCTGATGATCCCGAACATGTACAAGGTCGCCGGCGAGCTGACGCCGACCGTGTTGCATGTCGCCGCACGCTCGCTGGCCGCGCAGGCGCTGTCGATCTTCGGCGACCACAGCGACGTCATGGCCTGCCGGGCGACCGGCTACGCGATGCTGTGCTCCGCCAGCGTGCAGGAGGTCCAGGATTTCGCGCTGATCGCGCAGGCCGCGACGCTCGCCGGACGTCTTCCGATCGTGCACTTTTTCGACGGATTCCGGACCTCACACGAGATCGACAAGATCCTGCCGCTGGGCCGCGATGCAGTGCGCGCGATGATCGACGAGGATCTGATCATCGCCCACCGCGGGCGCGCGCTGACCCCCGACCGCCCGGTGCTGCGCGGCACCTCGCAGAACCCTGACGTGTATTTTCAGGGGCGAGAGTCAGTAAATGCTCACTATTCGAAATTTCCATCGGTGATGGAGAACGCGATGCAGCGGTTCGGCGATTTGACCGGGCGCCGCTACGGCCTGTTCGAATACGTCGGCGCAGACGATGCCGAGCGTGTCGTCATACTGATGGGTTCCGGCGTCGGCGCCGCCGAGGAGACGGTCGAGACGCTGCTCGCACGCGGTGACAGGGTCGGCCTGGTCAAGGTGCGGCTGTATCGGCCGTTTTCGCCCACGCACCTGCTCGCCGCGCTGCCGGCCTCGGCGCGGCGCATCGCCGTGCTTGACCGCACCAAGGAGCCCGGGGCCGACGGTGAACCGCTGTACAAGGACGTCATTACCGTCCTTTCAAGGGCTTTTTCTGAAGGTAAGCGCTCACTTATGCCGCACGTGGTCGGGGGCAGGTTCGGCCTGTCGTCGAAGGAATTCACGCCCGGCATGGTGGCCGGCGTATTCGCCGAGCTGGCCGCCGACCGGCCCCGCAACCCGTTCACCGTGGGGATCCACGACGACGTGACCCACCTGAGCCTGACCTGGGACGAGGGATTTCGCCCCGATGCGGCCGCCGGCATCACGCGCTGCGTGTTCTACGGCCTGGGCTCGGACGGCACCGTGTCGGCGAACAAGAACTCGATCAAGATCATTGGCGAGGACACCGACCGGCATGTGCAGGGGTATTTCCAGTACGACTCGAAGAAGGCCGGCGCCGTCACGGTCTCACACCTGCGCTTCGGCGAACGGCCGATCCGCTCGACCTACCTGATCGGCAACGACGAGGCGCAGTTCGTCGCCTGCCACCAGCCGAATTTCCTGACCCGCTACGACATGCTCGCGAAGGCGGCACCGGGCGGCACCCTCCTGGTCAACAGCCCGATCAGCGCCGACGCCTTTTGGGACAGCCTGCCGCGCACGATGCAGCGGCAGATCATCGAGAAACAGCTGCGGGTCTACGTGATCGACGCGTACGGTATAGCCGCTCACGCCGGCATGGGACGGCGCATCAACACCATCATGCAGGTGTGTTTCTTCGCGATCACCGGCGTCATCGAGACCGCCGATGCGGTTGCCCGGATCAAGGAGATGGTTGCCAAGACTTACGGCCGGAAGGGCCGCCGCCTGCTCGAACGCAACGATGCCGCGATCGACGCCGCATTGGACCGGCTACACGAGATCGCCGTGCCCGACACGCTGACCAGCACGCTCGAGCTGCCGCCACTGGTCGCGGCCGATGCGCCCGAGTTCGTGCGGCGTGTCACCGCGACCTTGATCGCAGGCAACGGCGATCGCCTGCCGGTCAGTGCGATGAGCGCCGACGGTACCTGGCCCCTCGGTACCGCTGCCCACGAGAAGCGTCAGCTCGCGCTGGAGATCCCACGCTGGGACATGGCGTTGTGTACGCACTGCGGTAAATGCCCGCTGGTATGTCCGCATGCGGCAATCCGCTCCAAGGTGTTCGACGAGGGCCTGGTGGCAAATGCACCGGATGGCTTTCTGCACGATACGGTCAAGGGCGGCAAGGATTTCCCGCCGGGCACGCGCATCACCTACCAGGTCGCGCCCGACGACTGCACGGGCTGTGGCCTGTGCGTCGAGATCTGCCCGATCCGCGACAAACAGAACCCCTCGCACAAGGCGCTCAACATGGCGCCCGTGGCCGAGCGCCGCGCGATCGAACAGGTCAACTGGGCGTTCTTCCTCGGCCTGCCCGAATTCGACCGCAGCAAGCTCAAGGAGACGACGCTCAAGGGCGCGATGATCATGCAGCCGCTGTTCGAGTTCTCCGGCGCCTGCGTCGGCTGCGGCGAGACCCCGTACATCAAGCTCGCGACCCAGCTGTTCGGCGACCGCATGCTGATCGCCAATGCCACCGGCTGCTCGTCGATATACGGCGGCAACCTGCCGACCACGCCGTACACCACCAATCCCGACGGCCGCGGGCCGGCCTGGAACAATTCCCTGTTCGAGGACAATGCCGAGTTCGGCCTCGGCATGCGCGTCGCGATCGACAAGCAGGCAGAGCATGCATGCGAACTGCTGCGGACGCTGGCGCCGGACATCGGCGCGTCGCTGGTCGACGCGATCGTCGACGCGGAACAACACAGCGAAGCGGCCATCTTCGAGCAGCGCGAACGTGTCGAGCAATTGAAGCGGAAGCTGGCGGGGATCGACCGGCTGACCGCACGCACACTCGAGGGCATCGCCGACTATCTGGTGAAAAAGAGCGTGTGGCTGATCGGCGGCGACGGCTGGGCCTACGACATCGGCTACGGTGGAGTCGACCATGTGCTGGCATCGGGGCGCAACGTCAACATCCTGGTCCTCGACACCGAGGTGTACTCGAATACCGGCGGACAGACCTCGAAGGCAACGCCGCTCGGCGCCGTGGCCAAGTTTTCGGCCGGTGGCAAACCGGTGATCAAGAAAGACCTCGCGATGATGGCGATGGCCTACGGACATGTGTATGTCGCCCAGGTCGCCTACGGTGCGAAGGACGTACAGGTGCTGCGCGCCTTCCTCGAGGCCGAAAGCTATGACGGTCCCTCACTGATCATCGCCTACTCGCCGTGCATCGCCCACGGCATCGACCTGGCGAACAACCTGCGCCAGCAGGATCTGGCCGTGAACGCCGGTCATTGGGGCCTGTTCCGCTACGACCCGCGCAGGTCCGCACGCGGCGAGAATCCGCTGCACCTCGATTCAAAGGAGCCGAGCATCCCCTACCGCGAGTTTGCGATGAGCGAGACACGCTTCGCCGTGCTTGAACGCACGCACCCAGACGCCGCACACCGTTTCATGAAAGCTGCACAGCAACACAGCAAGGCCAGGTTCCACCTGTACGAACAACTGGCACGGCTGGCGGTAGGGGATACACCTGATGACTGACCGCTATATCACTCGCGTCGCCACGCCACACCGCAGCGCCGACGCGATCGCACGTGCCGCGACCCATCGACAACGACGCAGGGGCACCACACCCAATGGAGGACTGCACCGATGAACCTCACCACCGACTGGCTCGGCCTCACGCTCAAGAACCCGTTCGTACCGTCGGCGTCGCCGCTTTCTCGCAATCTTGACAGTGCCAAGCGGCTCGAGGATGCCGGTGCCGGTGCACTGGTCATGTATTCGCTGTTCGAAGAGGCGGTCACGGCCGAAGAGGAAGGCATGACGCGTTTTCTGCATCACCAGGAGACCGGCCATGCCGAGGCCGACGGCTTCCTGCCCGCGCATACCGACTTCCCCGGCGAGCTCGACCGCTACCTGGAGCAGGTCGCAGCCCTGAAGGCGACGCTCGAGATCCCCGTTGTCGCCAGCCTCAACGGTGTCACCGCCAGCGGCTGGATGACGCACGCCAGGGAGATTGCCGATGCCGGTGCGGACGCGCTGGAGTTGAATGCCTACTACGTCGCCGGCGACATCTGGGAAGAGGGTCACTATGTCGAGCAACGCTATGTCACGCTGCTCAAGGAATTGCGCGAACACATCGCGCTGCCGATCAACATGAAGCTGTCGCCGTTCTTCAGCTCGGTCGGCAATATGGTCAAGAAGCTCGAGGCGGCCGGTGTCGCCGGTGTGACCTTGTTCAACCGCTTCTACCAGCCCGACATCGACATCGACGGCATGCGCCTGATCAACGCGCTGACGCCCACCGTCTCCAGCGATGCATTGATCGCGATGCGCTGGACGGCAATGCTGCATGGTCGGATCGACTGCTCGCTGAGCGCAACCGGCGGCATTCACACCGGTGAGGACGCGATCAAGCTTCTGCTGGCGGGCAGTGACGTCGTTCATCAATGTCATGCGCTGCTGCAGCGCGGCCCCGACCACCTGCGTACGGTGATCGCGGAGGTCGCGGCGTGGATGGAACGGATGGAGTTCACTCAGGTGGACGATTTTCGCGGCCGCATGAGCCAGGTCAGCGTTCTCGATCCGTCACAGTACGAACGCCTGAACTACATCCGCGTGCTCGATAGCCACAGTGGAAGCGACGGGGTCTGGCGCTGAGCGCGGCCCTGCCGGAGAGAGGGACCGGCACAAAGCGATCGCGCGCCAAGCTCAACCAACGTCGAGGCGCGGAATCTCCTGTACGACCTGGTTGATCAGCCGCTCGCCCGTGATCATCGACAGGTTGCGGAACAGCAGATAGGCACTGCGTGGAAAAAATCGCGCCAGATTGCGCAGGCGCCCCCAATCAAGTGCGACAACCTCCGCACTGTCGATTACGGTTGCGGTCGCGACGCGCGACTTGCCGCAGGTCAGCGCGGCGACACCGAATACTGCGCCAACCGTACCCACCGTAATCCTCCCGGGCCCACCGCCAGAATCGATCATTACGCGGCCGTCCAGCAATACAAACAGTTCGCGCCCTTGGTCGCCCGCCTGCATGATCACCTCACCGTCGCCGAATCGCATCACGCGGCCATGCAGTATCACGCGACGGATCTGGTTGGCGCTCATGTCCCGAAACAGGTCGCAGCCGTGCATGAGTTCGTGGCGGACGCGCGTACCGAGCATTTCCCATAGTGTGTTGAGGCGCACATACGACAGCAGTACGGGCGTAAGTACGAACGTCGCGACAAACGAAAACACCATCGTGCACGCGCTGAGGACGCCGAAGTAGACGACCGGAGGGAAGCTGGAAATTGCAAGGGTCGCGAAACCCGCCGCCAGCGCGATCGTCGCGCCACCAATCGGCTTGGCTTCGTGATGGATGGTCCTGGTAACGGCCAAGAGCTGCGTGGCCCTTCCCTTCGCAAGCAGGTTGTAGCGCACCATGAAGTGCATGGTGTGATCGACGCCGATCCCCACCGCAAGCGCCGCAATCATCGACGTCGCGGAATCCAGGGGTATGCCAACGATCGCCATCAACGCAAACAGGGCCGCAATCGGGACCAGATTCACCACCAGCGCGATCAGGCCCGCCTTGACCGTCACGAACAGCAGCGAGGCCACGACGAAGATCGTCGCCATGACCAGCAGCAGCGAACGCAGCTGCCCCGCGATCAGGTAATCCACGGCATTGTCGGTCAACACCGACTCGCCGGTTATTGTCACGTCGAGGTCCTCGTCGATATTGGCATCGATGAATGCCTGCATATCGCCGAGGACACGACGCAGTTTCTTCGAATCGGAGATGCCGTGGCGTATGACGATACTCGCCTTGCTGCGGTCCTCGGAAAGATACTCGGCCGCATCGTCGGGCCCGACGAACAGCATCAATGTCCTGACCACGTCGTCGTCTTCGGGGAGCTCCACGATGCCGGTTTCATTCACTGCACTGTTCATCAGCGCCATGTAATCCGCGAACGAGGTGCTGCTGTCCAGGTCCGGGGCTTGCGCAACGTACCGCTGAATCTTGCCAAGCTCCTTCAGATAGGCAGCGCGCTCGAAGGCATTGTCGATGTGCCCGTCGACGACGACCTGTAGCGTGTACAGGCCACCGAAACGCTGGCGCAGGTCGTCAACCTGCTGCTTGATCGGCGAATCCTTGTCGAGATATGCCAGGATGTCGTTGTTGACCTGGACACCAGCAGCAAAATACAACAACACCGCGACCACTATCGTTGCGGTCAGCAGGACGAATCCCCGAACCGTGAGCAACCACCGCGTGACGCGCTCGACGATCGCTTCGTACCACGATCCCGCCCGCCCCGCAGGACTGATGTGGGAGCGGCGTCCTAACAGGTCCAGCAGGATCGGCACCAGTGCGGCAGTCAGGAGGAAATTGATTGCCAGACCGGAAGAAGCCACCAGACCGAATTCACGTACCAGGGTGATCGGATTGGCGCCTATGGCGAGAAAGCCGAAATAGGAGGTCAGAAAGGTCAGGCTGATCGCCAGTCCCAGCCTTCGGATCGTGCGCACGATGGCCCGCCGCAATGACAGCCCGTCGCGCTGGCCCTGGTGGCATTCGGCGATCAGGTGCACGTCCTCGGTCGACCCGACGATGATCAGCAGCATCGGTACTATCGCTGTCAGAATGCTCATCGGAACCGAGAGTGCCGCCATCGCACCGAACAGCCAGAGGATGCTCAGTGCCGACGTGATGACCGGAATGATGACGACGTCGTAGCGCCTGAACACCAGCAGCAGCGACAGCGCGAGCACTGAAAGCGCCGCGGTAATGATTTCGAACTGCTCGCGTGAGACATTGTCGGCGATGGCCTTGCGCACGTAGGGCAGGCCGATCTGACGGGCATCTGCGATGATGCCTGTCAGCGGCAGGATCGCATCATTGATTTCGCTTGCGACATGTTCGTCAAACGCCGGATCGGCAAACTCACCTTCAGTCTCACTCTTCAGGTAGACATTGATCGCCATCGACCGCCCATTGTCCGACAGCAGGTTGTGTCGGATGAACGGATTGCGCAGTGCGCGCGTTGCAATCTCGTTGGCGGTGATGGGGTCCGCTGGCAACTCCGAGAGGAACGGATCGGTCAATACCTCGTCGTTACGCACGCGAAGATCGGGGATATTGAACAGGCTCCTCGTCTTGGCGACGAAAGGTAGCAGCTCGATCGCGTCGATCACGCTGCGGATCGCGTCGAGTTTCTCCGGCTGGAACAGATTGGGGTCGGACAGATAGACGATCGTAATGCGATCCGTGCCGAACGTGCGCAGGGCCTTCGCGTAGAACGCCTGCTGAGGATCGCCCTCGATGATCAGCGACTGCGGCGAGATCGCGATCTGCAGCCGCGGCAGCCATGCGGCAGCCAGCAGGCTGACCACGGCGGTCAGCAGCAGGACCGGCACACGGTGCCGCAGGGCCCATGCCATCAGTCGTTCCATTGCCTCTCCCTGCACACCGCTCGCTTCGACCAACGCACAACTGCTCTGCGTCTCGCGCAGCCGACGTCGCATTCGTGCAACTGTCAGACCGTTGGATCCGGCCCCCCGGAATCCGCGTTCACCCTCCGCTGCCTGTGCGAGCAGCCCGACGGTGGCTCAGAGGGACACTATAGGCGCTCAGCGGAGTCGCTGGAACGTTCGGCGCGGTCACGTGACGGGGAATCTGTCGCCGCGGATGCCTGCGCGCGGGAAACGGGAACGTAGCGTTGCGAATACCGGCGTCGTGCACACGGACACGGCGTGGACGACGTAATCAGTGACACCGGGGCCGCCGACGCACGGGCCGGCAGCGAGCCAGGCTCAGGGAGAAGGCCCCGCGACGCGGCGGTCACAAAGTACCGGTCCAGACCCAGGACCGGCAGGTAGGGTTCTAAGCCAATTTGGTGAGCGCGGTTGGCTCGCGCGAATGCGCTGTCGTGCCGGCACGAGCGTTCGCTCGCCGCGTCCGGGCCGCGGCCCGCGCCACGGCCCGCGGCATCCACGGGCCGATAGCGATCGGCGCCATGGCCTAGCTCAGCGGACTCTTGCGCAACCCGCAGGCCGTACCGAGTCGTTCGAGGCCCAGCACCGCCATCCACAGCACCTGCACCAGCAACATCACCCCGATCAGCATCACAACCATCAGGAACGGGGTGGTCACCATCGCGATCAGCGGGTTCATCTTCAACAGCGTGATCAGGGCGAGCAGCGTCAGGGCGTAGACGACAGTCAGCTCCACCCAGGCCCCGCCCAGCCCTGCCTTGGCAAACGTCTTCGGTTCGTTCATTGTCGCCACTCCTGCAGCATGTCCGTGTCGCTGAATCTAGCGGCAGGCGCGGCATCCTGTTACGGAACTGTTTCGCAGTTTGCGGGCCAATGGCGGATCGCCTGCGTGGCAATGCGCACCAAACCACATCCGCACAGGACGCGGCTTCCCGGTCGCGTCACGGGGCGCTCGACGACACGTCAACACAAGCCGAAGACACTAATGAGCAAACTTTCCTTTCCGCACTGGCTGGCCATCGCATTCACGGTCTACTTTGCGGCCCTCGCGGTCACCCCGGTCTCGCGAACCGTTTGGATCGCCGAAGTGGTCCCGGTCGTGTTTGTGTTCGGCGCACTGGTGCTGACCTATCCACTGTTCCGCTTCAGCAACACGGCGTACGCGCTGATGGCTGTGTGGTTGTTCTGGCACACCCTCGGCGGCCATTACACCTTCGCCAACGTGCCGTTCGACTGGTTCAATTCACTGCTGGGATCGGAACGCAACCAGTTCGACCGTATCGGTCACTTCTCGGTTGGTTTCTATGCCTTCGCGACCACGGAATGGATGTTACGCCGCGGCCACTGCCGCTACGTGCCGGCCAACATCTTCGCCCTGCTGCTGATCATGGCGATCGCCGCCGGCTACGAGATCGTCGAGTGGTGGTACGCGGTGTCGGAGGGCGGCGACGCCGGCATCGAGTTTCTCGGTTCGCAGGGCGACATCTGGGACGCACAGAAGGACATGCTTTCCGACACGCTCGGCGCGATCGTCGCGCTGGTGTTGTTTGCGTTCGTGCGCCCCGATAGGACAGCCCCGGCCGCTCCCTGAGCACCTGCCACAGCTCACTCGCTGAGCAGTTCCCGCAGCAATGCGACGACCTCGTCGCCGTCCCACGCGATCGCGCCGATCAGACCGAACCTCAAGCGGCCGACGCGGTCGACGACGAAACTGGTCGGGAAGCCGGTGATGTTCCAGTCCTTCACCGTTGCCGCATCGCCGTCGATCAGCACGGGGTAGCCCAGCTCGATGCCGTTGCTGCGCAAAAAGTCCTCGACCGTCTCGCGATCCTCACCGACATCGACACTGACGACGCTGAAGTCCGCCTCGGACAGACGCTGCTGCAGGCGCCGCAACGCGGGCAGCTCTTCGATGCAGGGCGGGCACCAGGTGGCCCAGAAGTTCAGCAGCACCACGCGGCCACGCAGATCGCCTGTCGACCAGGATCGGCCATCGAGGTCATCCAGGCGCAGGGCTGGCGCGGCGGGCGCGTCTTCGATGGGTTGCGGCAGCGCATTGACGACATTGCGCCGCGCCTGTCGGTCGCCGGCGTAGTCCTCGGCCAGCGGCGCCGGCTCGCTCGCGGCCAGCAGTGGCAGCACCTGTGCAATCTGCGCGGGCAACGACTGGCGCCGCTCGCGCTCGTACGGTGTGATCTCCTCCGGCCAGATGTGGTACGCATCACGCGTGTCCGGTTCGATGCGCGTGAAAACGGGGCTGCCGCCGCGCTCCAATGCGGCCACCGTGTCGGGCACAAGGTAGGCGCGTGAGGAGGATGCCGGTTGCAACAGGAACAGCGGCAGGTTGGAACGCATGGCGGCTGGATGGAAACGCATGGGCTGACCCGGTTGCAGCGCAGTCGCCTCGAGGTACGGACTCAGCAGCACCATGCCGACCGGCCGGCGTCCGGGCACCCGCCGCTGATAGGCGGCGGCGACCTCGAGCGCGATCACCGCGACGCGCTGATTCGCGATCAGGTACAGCGGCACCGCGGCATCGTCGACGTGCGCGACGAACCCCACCAGGTCGTCGAGCGGCACCGCGGCGAGGCTGAACGCCCCAGGGGTCAGGAAATAGCTGTCGTGCAGGTGCGGATAGATCACCTCGAGACCCTGCGCGGCGAGGCCTTTGGCGAACGCGATCTCCGTGTCGGTGAAGCCCTCGTCGGCCGGCAACAGCAGCACCCGTCCCGTGCCGCCGGCCCCGAAGCGCTCGTAGGTGATCGCATCCCCGTTGTCGAGTTCGAACGCGGCGTCGTCGGATACCGCCGGGGCGGTGCAGAACAGGACGAGCAGAAAGGCCAGAAGCGTGTGCCGGCAGTGGGTCCGCCTGCGCGGCAATGTGGCGTTGCCTCGGGCTGCGTGCATATCGGTATCCGCGTCATGGGGTGGCACGGGCGCCTGGCACGGACGATCCGCGGCAGACCCCATGCCAGCACCTTAGTCGAAACCCGTCATGGGCGCCGCAGCCGGGTCACGTCGTCGGGTGTCTGTTCTCCAGGCGCCGACGCAGCCACTCCAGGCCGATACCAAGCAACAGCGCCAGCGCGACATTGGCGACCACGCAGGCGATGCCGGTGAGCACGATCACCAGCAGCCGGTCGCGCGAGGCCCCGCGCAGCCGCTTGTTGATCGCGAGGTCGTAGCCGGCGACCAGCAACAGCGCGCCGACCGCGGCCAGCGGCAGCAGCGCCAGCATCGCCATGGCCTGGACGCCGAAAAACAGCCCCAGCACCAGGCAGCAGGCGCCGAAGATCGCCGGCGCGAGCCCGGTGCGCGCGCCGAAGCGATGCTGCACGACCAGCCCGCCGGCACCGTGGCACATCGGGAAACCGCCGAACGGCGCGACCAGGAGGTTGACGACGCCAGTCGACAGCGCCAGCCGGTCCGGTGTGATGCGCGCGCGGTCGGCCGGGAAATACTCGGCCGCGATCGCGGCCGTGATCACGGTGGCGTTGGTCAGGGTCAGTGCGAGTTGCGGCAGCAGCACGCCGCCGGTCGACTCCCACCACGCGGCGCCACCCGGCAGCGCCAGCGTCGGCAGGCCGAATGCGACGTCCAGCGCCGGCAGTGCATCCGGGGTCTGCGACACCCCCCAGGCGGCCGCGGCGACGATGACGGCGAGCGCCGCGAGCGGCTTGAAACGCGTCGCCTGCAGCGCCAGCAGCAGTGCCAGCGCGGCGGCCCCGAGCCAGGGCTCGTGCCGCATCAGCTTGATACCGGCCCACGCCAGGTACAGGCCGACCCCCAGCTGGATGCCCAGCATGACCGTCGATGGGACGGCCCTGCCGATCCGCCCGACGACACCGAGAGCGCCGAGCACGACAAGCACGATACCGAGCAGCAGGCCGGTCGCCGCCACCCCGGCCGCGCTGAGCCCCCCGGCGATCGCCACACCGGCCACGGCCTTCATCGGTTGCACCGGCACCGGGCGGCGGTAGACCAGCGCCGTGAACAGCGCGAACACGCCGAAACCGATCAGCAGCCCGGCCGGATCGATGTGCAGCACCGTGAACACGCCGACCACCAGCGGTACGAAGGTGCCGAGGTCGGCGAATGCGCCGGACACGTCGCCGAGTCGCGCGCGCGGATCCGGCTCGGGCGGCGACGCGGACGCGGCGACCGGTGTCGTCGCAACGGATTGTGCAGGGGCCGATCGATGCGGATCTGTCACACGGGTTACCGCTCACATTTCATTCAAATGGGTTGTTGCCGTGGGCAAAATAACGCACCCTTGGCGCATCATCTGCATATTTTTCAGCGGAGGCGGAAATCATGCAGGATTTCGCTCAGGCATTCGGCCTGGCGTTCGGGCTGGTCTTCGCGGCCGATCCCGACTTGCTGGAGATTATCTTACTGTCGCTGCGTGTCAGCCTGACGGCGGTGTTGATCGCGTGCATCGTCGGGCTGCCGGTCGGCACGCTGGTCGCGATGGGACGCTTCCGCGGCCGCACCGCAGTCATCATCGTCATGAACGCGCTGATGGGCCTGCCCCCGGTCGTCGTCGGCCTGCTGATCTACCTGCTGTTGTCCAACGCCGGCCCGCTCGGCTGGCTGCGACTTCTCTATACGCCCGAGGCCATGATCGTCGCCCAGGCGGTGCTGATCGCGCCGATCGTCGCCGCGCTCTCGCGCGAGGTCATCGAACAGTTCCACAATGAATACGCCGAGCAGTTTCGTTCACTCAGCGTGCCGCGCCATACCGCCGCCGGCGCGCTGCTATGGGACGCCCGCTACAGCCTGTTGACCGTCGCGCTGGCCGGTTTCGGCCGTGCGGTGGCCGAGGTCGGCGCGGTGATCATCGTCGGCGGCAACATCGACCACCTGACCCGGGTGATGACCACCGCGATCGCGCTCGAGACGTCGAAGGGCGATCTGGCGCTGGCACTCGCGCTCGGCATCGTGCTGCTGACGATCGCATTGTCGGTCAACGCCGCCGTCATGGCCCTGCGCCTGACCGCGGCCAGGTATGCCTATGCCTGACGCGATCCCGATCACGCAGGCACGCGCCAGCGGGCGCGATGGCGACACCACGGGTATCGTCGGCGAGGCACGCGGACTGGTCTACGCGGCCGGTGGCAAGCGCCTGATCGACGGCATCGACGTAGCGTTCCGCGACGCCACGCGCACCATCGTCTTGGGCCCGAACGGCGCCGGCAAGAGCCTGCTGCTGCGCCTGATGCACGGCCTGCTGGCACCGAGTGCCGGCGAGGTACGGTGGCAGGGCCGCCCGCTCGACGACCGCGGTCGCCGCGAGCAGGCGATGGTGTTTCAGCGCCCGGTGCTGCTGCGGCGCTCGGTCGCCGCGAACATCCGCTTCGCGCTCAGGCTGCATGGTCGCGCGGACAATGCCGAGATCGAGCGGGTCCTGGACGAGGTCGGCCTGGCCGACCTCGCCGGGCAACCGGCGCGGCTGCTGTCCGGCGGCGAGCAGCAGCGCCTGACGCTGGCACGCGCACTCGCGACCAACCCACGCGTGCTGTTCCTGGATGAACCGACCGCGAGCCTCGATCCGGCGTCGACCAAGGCGATCGAGGCGATCGTGCAGCGCGCCCACGCACGCGGCACCAAGGTCATCTTCGTCACCCACGACCTCGGCCAGGCCCGCCGACTGGCCGACGACGTGCTGTTTCTCAACAGGGGCCGGGTCACCGAGCACACGCCGGCCGAGCGCTTTTTCGACCGCCCGAGCTCGGCGGCGGCCGCCGCCTATCTCGACGACCATCTGATCCGACGATAACCACGACAAAGAGAGGAAAACCCGATGTTCAAGCGACTCATCCAGGGCCTGCTGCCCGTCACGCTGGCCGCCGCGATCCTGTCCTCCCCGGCTCTCGCCGAGGACAGATCCATCATCGTGCAATCGACCACGTCGACCCAGAACTCCGGCCTGTACGACGTGTTGCTGCCGATCTTCGAGACAAAGACCGGCATCAAGGTCAACGTCGTCGCGGTCGGCACCGGCCAGGCGATCAAGAACGCGCAGAACGGCGACGGTGACGTGCTGCTGGTGCACGCTAAGCCATCGGAGGAAAAATTCGTCGCCGAAGGCTGGGGCGTCGAGCGCTTCGACGTGATGTACAACGACTTCATCATCGTCGGCCCGCCGTCCGACCCGGCCCACATCGCCGGCAGCAAGGACGCCGTCGCGGCGCTGAAGGCGATCGCCGGCAGCAAGTCCCTGTTCGCGTCGCGCGGCGACAACTCCGGCACCAACAAGAAAGAGGTCGCGCTGTGGAAGGCATCCGGCATCGACCCGAAGGCCGGCAGCGGCGACTGGTACCGCGAGACCGGCTCGGGCATGGGCGCGACATTGAACGCCGCGACCGGCATGGGCGCCTACACGCTGACCGACCGTGCCACCTGGATCAGCTTCAAGAACAAGGGCGACTACCGGATCGCGGTCGAGGGCGACGAGGGCCTGTTCAACCAGTACGGCGTGATCCTGGTCAACCCGGCCAAGCACCCGAACGTGAAGCAGGCCGAGGGCCAGGCGTTCATCGACTGGATCCTCAGCGACGAGGGCCAGGCCGCGATCGCCGCCTACCAGCTCGACGGCCAGCAGCTGTTCTTCCCCAACGCCAAACGCTGACCCGCGGGCGGGTGCGATGTCACTGCGGCTCTCGTCGCTGCTGGCATTGGGCCTGCTGTGGTGTGCGACCGGCTTCGCTGCCGGTCGCACCGTCACCGACTCGGCTGGGCGCGTGGTCGAGATACCCGACCGCATTGAACGCGTCTACGCCGCCGGCCCACCGGCGTCGATCCTGCTGTATGTGCTCGCGCCGGACCGCCTGGGTGGCTGGCCGCGCGCCCCGCACGACTATGAACGGCCCTATCTCGCCGCACCGTACCGCGACCTGCCCGAGACCGGGCGCCTGACCGGGCGCGGCGACAACGCGAACCTCGAACGCGTGCTGCGCACCCGACCGGACCTGATCGTCGATTTCGGCTCGGTGCGCGATACCTACGCATCGCTGGCCGACGCGGTGCAGAATCAGACGGGCATCCCTTACCTGTTGATCGACGGCCGGTTCGACAACACGCCGGCGGCGCTGCGCCTGCTCGGCAGCGTGCTCGGGGTGCCCGCACGCGGCGACGAACTGGCCACGTATGCCGAGACGCTGTTCACCGATCTCGACAGGGCGCTGGCGACGATCCCGGACGCGCAGCGCCCGCGCGTCTACCTCGCGCGCGGACCGGATGGGCTGGAGACCGGCCTGAAGGGCTCGATCAACAGCGAGATCATCGAGCGCGCGGGCGGTCGCAACGTTGCCGACCCGGGCGCAAGCTCGCAACGTCGCGGCCTGGTGCAGAGCTCGATCGAGAACGTCATCCTCGCCAACCCCGACACCGTGATCACCTGGGACCGCAACTTCTACGACACTGTCTGGCACGACCCGCTGTGGGCCGGCATCGACGCCGTCCGTCGCGGTCGCGTGTATCTCAGTCCAACCGCACCGTTCGGCTGGATCGACCGGCCGCCGTCGGTCAACCGCCTGATCGGCCTGAAGTGGCTTGCCGGGCTGTTCTATCCCGAGCGGCTCGGATCGGACCTGCGCGCCGAAACGCGTCGCTTCTACAAGCTCTTCTACCATGTGGATCTGGACGACCGCCAACTGGACGAACTCATCGCGTGGACACAGGGCCGGGATCCCGACTGAACACCCCGACCGCGCTCGGTCTGCTCGGCGCGCTGGTCGCGCTTGGTGCCGTGTTGGCGGCGATGACCGGGCCCTACCCGATCTCGCTCGCGCAGCTGGCCGGCGCGCTGCGCGGGCATCCGGCCGACCCGATGATCGATACCGTGCTGTTCAGCGTGCGCCTGCCGCGCATCGCCGCCGCGCTGCTGGTGGGCGGCGCGCTCGCCGCGGCCGGCACCGTGTACCAGGGCCTGTTCCGCAACCCCCTAGTGTCACCCGACATCCTCGGCGTGTCGACCGGCGCCGGGCTGGGTGCCGCGCTCGGCATCTTCCTGTCGCTGCCGGTGCTGGCGATCCAGGGTCTGGCATTCGCCGCCGGCCTCGGCACCGTGGCGCTGGTCTACCTGGTCGCCAGCGCCGTGCGCGGCCATGAGCCGACGCTCGTGCTGGTGCTGTCGGGCGTGGTGCTGGGCGCGCTGGCCGGGGCCTGCGTATCGTTGCTGAAGATCCTCGCCGACCCCTACGACCAACTGCCGGCGATCACGTTCTGGCTGCTCGGCAGCCTCGCCAGCGTGCGCACCGACGATGTGCTCGGGGCCGCGCCCGCGGTCGTGATCGGCCTGGTGCCGCTGGTGCTGCTGCGCTGGCGCATGAACCTGATGGCGCTCGGCGACGAGGAGGCCGCCGCGCTCGGTGCGTCACCGCGGCGTCTGCGCATGCTGTTCGTCGCCGCGGCGACGCTGATGACCGCCGGGGTCGTGGCGATCGCCGGCGTGGTCGGCTGGGTCGGCCTGGTGATGCCGCATATCGCCCGCCTGCTGGTCGGACCGAACTTCCACCGCCTGCTGCCGACCGCGATGCTGATGGGCGCCGGCTACCTGCTGCTGGTCGACACGCTGGCGCGCACGCTGACCGAGACCGAGACGCCGCTCGGCATCCTGACCGCGTTCGTCGGCGCGCCGGTGTTCCTGTGGCTGCTGGCGTCGGGACGGAGGGTGTGGTGACCCGCCTGGTCGCGCGCGCCCTGGCGTTCGGCTACCGCCATCACCCGGTCGGCGACGGCGTCGATCTGGACGTCGGCGGCGGCGGGGTGCTGTGCCTGCTGGGACCGAACGGCTCGGGCAAGACGACCCTGTTCAAGACCCTGCTCGGCCTGCTGCCGCGCCTGGGCGGGCACATCGAGCTCGACGGCCGCGACATCGCCACGCTGCCGCACGTGCAGGTCGCGCGCCACCTGGCCTATGTGCCGCAAGGGCACGAATCGGTGTTTCCGTACAGCGTGCATGACATGGTCGTCATGGGGCGCAGCGCGCACCGCGGCCTGTTCTCGGGACCGACCGCGAGCGACCGGGCACGTGCGACCGACGCCCTAGCCGAACTCGGCATCGCGGACCTCGCCGGGCGCGACTACACACACCTCAGCGGCGGCCAGCGCCAGCTCGTGCTGATCGCGCGCGCCCTGGCGCAGGACGCCCCGCTGATCGTCATGGACGAACCGACCGCGAGCCTGGACTTCGGCAACCAGCTGCTGGTGCTGGAGCAGGTGGTGCGTCTGGCGCGGCGCGGACTCGGCATCGTGCTGTCGACGCACAATCCCGATCACGCGCTGCGCTGCGCGACCCGGGTGCTGCTGCTCAAGGACGGCCGCCTGCTGGCCAGCGGCAGGCCCGACGACGCGCTGAGCGAGCCGGCGCTCAGCGCCGTGTACGGCGTCGCAGTGCGGGTCGAACGGCTGTCCGACGGCCAGCGCGTGTGCGTCGCACGCGACGCCGCCGTGGCTGGCTGATCAGTCGTCGACGGCGAGGATCACGTCGCTCGCCTTGACCACGACGGTCACCGCCTTGCCGTTCTCGAGTCCGAGGCGGTTGGCTGAGTCCGACGTGATGGTGGAGGTGACGACGTTGCCGCCGCCGATGTCGATCTGGATCTGCGCGGCGACGTCGTCCTTGCGCACGTCGACGACCTTTCCTTGCAGCATGTTGCGGGCGCTCAGTTTCATCGGGGGCCTCCTGTGTGTGCGATGGCGAAAGCCCGAAGCGTAGCAAATTCACACTTGCGTACGTCGCCCGCAGCGCCGCGACCGTAACTGCCGTAATCTGGAGGCGACAGATCCCGCGAGGCCACAGACGTGAACGCGAAAAGCCCGATACGAGTGCTCGGCCTGGCACTGCTGGTGGTGGGCGGCCCGACCGTCGCGGCCGACGCATGGACCTGCACCGACGGCGACCTCGAACGCAACGTGACGATTTACTATCCGCAGGCGCCGCAGCGTGTGCCGTGCGAGGTCTACTACAGCAAG
>JAGRGY010000031.1:0-196935 GCA_020445255.1 Gammaproteobacteria bacterium
GCTATGGCAAATGAATCGATAGCATGGGTTAAAGATGCGTTTGGCCACGTTAATCGACGGTAGAACTGTGAGTACCGGGACGTTTGCCGGTGAAGGTGCAATGAGTGCGCCCGGGATTGCGCAGGAAAGGCAGATCGCGTCACAAACGCTGGGATTAGGCAAGCGAGAGGCCGTCACGCGGCGTTCTCAGCGACGCAGCATGCGAGAAGCGGCGCCATCCAAAGAGTTAACGGTTACACACCATCCCGACGATCAACCGAAATACCCTGTAGCTGAATCGCACGAACGAGATCGACGCGTTGCGTTGGCGCGATCTCGGCCGTTGATTCATGGAGGGCGCATAGGAAAGAAAACCGCCTTGGCGCCCGGTGCCAGTGCCTGCTTACGCCCTTCCCATCTTTGAACCCGGTCCGGCCGGGACCGTTGTCCGGCGTAGCGCCTCCTGGTGTGCCTCGAAGTCCGGCAGCGACAACCGCCGCGGACTCGGTGGTAGGCGGCGACCCAACAAGCGAACCATGACTGTTACCGTGCCACCGGGTTGAGGCCTAAGCGCCGGTCACATCTTGGTCTGGCCCGCGGCCGAGCGCCCGAAGCCTACCCGTCGAGTCACTGCTATCCGCCGCCGTTTGGGGCAGCGCCACACCAATATGACCTGCTCACGCTATCGAGTAGTCAATCAGGTACTCAGGTACCTGGCACGCCAAGTGCTGCCCTGGTGTTGTCACGGCGCGTGGCGGTCGCTGCCTAATTGGATAAACGACCAGCCACACACCGTTTCACACCAGACAAAAGGCAACATGACAGAGGTCCAGATGAACATCTCAGCAACCACACTGATCGGCGACAAGGTCCACAACCTGCAGGGCGAGAATCTCGGTGATATCAAGGAATTGATGATCGATACCCTCGACGGCTCCGTATCGTACGCCGTCCTCGACTTCGGCGGGTTCCTCGGGATCGGCAACAAACTGTTTGCGGTGCCGTGGCAGGCCCTGCGCGTCGATCCCGAGAACAAGGAACTCGTGTTGGATATCGACAAGGAGCGGCTGAAATCCGCCGAGGGTTTCGATCAGGACGACTGGCCGGACTTCGCCGATCCGGCGATCGCATCACGCCTGCACCAGGCCTACGGGATCGACGCGTAGGCCTTCACGAAGGACAACGACGTTGGCGGCGCGCCGCCAATCACGTATGCACCGCACGGTGTCTACCGTCTCCAGACCCACACCATCACAGGCTTCGGATCATGAGCAAGAAACGGACTCCGCGGACCACCACGACGGCCGGCATACCGGTCCAGAGCGACGAACACTCGCTGACCGTCGGCAGCGATGGCCCGATCGTGCTGCACGACCACTATCTGCTCGAGCAGATGGCGAACTTCAATCGCGAGCGTATTCCCGAGCGTCAACCCCACGCCAAGGGCGGCGGTGCCTTCGGTTACTTCGAGACGACCGCGGACCTATCGAGATACACCAAGGCGCAGGTGTTTCAAAAGGGCGCCAAGACGGACGTGCTGATGCGCTTTTCGACCGTGGCCGGCGAGCGAGGCAGCCCCGACACCTGGCGAGATCCGCGCGGATTCTCGGTGAAGATGTACACAAAGGAAGGCAACTTCGACATGGTCGGAAACAACACGCCGATTTTCTTCATCCGCGATCCGATCAAGTTCCAACAGTTCATCCGCAGCCAGAAGCGCCGCGCCGACAACGACATGCGCGACCATGACATGCAGTGGGACTTCTGGACGCTCTCACCCGAGAGCGCGCACCAGGTCACCTACCTGATGGGTGACCGTGGCATTCCGAAGAACTGGCGCGAGATGAACGGCTATTCGAGCCACACCTACTCGCTGATCAACGCCAAGGGTGAGCGATTCTGGGTGAAGTTCCACTTCCACACCGACCAGGGTGCCGGCAACGCCTATCTGAGTCAGGCGGAGGCGGACAAGCTTGCCGGGACGGACGGCGACTACCATCGGCGGGACCTGTTCAACGCGATCCGCGACGGGAACCACCCGAGCTGGACGCTGAAGTGGCAGGTGATGCCCTATGAGGACGCCAAGACGTATCACCTCAATCCTTTCGACCTCACCAAGGTCTGGCCGCACAAGGACTATCCGTTGATCGAGGTCGGCAGGCTGGTGCTCGACCGCAACCCGACCGATTTCCACACCGAGATCGAACAGGCCGCCTTCGAGCCGAACAACATGGTGCCGGGCGTTGGCCTGTCGCCGGACAAGATGCTGCTGGCGCGTGGCTTCTCCTACGCGGACGCCCACCGCGCGCGACTCGGCGTCAACTACCGGCAGATCCCGGTGAACAGGTCGCAGGCCCCGGTCAACAGCTACTCGAAAGACGGCGCGATGCGCGTCGAGAAGGTCGCCGACCCGGTCTATGCGCCGAACTCGTACGGCGGCCCATCGGCACGGCCGGACCCGGCCGGTGAGGCGGGCCTGTGGCACGCCGACGGTGACATGGTGCGCGCCGCCTACCAGCTGCGCGAGGACGATGACGACTGGAGCCAGGCGCGTGCCCTAGTCCGCAAGGTGATGGACGCGGCGGCACGCAAGCGCCTGGTGTCGAACGTCGTCGGCCATCTCTGCGACGGCGTCAGCGAGAAGGTGCTCGAGCGCGCCTTCGAGTACTGGCGCAACATCGATAAGGAGACCGGCGAGCGCATCGAAAAGGGCGTGCGCGACAAGCTCGGTGGCGAGTCCGAAGCACCCGGCGTGGAGTCGGCACGCAGCATAGGCGCGAACAAATCCAGGAAATAGGCCGCTGTAAGCGTTGCCGCAGAGGCAAACGGCCGGTCTCGGTGTCGAGGGGCCGGCCGTTTTCGTCCCCCATCGCTCGATATCCGCCCCCTATTCCCGGTACCCGGTGTGACGACTGCAGGCGCTGGGCGTGCCTGGCTACGTGATGCCCATCACATGGGGCTATTGCCTTCTTCGGTGCGTATCGAATGCCGACGTACGGAGGCGGGTGGTAGATATTCGCAGGAACATGCGTGGCATGCAGCTTGCTCGATAACCGATGCAACTTTCAACTAAACAGGTATTCGAGATGAACAAGCAATCGACGAAGTCGCGTGTCACCAACTCGCTGCAGAAGGGTCAGGGAAGGATACTGCCACCTTTGATCCTTTGGATGCTCGGCGTGCCGGGTTTCGTTGTCGTTCTGCTGTGGCTGTTCTTCTTCCGGGGATAGCGTGCTGCAGAGGTCTGGTCCTGATATGCCCCGAGCGGGTTATCCGACGATCGTGAAGATCGACGGTACCGACGTATAGGAAGGATAATCGCATTGGCGCCCGGTGGCAGTGCCTGCTTACGCCCTTCGGGGCCTCCGGCCGGTCGTCGATATGACCTGAGAAGGGACTTGGTGCGACAGTTGAGGCCTTGGGCCCGCCCAATCTGCCGTCCACCGGCGCGCTTTTCAGCACTTGCCCGCAGCTAGGCTAGCCATCACCGTTACCGCGCCGCAGGCCGGGCAGGTCTCGATGTCAATCCCGAACACCCGTTTCAGGCGCTGCGCTCAGGTCATCGCGGCGCGGCGTTCGGCCGGTGTCGGCTCCTCGGTATCCGAGGGCTTGGCATGCCAGCCTCCCCTGCCCCGCTTGGCCAGTGCGTCGATGCGCAGCTGGGCGCTGCGCTGCAACACGCCGTCGACTTTTCGCGCATGCTGCGCGATGCCGTCAATGGTCGCCGGCAGGCCGATGAGTTGTGCTGCGAAACGGTCTGCTTCGTATAGTGTTTACACTTTAACACATTGTTTTAAATAGCAAATATAGCAACCCATTGCTTCCGCAACACGCACCCCTGTCAAGCACCTCCCAACTAAGACGTGACCCCTGGCAAGTGGCGGCAGTTAGTTTTTTGTGACTCGCACCGCGCCACATTAGACTTGAGGCATGGAACGCGTTGCCATACACCTTCGTACCACCAGTGCCCGGCAGGCTGATGCTGAGTTAGTACCACTGCAACATCAACGCACCGTGCTGCAGGCGGGAGATGATCACGTCGAGATCACCTGGGGAGCGCAGGACGTTCGATTCGGCGCGATAGAAACAACGTTCGAGCTGATTGGCGCACTGGTCGTGCTCGGGGGCGTAAGCGTCAAGGTCGCCAGCACCCTGCTGACCAAGTGGCTGTGGTCGAAGATCGAAGCGGCCCAGAAAGCAAACAGCTCTCCGAAGCCAGCGTTCGAAGCTGAGATTCAGCTTGGCAACGCGACGAGCGTCAAGATCTCCGCCCACACAGAAGCCGAACTGCAACGCTCCATCGAGACGGTCCTTAGATCTGCCCGCGAGGACACATGACCGACGCGCTGCCCGCCGATTGGCTGAGGGCGGCACTATCGCTGACGCCAGCGCTCTGCTCCCTTCACGCCGGGACCACAACGCCTCAGACTGATGTTGCCAATCAGCGCGCAAGCAAAGACGACGCCGCGCTCATCATGCGGGCCCTGCAGGGGCACCAACGTTTTATCCAAGACGATGCGTTAGAACGGCTCCGCCAGTGTCAGCTCCGCATGTTCTCAAATCCACTCTTTTCTGCTCATGCGGCACGCGAACAAGACCGCGAGATCATTGTGCTCTTTGAAGGGCTATTGGTTGTGATGCAGACGACGCTTGAGATGTCCTACGCCATCACCAACCTGCCTGACGAACTGGACAGTGTGTACCCGCAATCCGACTTTCCTACAGTCTCTGCGCTCGGGTGGCTGTCGGTGCTATTCGCACGGTTGATTCATGGGTACGCCGCCCGGGGTGAACCAGCCCCAAATTTTGCTGCGCTTCTTAACGGCACGCGTAATACAGAGATCCACTATGGATTGATCGGTGGCTTGTGGGTCACCATTTTGCATGAGCTGGGGCACCATGCCTGTGGACATGTTTCAGCGAAGCATCCAGTCACGCAGGCCGATACGGAGGATGACCTCCTGGTCCACGAGGACCTTACCCGCTATCAGCGTTGTGAAATCGAAGCAGACCGGTATGCGTTTGATGCACTCACAACTATCGGCCAAGTGATGCACATGTCATGGATCAACACTGCGCTTGGTGCGCAGATGCTATTTGATTCGCTGCTGACCATTCGCACCGATACGCACCCGCTCAGTGTCAACCGACTCTCCCGGTTTTTGAGTGACTATGCGCCAACACCAGCTGGTATTGCGCCAGAAAAGATGACAGCCCATCTCAAGCAGCATGCGAGGATCTTCAAGACCACAGAAGAAGAACACAAGAAACTCGAATCCACGCTCACGTCACCCCTCATCGCTGGCCTTGATCGCCATCAGGTGGAAGGCTTGATCAACAGTCTCGCTCCGACCTTTGCCCACTGGGACATCGACATTCGTCGCGTACTCCAACCCCCTACCCAATCATGGCGCGAGTATTTGCAGCACTTACCCAGTGACTCATAGTTCGGCTGCACAATCTGTTTCCAGCTCCCAGCTACGAAAAGCAATGGGATGCGTATGCCCGACGCGTATGCCAGCGACGGCTCAGCCTAGGTTTCGGCAATCACCAAACTCTCAAGCCCGGCGCACTGCCACTCCCCGGTCAATAACGCAGCATTCGGCTTCGGCGGTCGAAATGGCGCCGCAAACTCCTCCCAGGTTTGGAACAGCAGATACGAGTTCATCGGTTTTTCCGGGCCAGTGACCGGTATAGAGCCCATTGCGGACTCTGTTCGGCGTAACGCCCAACGACCGCTTCGGCCGACAACTTGCCGGTGAGCTGTCGCCCCGAATGACCGCTGTGCTATTGCTACCTGACCGTGAACCCCTGATTGCTCGATAGACAGCACAGGTCGCTTACCTGCCGCAGTCGGGAGCACGACGACATGCCCTTCAACAGGCGCTTGACCTGACGGGCCCGACCTCCTCACATCCCTGCGACCTTGCGCTTCACCTGGCCAGAGTGACCGCGAATCAGTGGACGGATTCACACCATCGAGTGCAGCCCAAACATATTGCCCTCGCTGTCGGTCGCAAGGGCGATGAAGCCGTAGTCGCCAATAGCGAACTTGTCGCGCACGATGCTGCCTCCATTGGCCACGACACGTGACGCTTCGACCGCGCAGTCCTCGCAACTGAAGTAGACCAACGTGCCGCCCACGCCCGACGGCCCACCCGGCATGTGGACGAGCGCCCCGGCGGCCCCGTAATCGTCGCGCGACATGGGGAATGCCAGCATCCGCATGTCCGTGCCGCTGCCGCCACCCGCTGTGGGCGGTACGTCGAGTTCGCCGAACGTAACCTGCAGCACGCCTTCGTAGAAGGACGTGGCGCGATCCATATCCTGGACATAGATCTCGAACCAGCCGACGGGATTGGATTTCATCGCAAGTCTCCTCTGGTGGCGCGTGGCTGCACGCGCAGCTTGTGCCGGGCAATTGACAGGGACGTGTCAATCGGCGCCGCGGGGGCGCCGCGACGCGGCGCGATCAGGGTGGACAATGCTGAGCATAGACCGGTTTACGACCCGCGGCCGCGTATTATCCGGACGGCAGCAGCTCGCGCACCAGCCCACCGATCCGCTCGACGGCGTGCTCGATGCGGGCGTCCCATGGGTGGCCGCAGTTGATGCGGATGAAATTGCGGAACTTGCGCGTGGCCGAAAACAGCATGCCGGGCGTCAGGCTGATCTTCTCGCTGAATGCACGCTGCAGCAGCTCGATGGCATCGACGCCGCGCGGCAGTTCCACCCACAGCACGAAGCCACCCTGTGGATTGCTGATCCGGGTGCCGGCCGGCAGCACGCGGCCGAGCATGAAGCGCATCGTCTCGACCTGCAGGCGGTAGGCATTGCGCAGCCGCACCAGGTGACGCTCGTACTCGCCGCTGCGCAGGTACTCGGCCATCGCCGCCTGCGGCAGGCTGCACATCGCCGACGACGTGGCCTGTTTCCACTCGATGATGTCGTCGCGGTAGCGGTCGGCGATGACCCAGCCGATGCGGTATCCCGGCGCCACGGTCTTCGACAGTGACGAACAGGTCAGCACCTGCCCGGTGCGCTGATAGTGGCGCGCGGTCGCCGGGCGCTGTTCGCCGAAATGCAGGTCGCCGTAGATGTCGTCCTCGATCAGCGGGATGCCGGCCTGTTCGAGCATCGCCACCAGGCGCTGCTTGTTTGCGTCGGGCATCAGCGAGCCGAGCGGGTTGCTGAAATTGAGCACCGCCACCACCGCCTTGATCTCCATCGTGTCGATCGCGGTCTGCAGCGCGTCGAGACACATCCCCGTGTCGGGGTCGCTGTCGATCTCGACCGCGAGCAGGCCCATGCGCTCGATCAGGCGCAGCACCGAGAAGTAGGTCGGCGATTCGACCGCGACGATGTCGCCGCGCCGGGTGACGGTCTGCAGGCTCAGCGCCAGTGCCTCGCTGCAGCCCGATGTCACGATCACGTCCTTGGGATCGACCGCGACGCCCAGCGTCATGTAGCGGCGCGCGATCTCGTGGCGCAGGTCGGCGTCGCCGGGCGGAAAGCAGTAGTCGACGGCCTTTTCCGGGCCGCGCGACAGTGCGCGCTGGGTCGCCCGCACCAGGCCTTTGACCGGCAGCAGCTCGACCGCCGGCACCGCGGCGCCGAGCGGGACCACCTGGGGATCGTTGGCGAGGTTGAAGATCTCCTCGAACAGGTCGCCGAAGCGCACCTTGCGCGGTTGCCGGCTGACCGAGACGCGGCGTGGCAGCTGCGACGCGCCCGCCGCCACCATGCTGCCGTCGATGAAATAGCCCGACTGCGGCTTGACCCGCAGCACGCCCATGTCCTGCAACTGCTGGTAGGCCTGGGTCACGGTCGAGATGCTGACCTTGAGCAGCCTGCTCAGACCGCGAAGCGATGGCGCGCGGTCACCCGGTTTCAGCGTGCCGTTGCGAACGAGATCGAGCAGGTGCTGGGAAACGCGATCGTACAGAAAGCCGTCGCTCTGGCCCTGGGGCGTGGCTGTCATGGTGCGTACTCCAACTGTACTGGTTACATTTCTGAGAATCTGTAACTGCAACTGTAACAGTCATCGAACTAATATCAAGCTGTACCAAGCCCCGATACCGAGGCATCGGCGACGTGACGCAGGAGACAGACATGACCACTTTGACACTGAACCTTCCGCTGCAGACAGCGAGCCGGGATGCCGGCGCATGGGCCGCCGCCGTCCACCTGCTGACCCTCTGGTACGCGCGGGCGCGCCAGCGCAGTCAGCTCGCCGCGCTGTCCGATCGGCAGTTGGCCGACATCGGCGTGACCCGCGAGCAGGCCGACCGCGAGGCGGCGAAGCCGTTCTGGCGGTCGTGATCCGTGCCGGTCGTCGTTGACTTCAGTAGGTCTTGACGAATACGACGACCTCGGCCGGGCCGACGTCACGTACGCGGATGTAGGCCGGCCCCGTAGCGTCGGCGTGCACGACGACCGTCGACCCGGCTGCGTGGGTACCGCCGTATGCGCTGCCCTGCGCGGCTTCGGCCGTGTTCGCAACCACGGTGAATTCGCTCCCCGAAGGCCACAGCTCCGCTGAAACGACCACATCGCCGCCGCGCGCGGCGTCGCCGTTGGCGTTGACGACAACCAGCGCCTCCTGGTTGTCGAGGATGCGCGACCACGCGACCAGCTCACCCGCACCCTGAAACACGAAGCCGGTTCCGGGCAGCCGCGTCTGACGCGAGTACTGACGCCCGATCCGCAGCGCGGCATGCCCGGCGCGCGCGCGGCACAATGCCGCAATACGCACATAGGCCGGACTCGCGGTGTCGAAGCAGTGGCTGCCGGACGTACCGAACGGGCCGAAGCCGGGCAGTGCCGGGTCGGACTCATCGACCTGCTGTTCGAGAGGCGCCGTGTGCACGGCGCGCGGGTGCGACGGTCCGAACATTGCCTCGCGCAGGTAGCGGTCGCCGTGGTTTCCACCGTCATTCCAGCCCTCGGCGCGGACGAAGTCGAGCTGTGACTGTGCCGGACCGGCGAATGCCTGCTCCGTGCCGTAATAGATGCACGGTATGCCGAGCGTGAACAGCTGCAGCGCGGTCGCCGCGACCACCTGGTGATCCTTGACCGGCGAGCCGTCCGGAATGCCCGCCGAGAAGCGGATCTTGTCACCGAACACGTGGTCGTGGTCGTCGAGGATCGAGACGTGGCGGTCGCCGAGACTGCGGTGCGAGCCGAAGCCCGGGTCGGTGTCCTTGAAGCTGTCCAGGTAGCGGGTGCCGGCGGTCAGGCCCTTGCCGACCTGCTGTAGGTCGAGACGCGCCTGGCCGATGTCGAGTGCGGCCGACAGGTTGCGGCGCATTACGGCAAGCTGGTCGAGGTAGTAGTCCTGGAACTGGTCGCCGCCTGCGATCTCGGCCAGCAGCAGGAAGTTGCGTTTGCCGAGCGAATCGGCGAACTCGCGTATCGCACCACAGAAATTGCGCGCCTCCTCGAGCGCGACGTGTTTGACCGTGTCGATGCGGAAACCGTCGCAGTCGGTGATGGCGATCCAGTACTTGAACACGTCGGCCAGATGGGACAGCGTCGGGCCGACATCGAGCGCGAAGTCCTTGAGCGAGAAGAAATCGGTGCGCTTGTGCTCGGCGTGCGCATCGCTGACGTCACCGGCGCCGAGGTTGCCGCTGCCCGCGCGGGTGTAGCGCGCCGGGTCCTGCAGCTCGCGCGGCCAGACCCCCTGGTGCGGGCCGTCGAAGTCGCTGCCGTCGCTGAAGCCATGCTGGTCCTCGTCACGCCACGCCAGGCGCCACCCGGCGGTGGCCGGATCGTTCGGGTTGCCGTAGTAGTTTGCCCACGGCAGATATCCCGGTTCGTTGTGCGCCGTGTCGAGCGGCTGCTGCGGTCCGACGTAGCCCCAGTTGTCACCGGAATGATTGACGATGATGTCGAGCACGATGCGGATGCCGAGCGCGTGCGCATCCGCGACCAGCGCAGCCAGGTCCGCGCGGCTGCCGAAGCGCGGATCGATGTCGAGAAAGTCCTGGATGCCGTAGCCGTGGTAGCTGTCGAGACGCACGCGCTGTTTGAAACAGGGCCCGACCCAGATCGACGTGATGCCCAGGCCGCTCAGGTAGGGCAGGCGGCCGCGGATGCCCTCGATGGTACCGCCCTGCCATCGCTTGCCCGACTCCGCCCACTGCTGCCAGTTCCAACCGGGTCGCGAGTTCGCCGCGCGCAGTGTGCGAATCTCGTCACGCGTCAGCAGGGGGCGGGTTTCCTCGCCGCCATCGCTGAACCGGTCCGGCAGCACGAAGTACAGCACCTCATCGCGCCAGTCAGCCGGCGAGGCATGATAGGCGACGCGTTCTCGGCGCACGTGATCCAGCAGCGCAACGGCGTCGGACAGTCGGTCGGGGCGTGAAGGTCCAAGAAAATCGGCCAGATCCGGCATGGCAGATGCTCCTCAAGGCGGTGTTGCCGTCGCGACGACCGGCGACGCGCTTCGACAACGGGCGATCGCTGACGCGGCGCGGCCGGTTCGGGTGCATTACACGCCAGCGATGGGTCGTTGCAAAGGGGGTAATCACCGGAAGTCCGGCGAAAGCCCGGCCCTGGTAGCGCAAGGCGCGTGGCCGGGTCGCCCCGGGCGCGCGCCCGCGGCCGTCATGCCAAACGAGACTGCAGTGAGGCGGGGTCTTCCGCGGCGTGCGCCGGCAGCAGGAAATGAATGGTCGTGCCAACGCCGGTCTGCGGATCGGTCGGCGTTGCCCATATGCGCCCGCCGTGCAGGTCGACGAAACGCCGGCAGACGGCGAGCGTGATGCCGCCCCCGCCGGTGCGGCTCAACGTCTCGTGCAGCGTCGGCGACGCGCTGAATACCGCGTCCAGCTCCTCGGCGGAGATGCCTTTGCCCTGGTCCGCGACGGTGATGTGCCAGGCGCCGTCACCGTCGCGCCCGATGCCAACGTCTATCGTTGCGTGCTCTGGACTGAACCTGACGGAATTCCATAGCAGCTTGGCGAACACGCGTCCTACCAGCTTCAGATCGACGTCGGCCCAGGCGCTGTCGGGCGCGTCGAGCTCGAACCTCAACTGCTTGTCGACGTCGATGACGCGCGCCTCCGCGATCGCTGTGCGGGCCGCGTCGGTGAGGTCATGGCGCATCGCCTCGAGGTAGATCCGCCCCTGTTCCAATGCCGACACATCGAGCAGGTCATTCAGCAGCGCGGTAAGCCGTAGCCCGCTGGCCTTGATATTGCGCAGGTAGCCCAGGTTGCGCTCGCCCTCGACGCGTTTGAGGCACAGGTCGGTGTAACTGCTGATCGCATGCATCGGGGTGCGCAGCTCGTGCGAGATGTTGCGCATGAACGCATTCTTTGCCTCGTTTGCGGCCTCCGCCTCCTCCTTGGCCTTGAACGTGAGGATCTCGTCGAGCTTGCGCTGCGTGATATCTAGCGACGAGCCCACGATGGTCAACGCGGTGCCGTCGGCGTCACGCGCACCCACCTCGCAGATCTGGGTGAGATACTTCATCCGCCCGTCGGGCATTTCCAGGCGGCATTCGAATTCGACAGACTCATCGAGGTCACGTGAGCGCTGGTATTCGCTCATGACCCGATCGACATCCTGCGGATGGAGCAGGGTCGCAAACAGCTTGAACGGTACGCTCGTCTTGCGCGGATCGAGCTCGAAGATACGTAGGAGTTCTTCCGATGCCTCGATCATGTCGGTGCGCAGGTCGTGCACCCAGCTGCCCAGGCGGGCCATGCGTTGTGCGTCGGCCAGGCTCTTGCGGCTCATCGCCAGCGTGGCGTTGGTCTGCTCGAGCTGCGCGGTGCGTTCGGCCACCATCTGCTCGAGGTGCTGGCGGTGGTCCTGCAGCTCATCGAGGGCGAGGCGCTTCTCCTCGAAGCGCTGTTCCAGCTGCTGCGCCATCTGGTTGAACGATCGACCGATCGACGCGAACTCGCCGTTGCCGGAGAGCGTACAGCGCAAACCTTCGCCGCCGTCGGAGATCGACCGTGCCGCGCGCTCCAGCAGCATCGCCGGACGGGTGACGAAGCGGTGCAGCACCGTCGTCAGCACGCCAATTGCCGTGACGAGCAACGCGGCGAGCAGTGCGCCGAATCTCAGTGTCTTGTCGTGGATGGCACGGTGTGCGGCGCCGAAATCGTACACGGCGAATATGCCGCCGCTATCCGACGTCCGCATTGCCGGATCGCCCGGCGCGAGCTTGAGCGGGTAGTAGGCGACCAGCTTGTCCTGATCCGGCAAATCGAGAATCTCTGCACGCGGCGACTGCCGCAGCTCCGCAAAGATCCGCCGATCGAACAGCGGTGACACGGCCGCTGCGTCGGCGCCGATCTGCGCAAGATGCGTGCTGTGCAGGATCCGGCCATAGGGATCGAGCGCCACGAGTGTCTCGAAATTGACGTCGGTGCCGCGGGCGACCAGCGCGTTCCCGGCCTCACCGTCGTCGGCGAGGCTGAAACGGTAGCTCATCTCCTGCTGCAGCAGTGCGAGGTCACGGGCGAGAAAGGCGCGGCTGTCGTCGACCATGCTGTTTTCCGTGTCGACGTACACGGCGCCGAGGATCAGCGCCGAGAAGGCGGCCATCAGCAGCGCCACGAACAGCGGCAGCCAAAGCTGCAGACGGATGGACCGGGGGTCGTTCAATGCACGCTCCCCGACGGCAGGAAATCGGCAGAGGCCAGGCCCAGCGTCGACACCTGCCGACCCAGCAAGCCGTTCCGGGTCAGCAGCTCCACCAGATCGGCCGCCGTCTGCTCGATTCGTGACGGCTCGCCACCCAACAGCTGCCGGTTTTCATCCAGCGTTGGCAGCTGCAGGCCATCGAACGACTCCAGCAGCTCGTCGGCGTCGATCCCGAGTCGCGGCGCCATGCGCGTCGCCGCCTCCATGGGCTGGGCCGTCAGGTAGGCGCGGGCCTGGAAGTAGCCGTGGACGAGATGTCTTATTGCGCTGGGTTGTGCCTTGACGGCATCCCTGCGCACCACCAGCACGTCGACGATCTGGCCGGGTATTTCGCGGCTGTCGAACAAGCGCTGGGCACCCAGTTTGAGCAGTGTGGATGCCGCGGGGTCGAAGGTGACGACCGCATCGGCGTCGGCGTAGCAGTCGGCATGCCGGTCGACGGGGCACGGCATGATGCGGACGTCATCTACCATCAGTCCCGCCGTGCCCAGCGCCGCATTCAGCAGAATGGCGCCGACCGCGCCGGTCTCCGCCGCGATGGTCTTGCCGGCGAGCGCGTCGATCGATGCGATTCCCGGTTTTGCCAACAGCACATCGCCGCCGAACGAGAAGTCCATGATCAGGATGACATCGAGGTCGATCCCGTCGGCGACCAGGCCAAGCGCCTCGTCGAGCGTCAGCGCACCGCCTTCGAGCGTGCGGCTGCGTATGCCCTGGATCACCTGGGATGCCGACGGCATTTCGACCAGGTGGACACCGGTGTCACGAAAGTAGCCGAGCGAGCGTGCGAGATACAGCGGTTCATATCCCGGCCAGATATTCGTACCGATCCGCAGCGGGTGGGCGCCTTCGATGTCGCAGCCGCCCAGCACCGTGGCCACAAGCATCGTCAATGCGGCAATCGTTGTGCTCAGTGACCTGCTGTTCATCCCTTGTGTATTCCGTCCCGACGGCTCGATTCGGGGGTCCTTCGCCCGGGACCTCTGCGGTACCGATTGCGGGTGCGGTCGCGCCTTCGCGGTGCCGGCAACCCGTTCGACAGACAGCTTCTTAACGGCCGTCGATCGCGGTTGCTTGAATGCGCGTGGGCTGGCGGATTCGCCGCGTTTTTCGGGTCCGGTGCCCTGCGCGACGCCTTGAAGAGTCAATCGCGTGCCGGGAAGACGATACCGGGGCCACGGGTGTCCTGGACCGGCGCGCCGGCGCGGCACACAATGGACCCACCTCTGATCGCTGCCTGGTGCGCTACGTCGAGCCACAATGAAACTCGATCCAAAACGATTTGCCCCGTATCTCGTACTGTCCATCATGCTGCCCTGGCTTGGTGCGACGCGCGCGGATCCACCTGGCGGGTGGCAGTTCCTGCCGTTCGACCAGGCCTTGCGCAAGGCGCAGCAGGAACAGCGTCGCGTGTTTCTCTACTTTGGTCGTCACGGCTGTCCGTCGTGTGAAAAGACCAACCGCGAGAGCTTCAGCGATCCGCGGGTGGTCGAACACTTCAACGCGCATTACGTGCTGGCCTATGTCGACTCGGAGAGCGGCGAGCGCTTGCGCCTGCCGAGTGGCGAGCGGATCACCGAGATGGAACTCGGTGTGCGACTGAAGGTGTTCGGAACACCGTTCTTCTATTTCATGGAGCCGGATGGCGGGGCGATCCTGCGCGCCCCGGGCTACCAGAGCGCAGACGAGTTCCTGCGCTACGACCGCTTTGTCAACGAGGGACACTACAAACAGCGCAGCTTTGCCGAGTTCAAGGCGGCCGACTCATGACGCGATCGCTGATCGGCGTGACGCTGCTCGTGCCCGCGATGGTGATCGCTGAACCCTGGGCATTCGATGAGCCGCTGCCGGTCGCGGGCGACGGAGAGACGCCGCACTTCCACCATCTCGACGGTGCCGGACGTCGGCATGTCGCCGTCTCCGGCAACGATGTCGGTGTGGTCTGGGAGGACGACAGCAGCGGCGCGCCGCAGGTGTACATTGCCACCAAGCCGCGTGATCAGGATCACTTCGGTGCGCCGCGCCAGATCAGCACGGGCGCAGAGGCGTATGAGCCGGCAATCGTCGGCCTCGGCGACGGACGCTTCGCGACCGCCTGGGAGCAGGATCAATCGGTCGTCGCGCGGATCGTCGGCGCCGTCGATGCGGGCGCGCTACAGGTACTCGCGGGTCCGGGGGCGCGCCAGATCACGCTGGCCGGCGACGGCGATGGTCGATTGGTCGCCGTGTGGGCGCATAACGGCGGGCACGGTCAGCTGATCGAGGCCGCGGGGCTGTCGATCGAAGGGGCAGGCGTCCGCGCGGCACTGCAGGCGGTCGCAGTCGCACCACTGACCGAGCATGCCTACCAGGGCTATCCTGCTGCGGCGTTCAATCATCGGGGCGATCTGCTGATCGCGTGGGAAGACCGGCGTGCCGGTCATACACGCCTGTTCCACACCCGGCGCGCAGCGGGCCAGGCATTCGCCGCCGAGCGCCAACTCAACGAACACAATGCGCCACCGCCCGGCGAGGAGGGCGCCGGTCTCGGCAGCGGTGTAATGCGGGTCATGCTCGCGGTCGATGGCGCCGACCGGGCGCGCGCCGTGTGGCTGGACAAACGCAACGCGGCATCGGGCTATGCCGTCTGGGGCGCTGCAAGCGAAGACGCCGGGGGCACGTTCGGCACCAATGAAATCGTGCAGGACGACAACGGTTCGGCGGTCGCCCAATGGCACGCTGCACTGACGGCGGGCGGCAGGATGTTCGTCGCAGCATGGGACGATGCACGCGAGGGATGGGAGGACAACAGCGAGACCGGCGACGTGCTGCTGTCATGGAACGATGGCGGTGGCTGGAGTGCGGACTGGTTGGTGCCGGTTGCGTCCGGCGCCGGTTACCAGGGCAGTCCGGCGCTGACGCTCGATAAGCGCGGCGACCTGCACCTGGTATGGATCGAGCGCGACGATCTCACGTCACCGACACGGCTGCGTTACGCGCACGGGCGCGCAGTCACCTCGGCCGTACCTTGAGGCTGCGTGCAGCACATCGCACACGATCGCTCGTCGCCGGGAAGTTCGCATCGCGGCGTCGCCATGCCGTGCCATAGGGGACTGTTGCGCGCGTTTTGGCCTTCGCTGTGCGCGCAGTTGTCCGAAGGATTCTCGTAGATCCGTTCTTGCCAACCGCACCGAGAGCTCTGATTTCGGGACGACCGGGCCCCGCGATCCTGTGGCTGCCTGTTCTCCGGTCGAGCGACGGCAGGCATTTCTCCCGTTAAAGCTTGCCGCGGCAGCGGCCGCTGTCCCTGCACGGGTGGCAAAAATCCGACGCACCAATGGATCCTGTTCAACCAGCACAGACCTCGCAGCGCGAACTGAACGACCTGTTCGCCAACATCATCGACGATCTTGTCGACGACATCGTCCAGGAGACGCGCATCGCATCCGAGGAGACACTGCGGATCGCCAGCGAGTTCCTCGACGATCAGAGCCGACGCCTGATCACCGATGTGCAGCGGCTGTTCGATCGCGGCCGAGAAGACGACGCGTGTCCGGCGGATGTTTCGACCGTGGACCGCCCGATTGCAACACAGGCGATCGCCCGGACCGACGGAGATCTCGTCGGTCACATCCATGCCGGGATACGGGAACTGGCAAGGAAGAATTCCGCGGTGCGTACTGAGATCGGAGTGGTCTTGAGCTCAATGCAGTTTACCGAGATGCTGCGCCAGCATCTCGAAGGGGTGCGGCGGTCATTCAGAGTGTTGACCAACAATCCGGATCGCACGCTGAATCAGCTCTGCCAGGCGCTCGTCGCCGAGATGCACACCTACGACGAACGCCGCGCCCTTTACGAGCACGTCCTTCATGAAGATCTCCCGCACGGCGATGCGGACATGTCGCAGCAGATAATCGATCAATTGATCGGGTAGACGATGGCACTCGCAGATCCACAACTGGCAGGCGACTGGTTGAACTACGCCAAGGCATCACTCGGGTCGCGCGCGGCGCACATGGAAGAGGTGACAGCCGTCATTCTGGCATCGGTCCGACGTATCGCCATCGAACTCGAGGACAAGTCGGCGTTGGCGCCTCTGCTGGAACTCGAGGGTGAACGCATCGCCACGGCACAGCTGCTTGAATCGTTCGGACTGGTGCTGGAGCAGCTCGACAAGCATGATGCACTGGCGCAGCTGATTTATCCCTTGTTCGCCACGCTGCAGTTCGAAGACAGAACGCGACAGAAGCTCGACACCATCATCCACGTCCTGCAGACGTGGGCGGATACGGTCGAAAGCCGGCATGTCGAACATGCCGCGCTCAGCCAGCGCCTCATGTCCGGCGTCATTGCCATGGAACAGCAGGCGATCCTCGCCCGATACTTCCCCGAACACATCGAGTCGACCGCGGGCGACGACAGCGGTGGCGACATCGATCTTTTCTAGCCTCGAATGCCGCCCGGAGTCCTGACGTCACTTTTGGACGAGATGAATCATCGTGAAAAGGGGGTTGGAGCAGAAACACTGCCGTGCCACCGATGATGCCCGCGCGTTACGTTCATTGGTCTTCACCCCGCCCCCCGTATCACGGGCGATCATCCGCGACAGACGCGTTTTGCAGGGTCCGGAAAACCGTTGGGAACCATCACCCGGCGCGTCATCGTGAGAGCCCGGATGTCCGGGATCCCTGTTGACCAGGGACCTGACACCCAGCGGGTGGTGTTCACGCCGGCAGCGTGCGATAGCGCTGCGCGAGCGCCTTGAACCGCGCCAGGTCGCCCGGCTCATGGCCAAGCTCCTCGGCGACGATCGACGCGACCTCGTCGGCCAGCGCGTCGGCCAGCGCGGCATCCAGGAACAGGATCCGCGCACGGCGCGCAAGCACGTCCTCTACGGTGCGCGCGGCCTCGTAGCGCACGGCGAAACGCACCATCGCCTCGCTCAGGCCCATGCCCAGCTCGCGCGCGCTGCCGGGCAACCCGTCGAGCACCTGTGCATCCGTTCCGTAGAGATGCGCCCCGGGCGGGTCGCTGATCTTGTGCGTGGCCTTTGCGGGTGCGCCGACCAGCGGCAGGTCGAGCGTGCACGATGGCAGGCGTGGCGTGACCAGACCGGCGCGGTCGCATCGATCGATCACGTCCTCGGCCATGGCGCGATAGGTCGTCCACTTGCCGCCGGTGACCGTGACCATCCCGGACTCGTCGACGACGATCACATGCTCGCGCGAGATGTCCTTGGTGTCGCCGACACCGGCATCCGGGGGGCGCACCAGTGGCCTGACGCCGCCCCAGATCGAGCGGACATCGCCCGCGGACGGCGCGCGGGCGAGGTACTTGCGTGCCTCGCCGAGGATGAAATCGACCTCGTCGATGAGCGGCGTCGGTTCGGACTCGATCGTGTCGCGCGGCGTGTCGGTCGTGCCGAGCAGCACCTTACCCATCCACGGCACGGCGAACATCACGCGGCCGTCCGCGGTCTTCGGCACCAGCAGGGCGTGATCGCCGGGCAGGAAATCGCGGTCGACGACCAGGTGAATGCCCTGACTCGGCGACACCATGTGACTTTCCGGGTGCACGTCGAGGCGGCGCAGCTCGTCAACCCACACCCCGGTCGCGTTGACGACGCAGTCGGCATGCACATCGATGCCCTCGCCCGTCTCGGCGTCGGCCAGTGACGCGCCACTGATCCTGCCGTCGACGTGCAACAGCGCGCGCACGGCGCAGTGGTTGATGACGACCGCGCCGTGTGACGCCGCGGTGCGCGCGAGTGCAATCGCGGTGCGCGCATCGTCGAACTGGCCGTCCCAGTAGCGCACGGAACCCACCAGCTCATCGACGCATACGCCGGGCACAGCATCGACCGTCCCGGCGCGATCGAGGAATTCGGTATCGGCGAGACCTGCACTACCTGCCAGCAGGTCGTACAGCTTGAGTCCGGTGCCATAGAACAGCCTGTCCCAGACGCGCCCGCGCAGTCCGAAGGCCGGCACGACGAACGGCAGCGGCTGGGCAAGGTGTGGTGCGTTGCTCAGCAGTGCCCGACGCTCGCGCAGCGCCTCCCTGACCAGGTGGATGTTGCCCTGTGCGAGGTAGCGCACACCGCCGTGCACGAGCTTGGTCGCGCGCGACGACGTGCCCTTGGCAAAGTCATCGCGTTCGACCAGCGCCACCGCAAGGCCACGGGTTGCCGCCTCGAGCGCGACGCCCAGCCCGGTGGCCCCGCCGCCGATCACCAGCACATCGAAACGTGCCGTTTCACGCAGGCGCTGCAACGATGCCTCGCGCGCCAGCGACCCCGCTAGTGGGACAGTGGTGCTCATGCCTCGGTTCCGCCGCCGTCGGCGACCTCGACGACGACATTGCCCTCGGCGCATATGCGCGCAAGCTCGTCATCCAGCGGTTTGTCCGTGACCAGCAGATCGACATCCGTGATATGGCCGATGCGCACTGGCGCAGAACGCGAAAATTTCATCGCATCGGCGACCAGAATCGAGCGGCGGCTGGTAGCCATGATCGCGCGCGACACGCTGACCTCGCGAAAGTCGAAATCCAGCAGCGAGCCGTCGGTATCGATCGCCGACACGCCCATGACCGCGAAATCCACCTTGAACTGGCGGATGAACTCTACCGCCGCCTCGCCGACGATGCCGCCGTCGGCATGCCGCAGCACACCGCCGGCGACGATCACCTCGTTGTGCGCCTGGCCGCGCAGCAGCTGCGCGACGTTGAGATTGTTGGTGATCACCATCAGGCCATGGTGGCCGTGCAGCGCGCGCGCGACCTCCTCGGTGGTCGTACCGATATTGAGGAACACGGAACAGTTGTCCGGGATCAGCTGCGCGGCGCGTTCGCCGATCAGGTGCTTGGCCTCGGACGAGATGTTGCGGCGGTTCTCGTAGCCGAGATTGGCGACCCCACCGGCGAACATCGCCCCGCCGTGGAAGCGCTGCAACACGCCGAGGTCGCACAGGTCGTTGAGATCCTTGCGGATGGTCTGCGGCGTGACGTCGAAGCGCACGACCAGGTCGTCGACCACGACGCGTCCCGCGCTGCGGGCCAGTTTGACGATCTCGGTCTGTCGGGGGCTCAGGCCCTGCACGGAGACACCCCACAAGGATTCAGTTTCACGTTCGTATTATTTCGTATTGCTTTCGTTTTGCAAACCCGTTTTTGAAAACGAAATTCGCGACCGTGTCGCGAGGGCAAATGCGCCGCGCGCCCGGACAACGACATAAGTATTTTTAAATAAGTAGATTTTTTGGTTGTCTACAACTGTCGTAGTCGCTTCAGTGGGCTTTTTTGGAATTGGATAAGATTCGTATTGTTTAATAAACTTATTCGTTATGTTTCGTTTGACATTCGTTTTATTTCGCTTACATTGCGCCTTCAGCTGAGGCAAAACCGCCATCGCCCGAGAGGAGAGACACCATGCCCATAAGAAGGAAGCTGATCGCCGCACTGTCGCTGGCGACATCGGCCCTGCTGGCCGGTACCGCGTACGCCGACACGGCAGCGGCCAAGAAGTGGATCGACAACGAATTCCAGCCCTCCGTGCTGTCGAAAGAGGCGCAGATGAAGGAGATGGAGTGGTTCGCCAAGGCGGCCGCACCGTTCAAGGGCATGGAGATCAATGTCCTGTCCGAGACCATCCCCACCCACGAATACGAATCCAAGACGCTGACCAAGGCATTCGAGGAGATCACCGGCATCAAGGTCAACCACCAGCTGCTCGGTGAGGGCGAGGTGGTGCAGGCGGTGCAGACGCAGATGCAGACCAAGCGCAATCTGTACGACGCCTACATCAACGACTCCGACCTGATCGGCACGCACTCGCGCCTGCAGCTGGCCGTGAACCTGACCGACTGGATGGCCGGCGAAGGCAAGGACGTGACCAACCCGGATCTCGACGTCGACGACTTCATCGGCAAGTCGTTCACGACCGGCCCGGACGGCAAGCTTTACCAGCTGCCCGACCAGCAGTTCGCCAACCTGTACTGGTATCGCAAGGACTGGTTCGACCGCCCCGACCTCAAAGAACGTTTCAAGGCGAAGTACGGCTACGAACTCGGCGTACCGGTGAACTGGTCGGCCTACGAGGACATCGCCGAGTTCTTCACCAATGACGTGAAAGAGATCGACGGCGTGCGCGTATACGGCCACATGGACTACGGCAAGCGCGCACCGGACCTCGGCTGGCGCATGACCGACGCCTGGCTGTCGATGGCCGGCGAAGGCGACAAGGGCCTGCCGAACGGCCGCCCGGTAGACGAGTGGGGCATCCGCATGGAGAAGGACTCGTGCAACCCGGTCGGTGCATCGGTGTCGCGCGGCGGTGGCACGAACGGCCCGGCCGCAGTGTACGCGATCCGCAAGTGGGACGAGTGGCTGCGCCAGTACGCACCGCCCGGGGCGGCCGACTACGACTTCTACCAGTCGCTGCCGGCGCTGTCGCAGGGCAACGTCGCGCAGCAGATCTTCTGGTACACCGCGTTCACGGCATCGATGGTCGCGCCCAAATCCGAGGGCAACAACACCGTCGACGACAGCGGCAAGCCGCTGTGGCGCATGGCGCCGTCGCCGCACGGCCCCTACTGGGAGGAAGGCCAGAAGCTTGGCTACCAGGACGCCGGCTCGTGGACGCTGTTCAAGTCGACCCCGGTCGACCGCCGCAAGGCCGCCTGGCTGTATGCGCAGTTCGTCGTGTCGAAGACGGTCGATACCAAGAAATCGCATGTCGGCCTGACCTTCATCCGCAATTCGACGATCAACGGCACGTCGTTCACCGAGCGCGCACCGAAGCTCGGTGGCCTGGTCGAGTTCTACCGCTCGCCCGATCGCGTGCTGTGGACGCCGACCGGCATCAACGTGCCCGACTATCCGAAGCTCGCACAGCTGTGGTGGCAGAACATCGGCGAGGTCAACTCCGGCAAGTCGACGCCACAGCAGGCGATGGACCAGCTCGCCAACGAGATGGATGACCTGATGGCTCGCATGCAGGCCGCCGACGAGAAGGCCAAGGTGTACGGCGGCTGCGGACCGCGGCTCAATCCGAAAAAGGACCCAAGCGAGTGGATCGGCAAGACCGGGGGCTCACCGAAGGCCAAGCTGGCCAACGAAAAGCCCCAGGGTGAGACCATCGTCTACGAGGACCTGATCAAGCGCTGGCAGAAGTAACGCCGCATAAGACCATGGCCCGGGCACATGGATGCGCCCGGGCATCAGGTGCGATGCGCGTCACCACTTCATTACCCATGTGCGCTGCGTTATCGTCAGCGTGCATCGGTAACGGACTTTACGCAGACACCTCCGGGAGAACAGTCCGGGATGAGCCTGGCACTGAAGAACGTCTCATTGTGCGTCGACGGCCAGACGCACATCTACGACACCACGGTGGAACTCGTACCGAGCGGCTTCAACGTGCTGCTCGGCACCACGCTGGCCGGCAAGACGACACTGATGCGCCTGATGGCGGGCCTCGTACCACCGACGAGCGGGGCGATCCTGTTCAACGGCGTCGACGTGACCGGCGTGCCGGTACAGAAGCGCAACGTGTCGATGGTGTACCAACAGTTCATCAACTACCCGAACATGAACGTGTTCGACAACATCGCCTCGCCGCTGAAACTGGCCGGACTCACACGTGCCGACATCCGACAGCGCGTACAGCAGGTCGCCGAACTGCTGCGCCTCGACCCTTTCCTCAAACGCCGCCCGGCCGAGCTATCGGGCGGGCAGCAACAGCGCTGCGCGATGGCGCGCGCGCTGGTCAAGGATTCCGACCTCGTCCTGCTCGACGAACCACTCGCCAACCTCGACTACAAGCTGCGCGAGGAACTGCGTGAGGAACTGCCGCGGCTGTTCGCGGTACGCGAGCGCACCGTGGTCTATGCGACCACCGAACCATCCGAGGCGCTGCTGCTCGGCGGATACACCGCGGCGATGCACGAGGGCCGCATCACGCAATTCGGGCCGACCGGCGATATCTACCGCCACCCGGCCGACCGGCTCACCGCCAGCGTGTTCTCGGATCCTCCGATCAACATGGTCCGCGTGACCAAGCAGGCAGGACAGTTCCTGCTGCCGGACGGGGTGACGACCTGGGACGTGCGTGGACCCTACGTCGGACTGAAGGACGGCACCTACGAGTTCGGCATCCGGCCGCACCACGTGCATCCGGCGGGAAACATGGCGGACGGCGCGTTCGTCGAGGGTCAGGTCCATATCGCTGAAATCTCCGGATCCGAGTCGATGATCCACTTCGACCTGCTCGACCGGCCGTGGGTCTCACTGACCCACGGCGTGCACGCCTTCGGCATCGGCGAGCGCGCGCGCTTCTGCGTCGACATCGATCATTCGATGCTGTTCTCCACCCAAGGCGACCTGGTCGCGACCATGGCGACATAGGCGCTGCAACATGGCACGCATCGAGCTCAAGGACCTGCGCCACAGTTACCTGCCCCACCCACAGCGCGCCGACGATTACGCGCTGAAGAAGGTCGACCTGGTATGGGACAACGGCGGCGCATACGCACTGCTCGGTCCGTCCGGCTGCGGCAAGACCACGCTGCTGAACATCATCTCCGGCCTGCTTTGCCCTTCCGAGGGCAGCATCCTGTTCGACGGTGTCGAGGTCAACGACCTGTCGCCCGAGCAGCGCCAGATCGCGCAGGTGTTCCAGTTCCCCGTCGTCTACGACACGATGACGGTGTACGACAACCTCGCCTTCCCGCTGCGCAACCGCCATGTGGCGGAAAAGCAGGTCGACGAGCGGGTGCGCGCGGTCGCCGAGATGACCGACCTCACAGACATGCTGCACAGCAAGGCCGCCGGTCTGACCGCCGACGGCAAGCAGAAAATCTCGCTCGGCCGCGGCCTGGTGCGCGAAGACGTCAACGTGATCATGTTCGATGAACCCCTGACCGTGATCGACCCGCATCTGAAGTGGCGGTTGCGTTCCAAGCTCAAGGAGCTGCACCAGCGGGTGCGCATGACGATGATCTACGTCACCCACGACCAGACCGAGGCACTGACGTTTGCCGATCGTGTCGTGGTCATGCACGACGGCTGGGTCGTGCAGCAGGGGACGCCCGTCGAGCTGTTCGAGCGCCCCCGGCATACCTTCGTCGGCCACTTCATCGGCTCGCCCGGCATGAACCTGATGCCGTGTGAACTCGCCGACGGCGGCGCGCGCGTGGCCGGCCATCGGATCGCGCTCGAGCGCGCGATCACCGCACCAAGGGACGCTGCGCGGCTGGAACTCGGCGTACGACCGGAGTTTGTCAGATTCGTCGCGCCGGACAGCGAGGGCGCACTGCCGGTCGACGTGGTCGGCGTACGCGACACGGGGCGCAGCAGGATCGTCGAAACGGACTTCGCCGGCCACAAGGTGCGCGCGCTGGTACCGGAGGGGGTCGCGGTGCCCGGGGGCCGCACAGGCGTGAGCTTCGAACCCTCCCGCACCCAGATCTACGCCGACGGCTGGATCGTCGAATGAGAACCTGAGCGATGAGTGCCAAATCGACCAATCAAAAGGCCTGGCTGCTGGTCGCCCCGGTGGTGATCCTGGTCGCGTTCAACGCAGTCATTCCGCTGATGACGGTCGTCAACTACTCGGTACAGGAGACATTCGGCGACAACCTGTTCTTCTTCGAGGGCATGAAGTGGTTCGAGGAGGTGCTGGCCTCGGAACGCTTCCACGACTCGCTGCTGCGCCAGTTGCAGTTCACGTTCATCATCCTCGCGATCGAGGTGCCGCTGGGCGTCGCGATCGCACTGGCGATGCCGCGCAAGGGCTTTTGGGCCTCGGTCTGCCTGGTGTTGATGGCGATGCCGCTGCTGATTCCCTGGAACGTCGTCGGCGCGATGTGGAACATCTTCGCGCTGCCCGACATCGGCCTGCTCGGCAAGACACTCAACGCAATGGGCTTCGACTACAACTTCACCCGTCAGCCGGTCGCCGCGTGGGTGACGCTGATCGCGATGGACGTCTGGCACTGGACCTCGCTGGTCGTGCTGCTGTCGTATGCGGGCCTGAGCGCGATACCCGATGCCTACTACCAGGCCGCGCGCATCGATGGCGCGAGTTCATGGGCGGTATTCCGTTACATCCAGCTGCCCAAGCTCAAGCACGTGCTGACGATTGCGGTGCTGCTGCGCTTCATGGACAGCTTCAACATCTATACCGAGCCGTTCGTGCTCACCGGTGGCGGTCCCGGCAACTCGACCACGCTGCTGTCGCTCGACCTGGTCAAGATCGCGCTCGGCCAGTTCGACCTTGGACCTGCCGCGGCGATGAGCCTGATCTACTTCCTGATCATCCTGTTGTTCTCGTGGATCTTCTACACCGTCATGACACGCGGGGAGGACAAGTGATGGCCAGTCGACACGGCGGGCGATTCAAGTGGGTCGTACCGTTCCTGTACATCCTGTTCCTGATGCTGCCGATCTACTGGCTGCTGAACATGTCGTTCAAGACCACCAACGAGATCCTCGGCACGTTCAGCCTGTTCCCGCACGAGTTCACGCTCGACAATTACAAGGCGATCTTCACCGACCCCGTCTGGTACAACGGCTACCTGAACTCGTTGATCTACGTCTGCGTCAACACGCTGATATCGGTGACGGTGGCCCTGCCGGCCGCGTACGCGTTCTCACGCTACCACTTCCTCGGCGACAAGCACCTGTTCGCTGCTGACCAACCGCATGGCGCCCGCCGCGGTGTTCGCGCTGCCGTTCTTCCAGCTGTACTCCGCGCTGAACCTGTTCGACACGCATATCGCCGTCGCACTGGCGCACTGCCTGTTCAACATCCCGCTCGCGGTGTGGATCCTGGAAGGTTTCATGTCCGGCGTACCCAAAGAGCTCGACGAGACCGCGTACATCGACGGCTACCCGTTCTGGAAGTTCTTCACCAAGATCTTCCTGCCGACGATCGCCGCCGGCATCGGCGTAGCGGCGTTCTTCTGCTTCATGTTCTCGTGGGTCGAACTGCTGCTGGCGAAGACGCTGACCTCGGTCGAGGCCAAGCCGATCGCCGCGGTCATGACGCGCACCGCGAGTTCCTCCGGCTATGAACTCGGCCTGCTGGCCGCGGCCGGCACGCTGACGATGATCCCCGGCGCGATCGTGATCTTCTTCGTGCGCAACTACATCGCCAAGNNGGGCTTCGCCCTGGGGAGGGTCTGAGCATGAGCCTGTCGTGGATGGCGTGGACATGGCAGACCGCCGCGTTCTTCGGCGTCATCGCCGCGCTGCTGGTACTGATGACGGTGCTGGAGATCCGACGTCCCGGCGGCAATGCACGCGACGGCATCCTCGGCCTGCGCACGACGCGCGGCGACCGCCTGTTCATCTCGCTGCTCGGCGCGGCGTACGTGCATATACTGTGGCTGTTCTTCTTCGGCATGCCGCTGACGTGGGCGATCGTCATCTCGCTGCTGCTGGCGGCGGCCATCTGGAAGTGGGTCTGACCCCGGAGCGACTGCAGCCATGGGCAACTACGTCATCGCGATCGACCAGGGCACCACGAGTTCGCGAGCCATCGTGTTCGACGACCGCTTCCGCATCGTCAGCGTCGGCCAGCGCGAGTTCACGCAACATTTCCCGGACTCGGGCTGGGTCGAGCACGAACCCGAGGACATCTGGGACACGACGGTCGCGACCGTGCTCGAAGCGATCGGGAAGGCCGGCCTGGCCGCCGGCGACATTGCCGCGATCGGCATCACCAACCAGCGCGAGACGACGCTGGTCTGGGACCGCGCTACCGGCAAGCCGATCCATCGTGCGATCGTCTGGCAGGACCGACGCACCGCGCCACTGTGCGACAGGCTGAAGGCCGATGGACACGAGGCGACCTTCAGCGAAAAGACCGGCCTGCTGCTCGATCCGTATTTCTCCGGCACCAAGGTCGCGTGGCTGCTCGACAACGTGTCGGGTGCGCGAGCCGCCGCTGAAGCCGGTCGACTCGCCTTCGGCACCGTCGACAGCTTCCTGGTCTGGCGCCTGACCGGCGGCAGAAGCCATGTCACCGATGCCAGCAACGCCTCGCGCACCCTGTTGTACGACATCCGGACCAATGCCTGGGACGAAGAGCTGCTCGGCATCCTCGGCATACCCGTATCACTGCTGCCCAAGGTGAAGGACAACGCCGATGACTTCGGCGAGACCTTGCCCGAACTGTTCGGCGGTGCGATTTCCATACGCGGTGTAGCCGGTGACCAGCAGGCGGCGCTGATCGGCCAGGCGTGTTTCGAACGCGGCATGATCAAGTCGACCTACGGCACCGGCTGCTTCGCGGTGCTGAACACCGGTGACGAACTGGTGCATTCGCAAAATCGCCTGGTAAGCACCATCGCCTACCGTTTGCGCGGCAGGACCACGTATGCACTCGAGGGCTCGATCTTCGTTGCCGGCGCCGCGGTGCAGTGGCTGCGCGACGGTCTCGGCATCATCGCCAGCGCACCGGAGTCCGGTGCAATGGCGGGCGCGGCCGATCCGAATCAACAGGTCTACCTCGTGCCCGCTTTCGTCGGCCTCGGCGCGCCCTACTGGGACGCACAGGCGCGCGGCGCGATCTTCGGCATCACCCGTGGCACCGGTCCGAACGAATTCGCCAGGGCGGCGCTGGAGTCGGTCTGTTACCAGACCTACGACCTGCTCGAGGCGATGCGGGGTGACTTCGCCGGTGCATCCACTGCCGGTCTGCGCGTCGATGGCGGCATGGTCGCCTCAGACTGGACCATGCAGCGCCTGGCCGACCTGCTCGATCGCCCCGTGCATCGGCCGAAGGTGCTCGAAACCACCGCTCTCGGCGCCGCTTGGCTGGCCGGCATGCACGCCGGCGTCTGGCCCGACGAACAGGGTTTCGCCACGTCGTGGGAACTGGACCGACGCTTCGAGCCGGCGATGGATGGCGCTGTACGACAGCGGCTGATTCGCGGCTGGCGCGACGCGGTACGACGGACCTTGACCTGACGCTGTTCTGCCCGGAAGGGAATCCACGCGTGGCGGCTGCCGCCGCGATTGGCCATGTCCCCGGCCACGTGACCGGCCGAACGTCTTTGGCGGAAGCGGCGCACATGCGACGCGCCCCTGCCCCGCCGATGACCTCGACCGCTACGCCCGACATCGTGGATTCCTTTAGACTCACCTCACAACCCGACATCGGCGCCGTCCACGCAACGCAGCATCGGTGCCGGCCGCTTGATCTGCTGTTTGCTGCCAAAAACAGATCGTCGGACTGTGCAATGCAATGTCAGCCATTTTCCCGGCGATTGTCACGCGGTCGATTGCAGCGCGGCAGGTTGGCAAAACGCCCAGGAAAAGGTCCCGCATGTTGAACCACAATGGGCGCGAATCGAGGCTCGGTCGGCATCCCGCTTCTTTTCGTACCGAAGGAGGCGAAATGGCCAGAAAGCGAACACTTGCCGTGCTCATGGCATTGTCGTCAGCGGTTGCGGTTGGTTGCAGCTCCGAAGACGTGAAGCGCACCGGATACGAGACACTGCAAAACATCCGTGAACAGCGGTGTCAGGAAGGGGTGGCAGCCGATTGCCGAGAGCGACAGAGCTACCAAGCGTACCGGCAACAAATCGAAGGGACCCAGAGGTGGCGGTAGCATGCACGGCTTCGGAGTTCATACCTGACAAGTCGTTTACCGCGACCATACGGGCGCCCAACGCTGACGATATGCTCAAACCGGGATCGTTCGAATCATGAAGCCAAGAATCAGCATGATCACCCTCGGGGTCCGCGACCTGGCTGCGGCGATCGACTTCTATGAGAACGGGCTTGGATTACCCCGAATGGATTCGCCACCGGAGGTGGCTTTCTTCACGCTCAGTGGCACATGGCTCGGTTTGTACAGCCGCGAGGCATTGGCGGAGGATGCACAGGTCGCAACCGAGGGTTACGGTTTCGAAGGCTTTTCACTGGCTCACAACGTGTCGTCTGAAAAAGAAGTCGACGAGGTCATGGAACAAGCAGTGGCAGCGGGTGCGGCGCTGGTCAAGAAGCCGCGGAAAGTCTTCTGGGGTGGGTACAGCGGTTACTTCAAAGATCCCGATGGCCATCTTTGGGAGATCGCCCACAATCCGCTGTTCTGGGTGGGGCCTAGCGATGAAAGCGCATAGCAGGGAGGGAACAACATGACCACTGCGACCACTGTTCATCTCCACGTCTCATCACACGATGTCCCGCACAAGGCATCGCAGGATGACTGTCATTCAGGACTTTTGCGTACGCGCACGGTCACCGGTCATTCGCCGGCGCTCTGCGGAACCTCAGCGCATACCTCGGTGCCATCGCACAGGCACATGGGTGCAGCCGGGTGTCCCGCTCAGATTTCGAGGTGGATTGACAACGGGGGTATGGCAGTATGTGCGGAGCTTGCGTGTATTCGGCGGATTAGGCCGTTCGCCGCCCTGCTCCTCACCCGAACGCTGAGCACCGTGCAGCCGCTTGCGCAAGGCTTCGCCGTTGTGGCGCGATCACGCGCCGGGTGTCAGGCCGCGCTTACCTCGGCGAAGGCAGGTACACGGGCCAAGCGATGAACAAGCTGCCAAGATCCCTGTTCATTTCGCACGGCGGCGGGCCGTTGCCGCTGCTCGGCGACCCACAGCACCGCGAATTGGTGACGAGGCTGCAGGAAATGGCCTCGACCATGCCGCAGCCGGATGCAATAGTCGTAGTCAGCGCCCATTGGGAAGAACGCGTTCCCTCAATCACTGCCGCGCAAAGCCCGTCGCTGATCTACGATTACTACGGATTCCCGCCGGAATCCTATGAAATCGAATATCCGTGCGCCGGTGAACCCGTCCTGGCGGGAGAGATTCACAGGCTACTGGGAGTACGGGGTATTGATGCCCGTCTCGACGAATCCAGGGGCCTCGATCATGGTGTCTTTGTTCCGCTGAAGCTCATGTATCCGGGGGCCAACATTCCATGCGTCCAGCTTTCGCTCGTGAACACGCTCGACCCGGCCCAACATATCGATATTGGGTATGCGTTGAGAAACTTGCACGAGCAGAATGTGCTGCTGATCGGCTCCGGGTTCTCTTTTCACAACCTGAAGGCCTTCTTCGCTCCAGGCACTGCCGAGTCAGCCCGGCTGAACGATGCCTTCGAAGGCTGGTTGCAGGTGGTCTGCGGTGGAACCGAGCATTCTGAGGAGCAGAGGCGCGAGTTGCTGGTTCGATGGAGCAGTGCGCCGGGAGCACGCTATTGCCATCCACGAGAAGAACACCTCCTCCCGTTGCACGTTAGCTACGGCGCTGCTCACGGGCCCTGTTCGAAACGAATCGGACTGCGGATCATGAACAAAGCAGCCAGCCTATACGTCTGGTGAGCGGAGACCCAACAAGCCCGTGCGGCGGATGTTTTACCCGTGGCCGGCTTTGCGTGGTGTCACGTCCAATGCCGCTGAACGCTGGCAGGGCGCGTCAGATGGCCTAGATTGAACATAGTGAGAAAGCAGACACAATCCCCATGCGCAAGAAAATCATCAATTTGGATCACAAACCAGACCCGGATCCCGGACATGCGTGGCTCGATGTCGAAAGGCTGGCCACGGTGGAAGTCAGCTCGGAGGATGATGCACATCCAATAGAGTCCGCGCTGTTGCCCGGCACCACCTCGGGGTGGCGGGCCGCACAACCGGGACGGCAGGTTATCAGGATCCTCTTCGATCAGCCCCAAAAGCTCGAATGGATCAGGCTCAGATTCGAAGAGCATGTGATGGACCGCACACAGGAGTTTGTGCTGCGCTGGTCCGGCGGCGACGGTCAAGCGTTGCGGGAAATTGCAAGGCAGCAATGGAACTTCAGCCCTGCAGGCGCAACGGTCGAAGTCGAAAACTATCGTCTTGAGCTTGCAGCAGTAACGATTCTCGAACTCGAAATCGTTCCGGATATCAGCGGCGGAAGCGCATTGGCCTCACTGGGAGCGTGGCGGCTTGCCTGACGTGTCGGCCAGATCGCCCGCAATCTCACCGCGGACGTCCGGCACTTCACACCTGCTCGCGCAGGGATTCCCCTGACCGTGCAATCCCTGCCCCGCACCCGTAGCCGCCCACCCACCCATTGGCGACTGAGGATGCGTATCCGGGAAGCGACAAAGGGAAGACGGCCTGCCTTCCCTGTTCCTGTCGAGCTAGTCGCGTGCAGCGATCTGGCGAATGCGCGTGTGCTATGCACCTACTGCATTTGTGGCGGCAACGGCTGCGGCACCTGATTTTCAATCGCCTTGATGGAGCGAAGATAAGCGAAGATCGCGTTGAGGTCTCCATCCGTCAAAGCGGCGAGTGAGTACCATGGCATCGGTGGCAGGATGTCCCGGCCGGCGCCGAGATGCTTGCCGGTGCGCATTGCCTTGATGAATAGCTCTGCGCTCCAGCCGCCGATCCCGGTGCCGTTGTCCGGCGTCAGGTTGGCGGCGAAGCTGACGCCCCACGGGCCAAACCAGGCGGTCAGGTCATTGCTTGTCAACGCGCCCCATTTCTCCGGCCCAATTATCCCTGGCGGTGTTTCCGGGAGATGCGCGGTCGCCGGATGACCCGACAACAACCTGCCGGCGTCTGGCACAGGGCCTTGGGGCGTAAACATTTTCGGTGTATGGCAGTCGTTACAGCCGCCGTAATTGACCAGGTATTCTCCGCGCTTTATCAACTCCCGTTGTGTGTCCGTTTCGGACGCAAGCGCGGCCTCCTGCAACAATGCAACCGTCAGGAGCCCTGTGAACATCCGCGTCACATTTCTCGCACGCATCTGCGCTCACCCCTATCGTCAAATTGTTCAGATCATCTGCGGCCACGACGATTGATTGCCAACCGCGTTCCTTGGCTTCGATGGCACGATCGCCCGTGCCATCCAGAACGACAGCGTTCTCTCGGGGTTCGTTTCTGAAGCCGGAAAGTGATCCGGGCTGACGACGTTTGTCGGCGGACCGAATCAGCTCGCTGCCGGGGATTCTTGTCAAGATCTCCGAGCACGCTCCAGACGGCAGACCATTCCCGTCTGACCACCGCTGCGTGTCGCGCAGGCAACGCGGGGCCTCAGCTGTACCCTTTTCTCCGCCTGCGAGGGACCCGGGAACGGCCGGGATGTGGGGTGGTCACCGACACCGTCCTCAAGGTTGACGGGTTCCTGAATCGCATCGTCGACAGCCCGACAAGGCCCGCCAGCAACAGGACCAGCACACCCGGTTCGGGCACGGTCACACCACCCGCATCGCCAATACGCAGCCGATACACCTCGACATCCATACCGGCGATGTTCGCGACCTCGATGCCATAACTGAAGGTCGTGCCGATGCCGAGACCGAGGATCGATACGCTGTCGAAGTCGCCGGAGATCCCGTTAATGCTGTCACTGATGATCAGGTCATAGATCGCGGACAGGGGATCGAACGAGAACAGGACATTGAGGACGCCATCGAGTACGGCGTCGGTCACATCGAACGCGGCGAAGTCGACACCCCGGTTGTTGCCGTCGATACCGAGCTGCAGCGTGCTGCCGTTGCCGAGTGTCAGGCCCGTATCCAACGTGACGAGGGAATGATCGATATAGACGACACCGGTCGCGACACCCTGACCACTCTCGCTGACCCCGACCCGCATGGTCGCTGCCTCCACCGGGCCGCCGCTGACACTCAGCTGACCGGTCGCGTTGCCGGCACTGCCCGAGCCACGCACGTTGCCGACCTCGATGCCGGTGAAGCCGGTGATGCCGCCCTTGACGATAGCCGTGCCCATGGTCGTGGGATTGGCGTTGGTGTTGCCGACCTCGAAGGTGCTGACCCCTGTGCCCGTCACGCCACCGGCAAACACGTTCAGTGCGCCCGCGCCGTTGCCCGTCGCATTGATGTCGGCCGAGCCGCCGCCGACACCGACGAACGCGAACCCGCTGATGCCGTTGGCCACCGTCAGCGTGCCGCTGGACTGGCCGGCGCCCGCGACCGTGCCCACGGAGAGGCCGCCGCTGCCGCTCAACATGCCGCCCACCTGAATGCTGCCGGCCGCATCGCCAACGCTGTTCAGGCCGGTGCTGCCGAGCTGCACCGACGTGAAGCCGCTGACGTTGCCGCTGACGAACAGCGAACCGTCGGCGTTGCCGATGCCCTCGGCACGCCCAACCCGCAGGTTGCCGCTGTCGGTACCGATGAGATCGCCGGTAAGGATCAGCTGACCGGTGGCGTTGCCGGCGCTCGTCGTGCCGCGCACGTTGCCGATCTCGATGCCGGCGAAGCCGGTGATGTCACCGGTGACGATCGCCGTGCCCATGGTCGTGGGCTTGGCATTGGTGTTGCCCACCTCGAAGGTGCTGACGCCGGCGCCGGCGACACCGCCGGAAAGCACGTTCAGCGCACCGCCGCCGCTGCCCGTCGCATTGATATCCGCCGAACCCCCGGCCACGCCGACGAACGCGAACCCGCTGATGCCGTTGGCCACCGTCAGCGTGCCGCTGGACTGGCCGGCGCCCGCGACCGTGCCCACGGAGAGGCCGCCGCTGCCGCTCAACATGCCGCCCACCTGAATGCTGCCGGCCGCATCGCCAACACTGTTCAGGCCGGTGCTGCCGAGCTGCACCGACGTGAAACCGCTGACGTTGCCACTGACCGAAAGCGACCCGTCGGCGTTGCCGATGCCCTCGGCACGCCCCACACGCAGGTTGCCGCTGTCGGTACCGACGAGGTCGCCGGTGAGGAACATCACACCGGTGGCGTTGCCGGCGCTCGTCGTGCCACGCACGTTGCCGATCTCGATGCCGGCGAAGCCGGTGATGTCGCCGGTGACGATCGCCGTGCCCATGGTCGTGGGCTTGGCATTGGTGTTGCCCACCTCGAAGGTGCTGACGCCGGTGCCGGCGACACCGCCGGAAAGCACGTTCAGCGCACCGCCGCCATTACCCGTCGCATTGATATCCGCCGAACCCCCGGCCACGCCGACGAACGCGAACCCGCTGATGCCGTTGGCCACCGTCAGCGTGCCGCTGGACTGGCCAGCACCCGCGGCCGTGCCCACGGAGAGGCCTCCAGTACCGCTCAACGCACCGCCCACGTTGATACTGCCCGCCGCATTGCCGGCACTGTTCAGGCCGGTGCTGCCGAGCTGCACGGACGCGAAACCGCTGACATCCCCACCGACGGCCAACGTGCCGTCGGCATTGCCGGCGCCTGTGGTACGGCCGACCTGCAGGCTGCCGGCACCCATGTCGGTAAGCCCGCCGGCAACGGACACGGCGCCGGTTGCCGTACCGCTGGCGACGCCATCGACGAAAAGGCCGATCGCCGCGTCGCCACCGACCGCCACGTCACCCGGATCGTTCAGGCCGCCGGTCGTCGTCAGGCTGCCGCCGGAACTGCCGAATCCGATGGAGGACGGCGCATCAGTCACACCGACCTTTAGATCACCGCCGACCGACAGGTCCACGTCGACAACGTCCAGCGAGCCGGTGCCGAAGGGCGGCGCAACGATGGGGTTGGACCTGACGCCGATGTTGAGATCCCCGGTCTCGGCCGGCGTGCCGCCACCTGGATAGAACCCGCTGGAACTGTCTGCCGTCGCGCTGCCGCCATTGGCGATCACGGTGTCGTCGCCACCGGTCGGCACGTTCGAGGACCAGTTCGAGGCATCGAACCAGTCCCCTGCACCCGCACTCCAGATCGCCACCGCATAAGCGGCCTGACTCGCCAGCGCCAATGCACCGGAAAGACAGAGGATGATGTACCGCATCGCCTACCTCATCGTTGCCGAAGGGGGTCACGCCGTGGATACCGCTTACGGTTGGCCCGAGAGACCCGAGCGACAGCCACGAGGTGCAGCCGTCCTGGCATGCCCTCGCCGCTATGAGCCGCAGACTCGCACGCCTGTCTGCTGGGATCTCAACTGGAAATCCGGGAACATCGTTTGACGGGCATGGCGATCGAAAAAACCAAGGCAATTCCGGTGCCAGTGCCGCATATCCTTGCCTGCCAAAGATATTTGCACAGGCGCATCGCACAGCGGGGTGAAATGTGTAAAGCAATCTGACAGGGTTCGGGTTGCCTCCGTGGACACACGCGTCGCCCTTGCAGATTGCGCCTCCCGCCCCCATCTCTCTTTCAGAGCCGTCACTCGGGACCCCGACGCTGCGGTCGCACACGGCAGCGTGTCCGCGGGGGAAACAACAGAACCATGCACGAAGAACAAAACGACATCGAGGTCATCGAGGTCGACAAGCCGCTGGCGCGCGCGGACGAGGTGCTGCCCACCGTGATCCACCTGCTGCCGGTGGCCGCGCGTCCATTTTTTCCGGGCCAGGGCGTGCCGCTGGTCATGGACGCGGAACACTGGCGCCCGACGCTGGAGGCCGCGCACGAGACTGGACACGACCTGATCGGTATCGTTCTGGTGCGTGGCGACGTGGCGGAACACGCGCTGGCGGACGATTTCCACCGCGTAGGCACGGTTGGCCGCATCCATCGCATCCATCCGACCGACGGTAACCTGCAGGTGCTGGTCGAATGCATCCAGCGCTTCGAGATCGAGAAGTTCGTCAGCGACGATGCGCCTTTCACCGCGCGCGTCTCCTACATGCGCGAGCCGCGCGGCAAACCCGATCCGGAGCTCAAGCCATACTCCATTGCATTGATCAACACGATCCGCGAGCTGCTGCCGCTCAACCCGCTGTACCGCGAGGAACTGCGCATGTTCCTCGATCGCTTCGGACCCGACGACCCGTCTCACCTGGCCGACTTCGCCGCGAGCATGACGACGTCGGACAAGGAAGACCTGCAGGCCGTGCTCGAGACCTACCCGCTGCTGCCGCGCATGGAAAAGGTGCTCGACCTGCTGCACCGCGAGCTCGACCTGGCCAAGGCACAGCACAAGATCCGCACCGCGGTCGAGGAGCGCATGCAGGCCCAGCAGCGGGATTTCTTCCTGCGCGAGCAGCTGAAGGAGATCCAGAAGGAACTGGGCATCTCCAAGGACGACCGCACCGCCGAAATCGACACCTTTCGCGAACGCATCACGGCGCTGACGCTCAGTGACGAGGCCGCACAGCGTGTCGACGAGGAGATGAACAAGCTGGCGATGCTCGAGACCGGTTCGCCCGAGTTCGCCGTCACGCGCAACTACCTCGACTGGGTGACCGTGCTGCCGTGGGGCCGACAGTCTGAAGACGCGCTCAATCTCGCGCGAGCACGTGAGGTGCTGGACCGCGATCACTACGGCCTCGAGGACGTCAAGCAGCGCATCCTGGAATTCCTCGCAGTCGGCATCATGAAGGGTGAGATCAGTGGATCGATCATCCTGCTGGTCGGACCGCCCGGCGTCGGCAAGACGTCGATCGGGCGTTCGATCGCCGACGCGCTCGGGCGCCGGTTCTATCGCTTTTCGGTCGGCGGCATGCGCGACGAGGCCGAGATCAAGGGCCACCGCCGCACCTACATCGGCGCCATGCCGGGCAAGTTCATCCACGCGATGAAGGCGGCCGGCACGCAGAACCCGGTGATCATGCTCGACGAGATCGACAAGATCGGTGCCAGCTATCACGGCGATCCGGCATCGGCGCTGCTCGAGGTGCTCGACCCGGAGCAGAACAGCGACTTCATGGATCACTATCTCGACCTGCGCTTCGACCTGTCCAAGGTGCTGTTCGTCGCCACGGCCAATCAACTCGACAGCATCCCGGGGCCGCTGCTCGACCGCATGGAGGTGATCCAGCTGTCGGGCTACATTGCCGCGGACAAGCTCGAGATCGCGCGGCGCTACCTGCTGCCGCGCCAGATCAAGCGCGCCGGGCTGAAGCGGTCGCAGCTCAAGCTGCCGGCCGCGACGCTGCGCGCGATCATCGACGGCTACGCGCGCGATGCGGGGGTACGCCGGCTGGAGAAGCAGCTCGGCAAGATCGCGCGCAAGGTCGTCGTCAGGGTGCTCGACGGCGCGTCGACCCCGATCACGGTCGGCGTCGACGATCTGCCGGCCTACCTCGGCCCGGCCGTGTTCCGCGACGAGCGCACGCTGCGCGGCCCCGGCGTGGTCACCGGCCTGGCATGGACCGCGATGGGCGGGGCGACATTGAGCATTGAGGCCGCCCGCGCGCACGGCTTCAACCGCGGCTTCAAGCTGACGGGGCAACTCGGCGACGTGATGCGCGAATCGGCCGAGATCGCCTACAGCCATGTCGTCGGTCACGCGCGTGCGCTGGGCGCCGACCCCGACTGGTTCAAGGAGACCTTCATCCACCTGCACGTGCCGGCCGGCGCGACGCCGAAAGACGGGCCGTCCGCCGGTGTCACGATGGCGTCCGCGCTGCTGTCACTGGCGCTGGACCGTCCGGTGCGGCCGCTCGCGATGACCGGTGAGATCACACTGACCGGCGAGGTGTTCCCGGTCGGCGGCATCCGCGAAAAGGTCATCGCCGCCAAGCGCGCCGGCATCCGCGAACTGATCCTGCCCGCCGACAACCGCGGCGACTTCGACGATATCCCCGAGCGCATCCGCAAGGGCCTGACCGTGCATTTCGCGAACAGGTTCGACGCGGACGTCGCGCCACTGCTGTTCCGCCGAGCGTGACCGCGCGTGCCGTGGCCGGACTGACTATCGATAATCATCGATATGTCCGATTGAAACTATCACTTATTCATTAAGCCTTGAGCAACTTATAAATAGGCCATGCGAAACGCGCCGTGCCGTCGGAGCCGCCGGCCAAATGCCGGCACGGTGGCGTATTCCAGCGATCGCAGGATCGGCTGCTGATGCGAGTCGGCGTAGTCTGTGGACAGAGTCTGACATGGGTCCCCGACGATCGTCCGCTCTCTACCGGATGACGCCACCTGCGGCGAACTTTCGGTTGAAAAATCGATGATTTACGGCGTACATATAGGCCATAGACTGGCCTCTATGCCGACAGCGACAAATTCCAATTTCACGTGTAGGAAGTCGCTGTCTAATCTCGTCTCGCCAAGCCACGTGACGACCTGCCTGAAGCGGTCGCGGTGTCTGGCCCACCAAGCCACTACCGAAGAGGCGAGACGATGCAAGCTGACGATCAGCACGCCGATTCCCTACCGCTCGTAAACCGGGCGCTCGGGAAGATTGGACACTGTTTGCGGCAGGGATGTGTGATCTGTATCGAGCATGCACCTGCGATGGCACCGCGATTCACGCCATGGCAGGTCTGGGGGCAACCGAGTTGTTACAGCGGCGACGCCGGACAGGTGTACCGCGAGATCGACCGTTGCCGAACGACGCATACCGATCATCACATCCGACTGAATATCGAGGACTACAGCTGTCATAGTCGCTTCTCGTTCGTGGTGCACAATCCCGCTGCCGGGTAACCGAACCCGGCGTTCGAACTGACCGGGCTCGCGGCCCGGCTCAACGGCAGAACGCAGGACGCACCGGTGCGCAACCAGGGCATTCGCCCGTGGCCCGCGCACGCAGAGGCGTCGACATGCTCTGTCCCGTTGGCCAAGGCCTCGAGACCGGATGATCAAGCTCAGGACGTACGTCTACATCGACTCGCTGCAGCCGCAGCTCGCCGCCTATATGGCGACGGTATCGCAGGGGTTCCTGCCGATACCCGGTGACGCCTGCCTGTGGGTCGAGGTCTCGCCCGGCATGGCGGTGCACCGACTGACCGACATTGCATTGAAGGCGACGCGCGTTCACCTCGCCCAGCAGGTGGTCGAGCGCGCCTACGGCTCCATGGTCATCCACCAGCGCGACCAGAGCGACGTCCGTGAGGCCGGGCGCATCGTGCTGGCAAACATGAACGCGACCGTGCACGACCGCCAGACCTGCCGCATCGCCTGGCAGGAGGTCATTCGTGGCATGACCCCGGACCACACCGTTCTGATCAACCGCCAGGACCGCCGCGGCTCGATGATCCTGCCCGGACAGAGCATGTTCATCCTCGAAACAGAGCCTGCCGGCTACATCGTCTATGCGGCGAACCAGGCCGAGAAGGCCGCCAACATCACGCTGATCGACGTGCGCGCCGTCGGTGCGTTCGGACGCCTGATCCTTTCCGGCCGCGAGGGTGATGTAGACGAGGCCGCGGCGGCCGCGATCGCGGCGGTCGAAAACCCGTCGACCACATGAACGCGGAGGGAACCAGTGCATCGCCGTGATCTGCTCAGCCTGCTCGACACCCATTCGACCCGCTTCATGGAAGAGGCCGCGTATGTCGAACGGGCGCGTACTTTCGTCAGTGCCCACGAGGACTGCTTTCACTGTGACCTGTGGCCGGCCCACGTGACCGGCTCTGCGTGGGTGGTCAACCCGGCCCGCGATCACGTGCTGCTACTCCACCATCGCAAGCACGATCAATGGTTCCAGCCCGGCGGTCACGCCGACGGCGACGCCGATATTTTGCGTGTCGCGCTGCGCGAGACCTCGGAAGAGACGGGCCTCGATTCGACCCATATCCGTCTCGTCGATGGTGCGGTGTTCGACGTCGACATCCACGCCATTCCCGCGAGCGAACGCGGCCCGCAGCATGAGCACATCGACGTCCGCTTCCTGGTCGAGATGGACGACGACCGGGTTGTCCCGGGAAACGACGAGTCTCACCAGGTGTTATGGGTGCCGCTGCACCGCGTGGCGCAGTTCAACAACAACCGATCGACGCATCGCATGGTGGAGAAGACGCGCCGGCTGCGCGGGCCTTGATCGGCGGGTCGTCCGGTCAGGAGCCGCAATCCAAGTGGGTTGCGGTCAAGGTTTCCCCGGAAGTCAGCGCTTTTTCTTCTTGCGACTGACCGGGGTCGTCGTCTTTTTCATTTCCCTGAAATAGTGGCTGAGCTTCGGCCACAATGCCTCCATGCGCTGGCGCATGCGCGGCTCGATCTCGAGTGTGTACTTCAGGAAGGCCTGGGCGACCAACGACAATTCCTTGCCGCGCGGGTGCACCATGTACCACTGCCGCATGATCGGAAAGCCCTCGACATCGAGGATCGCCACCGGGCCGTCCGGGCCTTCGAGCGTCAGCGTATGCAGCGACTGCACCGACAAACCGAGTCCGCCGACGATCGCGTGCTTGATCGCTTCGTTGCTACCCAGTTCCATGCGCACGTTAGGCCGCAGGTCGAGCGCGTCGAAAAGCTTGAGTGTCGCATCGCGAATGCCGGAACCCGGCTCGCGCAGGATGAAAGGCTCTTCGGCAATGCGCGACAGCGGCACGTTCTTCTTACCGACCAGCGGATGATTGCGCGGTGCCATGACGACGAGGGGATTCGGCGCAAACGGGAAGGCCTCGACCTCGATCTGGTCGCTGGGCGCCTGACCCATGATGTACAGGTCGTCCTCGTTGCCGTTGATGCGTTCGATGATACGGTCGCGGTTCGACACCTTGAGCGCGACCTCGATTCCAGGATACAGCTGGCAGAACTCGCCGAGCACCTCGGGTGCAAAATACTTGGCGGTCGTGATCACACCGAGGCGCAGCCGTCCACGCTTGATCCCCTTGAGGTCCGCCATCTTCATCTCGAGATTCGCCAGGGTCTCGAAGATCTTGCGGCACGCCTGGTAGAGCTCCAGCCCCGCCTCGGTCGGACGGACGTTTCGACCGACATGTTCGAACAGCGGCAGCCCCAGCGAGTCCGCCAGCTTCTTGATCTGCATCGACACGGTCGGCTGGGTCAGGAACAGCTCCTCGGCCGCGCGCGTGAAGCTGCCCAGGCGCACGATCGCCTCGAACACCTGAAGCTGACGCAGCGTCGCGTGTCGGATCAGGTAGTCCGGCATCGCGGCCGGAGGCGTGTACGTCTGGTCACCGTATGGGGGCATTGCTTGTCCTTACTCGCTCGATCTCAGTGCACGGTATCGGGCCGCGTTCAGCGTCTCGTGGTCGCACGCGAAACCGTTTGCACGGGTCCGCCCTGTTCGCATTCCGCATCGATTCCTCAATGCCCTGGCATGCAGGCTGGCGGAACCCGGCGGTGCAGCGTGTAATGTCGGCGGCGACGGCATCCGGGATCGATGCTCAGTCGGGCCAGATCCGGCCGCCCGACTGGTAAGGATCGGCGGTCGCCGTCCGTCGGGTAGCCGCCGTCGCGCGTTTGGGCGTCTGCGCCGTTTTTGTCGGCGGTCTGCGCGCCGCAGGTTTGGCCGGTGGGGCCGTGTCGCCGGCTTTCGCGGCGCCGGCCTTGGTGCGACGGATCGAGGCGACGAGCTTGTCACCGGTCTGGTCTTTCGTTGTCATGTTCCGACTACCTCCTCGATGAGTTGGGTGATCTCTTCGGCAGCGGCGCTGCCGCGTGAACCGAGATCCATCACCGTCCTTCCCTCCAGTACGCTGCTGCGGTACGCAACCCGGCGGCTGATCGCGGTCGTGGCAGCCGGCAGACTGAGTTCGGCGAGCGCCTGGCGCATCAATTGCGAAAGCTTCGTGCGCGGCTCGAGCTGGTTGATGACCAGCAGCGCGCGTAGACCCGGGTTGACCCGGCGGGCCTCGTCGACCTTGTCCTCGATGTGCACGGTCGCCCAGATATCGAGTGGCGACGGCTGCACCGGCACGAGCGCGACGTCGCACAACGCGAGCACGCGCGCCGTCTGCGGCGCATGCACCGATGGCGGGCAGTCTATGACGATGAAATCGAACCTGGCACGCGCATCGCCGACGGCCGCGTCGACGTCGTCCACCGCGTCGGCAACCTCTACAGCATCGTCGCGGTCGGCGAGATCACGCCACTGCAGCGAGGACCGCTGGGGATCGGCGTCGAGAATGACCGTGGGCGCGCGCGCGTTCAGCGCGGTCGCCAAGTTGACGCAGAGGGTCGTCTTACCCGCGCCGCCCTTGTTGCCGACCAGTGCGACGACCCGCATCGCCGGCCGTCACGCCGTCGCGCCGGGCGGACACAACTCGTCGAGCAGCACGGCGAAGCGGCGCTGTCGATCATCCAGTGCGACATTGCCCTCGTCGGTATGGATCGTGATATTGACGTAGTCGCGGCCAAAGCCCATGTCCGGGTAGAGTCCCTCGCGCTCCGACAGCTCGGCTGCGCAATCGAGGAAGTCACGCAGCGCGGAATAGTTCTGAAATTCGTAACGACGCTCCAGCCGTGCGGGACGCGGGCGTTCTTGCCATTGCTGATTCATTTGTCGACTCCGCTGGGTTGCCGCGCCTGGTGGAGCGCGTGCGGCCATTGTGCCGCTTTACCTGGTTCCTTCCAACGAACGCATCCATTCATTGAGTTCCCGCTCGTGCGCCTGCTCTTCTTCGAGAAGTCCCAGGAAGAATACACGGTCGTCCGGGCTACCGTTGCGCGCCGAGTGCGCCGCCGCATCGCTGTACAACTGCACGAGCTCGGACTCGAACGCTCGATCGGCCTGCAGCAGCGTTTGCAGATCCGCACCCAGGGACACCGGGCGCAGCTGAGATGCATTGGGCGCGACACCGAGTGCCAGCATCCGCGCGATGATCCGCTCGACGTGCTGCATCTCCTCGTGTGCCTCGTTACGCAGGCGCTGCGACGGTTCGTCCAGCCCCCAGGACGCGACAAGTCGCGCCTGGGTGCTGTACATCTGAACCGCCGACAACTCCAGGCTGAGCGCACGGCCCAGGTAGCCGAGGATGCGATGGTCGGAGCGTGGTGCGAGCATCAGACCGCTTCAGCCAAGCGACCGCGGGCGTCGCCTCAGGCCGCGCGCGCCGACGACGAGTCGCCACCGGTCGGCAGGACCGGCTCCACCTCGCGGTGCGGACGGGCGATGATGTGCGCTGCCACCAGACCGTCGCCGACACGCTCACAGGCATCTGCGCCCGCACGCACTGCCGCGTTGACCGCGCCGGTCTCGCCGCGCACCAGCACGGTCACGTAGCCACCGCCGACGAATTCGCGACCGATCAGCCGCACCTCAGCCGCCTTGGTCATCGCATCCGCGGCCTCGATGGCCGGGACCAGACCGCGGGTTTCGATCATACCCAGTGCAATACCGTAGTTTTCGCTTGCCATTTTCTATGCTCCGTTATCGAAGTAGTAAGGATTCGTTACACGACTGCCGACTCATTGTGCGGCAGTCAGGTGTCACTGCTTGCCGAGCACCGGCTCGACCTCACGGTGCGGGCGCGCAATGATGTGCGCCGCGACCAAACCATCACCGACGCGCTCACAGGCGTCGGCCCCTGCACGGACCGCGGCGTTCACCGCCCCGGTCTCGCCCCGCACCAAGACGGTGACGTAACCGCCGCCGACGAATTCACGACCGATCAGACGGACTTCCGCCGCCTTGGTCATGGCGTCCGCGGCCTCGATGGCGGGTACCAGCCCGCGCGTCTCGATCATGCCCAGTGCGATACCGTAGTTTTCAGTTGCCATCGTTGTGTCTCCTGCTGACTCGCTCGTTTGTCGTCACAATCTCAAACCGTTGCCGGTGTCTCGTCGCGTTCGTGCGACGACGTACCGGGTTCCCCGTCCCAAAAGTCGATGATGCCGCCGATGGTGAGATCGGTAAGGACATCGAAATCACCCGCCGCGTAGCGCGCAGCCGAGCCGCTGACGGTGAACACCTGGTTGCCGCGCCGCGCACCGACCGGGTCTACGGCGACCTGACGCCTGCCATTGGCGTCTCGCAGCACACGCAGGCTGACCTGTTGCAGTCCGTCGACGCGGCGCGTACACACCAGCGGTGACTCGACCTGGAAGATGTCCATCAGGCGCTCTCCTCCGGCGGCCACCGATCGATGATGCCGACGATGGTCAGGTCGCTCGGGTATTCCTTGCTGCCGGCCGCCTCGCGCGCCGCGGAACTGCCGACGCAGATCACCCAATCGCCTGGAATACAGCCGACGGCGTCGACGGCGACCACCGTCGCGGACCCGTCGCGCACGACCTGCAGATGCTTGTGTTCGAGGCCGGGGATGCGATTGGTCGCGACCAGCGGCCGTTCAACCTGACAGATCTTCATCAGTGCGCCCCCGCCTTGGACTCGGCATTGACGGTACATTCGAGCACCTCGATCGCGGCGTCCGCACTACAGTCGCGTACGACCTGCATCACATGCAGCATGCCGCGCCCAGAGAGGTCTGCATATCGCGTCTGCAGCGCGTCGGTGACCCGCTGGCAGTGATCGATGGCACGGTCGCGCGCCCCCGGCACCTGGCCGTGGTAGTCGAACCGGACGACAATCGGCACCGGCAGGCCGTGACTGACATTCAGCCCGGTGAAGATCTTGATGCCGACATCGAGATCCTGCGTCGCCTCCTCGACCGTGTCGAGGTACGCGAAATACATCAGGTTGCGCAGCTGGATCTCCTCGAAACCGACCCCGGCGCCGATGAAGCGCTCGGCGTGGCCGATGTCGGCATAGTGCCGGCCGTGGTAGCCGCGCACGTACGCGATCTGCGACACATTGTTCTCGATCAGCCGCGCAATCAGCTGCGCCATGCCCGGTGCGACATCCGCCGCGGCGTTGCGCACGGCGTCATCGATCGCGCGCACCGCCTGCGCAGCCTGCTGGCGCGCGGTAGCGTCGAACAGCTCTAGCGCATCGACGAAGCGGTCCAGTTCGATCACGCCATTGCCATCGGGCACATGCACGCGAATCGCATCGGTGTCGGTATCGACGCCGATCAACAGCAGGTCGATCGAGGCACCACAGCAGAAGCTGTTCTGGATGGCGCGCTGGAAGTCGAGCAGCTTGTTCAACCCGGCCGTCGCCGCACGCGTATCGTCGGAGCCGTGCGCCGCGCAGCCCTGATGCTGCGGATCGACGGAACTGAAGTGATACGCGACCGTCTTCAGGTAGCGCGTCGGCGCATCGGCCGTGTTGGGACGACCCTCGCGGAAGCGGAGCATCTCGGTCTCGACCCATTTCTGGATGCTGTCCTCGATGTCGAACAGCGCACCGGCGTACGACTTGCGACGCACCGCACGGTGCGGCAGGCGCAGCACGTAGCGGATCACGTGTGCAAGACGTCCATCGGCGCATGGCGAGATGTCGAGCGTGTGAAAGCCGCAGGACTGCAGGAAGGCGTCGAAATCACCCCGGTCGTCCAGCGCGAGCGGATCGCTGGCGAAGAACTCGTCGCAGTAGCGGCGATAGGTCGCGAACACGCACCAGGCAAACAGTCGACGCATGTCGAGCTGCTCGACCCACGCATCGCTGAGGATGTCGCGCGGCAATTCGAAACCGAGTTCGCGGCGTGCGATGTCCTGTGCCAGTGACTCAAACGCCTCTTCGTGCTGCAGCGCGGAGACGCGCTTCAGCGTCGGCACGATCGCGTCGAACGCCGACTTGATGCCGCGCTCGTAGTCGTACAGGCGCGCGTTCTCGCGCTCGCGGCACAGCACGTGGCCGGCCTGAGCATGCGGGCGCGAGGCGATCGTGCCGCCGCCGACCGCACCGGGCCGCCGCAGCGGCGCGGTTCCGGCCGCGCGTGCCCGTGTGCCCGTCGATGGATTGAATGCGCGTTGCATTGCCGTCTAGATCCTTGCCGGCGCTCAGCCGCGGGCCCCGCCTGAATAGGTAATCAGCGCGCCCTTCTCGGTGTTGCCGCTGCCACCGGTGACCTTGCTGACCGGATCCGGCAGGTCGTCGTTGCGCGCGCCTGCCAGGCGTGCGGCCATCGCGACCACGGGCCCACCGCGGCGGCTTGGGTTGCGCGCCTTCGCCGAGGCACCCTCGGTACCGGTCACACGGTCACCGCGGTCCCAGTCATCGCCGGTAATCTTGAGCCCGGCACTGATGCCCTCGCCGGTGATGCGCGATTTGACACGTCCTTCGACCAACGGCGCCTCGACGTGGATATCGCTATTCAGCGGTTCGCGACGGCCGAAGCGTGCCTCCTCGGTTCCGGTCACCCGTCCGGGCGCCTTGCCGAAGGGCCCGGTGATCTGGCCCTGTTCATAGCGCGATCCCGTGATACCGCCGGCGGCCGGCGGCGACTCGCTCGCATGCATCGGCGGCAAGACACTGAACTGGCCCCAGGGCGTGTCGCCGATGGGCTGCGGAAAATCGGGGCTGCCCGGCTCCGCCGCGGTGGCCGGACAGGCCGCCGCCGACTGGTCGGCGCCGACATACGGCGTGCCGCTGACGGTCTCGCAGGCACCTTTCGAGTCACCGGTCATCTTGCCGGCGATCGATGGCTGCAGGCCGGTCATGACGGCGCCGCTCGTGCGCTTGCTCGGCCGCATACGGGCATCGGAATCGAAATAGTTGTCGGACTCGCAGTGATTGCGGTACTGCTCGGCGCCGGCATACGGGGTACCCGTGATCGCCTTGCAGGTACCCGGTTCGTCGCCGGTCACGCGCTGCGAGCGCCCGGTCATGGTGCCGCTTACTGCCTTGCCGCCGAACGTCTGCGACAGGCCGACCTTCTGGTCGGTCGGCGCCGGCGTTGCGGCGCAGAAATCGCGAAACTGCTCCTGGCCGATGTAGTCGTCGCCGGTAATGTTGCGGCAGCTGCCCGGCTCGTCACCGGTCATGCGCGCGCCGCGACCGACCATCGTGCCGGTGACTCCACCACCGCGCAACGTCGCGCTGCGGCCGACCTTGGCCGGCGCCTTGCCGTCGCCGAGTTGCATGTACTGTGTGCCGGTCAGCTCGCGCTGGGCGCCGACCTCGTCACCCGTCACCCGGTCCGAGCGACCGACGTTGTTGCCGGTGACGGCCTTGCCTTTGCGCGTCTCGCTGCGGCTGAATTTGGCGGGTCCCGCCTCGCTGCGCGTACCGCAGAACGCCTCGCCCTGCGCCGCGCCGACATACTCAGTGCCGGTCACGCGCTTGCAGGTGCCGGGTTCGTCGCCGGTCACACGCTTGCTGCGGCCCACCTTGTTGCCGGTCACGCTGTTGCCACGCGCCGTCGAGCTGACGCCGACACGCCGCACGCCCTTGCCGGGCTCGCTCTGGCAGAATTCGCGAAAGATATCCGCACCCATGTACTCGGTGCCGGTCACGGCGCGGCAGGTGCTCGGTTCGTCGCCGGTCACGCTGCGGCTGCGGCCGACCATCGTGCCGGTCACGGTCTGGCCGTGCGTGGTCTCGCTGGCACCGACCTTCCATGTTGCGTCCTGCGCGGCTGCCGTGTTCTGGCCGCGCGTCGGGCGCTGGCGACCGCAGGGTTCGGATTTCTTCTGCCCGGCGTTGCCACGCTTGCTGCGCTGGTCACGCAGCACGCGCGCCAGTTCACGTCCGGTCAGATCCGGATTGGTCGCACGCGCGGTCTGCGCGGCGGTCATGCCCTTCGCACTCACACCGGCCTTACCACGCGACGACTGCGCACGACGACGCGCCAGCGAGGCCGCACGCGTCGGATTGGTGGCGACACTCGGGCGACGCGTGCCGCGCGGCTTGGCGCGACCGTTGCCGGCCGACGGCATGGAGGTAGACGGCGCCGCTGCCGCAGCCTCGTCGCGCCTGCCTTTGCAGCCGCAACCGCAGCCTTCGCCCTTGCGTTCGGCAACCGCGCCATCTGCAGACGACGGCTTAGGCGCCGCTGCCTGGTCGGACGGCCGGGTGCGCACGCGATCCTTGCTCTGCACCGCAACCTTGCCGCGGCTCGACATCGCCTTGCGACGAGCCAGTGACGCCGCACGCCCGCTCCTGGCGCCGGATACGGGTGCCGGGCTTGGCGCGCGGGTCGGTGCGGGTGCGGCCGCAGGCGCAGCCGGTGCGGCAGCGGCCTGCGCCGGCGACGTCACTGCCGCCTTGCCGGCACTCGACATCGCCTTGCGCCGCGCGAGCGCCAACGCCCGACCACTCAACCCCTGTGCACCGCCCTGCTGTTTCATGCTGTCACCTGTCTTTCTGGCTGTCTTTCTGGCTGCTGAACGTGATGTGTCGCAACGCCGTCGCCGTCCTGGCGTCAGGCGCGGCCTTCGTAGACCACGAACGCGACACCCTGGCTCTGGCTGTAGTTGTCGTAGCCGAGCAGGCGCACGTGGTGGTCCGGGTAGGCGCGGTGGCAGGCCTCGAGTTCGGCCACGACGTTGCCCAGGTCCTGCTCACCGAAGAACGGCAGCTTCCACATCGTCCAGTAGTGGTTGAAGGCACCGCTCGGGTGCTCGTGCTCGATCGCCGGCGTCCAGCCCTGTGCGATCAGGTATGCGATCTGGTCGTAGACCTCGTCCTGCGAAAGCTTGGGCAGAAAGCCGAACGTCTCGAGCGTCTGCGCGGTCTGGAAGTCACCCATGGTTGTGTTTGGCATCAGTCATTCCTCAATTACGTAAGGTTCAGTTGCACGCGTGTTGCCGGCCTTCGATCAGCCGACGTCCAGCTTGTCCACGGTGTCGAACTCGAACTTGATCTCCTTCCAGGTCTCCATCGCGATCGCCAGTTCGGGGCTGCTCTTCGCGGCCTCGGTCAGGATGTCGCGTGCCTCTTTCTCGATCTCGCGGCCCTGGTTGCGTGCCTTGACCGACGCCTCCAGCGCGACGCGGTTGGCAGCGGCGCCAGCAGCGTTGCCCCACGGGTGACCCTGGGTGCCGCCACCGAACTGCAGCATCGAGTCGTCGCCGAAGATCGTGACCAGTGCGGGCATATGCCACACGTGGATACCGCCGGAAGCAACGGCCATGACGCCGGGCAGCGAGCCCCAGTCCTGGTCGAAGAACACGCCACGCGAGCGGTCTTCCGGTACGAACGATTCACGCAGCTGGTCGACGAAGCCGAGCGTCGACTGGCGGTCGCCCTCGAGCTTGCCGACGACGGTGCCGGTGTGCAGGTGGTCGCCGCCGGAAAGGCGCAGACACTTGGCCAGCACGCGGAAGTGGATACCGTGCTTCGGATGACGGTCGATTACCGCGTGCATCGCGCGGTGGATGTGCAGCAGCATGCCGTTGCGGCGGCACCAGTTGGCCAGGCCGGTGTTGGCGGTGAAGCCGCCGGTCAGGAAGTCGTGCATGATGATCGGGCAGCCGACTTCCTTGGCGAACTCGGCGCGCTGGTACATCTGTTCCGGGTCCGGCGCGGTGACGTTCAGGTAGTGACCCTTGCGCTCGCCGGTCTCCTGCTGGGCCTTCTGGATGGCCTCGCCGACGAACTCGAAGCGGTCGCGCCAGCGCATGAACGGCTGCGAGTTGACGTTCTCGTCGTCCTTGGTCATGTCGAGACCGCCACGCAGACATTCGTAGACCGCACGGCCGTAGTTCTTCGCCGACAGACCCAGCTTCGGCTTGATCGTGGCGCCCAGCATCGGGCGGCCGTACTTGTTCAGACGATCGCGCTCGACCTGGATGCCGGCCGGCGGTCCGCCGCAGGTCTTGATGTAGGCGATCGGGAAGCGAATGTCTTCAAGTCGCAGGTGACGCAGCGCCTTGAAGCCGAACACGTTGCCGACCAGCGAGGTCAGCACGTTGACCACGGAACCCTCTTCGAACAGGTCGATCGGGTAGGCGACGAAGGCGTAGAAGGACTCGGAGTCGCCGGGCACGTCCTCGATGCGGTAGGCGCGGCCCTTGTAGTACTCGAGGTCGGTCAGGAGTTCCGACCACACGGTACTCCAGGTGCCGGTCGACGATTCGGCGGCCACGGCGGCGGCAACCTCTTCACGCGGCACGCCCGGCTGCCCGGTACATTTGAAGCATGCGAGAAGGTCGGTATCGAGCGGTACGTAGTCCGGCGTCCAATACATGTCGCGGTATTCTTTTACACCCGCGTCATAGGTCTTAACAGCCATGGTCAACTCCTGTTCGGTTGCTGGGTTGGCGGAGAGATAGGGGTTCCGTTGATGTGTAGCGAAGCATAGGTAGACTGGGACCGATGCTTCCAATAAATCCTATCTTCGATTTCAATAGATCATTGTCTATATATTGAGTGGCGGGGCCGCGGCGCGGTCTCGAGATGCCCGCACGTACCCCGGCGATTGGTATTGCGCCGAGCACGACGCCGCGTGCGTCGCTGCGCGGCAGGGCCTGGCGACCACGCGGCCAACTGCGCAGACAGCGCGCCAGCCGACCTACGGCACACGGATTCGACTCGCGTGCCTTGTGCCGGCTCAGTTGCGGAACTTGACCATCCGCGTGACCTGGATATCCGAGATGAACACCACGCCTGAATGTTCGTTGTAGAAGGGTGCGAATCCCTGCAGGATCGGATTGACGAGCTCCTCGGGTACCGCCGCAACGATCATGATCAACACGTCGTCTTCGTTGAACATCAGGTGGCCTTCGTGGAAACCGTGGCTACCCTTGCCTGACAGGTTGTTGATGATCGTGTAGCCCTTTACACCCGCGCGATCGAGCAGGTCGGTCGCAAAGCTGCGGTGTTCGCCGCCGAGAATGATCTCGAGTTTCTTCAGCGGACTGAAGTTGAGGTTCTTCATGTGCTGCATAGCTCCTGAAATATCGATTCGCCGTCGTCCGGAACCAGCGTGCGCCGGCGCCATTCGCCGTCATCGTAAAGACACACGGTGGATGCCTCCGGGTCGACGATCAGCAACCTGATCCAGCCGTTGCGCACCAGGCGCTTGACGGCCACCACGCCCTCTACCGCCTTTATTGCATGCTCGAACGGTGCTTCAATCACTGTGATCAGCCGCATCGGCTGGTGATAAGGCCTGCCGCCATCGAGCACGGTCTGCGCCGGAAGACCGGTGCGCAGATCGCTGAGATTGCCAGTCATCACACCGAAACGTCCGGCGACATTGTGGTAGACCTTGCTGCCGCTACCGAACCGCTCGTTGTCCACGGTGGAAAAGTAGTGCTCCATGTTGATCCACTGGCCGACCACGAGCGGTCCGGTGAGGATGTTTTCCAGCAGGCGCCGCTTGCGATCGACCCGGTAGTCGTATGAATGCAGGAAGGCGCGGCCGTCGAGCACCGTCGCCTGGGTCAGCGCGCGACGCCCGATGATGAAATAGGCATTGCGCGACAGGCCCCATTCGGGACGCACCTGCGACCAGTCCATCGAATTGCGCCGCGCGTTGCGGATCGCGGTTGCCGCGTCGGTGATGCGGGCATGCGGTTCGAGGCTGGGCAGGCGTTCCTGGGCGCACAGGCGCGATGCCGCACCCAGGCCGTTGCGCAGGCGATCAAGGTAGATCAGGTGCGAAGGCGGCAGCAGCGCCAGATCGTGCAGCTGGACCTCGTCGGTGGTCGTGTTATGCAGCGCCGGGACGAACCAGGCGTCATCCGGGATATCGATACCCTTGCTGCGCAGGCGACGGCGCACCTCCGGCTTGTTGGCCATCTGCGCCAGTACGCGCGCGCTGACCAATCCGTGGCTGCCACCACAGGCACCACAATCCAGCGCTGATTCGTACGGGTTGTTCTCCGAACGACTGCCGTGGCCGACGAGCAGGATGAAGCGCGAGAAATTGTCGGTCAGCCCGATCGACTGCAGCGCCTGTGTGACGAACCGTGTCTGTTCGTCGAGTGAGAAACCGATCCGCCCCAGACGCTCCAGCTGAAGCTGCGCGAACGCCTGGTTGATGCGGTAGGCCCCGCGCAGGCGCCCGATGAAGCGCTCGACCTGCGCACCGTCGATACCTGCCGCCGCCGCGAACGCGGGGCAGCCCGACTGGTGACCGAGTGCCGCCTCGCGCAGTTCGCGCACGATGTCGTCGGTGATGCGCTCGGGCTCGAGGCCGAAATCCTGTTCGACCGCCTTGACGATCACGGCGCGCTGCACCGCGCGCACGATCGAGTCGGCCTGATCGCGGCTGAGTTTGTCCTGCACCAGGTGCGTGGGTGGCTTTTCTTCGTGCAGGCGCTCGCGCCAGCGGTTGTAGCTCGTCGGCAGCAGCGTCTTGCCGAACATGTCGAAACCGAACAGCAGGCCGATCGCCTCGACCGTCACGAAGGGCGTCAGCACCGACTCCTTGAGCTCGTGCATTGCCTTTTCCAGTGCGGACAATGCGGCAGCGTCCTGTGCCCCGGTCGTCGTCATCTCGATGACCAGGTTCTTTGGCGTCAACAACACCGGGCAAAGGTGGTTTTCGCTCCCTTTGCCGAGCTCCATGAAGCTGACCGGCACACCGAAGAACCCGGCGATTCCGTAGGTTTCGTAGTCGCCAATCGATTCCAGACTGCGCCGCAGGCGCTCCGAGCGTGTGTCGATGCAGAATGCCGCCTTGGCAAACGGTCGCTTGTCGCGCGGCGGCGCATGCTCGAAATTGAGGCCGTGCAGCAGGCTACCCATCGCCTTGGCCTCCATTGCCCGCAGCCAGATCATGCCCTCCTCGGCGCGGAACGTGCGCAGGCCGTCGAGCAGTGTGTTCAACTCGGCGACAGAAAGCGCCTTCAGCGCTTCAGACTGCTGCATGGCGGCGGCCAGCGAGCGCAGGCGTTCCGCCTGGCGCTGCGCGGCATGACGCTGTTTGCGTTCGTGGTAGTCGACGAACACCTTGGCGATGTGCGTCCGGTCGCCGCGCAGCAGCGCGTCTTCAAGCGTGTGCGCCATCTCGCTGAACACATGCCGCGAGCGGAATTCCTGACGCAGGTAGAACTCGAACGGATCGGCGTTGACGGCCTCGGACAGCGCACCGAGCGTGATCGGCATCCGTCCCTTCGCACGTTTGCGCAGCAGGGTCAGCGCGAGCAGCATCCGCACGGCCATGTAGTCGACCAGATCGCCCGGATAACGCTGTTCCCAGTAGTAGTTGCTGGCGTTCGAACGCCAGCGAATGAAACCGGCCCAACCGTGCAGGCGCGCGAGTTCCTGGGTGAAATACGACACCCAGCCGTCTTCGGGCACATCGAGGGACTCCAGCACCAGCGCAATCACGTTTTCGGGCGAATGATCCACGCCGTTTGCCGCATTGCGCAGGAGCGTGTCGAGCGTACGTCGCACGTCCTGGCCCGCAACATCGAGCCAGGCACCGAAGAAGCCGCGTTCGCGCTCGGGCATGGTCCAGATCGACTGGCCCTCGTCGAAGAAATCGAGACAGGCGCGGATCACGCGTTCGTCGAGTTCGGTGCCGATGTCGGTCCCGTACAGGCTGTCGATGACCTCATAGATGGGTCGTCCGAGCACGATCTCGTGCTGCAGCCGATGGGTGAGGTCGTCCGCATCCATTCGCCCGGCCTGCCAGACTTCGCCGTGCAGCGCTGCGTGCACGGCGTCACCCTCGGCGACGCCATCGTCTTCGACCACCGAGCAATCTCGGCGCGTCATTTCTGTGACGAGCCAGTCGCCGAGGTCGAACGGCAACTGCGGGCTGTGTATTGCGACAAACCGTCGGATTCCGGCCTCGAGCGCGGCCCGATCCACCTGGCCGTCCGCAAGGTAGCGTTGGTAGACGGTGCGCGGCAGGAAGCCACGCGCATGAAACAGGCGCTCTCCTTTTGCCACCGCCTTGTCGAACGGGAGCTGCTCCAGGCCGTGCAGCGGGTTGTGGTGAATGAACGCGCGCATCGGCCAGAAGAACGGCACCGGCTCGCCGGCGACATAGATCATCGCCCGTACACGCAGTTTCTGGCCGATAGGCGGACTCATACCAGGTACCCCGAAAGGCCAACGCCGGCGACGCCGAGGGCAACGAGCACCAATCCGGCAAGCAGCGCGACGGTGCCGGAGATGTCCGTTCGCGATTCCTCGCAGGGTGGTCCGACGACGAACCCACGCGTGATGCGCGCACCGGCCCACGCCCAAAGCATCCAGACCACCAGGATTACGATCGCCGCGACCGGAACCAGCGGCGCCGTGCGCGTGATCGTCGCGAGCAACGCGAAGAACCCGGGGAACAGCGGCGTACCGACCGCCGCCAGGACGGTCACGGTCATCAACGTCGCGAGTCGCGGCATGGCGTGTGCCAGGCCGCCGGATGCACCAGCGTACGCCGCACCGAACACCGCTTCGATGCGTCCCGCCTGCCAAGCCAGCAGCGCGAACGGCACACTCAGCGCCAAGCCCTGCAATGCGAGCGCGTTGCCATCTTCCGATGCAAGCGCAATCGGCCACAGCAGTGCCCATGCTGATACCGCCATATGCGCCGTCCACATGTTGAGTTCGCGCAGCACGAGCGCGCGGAAGGCATACAGCGCCGCCGTCAGCACACCCCACCCGATCAACCATGCCGGCGGTTGCGATCCACCCAGCGCGAGCGCGAACACACCGACCTGGGGCCACACCAGCAGCAGTGCCATGCGCAGACGCGTGTCCCCGGCACGCGCGAACACGCGGTTGAACAACATGCTTGCCGGAAACAGCGGCAGGAATACCGCGGCGACCAGATAGCTCAGCGCCTCCATTTCAGGACCACCTCAGCATCACGTTGATCCGGGTCGCGAGTGCGAGCAGCCATCCCGACAGGCGCGCATAGGCGTTGATGACGAAAAACTCGCGTGCGACCAATGTGTAGAAACTGCGCCACAGCGCGCCGAACGGGCTGTCGCGACGGCGGCCGTCGCGTTCCGCGTAATAGGTGACCAGCCAGCCGAGCACGACGACCAGGGTCATCAGTACGACCAGCACGTCAAACCAGAAGATGTCGATGCCGGCCGCGGCGTAGATGCTCGAGCGGAACACCGGATCGGGATACAGGAACACGTCGAAGGCATGGCTGATGAACGTGTAACCGAGCACGACGATCGTGAACGAGAACAGCATCAGGCCCATCAGCCGCCAGATATTCTCGGTGCGCATGCGGTAGGTCGAGAAGATCAGCTGAGCGCCGGTCACCCAGCCGAAGAACAGCAGCACGATGGCGCCCTGCTTCTGGAAGAAGTCGTTCGCGACCAGCCAGTGTGCGAGTACCAGGATGGTCATTGGCACCACGAGGGTTACGCCGGCCATCACCAACCACGGCTGTCGACGCCGTGCCGGTCGCCGTTCGACGACGAACGTATAGAGATCGTCTTTCGGCACGCCGTCGTCCTGCCTGGCCTCGTTGATCACGCCGCCAGCACCGAGGAACAGCGTGCCCTTGAACAGGCCGTGCGCGATCAGGTGGTAGATCGCGAGCGAGAACGCGCCGACGCCGCATTCCATGATCATGAAGCCCATCTGGCCCATGGTCGAGTAGCCGAGCGCCTTCTTGATGTCGTTCTGCGCCAGCATCAAAACGGAGCCGATCACGGCAGTGACGAGACCGACGACGAAGATCCAATGCAGTACGCCATCCGTATTCACGAACAACGGGGCAAAGCGATTGATCAGGAACCCGCCCGCGTTGACGATGCCGGCATGCATCAACGCCGAAACGGGGGTCGGGCCGCTCATCGTGTACGGCAGCCAGGTATGCAGCAGGAACTGGGCAGAGCGCGCGAACGCCGACAGCGCGACGAGTGCGGCGACCGTCTCGGCAAGCGGCAGTCCCCACAACGACTCGGTGTCGGGTGCGGCGATGATCCGTTCGAAGATCGTTTCCAGTGACCAGGTGCCAAATGCCTGATACAGCAGCACCGCGGCCAGCAGCAACGGCAGGTCTCCGAAGCGATAGGTGAGCAGTGTCCACGAGGCGTAGCGGTGCGCCGTTTGGCTCGACGAGTCGTGACCGAGCAGGAAATACAGCAGTACGCCGATCAGGTGCCATGCGATCAGAAGTGTCACGAGGTCGCCGGCACACACCATGAGCAGCAGCGCGGCTGTCATCAGGTCGAGCAGCACGAAGAACCGCGGATAACCCTGCTCCTCGGCCATGTAACGCCGCGAGTAGACGTGCACGACCAGGCTGATGCCGGAGATGACGAATGCCATCAGGCTGCTGAGCGGGTCGAACAGCACAAAGCCCCACGAGGCGCCGAGTTGGAACGACGTGGCCGGTTTCCCGGCGAGCGCCAACCCGACCAGGACCGCCGCTGCCGCGAAGGTCAGTGTCGCGCCCGCGATGCTGATGCGCGCGCTCTGCCATCCGAGCCGGGATGCGCCCAACTGGGTCAACAGGGCCGTCACCAGTGGCAGCCCCAGCACCAGCGCGACAACGCCCCCCGTCACGCGGCGTACCCCGCGGTCACGGGGATGCCGACCGGGACGCAGGCGAATGCCTCCGGCGCCGTCGCCACCAGGCGATGTCGCCACACGGCGGTGCGTACCCCGCGAGTCTGCTCAGTCAGGGTTAGCGTTGCAGCCCGCTCCAGTTTGTAACGCAGCCCAGTCATTTCGCTTCCCGTCCCGATGTCCTGGGAGCGAAGTCTACGAACGCGGTTGGCAAGGTGAAGTCGATAATTCCGATCCATATGATCGACTTTCATCGATGGATTAGCGCGGCCACCAGGCGCTTTTCACGACACGGCCGGTGCAGTCGCCGCGTGACGACCACGCCCGCCCACGAGCGCGCTACGACACAACCCTGCCGCATCCCGGCGACGGGGCAACCGCCCTGGGGGTCCGACCTCGTGATGGAGGTGGGTCGCGCGGCACACCTGCTATCCGTGCACCGCGCGGCGCACCGCCCCGCAGCGTTTCAGCACGGCGGCCGCAGATCGGCGCCAGCGTTCAGCAGGGCGACTGCGTGCATTTCGTGCGGCCGGTCACAGATCGGCAAACATACGGGGAAACAGATTCTGAATCAGTGGGTTGCAGAGTTTCATCTTAATGTTGGGTTAATAAACCGTGCCTAGCATGCGACGCGTGGTGCTGCGCCGCCTGCGATGGAAACGTACCGGTTGAGGTTTCTGCTGTGGGTCGGCGCACGCGTCGTAGGCGTAGCGGCAAACGAGGGATCGAAACGCCGATGGCCGTGAACCACCGACGCGCGACGGTCTACTTCAAATGGCAGGACACCCGTCACAGATTCGGCGCTTATCCACAGATTTTGTGAGGTATATCACGCCTCGCGACCGCCAAGGTCGCTAGATTTCAGACTTGATCCATGTTGTGCAACCGTCGAGGCAGTCGTCACTGCCCCGGCACGAACGAACAATCGAGCAAAGGACAGGGGGATACCGATGACCGGTACACACGAGCGCGTGATCCGCGCGATTCGGCGGCTGGGCCTTTCGGCGCTGCTGATCGCATTCGCATCGCACACGGCCTTGGCCGACGACGATTCGCGTCGACGGAGTTCCGACAGCGGTACGGTGAGCGCCGCTGCGACCACGCTGCAGATCACGAGCGCGTCGTGGTATTCCGGGCGCGACCGGATCATTGTGTCGGGCATCGGTCAGCGCGGCGAAGACGTTTCGGTTGTCAATGCGTTCGATCCCGGCCAGGAACTCGGCAACGACGACGTCAACAGCCGCAGCCGCTGGCGGGTGATCGCCAATGGCCCCATCCCCGTCCCCTGCCGCATACGCGTCATACAGACGGACGGTCAAACCAGCGAAGCCGACGTCAGCAACGCGCCGTCGGACTGCGCCCCCGACGGATCCGGCAACCAGCCACCCAGCGCCAATGCGAACGGCCCCTACAGCGGCACGGCGGGGATCGCGGTCAGCTTCAGCAGCGCCGGCTCCGGCGATACCGACGGCACGATCGTCTCGTACAGCTGGGATTTCGGCGACAGCACCACGAGCAACCAGGCCAATCCGAGCCACACCTATGCCGCCGCCGGCAACTACCCGGTCACGCTGACGGTCGTCGACGATGACGGCGACAGCGACAGCGACAGCACGTCGGCCGACATCAACGACGCGCAGGCGTCATGCAGCCCGGCAAACCTGAGCGTATCGATCAACTCGACCGCGCAGGACGGTTGCCCCGATGGCACGGTGCCGGAACGCCCGCAGGTAGCCAACACCAGCTACAGCGTGCTGGCGATCAACGACCTCGGCATGCACTGCGGCGATCTCGACACGCGTATCGCCAGCATCCTGCCGCCGTTCCAGGTCCTGCTCGCCCAGGTCGTGCAGAAGGGTGGCACGCCGATCCTGAACCCGCAGGGCACGAGCATCTACTACTCGGCGGTGTCGAATCCGAACGACCCAATCCTGAACAGCAATGTGTTCGACGGGGTCAGGGCCGACGGTGACACCTACAAGACCAACTTCTGGGACTACCCGGTCGTCGCGGGTACCTACGACCCGTTCTATCCCGGTTTTAACCCGTTCAACCCGGCGCAGACACTGACCCCGCTCGCGGGCCCGCCGTTCAACGTCACGCATGACGTCGGCCTGCCGGTACCCAACGTCGAAGACCTGTACATCGGTCCCGACGGCCAGGTGAACAGCGGCGACGAGTTCCTGTCGGCGGTGCAGCACGCAATGCCGGGCATCGCCCTGCCCTACACGGCCAACGATCCGCTGCAGGCCGAGGAGCACTATGTCGACAAGCCGTTCTTCGTGAACTTCCCATTCGGCTACGTCGCCGAAGACGTCAACTGGTTCGAGGGCGCGGGCATCCCGTTTGCGGCCTTCGATGACAACGGTCGCGAGAACGCCTACCCGCTGGTACGCGTCGAGGCGCGCGACAGCAACGGCAGCACGCTGTCGACGGTCGACACGGTGTTGCCGATCTCGGGCGAGGCGAGCTGCGTAAATTGCCACGCTGACCCGGCCGACCTGACCTCGGTCACCGGCCGCACCAGCAACAGCACGGCACCGACGGATGCCCTGACCAACAACAACCCGCCGCTTCCGGTGGTCACCAGCCTGTCGGATCCGGACAGCGATATGCCGGCGCGTGTGAGCCTCGAGTATGCCGCCGACATCAACACGCTGCGGCTGCACGACCTCAGGCACGGCGCGGCCTATGTCGCGCCATCGCCGGCCGATGACGGCACCACGGTCGCGGCGCCGTGCAGCATCACCGCGAACAACGGTGACGGCGATGCGAACTGTCTGACCAACCAGGCGCTGGTGCAGGGCAAGCCGGTGGTGTGCCAGGTGTGTCACTACACGCCGGCGCTCGACCTGGCCCACCTGGGCCCGCTGACCGGTCCGGCCGGCGGCATCGCCAACGGCCGCAATCAGCTGGCGCATTCGAGCAACTCGAACGTGATGCACAGCCACCACGGCTCGACCGGTGCGTTCCCGGCGATCCCGGCACCGATCCAGGCCGCCGACGGCTCGATCACCAACCAGGCCGCGCGCCTGGACGCGCTGGAAAACAGCTGTTACCAGTGTCACCCGGGCACCAACGTGCAGTGCCTGCGCGGCGCGATGTTCAACGGTGGCATGCTGTGTTCGGACTGCCACGGCGGTATGCAGCAGGTCGGCGCCGACTTCTCGCAGAACGTCTCGCCGACCAACCCGGCACCGGGTTCGCTATTGCTCGGCGGTGACTTCTACGACCCGGCCGACCCGCAGCCACGCGTGCCATGGGCCAACGAACCGGGCTGCGGCTCGTGTCACACCGGTGACGCCAACAACAGCCTCGCCGGCACGTCCGGGACCCTGGTCAACAACGTGGACACCTTCGGCAACACCGACGGCATCCGTCTGCGCCAGGCCTTCCGCACCGGTGACGCCAAGGCCACACCGATCGTGCCGGGCAACAAGCGCTTCGCCGAACCGGCCGTACCGGCCAGCTTCAACGGCACCGCCAACAAGGGCGCGGGCAATCCGCAGCTGTATAGAGTCAGCACCGGCCACGGCGGCGTGATGTGCGAGGGCTGCCACGGGGCGACACACTCGGAGTGGCCGAACGCCAACCCGAACAGCAACGACAACATCGCCGCAGCACAGTTGCAGGGCCATACGGGCACGCTCGCGGAGTGCGACACCTGCCACGTGGCAAGTCAGATACCGAGCAACACGCAGGCGGGCCCGCACGGCATGCACGTGGTCAACGATTCACGCTTCTGGCGCGAGTCGCACAAGGGCATGGCCGAGACCCAGAACCGCCAGCCGAACGGCGGCACCTGCGGTGCGTGCCATGGCAGCGACCACCTCGGTACCGTGCTGTCGCGCGCCTCGGAAGACCGTGCGTTCAGCGTCGAGGGATCGACGCGCAGGGTGTCCGCCGGTGAACCGGTCGCCTGCAACCTCTGCCACAGTCTGGCCAAGAGCTTCGGCAACGACTAGGCGGAGCGCGGCGTGTCGGACGGCATGGACGCCGTCCAACCGGCCACGCGCGACATTCACTCTCAATGCAGACGCCCCTCCTCGCGAGGGGCGTCTTTTTTTGTCTGCGCGAGCCGGGTTCTCAGCGACCAGGTTCTTTCCCACCGTAGCAGCGTATCGGTCAGCCGCCGATCGGCGGCACCTCACGCGGTTCAGTAGCCCCAGGTCAACGTGTCGAACGGCTTGCTCCAGGTCGCTCCGATCCAGAACTTGTCGTCTTCGTAGCCGTAGTCGATGACCAGCTTGAAGTCGATCTCGAATCCGGTGTCGTCGAAGCTCGGATCGATCGGGCTCTGCTCCGGATCCCACCAGAAGCTCAGCTCGTCACCGACGTTGAACACCTGCACCGCATCGGCGTTGGCCCAGAAGTTGTACTTGCGGTACTTCACCGTCACCCAGGGATACTCGTTGCTCTCCTCGTCGCGGTCGCAGTAAACGACCCGGGTGTAGAAGCGCGAGACGTCGTAGGCGGCACCCGTCAACTTGTCGTACTGGTAGACAAACCCCCCCATACCGAACCAGTGCTGGGGCTTGCTGTTGGGGCCGTCGTCCTCGCTGAGGAACAGCAGCGGATAGCCGTACGACTGCACGTCGTTGACAAAGCTCTGGAACGGAAACAGGTCCTCGGCGCAGCTGTCGGCACCACCCGCCGCCGTGCCGCCGGCCAGCAGCGCATCGCGCGCCCAACCCTGGCGGTCACCGGTCCGTGGCTGACCGTAGACGCGCAGCATGTCTCGCGGCACCGGCGTGCGCGGCTCGGACACCGCATGGAACAGCGTGAGCGGATCGACCCCACGCAGGCGGTCGATGTCGTTGACACCCAGGTTGCCGCGACGGACGTATTCGCCGACCCCATAGCCATGTAGCCGGTCCTTGCCGTCCCTGATTTCGACGAACCGCAGACGGTTGCCGTTGGGAAGGTCCAGGGCGATGCCGGCGGTCAACGACGTCAGCTTGTCGTCTGACGGTTTGACGATGAACGGTGCCGTCTGTTGTTGCCCGCCCGATGCGGGCAGTGCGCCGACGAGCACCGCTGCCGCGAGCACAAGCGACGCGGAAAATTGACAGGTGTAGTGCATGGTGACCTCCTCCGTTTTGCGATGGCTACCATGACTAACCTTGGATGCCGCCCACCTGCACATGCTGTGAAATAGTGCCGGTGAAAACGCGCAACACGAACGTTGGAAGCGGGAAAATCCACGAGGCCGGGCGGCGAATCGACATGCGCGCGCAGCTGAATGCCGGATCGCGCGGTCGCCGACGCCCGATCGGCGCAGGCAGCCTCCGTCGGGGCGTGCGCAACGCTTAGTTGGCGTCGCTATCCAGCAGGTGGTCGATCCCCTTGATCAGGCGCTCGACGTCGCGCTGGAAATCGTGCCCGCCGCGAATCTGACTGGCATTGCGGAAGGCGAGTTCCGACAGTGAAGACGGCAGGTCATCGTGACCGGGTATGCGCGCGGACTGGATCAGCAACGGGATGATCGGGATCTCCCGCTTCAACGCCGACTCGATCTCGATGCGGACGAAGTCGCGCGGGTCGTCTAGACGGCGGTTGCCGTTCTCGTCGCGCACCGACAGCCAATCCTTGTCGATCACGACCAGCATCACCCTGCACTTGCCGACCTCGCGATCGAGGTACTTGCGGAAATCGACCCCGAGCGGGATTGCATCGATGTCGATGAACACGTCCTGTGGGGGGTAGTGGTTGATCAGTTTTTCGTACAGCCAGCCGGTCACCATGCCGCCCGTTTCGCGCCGGTACGAGATGAAGATCTTGCGGCCGTCCTCGTGATCGTCGGTGGCGGGCGGCGCCGTCTGCGCACCCCTGTCCGCGGTCGACGCACGCGGATGCACGTGCTCTTCCTTACGCTCCGCGTACCAGAACTCGCCAATCTTTGCCGAGGTCGCTGACAGCCGCTGCGTGGCGCCGTCGATCTGCGCGACGTCATCGCCCCGGATCGCCTGTTCCAGCCCTTTGATCGCGGACTTCACAGCCTTGGTCAGATCCGGCGGCAGCTCGGTGGGTGCGTCCGCCAGCGAGCGCTTCACCGAATAGACCAGGCTCTCGGCCTCATTGCGTGCCGCGACGAGCCTGCCGAATTGCCGGTCCTTGTCCGCATTGGTCTCGGCATCGGCAATCATCCGGTGGATTTCCTGTTCGGAAAGCCCCGACGGCGCGCTGACCTCGACGGACTGCTGCCGGCCGGTTGCCTTGTCGATCGCCGACACGTGCAGCATGCCGCTGGCGTCCACGTCGAACGTCACCTCGATCTGCGGCACGCCGCGCGGTGCCGGCGGAATACCCGACAGATCGAAGCGGCCGAGCGACTTGTTGTCGGCGGCGCGTTCATACTCACCCTGCAGGATATGCACCGTCACTGCGTCCTGGTTGTCCTCGGCGGTCGAGAACACCTGCGCGACCCGCGTCGGTATCGTGGTGTTTCGCTCGATCAGGCGGGTCATGACGCCACCGAGCGTCTCGATCCCGAGCGACAGGGGTGTCACATCAAGCACCAGCACGTTCGTGATCTCGCCCGACAGTACGCCGGCCTGGATCGCGGCGCCCATCGCCACGCTTTCGACGGGGTCCACAACCGTGCGCGGTGTTTTTTTGAATACTTTTTCGATCGCGACACGCACCTTGGGCGTCGCGGACTGCCCACCGACCAAGATCAATTCATCGACATCCGATGCCGTCTTTCCGGCATCGGCGAGTGCGCGGTTGCAGGGCGCGAGCATGCGCTGCACCATGTCCTCCATCAGCCGCTCCAGGTGCGCGCGCGTGAGCTTGAATTCCAGATGTTGCGGCGTGCCGGCACCGTCGGTCGCGATGTACGGCATGCTGATCGTCTCGTCCCGACCGGTGCTGAGCGCGACCTTCGCCTTGGCGGCGGCCCGTTTCAATCGCATCAGCGCCACCGCATCCGCTCGCAGATCGATGCCGTTCGACTTCCCGAATTCGTCGGCCAGCAACTCGACGATGTGCAGGTCGATGTCCTCGCCACCGAGCGATGAGTCGCCACTGGTCGCCAGCACCTCGACCGTGTAGTCCTCGTCGTCTATCCGGTCAATCTGCATGATCGAGACGTCGAAGGTTCCACCGCCGACGTCGCAGACGGCGACGGTCTGCTCTTGCGGGTTCTTGACCGATGCGTATGCGAGGGCGGTCGCGGTGGTGTCGTTGATGAAGCGCTTGACGGCCAGTCCGGCGATGCGCGCCGCCGCGTCGGTCGCCTGACGCTGTGACTCGTTGAAATAGGCGGGCACCGCGATCACCACGTCGTGTATCGCCTCGCCGAGGTGCAGCTCCGCCCGCTGCCTGGCCCTGGCCAGCACCGAGGCCACGACCTCGACCGGGGAGAGTGTCCGTCCGGCGACCTCGAACCATGCATCGCCATTGTCGGCGGCGACGATCTTGTACGGAATCAGTCGGCGCCAGTACCGAACGGCGTCGTCATCGAATCGACGGGCGAGCAGGCGTTTCGCCGCCCGCAGCGTATTCCTCGCCCAGTAGTCGTCGTCTGACGGCTCCGCATCGTGGCCGACGAGCACCTCGCCATCCCTGCCGTAGGCGACGACGCACGGGATGTCACGTCTTCCCGCCTCGTCGGCGATGACCACCGGGACACCGTCCCGTAGCACGGCCACGAACGTATTCGTGGTGCCGAGGCTGATACCCACGCTGCGACCCGTCATCACCCACCCTGCCGTAAATCCACATTTGTATTATGGGTCTTGAGCGGTGGGTGGTCACGAGTGTCCGTTCCGGCTGCCACCCGCGCGCCTTGTGCTGCACAGCGTCGATTCCGGCCTGCCGCTGCGCGACGTCCTGTCTCGCCCGCCGGCACCGTTCCTGCACCGTTTGATTGCTGATCGACATGTGTCGCGCATCGCGCTGCACGGCACCACGTGCGCCGGTGAAAAAAAACGCCGCTTCAGACGAGGCTGAAGCGGCGCCCGGCAGTTGCGCACAACGCCGATGCGGGATCACTCCGCGCTGCCGAGGCCCGCATCGGCAGGCCGCCGGTCAGGCCAGGTCGAAGCGATCCAGGTTCATGACCTTGTTCCACGCCGCCACGAAGTCGTTGACGAACTTCTGGCCGGCATCGGCACCGGCATACACCTCGGCCAGCGCGCGCAGCTCGGAGTTCGAGCCGAACACCATATCCACGCGCGTCGCGGTCCACTTCTTCGTACCCGACTTGCGATCGGTGCCCTCGAACGCGTCCTCGTCGGCAGACGTCGCCTTCCATTCCGTGCCCATGTCCAGCAGGTTGACGAAGAAGTCGTTGGTCAGCGACCCGGGGCGATCGGTGAACACACCCTGCTGCGAGCCACCGGCGTTGGCGTTCATCGCCCGCATGCCGCCAAGCAGTACCGTCATCTCGGGCGGTGTCAGCGTCAGCAACTGCGCACGGTCGACGAGCAGTTCCTCGGCCGATACGGAATACTTTGCCTTCCGGTAGTTGCGGAAGCCGTCAGCAATCGGCTCCATCGGCTCGAATGCCTCGACATCGGTCTGCTCCTGCGAGGCGTCCATGCGACCCGGTGTGAACGGCACGGTGACGTCGTGGCCGGCGTCCTTCGCTGCCTTCTCGACACCGGCACAACCCGCCAGCACGATCATGTCGGCCAGCGACACCTTCTTGCCGCCCGACTGCGCCGCATTGAAGTCGCCCTGGATCACCTCGAGCGTGCTCAACACCTTTTGCAGCTGCGCCGGGTCGTTGGCGCCCCAATCCTTCTGCGGTGCGAGCCGGATGCGCGCGCCGTTGGCGCCGCCGCGCATGTCGGAACCACGGAAGGTCGACGCCGAGCCCCATGCGGTCGACACGATCTCAGAAACCGACAGGCCCGATGCGAGCACCTTCGCTTTGAGATCGGCAACGTCCTTGTCGTCGACCAGCGGATGATCGACCTCGGGGATAGGGTCCTGCCACAACAGTTCTTCCTGCGGCACCTCGGGGCCGAGGTAGCGCGCGCGCGGACCCATGTCGCGGTGCGTCAGCTTGAACCAGGCACGCGCGAACGCGTCGGCGAACTCGTCCGGGTTCTTGTGGAAATGCCGCGCGATCTTCTCGTAGGCCGGGTCCATGCGCATCGACATGTCGGCCGTGGTCATGATGATCCGGCGTTTTTGCGACGCGTCTTCGGCCGCCGGTGCCTGGTTGCTTTCCGTGACCTCTTTCGGCGTCCACTGGTTGGCACCGGCCGGGCTCTTGGTCAGCTCCCATTCGTTGCCGAACAGCATGTCCAGGTAGCTCATGTCCCAGGTGGTCGGCGTCGGTGTCCACGCACCCTCGAGGCCGCTGCCGATCTGATCGCCGCCCTTGCCGCTGGCATAGGCACTCTTCCACCCCAGGCCCTGCTGCGCCATCGGCGCCGCCTCGGGCTCGGGACCCACAAGTGCCGCGTCGCCGGCACCGTGGCACTTGCCGAAGGTATGGCCTCCACAGGTCAGCGCGACCGTCTCGTAGTCGTTCATCGCCATGCGCGCGAATGTCTCGCGCACGTCGCGGCCGGATGCGAGCGAATCGGGATTGCCGTTGGGACCCTCGGGGTTCACGTAGATCAACCCCATCTGCACCGCGGCGAGCGGGTTCTCGAGGTTTTCATGCTTGCCCGAGTAGCGCTTGTCCTCGAGCCAGGTCTCCTCGTTGCCCCAGTAGATGTCCTTCTCCGGCTCGTAGATGTCCTCGCGGCCACCGCCGAATCCGAAGGTCTTGAAGCCCATCGATTCGAGCGCGACGTTACCGGTGAGGATCAGCAGGTCGGCCCACGAAATCTTGCGGCCGTACTTTTGTTTGATCGGCCACAGCAAGCGGCGCGCCTTGTCGAGGTTGACGTTGTCCGGCCAGCTGTTGACCGGGGCGAAGCGCTGGTTGCCGGTACCGGCACCGCCGCGGCCGTCGCCCGTACGATAGGTGCCGGCGCTGTGCCATGCCATGCGGATGAAGAAGGGCCCGTAGTGGCCATAGTCGGCCGGCCACCAGTCCTGCGAGTCGGTCATCAGCGCGGTCAGGTCCTTCTTCACCGCGGCGAGATCGAGGCGCTTGAATTCTTCGGCGTAGTTGAACGATCCGTCCATCGGATCGGACTTGTTCGAGTGCTGGCGCAGGATGTCCAGGTTGAGTTGATTCGGCCACCAATCCCGGTTCGACGTGCCGCCGCCGGCGGTGTGATGGAACGGGCATTTGCTTTCTGACATGGCTTTCCTCCTGTCGATTGGGCGACGTTTTGGTTGTTGGTGCCCCCTGTATAGGACCGCGATGTTTATTTGGCCAATTGATTATGATTTTTATTTCGATAGTTAATCTCAATACGAACGTCGTCGCTCGCGGAAGGCGGACACCGAAACCGTGGCGCGGCTGAACCCCAACCCCCAACACGTCGGGGCACGCACGCGCCGCGCAGGTTTTTCCTGTCCCGAACCATCGACTCCGCCGGTCGCGCCTGCCGCCCCTGGCGGGCGACAAGACCACATGCGGTTGGCCCATTACGGACCTCTCAGGGCGCTGCATCGTCCCGTTCGCCCGTCCTTCCCCGACAAGCGTGCGATTCGCAATGTTGCGGATTGCGATCTGCAAACAACGCACGGCGACGGCTGAAAAGATCGATAAAACCTTCTTGTTTATGTTGGGAAAAAGCGATTTGGCACCTTGGTTGCTTAAGCAGGCTGGGACGCGCACGAGACAGAGAGACAAGAACTGCAAGAGCAGTCACCGGCGCCACGACTGCCCGCTGCTGATTCCGGCGGCAGGGGCCCGGCCGGACGTCCAGCAGCGACGTATCCGCACATTCGAACAACCTCGCGACAACGCGTGCTCGTCCCATTACGACAAGAACCGGAGACCAACCGTCATGCTGACAAGCAAACTTTCACCTCGTGATCACCGACCCACGCTGAAGCTGTTGCTCGGACTGCTGCTTGCGGGCTGCGTCGCACCCGCGCTGGCAGGCGATCCGGCGGCAGGCAAGGTCAAGTCGTCCGTGTGCGTGGGCTGCCACGGACTCGACGGCAACAGCCCGCTGCCGGCCACACCGCACCTCGCGGGACTGACCGCGACCTACGTCGTCAACCAGCTGCGTTCGTTCAAGGATGGAAGCCGCCCGAGCCCCGTCATGGCCGCCATGGCAGCGGGACTTACCGAAGAGGACATGCAGGACATCGGCGCCTGGTTCGCCGGGCAGCGCGTCGGCGGCATCGCCCCGCAAGACGACACCATGCGGCTGATCGAGGATGGGCGGCAGCTGTATCGCAGTGGCAACGCCAAGACCGGCCTCGCCGCCTGTATCGGCTGTCACGGCAAGGATGGCGGCGGATTGCCGCGCGAGCCATCGATCCCGCCGCTTCGCGGCCAGAAAAGCGATTACGTCGCCCAGATGCTGACGAACTTCAAAGGCGGCATGCGCAGCAACGATGCCGAACAGATGATGAGACGCATCGCCGAGCGCATGAGCGACCACGAAATCCAGGCGGTCGCCGCCTATGTGGAACGCCTCAACAAGCGTTGAACCGTCCCCGCACATCCCAGCATCTGTCAGATGAGGTCAACAATGAACCATAAACAACGATTCTTACGAATAACGAAAACCATCGTCGCGGCTGCGGCCATCGTCGTATGCGGGATCGCCGTAGGCCACAAGGGCATCGTCGAAGAGCGTGCCGGTCTCGAGCACGAACCGACCAAGGAAAGGCCCTTCCCGCCGTCGTACATCAGTACTGATTCCGGACGCACGCTGCGCGCCGAAGACTTCGAAAGTCCCGAAGTCTGTGCCGGATGCCACCCTGCCCAATACGAAGGCTGGCGGGGGTCGATGCATTCCCTGTCGTTCATCGACCCGGTCTTCCAGGCCGAATGGCACAAAGCGGAATTGGCACTCGACGGCAAGGCGCTGTACTACTGCGGTGGTTGCCACGCACCGATCGGTACGCTGACGCAGTCGCTGTCCCACGACGTCGAGGCGGGCACGTTCGATGCGTCCAACGAGATCTCCAAACGCGGCGTGAGCTGCGACGTGTGCCATCAGATGACGGACACCAATTTCCTCATCACGCACACGATGGAACACGGCAACGCGTCGTTCAACATCTCGCCCGGCAACACCAAGTACGGGCCGCTCAAGGACGCGGTGTCCCCGTACCACGAGACCCAGTACTCCGAGCTGCACACCCGCGCCGATCTGTGCGCGAACTGTCACAACATCTTCCACCCGGTAAACGGCATGCCGGTCGAACGTACCTACGACGAGTGGAAGAGCTCGGTCTATGCCCAGCACGATATCGTCTGCCAGGACTGCCACATGAACCCGGTCGAGGTCGCCGTCAAGATCGCCGCCGAACTGAAGCGCCCGGAAGAGCTCGCCGACGTCGTCGAACAGCTCAAGGGAAAGGCGGGCACCGTCGCCAAGGGTGAACGCAAAATCGTCCACAACCACGAGTTCGTCGGCGGCAACGCCGTGATCACGGCAGTCCTCGAACCGGGTAACAAGACCGCGCGCCGGCATTCGGCGATCGCCGAGCAGCGGCTGAGCAATGCGGCGGAACTGAAACTGGATGTCGTCAAACTCGATAACGGGCTGCTCGACCTGTCCGTCGACGTGCGCAACGTGGCTGCCGGCCACAACCTGCCGACGTCGCTCACCGAGGTGCGTGAGATGTGGCTGGAGATTCTGGTCAAGGACGCTGCAGGCAAGGTGCTCTTGTCGAGCGGGCAGCTCGACGACCATGGCACGCTGGACGAGAAGGCGGTGAAGTTCCACAAGGTAGCCGTCACGGCCGAAGGTGTACCGACACACAACCCGTGGGAGATGAACCACTTCGTCGAGGATACGACGATCCCGCCGAAGGGACACAAGCTCTCGCACTTCTCGTTCCCGATGCCGGAGACCGATTCGCTGCATATCGATGTGCGGTTGAACTACCGCAGTGCGCCGCAGCACTTCATCGACCACCTGCTCGGCGAAGGCAAGGTCAAGCTGCCCGTGATACGCATGGAGCACGAGGTGCGCGCCTACAGCGTGTCGGATGGCAAGCTGGTGCTGCAGGAACGGACCGTCGACCCGGTCGACAGCGACCGCGAAGTCGCGGCCAACTGATCATCACCCCCATTCGAGCGGCGACAGCGGATGTCGCCGCTCGCTCTTGGCCATCGCCCGCCCCAACGCCTGTCGCTCACGCCGGCAAGGTACCGCACGCGTGAGACGCCGGAATGTAGTACCGACCCCTTCGTCCGTTCCCGCTTCCGCCGAAGCCTGCACGGCACGCCGATCGGGGGAAGGGGAAGGGGAAGGGGAAGGAAAAGTGTCTCGCCCCATTCTCCCGCCGGACCTGACACGATCGCTTTAGCGTTTGGTAATACGTGGCGGCCGGATGTAGATTGGCACGGGTTGCAGCAGCCAGGCCTAGCGCCTCCGGCTCAACGTACGACATGGCTACATGGAGACATCGGCATGAGAGCGTCAAGCCCGCACAACCCGGTCGATCTACCAACGAAAATTCCTATGCGTGCACACCGATTGATTGCGGGTGCTTTGGGCACCGCGTTGTGCCTCGCGTCGATGCCGACATTCTCCGCCGTCACCCTCGCCCAATGGGGAGCCAGCGCCCGAATCGACAGCGCCGACTGTACAGGATCGCTGTTGGGTGGCTGCAACATCCTGGAGCTGTCGCTGGTAGAAGGTGATTCGGTCGGAGGCAGTCAAAGCACCTCGGCAACGATTGGTTCTGCGCTGGCCGGTAGCATGACCGGGCTGCAGGGACGGGGCAGTGCCGGCGCCAGCGTCGAGATCCCGACAGGCGGGCTCGGCATACCGGTGTTGCGCGCGCGGGCTGAATCCACCATGGATGACCACTTCGTCAGCGGCGCAGCGCTTGGCCTGCAGGCCTTCCGTTTTACCGGGGCCGACGGCACCAATGTCAGCCTGGATGTGAGCCTGGACGGAACCGTCACCAAGTCCGCGAACTCTTCGGACCTTACCGGGCTCGAAGTGAATGTCTGGATCATGAGTGCGAGTACGCCGTTTACGTTCCCGGCGGATCCCGTGCCGGTGGCGGACCTCGTGGCACAAATCATTGTCGACAGTTTCCCGGATGATCCGTTCATCACCGCCCTGACCTGGGATGCGGCCTCCAACGGCACAGGTGCCGTCAGCCGCAGCGGCCAACTCGATCTTTCTCTCGATAACGGCGATGAGTTCTACCTGATGGCGGCACTGAGCGCCGGCGCTGACGGGGACGGTGCGACCGCGCTGTCGTGGAGCACGCTGACGATGGAGTTCGACACTACGGAGTTACAGGCTGCGTCGGTGGTACCGCTGCCCGCAGCAGGGTGGTTGTTCGGCGCGGCGCTGCTGGGTTTGATCGGAACCGGCAGATGGGGCAAACCGGGGGCGATTTGACGCAGCCCGCGAAAAGCTGCCGAAGGCACAGCGTGTCTCGTTGCGCGCCAGGCCACCCCGGGTTGAGGACGCCAGGCATCTAGTGCAACGCGGCTGGATCAGTCAGTCCGCGAAGCACATCTTTGTCCCTGTAGGGTGGTGGCCAGATCGGTGCCCCCCTGATTGCGATTCGAGCCGAATCCTGCCGCACGAGTGATACCGCCGCGACGCGCAGGCCTGTCCGAGAGGTGCGGGAAACACGGTGGATCCCCGCGACCCACAGTCACATGATGATGCGTCGTGCAGGCGTGCGCCTTCATCGCGGCTTGCGGTGAGGGCCTGACGACAGCCGCTGGCGGGCCGGGACCCGACCGTCACCCGACCTTCCGCCTACTGCAACGCGGCCGGAACGCGATAGCCGTCTTTCTGCTCCTGGGCCTGCTGATAGCCGAGCTCACTTTGCGTCAATGCCGTGGACGCAAGTGCCGTGGCTTTGTCGAAGTCACCGCCAGCGGCGGCGGCCCTGGCGTCCTTGAGCAGCTTGTCGACATCGCGCCAGACGCCGCCAACCGATGCCGCTCGTTCGCGCGCCTTTTCGGCCGCGCCCAGCTTCTGTTGAAAATCATCCTGGGTCGCAGACGCCACGGGCAGCGTGGCGAGACAGCAAACACCGAGCAGGAACAAAGTCGTGATCTTCACAATGACTCTCCGATTAGAAGTGTTGTGCCGACCGGCTCAATGCAGCTGACCGGTCGTCGCATACCGTCACTTGCGCGACGCAGGGCCATTGAGCGGCAGGCCGTTGTTCATATAGGTAAGGAAATACTCGAGATCGCGGTATTCCTCACCCTGCGCGTCGAACGCCTTGGCGCGAACCTGTTCATTGCATCCGGCGAAACGGCGATGCAGGCTGCCCATCTCTCCCCACTTGGAGCGATACACAGGCCAGTGGGTCGTGTGTCCGAGGGCGGGGCTCAGGGTCTCGGAGCGCAGCAACTGGCCGGGATAGGCGACGTGGCAGTGTGCACACGACAGGTTTAGCTGACCGCGCCGGGTATAGAAAAACGCCTTTCCCTTTTCATAGGCGGCCAGTGCGTCGTCGTCTTCGGCCGGCACATCGACCGCAGTCTTCTGACCGCGAGATTCGAAGGTGACGAACGCGAGTACCGACATCAGTTTGCCCTTCTTGTACGGCAGCGGCTCCTCCCCGTTGGCGGTGCGGCATTCGTTGAGCGCCATCGGCAGCGTCACGACCATCCTGCGATCGGCGTCCCAGTGCGGATACCGGTTGGCGATGGCATGTTCGCCACCGAAGCAGTCGGCGTAGCTCTTGCCGTTCCTGAACGGCGTCTCCCACATCTCCCGCCCTTCCTCAATCGCCGTCTCGTAGGGCGGGAACTCTTCGATGGCCTCCCAGTTTTCCCTCAATACCGGATCCAGTGCGTACGAGCCGTTGGCGAAATCGTCGAATGGCACGGCAGGAAAGCGCTCACTGAAGTAGCGTTGGAATTTCGCCAGATCCGTGTCGGGTGACGGGGCACCCAGACAGATCGTTGTACTGACGAGCAGGGCGAATGCGGTGATCGACCCGGCGACCTTGTGTATACGAATACTCATGTTATCTGGTCCTCGGACTTGTCGGCGTAACGGCGGTTCACAGGGTGTAGAGGAAGTCGACAACAGCATCGAGTTCCTGCTCACTCAGCACGTGGTGCTTGCCGAACGGCAGCATGATGGAATCGGGGTTGCGTACCGTCGCATCCGAGACCTGTGCGCGCAGCACCGCGCGTTCGGGAAAACGCGCACTCATCGCCAGCAGCGGTGGGCCGATATTGCCGGGGCTCTCGCCGCCGGGAATCATGTGACAGGCGAGGCAGTTGCCCTTGCCGCTGTCGAACGCAACCTGCTTGCCAAGCGCGACGGTCGCATCGTCGGCGTTCGCCGCGGCGACGTGGAATACACCCACGAGCAATGCCGGAAACAGGCACGCCGCCGGCCGTTTGTTGTTCTGGCGCATCTCGATCTCTCCTCTCTCCTCGATTGACGCGAAGCCCTGCCGGCTACGGCCGGCCAAGACTCGACCGCAGCGACGATGCAACCGATGTGCCAGATCGAAAACGACTGCAAAACGGGGCCATGCGGTACATGCGAAACGTCGAATCCACTGCAGGCGTGGCATTCCGAAATCAGTGAGATTGCATAATGCGATGGTTGCGAGCCGGCAGCGCGCTGGATGGCGGTTACGGACAAGCCGAACAGAGATACCACCGATGAATGCGGCACGGCCCGTTGCCGACCGACGGAGGCGCCCCACCGCGCACCACCCGGGCTCGGCCGGGCGTGACTACGGACAAGCGCCGGAACGCCGGCCGGTTCAGGAAGTGTGACTCTGCAGCTTGCGCCAGAGCGTCGATTTGTCGATTCCCAATATGCCCGCTGCCTTGGTCCTGTTGCCTTCGCACTGCGCCAGCACGTGCTGGATGTAGTCCCATTCCATTTCGGCGAGGCTGCGCAATTCACCGTCAGACGACACCTGCAGCGCCGGCGCACTCCGCTCTGGCAGACCTTCCAGTTGCATGACCGGTTGGTCGGCCAGCACCACGTGACGCTCGACCAGGTTCTTCAGTTCGCGCACGTTGCCGGGCCAGGCATAGTTTTCCAGCTGACGCAGCGACGCGGCATCGAAACCCTTCACATCGCGCCGGTACTGCTGGGCGAACATGTCGACGAAGTACTGCAGCAGTTCGGGGATGTCCTCGCGCCGATCGCGCAACGGCGGCATCGTTATCGTGACGACATTGAGGCGATGAAAGAGGTCGGCCCGGAACTGGCCTTCGCGCACCATCTCTTCGAGGTCCGCATTGGTCGCGACCAGGCAACGCACATCGATGTCGATCGGACGCACGCCACCGACGCGCGTGGTCTGGCGCTCCTGGATCACGCGCAGCAGCTTTATCTGCATCGCCTCGGAGATGTTGCCGATTTCGTCGAGAAACACCGTGCCGCCGCGCGCCACCTCGAACAGACCGCGCTTCATCGCCGATGCACCTGTGAACGCACCTTTCTCGTGACCGAACAATTCGGATTCGAGCAGCGTGTCGCTGAGCGCGCCGCAGTCGACGACGACGAACGGGGCGTCCGGGTTGCCGCCGAGGTTATGGATGGCACGCGCCGCGAGTTCCTTGCCGGTGCCGGACTCGCCGCTGATGATGACGTTGCAACGCACGCCGGCCACGCGTTCGATCAGACTGTAGGTATGCGTCAAGGCCGGCGAATTCCCCACCAGGCTGAGCTGTTTCCGCTCAGCCTGCAGCGCGCGCCTGAGGATGCGGTTTTCGCGGTGCAGACGGCTGCGCTCCAACGTCTTGTCCACGACCAGCATCAGTTCTTCCATGTCGAACGGTTTCTTCAGGAAGTCGGATGCCCCGTGACGCAGGGCCTCGATCGCGTGTTCGAGCCCGGAGTACGCGGTCACGATGACGACCGGCACCTCGGTGTCGAGTTCGCGGATTCGCGCCAGCAGCTCGAGGCCGTCCATACCGGGCATACGCAGGTCAGTGACCACGACGTCGGCGCCGGACTGCGTGAAATGTGCGAGTGCCTCGATCGGATCGCGAAACGTCTCGCAGCGATACGGCGTGCCGGCGCAGAAGCGCCGCAGCAGTTCGCCCGCCTTCGGGTCATCGTCGACGAACATCAGGTTGTGACTGGTTTCTTCTCGGGTCATTGCTCTCAGGGGGCTGCGGATGCGCCTTCATGCGTCGGCTGCAACGGTAGCAGGATGCGTGCCACGGTGCCGCCGTCGGGCCCGTTTTCGAGCACGAGCCGGCCCTGGTGTTTCTCGACGATACCCAATGCGATCGACAGCCCCAGGCCGGTGCCCTCGCCCTCCGGCTTGGTCGTGAAGAACGGATCGAACAGACGATCGAGGATCCCCGCCGGGATCCCGGCGCCCTTGTCCTGGATGGCAATCTGCACGAACACGGCGCCCATCTCCGTGGATACACGGACCACGCTGCGCGGCGGGGACGCCTGCAGCGCATTGATCAACACGTTGACCACCGCCTGCTGCAGCAGTCCCTGGTCGCCGTGCAGACGGATGTCGGCGACCTCGGCGAGCTCGAGCGAGATCTCACGCTGTTCGGCCATCCGCATGACCAGTTGCACGCACTCCTGCAGCCAGTCGGCAAGACTGAATTCGCTCTGCCGGGTCGGCCCCTGGCGAGAAAAATCGAGCAGGCCCTGAATGATGTCGGATGCGCGCTCTGCCTCACCACGGATGTTGTTCAGATCGTCGGTCAGCTGCTCCTCGCCTTCGGGCACGGCACGTTGCGCGAGCTTGGTCAGCGAATAGATGTTGGCCAGTGGATTGCGCAGTTCGTGGGCGATGCCGGCGGCGAGTTGACCGATCGATGTGAGCTTGGCGTTCTGCAACATCGCGCGCTGGGTCTGGGCGCGTTCGCGTTCGAGCTCCTCGAACGTATCCGCCATGTAGTTGAATGCCTGGTGCGCCTCGCGCAGCTCGGGCGCGCCACTCGGTGCGATCCTGTCCTCGCGTTCACCTTCGGCAAAGCGGGTCAGACGCTGAGCAAGATCGGAGACCGGCCGCGTCACCTGGTAGGCGGCGAATGTCGCGATCAGCAGGCCAACGCCCAGTGCCAGGATGCCGGCGGCCCAGACCACGTAGTCCGCGAACCAGAACGGCGTCAGCGACGCCGACGGTTCCAGGCGGTAGGCGAACAGCCATGCGACCAGGCGGTCCGGATACGGCGAGTATTGGCGGAAATACCAGACCGCTCCCTGGTCGTCCTCGAACTTCTGGCCGATGTTCGACCCACCCTCCTCGAGCAGGCGCGGCTCGACGTCCGCAACCACCGGGCGATCGCCAGGCGTCGTGAACGAGGTATGCGGCATGTCGGCATACAGCAGCATGCCGTTGCGATCCGGGTTGTCGGGATTGATCTCGGCGACCAGCAGCTTGGCCCCGCGCGGCCGCGCGCTGATGTCGAGTGTGCGGTTCAGCGGCTCCAGCGGCGGCCCGATCAACACGTAGCCCACGACGCCGTTGTTGTACAACAGCGGGAGCGCCGTGTTCAGCGCCGGATCCGCCGCCTCGAAGCCGGGCGGCGACGTGAGCGATCCGACATCGAACACCCGCAGTCCGGCGACCTCTTCGCGGAAACTGGGAATCTCGGAACCGTTTTCGATGATCGCGACGTCGCCGAGGTGCTCGAACACCGGCGGTACCGGCTGGCCGTCACGCACCTTCACCAGGGTGTCCCCGGCGCGGTTCAGGATTCGTACCGTGCCGAGGCTGCGCCGCACGCCTTGGAAGGTTTCGAAGAAGCGGGCTGCGAGATCCAGCTTTTCGGCGAACTCGATCTCGTCGAGCGGGTCACCCTCGTACATCGCGCCGAGTGATGGCAGCAGGGCCCTCACCGCCGGCACCTGCGACAGGGCGCGGATCAGATCATGTTCGATGAACAGACGACGGTCGATCGCGGCAACGGTCCGGTCGAGCGCCACATACATGTCGACATCGACCTCTTTGGCGTAGATTCCCTCGCCGTACTTGACCGCGGAAGCGATCAGCAGCGCCATCGGCAGGGCGACAGCCAGCGACACCCAGAGGAACACGCGGTATTTGAGGGCGAGCCGGTGCAGCATCGGGCGATGGTAGCAGACGGCCGCCGATGCCCGCGGTACGGCCTGTGACGCGCGCCACGGTGGCCCGACAGGTAACCGTGCCTTAGGCACACCGTCCGCTCGCGATACAATGCTGGGCCGCCGCTGCCATCCTCGGTTGGTGACCCGTGTACCGCGGACACATGGCATCTCCGGGGGCGCGAGCCGAAGGCCGACGGGGCCAGACGCGGGTTTCATCGACCTTGCCCACAACCGGCCAAGGCTTGCTATATTGCGCCTCGTGCTGCAGCGCAACATATCCCAGGGGAGCACCATGTCGATCCGACCGTTCAAGAAACTGCTGGTCGCCAACCGGAGCGAGATCGCAATCCGGATCTTCCGCGCGTCGAACGAGCTGGGCATAAGGACCGTGGCCGTGTTCGCGCACGAGGACCGGCTGTCGATGCATCGCTTCAAGGCCGACGAGGCCTATCAGCTCAACGCGGACAAGGGCCCGGTCGGCGCGTATCTGGACATCGACGGCATCCTGGAAATCGCGGTCACCAAGGGCGTCGACGCGATCCATCCCGGCTACGGCTTCCTCTCGGAGAACCCGCACTTCGCCCAGGCCTGCGCCGACAGGGGCATCGCCTTCATCGGCCCTCGCGCGGAGCTGCTGGCGCAGATGGGCGACAAGACGGCCGCGCGCGAGCTGGCGCAGCGCGCGAACGTCCCGACCCTGCCCGGCACCGAGGAGCCGGTCGAGGATCGCGAAGCGGCGATGGCCATCGCCGGCGGGATCGGCTTTCCGCTGATCATCAAGGCCGCGCACGGTGGTGGCGGGCGCGGCATGCGCGTGGTGCGCGAACCGGACGAACTCGGCCGGCTGCTCGACGAGGCCCGCACCGAGGCCCACAACGCGTTCGGCAACGGCGCGGTGTTTCTGGAGCGCTTCATCCAGCGCGCCAAGCACATCGAGGTGCAGATCCTCGGTGACAAGCATGGCAACGTCGTGCACCTGCACGAGCGCGACTGCTCGGTGCAGCGACGCCATCAGAAGGTGATCGAGATCGCCCCGGCGGTCGATCTGGCGGCCGAAACGAAGACCGCGTTGTGCGACGCCGCGGTGCGCCTGGCGCGCGAGATCGGCTACGACAACGCTGGCACCGTGGAATTCCTGGTCGACGCCGAAAGCGGCGAATGGTTCTTCATCGAGATGAACCCGCGCATCCAGGTCGAACACACGGTCAGCGAAGAGGTCACCAACATCGACCTGGTGCGCTCGCAGATCCTGGTCGCTTCGGGGCGTGAACTGCACGGTCCCGACATACGGATCCCGCAGCAGCAGGACATCCCCTGCGTCGGCTACGCGGTGCAGTGCCGTATCACCACCGAGGACCCGGAGAATGGTTTCGCGCCGGACATCGGCCGCATCCTCACCTACCGCTCGCCGGCCGGCTTCGGCATCCGCCTCGACGCCGCGGTCGCGACCAACGGCGCCGTGGTGTCACCCTATTACGACTCACTGCTGGTCAAGGTCACGGTGCGTTCGCTCGAATGGGAGAACGCGCTGGAACGCATGCAGCGCGCGTTGCACGAATTCCGCATACGCGGCGTCAAGACCAACATCCCGTTCCTCGAGAACGTGATCCGGGACGAGACCTTCCGCAGCGGCAGGGCGACCACGCGCCTGATCGACATGACACCCTCGCTGTTCGATTTCAAGGTGCGGCGCGACCGTGCCAGCAAGCTGCTCAATTACCTCGGCGACGTGATCGTCAACGGCAACCCGCATACCAAGGGCTGGAAACCCGAGGCCGCGTTCGCCGCCGCGCCGGTCCCACACTACGACCACCTCGCGGCGATACCGGACGGCACGCGCCAGCGCCTGCAACAACTCGGTCCGAAGGGCTTTGCCGAGTGGGCACTGGCGCAGGAACGTGCGCTGTTCACCGACACCACGCTGCGCGATGCGCACCAGTCGCTGCTGGCCACGCGAATGCGCACCGATGACATGCTGCGCATCGCCGATGCGATCGCGCACAAGGCGTCTGGGCTGTTCTCGTTGGAGATGTGGGGCGGCGCGACCTTCGACACCGCGATGCGCTTCCTCAGCGAGGATCCGTGGGAGCGTCTGGCCCGGCTGCGTGAACGCATCCCCAATATCTGCTTCCAGATGCTGCTGCGCGGCGCCAACGCAGTCGGCTACTCGAACTACCCGGACAATGTCGTCGACACCTTCGTGCGGCGTGCGGTCGAGAACGGCATGGACATCTTCCGCATCTTCGACAGCCTGAATTACGTCGACAACCTGTTCCCGGCGATGGAGGCCGTGCTGCACGACGGCCGCGCGGTGTGCGAGGCGGCGATCTGCTACACCGGCAACATCCTCGATCCGAAGCGGCACAAGTACGACCTGAAGTACTACGTCGACATGGCGAAGGTGCTCGAGGCACGCGGCGCGCATTTCCTTGCGATCAAGGACATGGCCGGTCTGCTGCGCCCGTACGCCGCCGACCTGCTGTTCCGCACGCTCAAGTCGGAGATCGGCATCCCGATCCACTATCACACCCATGACACGTCGGGTATCAACGCGGCATCGGTGCTGCGCGCGGTCGACGCCGGGGTCGACGTCGTCGACGGCGCGATCGCCGGGCTGTCGGGCTCGACATCGCAACCGAACCTGAACTCGATGATCGCGGCCCTGGAGAACACCGCGCGCGATCCGCAGATCGACCGCGTCGTGCTCGACGAGATGTCGCACTACTGGGAGCACGTGCGCACCTTCTACAAACCGTTCGACACCAGTGCGCCGCACGGCACCGCCGAGGTCTACCTGCACGAACTGCCCGGCGGCCAGTTCACCAACCTGAAGGAACAGGCCAGCGCGATGGGCCTGGGGCCGCGCTGGCCAGAGGTCGCACGGACTTATGCAGCGGTCAACCAGCTGTTCGGCGATATCGTCAAGGTCACGCCCAGTTCGAAGGTGGTCGGCGACATGGCGATCTTCCTCGTCACCCGCGGCATCCAGGCGCAGGACGTGTTGAACCTGGCGCCCGGGTCGGTGCCATTCCCGGAATCGGTCATCGACATGCTCGCCGGCGGTCTCGGCCAACCCAAGGACGGCTGGCCCAGGGCGCTGCAGAAGATCGTGCTCGGCGACCGGGAACCGATCGAGGACCGCCCCGGCCTGCACGCGGAACCGGTCGACTTCCAGCTGCTCAAGTTCAAGCTGGTCGAGTTGCTCGGCCGAGATCCCAGCGACGAGGAATTGCTCAGCTTCCTGATGTATCCCCAGGTGTTCCAGGACTTCGACAAGGTGCGCCAGCAGTATGGCGACCTATCCGTGCTGCCAACCTCCGCATTCTTCTACGGCCTGCAGTGCGAAGAGGAGATCGCGGCCGAGATCGAACCCGGCAAGACGCTGTTCATCAAGCTGCTGCACATCGGCGCACCGGACAAGCACGGCAAACGGTCGGTGATCTTCGAGCTGAACGGCGACGCCCGCCACGTCGAGATCCAGGACCACAGCCTGGTCGTCGACGTGGTCACGCGACCGAAGGCCGACCCGGACGATCCGCGCGAGATCGGCGCACCGATCCCGGGCAAGGTCTCCGACGTCGCGGTCGGCGTCGGCCACAAGGTCGCCAAGGGCGACCCGCTGTTCACGCTTGAGGCGATGAAGATGTTTACGGCGGTCAACGCGCCGATGGCGGGCATCGTCAAGAGCATCGAGGTGGAGGCCGGCGCCACGGTCGAGGCGAAGGACTTGTTGATGCGGCTCGGCTGAAGACGGCCGATAGTGGCGTTGTCTCCGGCCCGGCAGGTCAGCCGGTCGCGTCCACCGTCACCTGACCCGGCAGTCGCTCCGTGTCGACTTTGTCCGCACCCGCGGCGAGCAGCGTGCGCAACGCCGTCTCCTTGTCGGAGAAGAAGGCATTGCGGCCCAGCATCTCCACGATACCGGCGCGTTCGAGCACGCTGCGCACCTGGTGCTTGAGACCACTGAAGACCAGTTGCACGCCGACCCTGCGCAGGCGCTTGGCCACCTCGCGGATCTTTTCCTCGCCCGAGGCGTCGATCTCGTTGATCCCGCTGCCGATCACCAGGATCACCTGCGCGTTCGGAAAATCCGCCGTCGCCTCGAGGATGATGTCTTCGAAATAGGCGACGTTGATGAACGTCAGCGAGCCATCGAAACGGACCGGCACAACGTGTTCACTGAGGGGTTCGATGCGGTTCGCCTGGATGCCACCCAACGTGCCGTCGGGCTTGCGCGAGACGATGTCGGCGCGCGGCTTCATCGTCTTGACCAGGTAGTGCAACACCGTCAGGCCGATGCCGAGCAGGATGCCGTTGGCGATCGCCGGCGCCATCAGCAGCGTGGCGAAGAAGGTCACGCCGCCGATCACGGCACCGAATCGGTCGATCTTCCACGCCTGCACCAGCGGTTTGATGCGGATCAGGCTGAACACCGCCATCATCACGATGACGGCGAGCACGGCCTGCGGCAGGTGATAGAGATAGCGCGTGAAGAACAGCAGCACGAGCACGACCGTCAGAGCGCTCACGATGGCGAACAGGCCGGTCTTCGCCCCCGAGCGCGCGGCGACCGCCGAGCGCGAGAACGAACCGCTGACCGCGTACGAGCTGAAGAAGCTGCCGGCGATGTTGGCCAGACCCTGGCCGATCAGTTCGCGATTGGTGTCGACACGCTCGCCGGTCGTGGTCGCGATCGCCTTGGAGATCGAGGTCGCCTCCATGAACCCGATCAGCGCCATGACCAGCGCGGCCGGCAGCAGGGCCAGAACCAGATCCCAGTCCACCTGCGGCACCTTGAGCTGCGGCAGCCCCGGCGGGATGTCGCCGACGACGTCGCCGCCGGCCGATAACATGGCCTTGCCATCGGCAACCCGGGCGATATGCCAGCGCATCTCATCGGCCGACGCATCGGCGGGAAGCGTCTGCCGGGTGTAGAACCGCCGCTCGCCGTCCGGACCGGTGACACCGTACAAGCGGACCGCATGCAGTGCGATCTGCAGGCGGGTGATCGCCTGTTTGTGGATCGCGTATTCGTATTCCAGTGCCGGCAATGCCGCGCGGATCGATGCGGCGCGCGTCACGGCATCGATCCCGCCGGCGCCCAGTGATCCGGCGCGCTGCTTGATGTCGGCGGTCTCGGTCGTGATCTCGGCGAGGCGCTGCTGGGCGTACTGCAGCTCACTCAGGTTCTCGGCGATCTGGGCATCGGCGATCTGGTCGATGCGCACCGTCTTCTTCTGATCGAACCCGACGGCGGCACTGATCGCCGTCGCCGCGACAACGGCGATCAGCACCCCGGGCAGCGTGGGCCGGTAACGCCGCAGACCGGCCATCAGCACCCATGCACCGACCGCGAAAGCGAGCGTCAACAGATGCGCCTGTGGAATCTGCAATACGACCCGCCACAGGTCGGCGAGGTACGAGTCCGAACGCGGAAACGGAACGCCGATGACCTTGCTGAGCTGCGACAGCCCGATGATCAGCGCCGCGGCGTTCGTGAAACCGACGATCACCGGGCTCGACAGCAGGTTGACGATCGCGCCGAGACTCAACGCGCCCAGCGCGAGACGCATGACCCCCACCATCAGGGCCAGCATCACCGAGATTTCGATGAACCGGTCCGATCCAGGGGCCGCGAATGGGATCACCGCGGCCGCCGACATCAGCGACAGCATCGCGACGGGTCCGGTATGCAACTGGCTCGACGAGCCCCACAGCGAGGCGATGATGACGGGTACGAACGAGGCGTATAGCCCGTAGAACACCGGCAGTCCGGCGAGCTGTGCATAGGCCATACTCTGCGGCACAAGCACCAGCGCCACGGTGATGCCCGCCATCAGGTCGGCGCGGAGGCTCGCGCGCGACATCGGGAACCAACGCAGGAAGGGCAGCACTCGGTGCAGCAGTGAGTCCACGGAAATCGATCTGGGGGAATGCTTCGACGCCCGCAGTCTTGCAGGCGCCGCCCCCGGTTTCCAATCGATAGTTCCAAGTTTGACTATCGATAGATATCTATTGGTTACGCGACGCCCACCGGGTCAGCTGGTCCGGCAGTGCGCGCCGAAATCGCCGGGCAGGCCGCGTTGCAGGAAATTCAGCCAGCAGTTCTCGAACAGCGACCACTGCGCCTCCTCGGGGCCATCGCTGTGGCTGACCGGAAACTCCAGCAGTTCGTAAGGCACCGCCAGATGGTTGGCGATGCCGTACACCGTTTTGGCGGGCACCACGTCGTCTTCGAGTCCAAGTGCCAGGATCGTCGGACACGAAACACGGTCCGCGAAGTTCACGGCATCGAAATAGCGCAGCACCACCATCGTGTCCTCGGCGTCATCCGGTCGCCGCGCGAGATACCGACTGATTTCCGCGCCCGACCCCGACTTGACGAACAGGTTGCGCCCCTCGGCCCAGCCGAACGTCGGCACGCCCACCGCGAGCAGATCCGAGTCACCGGAGACCGCCTGTGCCATCAGGGCCAGCCCACCGGCAAAGCTGACGCCCTCGAACACGCAGGTCTGCACCCGATCCGCGAGCAGCGTGCGTGCGACCCGCGCCGCCTGCATGTAGTCGCACACCGCAAGCCGGATCACCGACGTCTCTGGAGATTCGATGCCGGTGAGCACGTAACCCCAGCGCGACGGGTCAGGGAGGGCGGCACGCGAGATCCCGAACCCGCGGATGTCCACGGCCAGCACGTTGACCCCCCTACGCGCCCAGTCCCAGCGCGGCCGGCATTGCATGCCGTAGCCGTGGCTGGTTATCACCAGAGGCCGTGGTTCGTGGTCGCGCCATGTCAGCAGATACCCGGCCACGCGCACCTGACCGAGCGAGACGAACGACACGATGTCGAGATCGATGGCCGGGTCTTCGGCGGTCTCGACCGCACGCCGTTCGATGACGGGATCGATCGCATGCAGCTGCTGACGCGTGCTGCTCCAGAACTCGTCGAAGTCGTCCGGACGGGTCGGCACCGGTTTGAATTGACGTCGCATGCCGCAGTGTACAGCCGCGCGCTTTTCGACGACACGCGGAACCCTCAAACCACCCTTGGCAGCGTTCCAGACGGCGATGCGGGCTAGACTGGGTAGTGAGCTGGACGGTTCCACACCCTGATCCGGGAGAATCAGGCATGGTGTCAGCGGACACATTGCGCGGTATCGCTTTCTTCGAAGGTCTGCGGACCCCGGTGCTCGACAACCTGGCCGCTGCTGCGACGATCGTCGAACTCGACAACAACGCCTCGGTCGCCCGACAACATGACCGGGCGATCGCCCTGTTTCTGCTGCTGTCGGGCAATGTGCAGTTCCTGATCGAGGTCGAGGGACGCGGCAAGCTCCTAGTCGGCGTCGGTCGCGAGCCTGGGCTCGTGATCGGCTGGTCGGTGTTCCGGGCGCCGTACCGTTACACATCGACCGTGCGCTGCGAGGGCCCCTGCAGACTGCTCCGCATACCGCACCATGTCATCGACGACCTGATCGACAACGATCCGGCCAGCGGACTGGTGCTGCTGCGACATGTGAACGAGGCCCTGGCCCGCCGGCTCGAGTCTGAACGCGAACGCCTCATCGACGCTGCTGCAACCGGCACGGTGGTGCCGCCGAGTCTGCCGGATCCGATCGTGCAGACCGACGTTTCATGGACCGCGGACAGCCTGCAGTCCTCGCAGGTCATGGTCGACTTCCTCAATCACTCGCCGATGTTCGAAGGCCTCGAACCGCGCGTCCTCGACTGGCTCGCCCATCAGGCCGTGGTCGAGACCCTGGCCCCGGATTCCGAGTTGTTCAGACAGCACGGCATCGCCGAGCACCTGTACCTGCTGGTCGACGGACGGGTCGGCATCTCGTATTGCACGGGCAGTGGCGAACGCTGCGTGTTCCTGCGCGCCGTCGAGGCCGTCGGCGACCCGATCGGCTGGTCGGCATTGGTCGACCCGCGTCGCTATCGCACGTCCGCATTCGCGATCGACGTCGCCCACGTCGTGGCAATGCCGAGCAACACGCTGGAACACCTGTGCGAACAGAAGCCGGAACTGGGCGTGCAGATCCTGCGCCGGGTGCTGCGCGCGATCAGCTCCCGGCTGCGCTTTACGCGCATCCGCATGGTGGCAAGGAGATACGGCGAACAGGTCCAGGCGATGCGCGCGATCCTCGATCAGGCGGCCGAATCGCTGCCGGTCTCGTCGGCGCTGCACAAGATTCCGCACCTGCTGGAGAATCGCCTGACCCTTGCCGACGCGTTTCATGCACTCGAACTCACGCGCGCCCATGGCAACGCGACCGAGCGCAACCTGGCGGAATTGTCGCTGGAGCTGCTGCAGGACGTGCATCGTGAGTTGCAGTTCTACCAGGGATTGCAGAAGGCCTACGAAACGGTCGCCAACGCGCCCGCGGACCTGTCGCCGGCACAGGTCCGCAGGCAAAGCATGCAGGTGTTCATCGAGCTGTTCGAGCCGCTGTCATGGCGCACCGCGGGTGAGGAACTGCTGCCCGATACACCGGGCAACATCGTCATCATGAACCATCTGGAAAACCATATGGACACGATGCTGCCGAATGAATTCCGGCTCACGCTCGACAGTCACTTCGTGTCCAGCATGATCCTTTACCGGCGCTATGGTGAGGCCCCCGTCCGGGTCGTGCGCAAACCCGAGACGGGGTGGTTCGGTTACCAGCAGTACTTCGATCGCCTCGATTATCTGTACGTGTATCCGGGCGACGTCGACGAGGAGGACCAGGACCAGGCGCTGACCCGCGAGAGACGCAATCACCAATTCGTCGAGCGTGCGGCCGCGCACCTGCGCGCCGGCCGCAACCTGGTCATCGCTCCGGAGGGGCGCTGCAGCAGCACCGAGAACTCGCCCGGCCCATTCCGCGCCGGCGCCTTCCGTCTGGCTGCGGCCGTCGATCCGGAGCCGTGGATCGTACCGGTCGCGGTGGCCAACTTCGACAAGCGACTGACCCGGACAACCACTGCCGCAATTGTGTTCACGCCTTTCCGGCTCTCTCAACACGTCGCCGACCCGGGCGACAGAACCGCGTTGTTTGATTTCGTCAATCGGCTGCAGCACGACTACGAAGGCTACGTTCAGCGAGCCATCGCGCTCGCCAACAGCTGAGCGTCGAGACGACTGGGGCGTACTGCTGCAGCGCTGCTGCAGGCCGCTCCATGCCCCGCACGCGAATTAAATACCTTGCCTGGTGGTGCCGCTAACAGCAGCGAACGGGCAATCGCGCAGGTTATCGAGATGACGCAGGGGCACCTGGCGTTCGACCAGATCCACATCGACATCGCACGCAATTCGACGGACGACTTCAATCCGTTTCACGATCCCCTGCGCTGGCGCAACATCGGCGGCAATCCGTTCGGCGCCCCTATCGCGCTGGGTTTTCAGATCGAGTTCCTGGTCAGCGATCGCGTCATGCGCCACCGGCAAACCGAAGGTGTGACGGATTCGAACGCACTCACCCACCGCAACTTCGAGTTCAGCTTTGCCGGCGCGCTGCGCGCGAACGAAGGCTTCAGCGTCGGCGTGCGCAAGACGGTCGACAAAACGGCCCAGGGCGGTGGACTGTCGAACCGTGCCGTGGTCAGGAACGCCGCTGGTGAGCCGGCGCTGATCGGTACACAGAGCGACACGGTCGGCGCCCGGTTCGCCGCGGGTGATGCGTTCGTTGTGCCAACAGGCCTTTCGTCGCTGCCGGATCGCTCGATCATGCCCGGCACGGACCTGTTTCTGAAGCGCAAGTTCATGAACACCAGCAATGCGAAGAATTTCGCACTGGGCGCGCTGTGCCGACAGCACGACTACATCGACGAGCTGGCCGAGCGCGTGTTCTTCGCGCCCTTGTTTTCCGCGTCGCTGATCTCGTGTGCGCTGCTCGAACACGGCTGGTCGCGCGGGCACGATTTCGAGGCCGAGCCGATGGTGTACACCAGCCACAAAATATCGGTCGACATGGCCGAGCAGCATCGGCTGCGCAGCAACGACCGCCTGCACATCCTGGTCGCACCACCGGAACCCATCCCGCCGAGCAAGGGGCTGGGCAAGATCTGCGTCGAGCAGCAGCACTATCGCTGCCTGGGGATCGTCGGCGACGACCGTCCGCTGTTCCACGCGAGCCTGCAGCTGGCGCCGCTGCAGGCTTTCCTGGTCGACTGAAGAATTACGGATTGCCGTCCTGCCTAACGCCGCGGCACCGCGACAACGCGGAAGCCCAGCACCGAGTACGCCTTGTCCGGCGTGTCGGCAGTGCGGTAGCCGGGCCGCACCAGTCGCTGCGGGCAGTGGTACGAACCGCCGCGTCGCACGCGGCTTTCGCCACTGCCGGGTCCACGCGGATCGAGCGCCGGCGACGGACCATCGGCGTCGAGTCGGTAGGTGTCACGCGCGTATCGGTCGGCGACCCACTCCCAGGCATTGCCGAGCATGTCGTACAGGCCGAACGCATTCGGTTCGCGCGATGCGACCGGGTGCGGCGCGTCGCCGGAGTTGTCGATGTACCACGCGTAGTGCTGCAGATCTTCGACATCGACCGGGCGCAGCGTATCCGTGCCGCCGCGCGCGGCGTACTCCCACTCGGCCTCGGTCGGCAGACGGTAATCGAACGTGTCGTCGAGCTTGCCGAGTTCCTCGGTGAAGCGCTGCGCCATGAACCAGTCTACCCCGACCACCGGCAGCCGGGCCCAGTCGTCGCGCCGCCAGTATTCGGCCGGACCGGGCTTGTTGTGCATCACCCGCAACCACTGCTCCTGCGTGACCTCGGTGACGGCCATCAGCGTGGCGTGGGACAGGCGCACCGCATGCGCCGGTGTCTCATCGCCGATGTCCGCCTTGCCCGGATCCGGGTACTCGGCACGCGCCACATCGAGATCGACAGTACCCATCGTGAACGTCGCGGCCGGCAGCTCACTGAAGCCCATCCCGAGCGCGTTCTGAACGACCGCTGGCGATGCGTGCACATGAAACGCGAAACCCAGCGTGAGACAGACGGAGATCCCGACTCGTTGCATGATGGCCTTCCTCGCGGTGATCCGCTGGCGTCCGGACGCACCGGCGCCCGTTTGAGGATAGACCGGAAGTCCGAGTCGGTGTGGCGGCGCGGGCGTCGTACTGCCCGCATCCTCGAAACGCGCTTCAGCTGGACCGCGCCGCCCAGGCCAGGTTCGGCCGTGCCGGTTCGACGTCGACCTGTTGCGTGTCCGCAGCACGTGATTCCGGCTCGGCCGACGCCGGCCGACACTCACCCTCACGTGCGACCGCCAGGGCGGGTGCGCGATCGACATGGAACAGCACCGCGACTACGCCGCACGCGCTGATCACCAGGTACCAGGGACCGAACAGCCAGAACACGAGTGGCACCGACAGGTAGTACGCGCGCATGCCCAGGCTGTAGTACCGTCCGCCGCGGTTCAACAGGCGGGCGACAAAGGCAGGCGTCGGCGACAGGCGTGGGTCACCGCCCGCGTTGATCAGATAGCCGACATGGTTATACAGGCGGACGGCGAGCGAGAAGCAGAAAAAGGCCCAGAAGAAGTCGACCAGCAACGGCAGCAGCTTGAAGATCGCCATGTCCCCGTCGGCGGCGCGCTCCTGCAGCGAGTGCAGCAACGATGCGTCCGTCACCTTCGGCATCAGGTTCAGCACCCCCATGATCAGCAGGATCGCAGTCGACGCCAGGAATGTCGCCGCCATGGTCGAGTTGCGCAGCGTCTGCACCGCGAGCACGTCGCGCTCGCCGTCGGCGTCCATGACCCGGCGCACCCACGCCGCGCGCGCACCGGTGTTCACCGCCTGGATCGTGTAGGTGGGATCGGTGCGCAGGCGCCGATGCAGGTAGAGATGGTAGGCCAGCACCAGGGTGATGCTGGCGGCGAAGGCAAACAGGTTGATGTACAGCTCGGTCACGGTAGGGATGCTCGTTCAGTTCAGGTCGATGGATGGAGGATTCGTGCGGCGCCGGATGTCGTGGCGCGCTGGTCGCGCCGTCGGGTCAGGTTCATGATTCACCCGCGGCCAGCATGCGACGCGCGATCGGATTGCCGTCCGTCGCGGCACGGCGCAGCCAGCTCTGCGCCCGTGCGGGGTCGCGGTTGACCGCCCAGGCGCCGTCACGGTAGCGCTCCGCCAGCTGGAACTCGGCCACCGGATCGTGCTGCCCGGCGCGAACCTGCAGCGCCGCGCCCGATTGATCGCGGATCGTCTCGCCGGTCAGGACGTGCTCGACCTCCTGCACGGTGCCCGGAGCCGTTCCGCCCAGGCGCCGTCGGGCGTCCACGTTGCCCGCTTGCGCGGCGACCTGCCACCAGTGCGTGGCCCGGGTCGGATCGGCCGACGTCCCGGCGCCGTCGGCATAGGCATCACCGACCAGGTCGGCCGCATAGCCGTCGCCGCCCTGCGCCGCCCGCTCCAGCCATTGCAGGGCCATGCGTGAATCGCGCGGCAACCCGTCACGACCGGCGCGATAGGCCAGGCCGAGTTCGAGCTGCGCGCCGACATCGCCACCGTTGGCGAGTCGATTCAGCCAGTCGCCCTCTTCGCGCGGCGACACGTGGCGTGCGAAGGCGCCAAACGCGACCAGCACGAGCAGCGCGGCCGCGGGTCCCGCGAGGCGCAGCGTCGCCCGCCGCTCCGCGAACCGCGATTCCGCCCGCTGCGGCTGTTCGGCCCTCGTATACTGTAAGGTGGTCACTCGGATCTCCCGGAAGACGTGTTGGTCGGTTGAGCCCTCCATCGCAAGTTTCGGACCAGCGCACGCCCTCCGGCCGTCCTCCAATGGAATCAGGGACTTGTGGGAATGGCCCCGGACGTCTTCGGATCGCGCTCCCCACGCGTTTTGTAGCGAGCAACAATTTTTGTAGATGTCCCGCCTGTCCGCCGCCCTCACGCTCAACCGTCTGCAACGCAAGGTGTTGTGGATCGTCGTTGCGATCATCCTGGTGCCGATGCTGGTCACCGGGATGCTGTCGGCGGCATGGATTGCCGGCCGCTTCGAGACCTATATCGAGGGCTGGGTGCGTGAGGCGGCGCAGTTCGAACGCGATGCGCTGGCCGGCCTGCACGGCAACGCACGCCTGTTCGCCGACGTGCTGGACCAGGTCAGCCGCGGACACCCCGACCTCAGCCCCGGCCATTCGCCGGTGCCACCCGACCTCCAGCCGCTGGCGCGCGAACTCGGCATCACGCTGGTCCAGGTGTACGACCCGTCGGGTACCCTGCTGTACTCGTCGATCGACGCGCGTCTCGATACCGGCTGGGCACCGGGGCAGGACACCGCGGTATTGCGCGTCGAACAGGACGGTCAGACCCGGCTCGCCGCGGTGACCATCCTGCGTTTCCCGCGCCACGCGGACGAACACTGGCGGCTCGTGCTCGGCACACTATTCGACGCGTCGCTGCTCGAGCGCCTCACGCGTGTCAGCGGACTGAAGACGCGCCTGTTCTATCCACGCGACGGCGACTTCGCCAAGGCGTTCGCGGACGAGGACCGTACGCTGAAACTGCGTCTACCCCCGCCGGCATACGACGAACTGCAGGCGCGCCGCGAATACTTCAGCCCGCGCGCCGAGGACGGCCGATATTTCGGGCTCTACAGTCCGGTCGTCGATGCCAGCGGACGCGTCGAGGCGGTGCTGTTCAGCGGCCTCGACCGCCGCAGCGGCGCCGGGCTGCTGACCGACCAGGGCACGCTGACGCTGGCGATCGGCCTGCTCGGAGGTCTGCTCGCCGCGGCGGCCGGCGTGCTGCTCGGGCGCATCGTGATCCAGCCGGTCGAATCGCTGCACCGCGCCGTGTCGCGCGTTGCCGCACAGGACTTCCGCGCGTCGATCCCGGTGCGCTCGTCCGACGAGCTGGGCGAACTCGCGGCCGCGTTCAACAGCATGGCCGGGAGTCTGCGCCTGGCGCGCGACGAGCAGCGGCGCGAGTTCCAGCGTGACAAGCTGACCGCGCTCGGCGAGCTGTCGCTGGCCATGGCGCACGAGATCCGCAACCCGGTCGGCGTCATCACGACCGCGGCGCGCCTGCTCGAGACCAGCGACGACCCGGCGCGGGTCGCACAGCTGCGCGGGATGATCCGCGAGGAGAGCCTGCGCGTCGATCAGCTGCTGCGCGACTTCCAGCAGCTCGCCCGCCACCGCACGCCGCAGTTCGACGCGATCGATCCGGCCGCACCGCTCGAACGCGCATTACAGATGCTGCTGGCCGGCCGTGACGACGTGCGCGTGTTGCACAGGCTGACGCACGGCAACTGCGTTGCGCACGGCGACCCGGACCTGTTGCGCCAGCTGTGGATGAACCTGGTGCGCAACGCACTCGAGGCGATCGGACCCGACGGCGGCACGCTCTGGGTCAGCTCCGCGGTCAGTGGCGACACCGTCGATGTCTACCTGCAGGACAGCGGACCGGGTATCACGCTCGACGAGATGCCACGCCTGTTCGAGCCCTTCTTCACGACCAAGTCGCAGGGCAGCGGTCTTGGTCTGACCATCGCTGTCACGCTCGCCGAAGCCAACGGCGCCACGCTGGAACTGGTGCCACCGACACGGCCCGGCACCCGGCGCGGCGCGCGCTTCGTCCTGCGCATGCCGTGCACGCACGAGGAACGACCATGACCCAACGTACCGTTCTGCTGGTCGACGACGAGCGCAACATGCTGCTGGTCATGCAGATGGCGCTGGAGCAGGCCGGTTACCAGATACTCTCCGCGGCACGCGCCGAAGAGGCACTCGACCACCTGCGCAACCCCGATCTCGATGTCATCGTCACCGACCTGAAGATGCCCGGCATGGGCGGGCAGGAACTGGTCGTGCGCAGTCATCGCGACCGCCCGGACGTGCCGGTGATCGTCGCGACGGCGTTCGGATCGATCCGTTCCGCGATCGAATGCATCCAGGCCGGCGCGAGCGACTACCTGACCAAGCCGTTCGAACCCGAGGCGCTGCAGTTCGCGGTCGACCGCGCGGTTCAACTGCGCGACCTGCTGCAGGAGAACCGCCAGCTGCAGGCCGCGGTCAGCGGCGCCTATCGCCATACGCGGCTGGTCGGCGACAGCCAGGCGATGGATCACCTGCGCGAACAGATCCGGCAGGTAGCACCGTACAAGACCAATGTACTGATCAGCGGCGAGAGCGGCACCGGCAAGGAGGCGGTCGCGCGCAGCATCCACGAGAGCGGACCGCGCGCGCAGCGCCCGTGGGTGGCGATCAACTGCGCGGCGATCCCGCGCGAACTGGTCGAGAGCGAACTGTTCGGCTACGTCAAGGGTGCGTTCACCGGGGCGCAGCAGAACCGCCTCGGACGCCTCGAGCAGGCACATGGCGGCACGCTGTTTCTCGACGAGATCAGCGATCTCGAGCTGCCGTTGCAGGCAAAACTGCTGCGCGTGCTGCAGGAGCGCGAATTCTCACCTGTCGGCAGCGACGCGATCCGGCGCGTCGACGTGCGCGTCATCGCCGCAAGCAATCGCGACCTGCGCGAGGCGGTGACCGCCGGCGCATTCCGCGAGGACCTGCTGTACCGACTCGATGTCTTCCATATTCACGTACCGCCGCTGCGCGAGCGCGCAATCGACATCCCGCTGCTCGCGCAGACCTTCCTGGCCGAGCTGCGCACGGAAATGGACAAGCCGGTGACGGCCTTCAGCGAGCAGGCGGTCGACGTACTGAGCGGCTACGACTGGCCGGGCAACGTGCGCGAGCTGCGCAACGCGGTCGAACGCTCACTGCTCAGTTGCACCGGTGGCGAGATCGCGCCCGACGACCTGCCCGACCGCGTGCTGCGCGGGCGATCGGCGCGCGTGTCGGGCGCGTCGAGCGACCTCGATCTGGCGGGACTCGGCGACGCAGGACTGGATGGCTGGCTGGGCGATGCCGAGCGCCGGTTGATCATGCAGGCACTGGATGCGGCCGATGGCGTGCAGGCCCAAGCCGCCCGCCTGCTCGGCATCAGCGAGCGCAGCCTATGGCACCGGTTGAAGAAGTACGACATCCGCGTCGACCGCAACGCGCGCGGTTGAACACGCGTGGCGGCTAGAATTGCCGCATGGCCGACATCTTTATCAGCTATGCGCGCGCCGACGCGGCGCATGTCGAACCGCTCGCGCAGGCGTTGACGGAACAGGGATGGTCGGTCTGGTGGGACCGCTCCATCATCCCGGGCAGCACGTTCGACGACGTGATCGAGGCGGAACTCAACGCGGCGCGCTGCGTGATCGTGGTGTGGTCGCAGGCCTCCGTGCGCTCGCACTGGGTGCGCGACGAGGCCGAGGAAGGGCAGCGGCGCGGCCTTCTGACACCGGTACTCGTCGATAACGTGCGTCCACCGCTCGGGTTCCGGCGCGTGCAGGCGGCAGACCTGACCGACTGGCGCGGCAGCCCTGGGCACGCAGGTTACCTGCAACTGCTGCATGCGATCCGCGGCATGCTTGGCGACGCCACACACGACACGGCGAACGCGCACGCCGGCGTCGAAATCGAGGTGGAACACCCCACGAACGCCGCAGTCACGATAGCGGACGGCACGCCGGTCGCAGCGCCACCGACCGGTTCGCCACCGGTGGCCGGCGTCGCGGCCATCGAGACACGGATCCCCGGCGTACGGCTGTGGCTGCCGTTCACCGCCCCGCTGCTGGCGGTGATCGCCGTCTACCTCGGGCTCGGCCAGCTGCTCCGCAGCGACAGTGCCCGCATCACCGAGCGCTTCGAATCACTGATGCGGCAGCCGGCGGTCGCCATCGCCGGCGCACCACCGGCCACGAATGTCGGCGACCGCCAGGGCCTGCGTCACATGCAACAGGAACTGGCCGGCGAGATCGCGGCCGGGCTGCTGACCATGCACGCATCCGACAATACGCTGACGGTCCGCCTCGGCACCGGCAGGCTTTTCCGCTCCGGCAGCGACAGCATCGACGAGACCTACATCCCGGCCATCGCACGCATCGGCCGGGTAATCGCCGAGCTGGGCGTGACCCGCGCCGAGGTCACCGGGCACACCGACAACGTGCCAGTCCGCACGCTGCGCTTCCCGTCGAACGCCGCACTGTCGCTGGCGCGCGCGCAGGCGGTCGCCGACCAGTTGCGCGGTCCACTCGCCGGGTTCGACCTGAGCGTCGCGGGCCGTGGCGAATCCGAACCACTGGCAGACAACGCCACACCCCAGGGGCGCGCCATCAACCGCCGGGTCGAGATCACGGTGCCGCTCGGATGATCGCCGCCCCCGACCGCAACGGGTCGTCGCACCGGCGGCGCGCCGTGATCGCATCCCTGCTATTGCTGGGCGCACCCGCGGCCTGGCTGGTGCTACCGTTCGTCGCGTTCGGCACCTCGACGGCCGGCAGCGTCGTCCTGCGCGCCGGCGTCGCCACGGCGCTGACGCTGGCCGCGCTGTGGGTGGGATGGCCGCTGCTGCGACGGCTGCGCGTCTCGCGGCGGCAGACCCAGTCCGTACTGCAGGCGCTGGCGTTCATCGCGGGACTGGCCGCGATCGGCTTTCTCGGTGCCGCCTATTACGACGGCAAGCTGCACCTCGCCAGGGTCGAATGGACCCTGGAGGGCATCGTCGCGCGGGACGTCCCCAGCGGTGAGCTGGACACGGCATCGTACGAGGCCGCCATCGGGCGCATCCTGCCCGTGCTGGATTCGCTGGAGGACCTCGCACAGGAAGTGGGCGGTGGCGGACTGACCCGGCGCATGTTTCCGCAGACCGCCGCGGTCACAGCAGCCGCGGACGCCGCCTATGTCCGCGGCCTGGTCAAGCTGCTGTTGCCGCTGGTCGTGAACAGGCTCGAGACCCAGCTGCGCGACACCTATGCGGACATCTTTCTGTATCAGACCCTGCGCATCTACCTGATGCTCGATCATCCCGAGTACCGCGATACCGACGCGATCCGCTGGTGGTTCGACGCGAGCCTGCGCAATCAACTGCCTCCGGACATGCTGAAGCGACTGCACCGGCATGTCGCGTCGCTGCTCGGCTCGCGCTCGCTGCACACGACGCTCGACACGCAACTGGTCGAAGAGGTGCGGGCACATCTGCGCACGGTACCGACCAGCGTGCGGCTCTACGCGGACATCGAGGCGCGACTCGGCCGGGAGCTGCCGACCTGGGGGCTCGAGGGCGCGGTACCCGCAGTCGCCCTGCGACACTTCGCCCGCCTCAGTGGCAGACCACTGGCGCAGGGTGTGCCCGGGCTGTACACGCGCGGCGGCTACGACGCGTTTCGCCGGGAGGTGCGACAGGCGCTCGACAGGCAGCCGCAGGATCGCTGGGTGCTCGGCGATCGTGGCGCAACCGACACCGAGGCCGCCTCGATGCTCGCGCAAGCGCTCGACGCGCGCTATGCGCGTGAGTTCGTTCGTCACTGGTCCGACTTCATCGCCGACCTGACGATCACGCCGACCAACAACGTGCGTGAGCTGGCGGCCGTGGTCGACGACCTCGGGGCCGCCGACTCGCCGCTGCGACAGGTACTGCAGGCAGTCGATGCACAGACGTCGCTGCGGCCGCCGGCCGGCGCCGGTCACATCGGCTTGGCGAGCGACCCGACAACGGAGCGCCTGGGCAGGCTGGCTGTGCGTGACGGCGGGGAGCGGCCGGTTCCAGCGCAGATAAGCGAGACATTCGAGCCGCTGCACAGGCTGCTGGACCCGCGCGGCGGCGGACCGTCCGTGGTCGACGAGGCCGTGACACTGCTGGCGGCACTCGGCGAGACGCTGACTGCACTGGCCTATGTCGCCGACATCGACAGCACGGCATTCGACACCGTGCTGGGCCACCCGGCCACGAAAGACAAGATGCGCCGCGTCGCCGAATTCGCCGCCCGCGTACCGGCGCCGCTGGGTGGCTGGCTGAGCAGCGTCAGTCAGCTCGATTTTCTGCGCGACAGCGTGCGCATCGGCGACCAGGTGGCCGAGCGCATGCAGGCTGCGTGGGAGGCCGACGTCGTACCGCAGTGCCGCGCGATGCTCGAAGGCCGCTACCCGTTCGCCGCGACATCCTCGACAGATGCAGCGGCGCAGGATGTCGAGAGGCTGTTCGCCCCGGGCGGCACCTTCGACCGCTACTGGCAGGCCCATCTCGAACCCTACGTCGACACCTCGCGCGCGCCATGGCGGGCGAAGACGCAACTGCCGCTGGACCTTTCGCCGCAGCTGCTCGCGTTTTTCGAGCGCGTCGCCGCCGTGCGACGCATGCTGTTCGCGCCGGATGCCGCGTCGCTCGGTCGGGACATCGAGGTCAGGCCGCTGCAATTGTCGTCGAACGCGAACCGCGTGACGCTGACGCTGGGAGAAGACAGGGTCGCCTATGCGCACGGTCCGTCGCGCCCCACCCTGCTGCGCTGGCCGACAGCCGACACCGACGCCGCCATCGTGTTCGAGCCGGGCGGCGGTGCTAGCGGCGCGAAACCGACAGCGTCGGCGACAGGGCCCTGGGCGCTGCTGCGCCTGCTGGACCAGGCAGACGTCCAGGCTACGGCCGATGGACGCGCCGTCGAGGCCACATTCAAGGCAGGCGGCCTGAATGCGACCTTCCAGGTCCGGTTCACTTCTGAGAGCCCGCTGGCGCCGGCACTGTTGCGGGGTCTGCAGTGCCCGTCCAATGTCCAGCCCGCTCGGCGAAGCGCGACGCCCTGAGCCCGGCCACCGATTGGCCGCACACGCGACGGGCCCGCATTGACGGGCCCGTATCCACTTCACGATCCATCCGCCCCATCGCGGGCGTCGCGCTCACGCGGTCTCGGTCTTGTCCGTTGCCGAGCGGCGCAGGGCCGGCAGGAAACGGCCGGTGCTGGCACGGTACGCGAGGTAACGCTGGCCGAAGTCGCGGACCAGGTCACGCTCCTCGTGCATCACGCCGATCAGGATGTAGGCCGACATGCCGAGGGCGAACACCAGGTGGCCGACACTCATTACCGGTGTGAACCAGATCCCGACGAACACGCCGCTCATGATCGGGTGACGCACCCAGCGATACAGCGAGCTGAGCCGGAACGGGACGTGGGTGTACGGACGACCGCGGAAATACAGCCACACCTGGCGCAGACCGAACAGGTCGAAGTGATTGATCAGGAACGTCGCGTAGAACACGAGCGCCCAGCCTGCCAGGCCGATGCCGAGCAGCAAGGCGTAAACCGGACCCGCTTCGATCTGCCACACCGGCGCCGCCATCGGCTGCCACAGACCGATCAGCAGAAACACGACGAACGCGGTCGCGAGCATGAAGGTGCTGCGTTCGGCGGCCGGCGGCAGCAGGCGTGCCAGGCGCTGTTTGAACGAGCGGCGTGCCATCACGCTGTGCTGCACGGCGAACAGACCGATCAGCCCGAGGTTCACGAGCAGGGCCACCGGCGTCGACACGTCGGTGCCGGCATCGATGTTGGGCAGCCAGGGATTCTCCGGCAACAGGTTGAAGACGAACGCAATCAGCGCGACGAGTGACAGCGAGCCGAGCAGGTAATTGGTGACACCGTAGAACAGGACAGTTAGCTTTTTCATGGTTTTCCTCCCGAGGTTGATCCGGCGTTCCGCACATTCGGCCTGCCGTTGGACCAAGCTTAGGGATCGCCACGAATGCCCTCCACACCGCAATCTGTAGCAACCAACTACATTTTCTGTAGTATTCCACTACACGCCCGATAGCTACCCCCGCACGAGGTGACGACATGGAGTACGGACAGTTCTGCCCGATCGCCAAGGCCACCGAGATCCTCGGCGAGAAATGGACCATCCTGATCGTCCGCGAACTGCTCATGGGCGGGAAGCGTTTCGGTGAGTTGCAGCGCGGGCTGACGCTGATCTCGCCGACGCTGCTGTCCAAGCGCCTCGATTCCCTGACCCAGTACGGCCTGGTCATGAAACGGCGCATCAGCGGCCAGAAGGGGTTCGAATACCTGCCGACGCGCTCGTGCCAGGAACTCCTGCCCGTGATCATCTCGCTCGGCGAGTGGGGCATGCGCTGGGCGCAGTCCAATATCACGCAGAGCGACTACGACGTCGAACTGCTGATGCTGTACCTGCAGCGCAGCATCCATCCCGACAGGCTGCCGGGAGGCGACACGACGCTGCGCTTTCACTTCACCGATATCGAGACCTACCCCGACTGGTGGATCCTGGTCCAGGACAAGCGTCTGGACCTGTGCGTGAACGATCCGGGACGCGAAATCGACGTGTATTTCACGACCACGGTCAAGACCATGGCCGACGTTTGGATGGGCAAACGCAGCTATCGCAAGGCCATCGCCGACAAGGACCTGAAGTTGGTCGGCCACGCGGCGCTGATCAACGATGTAGGTTCGTGGATGGAGGCGAGCGTGTTTGCCGGTATCGAGCCCGAGGCCATGTCGGCCTGAACCCGCCGCGCAGGCGATTGCGTTTCTAGCCGTCTACGGTCGCGTGTCGCGACGACGAATCGTCAAGCACCCACGAGGCGCGGTGCGGCATGCGCTGTCGCGACCCACGGTTTGTAGACAGGGCGAAGAGGCGTAGCGCGGCCTCGCCGGATGCGACAACCGCCGGGGGATGCAGCACACAGCAGGGCGGAACGGTCGGTGCGCATGACACCGCCATCGGACCGCGCGTGTCGACGTCGCGGACCGTCCGGGACGACGGTACGGGGCACGTCACTGCGGACAGGGCCCCGTACCGTTCAACGCGCGCCGCCGCAGCGGCGCGACACCGACTGGTTTACCAGCGCGCGCCGCCGCGGGCCGGGCGCTCGGTGCGCGGCTTGGCCTCGTTGACGCGCAGGTTGCGGCCACCCATCGGCTTGTCGTTCATGCCCTTGATGGCTGCGTCGCCGGAGGCATTGTCGGCCATCTCGACGAAGGCGAAGCCCTTCGACCGGCCGGTGTCCCGATCGATGATCAGGTTGACACTGTTGACGTTGCCGAAAGCGGAAAAAGCGGTGCGCAGTTCGTCTTCGGTGGCGGTGTACGGCAGGTTGCCGACGTAGATGTTCATCTTTCTTCATTCCTGATTGCGTGTGTTGAACAAACGATGCACCACTGCCGCGTCAACACACAATTCGCGGCGGTGGCTTGCCATGACTGGCGATTGGGTCAGCCGATCACTCGGCACGCGGCTTGGCGGCCGCGGGTTTTGGTCCGCGCCGGCGCCGCTTGTGCGGTACCGACGCAGTTGTGCCGCCGGTCTTGCGCGGCCGATTGCCGTTGGGCCGTTCGGCGTGTTTCCTGGCGTTGTCGCTCCTGCCCTGACGCACCGGGCGGGTATCCGGCTCCGGTGTCAAGACGCGTGGTTCGAAAACCGGGAACGGCAGCACCTGGATCGGTCGCTTCAACAGACGTTCGATATCCCTGAGCAGACCGGCCTCCTCGGCGTCGACCAGCGACAGCGCGGCGCCGCCCTGGCCGGCGCGACCGGTACGGCCGATACGGTGGACGTAGTCTTCGGGCACGTTCGGCAGCTCATAGTTCACGACGTGCGGCAGGCGATCGATGTCCAGACCGCGGGCGGCTATGTCGGTCGCAACCAGCACGCGCACGCTGCCGTCCTTGAAGCCGGCCAGCGCGCGGGTGCGCGCGTTCTGGCTCTTGTTGCCATGGATGGCCGCGGCACCGATGCCGGCGCGCTCGAGCTGCTCGGCAAGCCGGTTGGCACCGTGCTTGGTACGGGTGAACACGAGCACCTGCTGCCATTGCCCGTCGTCGATCAGGTGGATCAGCAGATCACGCTTGGCCTTCTTGTCGACCCGGTAGGCGTGCTGGGTGACGGTTTCGGCAGCGGTGTTGCGCGGTGCCACCTCGATCACCGCCGGTGCATGCAGCAGACCGTCAGCGAGGCGCTTGATGTCGTCGGAATAGGTCGCCGAGAACAGCAGGTTCTGGCGGCGTGGCGGCAGCAGCGCCAGCACCTTGCGGATATCGTGGATGAAGCCCATGTCGAGCATGCGGTCGGCCTCGTCGAGCACCAGCATCTCGACCGCGGACAGGTCCACGTTCCGCTGCCGGGCATGGTCGAGCAGGCGACCGGGCGTGGCGACCAGTATGTCGACCCCACGCCGTAGCACGTCGATCTGCGGATTGATGCCGACACCGCCGAAGATCACCGCAGACCTGAGCGCCAGACCGGCGCCATAGGTGACAAAACTCTCGCCGACCTGGGCGGCCAGTTCGCGGGTCGGCGTGAGCACCAACGCCCGTGGCGGCGCACTGCCGCGCTGCCCATGCGCGCGCGGCCGTGTGCTCAGGCGCTGCAGCATCGGCAATGCGAACGCCGCCGTCTTGCCGGTGCCCGTCTGGGCCCCCGCCAGTACGTCACGTCCTTCCAGGATCGCCGGTATGCCTTGCCGCTGAATGGGCGTCGGGCACGTGTAGCCCTGCGCCGATACGGCGCCCAGGAGTTCGGCCATCAGGCCGAGATCATCGAATGTCACAGACGCGTTTGCTCCGGCTTCGACCCGCCGTCTCTTCGACGTACCGGCCCAGGGTGAAGCTGTGTCAACGTTCGGGAGGGTCTATCGGAGAGGGAGACGATCGCGAGACAGGTGCGCCGACCGGATGGCGCGGACTCGCGGAGTCTAGTGCAAGACACGGCAAAAGACAATCGACTTGTGGCATGGCGAAACGGCGGGACTATATTCGGGACAGGCAGCGGCGCAGGCAAACGTCTGCGTACGGATCACCCCGCGGACGTGACACCCGACCGACGCATTCCGAATGGCCAGGCATGACGCATTCATCAGCTACTCGCGGCGCGACTCCGCCTTCGCCGCGGCGCTCGAACGGCGGCTGGAGAAATTTCGTGCACCGCGGGATCTGCCCGTGCGTCAGGGCCATCTCGACATCTTCCGCGACGAACAGGACTTCACCGGCGGCGAGTATTTCAGCGCGCTGAATCGCCACCTCGAGGCGTCGTCGACGCTGATCGTACTGTGCTCACCCAATGCGCGGGCCAGCACATTCGTCAACGACGAGATCCGCCGTTTTGCCGAGGCGAAGGGCGCCGAGCGGATCATCCCGATCCTGGTCGCCGGTGTGCCGAACAACGAGGCGACGGCCGAACGCGAACACGACAAGGCCTTTCCCGACGCCCTGTGCGAGGTGTTGGAGATGCCGCTGGCGGCAAACTACCTCGGCTTCGACGTGTCCCGGGACCGGTTCGATCGCGGCGCCTACACCGACGCCTGGTTCACATTGCTGGCCAATATCTACGGTGTCAGCCGCAGCGAGATCGAGCGACGCGAGCGGCGCCGCCGGGCACGTCTCGTGCGCAGCGTGGTCGGCGTCACCGCGACCATCGTCACACTGCTGGTCGCGGCGCTGATCGTGACCCTGATCTCGCGCGCCGAGGCTGTGCGCCAGGCCATCGACGCACGCCGCCAGACCGCGACCCGCCTCGCCGTACAGGCGCTGGAGAAACTCGATGTCGCACCCGAGACCGCGCACAAACTGGCGATCGAAGCCGTCGAAACCTTTCACCGCCACGGCGATCCGCCGGTGCAGCGTGCATTGGAGGCACTGCACAAGACGCGGCTGTCGTTCGGTGGCGGACGGCCGGTGCTGGCTTGGCGCGAGGACCAGGCCGAGCTGGTCTTTTCATCCGACCTCGTCTGGGCGGCCAGCGGCGCACGCAACGGCGGCATCCGATTCACCCGTGCCGGCTCGGGCAAGGTCGACGTGCTCGAACCACCGGCAGTCCTGCAGCCCGGCGAGACCTGGTCCGACGACGTGCCCGCCCTGCTGTTCACGCGCGGCCGACTGATCGCCGGCCGACCGCTCAACGCCGCCGGTGCGGACCGGCCGGAAGAGGCGGTCCTCTGGTACTGGCCACTCGACAAGGACGGGATCAGCGGTGGGCCACAGCCCATCGACCGCTTCCGCCTGTACAGCTGGAGCAGGCTGGATCCGGTGGCGAGCGGCGGCGGGCGCTGGCTGACCTGGTACGGCGGCGACGAAGACCTGTTCATCCGCGACCTGACATCGGATGCGCCGACCACGGTGATCGACAGCAGCATCGAGCTGCGTTCGCTACGCGCATTCAGCATCGACGAACGCCAGCTCGCCGCCGGCACCAGGGACGGGCTCGTCGTATTGTCGCTGCCGTCGGAGGACCGGCACGCGGCAGCGCAGAAGCCGGAGGTGATCGACACCCCGGAGACGTCGAGCTGGATGCTCGGCCTGTCGCTGGCGATGACGGCGCGATCGCCCGACCGGCGCTGCCGCGACCAGGATGCGCAGCAGGGCCTGGCACAGGCGGCGGTGCTGTATCCGAACGGCGACGTCAGCTGGTGGGACCTCGGTCAGACACCGGCGGTCGCGCACCCGCTGCCGAACCTGTTCGCCGCCTACAGTGAACAGATGAAGGTCTGGCGGCTCGACCGCCACGAGGTGCGCGCGTCACTCGCGTTCAGCGTCTGCGGGCAGGCGCTGCTCGCGACGCTGGCGACCGAAAACAGCGAGTTCGGCATCTCGGCCCATATCGAACTTAGCCCCGACGCGGGCTGGCAACCGGTGTTCGTCGAGCAGCTGAAGAGCATGTTGTTCGACAACGTCAGTCGCTTCAGCGGCTCGCTCGGCGGCGCCGATCACGGCTACAAGCTGACGGACCGGAAAAAGCTCGGCACGTCGGACGCGTACTGGTTCCTCGACGACAGTCTGCTGACGATCGGCCTCGACGGCGCGCTCGAGTATCACGATCTCGAGCGCAAGGCGTCGCAGTACATGACCGGCGACACGACCCGGGTCGCGGCATCGCTCGGTTTCACCGACTACGGCGGCATCAGCGCCGGCACGCGCACCGGCCAGCTGCGGATCTTCGGCAAGGACAGCCCGGAACCCGTGTACACGCTCAGCGCGCACGATCACCCGGTCAGTCGCCTGCTGCAGGACAGGTACGCCCGGCGAATCGTCACGGTCGACGAGAGCGGCGGCGCGCGTATCTGGGAGACAGACAATCCCTTGATGCGACCGGACGAGTTTCAGGGTATGTCGGACGACTGGACGCGCTACGCACAGAAGATCGATCGGCGCGTGCGTGTCTGGAACGTCGACGCCGCCGATCCGTTCGCCGCGCCGATCGAGACTGCGGAACAACGGGAAGAACCGGCTTTTCTGCGGACGGCGGACGGCCGCTGGGCCGCGGCGCGCGCGGAGACCGCGGATACGAAGGCGCTGACACTGTCGCTGCACCGCATCAGCAACGGCGACGTCGACCCGACACCGGAGAGCCAGCGCACGATCGCGTCACCGGCCGCCGCGCCCGAGGACTACTGGCGCTGGGACTACCGCGGGTGGACGCAGGTCGTCGGCGACGACGTGCGCTACCTTGCCACCGGCCATGCCACGTCGGGAGACGGCGCCGTGCTCGTGTCGCTGACTGATCCGTCCGCACCGCCGACGCTGATCGTGGATCCGCGGCAACACCTGAAGATCGAGAAATTCACCGACGATCTCAGCGTCTGGCTGCTGTCGAAGGGCGAGCTGCACAGCGATCCGGCAGACTCGGCACTCGAGGTGCGCCGCGGCATGTCCGCGTCGGCACCCTACCTGCGCATCGACGGCACACACTACGGCACGCTGAGCGACGATGGCCACTGGCTGCTGGCACAGGATCGGCTCTACGACCTCGGCGGCGAGCGGCCGGTCGTGCGCGCCGAGAAGGTCGAACCACATGCCTGGAACTACCGCGTCACGTTCGCGGATCACCGCGCGCCGCTGTGGCTGGACGAGAACGGCAACCTATGGGGCATCGACGCGGCGCCGGGCAGCACCGCCGGTCCGCGCAAACTGGTCGACGGCCTGGGCCTGAACGAGATCGCGTGGAGCGACGACGGCGAGTGGCTCGGACTCGGATCGCTGTCGGGTGGAACCTGGGTGCTGGATCTGCAAGAGGACATGACGTTCGATGCCCTGGCCACAGCGCTGACAAAGGTGGCGCCCAACACACGGCTGCCACCACCCTGGGATGCCCGCGCCAACGAGGAGACACGCAGCATCGATCTGCTGCCCGGCCCGGGATGGGTCAAGGTGGAGACCGACAGCCGAATCACGCTGCTCTGGCATGGCTCACCTGCGGCCGGCTGGTCCGAGCCGCTGGTGTTCCATCCCGCCGACGGACTGCGCGACGGCAGCGGTGGATTCCATTGTCGCGCCGACGGCGAGGTGTGCGTCGTCGAGGGGCAGTTGTTGAAGTTCGACCCGGCCGAACTGCTCGAGATGTCGAAGGGGATCCTGACCGGCGCACCACTGCGGCCATGACCGGCTGGGTCATGCGTGGGCTGCAACGGTGCCGCGGCAGCACACACGTCGCATGCGCGGGCTGATGGGTGAACAGGTGGAAAGGGATTGGTGGAGCCGAGGGGGATCGAACCCCTGACCTNNGACCTTCGCATTGCGAACGCGACGCTCTCCCAGCTGAGCTACGGCCCCGTTTAATAACGCTAGCGTAACCGTCCCGACCGCAAGACGCCAGCACCGGCAACCTGGTCTCGACTGCCTCATTCCACACGCGGTTCAGACCGGACACCGTGCAGGACAGTCCGACGCGGATGGTGTCACACACGCACAGCACACGGCGGCGGGTTCGGCATATCAGGCGATACACGCCTCATAGATCATCGCGACATACAGGCGCGAGGCATCGACAGTCTGTTGCAGCGAGACGTGCTCATGACGGGTGTGCGCCACCTCCAGGCGACCGGGGCCGCAGATCACTGTCACCGAGCCCTTCTCGTGGAACATGCTGCCGTCCGAATGCGAACGAAACGCCGTCGGCGCCCAGTTCATACCACTGGCCTCGTATGCCCGACGCAGGGGCTCGAGCCGGACATTCTCATCGGCGTTCGAATAGCCCGTTGCCCAGTAGTCATTCTCGAACGTCAGCTCACATCGCCCGTGCGTCGACAGTGCCTCGGCGCGCGCACGTTCGATCAGGTCGTCGACAACAGCGCGGTCGACCTCGGGCGGGATATGGATGTTGATCACGGCCTCGCACTGCTCGGCGACCATGAACAGACTCGCACCGCCGCGGATCTCGCGCGGATTGATCGACAGGCCGAGCCCGGCCGCGGCACCGGCTTCGAGGATGCGCTGCATCCAGGCCAGCATCGCGTGGATCGCGCTCGCTCCCATCTCCGGCAGCGCCGCATGCGCGCGCTCGCCACGCGCGGTCAGCAGGCACTCGTAGTAGCCGAAATGATCGACGCAGGGCTCCAGCCCGGTCGGTTCACCGATCACGGTCAACGGTGCCGTGCGCCATTCGAGCAGGGCCTCCGAGCCGTCACCGTATTCCTCCTCGCCGACGACCAGCGCCACGGTCAGGCCGCGCTTGAGCTCGAGGCCTGAACGGACCACGGCGATGACCGCCTCGACGATCGCCGCACAACCGGACTTCATGTCCGCGGTACCGAGCCCGTGCAGGATATCGCCGTCACGGTGCATGCGCTGGTCCTCCTCGTCGATCAGCGGCACCGTGTCGACGTGACCGACCCACATCAGGGACGAGGGTTGCGGTCCGAGCTCGATGACGAGGTTGGCGCGGTGGTCGCTGGCCGTGCTGTCGCCGGGTAGCGGCTGGCGCAGGTAGCGCACACCGGACGCGTTGAGTCGGGCCGCGAACACCTCCATGGCCGGCTCTTCGGCATACGAGGGGCTGTACTGCTCCACGGCATCGGACAGAAGCTCGACGATTGCCTCGTCGTCGAGCAGGGTGAGGACGGCGTCGAGTCCGGCACCGCTCATGGCTTCTTCTTGCTCCGGGCCCCGCGCAACCCCACCTTGGGCTTTTCCTTTTCCTTGTCCTTTTCCTTCTTCTTGCGCAGACCGCGGTATCGGGGGTGCTGGACCAGGTTCTTGCTCAGATAGACATGGCGCTCCTCGCGCAGGAAGCCGTTCTTGTGGAACAGGCGGATCGCCACCGCGTTGTCGGCATCCGTATCGGCGATCATCATGCGTGCACCCGCGTCGATGAAGGCGTCGGTGATCGCGGCGATCAGGCGCGTGGCAACACCGCCGCGCTTGAAACCGGGATCGACCGCCAACCAGGTCAAATAGCCGTACGACCAGGCACTGTTGCGTTTATCGATCAACGAACCCAACGCGAATCCGGCGAGCCGGCCGTCGCGCTCGGCGACGAAACAGAATTGGCCATCCGACAGGAACAGCGACACCGGCTCGTATTCGTCCCAGGTGCGGTACAGGCTCGGCCACTTGTCGGCGGTGAACACGGCCTCGCCGAGCGCATACACGGCGGCGAGATCCTCGAGCACCATCTCGCGCACGTCGACACTCTTGCCGTTGAGTTTTTTCAAGCAGGGATCGCCTTCGGAAAAGTGGATTCGAGTATACCGAGTCGGTCGGCATGCCGAACACGCTGCGTCGCGATGTTCGTTTCCGCCCCCAAGTCGTCCCGGTCGCCCAGCAGTAGATCGCGGACCTCAAGCGCCTGAGGACACGCACCTACCACGTCGGCGCATCCGATCAGATGATCCACGGGCCAAAGCCCGAGCGTGGGGTATCGAGCATCCACCTCGTATGGTCATCAAGAGGGTTGGATGTGCACTCACAGCTGTCGCCCCGCGTGGCCGGCGCGGAGGTGCGGCGGCGGTACCGCGGCACCCCGGTTCGATGGATCGATTTGCCGTCGTCCTGCGCACGGTATTCGCCACTGTCCTCCTTCCGCTGCGTGCGGATGAACAGCATATTCTGGATGCGATCGAACTACCGGTCCAATGCCCGCTCGACGGTCTCATCCTTCAGGCCGTCGTAGATCGTCACGCGGCCCCTCGCCTCAGCCGACAGAACCGCCCGCGACGGTGATTCGAGCACGTTCTGCACGCCACCGGTCGCGTCGGCGGCAGCGAGTGACGGCAGCACCGGCACCAGCAGCACAGCCGCCACGCACGTCACGGTCGGGCGGGTGGTTTTCGCGGTGTTGTCGTTCACGTACTTCATCTTCGGACCTCCCGTGTGGCGCGTTCCGACGGGGAACGTGAGGGCAGGTATGGACCCGGCTGGACGGGCCGACCCGACGGCCAGGCAACGACTGGTTAATCCTTTGCAAACGATACGCGGATGGCCCCGCGAAAACCGTGCCACACCCCGGCCGACGCCCCGCCACCCTTGACGATGTGACTTCCACGCTATTGAAAATCAAAACTTTATTGCCACGGTTGCCAAACCGTTGGGTGTTCGTTTGGAAAGATTGACGGTCCAGGGTCTATACACAAACCATGCAGCACAAAACCGCCGCACGGCCGGCGTTAGGAGAAGACCATGTTCCCGTCGCGAAATCGCATGCAGTGCATCGCCATCGGCAGGTTCCGGGCGGCATGCCTGGTGTTGTTGGCCTGTCTGCCCCTGCCCGCCGGTGCCGACGAGGTCACGCGCGCTTCTGATGGCCTGACGCTGAATGCCAACCTGGTGATGGCGGACGGCAAGACCTTCCAGGACGGCATGGTGCTGGTCGTGCACGGCCTGATGGGGCACAACCGCATGGAAATCATCGAGCGGACGCAACAGGTGCTGAAGGAGCATGGGCTGAGTTCGCTGGCGATCAACATCAGCCTCGGCATCGACAACCGCCACGGCTTCCTGAACTGCGACATCCCGCACCGTCACCTCCAGGACGACGCAGTCGACGAGATCTCCGCGTGGGTCGGCTGGCTGCGCGAACACGGCACTGGGCACGTCACGCTGCTGGCGCATTCGCGTGGTGCCAACCAGGCGATGGTGTACGCGGTGGAAAAGCCGGATCCCGAGGTCAACCGGCTGGTCATGCTGGCGCCCGGTACCGGTCTGTCGAAGCGCACGTTCGAGGAACGCTGGGGGGACGGCTACGACGCCACGCTGGCGCGCGCACAGCAACTCGTGGCGGCCGGCAGGGGAGACGACATGATGGACGGCGTCGACATGCTGTACTGCCCGCACGTCTCGGCCACGGCCAGATCCTGGCTCTCGTACTACGGCGACCACCGGTTCCGCCGCTTCCAGGAGTACCTGCCGCGCATCCGGATCCCGACACTGCTCGTGGCGGGTACGGTCGACGAGCGCTTTCCCAACATCAGGGAGGACGTGGAGCCGTACCTGGACAACGAGCGGGTACAGCTGCGCGTCATCGAGGGAGCCGACCACTTCTTCCGCGACTTCAACATCGACGAGGCCATGGAGGCCGCGATCGATTTCCTCGCCAAGGAGCGGTAACAGCGGCTACCAGGCCGGGACACCCACCCGCCTCAGCCCCTCCCTGAGGTGATCGAGTTTCTTGGGGTCCCTGTACGGCCAGCGATCCTTGCCCAGCGCGTCGAGCGTCAATGCGGGCAGGTGGTCCCTCTCGGACTGCGCGTTCAGCCGCTGCAGCATGGCCGTGGCGTGATCGTGCTGCGCGAGGTAGCCGTAGGCCGCGATCGCGACGACCATCGGGTCGGTATCCGCCGGATTGGCGTCGATCGCGCGATCGAGCACCTGCACCGCCTGCCGGTAATCCCCGCGGTCGAAAAGTGCCCGGCCCTCGACTTGCAGGTACGGCGCGGGAAAGTTCGGATCGAGGCGCAGCCCCTTTCGCGCCTCGTTGATCGCCGCCGCATCTTCACCGACGAAGCTCAGCACATTGGCCAGCGCCAGGAATCCGGTCGGATCGCTGGGATTCAGTTCGATCGCGGACCGGGCCTCGTTGACGGCGCGATCGAACCGCTGCCGATACAGCTGCATCCCCGAGCGCAGACTGTAGATCAGCGTCGACGGCGTGTCGGCAGTCGCATCCAGTTCGCGTTCCGCGCGGCGCCAGCCGGAGAACTGGTACTCGGAATTGATGTGCCAGCGTTGTTTCCACGCGCTCCAGTAGATCAGGGCCAGTGCCGCTCGTGCCCGCGCGTAATGCGGATCGCGTTCCAAGGCCTTGAGGAAGTGTCTCTCGGCAATCGCATAGTCGTCGCGCGTCACGCGCCAGCGATGCTCCCATCCCTTCAGGAACTCGTCGTAGGCCCTGGGATCGGACGTCTCACCCGTGGCACGCTGCTGTTGCTCGCTGTCCGTCAGCCGCAACGACAGCGCGGAGATGATCTTCGCCGTTATCCTGTCCTGCAGGTCAAAGACATTGTGCAGTTCGCCGTCGTATCGCTCCGCCCACAGCTGTACGCCGTTCAGACCGTCGATCAGCTGGGAGTTGACCCGCACCTGGTCCCCGCTGCGGCGCACGCTGCCTTCGAGGACGTAGCGCACGCCCAGCGCCGCCGACACCTTGCGCACGTCGACGGCCTGGCCCTTGTACTGGAACGTCGAGTTGCGCGAGATCACGAACAACCCTGACAGACGCGACAGGTCGGTGATCAGGTCGTCGGTGATGCCGTCACTGAAATAGGAGTACTCGACATTGTTGCCGACATTGACGAACGGCAGCACCGCGATGGACGGCTTGTCCGGCAGCTCGAGCAGCCGCTCGCGCCCGGACTGACCTTCGTCCACGCCCGACAGTGTCGTGAACAGTGCGGCGGCGGCGATCACGACGGCCAGGACGGCGACCACGATCGTGACCGGGAAATGCCGGTCCGGCGGCGCGGCGGCCAGCCTGGGCCGCGCGTGCTCCAGATCCGGCGCGTCGCCCTGCCCGACAGGCGGCGGCGCCGCCCGCTCTTCGTCGTCGTGCACGCCCTCGACGATTCCCGCGACCTGGACGACGTCGGCGACGAGGCGGTAGCCGCGCTTGGGGACGGTCTCGATGAAGCGGGGATGACGGGCATCGTCGTTGAATGCCTTGCGCAGCTTGATGATGGCATTGGTCAGCGCCTCGTCGGACACGACCGTGCCGGCCCACACCCCGGCCAGCAGTTCGTCCCGTGACAGCACGACGCCCTGCCGCGAGGCCATGAACACCAACAGGTCCATGGCCTTGGGTTCCAGCCGCACCACTCCCCCGTCACGGCTGATGGCGCAGGCCGATGGATCGACGTGCCACCCTGAGAGTTCGAATTCCCTGTTCATGGTCACGGTCGCCGGGCCGCTCCGCGCAAACTCCCGGTCAATGATTGAAATCCAAGACCAGGCACATGAAATTCGGACAACTGTTTCACGTTGGCGCCTGGGCACAGCATCGATCGCAGGACGTTGCTGGCTGCTTCGCCCCTGTCCGCCATCCGAACCCGCGATGTTCCAGGCCCATTATGATGTATCGCCTCGAACTGGCACAGAATCAGCACATCGGCCGTTGCCTGCAGAATGGGGCGCGGACCCTTCTGGACGCTGGCTGTCGGCCATTTCGGAGGCACCAACCCGGGCTGTGCAATGGCAGTCGACGTCGCAGGGATCGCCGGGACCGAGTCGGCGAAACGTTTCACACTGACGGACCGCCAAAACGTCGAACCGCGCCTCGAACGCGACGCCACACTGCCCGACCGGGTCGGCCGCAAGGAGGTCGCCGCGTGCATGGACACAGTGTGCCGAACCGCTAGGAGCTTGACCGGATCGGGCACCGCTTGAATCGTCGCCGCGCGCCAGATGCCACGAACCCGCGCTTCAACATTCATGCGCTTGGGGCAGCCATCGGCGTGGTGTGGTGACGCGTTCGACCTCGTTGCGACGCATCCGCGCAAGCTCGCGCAGACGGCGCAATTCGACCGCTCGTGTCGCATTTGGGCGCGCACAGTGCCCAGGTCGCGGTGCATCAGCGTCGCGGTGGAACAAGGCCCGAATCGTGCAAAGCATGCCGGCCTTCGCCGGCCGCGCGATCCTGTGATCGGCACCGGGCGGGAACTTGAAAAACCGCCCTGAAAATGCCCGGGCCGAGATCGCCATCACTGTAGCCGCGGTGATGCAGGCCGATACTGAGCGATAGCTTTTGGGCAAACTCCAGTAAAGGAAGGCAAAAAATATGAAAGCCATTCTCCTTCTCCCCACTCTCGTTCTCGGCGCATCCGTCGCCACTGCCGACAACTCGACGCTCGACGCCGCGATCGGCGGAGGACTCGGCGGCGCCGCGGGTGCGGCGATCGGCAACGAGCTCGGCGGACGTGACGGTGCGATCATCGGAGGCGCGGTCGGCGGCGGTGTCGGCGCCGCGGTTGCAACGGACGACGACGGCCGCAAGGGAGACGTGCGCTACCGCGAGGGTGGCGATCGTCATCGCAGTTCCCCCTCGCAGTTCGACGATCACTTCTGTCCACCGGGGCAGGCGAAGAAAGGCCGCTGCTAGTCGGATCCGACTCCCGCGCAACCTCATCGAAGGTTGTGAAAGGCGCTCATTTCGACACCAGGGCGCGCATCCATTCGACCGCATCGGACGCGGCCATGTCGGGCACGTTGCGATGTTCCGCATCAACGGTGACCGTGTCCATCGAAACGCCCGGTGCCAGGTGTGCCCGGACATCGCCGCACTTGGGATGGGACTCACGTCGGCCGTCGGCGCAGAACACCGGGATGCCAGGCGCCAATGCGGCCGCGTTGGTGGACATCACGGCGGGGCCATGCGGATCGAACCAACTCGAGTAGATTGCGGCGCTGGTGCGAATGGTGGAGCGCCACCCCTGATTGAAATCGTCGAAATCCGCAGTTGTTTCGTCCTTGCCTTCGGCGAGCATCTGCGCGGCCCTCGCGACGCTGTCCGCGACCTTGCCGTCAAACCCCGAGACACCCGGCACGTGACCCGGAGCGAACAGCAGCAGACCATCGAAGTCGCCGTGTCTGACTGCATAACCTAGCGCGGCATTGGCCCCCATACTGTGTCCACCAACGAAGACGAACCGGACGCCGCGATCACGCAATTTCCGCACGTGCCCGCCGATCTCCTGCATGCTGTCGGCGTAGTCCTTCGCATACCCGCGGCCGCGCGACCAGGGCATCTCGGGCGTGACGACCAGGACGCCGGCGTCGCGCATGATGCGCGCAGCCCCGTCGAGGGATTTCGGCATGCCTCCCTTGCCGTGCATCAGGACGATGCCCACCCGGCTGTCGGGCGGCAACGGTTTTGCCGGCGTCGAGTTGCATCCGGCCACCACCAGCAACGCGCTCACCAGCGAATACCGACAGGCAATGCCAATGTTCATACGCTGTCCCCCACCGCCCCGGAAGTCCCTTCGTTGCGATCAAGGATAGACGCATGCACCGTCCTCATTGGCACAATCCGCCGGGGAATCCCCGCCATGCATGCGCGCACGCAGGGTGATGATCCGAGGTGCGGACGACAGCGGTGTCTAGTAGGCTCACCGGTGTCTACATTCGAACCTGATCCGATGCCATCGATACCCAACGCACGCGAACAGCACTCGGCAACCCAAAGGTCGCCGGTCCCCGCGCGACTGTTCGACCGCATCCTGGGCTTCGACTTTTTCATCTCGTATTCGCACGCCGATGCACAAAGCTACGCCGAACGGCTCAACCAGGCGCTGCTCGGCGCCGGGTTCAAGGCCTTCCTGGACAACGAGGTCTATGTCGCCGGCGACGACCTCAACACCGAGACCCTGCGCCGCGTGCGATCCAGCAGCAAGCTGATCGTCGTCGTCGGACCGGGCGCGCTGCGCTCGCCGTGGGTGCTGGCCGAGGTGCAGACCGCCGTCGACGCGGACAAGCCGATCATCGCCATCGACCTGCTCGGCGACCTGAGCGAGCGGCACGGCGAGAGCGAGCTCGCGGCCCTGTTGCGGGACCGCATCCATGTCCGCGAGACGGGCGGAGTCGATGCACAGGAGCCGTCGCACGAGACGCTCGAGGCACTGACCAGGAGTTTCCAGGCAACGCGGCGACAGGCACTGCGCACCCGGCTGGCGCTTGCGGGGACGCTGATCTTCGCGCTGCTCGCCGGTTTTTCGTACTGGCAGAAACGACTGGCGGACGATCGTGCTGACCAGTACCTGACGTTCTGCAATCAGGTCGTCGACATGGTCAGGAGCGGCCAGAAGAAGATCGACCGACTCAGGATCAGCGAATTCGGCAAACTGATCGCCGACGTCACCGACACGCTCGCACAGCTGCCGGATCCGGACAACGACCCCAACCTGCGCTGCGAGCCGGTCGGTGGCTGACGGTCGTCACAGCGCGATCGTCAGATCGAGCTTCGCGTGACCGCTGAGCAGCACATCGGCGACGATGGCCTCATCGGTCAACCAGAGTGACTTGAGGTCGAGTTGCAGGGCGCTGAAATCCAACGTGCCGCGCGTATCGATCGGGATCTGCGTGTCCTGCTGAAACAGCGCCAACAGGCGTCGGAACGCGGCCACCTCGGACTTCAGTCTGTCGATCCCCGCCACCCCTTTCCACAGTTCCCTGTCGTCGAGCCAGGCATCCACCTGGTCGAGCACGTCGTCGATCGGCTTTTCGAATGCATACGCATCACCCCGCGGCGCGGTGCGCTGGCCGCTCAGCCAGATGATGTTCTTCGCCGGCAGCGCCTTGCAGTCCTGCAGGATCGACAGGTCGGTGCGCCCCGGCACTGGCGCCAGCCGGAAGTTGCCGACACAGCCAGAGACCCGCTGCATCGCCGGATCCGGCAGCAGGTGTTCGTCGGTGGGAAACAACAGTCGCGCGGGCAGGCGGAACCCGGGTTTCGCGCCCCCCGGCTGCGCCCGCAGGTCCGGTGCTTCGGCGTTGCTGCCGAACTGCAGCCAGGGCAGGCCCTCGACCTCACCCTCGAGCGTATAGAACGCGCGGTTGCCGGTGGCACGTCGCCAGACGATCCGCCCCTCCTGGATGCCGAGCGAGAGCGCGTCACCGAACGCCGCCGGCCGGCGCAGCAGCGCCTCGAAATCACCCGCCTTCGGCAACGCGGCGTTGAACTCCCCGATACCGGCGGCCAACACGCCCTCGGCGGCGAGCTTGACGCCGTCGGTCACGCGCGCGGCGATGTCGATGTCCGGCACCTTCGGCACCTGCGGGCCCTTGCCGGACGACAGGAAACGCCACGCATCGCCGACCACGTTCAGCGCGCCGCCCCCGACATTCGGCTTGAAGCCGCAGCGGAAGCCGGGTGCATCGACCCGCACCTTGCGCAGATCGAAGACGACCGCACCGGCGGCCGGCAGCCTCGGCATCACGTCGGCATGCAGGCGGAAATCGACATGCGTCTTCGCCTTGCAGGTGTCGTCGGTCAGGTCCAGCAGCTGGCGCGAAAAGGTGACGTACACATCCGCCGGGATCGGCACGGTCAGCGCGACATGACCATCCGCACCCGGCTGCAGCGTGATGCCGCCGGCATTCGGTCGCGCATGGACCTTCACGCCGACATCACCGGCACAGCGCTGGTTTGGCGCGATCTTCTTGCCGTCACAGGTATTGATGACGATCTCGGCACCGGCATTCGACGCCGCGGCGGATTTTTGAACCAGATCCTCGAGTCCGCCCGCAACGGGAAGCCGGACCGAGAAGCTCAGCTGACTCGGTTCGATGCCGGGCGGCTCATCGGCGGTCGACGGCGTCGGGTTTGCGGTATTCGGCCCGAAACCGACCGCGAACAAACCGGCGATCAGGAAAGTCGCGATGCGCATCGCGCCAGCCTATGCGCATGTGCTGCCCCGCGGCAACCGCCTGCCGCAGCCATTCGGCACCGCGTGAGGCACAGACCACACTGCGGCCACGGCGAACGCCGGCGTGCCGTGAAACCTGCATGCAAAAGCGGCGTCGAGACCGCCGCAACCACGAGACCCTGTTGCGGCCGTTCCGTTCCCCCGCGTCGACACAACCGGATCTAGAGCAAACCCGAAAACAACGTGGCGATGCCGAGAAAGCTGAAGAACCCGGTCACGTCGGTGACTGTCGTCAGCACGATCGATGATGATTGTGCGGGGTCCTGGCCCACCGCCGTCAGCAGCAGCGGGATCGCGGCACCGAACACGCCGGCGATGACCATCGATACCACCATCGAGATTGCGATCACGCCGGCCAGTCCTTGCGATCCGCTCCACAACCAGACCCCGAGCGCCGTGGTCGCCGCGACGGCGATTCCGTTCCAGAACCCCGCCGACATCTCCTTGAACATCACGCGCGGCCAATGACGGGTGCGGATCTCGCGCAGCGCCAGGCCACGCATCGTCACCGCGAGCGCCTGTGCGCCGGTGTTGCCCGACTGTCCGGCGACCACCGGCAGCAACACGGCCAGTGCCGTGAACTGTGCAATCGTGTTTTCGAACAGGCCGACGACCGCGGCGGCCAGGAACGCGGTCGCCAGGTTGATGTGGAGCCATGGCAATCGCTTGCGCACGGCAAAAGACGCCTTGGACAGGGCGCGCTCGTCCTTGCTCACACCGACCATGGTCTGCAGAGCGACGGTCGCCTCATCCTCGGCAGCCGCCATCAGGTTGCGGTAGCGGACCACGCCAATCAGGCGCTCTTCGGCATCGACCACAGGCAGGTCGGTGAGCCGGTACTGCTCGAGGATATCGACGACCTCCTCGCGCGGCGCCAGCGCGTTGATCACCGCGCGCACCGGGCGCTGGATCTCCTCGAGCCGCGTCGTCGCGGTCGCCGTGGCGAGGTCCTGGATGTCGACCTGGCCTTCCAGATGGTTGTCGGCATCGACGACGAACAGCCTGCGCGTGCCGCGCCGGCGCAGTGCGCGGACACGGGCCAGCGCCTCGCGCACCGTGGTATCGGCACGCAACAGCAGCATGCGCGGATCCATCAGTGCACCGGCGCTGTCGGCGGGATAGGACAGGATTGCGCGCAGTTCGTCGGCCTCGGTCTGCGCAAGCAGCGCGAGGTAAGGCTCGCGGCCTTCGACGTCGCGCATCGCCAGCATCGCCGCCGCGCGCGTCGGTTCCACGCTGCGCAGCACCTCGGCGGCCTGGTCGTGCGACAGCGCATCGATGGCGCGGATCGCGATGTCGGGCGACAGGCGCTCCCACACCCACAGCGTCGCCGAGATCGGATGACGGGCGAGCAGCGCCGCCACCTCGGCCGGATCTTCACGCTCGAGCAGGCGCACGGCGTCGTCCGGATGATGCTCGACCAGGTCGCGCTGCAGGGCATGCACGGCGTTCGCCAGCCCCTGTTTCATCTCAGTGCTCTCCGGTGTTGCGGTCGCCGCGGCTCGCGCCGCCCACGAACAAGGCGCCGACCGCCATCCAGAAGATCTCGGCCAGCGCGGTGCGCGTCGTCGTCAGCTCGTGGCGTTCGTTGACATCGGCGACCAGGCTCTCGCCCTCGTCCATGACCCGCGCCCGGCGCAGTACACCCTGGAACACGCCGTTGCGATTGATCACCGGCAGGTTGTCGTGGGTCAGCCAGGCCGGATGGTTCCTGACCGTCTGCAGGGCGGCGCGCGCGTTGAGCACGAACCGCGGACGCTGCATCAGGTTCTGGATCAGGCGCCGATCGGACGCGGCCAGGATGTCAGCGAGTTCGACGACACCGACCAGGTGGCGGTGTTCATCGAGCACGGCGAGCGTCTGGCCGGTGCGATGGCCGCTGTGACGATAGTGGCGCAGCGCGTCGGAGACGCGGAAATCCGGCGACAGCGTCAACACATCCTCATCGACGAATGCACCAATCACGGTCTCCGAGAACCGCAGCCGGAGCCGCAGGCGCGCAGCGAGCGGTCGTGGAAGCTGGGCCAGCAGCATCTGGGTCTGCTTCGCGTCCATCAATCGCAGGGCCGCCACCGCGGCAAGCATTGGCGTGCGCGCCAGGATCTCGCCGGCCACCGCGGGCGACAGCTGCAGCAGGCAGCGGCTGGCCGAGCCGGGTGCCATCTGTTCGAGCACGCGGCCGGCCAGCTGGCGCGGCATCGCGCTGAAGATCGCCTCGATGTCGCGCCCGCCGAGACGGGCCATCGTGCGTGCCGCCGCGGCAGGATGCAGTGTGATGAATCCGCGTGTGACTGCATCGAGCATCTCAGCCCTCCTGGTCCTCGACGATCATCGTGACCCGCTCCAAAAAGACGCGCGCCGGCACCCAGGCCTCTCCCTGCTCGGTCTCGACGACCACGGCGACCTGGGTAAGCTCGAGGATCTCGCCCTGCAGCTCGCCGACGCTGATCTTCTGACCCGGCCGGTAGTTCTGCCGGACGTAGTGCGAGGCCATGACATTGCGCACCGCGTCGGCGGCACCGATACCGAACGCGAGCGCGACGCTCGCAAACAGCGCGGCCGCGGCCAGCACGATGATGCTGGTGAACATCCCCACGTCCAGGCCGAGCTGGGCGAGACCGAGCAACAGTGCAAAGGCGAGGATCAACCCCGAAACGAGATGACCCAGGGCGATGCCATGGCGGAAACCGTTGGAATCGGCGACGACCAGGATCAGGTTCCTGACACCGCTGCTGACGAGATAGCCGATGAACAGGATGAACAGACTGATCAACAGTCCCGGCAGATAGTACAGCAGCTCAAGGACCCAGCGCGCGAAGGTCGTCAGCCCCAGCTGGTCGGCCGCCGCACTCAAGGCATAGGCCAGGATGATCCAGAACGCCGCGTTGCCGACCAGGTTCGAGATCGACCAGCGCGGCTGTGCGACCTCCTGCCCGGTCCAGCGGTGCACCGCAGAGAGGATGGCATCCAGACCCTTGCCGAAACGATGGATCAGCCAGCGGGTCGCGACGGCGGCCAGCCAACCAAGCAATAACAGCGCCAGCGCACCCAGCAGATTGGGGAGCAACGTCTTCAATGCCTGCATCGACCCGACCAGCAGTTCGTCGAGCCAGCGCCCGGGGTCGTCGATCAGGTTGGCGCCGATGTCAGGCAACGGCGAAGCGGGCGGCTGCGACGCAGGGCTGATCGGCGGTACGGTGGTGGGCGCTGCCATAGTGCTTCTCGCGCGGAAGTGCCGAGCGGGTAGGTGATCATCTTTACCCGGATGCCGAGGCCTGCGCAATCGCACGCTGTCCGACAGGGGACCGGCGTCGCGCGCCGCCCGTCATCGGCAACGGGAAACGCATGTGACGCGCAGCGGATCAAACCGGACGGGCAGCGCTGGCAGCGAACATGCGCGCCACGAACGCGGATATCGCAAGCGGTGGAATTCGCATGCACGGCCGGTCCGGAAAGCGGTCGCGGCGGCCTACCGGCAGAAATCGGTGCGCCAGCGGCGCTTGCCCCGCTGGGAGGAACGTGCGGGTCAGAACTGCTCCGCCTCCACCTCCAGATAGGCCCTGCTGACGTGCGCCCCGAGGCGCACCGCAAACCCCTCCCACGAGCGGAACGACGACACTGCATCGCTGACGGCAGGCTTCATCTCGTAGTCGGCAAGTCCCGCGTCGTACAGCTTGCGCACCGTGCCGAGCAGGGTGTCGAGGTAGGTCCGGTACGCGACGAGCGCCCGCCTGCCGCCGATCGGACCGTGGCCGGGAATGTAGTGCGCAACGTCCATCGCCAGCAGCCTGTCGATCGCGGCGACGTTGCCTGCAAAGCTCGAGTCCGCCTCCATCAGGCCCAGCAGACCGTTCCGCACGACATCGCCGGTGAACACGACGTGTCTCTCGACGACCTCGATCATGATGTCGTTGTCGGTGTGCGCACGCCCGGGATGGTGGATGCGGAACGTCGTGTCGCCGATCACGACCTCGTCACCGTCTACGACCGTGCGGGTCGGTGCGACGACGGTTCGCCCGTCGGCTGTACCGTTCGTCAAGCGCTCGATCTGTTCCAGCCAACGTGCTCCATCGGCACCTTCGACACGCGCCTTCATCGCCGGGTGGGCATAGATCTCGACATCCGGGTAGACCCGCCTGATTCCCTCGTTGCCCAGCCAGTGATCGCCATGCGCATGCGAGTCGAATACTGCGACCACGGGCTTACCCATCGCCGCGTTCACCTCGGCCGCGACCCGCTCGCCGGCCCAGGCACTGCCGCCCGGATCGAACACGACGGCGCCATCGGCGGTGTCCACGAGGACGACGTTGTTGCGAAACCCGCGGTTGTGCTCGTCGGGCAGGCCGAGCGGCCCGTAGATGACGTATACCCCGTCGGTGACCGCCACCGGCGTGAACGGGGGGGTGTCGGCACCTGCCGCACCGCTCGACGCAGCGACCGATGCGGTGACCAGCAGCGTGGCGCGAAGCGCCTGCAACGCCCGGGAATCTCGGTTCATCGGTCGATCACCTCTGTGTGCCGATACCGGCAAGCATGGACACACAGGCGTCCCGCCGCCAATCGAATCCGGCGTTCAGCAATCGTCATCGGACGCCACCACGCCGTCCTCCTGGACGTGCCGCGTGCGGATGAACATCATGTGATCGATGCGTTCGAACTGCTCGTCGAGCGCGCGGTCCACGACGTCCTCGTCCAGCCCGTCGAAGATGGTCACCCGACCACGGTGTTCGGCGAGCAGCACGGCCTTGCTCGGATTCAGCAACGCATCGTGGTAATAGTCGCCGTCATCGGCGGCCGCGGCCTGCCCGATCCCCGTTGTCACCAGGGCGACGGCAACGATCCATTGATAAGTACGATTGCTGTTCGGATTCCGGACATTGATGGTGCTGGCTTGCGTCTGCATGGTTGCGATCTCCTCGGTTCTGCCTGTTGACCTGGCAGGTGCCTGGGCGCGGATCCCGACCCTTTTTCGGCGAATCTGGGTCGGTCCTCGTTGTAGGCCTGCTGCCGCCTGACCTAAGGTTTATGCAGCAGTCGCCGGTGCGACCTGAGCGAACCCCAATGCTTTGAAAACCCTTTCCTAACGAAAATATTTTGTTTAATAATCATGCATTTAATTCATCACAACGGGGGGCGCTGACGGTGCAGCAGGCGAACGGCGAAGCACCATTGGCTCCGCCCAGCCTCGTGATCGCGGGCTGGACGCTCGAGGAGGAGCGCCACTGCCTGGTGCGCAACGCCGAAGAGCGCCGACTCGAACCAAAGGCCACTCGCCTGCTCGGCCACCTGGCGCGGCACGCCGGCCAGCCGCTCAGTCGCGAAGAACTGCTGAAGACGATCTGGTCCGACATGGTCGTCGGCGATGAGGCGCTGACGACGGCGATCAACAAGATCCGGCGGGCATTCGACGACGACCGGCGTGATCCGAAGGTCATCGAGACCATTCCGAAGATGGGCTACCGGCTGATCGCCCCGGTCGTGCAGATCCGCCCCGCAGACGCCCGACCGGATGTTGCCGCACCGCAGCAATTCACGCCGCCGGCTGCCCCGCACCCTCCGCCGGAGGTGCGCGGCAAGGCCAGGGCGCTGACCTCAGCCGTCCTCGGCCTGCTGCTGGCAGGCATGTTCGTCGCCTGGCAGCTGATGCCCGACCGCACCGACACGGCACCGCCCGCTCCAGCGCCGGGGGGTGATGCGATCCCGGTCGTCAGCGTGCAGTCGTTCGAGGTACTCGGCGATGATCCGGCGCAGCAGTATCTCGCGCGTGGCATCACCGCCGACCTGATCACCCAGCTGTCGCGGCTGTCCGGCCTGCAGGCCGTCGGCGCGACCGCCGAACCGGACACCGCTGATGGCGCCGATCGCCGGCCGGAGGGGAATCGCTATCGGGTCTGGGGGGCCGTCCACCGTGCCGGCCGATCGCTCGACATCGAGGTCCATCTCGTTGAATCGGCTTCGGGGCGTCAGCTCTGGGTACAGCGTTATCAGCGGCCGTTCGACGATCTGTTCGATATCCAGCAAAGCATCGGCACCCAACTGGCCGCTGCACTGTCGCTGCGTCTGAACGAAACGGAACTCCGGCGCATCGCCCACCGTTACACGAATTCAGTCGATGCCTATGACCTGTTCCTGCGGGCACAGTCCGAACTGCTCGTCCGCGGTGCTTCGAACAACACGCGCGCACGCGACCTCTACCTGCAGGCGGTTACGCTGGATCCGTCGTTCGCGCGGGCATATGGGGGGCTGGCACTGATCTATGCGGGCAACTACCGCAACCAGTGGGACGGCGGCGACCGGGAACACGAACTGAACCAGGCGTTGAAGTTCGCCAACTCGGCGAAGCAGATCGACCCGACCCTGCCCGAGATCCATTGGGTGCTCGGCTACGTGAAGACGCAGCAACGCCATCACGACGAGGCGGTGGGTCATCTCGACGAGGCGTTGAGACTGGACCCGCGGTTCGCCGATGCGCTGGCGCTCAAGGGCGGCATCATGACGTACACGGGCCATCCGGCGAAAACCATTACCCTGCTGCGCGAGGCAATGCGCCTGAACCCTGCGGCGGGCTACCTGTATTTCATGACGCTCGGGCGCGCCTACTTTTTTCTCAACGACCCGGACCAGGCACTGATCAACCTGCGCGAGGCCCTGTCGCGCAACCCCGTGAGTCTCGAGGTGCGCGTCTACCTCGCGGCGGCGCTGCAGCTCGCGGGTGAGCGGGAGGACGCCGAGTGGCAGGCAGAGGAGATCCGCTCCATCGACCCCGACTTCAGGATCTCCCGGATGCTCGAGACCTATCCGCTGGTGGACGGGGCGGAAATCACGCAGCTGTCTGCGGCGCTGGTGGAACTCGGATTCTGAGCAGCGCAAGGATCTGTCCGGATGCAGTGCATCGCTCGCCCACTCGCGCCACTTCGGATCGGTGCGACACCGGGTAAAGCGGGGACGCCCTGTCCGGGCGCGGTCAGCTCTGGCTGATGGTCGCTTCCTGACCGAGCATCGCGGCGGTAACCAGCACCACGCCGTTGGGCGTGACGCGAAAGCGTGCGGCATCCGCCGCGCGGTCTTCACCGATCACTGTGCCGGGCGGCAGCCGGCAGCCGCGATCGATGATCGCGCGCCGGATTCGGCAGTGGCGTCCCACCTCGACCTCCGGCAGCAACACCGATGCGTTGACCGTGCCGTAGGAATGGATGCGCACGTTCGAGAACAGCAGCGAATCGACGACGGCAGAGCCCGAGATCACGCAGCCGGCCGAGACGACCGAATCGAGCGCCTTGCCCTCGCGGTCGGGATCACGGAACACGAACTTGGCCGACGGCAGCTGCTGGTGATAGGTGCGGATCGGCCAGTCACGGTCGTACAGGTTCAGCTCGGGGTCGACGCTGACCAGTTCCATGTTGGCCTCGTAGAACGAATCGAGCGTGCCGACGTCGCGCCAGTAGGGCTGGCGGCCCGTTTCCTCGTCGAGAAACGGGTAGGCGAACACGCGATGGTCATCGATGATCGACGGAATGATGTCGCGGCCGAAATCGTGCGCCGACCCCATGTCGCGGGCGTCCTCCTCGAGCTTGCGGAACAGGAAGTCGGTGTTGAACACGTAGTTGCCCATCGACGCCAGCGCGATGTCGGGCGTGCCGGGCATCGCCTGAGGTTCGGCCGGCTTTTCGTCGAAGCGGCGCACGCGGAAGTCGTCATCGACACCCATGACACCAAATCCCCTTGCGTCGTCGAGCGAGACGCCGACACAGGCGACCGTCAGGTCCGCCTGCTTCTGCTCGTGGTAGGCCAGCAACGCGCCGTAATCCATCTTGTAGACATGGTCGCCCGACAGCACCAGCACATGTTTTGGCAGCAGCGTGCGTACGATGTCGAGGTTCTGGTAGAGGGCGTCGGCAGTGCCTTTGTACCAGTCACCGGTCGTGCGCTGCGAGGCCGGCAGCACCTCGATGAACTCGCCGAGATCGCGCTGAAAGAAACTCCAGCCCTCGGTCAGATGGCGGATCAGCGAATGCGATTTGTACTGCGTCAGCACGCCGATGCGGCGGATGCCGGAATTGATGCAGTTGGAAAGCGGAAAGTCGATCAGACGGTACTTGCCGCCGAAGTACAGTGCCGGCTTGGCGCGCCGCTCGGTCAGTTCGTGCAGGCGCGATCCGCGCCCTCCCGCCAGCACCAGCGCCAGCGTGTTGCGCGTCAGTTGATCGAGATAGCGTGGGTTGTCGACATGCACGGCTTCGGGCCTCCTGGTTACGCTGTGGTATGCATAGCATAGACAGCGGACGCACGGGTCCGATTGTGTACTCGCCCATTTCCGGCCCATTGCGCAATGACCGCGCACGTCGATCGCATCGCAAGCCGCGCGATCCTGCACGCGGATGCAGATTGGGCGTCAGCCCAATGTCAGTCTGCGAACATAGTCCGGCACGTCGATCCCCTCGATGTTGCGCGGATCAGGTTCGGGCTGCATGACCTGGAGCCTGACCGGCACGACCCCGGACCACACCGGCCAGTCGTAGTCCGCCTCCTCGTCGACGGCGCCGTGCGCGCGGATCTTGGCCGAGGCCTCCGCGATCGGCAGCGACAGAATCGCGGTGCGCTTGATCTCCGACGGCGTCAGCGGCCGCAGTTCGCGGCTGCGGCCCGGATACAGCGCCTCGATCAGGCCGTTGAACAATTCGTTCTTGCGTGTCGGGTCTTCGACCAGCCGGGGCTGACCGAAGACCATGACGGAGCGATAGTTCGCCGAGTGATGCAGTCCCGATCTGGCCAGCACCAGACCGTCCAGGATCGACACCGTCAGGCATACCGGGCCTTTGACCCAGGCCTTGACGCCGCGCCCGCCGCCCGAGGCGTGCCAGTAAACGCTGTCGCCCTCGCGCCACTGCAGGGTCGGCATCACGACCGGCGTGCCGTCGATCACGCAACCCACATGACACATCGGCATCGCATCCAGAATGCCGTGGATGGTCTGCCTGTCGAAATGGCCGCGTTCACGCCGGCGACGCAGCCGCGTGCGTTCGGTTTCAGGTAGCTCGTCGTTCACGATCCTCCTCCCCGCTGATGATCCACCGGGCCGTCGCCCGTCATTGCTTCCCACACGCCGTTCGCGCAGCGGCCTCAACGATCGTGACCGCCGCATCCGGTGCGTCGTACCGCGATCCGCGCGACCCGGCCGGATCCACCCGGTCCACCCACTCGAACAATGCCAGTCCCGCCATGATCAAGCCGGTGCCTATCCACACCTCGACCGCGATCACCTCGCCGTTGAGGTAGTGCCCGAGCAACAATGCCAGCACCGGCGTGACAAGGGTCATCAATGCGACCCGGGTAGCGTCCAGGTGGCGCAACAGGTGGTAGTAGAGTGCGAAGCCGATCAACGAACCGATCACCGCCAGGTAGAGGATCGCACCGGCTGCATGCACCGGCACGACTGCGGGCAAGCGCCCATCCACCAGCACCCAGGTCAACAGGAACAGCGGTGCCGCTATCGATAGACCGCCGGCCACCATCGCCAGCGCCGGGACGTCGGCGCCGACGCGCTTGATCCAGACCGCGCTCGCGGCGTGCACCAGCGTCGCCGCGGTCACACCCAGCATGCCGAATACGCTCGCGCTGTCGATCTGCAGGCTGCGCACAAACATGACCGCGAGACCCGCCAGGCCGAGCAGCAGCCCAACGAGCCGTATGGGGGTCAGCACGCTGACGCCCAGCCAGCACGCCGCCAGCACGCCGGTCATGATCGGCGTGAGTCCGAACAGCACCGAGACCCAACCGGACGGAATGTACTGCGCGGCCCAGTAGGTCAGCAGCATCGCACCGTAGATGCCGAGCCCGGCAGCCAGATAGGCGCGCCGCGCGAGGCGATGCAGTGGCATTTCAGAACCCAGCAGCGTCACGGCGCTCAGCGCGAGCACGGCGCTCAGCGCCATGCGGCTCGCCACACCGAACAGGAAGCCGGGGCCGTCGCTGCTCCATTGAATGGCAAGCGGCGTCGTGCTCCAGATCACAATGACGCCCAGGTAGGCCATTGGCACGGACATGATGCGTGTCTCCTCGGACAGGCCGCGAAAAAACAAAAAGGCCGCAGGGGTCGCCTGCGGCCTTTCCGGAAAACATCGTTGTGCAATCTTCAGGCTACGACGACGTTCGCTCCGCACAGGCGCGCAGGCACACGACCCAGACTCGGGTCATGCGGGCAAGTGCTGCGCGAATGTGCGTGTCGTTAACCATGCCCGGCAGTGTTGACAATTTCACCGGCTGGGTCAAGGCCGGTCGCAACCGCCGTGCAGCGGTCGTCACCGACATTCCCCATCGTGTCCCTACCCCTGGAAAACGGGTCGGCGGGCGTTCACGGTTGGCCGCTCTGTGCAATCGCGGTCTAACATTACCCGGTACAACGGCGTGCGCGCGTGTGATTGCCGCCGCGCGTTGCGCATGCGTGAAATCCAACCCGCGCTGGTTGAAGGCCCGTGACAGACATCTTCATTGGATATGCACGTGTAGACCGCAAGCGCGTCCTGCCGCTCGTCCGGGGGCTCGAGGCGCTCGGCGCGAATATCTGGTGGGATGCCGAGTTGACGCCCGGGCAGGATTTCGCCCAGGAGATCGAGACCCGTATCCAGCACGCCCGCCGGGTCCTGATCCTGTGGTCGAAAGAAGGCATGGCATCGCACTGGCTTCGTGCCGAGGCCGGGATGGCCCTGGGCATGCACACCCTGGTCCAGGCGACGCTCGACGATGCGCGACCGCCGTTGGAATTCTCGGCGCTGCCGAGCCTGGACCTCGCCGGCTGGAAGGGCGAGCTGCAGGCCGTGGAATTCCGCCAACTCCTCGACGCGCTCGACATCGAGTCGCCGGGGGCCATATCGCAACGCGACGTACCGCGTGCCACAGCGACGCGCGAAGAGGTTGCGGCGTGGGCCATTGCCCAGGCAACCAACACGCCGGCCGCCTACGACGCCTTCGTGGACCAGTACCCACGCGGCGAGTTTGCCGACGAGGCCCAGCGCCGGATCGCCACCGCCGGCGCAGCGAAGGATTCGAACATCTTCATCTCGTACCGCAGAGGAGACTCCCGGGCCGTCGCACGACTGATCTACGAACACCTGAAGCAGAAGGTCTCGCCGGATCGACTGTTTTTCGACGTGGCATCGATCCCTCCGGGCAGACTGTTTCGCGACCACATCCGCGACCGGCTGATCAAATGCTCGACCGTCATCGTGATCATCGGCCCCGACTGGATAGGCAGAAAGTGGCTGTTCGCTGCGAGAATCAATTCACCCGACGATTTTGTCCGGATGGAGGTCGAAGAGGCGTTCCGGCTCGGACTGCGCGTGATCCCGGTACTGACGGACATCCAGCATCTTCCGCGCGCAGGCCGGCTGCCGCCATCGCTGCGCAGGTTATGCGACATACAGGCGGCAAGCCTCGACCTGGGCTCATCCTACGACACCGATATCGAGCTGTTGACGGCCGCGGCGACCGACAGTGTCCGAGCATAGTCCCGGCCGTTCCTTCGTTGATTCACGACCCTGGACGAATCAAGACCTGGACGACCGCGGGACCGACAAACGCGTCCGTGCAGGTTAAGATGTCGGTGAGCGCAAGCCGATCGAATGCGGCATCCCGCTGTCACGATCGCCCCGCGACCGGTCGACCCATCGCCAGAGGACCCATGAATCCAGCCGCCAAGGCCATCATTGCCGTGCTGCTCGGCGCTGCACTTTGCCGCGTCGGTGCGGCTGCCGACCCGGCCTCGTCCGCATTGCCCATGGTCGAATCCTACTGTCAGTGGCAGCAGACCGACCTGATGATCAACGAGCCGCTGTGTGGTTTGAAGGGTGATGCACAGCGCGGCCGGGCGATCGCCACCGACGGCAACCGCGGCAACTGCGTGGCCTGTCACAACATGCCGTTCGCCGACGTCGAGGCCTACGGCACCATCGGCCCGTCGCTCGCGGGTATCGGCGGACGCTATCCCGAGGGTTACATCCGCATGCGCGTGGTGGACACCAAGTCGTTCAACCCGGCCTCCATCATGCCCGGGTATTACCGCGACCCGGCGAAGATCCATCGTCCGGCGACGGCCTACGTGGGCCGTACCTTTCTGACCGCCCAACAGGTCGAAGACGTGATCGCCTTTCTGATGACCATGAAATGAACGGCATAGCGATCAGGGCACTTGTGGTTTGCACACTGCTTGGCGGTTCGTTTGCACAATCTGCAAGCGCCGAACAGCTGTCCGGATATGCCTTCGTCAAGGACGAGACCCGCGCCATGCAGGACGACGACTTCGCCAATCCCGGGCTGATCGCCGTCGAGACCGGTGCCGCGCTGTTCACCACACCGTTCAGGGACGGCGGCGGGACGTGTGCGGAATGCCACGGCAGCGAGGGCGAGAAGCTGGACGTGCAGCGCATCGCCGCGTACCCGGTGTACGACGCCGAGACCAAGTCGATCGTCACGCTGCAGGATCGCATCAGCGGCTGCCGGTCGAAGATCGCCAACGATGCCCTGCCGGCCAACCACCGCGACCTGATGGCACTGGAGACGTTCGTGCGCAATCGCGCCCACGGCGTGCCCGTAAGCGTGGACACCGAGGGTGCTGAGCGACAGGCCCTGCTCGAGCGCGGCGAGGTACTCTACGAGACGCGCTACGGACTGATCGACATGTCTTGCCACGTCTGTCACACCGTCTACGCCGGGCAATACGTGCGCGGCCAGAAGATCTCGCAGGGCCAGACCAACGGTTTCCCCGCGTATCGCCTCGGCACCGGCGAGATGGCCAATCTGAACCTGCGCATCATCCAGTGCATGAACCTGATGCGGGCAGAGCCGTTTCGCGCCGATTCGGAGGAAATCAAGCTGCTCGAATATTTTCTGAGTGCGCGCTCCAATGGCCTGCCCATCGAGACGCCAGCGGTGCGCTATTGAACGCCGGGGCGTTGCCCGTCGACCACGGAACCTTGCCGGTGTACATACCGCACGATCGCGCCCGGCGGTCGAGGTGGGCGGCATTCCGGCAATCCGGCGCGGCGCACGCCGACCGCCGCCCTTGCCTATAATCCGGGGACTTCCGGAGGCCGCCGATCACAGCCTGCCAACGGGTCGCCGAGCGCTGATGACCCGGTGCAGCGAAAGCATACCGAGGACACCCATGCGACTGGAGTTCGACGACTTTGTGCTCGACACCGGGGCCTACGAGCTGCGGCATTCGGGTCAGCGGTGTCACGTCGAACCCAGGGTGTTCGACCTGATCGTCCACTTCGCCCGCCACCCCGGCCAGGTGTTCAGCCACGAACAGCTGATCGATGCCGTGTGGGACGGTCGATTCGTCTCGGAGAGCACCGTCTCGACCTGTATCAAGGGCGCGCGCAAGGCATTGGGCGACAGTGGCGACGCACAACGCTACATCAAGACCCTGCGCGGGCGCGGCTTCCGCTTCGATGCCGCCGTCAGGGAATCGGCTGACGGCCCTGTATCGATCGCGGCCGCCCCCGAGGGCGTGATCGCGGCACCGTCGCTGCTGATCCGCGCCTTCGGTGTGCTGGCCGACGACCCGGATACGGCACGCCTCGCCGGCGTATTGGCCAATGACCTGGGCCGCATCCTCACGCGTATGCCGCTGCTGCGGATCCGCGTGCAGCCGAACCCGACAACGGTCGGACCGATCGCGCCGTCGCCGCGTGAACTGCATGAGACGACCGGCGTGGATTTCCTGCTCGACGGCACGTTGCAGCGGGTGGGCGAACGTTTCCGCATCGACGCCCAACTGCTGGACGCACGCAGCGGTTACCAGCTGTGGAGCGAACAGATCAGCGTACAGGGTCCGATCGACACCGCACTCGACAACGCGCCGATCGCCGTGATCGCGCGGCTCGAACCGCGCCTGCAGCGCGCCATCTACGACAGCGTGCGATCCTCGTCGGGCGCGCCCAGCGCGCGCCAGCTGTTCCTGGAGGCCGCCGGCGTGATGGTCTTCAATGGCTGGGGCCACGAGGGCTTCAGTCAGGCCGCGGAACTGCTGCGGCGAAGTCGTGGACTCGAGCCAACGTTCGCGTTGGCGCATGCCTTCCTGTCGCTGGTCATGGGTTTCGGCGATCGCGTCGGACTGATGGCCGACCGCGAGCAGGCCATGTTCGAGGCACTCGACGCCGCCGAGCGTGCGCTCGACCTCGACAGCATGGACTCGACCGTGCTCGGTTACGCGGGATGCGCCATCGCCGATGTCGGCCAGCGCGAGCGTGCCCGGCCGATCCTCGAGAACGCCATCGAGATCAATCCGTCCAACGCGCAGGCATGGGCCGCGCTGGGCTCGGTACACGTCCTCGACGGGCGCATCGACGCCGGCATCGAGGCGCTCACGCACGGCATCGCGATCAGCCCCCTGGACAGCCGTCTGTCGATCTGGGGCACGATCCTGACCATGGGACTGGTGCAGGCGGGGCGGCTGCAGGAGGCCGTCGGGCAGGGCCAGCTGGCCTGCCGACGTGACCATCGCTGTTACCTGCCGCGAATCGCGCTCGCCGGCGCCCACCTGCGCGGCGGCGACGCGGGCCAGGCGGCGGTCGCGTTGCGCGAGGCCTATCGCATCAAACCCGACCTCAGCGATGCACAGATCGGGTCGATCGTCGGCGCGCGGATTGGCATCGAGCTGAAGCGACTTTCGTCCTGAAACGCCGCTCCGGCAATCCCCAAGAAATCCCCACGTTCCCCTCAAGTAGGTCCAGGCACGGCCCTCTAGGATTGCCTTCGAACGCCACAGACGTGGTGTCACAACAGACACTTGGAGTGAGGAGAGAGACGATGCAAAACACACAAGCGACGATCGAAACCGCGCATCCCGACTACGCGGCCATCAAGACCAAGCAGCAGGCGACCTGGGGTTCCGGGGACTACGGCAGGATCGGCGTGACCCTGCAGCTCACCGGCGAGGAACTGTGCGAGACCATGGACCTGCACGCCGGCGCCCGGGTGCTGGACGTGGCGGGCGGCAACGGCAATGTCTCGCTGGCCGCCGCACGGCGCTTCTGCAAGGTGGTGTCCACCGACTATGTACAGGGCCTGCTCGACCAGTCCCGCGCGCGGGCCGCCGCCGAGGCGCTGCCGATCGACTACCGCCTCGCCGATGCCGAGGCGCTGCCGTTCGCCGACGCCAGTTTCGACCATGTCGTGTCGACGTTCGGCGTGATGTTCGCACCGAACCAGGCCCAGGCCGCCGCGGAGCTTTTGCGCGTGTGCCGCCACGGCGGCACGATCGGCCTGGCCAGCTGGACGCCGGACGGTTTCGTCGGTCGTCTGCTCAAGACGGTCGGTCGCCACGTACCGCCGCCTGCCGGTATCAGCTCGCCGGCGCTGTGGGGCACCGAGTCCTTCCTGACCCGGCACTACGCCGGCAAGGTCAGCCGTATCGATGTCGAAACCCGGCAGTTCACGTTCCGCTACCGCTCACCGGCGCACTTCGTGCAGGTCTTCCGCGACTTCTACGGCCCGGTGCACAAGGCCTTCGCCGCGCTCGACGCCGCCGGACAGACCGCGTTGAACGATGACATCCTGGCGTTGATCGCGGAACTCAATCGCGCCAGCGACGGCAGCATGATCGTGCCGTCGGATTATCTCGAAGTGGTCGTCACGCGTTGAGCCGCGTGCCGGTGGACCGCGCGTCCACCGGCCTGACCCACGCAACAGGAGGACACGTCATGTCACCTACAGCAACACCCGATCGCGCCGAGCTGGCACGGCGCGTCACCGAATACCAGCGAGCCACCTGGGCCGACGGCGACTACGGCCGCATCGGCATCACCCTGCAGATCACCGGTGAACGTCTGCTCGAAAACATGGATCCGAGTGCCGGCGACACCTTTCTGGATATCGCCAGCGGCAACGGCAACGCCGCGCTGGCCGCGGCGCGCCGCAACTGCCGGGTCACCGCCACGGATTTCGTACCCGACCTGCTGGGCCAGTCGCAGGCCCGCGCGGTCGCGGAATTCGCGGACATCGATTACGCCCAGGTCGACGCCGAAGACCTGCCCTACGAAGACGGCACCTTCGACCATGTCGCGTCGACATTCGGCGTGATGTTCGCGCCACGCCAGCCGCGGGCCGCGCGCGAACTGCTGCGCGTGTGTCGTCCGGGCGGCCGGATCGGCCTGGCGAGCTGGACCCCGGACGGTTTCGCGGGGCGCTATTTCCAGTTGCTGTGCGACTACGTGCCGCTGCCGGCGGGTCTGCGGATGCCGACGAGCTGGGGGACCCGCGACTTTGTCGCGCGCCAGTTCGGTGAACGTGTCAGCGATGCACAGATGCGCGAGCGTGCGTTCGTGTTCCGCTACCGTTCGCCGGATCACTGGTGGTACATCTTCACGACCTTCTGCGGACTCACCCGCGGCGTGTTCCGCCGTCTGGATGATGAACAGCGGGCGGCGCTGCGCGATGACGTGATGACACTGATCGGTGAGCTCAACCGCGCGCACGACGGCACCATGGTGGTCGAGTCGACCTACCTGGAGTGCGTCATCACGCGGTGATGGCAGGGGCGTGCGACGCGCGTGCAGCAATGCACACGCCCGCGCGACACGACGACTGCAATGCCCTGCAGGTCTCTGAGCCGTGATAGGCAACCGCCGGACCGGGACATGTGTCGATGTTGGGGCGTTGCGGCGAGCAGTGCCGGCGCTTGCTTGGGGAAGCCCCGACGGACGCCGCCGCCGTCATCCCCGCGAAGGCGGGAATCCATTGCAGTCGAAGCGGTGGACTCCACCCTGCGCAGGAGTGACGAATCAATCAGGATTACCTTGGTGAGGGTGAATCGGATGTTGATGATCGAACACCGGGATACCGGATGGCGTTACTGGCTGGTCACGGTGATCCTGCTCACGGCGGGGATCGCCGGCTGGCGATGGGGTTTCGTGGCCGCGATCGCGCTGACCGTCGTGCACCTGTTGCACTTCCTGTGGCGCGAAGGCAGTTTCGCGAGCTTTCCGGTTCAGGTGCGCACAGGCTACCTGTTGCTCCTGCTTGCGTCGCTGCCCGGCCCGATGCAGTGGTTGTACTGGGTACCCACGATCGGCACCTGGGCCCAGGTGATCTTCGGTTACTGCGCCATGGCACGCATCGTGTCGCTGATGCCATGGAACAAGCGCGAGCCCTACACCTGGCGCCTGTTCTGGCGGACGTTCACGGCCCGACCCGTGCGCGGCAACATCCTGCAGGGGCTGCCGCCCGCACCGCCATTCGGTTGAGACGGCGGGTACGCATCCGCACGACTGCAGGCGCGCGACCGACAACGGGGGCACAGCTGGCGGCCGCCGCCGCGGGTCTGACAACCCACGGCGGCGGAGAACACACCCATCCCGTCAGAGCGAGATCAGTTCCCTGAGCTTCTTGAGCAGCTTGGGACCCATACCGGAAACACGCATCAGGTCATCGAGCGTCTTGAACGGACGCGACGCGACGATGCGTTCGGCCAGCTTGCCGGAGATGCCCTTGACGGCAGCGATCTCCTGCTGGGTGGCACGATTCATCGAAACCGCGGAACCGGCGGCCACGGGCTTATTCCTGACAGCCGGCTTGACCGTCGCTGACCTGGATTCGCCGGGTGCGCCCGCGTCGGCGACAAGGGTATCGGTTTTGGTTTCGGCGGACCTGGCTCTGGTAGTGACGCCGGCCTTTGCCACGGCGGTCGCCGGTTCCGCCGCCGGGTTCGCGCTGGCCATCGCCGTGCGGTCTGCCGACCGTTCCTTCTTGCCGAAACGCATGCTGATCACGTTGTCGCCTTCGCTGCGCACGACCGCGGGAATATCGGCCACCCGGTAGGGCAGCGCGAAGTTGACATGGTCGCGGGTCACGTAGCCGGCGGGCGTCCATTCGCGCAGCATCAGGCTGAGGTACCAGGTGCCCGCGTGCGGCGGCGTGAAGACGAGGTCGTACCGGCAGTCCGACAGGAAGTGCTGACCCAGCACCTCGCCGATGGTGGTGCCGGCCAGGGCCACGCCCGAAAAGTCGGCGCCGACGTACGGCGATGCGAGCGCCCAGAGTTCGACACTCAGGGTGCCGCTGACGTCGTCGGCAGGGCGGTTGTTCGCGATCTCGGCGATGTTGATGACGACATGATCGCCGTCGATCGCGTAACCGCAGTCGCGTGAGATCGACATGTCCGCGGTGGCGGGACCCGGTCCAGGATTCATTGCATACATGTGGTGTCCATCCTCTTGGTGCTTCTCAGAAGGGGCGGGATTCTAGTTACCACGACGTATTGGGCGCAAGCCTTTGTTTTAATGAATAAACATGCACCAGGAACGACCGCTGGAATGCACCAGATTGACCCAGCGGACGTCCACCGCCCGCGACCGCATTGCACCTGGCAGGGGTAACCGGCGAAACCGAAGTCGGTGTAAGCGTTGCGCCTCTCGCGGTCGCCGTCGAGCACAGTGGCCTGCGTGCGCACGATGCGGTGCGACGTTCGAACGGCATCTGCGTTCGCCTCACCCCATCGCTGGGGGGCGCCCGCGCGCCCACCATCCGTGCCTGACACGGCGAGAGGATTCGTACGCACTGCCACGTGGGCAGGGCTGGTCTATGGTCAACCCATGGCCAGGATCGGCCGTGACCACGCTGGGAGGATGAAATGTCTACGTTTTCGACCGCTTGCGTAAACACATCCCGCCGCAACACGACGCCGTTCCGGGCCTGCCGCAATCGCTGCGTCGTTGCCATCGTGTTGCTCGGGGCCATGTCATGCGCCCTCGGCGACCTCGGCGACCTCGGATTGCACCGAGACCTTTGGGGGCATTTCGGCAGTTATCTGGCCAGGGACAACGTCGTCTACCCGAACTGCGGGGGATCCACGAGCGACGCGACCCCGGTGGATCTGACCTGGGCGTTTGACCGGGACAGGCCGTTCGCCGACGGCGCACCTCTCGTCGTGGTCAACCCGTCCGATACATCCCGGCAGGTGATGGTCACCGTCCGATACAAGGGGCCGACCGGCGTGCTGTCACGCCGGCTCGGCCCGCTCGACGTGGCGGCGGGGGGGCATGCCAAGGTGCGCATCGACACCGACGGCGTCCAGGACCTCGACGCCGACACCCTGACCCCGATCGGCGTGGTTGTCTCTGCCGACGTGGACGGCACCGTCGTCTGGGCACCGCGACGTTTTGTCCAGTGGCTGCCCGGTCGGGGAGCCTACCTCTGGTCCTCGGAAGAGACGGCGCCGCGGGTGTACCGCAAGGTCGTCGACCGGCTGTTGTACCGGTATGGCCTGCGGCTCACGCGCGCCGAACGGGGACTGACCGACACGCTGCAGGTCGTCGCGCCCGCGCGCGCGCTGCAGACGCCCGAGGACACCGCCAGTAGCGCGAGCGGGATCGACCCGCGCGCCTTTCGCATGGTGGCCCGCCGCGGCATCGGCGGCCCACCGGTTCCGGGCCAGCCGCCCGGCGAGGGCAGCCCGCCGCCGGCCGCCCAGACACTTTGCTTTCGCCTGGGCACTGACTTCTCCACCGGGGGCGTCGATTTCGCCGATGCCGCCTATCACGAGGCCAGGGGCGCCAAGGTCTGGCTCAGCGTCCCGTTCGTCGGCACCTTTTTCGGCGTGACCAGCCGCGCCAACGGGTGCGTCAACATCCCCGCGCTCCCGGCCGGTTTCCCCTTCTTCGCCGGCATGTATTTCGAGAGCCATGTCGGCGCGAGCGACGACCGCGACATCATGGTGCGCACCTTCGACCGACCGGATTCGCCATGGAGTCGCGCCAACTGGAACGGCAGCCCTTGGGACGTACCGCGCAACGCCTACCTGGTGTTCTCGAGCGGCGCCGGCACCGTGACACCGCTCACGACGCACCCCAACAACTGGCGCATGGCGAACCTGCTGGCCGTCGGATCGGAGGAGCTGGCGTTCTACGATGAACTGCTCAGCGACGGCGCGGCGTTTTCGCATTCCGTCGAATTCCAGGCAGACGGATGCCCGGACTACGGCGAGAACGTCTCCTGTGCCTGGGACGACGAGGGCTGGATCACCAACCACGACGGCGGACCGCACAAGGCCGAGCTGATCGGCCATGAATTTGGCCACATCGTCGATTCGGTCTACACGTCGCACCATCTGACCGCCGACTACGGGATCCATGACGGTACGCCGGGCTGCGACAGCTACGGCGAGGCACACGCGCTGAACAGCAAGGAGCACCAGTCGGCGGCCGCACTCGAGGGCATTGCGAGCGCACTCGGTGCCTACGCGCTGTCGGCGTCGAGCACCTGGCGCTACTACAAGTCGATCCCGGAATCCGACGGGCTCTACACCAACCAGGTGATCGACCTGGAGAACGCCGCCGACTTCGACTACCTGGAGGCCACCTGTGCCTGTCCACCCAGCGACTGCACGAGCCTGTGGGGGGTCGAGTCCGACTGGATCCGGTTCTACTGGGACTACTGGCCGTCCTCAGGCGTCGACATGGCAACGTTCCTGCAGCGCCACAGTGACGCCGCCAACCTTGCGGGCGACGACGACGCCTATGAACAGCTGCGCCTGCAGACACCCGCCGGGCTCTCGCGGACATTCTTCGAGGCGCGCGGGGCGTTGCACGGCGTCGATGGGTCGCCTTAGCGCAGTGCGACCGATCATGATTTTCCGCCTTGCCAGGCATGGTGCAGACATCGATGCCTGCACCGGACAGGTCCAAAGACCGGATGACAGGCACGGACATTTGGCGTCGATCGCCGAATCGAATGCATGGCCCCGGAGAAATGCCAAGCGCTCAAGACGAGCGGTTGGCCCGGTGACCGATACCGGTCAGCGATAGAACAGGTCGCGGTACATTCCCTCGGCCCAGGCCAGGCTGGCCTGGCCGCCCTGCACGTCCCAGGTCTCGATCATGTGGGTGCGATCGAAGTCGAACAGCTTCGTCTGGGTGTTGTATTTGTAATAGGTGATGATGCTCATCGCCTGCAGCGGATCGATCTCGACCGACGAAAAACACATCGTCTGCGGGCTGCGCCACGCGACGTCCTTGCCGAGCGCGTGGCCCGCGATCACCTCGGCCACGTACCTGCCCTCGGAGTGCGCCGTATGCCCGCCCTTGGAAAACGGCTGACCACGCGAGTCACCGGTGACATAGACATGCTCATCGCCGACCACGTGGTAGCGGAACGGGTCGGTGTTCGCGGCTTTCTGCGGACTCTGCGGATTCGCGATACCGATCTCATCGATCAGGCGCGAGGCCCGAATCGGTGGGTAGAGGATCGCGTCGTCGAACGCGTATTCGTCGAACTCGGTGGAAACGCGCTTGCCGTCCAGATCGATACCCGAAATCTCTGAACTCGGCAGGTACTCGATGTAGTCCTTGTACAGCTCGTCGAACGCGCGATGGAACCCGTTCTTTTCGATCTTGATGCCCGTGTTCATGTCGAGCAGCAGAATCCTGGCGCGGACCCGGCGCTTCTTGAACACCGCGGCGACCATGCAGGCGCGTTCGTAAGGGGCGGCGGTGCACCGGTAGTCACCGTTCGGCACGTTGAGCAGGAAGGTGCCGCCCCTGAAGCTGCGGATCTTGTGTTTGATGGTCAGCAGTTCGGACGCACTGACGAAGCCCCCCGGGTAGCGCTGAAACAGCAGCGCCTGCTGTTCGGCGTCACCCACACCGATGCGCGCGTAGTCGTAGTCGATGCCGGGGGCCAGCACCAGGTAGTCGTAGGCGACGAAGCCGATGTCGGTATAGACCTTGCGCGTCGCGCGGTCGACGTCGAGCACGGTGGCCTGGACGAAGTGATAGTCGTGGTTCAGCGCGGCATCGAAGAAACTGTGACTGAGAAAGTCCAGTTGGATCTGATCCGCCAACCAGGAATTGCTCAACGGGAACGAGACGAACGACGGGTGTTTGTCGATCAGGAGCACGTCGAAGGCCGGGTTATGGCGTTTCAGGTACTTGGCGATGGTCAGGCCCGACCAGCCACCACCGACCACGACCACGCGCGCACCGCTCGTCCAGGGCAGCGACGCCTCGCGCAACAGCCTGGCAAAGCCGGGTGGCGCATCGCCGACCGCCGTCTTGGTCTGCGTCGCGGCGGCGGCGCCCGGCGCGCCCGCGGCGGCGGCCAGCGTGGCCCCGGAAAGCTGCAGGAAGCGCCGACGGGAGATGTCGTCGTGATCGGTCATGCGGTCACCTTATTGGAAGTCCGGGTTGCGCCATTCCGCACTCGGTGCCAGGTCCTCCCGGGGCACCGGCAGATACGAGATGTAGCTGAGCACCTTTTCCAGCTCGTCGTCGGACAACGCATCGAGGACCGCGGTCATTGCGGGATCCACCTTGCGCAGCCCCTCACGCACGCTGAGCGCCTGACGCTTCATGTAACTGAAGTGCTGCCCCTGCAGGCGCGGATAATGGGCCGCGTCGACACCTTCGCCGGATGCGCCGTGACAGCCGCTGCACTTGGCCTGGTACAGGCGCATGCCCTGCCGGTATTCCGCACTGTCGGGGTCGGGCCAGGGTCCCTGGGAGTGGATCGGCGCCATCGGCAGGGTGGAAATGTAGGCCACCACGTCGACCAGGTTCTGGTAGCCGCCGATCGTACGTTCCTGCACGAACGGCAGCATGGTCGGATTGTCGCGGTGGCCGGTGCGTATATCCAACAACTGCTTCATCAGCACATTGACGTGCTGGCCGGCGAGTTGCGGATAGTTGCCCTCCTTGTCACCCCAGGCCTCGGGCAGGTGACAGCGCGCGCAGATCTCGAAGACGTAGCGGCCGTTGTCCGGATCGGGCTGGAATTCCAGCGTCACCTTGACCGGTTCGATGGCGTACGCGTTGCAGGCGGCAAACGCGAGCACCAGACCGCGCAGGCGCTTGAGGCAATCAGGCATCATCTGTTCGTTTCACGTCGATATCTAAGGGGCGGTTACCGCCCGGACGCCGTCCTGACAGACAGGCCGGTGCGGGACCTGGTGGTGATTATTGCCAGTATGTCTGCGATTTCATAGGTTTCCGGTGGCGCAGCGTCGAAGGCAAGGCTATCGATCCGCAGTCGGCCCGGGCCGTCGCTTGTTGAATATCTCCGGCCGGTGGGCAATGCGCACCGACAACCCGGGAGGTCCGGCCGGGTACGCAATGGTCAAGTAGCCGGCCTGCATTTCACTGCGGCTTCACTTAGCGACGAATCAGGTCGCGAAGGAATTCCAAAATTGCGCATACGACATCGCCAGCACGGCCCGGCGACTGTCTCCACCACCACAGCGACAAGCGCGGACGTTTGCTGTGGCAAAGGGCGACCCGTCGTCGATGTCGTGTTCGCGCCAGCGACGTGCCCCGATGCAGGTAGCCGACTGTTGCAATACGCATCGGGCTTGGGAGCATGACGGCGTTCTGCCTATGCTCCCGCGCGGCGCGATGGCGGTGCCGCAGGAGGTCAGGATGCAGGATTCATCGGAATCAACCCGGTTCGACGGCGTGATGGAGACGGAGCTCGAACTCCTTGCGGAACTGCGCGGAGACGGCAGCGTGCCGGCGATGCCCTCGGACACCGACCAGTCCGTGTATGCGCGCGCACACGCCACGGGTTTGGCGGGGCTGGCCTTTTCGGGCGGCGGCATCCGCAGCGCCACGTTCAATCTCGGCGTCATTCTCGCGTTGGCCAAGCACGGCCTGCTGCACCGCTTCGACTACCTGTCCACAGTCTCCGGCGGCGGGTACATCGGCGGTTGGCTGTCCGCTCTGCTGCATCGCCATGACAGCCGCGACGGCCGAACCGATCGGCAGGCCGTATCCGATTTCGAGCCGGCCCTGACGACCCATCCTTCCCGCTCGGGCATGCCACAGCCGGACACGACAGCCGGTTTTGCGCCGGTTGAACATGCCGCCGTGCGCTTCCTGCGCCGCTACAGCCACTATCTGGCGCCACGCCACGGCCTGTCCGGCGACCTGCTGGCAGCGATCTCACTGTTCCTGCGCAACCTGGTCCTGCTGCAGATCGCATTGATCGCGCTGCTCACCGCGGTGCTGATGACAGGGCACATCGTCGGGCTGTGGTCGGCCCGCGCCGATCAGGGCGTACCCTGGCTGCTCGGGTGGCTGGACGCGCTGGGCTCACCGCTCGGCTGGGCATGGCCGTTCACCGGGGCCACGCTGGCCCTGGTGATCGCACTGGTCTCGGCGGGGCGCCTGCTGGCGGCGGCCGGCTCACAAGTCGGCAAGGCGCGCCAGGCGGCCAGCGAAGTACTGCTGTGGGTCGCCCTCCCCGGCCTGATTGCAGGCTGGTGGTTCAGCATGGGCCTGAAGATCTGGTCCAGCCAGTTGCAGCTCACCCAGATCGGGATCACGGCGCAGATCGCCGCGTGGCTCAACCGGATCACCGACGGCGCCCTCGGTCCAGCGGGGCAGGAAGGGCTGCTCTGGGTGTCGATCGGCACTGTCGGTTATCTGGTGGCCTGGTTGCTCGGCTTCGGGTCGGCGGTCTATTTCCGTCGCCTACGTCGCGGGAAGCCGGGCGGCATGCCGGATCCGCGCAGACTGCACACCCTGGCGCTGCCTGCGGCCTTCGCCGGCGGTGTATTCGGCCTGCTGCTGTACCTGGCAACGCGCGTGGTGGCATCCGAAGGCGAAAATCTCAGCATGTGGGTGACGGTTGCCTTTGGCACACCGATCTTCATGCACCTGTTCTCGCTGGTAATCGCCGTGCATGTCGGCGTTGCACGGCGCCAGTTCAGCGAACAGGACCGTGAATGGTGGGCGCGCCTGGGCGGCATGGTGCTGTTCATGTCCGGCGGCTGGGTGCTGGTGTTCTGTCTGGTCATCTACGCGCCGCCACTGATGACCTGGCTGGCCACGGGAGGTTTGGCGGCGACGGGGGCGTGGGCGATCAGTTCAGGTGCCGGCGCCTGGCTGGCCCGCGGCAGCCAGCCTGCGACGCCCAGGCACGACGGGTGGCAGAACATCGTCGCCAAGGCAGCACCGTGGATATTCGTCACGGGCCTCGGCGTGCTCGTCGCCTACGGTGTCCACGCCACATTGATGGCCATGTTCGAGCCGCAGACTGCGACACTCCCATCCGGCAGCCCCTTTCCGGCCATCGTCGACCACGAGTTGAGGCGGCTCGACAGCCTCGGTAACGCGCTTGGAAAGATCACCCTGACCTGGATCGGCACCTGGATCTTTTTCGGTCTGTTCACGTGGCGATTCGACATCAACCTGTTTTCACTGCACACGCTCTACCGCAACCGACTGGAGCGGGCGTATCTCGGCGCCTCGAAGGTCGGTAAGCGGAAGCCGAATCCGTTCACGGGTTTTGATCCGGCGGACGACCTGCGCTTTGACCAACTGGCGCGGCAACGACCGATTCATATCATCAACACCACGGTGAATATGACAGGCGGCGACGACCTCGCGTGGCAGACGCGGCGCGGTGCCGCGTTTGCGTTCACACCGACCTGGGCAGGATTCGATGCCAAGGGCTCACAGGGCGACGACATCGGCTGCTTCCGTCCCACGTCGCAGTTCGCGGGCGGCTTCAGCCTGGCGACCCTGATGGCGGTCTCCGGCGCGGCCGCCAGCCCGAACATGGGATACCACACGTCCGCTGCCGTCGCGGCACTGCTCACCGCGTTGAATCTGCGTCTCGGCCGCTGGTGTGGCAACCCGGTGCGCGAGGACGTATGGCGCCTGCACAGTCCGACCTTCTCAGCCGGACCGATCCTGGCCGACCTGAGCGGCTCGGCAAATGCGCGCGCCAAGTGGATCAACCTCACCGACGGTGGCCACTTCGAGAACCTGGGGATCTACGAGCTGGTGCGCCGGCGCTGCCGCCTGATCGTGGTATCGGACGCGGGCTGCGATCCCGAGCATCACTTTGAAGACCTGGCCAATACCATTCGCAAGTGCTGGACCGATTTCGGCGTCGACATCCATTTCGACAGCCTCGATGAACTGCGCAAGGTTTCCGGGACCGGCTATTGCGCGGCCCGACACGTGGTGGGGCGCATCCGTTATCCCGACCACGACGAGGACGGTCTCATCCTCTATCTGAAAGCCGCGCTGACCGGCGAGGAACCGGTTGATATCCGGGAATATGCCGACAACCACAGCACCTTCCCACACCAGAGCACCGGTGACCAGTTCTTCGACGAAGACCAGTTCGAGGGCTACCGCCATCTGGGTTTCGACGTGGCGGCCGAGGTGGCTGCAGCGCTCACCCTGGCCTGGCCGGACAACGGTGAAACACCGGATTACCCGAGCTGGAACAGCACGGCGCAGACCGCGGCGGTGGCGGATGCCCCATGTGACCCGTCGACATCGAACGACGCGCCGCATCGCCGCGGCTGACCGGCGGGGGCGCCGCTGTCACGTCGCAATTTCCCACCAAGGCCGATCGACGCGTCGGCCGCGCGCCGGGTGAGATGCACGGGTGGCCATCGACGAACCCGGCTGGATCACGCAACACCTGAGCCGCGCCGTCAGTAACCGCTGCGCTGACCGAGTGGATTCGGATCGCTCTCCAACGATGCCGTACACCCGACCTTTGATCTTTCCCGACGCGGTGTGTCCATCCTGACGCCGGGTCAGGTTGACTGAGGCGCATTTGCCGGACGCGCAGTGCCCACAGGCGTGGGTGTCAGCCCGGTAGACGACTCACCCGACCGGCGTCCCGCACACGGATCCAGTACGGCCGTATGTCCTGCGGTATGCCGGTCGCACCGGTTTGCAGACGGCCGGGCAAACGACCATCGTCGAGCAAGTGCCGCTCGCTCAACGTAACGGGTGGGTCAGCTCCTTGATATCGATCTGTTCGACTTCGGCCAGTTTTTCCAGGGCGACTTCCATGATCCAGCGCGCCTTGGCCGTCATGACATGCAGGTAGCTGTGCAGCGCGGCATCCTTGCGCGTGTCGTTTTCGCATTGCGTGCTGTACTGCTCGAATGCCACCAGGGTCTCGATGATCGACGACATGTGATTGGGGCACTCGCATTTCAACGCACTGGTTACCTGCGACAGCGCGGCGAGGTGCTGCGGCGTGAACAACCGTTTCGGCGCAACCTCATTGCTCACCAGGTCGGGTTGAAACTCGGACGGCTTCCAGTCGAGGGGTTTGGACATGGCGCCGACACACAGCTGCCAAAGGTGATCGATCGCAATCGGCGCGCGCTCGGTGTGAATCCGCAATCGGTTCGTCTGGCGCAGGATGTTGGACGGGCTGAAGGCGTAGATCACGATCAGCTGCTTTGCACGCCGTGACAACTCGGGTTGTTGCAGGCGGTGCACGATGTGGCGATCCAGGAACGGGAACTCGATCACGAGGGAATCACAGTGCCTGTCATCCGCTAGAAAGGCGTCCAGATCCGGATACATCCCGGTCAATTCCAAGCCGTCCGGCATGCCGCTGACGTTCTCGACACGCACCGTGATGGCCTGACCGACCACGCACACATCGTGTCGACCGCCACCCGTCTCCGGCATGTTGTGAGGCTGCGCGCGCGACAGGCGCTCACCCAACTCGTCGGCATCGAGATTGGCGAGGGTGCTGATCGCATGACCCTGGTCGACCAGTGCCTTGATCCGGGTCAGGCGCGCGACGTCGTCCTGCGAGTACAGGCGTCCGCCTTTCTCGCTGCGCTGCGGCTCGACCAGGTTGTACCGCCGCTCCCAGATGCGCAGCGTGTCGGCAGAGATGCCGGTCAAGCGGGCCACCGCGCCAATGCGGTAGACATTGGAAATCGCGCGCGAGGCTGATGTCATTTTCCTATCCTCCGGATTTGGATCGCTCACATGGCGACCTGGTCGGCGCCGTGCGCGGTGAACCGTCGCAGCAGCAGGCGCGTGGGTGGGCCGATTACCGGCAGACGGGCGAACAACTGGCTACTGCTGTCCCAGTAGTCGATGTGCTCCAGCACCAGGCCCGCGTCGTCGAACACCACGCGGCTGACGCCGTCGATGCACAGCGGCCGATCGGGCCGCGGTTGGAACTGCCAGCGCAGGTAGGCCAGCGCGGATTCGCCCAGCGCCTCGCTGACCTGGAAACGGGTGTGCGGGAACTGCGCCAGCAGATCGCTGAAGATGCGCCGGATCGCCGCCGGACCGCGCACCCGGTTGAACGGATCCTGGAACAGCGCCCGCGGGGCGAACAGGTGCTCGACCTGTTGCAGCGACTGCAGGTCCAGTTCCTCGAAGAAGCGCACGTAGCGCCGTAGCTGCGGACTCATTTGCTCACCATCCTGCGCGTCAGCGCAAACACCAGCGGATACGGAAGACCGCGCAGCAGCTTGAGCGGCCACACGAGGCGGCGCGGAAAGGCAATCTCGAAACGCCGACCACCGAGCTCGTCCGCAATCCGGCGGGCCGCATCGGCGGCACCGAGCAGAAACGGCATGCGGAACCGGTTGCGTCGGGTCAGGCGTGAGTCGACGAAACCTGGATTGATCACGCGCAACCGGATACCCAGGGCGGCCAGCTCAGGTTGCAGTGATTCGGCCAGGTTGAGCAGCGCCGCCTTGGGCGCGCTGTACGGCCCGGCCTGCGGCAGCCCCACGTAGGCCGATGCACTGACGTTGAACAGGATCTGCCCTCCGTTGTCGCGCATCAGGGGTAGCACGGCGTCCAGCAGGTAGACGGCCGTCAGGTAATTCACCCGGTTGAGCCGCTCGAACAGGTCCACGTCGAATGCGGTGGCGACCATCGGTTGGTAGTCGCCCACGTTCAACATCACCAGTTCCGGCGCGCAGTCAGCGAAAACGCTGATTGCGGCCTGCCTTACAGCCGCGCGGTCGGTGGCATCGAGCGGCAGGACGCGGGCCGCGCAGCCCCGCGCGACCTCGTGCAGCGCATCCTCGCCGCGTGCCGAGAGGGTCAACCGCCAGCCTTGGTCCGCCAGCTGCAACGCCAGCTCGCGTCCCATGCCGTGGCTGGCACCGATCAACCAGGCCTGCCGTGTGGATGCCGGTGCACTCACGACGCCCGCTCACGCCGGACATGGGCTGGATGGTCACACCTGCGCCAGCGACCACTGCTGCCGGTCGCCCGCCCGATCGAGAAAAAGTGCAACGGCCACGGGCAATTGCAGCCCGTGTCATGTCCAGGATTTGTCGAGGTTGTCACGATTGCACTCCGCCGTTTGACCAGGTTAACACCATCTTTTTCAATCACACTGCTTGCGTTTGTCCACTTCTTGTTCGAATATTGTTAGGACAAAATCTGGTCCAAAGCAAATTCACGTTGAGCTTACCAGGACGAAATATGGACAAACGCACCATCGCTGTCATCGGCTCGGGCATCAGCGGCCTCGCCACCGCCTGGTTGCTGCGCGAGCATCACTCGGTGACCCTGTTCGAGGCAGACACCCGTCTCGGTGGCCACTCGCACACCGTCACCGTCGACGAGGACGACCGACAGGTCGCGATCGACACCGGCTTCATGGTGTTCAACCGCCCCAATTACCCGCTGCTGTACGGTCTGTTCGAGCACCTCGGGATCGCCAGCCACCCGACCGACATGTCGTTTTCGGTGTCGCTGGATCGCGGGCGCCTCGAGTACGCCGGCACCGGCCTGCGCACGCTGTTCGCCCAGCCGGGCCATCTGGTCAGCCCCGGCTTTCTGGGCATGCTGCGGGACATCGTGCGCTTCAACCGTCTCGCGCACGCACTGCTCGAGTCGTCGGTCCCCGTTTCGCGGTCGCTGGAGGCGTTTCTGCGCCAGCATCGTTTCGGTCGACGTTTTCGCGACCACTACCTCTATCCGATGGCGGCGGCGATCTGGTCCTGTCCGCGCGAGCGGGTCGGCCAGTTCCCCGCCAGCTCGTTCGCGCGCTTTTTCGCCAACCACGGCCTGCTCGACCTGCGTGACCGACCGACCTGGCGCACGCCCGTCGGAGGCGCTTCGGTCTACGTCGATCGCCTCGCGGCCGACCTCGCCGGCCGGGTGCGCCGGGGCATGCCGGTGCAGGCAGTCCGACGCACAGCCGACGGCGTCCTCGTCCAGGTCGCCGGACGCGCGCCGCAGCGCTTCGATCAGGTGGTGCTGGCCTGTCATGCCGATCAGGCACGTCGGATCCTGATCGACGCGCAGCCGGCCGAGCGTGCACTGCTCGGCTGTGTGGCTTACCAGCCGAACCGCGTGCTGCTGCATCGCGATGCGCGCCTGATGCCCCGGCGACGCTCGGTGTGGTCGTCCTGGAACTACCTGGGACAGACCGATGTGACCGACGAGGCGGCAGTGAGCGTCACCTACTGGATGAATTCGCTGCAGCGCCTCGGTACGCCAAACGACTACTTCGTCAGCCTCAATCCCCTGCGCGAACCGCACGACGCCAGCGTGGTGGCCGAGCTGAGCTACAGCCACCCCGTTTTCGACGGCGCCAGCATGGAACTGCCGCAGCGGCTGCGCGCGGTGCAGGGTCGCGACGGGGTCTGGTACTGCGGCGCCTGGACCGGCTACGGCTTCCATGAAGACGGCTTGCGTTCCGCGGTGCAGGTGGCACAGGCCCTGGGCGCCACGATCCCCTGGCTGCCGCAGCTGCAGGCCTCCGAGCGGCTGCTGCCGCGGTGGCGGTCCGCCGCGCAGCGGAGTGATGCGGCATGAATGCGGCGGCAGTGATTTACGCCTGCAAGGTGATGCACCGGCGCTTCGGCGACTTCGACTATCGCTTCCGCTACCGCACCTTCAGCGTGCTGCTCGACATCGACCGTCTGCAGGAGGTCGACCGAATCAGTCGCTGGTTTTCGGTCGACCGGTTCAACCTGCTGTCGTTTCACCGTGCCGATCACCTGCCGCGCGGTCAAAGCGACCTGCGCGGCTGGCTGACAAAGGCCCTGGCGCCGTTCGGTGTGGACGTGGGCGCCATGCGGGTGCGGCTCTTATGTATGCCGCGGGTACTGGGCCTGGGGTTCGACCCCCTGAGTGTCTGGTACTGCGAAGGTCCGCAGGGAAACCTGCTTGCGGCCGTGTGCGAGGTGCACAACACCTTCGGCGAACGCCACTGTTACGTGCTGCTCGGCGACGGCAGCGCGCCGCTGCGCAGTGGCCATGCCAAGCAGTTTCACGTGTCACCCTTCATGCCGCTGGACGGCGCCTACCGATTCGTCCTGCAGCCGCCAAGGCAGCAACTCGGCGTACTGATCCATTACGCACAGAACAATCAACCGCGTCTGGTCGCTAGTCAGCGCGGACGCCGCCTCGCCTTCAGTTCCACCAACCTGCTGCGACAGTGCGTACGCGTCCCGGTGCAGACGCTGAAAGTGGTCGCCGGGATCCACTGGCATGCTCTGCTGATCTGGTGGCGTGGCGCACGCCTCCATCGCAAACCCGAACCCCCGTTGAACGAGGTCAGTTGAATGAACCATTTGGTCTCCGCTTTACCGCGCGGCCCGGCCAGTCCGCGGGTCCAGCGCTGGTCACGCAGGCGCCTGCTGGCGTCGTTGGACACGCTCGAATACGGTACCTTGCTGGTGCAGTTCGGCGGAGGCGAACAGCAGGCGATCGAGGCGCCCCGACCCGGCCCGTCCGCACACCTGCGGGTTCACGATGCCGCGGGTCTGCTGCGCCGCGTCGTCGTCAGCGGCGACCTGGGCTTCGCACAGGCCTACATCGACGGCCTCTGGTCGAGCAACGACCTGGCGACGCTGCTATACCTGCTGTCGAAAAACCTCGATCGACTGCGGAACAGCGACCGGCGCAGCCTGCCGGTGCGCTGGCTGAGTCGCCTGCAGCATGCGCTGCGTCGCAACAGCCTGCGCGGCAGCCGGCGCAATATCGCCGCGCACTACGACCTGGGCAACGATTTCTACGCACGCTGGCTGGACGGCAGCATGAGTTATTCCGGTGCAGTGTTCTCCCGTCCGGGTGAACCACTGCAGCAGGCACAGCAGAATAAATACCGTTTGATGCTGCAGCGCATCGATGCGCGACCCGGGCAGCAGGTGCTGGAGATCGGTTGTGGCTGGGGCGGTTTTGCCGAACAGGCCGCGCGGTTCGGCCTGCACGTGACCGGTGTAACCCTGTCGCGTGAACAGCTGGCGTATGCCGAGCAGCGCGTGCAGCAGGCCGGGCTGGGTGACCAGGTCGATCTGCAACTGCGCGACTATCGCGACCTGCACGGCCAGTTCGATCACGTCGTGTCGATCGAGATGTTCGAGGCGGTGGGCAGGCGCTACTGGCAACGCTATTTCGAAATCCTGCACGACTGCCTCAAACCGGGAGGACGCGCGGCGCTGCAGGTGATCACGATCAGCGGCGATCTGTTCGAAGACTATGTGCGTCAGGCTGGCGGATTCATCCAACGCCACATCTTCCCCGGCGGCATGCTGCCAACCGAACGCCACCTGGCCGGGCATGCCGCCAGTGCCGGGTTCGATGTGCTCGCGGTCGATCGATACGGTACGGACTATGCCGACACCCTGGCCGCTTGGTGGCGCGCCTTCCAGGGCGAGACGGCGTGGCTGGAGCAACACGGCTACGACGAACGGTTTCGCCGCATGTGGCACTACTACCTGGCATTCTGCGAGGCGGGCTTCCGCGACGGTCGCATCGACCTGGTGCAGTTGACGCTGCACAAGCCCACGACATGCACCGGCGACGACTGATCGCCTATGCCGGCATGGCGATGCCGCTGGCGTTTCTCGGTCTGCCGCTCTACGTGTACGTACCCGCCACGTACGCGCAGCTGCCGGCCATCGGCCTGACAATGACCGGCCTGGTCCTGTTCGGTGCACGTCTGCTCGACCTGCTCACCGACCCGGCAGCGGGACTCCTGCTCGACCGGTGGCGGTATCGCGTGCATCCGTTTGTCTGGATGCTGATCGGTGCACCGCTACTCGGCGCCGGGGCCTCGTGGCTGTTCACCCCGCCGCCTGATGCCGGCGCGCTGTACCTGTTGCTCACCGTCAGCCTCACCTACGCCGGATGGACACTGGTCGCAGTGCCGTACTTTGCGTGGGGCGCGGAGTTGGCCGAGACCCCGTCGGATCACCGGCGCGTGGCCACGTGGCGCGAGGCTGGCAGCGTACTGGGTGCAGTCGCTGCGCTGCTGTTGACCGCGGCGGCCGCCCGGGATGCGCTGCCGGTGCTGCGCGACGCCATGCTGTGGCTGCTCGCGCTCGCGCTGCTGATGCTGGTTGGTGTACCGCGTAGGCCCATGGCGAACGGCATCGTCGGTGTCAGCTGGACGGAGCTGTGGCGACACACCCCGTCCGGCATGCGTCGTCTGCTCGGCCTGCATCTGCTGAACGCCACGGCCGCCAGCATGCCGGCGACCCTGTTCGTGCTCTACGCCGCGCAGGTGTTGCAGCTGAGCGAGCGACACACCGGCATCCTGCTGCTGCTGTATTTCCTCAGTGCCGTGGCGGCGCTGCCACTGTGGTTGGCGTTGGCAAGGCGCGTGGGTGAGAGCGACACCTGGCTGCTTGCGATCCTGCTGTGCGCGGTCGCGTTCCTGCCGGCGGCCTTTTTGGGCACCGGCGACGCCGACTGGTTTGCGTTGGTGTGTCTGCTCACCGGTGCGACCCTGGGTGCGGATATCGCCATGCCGGCCGCGCTCCAGGCGCAATTGGCCCGCGCGCAGAGTGAGCGGCTCGGCATGCCACGTCACGCTTCTGCGTTTGGTCTGTGGGGCATGGCAAGCAAGCTGGCAATGGCGGCGGCCGCCGGGATCAGTCTACCGCTGCTGTCCCAATTCGATGCCGGCGAGGCGCGCAGCGCTGCCCTGCCCTGGCTGTATGCGTGGCTGCCGGCATCGATCAAGTTACTGGTGGCGGCCCTGTTGTGGCGGCAACGCCGCTTGCTGCTGCCGGCCGACATCGACGGGGAGGTGACAAGGCATGAAACGAACGCTACGGATAACGAGCGTCTTGCTGACGCTGCTGCTCGGCGGCTGTAGCAGCATGGATCTGCAGGAGCTGGCCAGGACCCGGCCAACACTCGATCTGTTCGATTACTTCGACGGGCAGACGCGCGCCTGGGGTGTGTTCCAGGGTCGTAACGGTGAGTTGAAGCGGCAGTTCGTGGTCGATATCCAGGGCGTGGTCGACGGTGACCAGCTGACGCTGACCGAGGACTTCGCCTACGCGGATGGCGAGACATCGCAGCGGGTCTGGCGCATTCGGCGCGAACCCGGTGGCAGCTACACCGGGTCGGCCGACGACGTGATCGGCAGCGCGCAGGGTCGCGCCTACGGCAGTGCATTCAACTGGCGGTACACGCTGCGCCTGCCCTACAGCGGATCGAGCATCGACGTGAAGTTCGACGACTGGCTGTTTCTGCAGCCCGATCAGGTGCTGCTCAATCGTGCCCGGGTGAGCAAGTTCGGTTTCGCGGTCGGCGAAGTGACGCTGAGCTTTCGCAAGGTGGACTGAGTGATGTGGCGCGGCGCGGTCTGCGTGTTACTGGCGGCATCGGGCACGGCGCAAGCGGAACCTTTCGTCTACCGTGGCCAGCAACTGACGCTTGCTGGCACGGCGCAGGCCTGTTACCTGCGGTTTGTCGATCTGTTCGACGCCGAGTATTTCCGCAACACGGATGGCAGCGTGCGCTGCGTGCGCCTGCGTTATCACCGCGACTTCGATCGTGACACGCTGTATGCGGGAACCCTGAAGGCGATGCGCGAGCTGTACGGCGAAGAGCAGCTGCGAAAAGACGCGCCATTGCTGCAGCAGCTCAATGAGGCCTACCGGGGGGTCGACGACGGCGACAGCTACCAGCTGTGCGTGCGGCGCGAGCGAGGCGGTGAGTTGCTGCGCGACGGCCAGGTCGGGGCACGCTTCGTCGACATCGGATTCGCCGAGCGGGTGTTTGGAATATGGCTCGACGACAAAGACCCGCTGACGCCACGCTGGCGTCTTCCCAGATGCTTCGGGGACGATCGTGGTGCCTCGTGATCCAGGTGACGTGACCGGCCGGTGCAGACGCAGTGCACGGCGGCGACCGGGCGGTCATACCGATACTGGTACGCCGGCACGGGCGGTGCTGCCAGCCGGACGCGGCAATGCGATCGCGTCCTGGCGAACGTGTGCCGCGGTTCAGGATGCTGCCGCCAGCGGGGCGGTGTGCCGAGGCGACATGCCACCGCCGCGACTATCGAGTCCCGTTCGATACCTGCCCCGCTTCGTGTTGCGCCGCGGATTGCCCGGACATCCAGGCCGGACCGAAGCCGGACGCGGCTGAGCGTGACCGCATCCGGGCGTTGCGCATCGCCCGCGTTGGGGGGTTCGACTGTCGGCAGTCACACGGCCCCGTGCCCCGCGCGGATGGCGCCGCGCTGTCGCAACTGCCGCCGCACGCGCGCCACCCGTCACGAAAATTGCTAAACCCACCCATGCGTCTCTGCCGTCACGGGTGCCCGCATGTCCGACGTATCAAAACGCGTGCAAAAGGCGCCAGCATGGGCTCGCTACCCTGCTGTTTTTTATGCCGATTTGCCCTTGCCGCACCGCGGCAAACCGGAGGCGGGACAGCGGCGGTTCAGCGCAGGACACTGGCGCTCTATGCACCAACAGGGTGCAAGATAGTGCGAGGCGTGGTCTGCACGAGCGCACGCTCGCGACCCGCCGGCCAACGCCGACGGACGCTGACGCTACCGTCTCTGTCAATCGTCTGCCGGACCACAACCTGACCCCGGGATATCATGACCAACGACAACCCCAAGATCATCTACACGCTGACCGACGAATCGCCCCTGCTGGCGACCGCGTCACTGCTGCCCATCATCCGTGCCTTTACCGCTCCGGCCGGGATCGACATCGAGCAAAGCGACATCTCGCTGGCGGCGCGCATCCTGGCCGGTTTCCCCGACAGCCTGACCGCCGAACAGCGAGTGCCCGATGCGCTGGCCGAACTCAGCGAACTGATCCAGCAACCCGATGCAAACATCATCAAGCTGCCCAACATCAGCGCATCGGTGAACCAGCTACGCACGGCGATAAGCGAACTGCAGTCCAAAGGATTCGGCGTGCCGGACTACCCCGAGGAACCGCGTGATGAGCGCGAGCGGCAGATCAGGTCGCGCTATGCAAAGGTCCTGGGAAGCGCGGTCAATCCGGTCCTGCGCGAAGGCAATTCGGACCGGCGTGCACCTGCCGCGGTGAAGCGCCATGCGCGCACGCATCCGCACCACATGGGCGCCTGGAGTCCGGCGTCACGCACCCACGTCGCGCACATGCGCAGTGGTGATTTCTACTCCAGCGAAAAATGCATGACGATGGACCACGCCTGTTCAGTGCGCATGGAGCTGGTCACCAAGTACGGTGAGGAGATCGTGCTGAAAGAAGAGATCGCATTGCTCGACGGCGAGATCATCGACAGTATGTTCATGAGCAAGAAGGCCCTGTGCCGGTTCATCGAAGAACAGCTTCACGACGCCTACGAGACCGGCGTGATGTTCTCGCTGCACGTCAAGGCGACGATGATGAAGGTCTCGCACCCGATCGTGTTCGGCCATGCAGTGAAGGTGTTCTACAAGGATCTGTTCGACAAGCATGGCGAACTGTTCGAGCGCCTGGGCGTCAATCCGAACAACGGCATCAGCAGCGTGTATGAAAAGATCACGTCGCTGCCGCACTCGGTGCAGGACGAGATCGAGGATGACATCCACGCCTGCTACCAGAGCCGCCCGGAACTGGCCATGGTCGACACGCGCAAGGGCATCTCCAACCTGCACTCACCCAACGACGTTATCGTCGATGCCTCGATGCCGGCGATGATCCGCGAGGGCGGCAAGATGTGGGGGCCGGACAACAAGCTCAAGGACACCAAGGCAGTCAATCCGGAGAGCACGTACTCGCGCATGTACCAGGAGATGATCAACTTCTGCAAGACCAACGGCGCCTTCGACCCGACCACGATGGGTACGGTGCCGAATGTCGGCCTGATGGCGCAGAAGGCCGAAGAGTACGGCTCGCACGACAAGACCTTCGAGATCCCGGTTGACGGCATCGCCCGGATCGTCGAGATCGGCGGCGACGTGTTGATCGAGCAAAAGGTGGAAAAGGGCGACATCTGGCGCATGTGCCAGACCAAGGACGAACCGGTGCGCGACTGGGTCAAGCTCGCGGTCACCCGTGCGCGACACTCAGGCATGCCGGCCGTGTTCTGGCTCGATCCCTACCGGCCGCACGACGCAGAGCTGATCAGCAAGGTCGAAAAATACCTGCCCGGACACGACCTGGACGGCCTCGACATACAGATCATGTCGCAGGTGCGTGCGATGCGCTATTCATTGGAGCGCGTCATTCGCGGCCTGGATACGATCTCGGTCACCGGCAACATCCTGCGCGATTACCTCACCGACCTGTTCCCGATCATGGAGGTGGGCACCAGTGCCAAGATGCTGTCGGTGGTGCCGCTGCTCAAGGGCGGCAGCCTGTTCGAGACCGGTGCCGGCGGCACCGCACCGAAGCTGCTGCAGCAGCTGGTCGAGGAAAACCACCTGAGCTGGGATTCGCTGGGGGAGATCCTGGCACTGGCCGTCTCGATCGAGGAAGTGGCGATCAAGACCGGCAACACCAGGGCGAAGATTCTCGCCAGGACGCTGGACGAGGCGACCGGCACGCTGCTCGAGAGCGACCGGTCACCGTCGCCGAAGACCGGCGAGCTCGACAACCGCGGCAGTCATTTCTACCTCGCTCTGTACTGGGCGGAGGCACTGGCCGCGCAGACCGACGATGCGGAACTGGCCGCCAGTTTCACACCGCTGGCCGGTGCGCTGCGCGACAGCGAAGAGAAGATCGTCGCCGAATTCACCGAGATCCAGGGCCACGCGGTCGATCTCGGCGGCTACTACATGCCGGACGTCGACAAGATCACCCGGATCATGCGTCCGAGCGCGACCTTCAATGCCGCGCTCGCTGCAATGGACGGCTGACGAACGGCGGAGGAGCCGGATACGGCACAAGGTCGATCTGCCCTGCCCGATCCGGCCACCGCCGCACATTGGGCGAGGAATCTGTACGGGCGCTTACAGCAGGGGGCTTCCCTGACGCGGGGACGGGTGACGGAATCAGTCGCATGAACACACCTTCGATCACACAGCTGGACCGCTATTACGGGCAGGTGACGAGCATCATCCTGTCTCGCCAGCACCCGATCACCGGGCTGTTGCCGGCCAGCACGGCCGTGACGGCGCATGGCGACTACACCGATGCCTGGGTGCGCGACAACGTCTACAGCATCCTGGCCGCGTGGGGTCTCGGTCTCGCCTATCGTCGTCTCGACGAGAGTGATGGGCGCACCGTGCTGCTGGAACAGAGCGTCGTCAAGCTGATGCGCGGCCTGCTGATCGCGATGATGCGTCAGTCCGCCAAGGTGGAACGCTTCAAGCAGACCCAGGATCCGCTCGACGCCCTGCACGCCAAGTACGACACGGCCAGCGGCGATCCCGTCGTCGGCGATGACGAGTGGGGACACCTGCAGCTCGACGCGACCTCGTTGTTCCTGCTGATGCTGGCGCAGATGACGGCGTCGGGGCTGCGCATCGTGTTCACCATCGACGAGGTCAATTTCGTCCAGAACCTTGTGCACTATATCGGTCGTGCCTACCGTACGCCGGACTTCGGCATCTGGGAGCGCGGCAACAAGATCAACCACGGCATCGCCGAGGTGAACAGCAGCTCGGTCGGCATGGCCAAGGCGGCGCTCGAGGCGATGAGCGGATTCAACCTGTTCGGCGCCGGCGGCGGCCAGGCATCGGTCATGCACGTCGTGCCCGACGAGGTTGCGCGCGCCCGTATCACGCTCGAGTCCAATCTGCCGAGTGAATCGCTGTCGAAAGAGGTCGACGCCGCAACCCTGAGCGTCGTCGGCTACCCGGCCTTCGCGGTCGAAGACGCGGAGCTGGTCGAGGCGACACTGAGCGAGGTCGTGACCAAGCTCGAGGGCCGTTACGGTTGCAAACGCTTCCTGCGCGACGGGCACCAGACCTCGATCGAGGATCACAAGCGCCTGCACTACGAACCCGAGGAAATGCTGCAGTTCGAGCACATCGAGTGCGAATGGCCGCTGTTCTTCGCCTACCTGCTGCTGCACCACCTGTTCCGCGGCGACGAGCGCAAGGCAAGGACCTACCGCGAAAAGCTCGAAGGCCTGCTGGTCGAGCGTGACGGAGACCTGCTGCTGCCGGAACTGTACCGGGTGCCCGTGGATCGGATCGACGCCGAACGCGACGATCCGCACAGCCAGGCGCGCGAACCCAACGAGAACGTGCCCCTGGTGTGGGCGCAGAGCCTCTACATCCTGGGCGCGCTGATCCAGGATGGCCTGCTCGACGTCGCCGACATCGACCCACTCGGCCGCCGCCTGCGCATCGGACGGCAGCGGGGCCGCCGCGTACAGTTCGCGCTGCTGGCCGAGTCACCCAGCGTCAAACTGCGCCTCGAGGAAAAGGGTATCAGGGCGGAGACGCGCAGCGAGGTCTCGCCGGTTGTCATCCAGGAGGCCGCCGCCCTCGCGGAGGCCTATTGCCAGCTCGGTCGCAACGAGCGTCTCGGCCTCAGCGGCCGGCCATTGCGGCACCTGCGCGGGCTGGCGACCAGCACCGTGTACACGTTCGAGGGCCGGCGCATGCTGTTCCAGCCGCAATTCGTGAACCGACACGACTTCTACCTCGCCCTCGACAATACGATGCTGGTGGAGCGCCTGAAGATGGTTCTCGCCTACGTCAGCAAGCAATGGGACGCCCCGGGGCGGCCGCTGGTGGTGCTCGTCGTCAATGAACACATGCTGACGGATGAAGGCGCGACCGCGCTGCTCAGGTTCATGGACCAGTGTCGCGAGGGCCGGGTCGGCAGCACGCCCGTGCAACTGGGCCGGGTCGCGGCGTTCCTGCCGACCGCCGGTCGCGATCGTATCGACTTCCTGCACGGATACCGTTTTCCGGAAGGCATCGGCGAGGAGGAGGACCGCCCCTGCTTCATGCTGATGCCGATCGCGGACAACCACGCCGGCGCCGGATCCACGTCGGCGGCAGCTGTGGCGCCGGATCGGCCGGACGACGTCGAACGGATGCGCGACGCCGACCTGGTGAGGCGGGTGACGACGCACGCGGACCTTCAGGTCCAATTTGATGCCCTGCGCCAACTGGCCTCGCGACACGGACTGGAATTCGATACCGGCCTGCGCGACCTGGAGGAACGGCCCGCTCGGGTCGGCGACCTGATCGAAGAGGTCTACATGCGCGCCTGCGAGGAGCGTCACTGGCGCCTGATCCGTCTCAGCGCCGCGGTGCTGGGCAAGTACGAAATCAACTTCGAGGGCGCCGCCACCGAGATCATCGTGCACCAGATGGCGCTGAGCGTGTCGCGTTCCTACAGCCGGCATTCGACCTTTCGCCGTCCGATGGGCGCGGATGAACTGTTGCAGGCGATCCGCCAATTCAACCCCGACGATCTGCGCGCCCAGATCCTGACCCAGGAACTGATCCTGAACCTCGGCCTGTTGTTGCGCTCGCACCCGGACCTGTTCAACAACATGACCCTGATCCGCACCGGGCAGCTGCTGCAGCTGATCGCCGTGCGGTTGCGACCCGAAGCGCGTCTGTCGATCAACGACGCCATGGATGAACTGATGGACATGGCGCCGCATCAGCTGGCCAGGGCACTGCGCGACGTGCTCGCACACTACCAGGACGCCAGGGACTCCCTGCTCCAACTCGAACTGATGCACGTATCGTCCGATTCGAGCGGCATGGTCAGGGTGAAATTCGACAGCGGCATCGACCCGGATCTCGGCGACGCCGCCAACTGGCATGAATGGCGTTCCATCCAGGGTAGCCTCGGACGCTACGGGGAGGACTTCTTCGAAGGCGTATGGGACATCGTCAACCAGAGTCTCGGGCTCGTGATCGGCGACCAGTGGAATCCCAAGCTGCGACTGGACCACTGCCTGTGCGCCGACATGACACGCGGTGAAAAACTGTTCCGCGACCGGGTCACGCATATCCTCAACAAGACACCGGCACCCGACAGCCTGCAGCTCTACAACGAGGCGCTTCAGGTATTGATGGTCGTGATGTGCAAGAACCCCGACCTGCGCATAGACGACACGCTGTATCTCGATGTGATCATCGGCCACGCGGTGCGACTGGCCTGGGAACGGCTGAACCCGGCGCTGGCGTCGGAATACGACCAATACCGGGCCGATGCCTGGAGCGGGTTCTACCAGTACCCGCCGTCCACGGTGGCCAACCACGTCATGGCCGCGCTGGTCTATCTGCTGCACGGCGACACGAGGACAGCGGAATGACCTGCGTTCTCGCCGGCGATATCGGCGGCACCAAGACGGTCCTGTGCCTGTACCGGGTCGGCGACGGCCCTGCTGGCGATGCACCGATGACCGAGATCCACAAGGCCGTCCATCCGAGCGCCGCGTACGCCCGCCTCGACGACCTGGTCGCCACTTTTCTCGCCGGTGCGCCATCACATCGCCCTGCCGCCGCCTGCCTAGGCATCGCAGGGCCGATTCACGAACAGTGTTGCACGGCGACCAACCTGCCCTGGGTGATCGATGCACGCGCGCTGTCACGGGGTTTCAGCCTTGACGACGCGTATCTCCTCAACGACCTCGAGGCCGCGGCCTACGGCATGCTGCACCTGCCGGACAGCGACTTCGTCGAACTCAACCCGCGCGCGGTGACACAGGCGGGGCATGCAGCCGTCATCGCGGCCGGCACCGGCCTGGGTCAGGCCATCCTGGCCTGGGACGGTCAGCGTCACCTCGTGATGCCGTCCGAGGGCGGTCATGCCGATTTCGGCCCGAACTCGGCGCAGCAGGATGCCTTGCTGTCCTTTCTGCGCGAGCGTTTCGGCGGTCACGTCAGCAACGAGCGCATCCTCGCCGGCAACGGGTTCGGCAACCTCTATGATTTTCTGCGCGCATCCGGTCACGCACGGCCCAATCCGGCGGTCGAGGCCGAGATGGCACGGCAGGACCGCAACGCGGTGATCAGCCACCATGGTCTGCGCGGCGACGACCCTTTGTGCAGCGAGGCCATGCGCCTGTTCGTGCACATCTACGGCAGCGAGGCGGGCAACCTCGCGTTGAAATGCCTGCCGTTCGGTGGCCTCTACATCGGCGGCGGCATCGGCCCGAAGATTCGGCCCGCGCTGGAGGCCGGTGGATTCATGCAGGGCTTCCTCGCCAAGGGGCGCATGGCGCGCGCGATCGAGCGCATCCCCTTACGCCTGTGTCTGAATCCCGAGGCCCCATTGCTCGGCGCGGCACACATGGCCGCCGACAGGTGCCGTCACCGCAACTGACCCCGCCCCGGGCATCACCGGTTCGACCCATCCCTGCACGGCGAATTCAGCGCCGCACCACCCCTCCACGCCCTGCACCCGGCGACACGTGCTGCCTGGCGCGCCGCGGCGTTTGGCGGCCACGCGGAGTCACGCGCCGCAACGCATTGGGAGTCTTGGGCACGACGTTTGCAGCGACTGGGGTATCTGTAATGCAGCAGATCGCGTGCGCACGTCCACACCGGACGCCGCGCCACGCCCCGGGGAGGTTCCATGCCCGCGTTGCACAGGGCCGTGGCCCGAATTACCGAGCGCATCGCCAGCCGCAGTCGGAATGCGCGCGCCGCGTATCTTGACCGCACGGAGCAGGCCATCCGCACCGGGCCTGTGCGCGGGTCTCTTTCCTGTACCAACCTGGCGCACGCATTCGCATCGGCACCGGATGCCGACAAGCGCCTGTTGCGCGCCCTGCGCCAACCGAATCTGGCCATCGTGTCCGCCTACAACGACATGCTGTCCGCGCACCAGCCGCTGGAGACCTATCCGCAGCTGATCAAGGAAAGTGCGCGCGAGGTCGGTGCCACCGCTCAATTCGCCGGCGGCGTACCGGCCATGTGCGACGGTGTGACCCAGGGCCAGCCGGGCATGGAACTGTCGTTGTTCAGCCGAGACACGATCGCAATGGCCGCCGCTGTGGCGCTGTCACACAACAGTTTCGATGCCGTCGTGTATCTCGGCGTGTGCGACAAAATCGTTCCGGGACTGCTGATCGCCGCGCTGACCTTCGGCCACCTCCCGGCGGTGTTCGTGCCGGCGGGCCCGATGACCTCCGGTCTGCCGAACGACGAGAAGGCGCGCATCCGCCAGCTCTACGCCGAAGGAAAGGTCGGTCGAGAGGAACTGCTCGAGGCCGAGAGCCGCGCATACCACGGCGCCGGTACCTGTACCTTCTACGGCACCGCCAACAGCAACCAGATGCTGATGGAGGTCATGGGCCTGCACCTGCCGGGCAGTGCGTTCGTCAATCCGGGCACACCGCTGCGCGATGCGCTGACGCGGGCCGCGGCAAAGACCGCCCTGGCCAACACCGCGCTTGGCGCCCGCCACCTGCCGGTCGGACGGATGATCGACGAGCGCAGCATCGTCAATGCCATCGTCGCGCTGCTCGCCACTGGCGGGTCGACCAATCACACCATGCACCTGGTGGCGATCGCCCATGCCGCCGGGATCCTCATCAACTGGGACGACTTCAACGACCTGTCGGCGGTGGTGCCTCTGCTCGCACGCGTGTATCCGAATGGCAAGGCCGACGTGAACCAGTTCCATGCCGCCGGTGGCTGCGCGTACCTGATACGCGAACTGCTCGACGGCGGACTGCTGCATGCCGACGTCGCCACCGTCACCGGCCGCGACCTGTACGCCTTCACCGAGGAACCCTGGCTGAACAACGGCGAACTGGCCTGGCGCGAAGGCACCCGGCAGAGTGCCGACACCGACATCCTGCGACCGCTGGCCCAACCATTCGACCCGTCCGGCGGGCTGCGACTGCTGACCGGCAACCTGGGTCGCGCCGTGATCAAGGTGTCGGCAGTCAAACCGGAGCACCACGTGGTGCGCGCGCCGGCAATCGTGTTCGATGACCAGGACGCGGTCATGGCGGCGTTCGAACGCGGCGAGCTGGAACGTGACTTCGTCGCCGTGGTCCGCTTCCAGGGTCCGCGTGCCAACGGCATGCCGGAGCTGCACAAACTGACGCCACCGCTCGGCGTGCTGCAGAACCACGGTCACCAGGTCGCACTGGTCACCGATGGACGCATGTCGGGAGCATCCGGCAAGGTCCCGGCGGCGATTCACGTCACACCCGAGGCATCGACCGGCGGTCCGCTCGGTCGCGTGCGCGACGGTGACACGATCCTGGTCGATGCCCGCGCGGGCGTGCTGCAGGCGCTCGTCGACACGGCCACATGGGAAGCGCGGAGTGCCGAACCGGTCGACCTGAGGCACTGCCACTTCGGCATGGGTCGTGAACTGTTCGACAGCTTTCGTGCCCGTACAAGTGGCGCCGAGCAGGGCGCACTGAGCATGCTCTGCGATCTGGTCGAGACGCACATGGCGGGCGTCCCGCAGCATCCCGTCTGATATCCGCCGGTCGCGGCCACCGCCCAAGCGAACACTGCGAAGAACAGCCATGACAATCGACGACATACTCAACGCCGCCCCGGTCATGCCGGTCATCGTGCTCGATGACCCCGCCGACGCCGAGCCGCTGGCCCGGGCCCTGGTGGCCGGCGGCCTGCGCGTGCTCGAGGTGACGCTGCGCACACCCGCGGCGCTGGACGCGGTACGCATCATCAGTCAGCGCGTGCCCGACGCCATCGTCGGCGTGGGCACCCTGACCCGCCACGAGCAATGGTCGCTGGTCCAGGCCGCCGGGGCGCGCTTCGCGGTCAGCCCGGGGCTGACGCCGGCGCTGGTCAGCGCGAGCCGCGAATCCGGGCTGCCGTTCCTGCCCGGCGTGTTCACCCCGAGCGAGGCGATGCAGGCGCGCGAGGCGGGGTTCGACCGTCTGAAGCTGTTCCCGGCCGCCCAGGCAGGCGGCATCGGCATGCTCAGGGCACTCGCCAGTCCGCTGCCGGACCTGGTCTTCTGTCCGACCGGCGGTATCGACGCGGACAGCTTTCGCGACTACCTCGCACAACCCAACGTGGCCTGCGTCGGCGGTTCCTGGGTGGCACCCAAGGCGCTGATTGAGGCCGGCGACTGGGCCTCGATCACCGCGTTGGCCAGCGCGGCGACAACATGAACCTGAGTACCCTCAGTCGGGAATTCCCATGAGCGCGAATCCACTCGGCAATCCGCTGCTGACCGGACTGACGGAAGACCAGGCCGCGCAACCGTGCACGCTGGTGATCTTTGGCGGCGGAGGCGATCTGTCGCGGCGCAAGCTGCTGCCGGCGATGTACAACCAGGCCCTGGACGGCGCACTGCCGGCCAATTTCGCGCTACTGGGCGTGGCGCTGGAAGAGATGGACGACGACGCCTATCGGGCCTTCGCGCGCGAGGGGGTCGAACGCTTCTCGCGCCAGGCGCTCGACGAGCGTCACTGGCAGGACTTCGGACGCCTGCTGCACTACCAGCCGGGTTCGTTCACGGATCCGCAGACCTATGCCCGGTTGAAGGAGCGACTCGAGACGATCGAACCGGAATTCGGCATACCCGGCAACCGCATCTTCTATCTTGCGATACCACCGGCCCTGATCGAGACGTGTGTCGAAAACCTCAATGCGGTCGGTCTGGTCTACCCGGTGGGCAACGACGGGCCGTTCTCGCGCATCATCGTCGAGAAACCGATCGGCCACGATCTCGCGAGTGCACGCGGCGTGAACGACGTGCTGGGCCGCAACCTGGACGAGAGCCAGATCTATCGCATCGATCACTACCTCGGCAAGGAAACGGTGCAGAACATCCTGGTGATGCGCTTCGGCAACTCCATCTTCGAGCCGCTGTGGAATGCCAAGTACATCGACCACGTGCAGATCACCGTGGCCGAAGAGGAAGGCGTCGGCACGCGGGCCGGTTACTACGACCACGCCGGTGCGCTGCGCGACATGGTGCAGAACCACATCCTGCAGCTGCTGACGCTGATCGCGATGGAACCGCCCTGGGCGATGCGTGCCGACATCATCCGCGACCACCGCCAGGAGGTGCTCAACTGCCTGCGTCCGATCACGCCGGATGTCATCGACGAGCACGTGGTACGCGCACAGTACGGCCCGGGATTCCACCAGGGCGCCGACGTACCGGGCTACCGCCGCGAGGAGGGCGTGGCACCCGATTCGACCACCGAGACCTATGTCGCGCTCAAGGTGTACATCGATACCTGGCGATGGGCCGGCGTACCCTTCTACATCCGCACCGGCAAGCGCATGCCCAAGCGTGCCAGCGAGATCGCGGTGCACTTCAAGAGCGTGCCGCCAATCCTTTTCAACGCCAACCCGGACCGGCAGTTGGAGCAGAATGTCCTGGCGCTGAGCATCCAGCCGAACGAGGGCCTGTCGCTGCGCATTGCGACCAAGCTGCCCGGCCCCAAGGTCAAGATCTTCCCGGTGAAGATGGACTTTCGCTACGGCTCGACGTTCGGCGACCAATCGCCTGAGGCCTACGAGCGCCTGATCCTCGACGTGATGGCCGGTGACGCGACCCTGTTCATGCGGCGCGACGCGGTCGAACGTTCCTGGGTATTCATCGAAGACATCCTGCAGAGCTGGGCATCCAGCGGTACGCGCTGGCTGCCCGAATACAGCGCCGGTACCTGGGGCCCGCTGGAGTCCGACCGCATGATCGAGGCCGGCCGCCACAAGTGGCGGCTGTTGTGAACGGATCCTCGGCGCAGCGGCTGCAGACGCACCCGGAACACAAGGTCCGCATCGCCGCCATCCAGCGTGAACTGGATGCGATCTGGGACGACGCTCGCAGGGCCGGCGCCGCCGATCAGGCCGTCACCCGCGCCTGCATGTCGAACCTGATCGTCTACTGCGACGACGACGAGCAGACGCGCGCCGTCGGTTCGGCCATCCTGCAGATCGTCGAATTGCATCCGTCGCGTGTCGTGCTGCTGACGGCGCATGGTGAAACCGGCGAACCCGGCATCGAGGCCTTCGTCTCCGGGCACTACAACGTCCTGCCGGGGGGCTGGCAGGTCTGTGCCGAACAGATCCGCGTCGTCGCCGATGCCCAGGCCGGCGACCGCCTGCCGTCGGTCGCTCGTTCGCAGATCATCGGCGATCTGCCAACCACGTTGTGGTGGGCGTCGCGGCAACCGCCGCCGTTCACCGGCAAACAGTTCTTTCAGCTCGCCGAGATGTCCGACCAGATCATCTACGACAGCTTCGGCTGGACCAACCCGGTGAAGGGCATGCAGGCGATGTCGCGCTGGGTCGCGGCCCAGGGCTCCGAATACGTGATCTACAACCTGGCATGGCGCCGGCTCAGACACTGGCGCAACCTGATCGGCCAGGTGCTCGACCCGGCGGTGCAGCCGGGCGCGCTGCGCGCGGTCACCGCGCTGCGTATCGAGCACGGCCCGCACGCGGTGGCAATGGCGGCGCTGTTGGTCGGCTGGCTGGCGGCGCAACTGGGCTGGCAGACGCGCGGCGGCAAGGTCGTCCCCGGCCGGCAGACCGTGTGGCAGTTCCAGGTCGATGACCGACAGGTGCCGGTGATGCTGGTGCGCGTCGCCGAGGCCCGCTCGGCGCCGGTGAAGCTGTACTGGAGCTGGCGCGACGGTGACAAGGAGCGATGCGCGGTGCTGGCCGACCTGGGCGACCAGCGCCTGGGCATCGTCGAAGCCGAATCCGATGTCGCGGTGCGCATCGTATCCGCGCCGGAACCCGCCCAGGGCATGCTGGTTGCGGCGCAGATGGCGCATCGCTCGCGCGACCGCGTGTTCGAACGCGCACTCGAGACCGGCAACAGCATGACCGGCGCGTTGCTTTAGATGCCGGCTAAGGTCACGGCGGCAACAAGCGGCCGTGCAGGAAGAAACGCGCACCGGCCGGCAGCGAACCCGTGGCTGCGTGGCGGGGAATGGGACAGCGATCGCATGCGCGTTGCAGATCCCCGCGCCGCAGCGCGGACGTTGCCGTCAGGCGCGATCCGGGTCCGGCTGCCAGCGCTGCTTGAGCAGCCACAGCACGTCGCGGCGGCTGACGATACCGACGACGCGGCCGCTTTGCAGCACGGGCAGGCGGCGGAAATTGCGCGTCGCGAAATGCTCGGCGATCTCGATCACCGGCGTATCGACATCGACCGTGACCACGGTCCTGCTCATGTAGTCGCTGACCTTGCCGCCGAATTCGCCGTGATAGCCGGCGCTCAGCGCGATGGCCATGCAGTCCTTTTCGGTGATGATGCCGAGCAGGTTGCCAATGTTGTCGATCACCGGCGCGCCCGAGATCCTGTTTTCGATCAGCACCCGGACCGCCGACAGCACGTCGTCGTCCGGACGCACGGAGCTGACCTTGCGTGTCATGCAGTCGCGCGCCGTCATCGTTGGCAACATGGGTCAGTGCTCCGTCAGTCGCCGCTATCGGCCGACACAGGGGGTCCAACGCCAATGCGCCGGCGCCGCTCGCAGGTCGCGCGACACACGCCGCCGCAATCCGATTCGACACCCGGGATGCGGTTCAACCCGCCACAACTCCCACTGATCGCGTGCCTTCCGCGGATGACGCCGATCGCCATGCCGGCCACCGCCAGCAGCAGGATCAGCAGCGAGAACAGCCACTCGATCATCGTCTAACCACCGAAATCGTCAAGCAGGATATTGTCCTTCTCCACGCCCAGGTCCTCCAGCATGGTGATGACCGCCGAGCTCATCACAGGCGGCCCGCACATATAGTACTCGCAGTCCTCGGGGGCCTCGTGCGACTTCAGGTAGCGTTCCTTGAGGACATTGTGGATGAAGCCGGTGTAGCCGTGCCAGTCGTCGTCCGGCAGCGGGTCGGACAGGGCCACATGCCATTCGAAGTTGTCGAACTCCTGCGCCAACTTGTCGAAGTCGGCCTGGTAGAAGATCTCGCGCCGGCTACGCGCGCCGTACCAGTAGCTGATCTTGCGCCGGCTTGCCAGTCGGCGCAGCTGGTCGAAGATGTGCGACCGCATCGGCGCCATGCCCGCGCCGCCGCCGACGAACACCATCTCGGCGTCGGTGTCCTTGGCGAAGAATTCGCCGAACGGCCCCGAGATCGTGACCTCGTCACCCGGCGTGAGACTGAAGATGTACGACGACATCACGCCCGGCGGCGCGCTCGGCTTGTCCGGCGGCGGCGTGGCGATGCGCACGTTGAGCATGATGATGCCCTTCTCATCCGGGTAGTTCGCCATCGAGTAGGCGCGCAAGGCGGCCTGATGAGCAACGGATTCGTAGCGCCAGAGATTGAAGCGGTCCCAGTCGTCGCGGAAGCGCTCCGGGATATCGAAGTCCCTGTACGCCACGTGGTGCGGAGGACATTCGATCTGGATGAAACCGCCGGCGCGGAACTGCACGTCCTCGCCTTCCGGCAGCTCAAGAACCAGTTCCTTGATGAAGGTCGACACGCTGTCGTTCGAGCGCACGCGGCAGCGCCACTTGCGCACGCCGAACACCTCGCGCGGCACCTCGACCCGCATCGACTGCTTGACGCCGACCTGGCAGGCAAGCCGGTAGCCCGCCTCGGCCTGGGGCCGGTTGATGTGCGAGGTCTCGGTCGGCAACAGCTCGCCGCCGCCCTCCAGCACCTTGACCTTGCACTGGCCGCAGGTCCCACCTCCGCCGCACGCCGACGACACGTACAGCTGGCCCGATGCCAGCGCGCTGAGCAGCTTGGGTCCGACCGGCGACTCGATATCGCGCTCGCCGTTCACATTGATGACGACATTGCCGCTCGGCACCAGGCGGCTGCGCGCGAACAGGATCATGCCGACCAGCGACAGGACGATCAGGGTGAACGCGACGACACCGAGTCCGACTTCGAACATCAGCACACCCCCTTACAGCTGTACGCCCGAGAACGACATGAAGGCGAGCGCCATCAGGCCGGCGGTGATGAAGGTGATGCCGAGGCCCTGCAGTCCCGCCGGGACGTCCGCATACTTCAGTTTCTCCCTCACCCCGGCGAGCGCGACGATTGCCAGCGCCCACCCGAGCCCGCTGCCGATGCCGTAGACCACGCTCTCGCCAAAGTCGTAGCCGCGCTCGACCATGAACAGCGAACCGCCGAGGATCGCGCAATTGACCGTGATCAGCGGCAGGAAGATGCCGAGCGAGAGGTACAGTGCCGGGAAGTACCGGTCGAGCACCATCTCGAGTATCTGCACCATCGCGGCGATGATGCCGATGTAGACGATCAGGCCGAGGAACGACAGGTCGACGTCGGGCAGGCCCAGCCAACCGAGAGCGCCTTCGCGCAGCAGCAGCGTGTTGACCAGGTTGTTGGCCGGGACCGTGATCGCCTGCACCAGCACGACCGCGACACCGAGCCCGATGGCCGTGCTGATCTGCTTCGACACCGCGAGAAAGGTGCACATGCCGAGAAAGAACGACAACGCGAGGTTCTCGACGAAGACAGCACGGACGAACAGGCTGAGGTAGTGCTCCATCAGCCGTGCTCCGGGTGCCCGTCGCGGATGGTGAAGTCGGCCGCCTCCTTCTGCTTCGGCCGCCAGGTGCGTATGCCCCAGATCATCAGGCCGATGATGAAGAAGGCACCCGGAGCGAGCAGCATCAGGCCGTTGGGCTCGTACCAGCCGCCGTTCTTGACCAGCGGCAGGATCTCGTGTCCGAGCAGCGTACCCGCGCCGAACAGCTCGCGCACCGCGGCCACGGAAACCAGGATCGCGCTGTACCCGGCACCGTGCCCCACCGCATCCAACAGGCTCGGCCAGGGCGGATTCTGGGTGGCGAAGGCCTCGGCCCGGCCAAGCACGATGCAATTGGTGATGATCAGGCCGACGAACACCGACAGCTGCTTGCTGAGCTCGAAGGCGTACGCCTTCAGGATCTGGTCCACCACGATCACCAGCGACGCGATGATCGTCATCTGGATGATGATGCGGATGCTGCCGGGCATGTGATGACGGATCAGGCTGATGACGACGTTCGAGCCGATCAACACCACGGTCAGCGCTATGGACATGATGATCGCCGGCGCCAGTTGCGTGGTCACCGCAAGCGCCGAGCAGATGCCGAGGATCTGCAGCGTGATTGGATTCTTGTCGACGATCGGCTCGACCAGCAGCTGCCTGAGGTTTGCCGCCATGCTCAGTTCTCCCGACCCGTGCGGATCCGTTCGAGATACGGGCCATAGCCGTTCGGGCCGACCCAGAAACGCACCAGGTTGGTTACACCGTTGCTGGTCAGCGTCGCGCCCGACAGGCCGTCGACCTGGTACCCGGCGTTCGGCGCAGCGGGATCGACGCTGCCCTTGGCGACGCGGAATCGTGGTTCGCCGCTGTCGTCCGCGACCTGTTTTCCCGACCAGCCCGACAACCAGTGTGGATTCGCGACCTCGCCGCCCAGTCCGGCCGTCTCGCGCTGATCGTAGAAGCTGACGTCGACCACGGTGCGCCCGTCCGGGGCCAACGCCAGCAGCCCGTACATCGTCGACCACAGGCCGTAGCCGTGGACCGGCAGGATGATGCGTTCGAGTTCGCCGTGCCCGCGCAGCAGGTACACCGGCATGCGCTTCGCCCGCGACCGGATGCGTGCAACATCCGTGTCGCCGTCCAGCGTGACGGACGCGTCCGGATCGGTGGACGCCTTGCGCACGTCGTACGAAGCGACATCGACACCGTCGACGTATTCACCGCTGGCGAGATCGACCAGCCGCGCGTCGAGGCCGGCGAATGCCGCGTCGACATCCATGCCTTCGTCGAACAACCCGGCGACCTTGAGGATCTCGCGTTTCAACGCCTGCGCCTCGTTGCGCTGCTGTTGCGGTCGCAGACCGACGGCCGCCGCGCTGACGATGAGCGAGCACACCAGGCACAGCAGCACGGCGATCGCGACCGTCTTGCGCGGATCATCGTTCGGCAGGCCAAACAATCCGCTGAGCGAGACGCGCCCGGCATCGGATCGTGCACGCTGCACTTCAGACATTGCGCTGCGCCCTCCTGCGGATGTTCGCCTGCACGACGAACCAGTCGATCACCGGCGCGAACAGGTTGCCGAACAGCACGGCCAGCATCATGCCTTCGGGAAAGGCCGGATTGATGACCCGGATCAGCACCACCATCAGGCCGATCAGCGCCCCGTAGATCCACTTGCCGGTATTCGTCATCGCCGCCGAGACGGGATCGGTCGCCATGTAGACGAGCCCGAACAGGTAACCGCCAAGCACCAGGTGCCAATACCATGGCATCGCATACATCGGGTTGGTCGCGCTGCCGGCAAGATTGAACATCCAGCTGGTCGCGACCATGCCCAGCAACACGCCGAGCATGATGCGCCACGACGCGATGCGCGTGTACAGCAGCATGACCGCACCCATCACACAGGCCAGCGCCGAGGTTTCGCCGATCGAACCGGGTATCGCGCCGAAAAAGGCGTGGCTCCATTCGATGCCGGCCGCCTGGATTGCGTCCACGCCGCCCTCGGCCGCCAGCGTCAACGGCGTCGCGCCGCTGTAGCCGTCGGCCGCGGTCCAGACCGCGTTGCCGGAAATCTGTGCCGGGTAGGCGAAGAACAGAAAGGCACGGCCGGTCAGCGCCGGATTGAGAAAGTTCTTGCCGGTGCCACCGAACACCTCCTTGCCGATCACGATGCCGAACGAGATGCCCAGCGCGACCTGCCACAACGGGATGGTCGGCGGCAGCGTCAGCGAGAACAGGATCGACGTGACAAAGAATCCCTCGTTGATCTCGTGCCCGCGGATGATCGCGAACACCGCCTCCCAGATCCCACCGACGATGAATGTAACCAGGTAGATGGGCAACCAGTACGACGCACCGAGCACCAGGTTGTCCCACGCACTGCCCGCATCGTTGCCCGCCCCCAGCGCCGCGAGGAGATCGGCGCGCAGGCCGCTGAGCTGTTCCATTCCCATGCCGGCCATCGCGGTGTTCGCCTGGTAGCCAACGTTGAACATGCCGGCGAATGCACACGGCAGCACGGCGATCCAGACGAAGATCATCACGCGCTTCAGGTCGATCGCATCGCGCACATGCGGCGCCGAGCTCGTCACAGCAGACGGCGAGAACAGGAAGGTATCGACCATCTCGAACAGGGCGCCGAACTTCTCGAAACGCCCGCCGCGCAGGAAATGGTGCTCCTGGCGGTCGAGGAAATTGCGCAGCCGCTTCATTGGTTCGCCTTCCAGATCGCGTGCAGGTTGCGCCGCAGGATCGGACCGTAGTCGTGTTTGCCGGTGTCGACGAAACTGCACAGGGCGAGGTCCTCCTCGTCCAGTTCGAGGCAGCCAAGCGCCTCGGCGGTTTCGACGTCGTCGACCAGCAACGCACGCAGCAGCTGGGTCGGCAGGATGTCGAGCGGCATCACGTCCTCGTGCAGACCGAGCGGGACCATCGCGCGCGGACTGCCGTTCTGCGAGGTGTGCAGGCGGAACGTCCTGCGCCCGAGAAAGCTCGAGATGAACGCGCGCGTGGCGGAGAACTTGTTCTTGCCCGGCGACACCCAGCCCATGAACTCGCGCTGGCGACCTTCCTCGATGACAGTGATCTGGTTGTGGAAACGCCCGAGATACGCGGTATTGCCGACGGCGTGACGGCCATTGAGAACCGAACCGGACAACACGCGCAGCTCGGGTTTGGTATCGATGTTTCCCAACACCAGGTCGTTGGTGCTGGCACCCGTGACCGTGCGCACCAGACGCGGGTCGTGGACGCCGGACCCGGCCAGCGCGACGACCCGTTCCGGTACCAGCCGGCCGGTCGTGAACAGCCGCCCGACCGCGATCACGTCCTGGTAGCCGATGTGCCAGACCAGGCGATCGAGGCCCACCGGGTGCAGGAAATGGATATGCGTGCCGACCAGTCCGGCCGGATGCGGTCCGGCAAATTCGGCAGGCGCAATGTCCGCACCCTGCGCGACCGGCACGTCGGCGCCGGGGGCGCGGCACACCCAGGTCTTGCCGTCGGTCAGCTTGGCCAGCACGCGCTGGCCGTTGACGAAGTCATCGCGCGCCTGGCCGATGATCACGGCCGGGTCCGGTGCAAGTGGATTGGTGTCGATTGCGGTAACGAACAGCGCCTGCGGCCGCTGGTCCGGCAGCGCCACCATGCTGAAAGGCCGGGTGCGCAGGCCGAGCCACAGGCCGGACGCGAGCAGGTTCTCATGCACCTGCGCGCGACTCAGGCCGTCGAGCTCATCCGCGGCGTAGCGGTCGAACCGCTCTTCGCCGTCGCCGTCGCAGCGGATCACGATGGTCTCGATGCTGCGCTTGTGGCCGCGGTGGATCGCCTCGACCACGCCGGCCGCCGGCGCCGTACCGACCACCTCCGGGTAGGCCTTGCCACGATACAGCACCTGTCCCCTGCGCACGCTGTCGCCGACCGCCACCTGCAGGCTGGGCAGTTTCCTGACCCCGGCGTAGTCGTAGCCGAGCAGTGCGACGCGCGACGGCGCCGACAGATCGTCGATGACCTGGCGCGGCTCGCCGGCGAGCGGGATCGTCAAACCCTTGTTCAGCTTGACCAACATGGCAGGTTGCATGGCAGCAAGACCGATGCCAATGCTAGCCGGCTACCGCGCAAGGTTCAAAGCTGCGAGGTAATGGGGATCTGCCGTCGAGGGTGACGACGGGACGGGGACCGGGCTGCCCGACAGTGCAACATCAGCGCGCATCGCGCCGACCGTTGCACCAATCAGACGCAGAACAGGCGGCCGCGGCTCCCCACGCGCGCGCGTTTCGATGACGTCGTTCCGCCGCCAGTGCGCGTGCACCGACCGGTTCGAACGGATCGATCACGGTGTCGACGAAGCGCCGGTCGATGCGGCCTGACACAGGCGAAGATCCAGCGTAAACGCGCTCACCGCAGCGGGCGGCGGCTGCCGCGCCGCGGCCAGGTCCGTGGCGTCGAGCGTCTCGACGACCAGACGTTCGTGCCGGCGGGCTACCGCGACGTCCAGTGACGCCGGCAACCCGTCGTAGGGCTGACCGTGCGGCTGCCAGTTGAACAGCGTGAGACGCACAGCCTGCTCGGCGTCGGGATGCGTGAGCACGATCCTGACCGGTCCGAGCGGTGCAATCGCCGGGTGCAGTCCACGCCATGGCGTGAAATCGCGGTAGCGTATGCCGATCAGGCGTGTGCGCGGGTCGCCCTCGCCGGCCGACTGCAGCGGCGCCTCGAAACCGGCGACCTGCAGCGACCAGCCGTCGAGCGCCGGTGCCGCGGGGTCGCACTGGCACAGGCTGAGCTGCAGCCGCGACGTGCTCGAGTCCACGGTGCGCGAACCGCCCGATTCCTGTGACGCGACATCGCCGACCAGCGGCCAGAACTCCATCGCGGGCTCCAGACTCAACTCGCATCCGGCAAATTCGCAGGACCAGACCGGCGCGACGGGATCACGGACGAGCAGCGCCTGCATCAACGGATGCAGGCCGACGCCGCGTTGCTCCAGGTCGGCGAAAACCTGTTCCAGGTCGCGGCGCAGGAAGTACGGCAGCGCGAAGCGGTCGTGCAGCTCGTCACCCCAGTCGCGCATCGCCGGCGTGACGTCGTCGCGCATCAGCATCGCCGTAACCGCGCGCAGCAGTGCCGCGATCGCCGCCGAGCGCTCGGCCGAGCGCGCCATGCGGAAGGCGCGGAACTCGACCAGGCCCAGGCGTCCGCGGCCGGGCAGGTACGGGTTCCAGAGTTTCTCGATGTTGAGTTCGCTGCGGTGCGAGTTGCCGGACGGATCGGCAAGGAACGGTGCCAGGCTGGCCCACAGGAATTCGGGCGTCGGCGCTCGTTGGCTGCGCAGCTGCGCCATCGCGACCGAAAGCTCGCGAAACGCATCGCGCGTGGTTTCGTCGGGGCGCGGCGACTGGCCCGCACCGCCGAGATAATCGTGCGCGAAATGGTAGGACAGCGCGGGATGATGGTTCAGATACCGCACCAGGCGAGGCAGCAGCGCCGGTTCGACGAAAAACGGGCTGGCCGCCGCCGACTCGCCACCGAGCGTGTACTGGCCACCGCCGCCCGAATCGGAGACATTGCCGTTGTATTGCAGCCTGTACGGCGCCAGCCCGAGCCCGTCGGCAACGTCGAACAGTTCCCTGCTCGCCGCGTAGAAGGCGGCGACGTCCGGCTGCGGTGCCTGGTTGACCTCGATCACCGCCGGGTCCGGGGTAACGGTCATCCAGGCCAGACGGTGATCGACAGGCGGCGCGAAACCCTGCACCACGAGCGCATCGACCCCGGCATCCGCGCATGCGCGCTGCAGCATGGCGACGACGTCGAAAAAGACCTCGACCGTCGCCAGCATCGGCAACTCGATGCACAGCCCGCACGGCCGGCCGTCGGCCTCGTGAACACCGATCGAGAACAACAGCAGGCCCTGTTCCGCAAGCGGATCCGTGAGACCGTCAGGCGACGTCTTCCCGCTGTGGACCGACGGGCGGCGGGTCAGCGCGTCGAAGCCGGCGCGCTCGATGCCATGTGCCTCACGACTGAGCAACAGGCGGTGGCTCAGCACCTGTTCGCAGCGAAAACCCGCAACCTGCCAACCGTGCCGCTCGCCCGCTTTGCGCAACGCATGCCAAAGTCGATCGAGCGGGAGTTCCGCGCCGCTGCAGGCCGCCACGTCGCCAGCATCCGCCAGCGGGTCGGCTGGGCCCTGCCAGAGTGGCGTGCCGTCGCGCCGTGCGAGCAGCCCGATGGACCAGCGCGGGACATCCTCGGCGGCGTACTGACGGCCGACGGTGCGCAGGACCATGCTGCCGGGATGACGCCGCTGCAGCTCCTCGACCATGCGCAGCGCGTAGCGGTATTTCTCGCCGCCGAGCGGTTCACACAACCATTCGCTGGTCTCGGAGAGTCGCAGTGTGAACGTCGGCTCGGATCCGACCCAGATGGCATCGCCGACGACCGCGTCGTGCTGCGCGATCGCATCTGAAAAATTCTCCGTTGCTGCCGTCACTACTGCTTGGACCTGCTCACCCGGTTGGGGCCTGTTCAGATACCGGTTTCACGCGCCGGACCCACAGTTCTCCGGCAACTGTTCTGTCAGTCTGGCAAGAGCCGGCCCGTTCATCCAGTATTGATCCTTATCGTTTTGCCGGCAACGAGTCCCATGCAACGTATCAAGATCGACCACACCACCACCTACCGCTACAGCTGCCCGGTCAGGCTCGGCGAACACACCCTGCACCTGCGGCCACGCGAGGGCCACGACATCCGGATCGAGTCGTCGTCACTGAATATCAGCCCGGCGTTCGACATCACCTGGCAGCGTGATGTGTACGGCAACTCCGTCGCACACGTCTCGTTCCGCGAACCGGCAGACGTGCTCGAGATCGAGAGCAGCGTGACGGTCGAGCAATACGAACCGAAGGTGGTGACGCAACTGCCGCTGGCCGACGAGGCGGAACGTTACCCGTTCGACTACCCGCCGATCGAGCGCATCGACCTGGTGCCGTACCAGACAGCGGCGTTCGCGGACGCCAGCAAGCTGCTGGACGACTGGATCGCCGTGACCTGCCCGAAGGGCGACGGCATGGGCACGCTGGACCTGCTCGCTGAGCTGAACCGGCGGATCGCGGAAGACCTCGACTACGTGGCGCGCGACGAACCCGGTGTGCAGCCGCCCGATGTGACGCTGTCGCGCGCCAAGGGTTCCTGCCGTGACAAGTCGACACTGTTCATCGAGTCCTGCCGCCGCTGCGGTCTGGCGAGCCGCTTCGTCAGCGGTTACCTCGTTTCCAGTGCGGCCGTCGAAGATCTCGCCACCACCCATGCCTGGGCNNGAGGTCTATCTGCCCGGTGCCGGCTGGCGCGGTTTCGATTCGACCAGCGGGCAACTGACCGGCGCCGATCACATCGCCGTGGCGGTACACCGTCACCCCGAGGCCATTCCGCCGGTCTCCGGCACCTTCTTCGGTCCGCTCGAGCCGAAACCGAAGATGACGGTGAAGGTCGAGGTCCTGCATCTCTGAGTCGGTGCCGGCCGACGCCGGCTCAGATCCACTCGAAGCGGCCGGCCTCGCGATTCTTGCGCACGCGGCCGGCGGGAAACACACAGCCGTGCATCGCGATGTAGGCGCCCGGCCCCTGCACCTGCAGTGCGCCCACGGCACAACCGATGTTGAACTCGGCATCCGAGGCCTCGAACCGGGCCGGCATCATCGAACCCGTCAGCACGATCGTCTTGTCACCGATCCCGGACAGGAATTGCGCCGTCTCGGGCATGGTGTCGGTGCCGTGCGTGACCAGAAACCGGCTGTGCGGACTCGCCTCGATCCGTGATCGGATCAGCATACGGTCGGCGTCGTTCATGTCCAGGCTGTCCTTGCGCATCAGCGACTCGATCGCGTACTCGAAGGCAACATTGGCCCGCCCGAAGATCTCGACGATGCGCGGATCGCCCACCTCGTAGGCGCTCTTGGCATCGAAGTAGACCTTGTCGATCGTCCCGCCACAGGAAAAGATCTGGATGTGCATTGGGTAGGCACCCTGCCCAGTAGAAAGTCGACGAGCTGATCGGACGATTCTAGCGGCAGCGAGCGATCGATTCCCGGATTTTCACGCGACCGCTGCCGCCCGGCAGCACGGTGGCACGCTTCTAGCAGCACCACATCCTGCAGGCACCGCGACGACCGTGGTACCGCTCGCCTGCGGCCCCGGTCGGCGGATTTGACCTGGGCCGGCGAGAAAACCGGTTCGAGTCGCACCAAATCGGCGTGCTGCTCGGATCATTTGCACAATTGGGATGCAGCGCTCATGAGAGTCGCCCACGCCGATCCCGCATCGGCGCCGGTGACCCGGGTGGACACTGCGTATCGGGAGGAAGCAGTACAGTGGCAGCAACAGGTTCCGCAGAGCTGGAGCGGATCGTCCAGGCACGGCATCACGACCCGTTCGCGGTGCTCGGCAAACATTGCACGGAGACGGGCCAGGACCTGATCCGTGCATTCATACCCGATGCCAGCGAGGTCGCCGTCATCGAGGGCAACCTCACCCTCCAGCGCATCGAGGGCACCGACCTGTTCGAATGGCGCGGCACACCCGGCACCGTACCCGACCGCTACCGCCTCAGCTGGCGCGACAGCGCCAACCATGAACACCTCGTCCACGATCCCTACTGCTTTCCTCCGCTGATCTCGGACTTCGACCTCGGCCTGTTCGCGGCCGGCCGGCACCGGCATCTCTACCGCGTGCTGGGATCCCATCTGCACGAGGTCGACGGTGTTGCCGGTGTACGTTTCGCCGTCTGGGCGCCGAACGCCGAACGCGTCAGCGTGGTCGGCGACTTCAACCGCTGGGACGGCAGGCGCCACCCGATGCGGTCGCGCGGCGGCAGCGGCGTGTGGGAGCTGTTCATTCCCGATCTCGCGCCCGGCCAGCGCTACAAGTACGAACTGCGCAGCCGCGCCAGCGGCGAGATCCTGCTCAAAAGCGATCCCTACGCCCAGGCCTATGAAGTCCGCCCGGACACCGCGTCGACCATTGCCGGTCGTACGGGCCATGCGTGGACCGACGGGGACTGGATGGCCCAGCGCCGCACGGCCGACTGGCAGCACACGGCGATGTCGGTGTACGAGGTGCACCTGGGTTCGTGGCAGCGCGGCAACGACGGCGGCTTCCTGGATTACCGCGAACTCGCGCATCGCCTGGTCGACTACGTGACCGGATTGGGATTCACCCACATCGAGCTGCTGCCGATCACCGAACACCCCTACGACCCCTCCTGGGGCTACCAGAGCACCGGTTACTTCGCGCCGACCAGCCGACACGGTTCGCCCGACGATTTCCGCTATTTTGTCGACCACTGCCACCGCAACGGCATCGGCGTGATCCTCGACTGGGTGCCCGCGCATTTTCCGAAGGATGCACATGGCCTGGCACGCTTCGACGGTACAGCGCTGTACGAACACGAAGACCCGCGTCTCGGCGAACACCTCGACTGGTCGACGCTGATCTACAACTTCGGTCGCAACGAAGTGCGCAACCTGCTGATCGCGAGTGCGGTGTTCTGGCTCGACGAGATGCACATCGACGGGCTGCGCGTGGATGCGGTCGCGTCGATGCTGTACCTCGATTACTCGCGCGAGGAGTGGGTGCCGAACCGCTACGGCGGGCGCGAGAACATCGAGGCGATGGAGTTCCTGCGCGAACTGAACGTCATCGTCCACGACGAGCAGCCGGGCGTGCTGATGATCGCCGAGGAGTCGACCTCGTGGCCGATGGTCAGCCGGCCGGTCGACGCCGGCGGACTGGGCTTCGACATCAAGTGGAACATGGGCTGGATGAACGACACCCTCAGCTACATGTCGCACGACCCCGTACATCGTCGTTATTACCAGGGCAAGCTGACCTTCAGCATGCTGTACGCGTTCACCGAGAACTTCATGCTGCCGTTCTCGCACGACGAGGTCACGCACGGCAAGCAGTCGATGCTGTACAAGATGACGGGCGACGAATGGCAGCGCTTCGCCAACCTGCGCGTGCTGTATACCTACATGTTCTGCCATCCGGGCAAGAAGCTGCTGTTCATGGGCAGTGAGTTCGCCCAGGGCATCGAGTGGAACTGTTCGCAGTCGCTCGACTGGTACGTGCTCGACTACCCGCTGCACAGCGGCATGCAGCGTATGGTCGCCGATCTGAACCTGCTGTATCGCCAACAGCCGGCGCTGCATCGCCACGAGTTCGACTGGCGCGGATTCGAGTGGCTCGACTGCAACGACGCGGAGAACTCGGTGCTGAGTTTCGTGCGGCGAGCGGACGGCCAGTTCCTCGTCGTGGTCGTCAACCTCACGCCGGTACCGCGTACCGGCTACCGCATCGGCGTGCCCGAGGCCGGCAGCTACGAAGAGATCTTCAATTCCGACTCGGCCTTGTATGGCGGCTCGAACCTCGGCAACGGTGCGGGCCCGGTGGACAGCCAGCCCCACGCATGGATGGGCCGCGCGCATTCGGTCGCGGTCACGCTGCCGCCACTGGGCGGTATCGTGCTGCGCAGGCGCTGACCCGTGGCCGGCGAGGGTCAGGCCGTATGGCCGGGCAGATCCTACCCGCTGGGCGCCACCTGGGATGGCGAGGGTGTCAACTTCGCCCTGTTTTCCGAGCACGCGGACAAGGTCGAACTTTGCCTGTTCGATGCACGCGGCCGGCGCGAGATCGAACGCATCGACATGCGCTGGCAGACCGACCAGGTCTGGCACTGTTACCTGCCGGAGGCACGCCCGGGGCAACTCTACGGCTACCGCGTGCATGGCCCCTACGATCCCACCCAGGGACACCGGTTCAATCCGCACAAGCTGCTGCTGGATCCCTACGCAAAGGATATCCACGGCAACGTGCGCTGGAACGACGCGCTGTTCGGCTATACCGTCGGCGACCCGGAGCAGGACATGCGCATGGACACGCGCGACAGCGCCGCCGGCATGCCCAAATCACGCGTCGTCGACCACGGCTTTCCCTGGGGTGACGACCGCCCACTGCGCACGCCATGGCACAAGACCGTGATCTACGAGCTGCATGTGAAAGGCTTCACGATCCGCCACCCGGACGTACCCCGGCGGCACCGCGGCACCTACGCCGGACTGATCAACGAGCGCGTGATCGAGTACCTGAAGGACCTCGGCGTGACCGCGGTCGAACTGATGCCGGTGCACAGCTTCATCAACGACCGAAACCTCGCCGAGCAGGGGCTCAGCAACTACTGGGGCTACAACACCATCGGCTTCTTCGCGCCGCATGCAGGGTATTCCGCGTCCGGCGAGATCGGCGAGTTCAAGACCATGGTCAAGCGGCTGCACTCGAACGGCATCGAGGTGATCCTGGACGTGGTCTACAACCACACCGCCGAAGGCAGCCACCTTGGCCCGACGCTGTCGTTCCGCGGCATCGACAACTCCGCGTACTACCGCCTCACTGCAGACCGGCGCTACTGCATGGACTACACGGGTTGCGGCAATACCCTCAACACGATGCATCCGCGCGTGCTGCAGTTGATCATGGACAGCCTGCGCTACTGGGTGCAGGAAATGCATGTCGACGGCTTCCGCTTCGACCTCGCCGCCTCGCTGGCGCGCGAGAGCCACAGCGTCAACCATTTCTCGGCGTTCCTGAACATGATCCACCAGGACCCGGTTCTGTCGCGGGTCAAGCTGATCGCCGAGCCCTGGGATCTCGGCGAGGGTGGCTTCCAGGTCGGCAACTTCCCGGTCGGCTGGACCGAGTGGAACAGCCGCTACCGCGACACCTTCCGCGCCTACTGGAAAGGCGAAGGCGGGGTGATCGGCGAACTCGGCTACCGCCTGACCGGTTCCAGCGACCTGTATGCCTTCAGCGGTCGCCGACCGTACGCGAGCATCAACTTCATCACCTGCCACGACGGCTTCACGCTGTATGACCTGGTCAGCTACAACGACAAGCACAACCTGGCGAACGGCGAGGACAACCGCGACGGCGACAACAACAACCTGAGCTGGAACTGCGGCGATGAAGGTCCGACCAGGAACCTTCATGTGCGCAGGCTGCGCGCACAGCAGCAGCGAAATTTCCTCACCTCGCTGCTGTTGTCGCAGGGCGTTCCGATGATCGCCGCCGGCGATGAGATGTGCCGCACCCAGCAGGGCAACAACAACGCCTACTGCCAGGACAACGAGCTGAGTTGGGTCAACTGGGACATCGACGGTCATGCCGTCGAACTGCACGGCTTCGTGCGCCAACTGATCCGCCTGCGCAAGCAGCACCCGGTGTTCCACCGCCGCCACTTCTTCCAGGGCCGGCGCATCAAGGGCGCGAACATCAAGGACATCGTCTGGGTCAGTCCGACCGGCGAGGAAATGACCGACGAGCAGTGGACGCATTCCTATGCACGCAGCCTCGGCCTGCTGCTGCAGGGTGACGCGATCGAGGAGCAGGATTCGCGCGGCCGGCCGATCAGCGATGAAACCTTTCTGCTGCTGCTCAACGCCCACTACCAGACCGTCAACTTCACGTTGCCGAAACAGATCCGGATCGCCCGCTGGTCCGTCGAACTCGACACCACGTTCGGCAACGGCAAGCGTGACGACAGCAGGTTCTTCCACAGCGGCGAGATCTATCCCCTGAAGGCCCGCTCGACCGTGCTGCTCAGACTGTTGCGCAGCAACTGAGCGGCCTGCCGGCACTGAGCACCGGGGACCTGCGCAAGCTCGGTCGACAGACCGGCCGCTTGGCCCGACCGTCAGCGCGCGTCGCCTGTCGAACCCTCAGCCCGCGATCGTCGCACCCGTGACCCAGTTGCCCCGGGTCCAGTCGCGCGCCTGCGCGGACAGCGTCAGACCGAGACCCGGTCGGGCCGGAACGGCGACCCGCCCGTCCGCGATATCGAGCCGTTCGTCGAAAATCGGTTCCAGCCAGTGGAAATGCTCGATCCAGGGCTCTTCCGGGAAGGCTGCGGCCAGATGCACGTGCAGCTCCATCGCCCAGTGCGGGGCGATCGCGACGCGATGCGCCTCGGCCATCGTCATCGCCTTCAGGAATGGCGTCACGCCGCCAATCCTCAGCGCATCGACCTGGCTGATGTCACAGCCGCCGGCCTGCACCAGCTGGATCGCCTCGGTCGGCGAAGTCAGCATCTCGCCCGTCGCGATCGGTGTCGCCAGCGCGTCCGCCAACGCCGCGTGACCGGCGAAGTCGAGCGCATCGAGCGGCTCCTCGATGAAAGCCAACCCCATCGCGTCGACGATACGCCCGAACTGCAGCGCATAGCCGCGATCCCATTGCTGATTGGCATCGACCATCAGCGCGATCCCGTCCGGCAGGTGGCTCCGCATGGCATCGATCCGGCGGAGGTCTTCCTGCCCGTCGGGCTGACCCACCTTCATCTTGATACCACCGATGCCGAGTGCCAGCGACCGGTCTGCCGCCGCCCTGATTTCGTCGATATCCGCCTGCAGGTACTGTCCCTCGGAGTTGTAGATCCTGAGCGAATCGCGATGCGCGCCGAGCAGCTTGGCCAGCGGCAGGCGCGCGCGCCCCGCCTTCATGTCCCACAACGCCGTGTCGAACGCGGCGATGGTCTGATACGCCATCCCGCCGCGGCCGAGACTGTTGACCTGCCAGCGCAGCAGTTCCCACAGCCGCCCGATGTCATTGGGGTCCTGCCCGATGAGCCGGGTTGCGATCTCGCACGCAAGCGCGAACATCGCCGTACCGCCGGCGCGGAGCGTGTAGGAGAAGCCCATGCCGGCGTGTCCCGCCTCGCTGACCGCCTCGACGGCCAGGATGTCGACCTGGGTCAGCGGCGACTGCCGCCCGGTCAGCACCTTGGCGTCGGACAACGCACGCTGCAGCGGGATCACCACGTGACTGATCCTCAAACCCGTCAGGGCATCCTGACTGGCCGCGCCGCGCGCGGTACCGGCCAGCGGTGGTCTTGCCGGGATGCGGCGCGTGGAAAGGTCGAGTGCCATCAGTCGTCACCGCTCGATCAAGTCCCGCCGCGGGAATCCCGGTGGGCCGTGTCACTGCAAGCATAGCGTTTCAGCGTCGCTGTCGCGGGTCACGCGTCGCCGCCACGGCGCGCCGCGCAACGAGCACGCCTGGATCGCCGAGAGGAATTCGATGGGGAGCGGCGCCTCGCGGGTGGTCCGCGGTCACCGGGCCCCACCTGTTGGGCAGCCACCCTGTGCACACGTCGACCCGGTGGCCGTCACACCGTCATGCGTTCATGCCACCGCCGTTCTGGCGCCGTGCACATGCGCCGAATCGGTTTCGCTGCCCGCCGCACGACCCGGTCCCAGCGGGTCGGCGCCAATGGTGCCTCTCAAGCTGTCCACGTAGGCCGGACCCTGCACGATCCGCAGCTTTTCGCGTGCCCGGTCGAGGCGCTGGCGCATGCGCATGGTCTCGCTGACAGAGGCATAGTTCTCGCGGCGCAGAAATTCGTCGAGGGACTGGACGTGCCGCTGCCACAGCGCCACGTCGCGCTGCTGTTTGATCTCGAGGCGCTCCTGGTACCAGTCCGATTTGAGCATTGAATCGGGCGTGAAAAGCGCGCGTATTCCGGGGTCGTTCGCATCGCACCCGCGATAGCTGCCCTCGGCCATGATGTGCAGGAGAGCGCGCAACGGCGGACACGCGTCCTCGATCGTGCGGTCATCCAGGTAGCGCTGCGCGACGGTGCGCTGCGACTCGACGATATTGTTGATACCTTCGACGAAGACAGCGATGTCCTGCAGCTCGGGCCGCAGTATCTGATCGGTGAACACCGCGCCGGGATTGTCGAAAATCTTGCCCATGAAGGCGCGCACGAACGCCCTGGAGATACGATAGCCCAGGCGACTGCCGAGCACTCTCTCACCGCGATAGTCAAAATCCCTTACCGGTTCGAGATAGCCCTGCCCGATCAGGAATGCCGGATCGCGTTCGCCCGGGGTCAGACGCGACCAGATCTCCGGAATCAGCAGACTGACGTCGTGATTCACGCGCACGTCGGGCCCGATATGACCCGCCGAGGTCGAATAGCCGGCATAGCCGGTCAGAATGAACGCGACCAGCGCGTTGTTCAGGTCGATGGTCGGGCGCAGTGCATTGAACGGGCCCTTGGTCAGGGCGCCTTCGCTGCCGGCGCCGGTCGTGCTCGGTGACTTGCCCGTCAGCGAGCACACGTAGTCCATGAACAGCTCCGGCAGTTCCTGGTAATGGATCGGGTTGTAGACCGCCAGCGGACGGATGCCGGGTTCCGGCGGATTGTTGCGGCGCCCGGACAATACGGCATCCACCGGATGACACACCGGCACCGACAACGGCAGCTGGCGATGGAAGCGCATGCCGATCTCGGCGACGTATTTGCGCGCCGGCCGCGTCAGGTCGGGACGGTTCTGCAGGTAGCGCGGGTTCTTCGACGGCTTGCCGTCGACGAGGCGTGGATGGGTCGACGCCACCACATACTTGCCGCCGTCGCTGTGCGCGGATTCGAGCAGGCCGCGCATCGGATCGGTCAGGCTGCTCAGCGTCATGACGTCCTCGACCACGCCGTCCAGGCTGGTGCCCTTCAACGGTTCGTAGTTGGCGATGAAGTTACCCGGCTGCGCCATGTCCCATTCGGTCTGCCTGTCATAGCCCGGGATCACCGCATCGTCAGGCCGCTGGAACAGGCGGTATTCGCAGTTGCTCACCAGCTTGACGCTCCGCCCGAGCGACTGCCCGGGCCGGCAGAAGGCCACCTGTTCGGCAGGCACGACGACGGACGCGGTGATGTCGTCTTCCATCTGCACCTTCTCGGCGGCAATGAAGTCCTGGCGGACCTTGAAGGTACGCCACTGCTGATGGGTGTCGAAGCCGACCCGCAGGTAGGACGCGACGATGCGCCGCTTATGCAGCTTGAGCTCGTGTGCCGGGTGGCCGTCGACCTCGTCCACCGACAGGTGCCGGCGCCAGTCGTCGCCCCATTCGGGCCGGTAGAACCGCTTGATCATCAAGGCCAGGGCCTGGATGCGCGGCAGCAACCCGCTTAGCCACTCGTTGAACGCATCGGTATAGCTGGGCGATGGCGTGAGCAGCTTGATGAAGGAACCGAGCGAGCGTTCGGCACTGAGCGGCGAACGGGCCGCGTCCCTGTCCTCGTGTTCGAAGCCCGGCTTGAATCGCTTGGTGTAGTCGCGGTCGAAGATCTCCTGCACCAGGTCGAGATCGCGGTCGAGGTCGTCGACGAACAGCGGGCCGTAGATCACCGCATCGTCCAGCGACTTGGAGATCTCGGACTTGCCGCCGCCGGAAACGGTGCTCGGCTTGTGACAGAAGGTGCCTTCGGCCATGGTGCCGATCAGGCGCCATGACGGCGCACCCGGATGCTTGCACATCTCGACCTTGTAGCCGTTGGGCTGGACATAGATCCTGCCCGGCTGCAGGCGGATCTGCTGCGGCGCGCCGCGGTGCTGCCAGGTGACGGTCTGCGCATTCAGGTCCATGCGCAGGTCCTGCGGCACGTACAGGATCTCGGGAAACCGTCTGTCGATGCCGTAGCCCTGCGGCTGCACGTCCATGATCTCGCCGTAGCGCGCGGCCAGCTCGTCGAACGGCACGCCGTCGCGACGGGTGACGCTGTCCACGCCGTATTCCTCGCCGTGGTTGCGACGCTCGAAGGCCAATGCCCCGCCGGCATGCTCCTCCTCGGCCAGTCCGAAAAGATTGGCCGAGTAGCTGATCTGCGTCTTGACCTCTTTCTTGCAGTAGCCGAAGTAGTTGTCGGCCAGCAGCGTGACGATGACACCGGACGCGTCGCGCGCGGTCAGCTTGAACGCCTGCCCGTTGTTGTAGAGCTCGTCGCCGCGTTCCCAGTACATGCCCTCGCGCAACTGTCGCTCGCTGGCAAGGTCACGATGCGGCAGGCCCAGTTCGCGTCTGCTCAGCCGCGTCAGGTGGGGGGCCAGGATCACGCAGCCCGTATGACCGGTCCAGTGGTCGATGTCGAGGGCCGCATCGTTCTCGACCAGGTTCGGGTTGCCGGCATTGCCGAAGATGCTCTCGACGAAATCCAGGTTGCTGACGAGATTGCCGGGCGCGAAGAACCGGATCTCCATCGATTTCTCGGGTTCCACGCCCGGTATCTCGGGACAGACCACCGGACGCAGCAGCAGCGACACGAACATCCGTGCCGGGTTGGTCTGCCTGGCGGTGAAGGGAATCAGGCGCAGCGACTCGGGCGGCCGCAGCGCGTGTGCGAGCATGCGCGCGAACACCTGCCTGGGCACCGCCTTCTTGTCGGCGGGGATCGGCAGTCCGCCCTCGGCGATATGGAAAGAGCCCTCGGTGGTGCGACGGTCGTTGGCCGGGTTGTGCAGCACGCCCTGCGCGGTGCGGAAGCTGGACACGATCTCCGACTCGAATCGGTCCTCGCCGATCGGCAGCGACAGCTCGCGCGCGATGCCATGACGATCGAGGATAAATGTCTGCGTCGGCAATTGCGGGATCTGCGGCAGATCGAGATCGATCAGGTACCGCGACAGGAACTGCTGGATGCGCTGGTCGGCCGGTGGATGATAGGCGGCCAGCAGGCGGCCCTTCTCCCGGTACGCATGCAACAGGCCGTCGACCGTATCCATGACCTCCGCCGTGTCGCTGATCGGCACCGTCGGCTGCCCCGAGGCCGCCAGCACGAGATTGATGTACAGATGCAGCTTGGCGGGCGACGCCAGGTGGTTGGCACCGTTCTCGTCCAAGCCAAGCGCGTCGACTGTGTTCATGTCTGCTGGATCCTCTGTGGACGGGCCGTCGCCCGGTGCGCGTCCCGTGTCGACGGCACGCCCGGGTTGCCCGATCACGGAGCCGGATACGGCGCGGTCCGGTTTGCACTTCGAACGCCAGGGTGTGTCGCCGCCAATAGCCGTGCAAGTTCGAGTCCACGGTCCGCCCGGTCTGCGTCGTGCACGCCGGTAATCGCGAAAACGTCAAGAAATCCAGTCGTCACCGCCACTTGGCGTCGTTATGCGGGATAGCGCACGGTGCCTCCGGCGCGTCCAGCGCGGCGAAATCCACGGCTGCCTGCACCACGATCGCGCACACGCCACGGGACCGTGCGGAAAAGGCCGTCACGACCGGTCGCGTTGGCGTTGGCAGGCACCCGACCGGGATCACGTGGCCGACGCACGGATCCGTACCACTGCTCCCTGATCCAGGCTGCCGCGGCCACCACGGATGGCGGCGTGAGGTCGATGCCACGCCCGGATTTCTCGGCCGCCTTCGGACACGCCGGGGGGCGCACCGCGACCAGCGCCGCTTGCGCTGCGGTGAGCCAACCGGGGTGGTCGCCCGAAACGGGCCGCGAAAGGTCCGGCTTCCGACATCGTGACGCGCACCGGCAACAGTGCCGCAGTCGATCGTGTCGATCACGGGGGTCGCCGCAATGGCGATCCGACGAAGCCATCCCGGACTACACTTCGACCGAGAGACCCTACATTTTATACGTGTATATCGGCCCGAACCTGCGGGAGAAGTCCAATGAAACCGATCAAACACCGAATTTTCTTGCGTTGGGCAGTGTTCGCGGCAATCTGGCTCCCTGTCGTGGCCACCGGCGCGGACATACGGATCAATCTCGATTTCAGGTCGGGCGGCATCGAGGGGAACAGCGACATTCTGGGTTGCGAGAGGTGCATCGATGTGTCCTCTGCCGCATTCGACGTCGCAACCGGGACCTCTGCCGCCACCGGGAGCGCGCGTGATCTCCAGGTCACCGCGCCGGCGTTCTCGGATATTCGCCTGACCAAATGGGTCGACAATGCATCCGCGGACCTGTTTCAGGCCGCTTTCGAGCTGCGACCCACCTCGCCGGTCATCATTCGCTACTACGCGGTGTTGGAGACCGCCTGGGTGAACTACATGGAGATCGAGCTGGAAGATGTTCTGGTCTCCAGGTTCGGATCCACCGCCGACGAAGGCGAGGGGCCCATGGAAACGCTGTCGCTGCACTACTCCAGTATCTGCCTGAGATCCCGGGAATTCGACAAAGGCGCACCCGGCCCGTGGGAAGTGGCCTGCTACGACATTCGACAGGGCCGCAAAAAATGAGGCCCCGCAGCGGCGCGCCGCCGGTGACGGGGTGCGGGGTCAGGCGTCATGCGGACCGCGTGGCACGGGTCGCTTGTCCGGTCACAGCGCCTGGCCTTGAAACGCCGGCGAACCGCTGATTTTCACGACGCTGCCGCGCGACGATCGACCGAAGCCGCGCCCGTGCAGAAGCAATACGGCGATTGCCCGTGACACGGATCGGCACCGTCGACTGCCCCGAGGCCGTACCGCCGAACCAAGCGACCGCACACAGCACGACTGCGCGGTCGTGCCCGGGCTGGGGCGACGGGGAGACGCGGTTCAAGCCCGGTCCACGCGGGACGCGACGGCAAACGACATTGGCGCGTCCAAGACATCGAGCGGATCCAGTTTCCGGGTGATCACGCATCGGCCGGCCATGTCTCGAAAAGAGACCCGCCGACTGGGTCGAGAATCCCGAGCAGCGCGCCAGCGGCACCGGCGAGACTCCCGCGCGCCTTGTTGTGCGATGTCCTGATCGCGCGGTGGATCCGCGCAGATTCATTCAGAGACCCGCATCGACAACCCGGGCGCGAGACCTGGCACGGTGCGGAAAGCACACGTCGATCGCGGGGGGATCAGCGGGGATCACTGTCCGGCACTGCGTCGCGCCGGCAATTCACCCTCAAGCAGCATGCGGGTCACGTCATCGGCGGGCATCGCCTTCGCGAACAGCCACCCCTGCAGTTGCTCGCAGCCCATCGCCTCGAGGATCGCGAGCTGCTCCGCGTCTTCGACACCTTCCGCGGTGATCTTCATCGACAGGCTGTGCCCCAGATCGATGATGGCCTTGGCGATGCCGCGGTCGTTCGGATCGCTGGTTATGTCGTGCACGAACGAGCGATCGATCTTCAGCGTGTCGGCGGGTAGTTGCTTAAGGTAGCTCAGCGACGAGTAACCGGTGCCGAAGTCGTCGATCGCCGACTGCACGCCCAAAGTCTTCAGTTTGCGCAGCACGGCGATGGTCGTCGCCGGATCGCTCATCGCCGTCGACTCGGTGATCTCGATCGACAGCAACCTCGGGTCTATCCGGTAGGTCTGCAGTGCATCGACGATTTGCTGGTGCAATCGTGCATCGTCCAGGTGCCTGGCCGACACATTGATCGAGACCGGCAGCACGGGCACGCCATCATCCTGCCACGCGCGCAGCTGGCGACAGACAGCGTTGATCACCCAGATCCCGACCTCGGAGATCATGCCGATCTCCTCGGCGATCGGGATGAACCGGCCGGGCGGGATCAGCCCCTGGTTCGGATGCTGCCAGCGCAACAGCGCTTCGAACCCGACCGGGTGGCGCGACGACGTATTCACAATGGGCTGATAGTGCACCATGAACTGATCTCGGCGTGGCGCCTCGCGCAGGTCTGTTTCGATCAGGATGCGCGCCTCCATCGCAGCCTGGGTTTCCTTGTCCCAGAAGCAGTAGCGACCCTTGCCGGCCGCCTTGGCGAGGTACATGGCGACGTCGGCCTTGCGCGTACCCTCCTCGAAGTCGGCGGCCTGGGACGGCAGCATGCAGATGCCGATGCTGGCGCCAATGTAGACCTCCTGGTCCTTCAATCTGAACGGTTCGTTGAGCGAAGCGACGATCCGCCGGGCAATATCGCCAACGAGCTTCTCCTGGCTGCACGAGATCAGGGCAATGGTGAACTCGTCACCACCAAGACGCGAAACCAGGTCATTGTCGCGCACCTCGTGCTGGATGCGTTCCGCCACCAGCTTCAACAGTTGATCACCGGCGAGATGACCGAGGGAGTCATTGACGAACTTGAAGCGATCGAGATCCAAATACAAGAGCGCAAGGTTGCGGTCCGAACGACGCGAACCCTGCAGATAGCGTTCGACGCGCTCCTTGAACAGGCGCCGGTTCGGCAGGCCGGTGAGTGAATCGTAGTACGCCAGCTGCTGCAGCTGCTCTTCCACCTCTTTCAGCTTGGTGACATCGGTGAACATGCCGACATAGTTGGCGACGCGACCGTGGTCGTTGTACACGGTGCTGAAATTGATCCAGATGACCTGCATCGCTTGCGTATTCCTGGTGCGCAGCTCACCCCACCACTCGCCATCTCTCCTCAGCCTGTCAGCCAGGTTTTCGTTGAACGACGATCCCTGGTCCTCGTACCGGAGATCCAGCAGGTTCCCGCCGACGATCTCGGACTGTTCGAGTTCGAGCATGCTGCACAAAGCCTGGTTGGCGTCGACGATGACGAGTGCCGGGTCGGTGACCAGGATCCCCTGTGTCGACGCCTCGAAAATGCTACGCGCCAGCCCGAGTCGCCGCTCCGCCGCACGACGTTCGGTGATGTCGCGGAACGACCATACGCGCCCGACGTAGACGCCCTGCAGCAGCTGCGGACTGGTGTAGCGCTCGAGCACGCGGCCGTCCTTGAGCTCGATGATCTCGGTGCAGACCTCGGTCGGGTCGGCGTAGACCTCCCTGATGCGCGCGACGAAGGACTCCGGATCGAGCACCTGGCTCTTGATCGCGTCCAGCCGCGCGTTCGCGCCCTGGGTATTCAGCAGATCCCTGGGAAGCCCCCAGATACGGGTGAAGATCTCGTTGAACTGGATCGCCGTACCGGTCGGATCGGCGACGACGATGCCCTCCTCGATCGCTTCGAAGGTGGCATCGAGCATGGACAGCGCACGTTCGGTGTGATGCTTCTCCGCTTCGTTGATGCGCAACTGCTCCTCCAGGCCCTCGTAGCGCTCGTTGAGCTCGGTCGAGCTGATTTCGAGCGACCGCTCGAGCAGCTCGCGGTCCTGGTCGTTCTGTCGATACGCCTGGTCGATTGCGTCGAGAAGGCGCCGCATCTCGTCGGGTACGTCGTCCCCGGCGTAGTAGCGTTTCAGCTGTCTCTGCAGTAGCGGGTGCACAATCAGGCTTCTGCGAACGTCGTGATCGTCATGGTCTGGTTGTGCAATTCACAGCTGCCGCCGCCGATCGGCGACAATTCACCGTAGGAGTAGAATCCAGTGATGACGGGCTTCGCGCCCAGCACCTCGCGCACCGCTTCGACCTCCTCCTCGATACGGTCGCCGAGCACCATCTTGCGGCCGACACAACTGATCAGCAGCGCCACCTCGGCGTCGCAGCCGAGCTGATCGACCGTCTTGCCGGCGGCACCGGAAGCACCGTCGACCAGGCGATCGAAGTTCGCTTTCATCAGGCGGGCCCTACCGCCCTGCGGGATCGCGCCGGCGAAGGTCATGCTCCTTTCCGACTCATCGACGGCCAGCAGCGTACGCACCAGTTCCGGCTGTCCCTCACCGCGGGTGATGCTCAGCGGGAACAGCAGCCCGCTCGCCGGCAAACGTGCCGCATGACCGTCCAGGTAGCGCTTGTACAGGTCCAGTGCCGACTGGTTGTCGAGTTCATACAGCACGTTGTCCCGCGACTTCGTGATCGTGCGCAGCGGGCCGAAGGGGTCCCAGCCGCCGAGCGAGCCGTGTGCAACGCGAATGGCATCACCGTAGAAGCCGATCGCGACGACGGCATTCTTGCTGACGGTTCCGTTCAGCAGCACTGACGTCTGCTCGAAGCGCGGCCCGTCTGCGGCCAGGCCGCCGGTCAGCACCGTGCCCGGTGGCAGTTCTGCCTGCATCACCTCGGCAAGCATCGAACCGTTGACCGCGAGGCCATCGGACAGCACGAGAACGTAACGCAAGTCCTGGTGCGGCAGATTTGCCGCCAGGTCGCGCGCCACGTCGTCGGTACCGCGCCCGCCGATCTCGACCATGGCCGAACGTACCCGGGTACTGTCGAAGCGCATTGCCAAGCCCGTGATGCTGGCGTCGCTGACCTGTTGATCGGCGATTTCCCCCGCGCTGCTGCAACCGGCGACAATCGCCCCCGGGTACCGTTGGATGATTTCCTGCAAGGGGACAGCCCAGTGACCGGCGAGGTCGCCGGAAAAAAACAACAACACCAGGTCAGCGGCCGTCGAAGCCACGCCGGCCGGGGGATCGAACCCCTGCTGCGGTCGCCAGGTGAAAGTGTTCGTCGTTATGGCCATAGGGGTCTCTCGCGGTGGGTCGCCGTGCATGGTGCAGCGCGCGCATGGGGACATGCCGGTTAACGGTTAAAGACAGCGGCCCTCCGGGCCGGTTCTTGAAACTCGCGGCGGCGGCCGCACGGCGATGCCGGTGGCGCCAGGCAGGATCTAAAGGCCCTCTCGCCGAGGCGGACTCGGAGAGCGTGCCGATGGTCGACCCGGGATCGAAAGGCGCCTGTGCGGCCCGGGGGCTGGCGGCGGGACAATGGGTGGCGAATCCTCGGCGGCCGGCCCTCGTCTCGACCCGCATCGCGCGCTCGCGTTTCGGCAGGTGTCAGCGCCCCCGGTGCCGCGACGTAGGCAGCGTCAGGCCTCTGTCGTGACTGACACCGACGCGTCGCGCCGTGCCACGCGGCGTCAGCAGGTTACCAGTCCCGCCGACGCGCCGCCGCGCTGCACCCGGTTCTTGCCGGCCTGTTTACCCGCGTACATCGCCGCATCGGCGCGTTTGAGCAGGCTCTGCAGATCGCGTCCATCGAGGGGCGCGATCGCATAGCCAATCGTCAGGCCAACGGTGCATTGCTGCCCCGTGACCTCGAAGGGGTGCTGGAACGCCCGCAGCATCTTGCCCCCAACCAAACCGGCCTCGTTTTCGCCCGACAGACTGGACGCCGCGACGACGAATTCATCACCCCCGAGGCGGGCGACCAGATCGGTGCCGCGCAGCTGCGCCTTGAGGCGCCCGCCGACCTGGCGCAAAAGCTCGTCGCCGGCATCGTGGCCGAACCTGTCGTTGACCGGCTTGAAGCCGTCGAGATCGAGAAGATAGATCGACGTGAGGGCAGTTGGATGGGCGTGCTTCAACACGCCCTCCAGTGCCGACTGCAGGCCGCGTCGATTCAACAGCCCGGTCAGTGCATCGGTATGCGCCAGGGAGTGCAACAGATCACGTTCGCGACGGTCCTGTTCGGCCTTGGTGCGGATCTCGTCGACGCGTGCGCCGAGCACCATCATCCATAGCAACATCTCCGCCACCGATCCGAACTGGAACGCGTGCTGCGTCCAGAACGTCGACCCGATCACGCCACGCAGCAGCAGTGCCTGGTGCGCGGCACCCAGTGCATAGATCAGCCAGCCACACAACATGTAGATCGACGCGCGGTCACCCTGCCGCCAGCGAATGTAAGCCACCGGTACCGCGAGCAGCATGGGGCTCAAGCCGAGCGCAGTCGCTACGGACTGCGCCGCACCGTAAGAGATCAGGTCGAGCATCAGTGCCAGCGCCGTCGCGCCGGCGGCGCCGGCGAGGGCCCGCGCCGTGAGCGATGCGTACCGGTTCAGCGAGCGCACGTCCAGCGCACGATCGATGAACAGCAATCCGCCGATCAGCCCGATCAGGACGCCGAGGGGCGCCATGTTCTGCGTCATCCAGGTGCTGCCACGCCACAGGTGCTGTGCACCCACGCCGAAGTAGCTGGCAAAGAAAAGTCCTGTGCCGACGATCGCTGTGGCATAGAACGCAAACATGGCATCGCGCAGGTTCAGCCATTGAGTGACGCTGTACAGACACAGACACAACCACACGCCGGCCAGCAACCCCTGCAACGATTGCATCGGCGCCTCGTCCGCGTAGAACGCATCGGCTCGTTTCAACGACATCGGCAGGACCATCGTGCTGGTGGTCTGCACGCGCAGCAACAACGCGTATCTGTGGCCGGGTTCGAATCGCAGCGGTGCGGCATGCGAACGGGTCGGCAAGGGTCGCTGATCGAACGCCAGGTGGTCGCCCATCTCGATGTGCCGGGCGACGCGACCGGCCTCGATCACGAACAGATCGATCCGGTCGATGGATGGGTAGTCGAGGTCAAACAGCCAGCGACCGGACTCTCCGGGCGGCACTTCGAGCGGCACGCGCAGCCATGCGGCACCCTCCCTCAGGCCCAGATTGGCGTAGGGTGTCGCGGGCGGTTTGAAACTGTCGACGGCAGCGATGATCGCGTCGACGTCCCTGGACGCATCGGCTTCGTACAGCAGCGTCACGGCCGGCCACAGCTCCACGCTGCGCACCGAATCGCGAAGCAACAGAGGTTCGGTAGACGGGTCCGCCTGCGCGACCGCGTTGGCGAACAGAAACAGCGCCAGCAGCAGGCCGCGCCGACCTGTCCGCGTTACCCAACAGCGTGACTCTTGTCGGTGAAACATAGGCGAATCGGCCGCACCCGCGAATGGGACAGGGGTTCACAGCGGCGACACTATCGACACACTGATGTCTGCTGCATCGGCAGGTCGGCGCCGGCCTGTAGCCGATGTCATCCAGACGGCAAAGGTCCAGGACCCGGCAGAACAGCACGAATCAGCCGGAATCTCAGTCGTCCGACGTTCCTTCCAGGCGCGCCACGCGCGCCCTGATCTCGTCCACCTCCTCCTGTAGCGCGAGTACCCGTTCCTCCAGCTGTTCCAGGCGGCCGGCCGCCGGTGTGCCCGTGGCCAGGGGCTCGGCCTGTTCGGGATCATCCGCCGCCGGTTCGGCATCCAGGTCACCGAACAGGTGCGCAAAGCGCGGCTCACGTCTGCCGGCATCGCGCGCCAGGCGGACCACGAACGGCCCGTCGCTGCGCACCGCCAGCCCCTGCAGGACCCTATCGGTCTCCCCGGCATCGGTAAACTCGCACAGGCGGTTGGTGCGGGCACGCAGCTCGCCGGCGGTCTGCGGACCGCGCAACAGCAGCACGCACAGGATGCCCAGCTCCTGGGCCGTGAACTCGAGGCTGCCAAAACCGACATTGGCGAAGCGGTGCTGATACTTGGTCACACGGCTGCCGAACCCGCCGCGGTCGCTGACCAGGTGCTTTTTGATCAGACCCTCGACGATCCGCTGCACCTCGGCCTCGCCGAGGTTCATGACCGGCTCGCGGCTGCTTTTCTGGTTGCAAGCCGTAGTCAGGGCGCTGAGCGACAGTGGGTACTGTGCGGGTGTGACGATCTCCTTCTCGATCAGACAGCCGATGATCCTGGCCTCGGGTGGGGTGAGTTCGATGCGCATCGGGTGTTCCGTTGGGTGGCGTGTCCACTATGGTAGATGGCTGTACCGTCTTGCGGTATGAACGGAATGTACGAAAAACTCCGGTTAGGTGCTTTTGATTTCCACGATTGCCAAAACCGTGTCGAGTGGCACGCCCACCACGCTCAGACCGCGAGTCGACGCGCTGGCCCTTCTTCAATCACGTCGGTCATTACGCCGGCCACCGTGTCACACAGGGTTGCCCACGCTGCCCGTGTTGCAGCCGTCCAGTCAGCCCCCATCGCCGGTTCGAGCGTCCACAGCAATGCGCCGCCGGCACTGTCGAAATGGCGCCGGCCGATCGGATATCGCGCATGGCTTCTACCCAGCGCCTGCAGGATGGGAATGACACACGGAAGGTCGGTCAGACCGTCCACCGCCGCCTGCAGCGCGGCGGCGAGTTTCGCCGCTTGAAGGTGTATCGAATCCTGATTGAACAACTGCCTGGTTTGAATCAAGTGTGAATCAAGGAAGGAATCAAGGGGTCAGAGTCGTTAAGCGGAATCAAGGGGTCAGAGTCGTTGAATCTGGAGGAATCAAGGGGTCAGAGTCGTTGGAAATGAATCAAGAAAATCAAGGGGTGGAATCAAGGTGGAATCAAGGGGTCAGAGTCGTTGAATCTCGCTGCGCCATCTCATTAAACTCACGGTTCGGAATCGATTTCTTGCCATCGCAAAGGAATGCAAAATGGCACGCAGACCTCGTCACGTCATACCGGGACAGGCGATACACCTAATCCAACGCGGCAACAACCGGCAGGCAGTTTTCTTCGCCAACGCCGATTACCGTTTGTACCATGAGGTCCTTGAAGACGCGGCACTCCGCTATGGGTGTGCCATTCATGCCTACGTCTTCATGACCAACCATGTGCATCTGCTGCTGACACCCTCCACTCACGATGGACCGTCGCGCGTCATGCAATCTGTGGGGCGTCGATACGTTCGCCATGTGAACACCAGCTACCGACGAACCGGGACCCTGTGGGAGGGCCGGTTCAAATCGGCGATCGTGGATTCCGAGCGGTATCTGCTGACATGCAGTCGCTACATCGAAGCAAATCCGGTTAGGGCTGGAATGGTGGACTCGCCCGAGCGTTATCCGTGGTCCAGCTATCGACACAACGCACAGGGTCAACGTGACAGCCTGCTGCAGATGCACAGCGTGCAGCAAAGACTCGGGGCCGACAGCAGGAGCCGTCACGACGCCTACCGTCGCTTGTTTGGCAGTGCGCTGGGCCGGGCAGAGCTGGAACGGATTCGCTTCGCCACCCAGGCTGGAACCGTGATCGGTAACGATCGGTTCCGCAGGCAGATAGAGAAGGCGCTTGAATACCGAATCCAGCCTTTTGGTCACGGAGGTGATCGCAGGAGCACATCGTTCCGCGATCAAGTACTCTGACCCCTTGAACCACGCGATCAAGTACTCTGACCCCTTGATCTCTTACGCTCGCGACCAGCCTGTCCCTGCGGCTCAGCACCCAGTCATGGTCATGGTCGCCTACAGCCACACCGGAGGCACCGAGGAAAAACACAAAGCGCGCCTGGCGCGCCTGGGCAACCCGGCTTGGCGCATTTGTGCGGGTGCGCTGGCCACTGTTCTGGTCAAGTCAACTTCACGCATCGATTGCCTTCGGCGCCATCTATATCCTGTTTTGGTTCGCGACTCTTTTCCTCCAGGATGCGGTCGAGCCACAGGGGCTGTTGCTCAATTCGTCCGCATCGGCGGACCTACCGACACTCATTGGATTGCCGGCCTTCCTCATCGCACCGGTGATCGCCTGGCTGGTCTGCCAGGCAGGTGTTCCGCTGGCCGCCAACACGGTTGCCGCCAATATCCGCGTGCTGATTCTCTACTTCATCGCGATCGTGTGGCCGTTACCCATATTGCTCTATCAGTGGGATGTCTATCTGTCATCGGTTGCGGGGAAGGAGAGCGACATACTGGTGTGGGCACTGATCCTGGGTACGATCGCGACCTATATCAGCGGCACCGTGTTCAGCAGCAAATACCTCGGCATACGCAATGCACTGATCGCCTTGACCCTTTCCATCCTGTCGTGGGGCTTGTTCGTAGTGGTTGCTTCAGGGCTCGGAGTCAATAGGAGCGCGACTGCAGCTCTGGCGCTCTTGGTGTTCTGGATATTGTTCGGCTGGATGATCTGGGCTGTACGACGCTCCAAAGCCGGCTCGCTCGTGGCCGCGTGGTCGAGTGCCGTGTACCTGATGACCTTCCCGATTATGATGTTCTTGGTTGCCACAGTGATCGACAAGGAGACGTCTGCGACGTCCAACGAGATCTCGAAAATCGTGCTGGTCCTTGGTGTGCCCTGCTACGCGGTCATGTCTGTTCCGGCACTCAAGACCCTGGTTCGATACCGCAACTATCCACGGCGTTAGCCCGCGTATTACAGCGGGGGAATCGGGAATTCCACCGAATCGGGCGAAGTGGGCGGGTTGATCCGATGCTGTATCGTTGCAGTGGCGCCGCGCGAATCTGTGCATCTTTGAATCCTTTATCGTCGCTGTCAGCGCCCTGTCCTGGGAAGACAGCTGGGTACCAGCGTCTCTCGAAACGTGCGTTTATCGCGCAAAGACAAGGAATTCTTCTCACCTTACTGCCCGGAGAAGAGGTTCTGGCAGTGTCATTGCCCGGGGTCGGGGCGCAGCGAATCAGGGCCAATCACGAATTTGTTTGCAGCGCCCGGCAGCTTTTTCGCGATATGTCGACTGCACGGTCCCGGTTGCTTGTTAAGATTCAGTCGGGATCCGTTTCGACCAACGCGCCATGGCCAACCCGCTGATCCGAGCGGCAGGCAAATGGGCTCAACCGACCCCAAGCGATGGCGGCGGAACGGAGTCGTTCGGCCTGTAGACGCCACGCGGATGACGCTACTGTCGAGCTGCGGGGAGAAGACCGTGTACCACGCCACAACTCAGCCTTGCCTCATCCGACCAAGGTGGACAAAGGTACGCAACACGTGTCGTTCGCAGGCACACGGCTGTTCGAGGCCAATCGGAAGACGATGCATGCCACCCCGGCCATTGCCAATGTCGCGCGATGCAGCGGTATTCCGGACCACAGCCCCGCACACCCGCTGCACGGGAACGCTGTCGGCGGATCTGCGTTGGCTCCCGACGCATCGACCCACCACGAAGCGCATCCCAGGAAGGTCGCGATGAGCCTGCTTCAAGACGTCCCGCTGTTTTCCGGCCTGAGCGCGGACGACCTGGCCGCACTCGAGGCACGCTTCGTGCGCAAGACCTATCGACGCCGCACGGTGGTGATCGAAAAAGGCGACGAGAACGCAAACCTGTTCGTCGTGGCGTCGGGACAGGTCCGTGTCTACATCGCCGACAGCGGCGGACGGGAGATCATCCTCAACGAACTGGGTGAGGGCGACTACTTCGGCGAGCTCGCATTGTTGGGCGACCAGCCGCGCTCGGCCTCGGTGGTGACGTTGACGGAAACCACCTGCCTGACCATCGCCAAACAGACATTCAGGGAGTTTCTCTCGGAATATCCCGATGTCGCGTTCAACCTGATTCGCGATCTGGCCCAAAAGGTCTTTCAGCTCAGCGATGATGTGGCCAACCTTGCCCTGAGAGACGTATACCAGCGGGTGCGGGATGTGCTGGTGAAGCTCGCGCAGCCTTCCGCGGAGCAACCGGAGATCGCACTCATCGAGCACATCACCCAGCAGGACGTTGCCAGCCGGGTGGGCGCATCACGCGAGATGGTCAGCCGGATCTTCAGGGACCTCAAACGCGGCGACTACATCAGGCTGGACGGCAAGACATTGATTTTGCAAAAGACTTTACCGGATCACTGGTAACCGGAAGGCCCTGTCGAGTGGTCAAGGCCGCCGCGTGCGGACTGGCGGAAGCGGTAATAAGTCACATTTTTCCTGTTTCGTATCGGACGGTCGGCCTCCGGGTCGTGGCTGACAATTTGGTCATGTCCGGAGCCGATGGGCTCAGGCAGAAAAACGAAACAGGAGAGGACCCATGAACAAACTGACCCACATCACCGTCACCGCATTCGTCCTGTTCACCAGCTTGGGCGCCCAGGCCGCCTCGATCGGCAGCTGGCAGAAGCAGATGCTGTATGCCCCCAGCCAGAGCCAGCTGAAGATGGAGCAGCGCGGTCGGGTGATGATCTACGACGGCCTGAAAGACACCGAAGTCGACAACGCCATGGACAAGCAGTTCGAGCGTATCGATTCCATGATGTTCGTCCGCACGGTGGTAACCGACAAGCAGGGCGAACCGCTCCGCAACGAGGCCACGGGCGAGGTGGTCGCCGAGAATGACGGCTGCTGAGGGGCGCCGGCCTGCGCGCGCGGCCCGACGGCAACGACGATCGACCACCAGAGGGTGTGGGCTGCCTGCCACGCGATGAGTGCCGGCAGAAGACAGGCAACTCCAACGTGCCCGTGTAGAAGCGCCGACACAGTCGACGCACCCGCGTCTCGCAACCGCGGCTGACATCGGAATGGAACACGACCGGCCATCGACGCACCAAGCCGGGCGATCAAACAGAGTGACTGCGGATCGATGATCGGTGCCGGCAAATGCCATACCGGCGTGATGGCGGAGTCCGCAGCCGCGATCAGGGCCCCGGGCCCAACAGTCTTTCGGCGTACCGACGGACACCTTCTGGACCAGGGGCAGCATCCGGCAGGCGTCAATGTCACCGCCCCCGCCGGTCAACTCGCCACAGACCCACGGCGTGATACCCGACTCGGGTCCGACGCGGTCTCACAGGTTGACGCCGCCAGGTCTTTCCACTTTCCGCGTTGCATCGGAGCGACGACAGCGACATCGCGCTGAAAGCCTGCCTGTTGTCATCAACGCGCCATACCGCGGCATGCCCATGCAGGATCGACCGCGACGCGCGAGACAACGGTCCATGCAGGCGTGCCGCGAATGTTCGTGACGTCTCCTTCTTTCAAACGGCCGAATCAGAACTGGAATGAACGGTGGTTCAGCGCTGACTGGAGGAAGAGCATCGACATGCAAAAGCCCCGGCCAACGGTTTTGCGGGTCAATGCATCGCCCGGGGATTCGACTTCATGAACTGGGCCGGTATCGGGGATGTGCCGCCCGCACCTGATCGAGATCGGCAACCCGGCCTTCCCGGCGGGCCGATATTCCGCGCAATACCCGGACAAGTGGTTGAAACAAGCAAACAGTCCAAGATTCGACGCCCCTCCACGCGCCACTTCCGCCAGCACCTGGCCGCCGGGTGCTCGTGGGCAATCCCGACTCACTGCTTCATAATCGACCGGGGTATCACGCAATAGCCGGGACGACGCGTCGAGCGGGCGCCCTGGAAAATGGGTTCGGCCGGTACGTTTGCCCGGCACGCTTGTCCCGACGAATCTGCTGAATTGCACGGTTGCCGACACGGATTGCCGGCGATATCGACCCCAGCATGACGGCGGCAGACCGGGTCGCACCCGCTTTTTAGTCAGCACTCGGTAGATCGACGCCTCGAGTCTCGGCCCAATGGATCAGACATTCACCATCGCAGACGATGCGCCACCGCTTTCACGATCGCCGTGGCGATTCGTGCTGCACTTCTATCTGAAGGCACGGATCGCGCTGATCGCGATATTCCTGTTCGAGGCGGGACAGGCCGCCTGTACGATCCTGCTGCCCTACGCGGTGAAGGAGATCATCGATTCGGTCGGCTTGGCGAACGACACAGGGGCATCCGTGTTCACGACAGCGCAAAGTGCCCTGATATTGTTTGCGCTGTTGAACCTGGGCATCGTGCTGTTCAGTCGTGCGAGCGGTGCGGTGCTGGTGATGACAGGGCCGCGCCTGCGAGCGGATATCCGCAAGTCCCTGTTCAGCTATCTGCAGCACCACTCGCATCGCTACTTCATCTCGCATTTCGCCGGTTCATTGGCCAACCGCATCGCGGAGGTGTCGATGAGCAGCATGCATGCACTGTGGGCCATCACGTTCGACTTCTACCCGCTGATCATCAAGTCGACCGTGGCATTGATCGTGCTGTTCACGACCAGCCCCCAACTCGCGACCGTACTGGCGGTATGGTTGACCATCTATGTCTACGCATCATACGTCTTGGCGAAGCGCTGTCGCGTGTACGCGAAGGATTTTGCCGAAGCACGATCGCTGGTGACCGGCAAGATCGTGGACTCGGTCACGAACGTGATGAATGCCAAGATGTTCGCACGGCGCCGCTTCGAGGAAGACTACCTGACCGACTACCTGAATCACGAGGTGAACCACGCCCTGCGCACGTTCTGGTACATGGAAAAGCTGCGCTGGTTCCAGTTCAGCGCGGCGATGGTGTTGATGATTGCGATGGTCGGCTACGCGCTGAAGATCTGGTCGGACGGTGGCATGAACGTGGGTGACTTCTCGATGGTCGCGGGCCTGGCCATCATGCTGATCGAGGCGGCGCGCGGACTCAGTCGAAGCTTTCTCGAGTTCTTCGAATACATCGGCAATATCAGCGACGGCGTTTCGACGTTCATCCAGCCACACGAAATCATCGACAAACCCGGCGCCGGGGCATTGCAGGTGACACGCGGCGAGATCGCGTTTCGCGACGTGTCGTTCAGCTACAAGGAAGGTCTACAGGTATTCGATCACTTGACGGTGACCATCGAACCCGGGCAGCAGGTCGGCCTGGTCGGGTTCTCCGGTTCGGGCAAATCGACCTTCGTCAATCTCATACTGCGCCTGTTCGAGCCGCAGGCCGGCGTCATCGCCATCGACAATCAGGACATACTCGCCGTCACCCAGGACAGTCTGCGTGAGAGCGTGTCGATGATCCCTCAGGACCCGATGCTGTTCCATCGCTCGCTGATGGAGAACATTCGTTACGGGAGGCTCGATGCCAGCGACGACGAGGTGATCGAGGCGGCGAAGAAGGCGCATGCGCATGACTTCATCCTGCAGACGGAACAGGGCTATGGTTCACTGGTCGGCGAACGTGGCGTCAAGCTGTCCGGCGGACAACGTCAGCGTATCGCCATCGCACGCGCCATCCTCAAGAATGCCCCGATCCTTATTCTGGACGAGGCAACCTCGGCATTGGACTCGGTCACCGAGAAACAGATCCAACAGGGGCTCGAATTCCTGATGCAGGGCAAGACCGTGGTCGTGGTGGCCCACCGCCTGTCCACCATTTCGCACATGGACCGCATCCTGGTGTTCGATGAAGGCCACATCATCGAGGACGGCAGTCATCCCGAGCTGCTGCGACACGGGGGGCATTACGCGCGCCTCTGGAACATGCAGGCCGGTGGTTTCCTGCCGGAAACCATAGAAGCCTGAGCCTCTCGCAAGGGTCGGTGAGCTACGCCTCCCACGCTCGCGTCTTCGCTGGTGTGCCGGCGCACGTGAGGCCCTGCCGTCAAAGGCGACCCGGTACCGCTATCTCGGCACCAGGCGTTCGCATGGCCCTGCACATGCACGGTGTATCCGGCCGCGGTCCGAACGGCTGCGGGCCTCTCGGTGCCGTCGGACAAAGTCGGCGCGGCGAACGATCAGCCGAACGATCAGCC
>JAGRGY010000031.1:196972-207750 GCA_020445255.1 Gammaproteobacteria bacterium
CGAACGATCAGGCGAACGTTCGGGCGATCGATCGGAAGGGCAACGCACGCGGGTCCACTGCGCGCGTCGGCACCACGACGCAGGCCGACAGGCCGTGGCCACCGACCTCGTGACCGTCGTGCCCGGGCGCACCGCCAGCGCATGGTCGATGACCCGCGAGGCGCGGCCCGGCTCCGGCATCGCTGTCAGCACATTTGACACTTGGGAATTCATTTCCCACTGGGGCTTGGCTAACCGGCTGAAATAAAGCGTCAAAATCGATGCGGATCGGATCTTGCTTCTCGACAAGGAATCGTCCGTTTCCGTGCACAAATTGAAAGATCCCCCACTATGAAGATTTCACCGATGCCGCTGGGCAGGTTCACGCTACTTTCCACCGTACTCGCGCTCTCGACGTGGGCGACGACGGCGAATGCCGCGTTGCTGACCTGGCAGAATCCGGGTGTCGGTGACTGGTTCGACGGCGGCAACTGGGACGCCGCCGGCGACACACCCATGGCGGGCGACGTGGCCCGGATAACCGACGGCGGCACTGCCACGGCCAATGCCTCCGTCCAGGTCGACACCCTGAATCTGGGTTCCACCGCCAACACCACGCCCGCCTCGGGCAACCTGGAGGTCTCCTCCGGCGATCTGACCCTCAACGGCGAACTGCTGGTCGGCAGCACGACCAGCGTCTCGGCCACCGGCACCACCGCCCAGGGCTCCCTGAGCGTCAACGGTGCCGTCAGCGGCGTCAGCGGGGTTTTCATGCTCGGTTCGAACCGCGGCGCCGGCAGCACCGCCGACGCCACGCTCACGGCTGACTCGTTCGCCGGAGACATCGACTTCTTCGCCGTCGGGCGCGACGATGCGGGCGGATCGGGCACGGGTTCGATGACCCTCACCCATGCGCTCACCCTGTCCCAGAAAGTCACCTTCTTCGAGGTCGGCTTCACGTTCTTCGACGGAACGCACGCCGACGGTCAGTTCAGCGCCGCCAGTGGCGACGTTCAGGCAGGACACGTGTACGTCGGCGCACACCTCGGCAGCCAGACGGTCGCGGCCGATGTGAGCGGCATCGCCAGCCTGGGCAACGGCAGCCTGAGCAGCGACCAGGACGGCACCTTCGCCGTGGGACAGTTGCAGACCAACGGCAGCGGTGACGTGGTGGGCGAACTGTCCCTCAACGGGGTGTCCGGTTACGGCGCCCACCTGGTCGGTGTCGCCGGCGGTGGCACCGCCAGCGGTGCCAGCACGGGCACCCTGAACGTCGGCACCGGTGGCATAACGGGTGGAGGCATGTCCATCGGCACGGCCGGCAACGGCGAGGCGAATGCCAGCGGCCTGGTCGAGGTGACCGGCGGCAACGTGGTGCTGTCGGGCGATCTGAATATCGGCACCAACTCCGGCACATCGGACACGCTGGCCGACGGCACCCTGCGGATCAGCAACGGCGGCCTGGCGGTGGACGGCCTCGTCACCGTGGGTCTGATTTCCGGCGTCGTCAGCACCAAACAGTCCGTCGCCAGCTTGCAGATGAGCAACGGTGTGCTGTCGACCGGGCTGATGCGCGTCGGCAATGTCCTGGGCGCCGGTTCGACCAGCGCCAGCGCCACTTTCGACAACGTCAGCGGCCAGGTCGAGGCCTTGCAGGTCGGCGAATCCTTCAATCCCGCGGGCAGCCCCAGCGGTCATGTCGCACTGACCCAGAGCGTGTTGAATGCCAGGGAATTCGTCGCGATAGGCTTCAGCAACAGCAGCACCGGCAACGGCGCCATGACGCTCACCGACAGCCGCCTCAACGTCGGCATCGGCGCCGATACCGGCGGCCTGTTCGGACGCGTGTTCGTCGGGACCACGCCTGGCGATATTGCGCAACTCGACATGGAGCGCAGCCTGATCGATGCGGCAGGGGCGCTGACGATGGGCGATGGGGCGCGCCTGAGCATGTCCATCGGGGGCGGCGTGCGGGTCGACGAATACGCGGCCATCGACGCACAATCGGCGTTCCTCGGTGGCCAGCTGTTCATCGATTTCGATTTCACACCGATGCTCGACAGCATGGTCTTCGACCTGATCGTGTCCGACTCGATCGATGGCATCTCCGACGATTTCGACAGCGTCAGCATCGCCGGCCTGGTCGCGGGCTACAGCGCCAGCACCGGGACAGAGATCATCGACGTCGGCGGCAGCCAGGTTGAAGCCTATCGGCTCAGGATCACGCGCACCGTCCCGGAACCCGGCACCCTGTGGCTGATGGCGATCGCCCTGCTCGGCTATATCGCGTACCCGGTTTCCCGCCGCGGGCAGGCAGCCAAGACTTGGGACGCGCGAGGTGCGCGCGCCCACCACCGATCATCCGGTCAACCAGATCGACGAACGGCCGCGATAACGGATTGCACAAAGCCCACCGGCAGCAGCGGCATGCGCCGCATCGCAGGGTCTGCAGCCCGTACCGATCCCGGACCAGGGAACCCGGACCCGGCAACGGATCGGGAACGTCGGCGACATCCCGATGCATGAAAGCCGGCCGATCCGGCGTGCAGCCGTCGCCACCGCTGAAGGAAACCGGCCCGCCGCACTGCAGCGGCACGACAACGACAGCCGGGGCGATCTTCCCGACCGACTCGGCCCGGCTATCGAAAAAGCCGGCGGGGACGAGACTTTCACCGACGCGATCGACGGCTGGGACGTCGGGTCGAATCGTGCGGTCCGCCAACGCCTCAGCGGTCGCCGCAGACCCAGAGTTCCACCGCGGCTGCCGGGGATTCGGGCGGACCGATCCACGCACCCATCGCCCGGCAGTGCCCGTCGACGCACAGTTCATAGTCCTCGATCCCTGGCGCCCTTCCCAGGCGCAGCAGGGGCAGCGGCGGCAGGTGTGGGGTGTAGTGCCAGAAGCCGTCGTGCAGCACCGCATCGGCGGGTATCTCCATGCCTGCGCCGGAGCCCCGGATCCGGGCCTGCTCGAGCCGCAGACCCTGCTCCGAGACCCGGTAGTCCTCTTCCCAGCGGATCTTCTCCACGCTGTGGTCCCAGGCCAGCGTGAAGGCGCTCACCGGTAGCTGTGCCTGGACCGCACCGGCCAGGCCCAGGCACAGCAGCAGCACCGCGGATCAGGCCTCTGCGGGGCGCGCGCGGCGCCCACGCCAGATGTGCTGGACGATCACCAGGGCGCCGAGCCCGAAACCCAGTTCGTCGGTGAGCGGCATGGCAAGAATCAGCGAGACGCCCGCGGCCAGCGCGACGACCCGCTCCCACCAGGCCATGGGATGGTGCAGGTGGCCAATGGAAGCGGCCCCCCACAGAAGGATGGCGAATCCGGCCTTGCACACCAGGTAGGCGCTCATGACAAGGCTGTCGCCCTGCAGCATGAGCGAGGGGTTGTACACGGCCATGAAGGGCACCACGAAACCCGCCAGCGCGATGCGCACCGCCCAGAAACTGATCTTCAACCCCCGCTCCCCCGCGATCGGGGCGGCGGCGAAACAGGCCAGGGCCACCGGCGGCGTCAGGTCGGCGAGGATCCCGAAATAGAACACGAACATGTGCGAGACGATCAGCGGCACGCCGAGGTCGAGCAGGGCCGGCGCGGCGATGGAACTCGTGATGATGTAGTTCGGTATGGTCGGTATGCCCATGCCCAGCACCAGGCAGGTGATCATGGTCAGCACCAGGGAGAGGAACAGGTTGTCGCGACCGATGGCGAGGATGTATCCGGCGAACGTCGACGCCACACCCGTCAGCGAGACCACGCCGATGATCACACCCACCAGTGCACAGGCGATGCCCACCGGCAGCGCGTGCCGCGGTCCTTCCACCAGCGCGTAGACACAGATGCGCAGGGTTTCCCGGCCCCCTTTGACGAACCAGCAGGCCACCACCAGCGCGCCGATCACGCCGAAGATCACGCCGATGCCCAGCTGAAAGAAGCCGGCGCAGAGCACCCCGAGGGCGACCCAGAAGGCGAGCCTGAGGCCGAACGAGGAGACCTGCAGGATGATCGCCGAACCCAGGATCACGATGGCGGTCAGCGCCAGCCCCACGGTGCCGGAAAACAGCGGGGTGCGCCCGGAGAACAACAACCAGATCAGCACCCCCAGGGGGATGAGCAGAAACCAGCGTTTGCGGACCGCCTCCCAGGGGTCGGGGCACTGGTCCTTGGGCAGCCCCACGAGTCCCGCCCGCTTGGCCTCCAGGTGGACCATCAGGAACACCGAGCCGAAGTACAGCAGGGCTGGAATCACCGCCGCCTTGGCGACCTCGGCGAAGGGCACGTCGATGGTCTCTGCCATGATGAAGGCGACGGCGCCCATGACGGGGGGCATCAGCTGGCTGCCCATGCTCGACGTGGATTCCACGCCGCCCGCGAAGGCCGGCCGGTAGCCGAACCGCTTCATCAGGGGAATGGTGAACTGCCCCGTGGTCACCACGTTGGCCACACCCGAGCCGGTGATGGTGCCCATCAGGGCCGAGGAGACCACCGACACCTTGGCCGGACCGCCGCTCTTGTGGCCGAAGTAGCCCATCGCGAAGTCGGTGAACAAACGGATCATGCCCGCCTGTTCCAGGAAGGCGCCGAACAGGATGAACAGGAAGATGTAGGTGGCGGAGACGTAGGTGGGCGTGCCGTAGAGCCCCTCCGTGCCGAACGACAGCTGGTTGATCACCTGGTCGAAACCGTAGCCTCGGTGGGCGAAGTCTCCCGGCAGATGCTGTCCGAACAGGGCGTAGAGAAAGAAGGCACCGCAGATCAGGGGCAGCGCGGGCCCCATCACCCGCCGCGCCCCCTCGAATACCAGCAGGATGAGCAGGATGCCGATAACCATGTCGCCGTCGGTGAGTTCTCCGGAACGCTGGATCAGATCCGCCTCGAAGATCCACTGGTAGGCGGCGGTCGCCATGCCCGCCAGGCCGAGCAGCCAGGCCAGCGGCTGCCAGGGGCGACCTTTCCCCCAGCCGGGATAGGCGAGGAAGATCATCAACAACAGGAAGCCCACGTGTACCGACCGCAGAATCTGCGTGGAAACCGGGTGAAACGCGGCGGTGACGATCTGAAACGCGGAAAACGCCAGGGCGACGTAAAAGATGGATCTGGGCCAGTCGGCAGGCCTGGCGGACAGAGACGGTTGGTGCTCGCTCATGCGGGTGCCCTCGCGTAAAAGCGGGACGCCCCCGGCGGTCCCCCGGACGTTGCCGGGGCCGGCCGGGAACGGCCGCTTTCGGATGGACTGGCCAGTGGCGGACCGCCCGGATCGGCTTCCGGTGAGGTCAGCGGCCAGCGGTGTTCAGTGCGCGTGGCGGATCACTTGAGGACACCCACCTCGCGATAATACCGCTCCGCACCCGGGTGCAGCGGGATGGGGAGGCCGACGGTCGCGGTTTCGAGCTTGATGTTCTTTGCCGCCGCATGCGCCGATGCCAGCTTGTCCAGATTCTCGAACATCAGCTTGGTCATCTGGTAGGCCAGTTCGTCCGACACGCCGGTGTGGCTGACGAAGATGTTGGTGATGGCCGCGGTCGGCACATCGTCACTCTGGCCTTCGTAGGTGTTGGCCGGAATATGCGAGGGCTGGTAGGCAGCGCTGTGGATATTGGCGACCACGTCCGCGGGGATGCTCACGAAGGTGACGGCCATCGTGGAGGCCAGATCGCGGTACGCGGCCATACCGAGGCCTGAGGATTGCAGGGTCGCGTCCAGCTGGCGGTTCTTGATCAGCTCCACCGACTCCGCATAGGGCAGGTACTCCACCTTGCCCAGATCGTCATAACTCATGCCCGCCGCGGCCAGGATCGCCCGGGAGTTGAGTTCGGTTCCGGATTTCGGCGCGCCGACCGACACCGATTTGCCCTTGAGATCGGCGATGGTCTTGATGCCGGAATCCGCGTTCGCCACGATCTGGATGTAATTGGGGTAGGCGGCAGCGATGGCCCTGATCTTGTCCAGGGGTTTCTTGTAGCCCGCTTCCTCGACGCCATCCCACGCATTGGCCACCGCGTCGCCCAGGGCAAGGGCCAGCTCACCCCGTCCGGCCTGGAGCAGATTCAGGTTTTCCACCGACGCCTTGGTCGACTGTACCGAGGTCTTGGCGCCCTCGATCTTCTCACCGTACAGCTGCGACAGCGCCACGCCGATCGGATAGTAGACACCGCTGGTGCCACCGGTGAGGATGTTGATGAAGTTCGGGGCCGCTATCGCGCCCGCACTGATGGCGACGAGCGTCGCCAGAGCCAGGCTGCCGAGACGGTTTTTGGTTTTCATGTGTCTTCTCCAATGGTGGTGTGCAGGAGGAGCGGGTGCTGATCTGCGCACGGAAGTATAAACCGCCTGTTTCTCGTGGCTCGCAGCACGAAGTCCCGCCTGATCGGCGTCGACAGAGGCCGTCGACCGAGCGCGCCGACTCGCCCAACGGCACCGGGATCGGCGTCGCGCCCCCGCATTCCCCCCGGTGACGGCCCCACGGTCAGGCGGGATGGTGTCCATCGTTTTGCGGAAGTCCCCCGCCCGGCTGGCGTCGCAGACGCTCTTGCAGAGCACGCCTCCAGGTTGAAAACATTGAGCCTTCGGGTTTCAGGCACCCGAAGGCCGCGCCCTGGTCGTGTCGTAGCGGGACATCAACTGCAGGCACACCAGCCCCAGGGCCATCAGCACGCCGGCGAGCATCAGGGAGCCATTGAATGTTCCGGTGGCCTCGGCCGCTTCACCGGCAACGATGGGGCCAACGATCTGTGAGACGCTGTAGCCGAGCGTGAGCTTGGCCATGATCTGCGCCGGGTGCGCCGGGTACAGCAGTCCGACCATTGTCAGCACCAGGCTGACGATACCGATGAAGGTCGCGCCGAACAGCAGGGCGCTGAGCACCGCCGCAATGAGACGGGCATCGAACACGGGCAACAGGATGCCCACGATCTGCAGCAGGAAGGCGAACTTCAGTGCGGTGATGTATCCCACGCGACGCGCCACGCGATCCCAGACCAGGGCCGCCGGTGCGGCCGCCGCACCCACCAGTACCCACATCAGTACGCCCTGGCCCTGCAGCGCAGGCTGTTGTTCGGTGATGACCACGGTGAAGGTGGCGTTGATCACGTAACCGAAGCCGGCACAGAAATAGGCCGCCTGCAGAAGCCACAACCACTTTCTGTTCGGTTCTCGGATATGCGCCGAATGGTGTGGCTGCAGAGGCTGGCCGCTGCTCGGATGCGGCAGCCAGATCCAGGCCGGCACCACCAGCACCATGGCCACCGCGGTCAGGGCAACCCACTGTCCCTGCCAGTCCAGAAAAGGTGCGCTCATCTCCACCACCACGGCGCCAACGATGATTCCCAGACCCACGCCCGTGAAATGCAAACCCAGTTCGCTGCGCTGGTTGTGTCGAATCAGCCAATTGAGAATCAGCCCGGAGCCGAGCAGCAGACCGGCTGCCGAGCTCAGCCCGGCGAGATAGCGGCTCACTCCCCACAGCAGTGCGTCGCTGGAGATGGCCATCATGCCGGTGGTCAGCACGGCCAGCACCAGGCCGATGCGGTACAACCGGTCCTTCAGGACCAGGTCCTTCAGCCGGGAAGCGAGCAACACCCCCGACAGATAGCCGAAATAGTTCCAACCGGCCAGCCAGCCGGCCAGGTCATCGCCCATGCCAACCTGGCCCTGCATGAAAGGCAGGATGGGTGTGTAGGCGAAGCGCGCGATGCCCATGCTGACGATCAGCGCACAGATGCCCGAGAGCAACACGAGCGAGGGACGGCTATCCGGAGGCATAGGATTGTTCGGCGAAGAAGACAGACGCACAAGCATGAACGCTGGGAAGGTTCAGCGGAAGCCCGGCTCGCTGCCAACCACAGCGGTACGGGAGTGACGCGGCCTGCTTCTGTGGCACGCTATCGGATCACTCTGGATCGGGCGGGTCCGCAGCCGTTCCCGACAACCGCACCGGCGTGCGCATGATGATCTCGCGGTGCGGGTAAGGTATCGCGATCCCGTGCGCCTTGAACGTGTCCCACATCGCCAGCAGCACCTTGCCGCGGATGTTGGTCAGTCCGTTCTGCGGGTCGCTGATCCAAAAGCGCAGAACGAAATCGAGCGACGACTCGCCGAAGTCAGTCATCCAGCACACCGGCGCCTTCGACGGAACCACGCGGTCCACGCTCGCTGCCGCCTCGATGGCCAGCGCGGTGACCTGGTGCGGGTCGGCCTCGTATGACACACCGAAATTCACGTCGAGACGCACCATCTGGTCGGAAAACGACCAGTTGATAACCTCGCGGGTAATAAAGTCCTCGTTGGGGATGAGGTACTCGCGACCGTCGCGGGTGACGACGGAGACGAAGCGGGCGCGCAGTTCGCGGATCCAGCCGAAGGTCTCGTCCAGCGATATGGTGTCGCCGGGCTTTATCGAGCGGTCCAGCAGGATAATGATGCCGCAGATGAAGTTGGATACGACGGCGCGCAGGCCGAAACCGACACCGACGCCCACCGCGCCCGAGAACACCGCGAACGCCGTCAGGTCAATGCCGAGGGCTGACAGCACGACGACCGCTGCCAGCAGCACCAGCAGGAACTTGAGCACCTTGCCGATGAGCACGCGCAGCGACGGTGTCAGCTCTTCCGCCCGGTGCAGCCGTCCGTCGAGGTAGTTGCCGATCGAGGTCGCCACCCACAGCGAGATGCTCATCAGCACGACGGCCTTCAGTATCAGGAGTGCCGAGATGCGCATCTCACCGACACTGAAGGCCAGGCCGTCAAGAAAGTCCGCCAGGGTCTGATTCAGATCGAAGATCGAAACGGCAACGTAGATCCAGATACTCACCGCCACAACCTGGCTGATGGTGCGGCTGTGGATGGCGCGCGAGACCACTGCCAGCACCAGCCAGGCCAGCGCGAGGAGCAACGCGACGTAGATCAGATAGCTCCGGCTGGGCCAGGTCAGATTGCGCATCAGGACCAGGACGCCGCCGAGCAGCACGACGTAAAGGACCCAGTTGGTGCGCCTGAGGATTACCACGAGGTGGCGCAAAAGGTGGGGATGGCCCTTGATCTCCCGCACCCGCCGCTCCAGCCGCTTCTCGACGAACTTTGCCAGCAGGTGGGCGGCGACATACGACGAGCCGATGATCAGCACCTGGTAGATGAACCAGGGTTGGCTGACGTAGGTCGAGACCTGATCGATCAGGTCGACGATCGGTTGCGGCAGTTCGAACTTAACGGAGTCCACGGTTCCCCTCATCTCGATGGGGCCACAGGCCTATGCGCAGCATAAACGCCATTTTTCTCGGGTTCCCCCGTATCTTCGGTTCTTCGATCGACGGCTCGATCATCTCGTCGAAGCACTATTGAACAGCTTCCCGCCTCCACGATCGAGCGATCCCGCACCTGCACGAGAGGGTCTGATGACTTTACACCCACGGGCCGTATGTCAGCGCGCCGCGATCGTTGTGTACGGCCGGGCGATTGGTTGCCTGGCGTGTCGATCAGTCCGACGCCTGGCTCGCGGTGGCGTGGCCATAGCCGCTGACGCCAGCAGGGGAACCGGCCGTACCACCGGTTCGGTCCGCGGCCTGGTGTTGCAGCATGCCGGTGGTCGCGTTCCCGTCCGCATGGCGTCGAGAGCAGTCGATTGAGATCGCCGCGACAGTGGAAGCGCGCTGGAATTCCTCTCCGCGAATTCGTAACGCCCCGAGTTGCGCGGGCATCGGGTCTTAACCGAAACGTGACGCGGTCGTTGCTGCGACTTTTGACAGGCAAACCCCGTGAGCCACCGGCCCGGGAAAAGGTTCGGCCAGAAGGATTGCCCGGCGTGGTGTTTCTGCGGATTCTGCGGAGTTGCAGAGGTGGGAATAAGGGCTGCCGACGATTTCACCGACAGCCAAATCACAGCGGCCAGCCTCATCCGAAACAAGGCTGCACGTTGGCTGCTGTAGCACTCTCGTACTACGCTTGGCGACCGAACGCGGCACTAGGGACAATGACCATGTCGACGACCACGATTCGGCTCCCGGAAGACCTGAAAAAACGCATTGCGCAGGCCGCGGCAAACGCCGGCACAAGCTCGCACGCATTTATTCTCGGGGCAATCGAGGACAGCGTAGAAGCTGCGAAACGCCGTAACGAATTCTACGAAACGGCGGAACGCCGTTTCGCCGATATCGCTGAAACTGGGAAGACGATTTCCTGGAGCGCGATGCGCGCCTACCTGCTGGAGCGCGTCAGCGGCAAGAAGCCGCCTCGACCAAGACCCAAGAAACTGGCGCGCTGAAGGATCCGAATTATGTCCCGAATCGAACTCGCCCCCGAAATCGGCGAGGACTTCGATCGCATCCTGGAACATCCCGACAAGTTCGACGGCCCTGATCCTTCTACTCGCATCGCCGAGATCGTTCCTGCCATATCGGTCTTAGAGCACAATCCGCTGATTGCCCGACCTACAAAAAATGACTTGAGGGAGCTGATCATCGGGCATGGCGCACAGGGTTACATCGCGCTTTACCGCTATGTACCCGAGATAGACGCCGTCTTCCTCTTGGCGATGCTAAGCCAACGCGAAGCTGGGTATTCGCGGCTCTAGCGACTTCCGATCGTAATTCACGTCCAACCTGGAACAGCCTGTCGCGGAAGGTACGCACGACGGTGCGGATCTGGTCGGGGGTGACCACGTCGCGGTCGAGTTGCTTGGCCTGGTATTCGAGGTCCTCGTCGAGTTCCTGCCAGCGCTTTTCGCGGGTCTCGCGATCCTGCTGTTCGACGTAGTAGCCGGCCTCGACCTTGGAGCCGCCCTCGGTGATCTGCGTCTTGATGCGGT
>JAGRGY010000031.1:207927-216493 GCA_020445255.1 Gammaproteobacteria bacterium
CGGTGACGATGATGTCGAAGGTCTCTATCGGAATACTGGGGTTGTATTCGATGGGCGGCTGTTCCTTGAACAGGCTTTCCAGGCCCTGCACCGAGGTCTCTTCGTCTTCCGGTGGCAGTGGGTTGCCGCGCAGCATCGAGTACATGCGCTGGATGGTGCAGATGCAGACCCGCGCCGTGGTATCAAGCATGTTGCTGCTCAGGCGCTGGACGATGTACTCCTCGCTGAACTTGAAGTTGTTGTAGGGCGAGACGTACTGCTGGAATTCCTTGAGGGTCTGATCGCCCAGGTTGCCGCGATCCACCAGGAACAGCACCCGGCGCGCGCCGGCGAACTTGATCAAGCGGTAGATGAAGCTGATGGACGTGAAGGTCTTACCCGAGCCGGTGGCCATCTGGATCAGCGCGCGCGGGCGGTTCTCGCGCAGGGACTTTTCCAGGTTGGTGATCGCGGTGATCTGGGCGGGCCAGAGACCCTGCCTCACCAACTCCGGCATGTTGCGGAGTCGACTCAGGAAGGTTTCACCGCCGGGGCCATAGGTCGGTGGTGGGCCCTCGCCGATGGCGTCTTGCTTGAGACAGGCGTCGTCCAGCCACTCGTTGAGCAGCTCCGGTTGGTGGAACGCGAACACCGGCCGGGCACGTGGCTCGGGATCGAGGCCGTTGGTGAAGCGGGTCTCGGTACCGGTCAACTGATACGAAAACGGCAGCGGGCGACGCCAGGCCGGCAGTGTCTCTGGCAGGCCCTGTGTGTATTTGTCCGACTGGACCTCTACGCCACTGAGCGTCGCGCCGGCCTTCTTGGCCTCGATCACGCCGGCCGCCCTTCCATCGACATACAACAGGTAGTCGGCAAAGCCGTGGCCCGGCAGCGGGAACTCGCGAATTGCCACGCCCGGCGCGGCTTGGATATTGGCCGCCGCAGCATCCTGAACCAGCCATCCCGCTGCGGCGAGCATCGCATCAATTTTTTGCCGTGCTTGCTGTTCAGGCGTCATTCGCTGTTCCTTGCCTCGACCGATTTTGGTTTATCAATCAGTCGACTACAAGCCAGCAAAAGCTTTGGCAGTTGTCACACTTCGGACGCCGGCTCTCCTTGCTCGCGGATTCGGCAGAATAGAGCCATCGCTGTCCGGTGAATCGCATCGATCAGCGTGCGTTTCGACCGTCGCGAAAATCGAAGAGAGTTCGATTCTCTACCCGGGCCTTCATAATCGCCCGATTTGCGCAACCCTTTGGTTTTACCCGAAACTTAACGCCCTCATTTCGCTCGTTTTCACCAGGACAACCCCTTGAGCCACCGTCCCAGGAAAAGGTTCGGCCAGAAGTGTTGCCCGGAGTGGTTTTTCTGCGGAATCTGCGGAGTTAGAGAGGCGAGGAAGTAGACTGTCGACGATTTCGTCGACAGCCTTCCGTGCGACAAATCGGCCGTTGGCTCAGCACATTCGAGAGACGGGAATCTCGCTGCCAAAGTCGATCGGTGCGACGCAAGACTGACGTGTCTGCTTTTCGACCACCATGCTCGATAGTGGCAAATGTGCGAGCCTGGGCGCCCCTTGCGATCCAAGTATAGGGTGCCGAACTCTGAAGCAATGCTGTCCCACTCAATCACCTCGCTCAAGCGGACCAGCTTGTGCCGCCGATCGATTAGCTTCTCAAGCTCCATGCGAAAAAGATCGTTCTGCGGCCACCGGGCAGACTCTTTGGCCTTAATCGGCCCATCCCGAAATTGCATCGTTTTGAAGGCTTCGAGAGGCTTTTTTCACAATTCTACAACACGCTTTCAGGCCATTCAGCATGCCATTTCAGATACATGCGGCCTTTTCAGGGCGGACCAGCTATGAACATACCCGCACAACGCTTCTGTCGTTGACACAGCGTTTTCCCGCGCCAAGCATTGTTCAGCCGCCAGAGCGCGCCAAGGCATTTTTCACATTTCCGTATGCGGGTGGCTTTCATCATCGCCACGGACGATTGGCCGCACCGAGGCTTTATCCCAGAATCACCCAGGACAGTACTCGATGGCATTATTGGTATGGGCAAAAAGTTTTCTTGAGATCCAAATATTTTTATGAGCAACGTTCAGAATAGATAATAACTCTCATTATACAACGATCCCGGCACCAGCACGAGGAATGTAAGCCCAGCATTCACTCGCTTTCTAGAAATCATAATAGAACTTTTAGCACCCAACTAACGACAAGTTTGGCGATAAGCATCGTAACAACCTCTCAATATCTCGAGTATCCAAATCGTCATTTCTGAATCTTTCGGCCAGGTCGGCCAAACCAAGTGTCTCCCACACTTCGTTGGCCTGCCTACCATTCTGAACGCGAATGTCTGCACGGATCATACGCCCGATAAGTTTAATAGAACGATGGAAAACCCAATCACCAATCGACTTGTCGCCGCCAAGGAACGCATTGATTTTCTCTACAGTTATTCGGTCCGACGCCCGACTATACGCTTCAGCGAGATCGGTGCTCGACATTGAAAAACCTGCTTTCTCAGCAAAAGGAGCAACATCCCAAGCCTCTGTGCCACCCATTCCCGCATAAATGGAAAACAATTGTCGCCGCGGATCAGTCACCAGCCACGCGTCTGCTGCATAGGAAATGTTAGATTTAACCTCCATATCTACAGAATCAATAGCTCCTATAGGAACACGAAAGGCCACATCACCAAACTTGTGAATCTTAAATCCAAATAAATCATCTTCACCGGACTCTCGCTCCCTATCAAAACCGCTTACTCTACAGTAAGCGTACAAATCAAATGCAAACCCTGCGCCCTCTGCCCAAATCCGAGATTCGTAATTAATTTTCCCAAGGCGGGCACACTCAAGAATCGCATGTTGCACTTTATTGGCCAAAAATAACTCGGGAACGTCCAACCCACCTCCTACGTAGCTCTGTCCTCCTGGATCGTACCCATAACATATATTAGCAGCTACCATATAAGTCCGCAGATCCTTGCCGTGCCTCCGAACCTCAGAAACAAAGCAATCGGCAATTGCAAGCGTATCAGCATCAATATGAACCACCCATGGTTTACATTTTTGGTTCAGCGACGCTACTAATATCGAATCTGTTAGGGTTGCCCTAATCCTACCCATCGAGAGCCTATTTTCATCGTTGCTCGATATCAGTGCCACCGAATCCTTCGGGATACTTACCGCCTTTTTTAAATAATCCTCTAGCCCCTCCACAATTTCTTTGAAGCGCTCGTTATCTACTTCTCCACGAAGACAGTTAACAAATATACATACTCTTGTTTTTTGCTCGACCAGCTTCCCGATCAGTTCGGGAATAAAACATATGTCATTTATGTGGCAGGGTATCGCGACCACAAATTGCGCCGGCAAAAGTGGTTCAATTTTTTTCGCTGATTCGAGAAGAAAGCTGAGGTCCGGCTCGGAGAGTTGAAAATGCGAACGAGCGAGATATTCGTTCGCAACGTATTCGAAGTTTGGTATTTCACTCACAGAATAACAACCAACCAGGCTCAGAGATTGAGCGAAGAAGCTAACGAAGCGCCCTTGAGCGCACGACCCAAAACTCAGTTGATGGGCACCGAACCCAGAATGCCTAAAGTTTACAGAACAAACAGGCTAGACAACGCTTAAGCATCTCCACAAACCATTGCAAACTCGTTCCTTCGTATCCATCGTCGAACTAAGTGCCGCTTCGTCTCTGCAGAAAGCTGATCTCTACCATGAAAAAATTTTCGGTCATTTACTAGCAGTATATTCCCTGTTTCGAGTGAAAGCTCTTTTCCAAAAGATCTTCTTTCCAACTCAATGGCTGCATTCAAATCAGAAACCGCGCGCAAGTTCTCTTTATTTGGTTCAAAAGATGTGTACCAGGGCGTATAGAAAAAAAACAATTCGCCGGCCGCTTCCTGCAGTATCGGTACGTATTCGTTGCGTTCATGCGTCTTGCAATAAATATGAGAAAGACTCTCTATCGATGCATTGCCAAGTCGCTTTAGCACGTTTGTGACAGATACAAGGAATGGCGCACCGGCTTGGCCATCCCCCGTCGCACAATACCAAGCCACAAAGTCGGCAAAATAGCTACAATCATTGTGTGCCGGAATGGGGTACAAATTATGTATCTTTCGTGACGAACCCTCCCTCAATACGACATCACTGCTATCGATGATTTGTCCAAGCTCAGAGCATATGGCGTCAAACAAATGTTGCGAATTCTGCCCCCTAATCAAACAATATCCTGCAGTGTCTAATATTCGTATATACGAATCGGCATTCCGTGCATTTGAAGGTGAGATTTCTACGCGCTCATTGCCTGACGCATTTCGCTCAGCCATAATCGTCTACTCGTAAGGTTTCACAGCCTTAGATGGTGCTTACCGTCGCTCGCTCATTAGTCTACTACTACGACTGCAGCCAAGGAAAGAAAAATGGAAACTCTCGAATTCTCGATAAAGCCAGCGCGTGTTACATTTCCAAGCGGAGCGATCACGCTTACCGGTGACATTTGGCAGCCGCCCTTAGTTAAGCCGCCCCTCCCGATCGTAATTTGGAATCATAGTACCGGCGGGCGCGAGGACGATTTGTTTGTAGACGGCCCGAAAAAGACAAGCACCTTGGAGCTACTTCTATCAATGGGGTTTGCAGTTTTCGCTCCCATAAGGAGAGACTATAATACCTTGAGCCCGGGCCCATACGTGCCATGCGGGACGGATTCCAGTACGAAAAATAGAGATGAATTCGTTTCCCAGCGTATCAAAGACGAAGCGGAGGATGTAACAGCTGCTATCGCTTTTACACAGACGTTGAATTGGGTGGATCATGATCGAGTTATGTGTTTTGGGCACGCATTCGGTGCAATGGCCTCTCTGGTAGCTGCAAAAAACAACGGTAATTTGCAAGGAATGGTCTTGTTTAGTACCGGCGCAGCAATCTGGGCGTCCTCTCCTTTAGTACAGAAATTGCTCATCGACTCCGCGTCAAAGCTCAAATGTCCAGCCCTCTTTCTCGACTCCAAGAATGGATACGCTGCCGCGCCGCCGTCTGGCGAGCTGATCGGACACGCAAAAGCTGTTCAGCCGGATAGCAACGCTGTCTACTACGATACCCCCCACCTATCTAAATCCGAATCTCACGACTTGTATGCATTTGGAGATGACTGGTATTTCGATGTACGCCAGTTCGTCAATAGGATAAAGGCTAATTCAGCCGATGAAGAGCCCAATCAAGGGCCTGTGCCTCTGTGTTGTAGATGATCAATGAGCAAACGTGATGACCATCTCCACGCCGTAAGATCTATCATTGACGAGCTTGATCTTTCGAGTATTCGTAGGAAACTTTCACGCACAGATGTCGGTGAGGGTTGGTCAGAATCGAAGATAAAAAAAACGGAAGAAGTCTATCGAAACTGGCTGTATCTTAGATATAAGTATTGGCCGAAAGAAATTGCTCCTTTAAACAGAGCAGCAGACATCTTTTGGCACTTCCACATTCTAGATACCCGAAAATATCACTGGGATTGTGAGAGAATTTTCGGATCATACCTGCATCATTTTCCTTATCTCGGCCTTCGCGGACCTGAAGACTACTTGAAGTTGCAGGAAGCAATCGACGAAAGCAAGTCAATCTACTTCCAAGAGTATGGCAAAGTCGTAACTGAATTTCATACGCTTCGCATCGACAAGGCAAATAAGGAACAGCCTTCTGATCATATCTCGCAGCCGACAAAAGATCGGGCGTTGCCATGCTACATACGCATCAGAAAGAATGCGTCGAGCAGCATGATGCGGTTAATATCAGGCCAGTATTCAACTGACCGAATATTCTCAATTAGCGCTTGGGCACGGGCCGGGACAGATGGAAATCCGATAACAGTCGATTCATCTGACCAAGAATTGGCAGCACAGCTTGCATCCCTTAAACATAGACAATGGGAACTGGACTGTATTGTCAGCAACGTCCCGTTCGGAGTTCATCAAAAATTAGCGAGGAAAGTACGGTATTTCACCTTGGTACGAGAGCCGGTTTCGCGCTGCCTGTCTTGGTGGAAGGCCGCGTACAAGGCTCGTTTTGATCGACCAGCGTGGTCTTTAGTCGAGGCTTATGATCAAAATATCCGACGCATAGTTGATGATTTAGCGATTCCAGAACTGTCCAATGATCAAACTCGACTGATAGCCGGAGTCGGAACGCGAGCAGTGCAAGAAGACGACTTTCTAAAAGCAAAAGACAATATTGAAGAGTATTTTGATTATGCGGGATGTGTTGAAGATTTTGATTCCGAGATCGAAAGACTTATACACCTCATGGGATGGAACAATTGTCGGGCCTTCAGAGAAAACGAAACAGGTGATGTCGAACTTCGACTCCCCCCAGATTCTGCCGAAATCTTTGAAGATGCGAACGAATGGGATATACGTTTGTATGAATGGCTACAGCGTAGATCTTCTTCAGTTGACCGAATTACCACAAACGCGATCTAGTAAGCTGACTGATGACCGCAGTATGGGCTCTATTGCTTGAACTTCAGCAATGTAGTTATCGCTAGTACAAAGCTCGGAGAAATCGAAACCCCATAATAACGACGGATCGAGAAAGGAAGAAATTCGGTCTAACATGTCACTGACGTCTTCTATGAAGAGGCCATCGGGCACCGGAGACAACACGTTGGGTATGAAACGGGGATCTACAGCATCAAAGTCTATCGAAATATAGCAAGGTTTTGAAAAGTTGGCAGTGGCCCTCATCACTAACAACTTAGCAATGAAGCTTCGAGTCTGTTCATCGGCCTCTCGTAGTTTACTGGCTGTCAGCAAAAGTGGGGAGGCGTTCCGTATTGTTTTATTCAGATCGCTGTAAGAATTAGTACGATATCCTATGATGACGACACGGCTTGGGTCAATTTGAGCAAATTTTCTGCAGAATCGACTCAATTCATAGTCTCCGCTACACTGCTGACCCATCAAAGAATGAATCATGCCGTTGGCGTTGCCAGATATTGTTTCACCTGGCTTAATCTCGTATCTTGATTTGGCCACCGGAAGTGGACGGTTAAAATCGCTATGGGCATCAAATACGATGACACCTAGCTGTTCATTGCTCATAAAATTTCGCCGCGCTAGCGCAGCGGTCAATATACTAATAGTGTGGTCGCCACCGATAACAAGCGGTATCGTGTTCCTTGATAAGGGAACACTCCTATAGGAGCTAAGAAAAGTAGCGGTCAGCTCTATATCGTATTTCAACGGTGTTTTGTGCTTGCTAACGAGTTGAGGATAGTTGGGGGTAATGAATTGTGGCTCTGGGAGTGAGCATACGAGCCTATTTCTGAACCATTCAGTCAGGATATGTGGGGTTCTTCGGAGGTTAGACAACGCATCTAGTCTGCAGCGCCCAGTTCCGAAATCGATGGGCGCCCCAACTATCTGGACTTTATTGGGTACATCACTTTTCATAAGTCTGCCCCCCTGATCTTCCCCCGGATGGCCAATTGTAATGTTGAGTCACTACAACGGCCCATGAAGGCCGGTTAGCGAGGTCGGCACGACGGTACCCCTTGTTGAGTAGCGGTTCGGTTTAGAGTCCAGGGTCAAATGTAGCTGCCTTTGCAGCGAGCTGCTTGGCATGTTCGGCGGGTGTCAGCCCGCCAAGTGTCTTTTTCGGTCTTTCCTCGTTGTACTCACGGACCCATGCACGGATTACCACCCGAGCGTGGTTGAGGCTGACGAACCAATGCTCGTTCAGGCATTCGTCGCGCAACCGACCATTGAAGGATTCGATGTACGCGTTCTGGTTGGGCTTGCCCGGTTCGATCAAGCGCAGGCCAATGCCGTGACGATGCGCCCAGGTCAACATGGCCCGGCCGGTGAACTCCTAGCCATTGTCGGTTCGGATGATCGATGGCCTGCCGCGGAGCGCGCAGACCTCGTCCAGCAGGCGAACCAAGTGGTCACCGCCAATCGCATGCTCCGGAATCACGGCGACTGCCTCGTGTGTGGCGTCGTCAACGATTGCCAGGCACTTGAGCGCCCGACCTGAGGCGACGCGGTCGAAGACGAAATCCATCGACCAGACTTCATTGGCCGCGCCAGGTCGGATCAGCGGCTGGCGATCCCCAGCGGGGATCTTCTTGCGCCGACGTCGTCGAACCTGCAGTTTCTCTTGCGCGTATAGCCGTTCGACACGCTTGTGATTGACCTGATGTCCAGCCTGGCGCAGCTTGAGGTAGATCATCGGCGCGCCATACCGGCGATATCGCTGCGCCATGTCCACGATCTGCTGGCGCAGCTCAACATTGCTGTCTGGCTTGGGCACGTAACGCAACGCCGATGCACTCATGCCGACGACCCGCAGCGCGTGCCGTTCGCTCATCCCGTGCTGCTTCATGAGCCGCACCACCTCCCGACGGGCCGGTGCGGTCACCACTTTTTTCGCAGGACTTCTTTCGTCACCTCGTTCTCGAGCAGGGCTTCGGCGAGCAGCTTCTTCAGCCGCGCGTTCTCCGACTCCAACGCCTTGAGGCGCTTGGCATCCGACACATCCATGCCGCCGAACTTGCTGCGCCAGAGGTAGTAGC
>JAGRGY010000005.1:0-8181 GCA_020445255.1 Gammaproteobacteria bacterium
GTCGTTGCCAAGATTATCGAGTAATCGAGGCGCTATTCCAAAGGTTGCGGGCCGCCCCGATCGGGGCGGCTCGTTTGTGTTTTTAGGCCAATAGCTCAATTGGTAGAGCAGCGGTCTCCAAAACCGCAGGTTGGGGGTTCGAGTCCCTCTTGGCCTGCCAAATCTGGCTGGTGATGAACGCGAAAACGGAACAACCCGGAACCGGAATGGACACCGTCAAGCTGCTGCTCGTCGTCGTGCTGCTGGTCGCCGGGCTTTACGGCTTCTACAGCTTCGCGGAGCAGGCGCTGTGGGTGCGGCTCGTCGGGCTGTTGCTGGTCGTTGGTGCGGCGGTGTTGATCGCATTGCAGACTAACGTTGGGCGCGCTGTCTGGCAGTTCGCCGCCGATTCGCGCACCGAGGTGCGCAAGGTCGTGTGGCCAACGCGCCAGGAAACGCTGCAGACGCTGCTGATCATCACCATAGCGGTCCTGTTGACGGCATTGTTCCTGTGGCTGGTCGACTCGTTGCTGTTCAGCATCGTGCGGTATCTGACGGGGCAGGAGGGCTGACGATGGCCAAGCGCTGGTACGTGGTGCACGCCTATTCCGGCTTCGAGGGCCATGTCAAACGTTCGCTGCAGGAACGGGTCGAGCGCGCTGGCATGCAGGACCTGTTTGGCGAGATCCTGGTACCAACCGAAGAGGTCGTGGAGATGCGCGGCGGTGCGCAGCGTCGCAGTGAACGCAAGTTCTTCCCGGGCTACGTGCTGGTGCAGATGGAAATGACCGACGATACCTGGCACCTGGTGAAGGATGTGCCCAAGGTCATGGGGTTCATCGGCGGCACCGGTGACCGTCCCGCGCCGATTTCAGACAAAGAGGCCGACGCGATCCTGCAGCGCATGCAGGAGGGCGTGGACAAGCCGAAGCCGAAGGTCCTGTTCGAGCCGGGTGAGGTGGTGCGCGTCACGGATGGCCCGTTCAACGACTTCAACGGTGTCGTCGAGGAAGTGGACTACGACAAGAGTCGTCTGAAGGTGTCGGTGCTGATTTTTGGCCGGTCGACGCCGGTCGATCTCGAATTCGGTCAGGTCGAGAAGGGTTGACCGCGATCGTCATGCCACTGGCATGACGCAGCGCGGTCAACGACCGGGCAGGACGCCCGGGCCGGAGGTGTAGAAGACCTCCGAAGTCGCGCCAGGGATGGCGTGAATGAAATTGCTTACGGAGATTGTCTCCGCTGAGCCGGAAACTGACCGGGGAGTCTGAGTAACCAGTCTCAGGCGTCTGAACCCGAAGAGAGGAAACAGTGGCTAAGAAAATCCAGGCTTATATCAAGCTGCAGGTGAAGGCGCAGGAGGCCAACCCGAGTCCGCCAGTCGGTCCGGCGCTCGGCCAGCACGGCGTCAACATCATGGAGTTCTGCAAGGCGTTCAACGCGCAGACGCAGAACGTCGAAAAGGGCCTGCCGCTGCCGGTGGTCATCACCGTGTACAGCGACCGCTCGTTCACGTTCGTCACCAAGACCCCGCCGGCATCGATCCTGATCAAGAAGGCCGTCGGCATCCAGAGCGGCAGCAGCCGTCCCAACACCGAGAAGGTCGGCACCATCACGCGCGACCAGCTCGAAGAGATTGCGAAGGCCAAGGAGCCCGATCTGACCGCAGCCGATCTCGACGCCGCAGTGCGCACGATCGCCGGTTCCGCGCGCAGCATGGGACTGAATATTGAGGGGGTCGAATAATGGCCAAGCTGTCAAAACGCCTGAAGGCGATCCGTGAAAAGGTCGACTCGCAGAAGCAGTACGTGGCCGAAGAGGCCTTTGCCCTGCTCAAGGAGCTGTCGTCGGTCAAGTTCGCGGAATCGGTCGACGTGGCCGTGAATCTCGGCGTCGACCCGCGCAAATCCGACCAGGTCGTGCGCGGTTCGACAGTGATGCCGAACGGCACCGGCAAGAGCGTGCGCGTCGCCGTGTTCGCCCAGGGCGCTGCCGCCGACGCCGCCCGCGAGGCCGGCGCCGACAAGGTGGGCATGGAAGACCTTGCTGATGAGGTCAAGGCGGGCAATCTGGATTTCGACGTCGTGGTGGCGGCGCCGGACGCGATGCGTGTCGTCGGTCAGTTGGGCCAGATTCTCGGGCCGCGCGGCCTGATGCCGAACCCNNGAACCCGAAGGTCGGCACCGTGACCCCGGACGTCGCCCAGGCGGTGCGCAATGCCAAGTCGGGTCAGGCGCGTTTCCGCACCGACAAGGCCGGCATCATTCATGCGTCGATCGGCAGTATCTCGTTCGAACCGGCAGCGTTGCAGCAGAACCTCGAGGCGCTGCTCAACGACCTGAAAAAGCTCAAGCCGAGCTCGGCGAAGGGCGTGTACATGAAGCGCGTTACCGTCTCGTCGACGATGGGACCGGGTATCGTGCTGGATCAGAGCAGCCTGAACCTGCTCTGACCGCCCACATGCGCGGCCGGCTGACCCCGGTCGCGCCAGTAATTGGGGGCGCCGGTGGATGCGCAAGCACGCCGCCGGTTGCCGTCAAAGACCGCAGGTGCTTCATCCGAAGCTTAATCGATGCCTGCGCAGATGGCGCTCCGGAATCAGGGAACCCTGATAACGGGCACCGAAATGGTGGGGGTCTTCACGGCCCCTGGTGTGTAACGGGACCTATGTCCCACGTTGTCGGGAGGTGACGACTTTGGCACTCAATTTTGAGCAGAAGCAAGCCATCGTCGCCGAAGTTGCTGAAGTGGCCCGGGTGGCCTATTCGGCCGTGGCCGCCGAGTATCGTGGCATCAGCGTGGAAAAGATGACGGCACTGCGCGCCGAGGCGCGCAGGAACGGCGTCTACCTGCGCGTGGTGAAGAACACGCTTGCGCGGCGCGCGGTCAAGGACACCGAGTTTGAATGCATGGCAGAAGGTTTGACCGGTCCGCTGGTACTGGCCTTCTCGCAGGAGGACCCGGGTTCGGCCGCTCGCGTGATCAAGGATTTCGCCAAGGGTGAAGACAAGCTGAAGGTCACGCTGGTGTCCATCGGCGGTCAGATGCTTGCCGCAAGTGAGCTCGAAACCCTGGCCAAGATGCCTACCTACGATCAGGCGATCAGCATGCTGATGTCGGTGATGAAGGCGCCGATTCAGAAGCTGGCCGCGACCATGAACGAGGTCCCGGGCAAACTGGTTCGCACGGTTGCAGCAATTCGCGACGCCAAAGAGGCTGCCTGAGGGCAGTCTCGTTAACCCTATCGTGCTAAAGCATTTTTCTGGAGTTTTGTAATGTCCAAAGAAGATATCCTGGAAGCCATTTCCAACATGACGGTCATGGAGGTCGTCGAACTGATCTCCGCGATGGAAGAGAAGTTCGGCGTCACCGCCGCTGCCGCCGTCGCGGTTGCAGCGCCGGGTGCCGGTGGTGACGCGGGTGCCGCCGCGGCCGAGGAGAAGACCGAGTTCGATGTCGTTCTGACCAGCTTCGGTGAGAACAAGGTTGCGGTCATCAAGGCGGTGCGCGGTATTACCGGCCTGGGTCTGAAAGAGGCCAAGGATGCCGTCGAAGGCGTGCCGAGCACGCTCAAAGAAGGTGTATCGAAGGCGGATGCCGAAGAAGCCAAGAAGCAGTTGGAAGAGGCGGGTGCCACCGTCGAGCTCAAGTAATCCTGTTTGGCATTACTGAGCATCAATCAGGACTGGGCTGGTGGCCTTCGAGCCGCCGGCCTTTTCCTGTTTGTGTCTTGAAGGGATTTCGGCGGTATGGCCTTGCGTCATCCGCGCGGCGGCGCGCACCAGTCAGCGCCGGCGATCAGGGTCACCGCGGTGGCGGCGGGTAAACCGCGCTCCGTGTCCGATACAGCATAGTTCATCGTCGAGGGAAGGCAGGCATGGCCTATTCGTTCACCGAAAAGAAACGCATCCGCAAAGACTTTGGCAAGCGCTCCAGCATTCTGGAAGTGCCTTTCCTGCTGGCAACCCAGATCGAGTCCTATCGCGGGTTCCTGCAGGCCGACACGGCCCCCGACTCGCGTGACAACCTCGGTCTGCACGCGGCGTTCAGGTCTGTGTTCCCGATCGTCAGCTACTCCGGCAACGCGGCGCTTGAGTATGTCCACTATCGACTTGGCGAGCCAATCTTCGACGTGCGTGAATGTCAGTTGCGCGGTGCGACCTATGCGGCACCGCTGCGCGTGCTCGTGCGTCTGGTGATCTATGACAAGGATGCCCCTGCCGGCGCGAAGCAGGTAAAGGATATCAAGGAGCAGGAGATCTACATGGGCGAACTGCCGCTCATGACGGACAACGGCACCTTCATCATTAACGGCACCGAGCGCGTCATCGTGTCGCAGCTGCATCGCTCGCCGGGGGTGTTCTTCGACCACGACAAGGGCAAGACCCACTCGTCCGGCAAGCTGCTGTTCTCGGCGCGCGTCATCCCCTACCGTGGCTCGTGGCTGGATTTCGAATTCGATCCGAAGGACTCGGTGTTCGTGCGCATCGACCGCCGCCGCAAACTGCCGGCGACGATACTGCTGCGCGCGCTCGGTTACGACACCGCCGAGATCCTGCGCCTGTTCTTCGAAATGGACACCTTCACGATCGGCAAGAAGAAGGTCGAACTCGCGCTGGTCCCGGCGCGTCTGCGCGGTGACACCGCGAGCTTCGACATCAAATCGGGCAAGAAAGTGATCGTCGAGGCGGGCAAGCGGATCACCGCGCGCCATATCAAGCAACTCGAAGAAGCGGGCGTCAAGAAGCTCGAGGTTCCGGCTGACTACCTGATCGGGCGCACGCTTGCGCACGACATCGTCGACACCGACAGTGGCGAGCTGTTGGCCAAAGCCAACGACGAGATCACGGCGGAGATGGTGCAGTCGTTCGTCGACAAGGGAGTGAAGCAGGTCCAGACGCTGTTCACCAACGACCTCGACCACGGTCCGTTCGTTTCCGACACGCTGCGCATCGATCCGACCAGCAACTCGCTCGAGGCCATGGTCGAGATCTACCGCATGATGCGACCGGGCGAGCCGCCGACCAAAGAGGCCGCCCAGAACCTGTTCCACAACCTGTTCTTCACCGACGAACGCTACGATCTTTCCGCGGTCGGTCGGATGAAGTTCAACCGTCGCCTCGGGCGCGACGACGCGGAAGGTGCCGGCATACTTTATGACCACAAGTACTTCAGCGGGCGCGACGACGAGCTTGCAACCGATCTGGTCAAACGCTTCGGCGACACCTCGGACATCGTCGACGCGCTGCGCACGCTGGTCGACATCCGCAACGGCAACGGCGTCGTCGACGACATCGACCATCTTGGCAACCGCCGGGTGCGTTGCGTCGGAGAGATGGCCGAGAACCAGTTCCGCGTCGGTCTGGTGCGCGTGGAGCGGGCGGTCAAGGAGCGTCTGACGCTGGCCGAGTCCGAAGGTCTCATGCCCCAGGAAATGATCAACGCCAAGCCGGTGTCGGCGGCGATCAAGGAGTTTTTCGGTTCGTCGCAGCTGTCGCAGTTCATGGACCAGAACAACCCGCTGTCCGAGGTCACGCACAAGCGTCGCGTCTCGGCGCTTGGCCCGGGCGGTCTGGCGCGCGAGCGTGCAGGCTTCGAAGTCCGCGATGTGCACCCGACCCACTATGGCCGCGTGTGCCCGATCGAGACGCCGGAAGGTCCGAACATCGGCCTGATCAACTCGCTTGCCGTATACGCGCGCACCAACAAATACGGCTTCCTCGAGACTCCGTACCGCAAGGTCGAGAACGGCAAGGTCGCCAACCAGATCGACTACTTGTCGGCAATCGAGGAAGGCCGCTACGTGATCGCGCAGGCCAACGCCACGCTCGATGCCAAGGGCAAGCTGGTCGACGAGCTGATCTCGTGTCGCCACCAGAACGAATTCACGCTGTCGACGCCGGACAAGATCGAGTACATGGACGTGTCGCCGAAACAGATCGTCTCGGTCGCCGCATCGCTGATTCCGTTCCTCGAGCATGACGACGCCAACCGCGCGTTGATGGGTTCGAACATGCAGCGCCAGGCGGTGCCGACGCTACGCGCCGAGAAGCCGCTGGTCGGTACCGGCATGGAGCGCACCGTGGCTGTGGATTCGGGTGTGACGGTCGTCGCCAAGCGTGGCGGTGTGATCGAGTCGGTGGACGCCGCGCGCATCGTCGTGCGAGTCAACGACGAAGAGACGATCGCCGGCGAGCCGGGCGTCGACATCTACAACCTGACCAAGTACACGCGTTCGAACCAGAACACCTGCATCAACCAGCGTCCGCTGGTAATGGTCGGCAACGAGATTGCACGCGGCGATGTGCTGGCAGACGGCCCTTCGACCGACATGGGCGAGCTGGCGCTGGGTCAGAACCTGCGCGTCGCGTTCATGCCGTGGAACGGCTACAACTTCGAGGACTCGATCCTGATCTCCGAGCAGGTCGTCAAGGAGGATCGCTTCACGACGATCCACATCGAAGAAATGACCTGTATGGCGCGCGACACCAAGCTGGGTGCCGAGGAGATCACCGGCGACATCCCGAACGTCGGCGAGGCCGCACTGGCGAAGCTCGATGAGTCCGGCATCGTCTATGTCGGCGCCGAGGTGCGCGAAGGCGACATCCTGGTCGGTAAGGTCACGCCGAAGGGCGAAACCCAGCTGACACCGGAAGAAAAGCTGCTGCGCGCGATCTTCGGTGAGAAGGCCTCCGACGTGAAGGATACCTCGCTGCGCGTGCCGTCCGGCATGTCCGGCACCGTCATCGACGTGCAGGTGTTCACGCGCGACGGTGTCGAGAAGGATGCGCGTGCGCTGCAGATCGAAGAGGCCGAACTGGCGATGGTCCGCAAGGACATGAACGACCAGCTGCGCATCATGGAAGAGGACACTTTCGACCGCGTCGAGAAGATGCTGCTCGGCAAGGTTGCCGACGGGGGCCCGAACAAGCTCAAGGCCGGTTCGAAGATCACCAAGGGCTACCTGCAGGAGATCGAGCGTGACCAGTGGCTCGAGATCCGGCTCAAGAACGAGGAGGCCGCCGCCCAGCTCGAGGCGATCGCGGCGCAGGTTGCGCAGTTGCGCGAGGACTTCCGTCTTCGTTACGAAGAGAAGAAGCGCAAGTTGACCTCGGGTGACGACCTGGCGCCGGGCGTGCTGAAGATGGTCAAGGTGTACGTGGCCGTCAAACGGCGCGTCCAGCCGGGTGACAAGATGGCCGGCCGTCACGGCAACAAGGGCGTCATCTCGATGATCGTTCCGGTCGAGGACATGCCGTTCGACGTCAACGGTCGCCCGGTTGACATCGTGCTCAACCCGCTCGGCGTGCCGTCGCGCATGAACATCGGCCAGATCCTCGAGACGCATCTCGGCTTCGCGGCCAAGGGCGTCGGCGAGCGCATCGGCCGCATGCTCGATGCGCAGATCAAGGCCAAAGAACTGCGCGACTTCCTCGACCAGGTCTACAACACCAGCGGCAGGAAGGAAGACCTCAAGAGCATGACCGACGACGAGGTGTTCGCGATGGCGAACAATCTGCGCAGCGGCGTGCCGGTCGCAACGCCGGTGTTCGACGGCGCCCATGAAGACGAGATCCGTCACATGCTCGGACTCGCCGAGGAAGACTCGGACGGTCAGACCCAGCTCTATGACGGACGCACCGGCGAGCCGTTCGAGCGCCGCGTCACGGTCGGCTACATGTACATGATCAAGCTCAACCATCTGGTCGACGACAAGATGCACGCGCGCTCCACCGGTCCGTACAGCCTGGTCACCCAGCAGCCGCTTGGCGGCAAGGCGCAGTTTGGTGGCCAGCGCTTCGGCGAGATGGAAGTGTGGGCGCTCGAAGCCTACGGCGCGTCGTACACGCTGCAGGAGATGCTCACGGTCAAGTCCGACGACGTGAACGGCCGTACGCGGATGTACAAGAACATCGTCGACGGCGATCACCGCATGGAACCGGGTATGCCGGAGTCGTTCAACGTGCTGGTCAAAGAGATCCGCTCGCTGGGTATCAACATCGAACTGGAGCAGGATTGAGGGTTCGCCCTCTCCGCCTCATAAGGACACAGAACGGGAGACACCGTCTTGAAAGATCTTCTGAAAATTCTGAAACAGCAGGGTCAGAACGAAGAGTTCGATGCCATCCGAATCGGCCTGGCATCGCCCGAAATGATCCGCTCCTGGTCGTATGGTGAAGTCAAGAAGCCGGAAACGATCAA
>JAGRGY010000005.1:8250-8934 GCA_020445255.1 Gammaproteobacteria bacterium
TGTGCGGCAAGTACAAGCGCCTCAAACACCGCGGCGTGGTGTGCGAGAAGTGTGGCGTCGAGGTCACGCTGGCCAAGGTGCGCCGCGAGCGTATGGGCCACATCGAGCTGGCCAGCCCGGTCGCGCACATCTGGTACCTGAAATCGCTGCCGTCACGCATCGGCCTGCTGCTCGATATCACCCTGCGTGATATCGAGCGCGTACTGTATTTCGAATCCTATGTCGTCATCGATCCGGGCATGACGCCGCTCGAACGCTTCCAGCTGCTGACAGATGAGCAGTATCTCGAAGCGGTGGAAGAGAATGGCGACGAATTCGATGCGCGCATGGGTGCCGAAGCGGTGTACGAACTGCTGCGCACGATGGATATCCCGAAAGAGATCGCGCGCATGCGCGAAGAGGTCGAGGGCACCAATTCCGAGACCAAGATCAAGAAGATCGCCAAGCGCCTTAAGCTGCTCGAATCGCTGCAGGAATCCGGCAACCGCCCGGAGTGGATGATCCTGACCGTGCTGCCGGTGCTGCCGCCCGAGCTGCGCCCGCTGGTGCCGCTTGACGGTGGGCGTTTCGCGACGTCGGATCTCAACGACCTTTATCGCCGTGTCATCAACCGCAACAATCGCCTGAAGCGCCTGCTCGACCTGAACGCACCGGACATTATCGTGCGCAACGAGAAGCGCATGC
>JAGRGY010000005.1:9087-9288 GCA_020445255.1 Gammaproteobacteria bacterium
TCCGGCCGTTCGGTCATCGTGGTTGGCCCGACGCTGAAGCTGCACCAGTGCGGTATCCCGAAGAAGATGGCGCTGGAGTTGTTCAAGCCGTTCATCTTCTCCAAGCTGCAGTTCCGCGGTCTGGCGACGACGATCAAGGCCGCAAAGAAGATGGTCGAGCGCGGTGCGCCGGAGGTGTGGGACATCCTCGAGGAGGTCATC
>JAGRGY010000005.1:9424-10807 GCA_020445255.1 Gammaproteobacteria bacterium
AGATGGCGGTCCACGTGCCGCTTTCCATCGAAGCGCAGCTCGAGGCGCGCACGCTGATGATGTCGTCGAACAACGTGCTGTCGCCGGCAAACGGCGAGCCGGTGATCGTGCCGACGCAGGACGTCGTGCTCGGGCTGTACTACATGACCCGTGACCGCGTGAACGCCCGCGGTGAGGGTATGGCGTTCAGCAACATCGCCGAGGCGCGGCGCGCCTACGAAACGGGTGCCGCCGAGTTGCACGCACGGGTGAAGGTTCGCATCGACGAATCCATTCGCAGCGAAGAAGGCGACGTCGACACCAAGACCGGGGTCAAGGACACGACGATCGGCCGTGCGCTGTTGTGGGACATCGTTCCCGAGGGCATGCCGTTCGATCTGGTCAACCAGGCGATGACCAAGAAGTCGATCTCGCGTCTGGTCAACGCCTGTTACCGTCGCCTCGGCCTGAAGGACACGGTCGTGTTTGCCGACCAGTTGATGTATCTCGGCTTCCGCCAGGCGGCGCGCGCCGGGGTGTCGATCGGCGTTAACGACATGGTCATCCCGCCGGAAAAGGCAACGATCCTTGCCGAGGCAGAGGCCGAGGTGAAAGAGATCGAGAACCAGTACTCCTCGGGTCTCGTCACCAACGGCGAGCGCTACAACAAGGTCGTCGATATCTGGTCGCACACCAATGACCAGGTTGCGCGCGCGATGATGGGCAAGCTCGGCAAGGAGAAGGTCAAGAATCGCGACGGCAAGGATGTCGAGCAGGACTCGTTCAACTCGATCTACATGATGGCCGACTCTGGCGCGCGTGGTTCGGCGGCACAGATCCGTCAGCTCGCCGGGATGCGCGGGCTGATGGCCAAGCCCGACGGCTCGATCATCGAGACGCCGATCACGGCGAACTTCCGTGAAGGGCTCGACGTGCTGCAGTACTTCATCTCGACCCACGGCGCGCGCAAGGGTCTCGCCGACACCGCGCTCAAGACGGCGAACTCCGGTTACCTGACCCGCCGCCTGGTCGACGTCGCCCAGGACATGGTCATCACCGAGGTCGACTGCGGCACCGAACAGGGCCTGTTGATGCAGCCGATCATCGAGGGCGGCGACGTCGTCGAACCGCTGCGCGAGCGCATCCTGGGTCGCGTCGCGGCAATCGACGTATTGCGCCCGGGAGCCGAGAACGAGGTGGTCTGCGAGGCCGGTACCCTGCTCGACGAGGGCTGGGTCGACCTGCTCGAGGCGGCAGGCGTCGACCAGGTGTTCGTGCGTTCGCCGATCACCTGTGAAACCCGTCACGGTATCTGTGGCAAGTGCTACGGACGCGATCTGGCACGTGGTCACCAGGTGAACATCGGTGAGGCGGTCGGGGTCATCGCGGCCCAGTCGATCGGTG
>JAGRGY010000032.1:0-24538 GCA_020445255.1 Gammaproteobacteria bacterium
ACAGGTCCTGGGTATTCTTCTTGGCGAACTCGTCCAATACGACCATGCTGATGGCATCGGCGACGCGTTCGCGCTTCTTCTCCTTGGGCCAGCCAGCGAAATGCAGGCCGATCCCCACGTTGCGTTCCACCGTCATCCAGGGAAAAAGGTGCGGGGCCTGGAACATCATGACCCAGCGCGGCGAAGGTTCATGGACGTCTTTTCCGTCCAGTTGCAAGGTACCGCTGTAGCCGTGCAGCAGGCCGGCGATCATGTGCAGCAGGGTCGACTTTCCACATCCCGAACGACCGATGATGACGATCGACTCGCCGGGTTCCGCCGCGATATTGATGCCCTCGAACGTCAGCGGACTCTTCGGCGTATACCGATGCGTGAGGTTCTCGATCTTTATCTGTGTGCCGCGAATCGCCATCGTGACTGCCTAAGCGCCCTGTTTGTTCGCCAGGCCGGGATTCGACAGCTCTTCGTCCTCGTAGGCACCGTCGACCATGTTGAGCCGGTCGCTGACGCTCTTCATCTTCGCGGCAAGCTCCTGCTCGGTCATGATGCCGCGACGGACCAGCGTATGCGCCAGGGCCAGCAGCTGGCGTTCGGGGAACGGTACGTCGGCGTAATGCTTCGCGACGAGATCGTCCTCCTCCCAGCGGCGTTCGATGGCGTCCACCTTGTCGTCACTCGGTGACTCGCGCTCCTCTTTCGGCAGGCAGACGTTGAACGGCGCCCAGTAGCCACCGGCAAGCTGGTCACAGGTGCTCTCCAGGCTGACGCGCCACGGCGGATCCGGGTTGTTGACGCCGTACTCCTCGCTCAACTCCTCCCACACCCGACCTTCTATCTTGATCCTCTCCAACAGTTCGATGGGCGATGAATCGAGCGCACGCTCGTTCATCTCCTTGTCCAGCTCAAGATAATCGGGATTCACGTCAGTCACTGGGCTGCTCCTCCGTCTGGATGATTGCCGCGGGAACTCAATGGCCGTACGGATTGACCGCCTTGCGTACCGGACGCTTGGCGTTGGCGGTGACCCCCGGTTTGGGGACGGCGACGCCGATCAGAACGTCTCGGGTGACGATTTCCGCCAGCTGGTCCTCACTCCAACCCTCGGTGCCCTCGGGTCGAACCGGCAGCACGATGAAACGCGATTTCTGGTTGGAGTCCTCGACCCTGACCTCGACATCCTCGGGCAGTTGCAAACCGAACTCGGCCAGCACCTGGCGCGGCCAGCGCACGATACGGCGGCGGTAGTTCGGTGTCCGGTACCACTCCGGGGACTGACCCAGAATCGGCCTCGGGTAACATGAGCACAGCGTGCACACCACAACGTGCTTGAGCGTCGGCGTATCCTCGAGGACCCGCAGGTTGCAGTAGTCACTGGGCGTGCCGAACTGGGTCGGCATTCCGCTCACCCAGTCGACACCGACTTCCAGGCTGGCCTTGACGCCGTCCTTTACGGCCAGTTCCTTGTATTCAGGGTCCAGCCACGCCTTGGCCACGAGACGTGCCGCCGGCAGCGGGCCCAGGGTGTGCATGTACTCGGTCCAGCGATCATGGTCTTCCTGGGTGAACAAACCCTTTTCGATCGCCAGTTCGCGAACGGCGAGCTCCAGTACCTCGAACTCGCTGACTTCATCCACCATGGGTGCCGGCGGATGCAGATGATCATCATGGTCAGACATGGAGTGGTCCTCTCAAAACCGTTGAATTGCCAATCGTCCGCTTGGCGGCTTCAAACCGCTTCCAGATAGTGTTCCGGTATCTCGGTCTCCACCGTGTCTTTGGCAAAGTACTCCGGATAGTCCGGCCACAGATCGGTCATCTTGAACACCAGGCTGTAGAACCACTCGACGACCTCGGTGTTGTCCCATGACTCGTTCTCGGCCGGAGGACTCTCGTAGACGATTTCGGCGACGGTGGCTACGGCACCCCGGACATACCCCTGGGTGCGCGTGTAGAAGATATCCGGCAGATCCCGAACCCGTACTTTGTCACCGACGTTGAATTTCGGTTTGCCGGCTTCACCCTTGAAACATTGCGGATCGCCGATACCCGTCGCCTTCTTGACGTGGTGCTCTCGGTCGTAATGGGGCTTATTCATAGCGCTTTCTCACTTCTAAGATTTTTTCTTGCAGTTCAGTCAGCGTGATGTATTGCTTGTCGACCAGGATCTTGGCGGCGGTCAACAGCCATCGGCCGTAGTACGGAAGCCCCAGGTATATGGTTTCACCGACCTCGACGTTCTGGCGCCGGCGCCGTTCTTCCGCGTTCCAGACCCCGCGCCACGCGAGTACTTCGCAGGTGACGAAGGTGTTGTGCTCCCAGACCTCCTCTTCTTTCTCTTCCCAGGTGATGGGAACGTCGGCCTCACCGCCGACATCGTGCGGTGAGCGCGTGTAGGCCCGGTAATGGGCGTTGTCGATCATGTCCGGAGACGGTGCATGCGTCTCCTGGTGCAGGGCGGGCTGGATCAATTTGCAGATGCCGAGATGCCGGTGAACCTTTTCACGAGTGGACGTTGGCATGCCTGGACTCCTCCGTTCTAGGGACTGCGACTCGGTCGATCGCGCTTATGTAAAAGCTTATTAGGGTGTTTTAATAAGCTTGTTTTGTCCGGCTATAGAAAGCGCGTTGCAATCAGTCTAGGCGCTGCTTACTATCTGGCAAAGATCTTATTCCTATCGAAAATATTAGGAATAGTTATAGTTATAGTGTCTCCGTTTTGCGGACCCACCCCATGAAACGACGGGTTCTCTTTCCCAGGCCGCTGCAATACCTGATGGCCATTGCCGAGCACGGCAACTTCACGCGTGCCGCCAAGGCCCTGCATGTTTCCCAGCCCAGCCTCTCGCAGCAGATCAAGCAGTTGGAGGAATCCATGGGGGCCCCGCTGCTGGTCCGCTCCGGGCGCACGGTCACGTTGACCAATGCGGGTGAGATCTACCTGCATCACGCGCGGCGGGCGTTGGGGGAGCTGAATGCCGGTATCCGTGCCATCCAGGAGGTGCAGGATCTGAGCCGTGGTTCCCTGCAGGTCGGCTGGACCCCGATCACCGACTACCTGGCCTGCTCGCTACTCGAGGTGTTCCACCGGCGCTACCCGGGTATCCGGCTCAACACCCTGGAAATGACGGCCGACAACATCGAATTGGCCGTTGCCGAGGAACGGGTCGACGTCGGGATTGCATTCAGCCGCGTGCCGTCGTCGAAAGTGGGCGACAACGAAATCCGGACGACGCACCTGTTCAGTGAGACCCTGTGTTTCGCCGTGGGCAGCGCGCACCCGCGTGCGGGTCAGAAAGAACGCCTGGGCGTACAGGAGTTCGGCAAGGAAACACTGGTCGCGTTAAACCCCAATTTCGCCCTCAGACGCAAGATCGACAGCTACTGCCTGACCAACGCCGTGCTGCCGCATATCGCGATCGAGACCGATTCACTCAGCGTCATCATCCAGATGGTCCAGAACAGCCCCTACGGCACGGTGCTGCCGAAGTCCATCGTCCAGACGCAATGCGGGATACACCCGATCAATCTCGTACCGAACCTGCCAACACAATCGATTTCGCTGCTCACACGGGCCGGCAGTTATCTCAGCCCCGCGACGGTGGCATTTGCCAAGGTTGCCGTGGACTGGGCCGTCGACCGGATCGCGATGATTCCACCGCACAAACTCAAACCCTGCCCGCTGTCGGACCGCTATTACCAGGAGCAGAAGAACGCCGACCCGCAATAACCGGAACGCCCGCTCGTCATTCCCCCAGTTCCGGTGGTTTCGGCCCGCCGGTCACCCAATCCAGCAGCTGCACCGTGTGAACGACCGGCACCTGTGTCGCGGAGCCGATCTGTTCCATGCAACCGATGTTGCCCGCGACGATGGCATCCGGTTGGCATTCTTCCAGCGCCGTCACTTTCTGCTCTTTCAGCTGCGTCGAGATCTCCGGTTGCAGCAGGTGATAGGTCGCCGCGGATCCGCAGCAGACGTGGGCATCCCGCGGTTCGAGGACGGTGAAACCGGCCGACTTCAGCAGCTTGCGCGGGGCGTAGCGGATACGCTGCCCGAATTGCAGCGAACAGGTTGCATGGTAGGCGACACGCATGTCCGGTTGGATCCGGTATTCGAGATCCAGGTCCCCCAACAGCTCGGAGATGTCCCGGGCGATAGCGGCGACCCTGCCTGCGTCCGCGGCGACGTCGCTCTGGTCCAGCATCTGCCCATAGTCCTTCACCACGGTGCCGCAGCCGCTGGTATTGATGACGATCGCATCCAGCCCGGCACCGTCGAGCTCGCGGGTCCAGGCGCGCACGTTGTTCCGGGCCGCCGCCAGGCTGTCATCGGTCTTGCCCATGTGGTGCGTCAGCGCGCCGCAGCAGGCAGCCCCTTGCGCGACCACGACCTCACAACCGTGACGACACAGGATCCGGATGGTGGCCGCATTTATCTCGCTGTTCAGGGCCTGCTGCACGCAGCCCGCCAGCAGCGCGACCCGGTACCTGCGCGGACCTTCCGCCGGGAACACCTGCGGCTGCAGATCACCGGTCGCGGGCGTGAGTCGTTCCGGCAGGCGGCGGACAATGTGGCCGAGGCGCCGCGGCAGCATCCCCGCGAGAGGCCCCAGCAACCGGGCCGCGCGCACGGTCCAGCGAAAACGGTTCGGATAAGGCAGCACGCTCGCCAGCGCCCAGCGCGTGAGCCGATCGTCGAGCGGTCTCGGGTAATGGGTCTCGATGTACGAACGCGCGTGATCGACCAGGTTCATATAGTTCACGAACGATGGACAACTCGACAGGCAGGCGAGGCACGACAGGCACTGATCGATATGCCGGACAGTGTCAGCCTCGGGTACACCACCCCGCTCCAGCATGTCCCTGATCAGGGCCACGCGTCCCTTCGGGCTGTCTTTTTCGTCACCCAGAACCCGGTAGGTCGGGCAGTTGGGCAGGCAGTATGCGCACTGCAGGCACCGGGTCAGCGCGTCGTTGCTTCGTGCGTACACCGACTGCCGCAGTTGCTGTTCGCTGAAGTGTATTTGCATCTCGACCCGGATCGCTTTTGCTGCAATCCTTGTAGTATACCGACGTGCAGCGGTTTTCAGGAGGAAGCCCTCTGCCGTGCTATTCACCAATCCAGCCCTGTGATCGATTCACCCAGGCACGACGTCCGCTCCGCACTGCTCCGGTTTTTCGAACTGGCGGCGCGAAAAGACAGGCGTGTGTTGGCGCGCCTGCGCCGACACGGTTTTGCGATCACCGCGTCCGCATGGGATTTCGGCCTCGTGGAACTGCATGGCTTTCTGCAGCAGACAGACCCGCTGTTCCGGGAGATCAGCTACGAATCCTTTCGGGCGCTGCTGTTCCGAAGTCCGGTGAACCAGACGATCGGACCCATTGGCGCGCAGATCGTCATTGGCGACAATCAGCACAACGTCGACCGCTCACGTTACGCGCTGGTCTGGCGATAGGCGGCGATTCCGAATCCAGGCGACGAGCATGAAGAAACATATCGACGGCATCCACACGTACCTCTTGACCCTGCTTGCGATCGGCAGCCTGCTGGCACATGCGCCTGCGTATTCCGGGGATACGAAACAGTTCGTCGACGGCGCGCATTTCCGACTCTATTACAAGAGCACGACGACACCGGTGCCGTTGAACGAAATCCATACCTGGCTGCTGCACCTCTACACCCGTGACGGTGAACCCGTCGACGGTGCGCACTTCAGGGTGTATGGCGGCATGCCGGCGCACCGGCACGGTCTGCCCACCCAGCCACGGGTCAGTGGATTCGGTGACGGCCACTACTGGCTGCAGGGGCTCAAGTTCAGCATGCAGGGTGAGTGGGAGGTCTGGTTCGACATCGAGGCTGCCGGCAAGACCGATCGGGTCATGGTGGAACTCGAACTCTAGCGACTGTTTGTTGTTCCCATGCATCACAGCCGATGTTCACGAGCCCATGTTGCACGCTGCCTGTTGGCAGCCCTTGCATGCGTCGCCGGGGTGGTCCATGCGGACCCGGTAACGGCATGGAGTGATGCCGAACGATCGTTGTTGCAGCTGTTGTGGATCGGTAATCTGCCACCGTTGCCGCCCAGCCCGGGGAACCGCCATGCGGACGAAACGGATGCCGCTGTCCTGGGACACCGGCTGTTTTTCGACCGACGTCTCAGCGTCAACGGCGAGGTGTCCTGCGCCACGTGTCATGTTCCCGATTTGTTTTTCGCCGACGGCCTGCCCCGGGGCAGGGGCATCGGTGAAACCGCTCGCAACACGCCGGGTATCGTCGGCGGCGCGTACAGCCCGTGGCTGTTCTGGGACGGCCGTCGCGACAGCCTGTGGTCGCAGGCACTGGTACCGCTCGAGACCGCCGAGGAACACGGCGGCAACCGCTCCCGGTATGCCCGGATCCTCGTAAGCGATCCGGTCTACAGGTCGATCTACAATTCCGTATTCGGCGGGCTCCCTGACCTGTCGGACACCGCCCGCTTTCCACCGGATGCGAGTCCGTTTGCGACGGGCAAAGCCAGGGATGACTGGCTGGCCATGCGTGAGGACGACAGGAAATCGGTCAATCGTGTGTTCGCAAACCTCGGAAAGGCACTGGAGGCGTACCAGCGCCGACTCGTACCCGGCAGATCACGATTCGACGACTTCGTGGAATCGCTATTGGACGACCGGCCGTCGGACGCGTTGAGCGCTGACGAGATCGCGGGCCTCAAACTGTTCATCGGCAGGGCAAAGTGTGTCACCTGCCACCTCGGACCCTTGTTCACCAACCACGCATTCCATAACGTCGCAACACCCGATCCCAGCGCACGCAAACCCGACTACCTGCCCGGAATCGTCTACCTGTTCATGGACAAGCCGGATCCGGATCGCGGACGCTATGACGGCGTACGGCAGGCGCTGGAGTCAGAGTTCAACTGTCTCGGCGAATACAGCGATGCCCAACCGTCAGATTGTGCCGAACTTTCTTTCGCCGCCACCGATCACCGCACGACGCTCGGCGCCTTCAAGGTGCCGTCGTTGCGGAACGTGTCGCGCACCGCGCCCTATACCCATGCCGGGGTGTTCGCCACGCTCGGCGAGGTCCTTGACCACTACAACGAGCCGCCCGATGCACCGGTCGGACACAGCGAACTGCAGCCATTGCACCTGGACGAGCGGGAACTGGCACAGTTGGAGGCCTTCCTGCACAGCCTGGACAGTACGGCGGACGCGCCGGCCGAACTCCTCGAATCGCCTTTCCAATAGACTACCGGTCGTCGTGCGCCGCGTCTTCACCACGTACTTTCGTCAGGTGGCTGAACACCGCAATGGATATGCCGAACCCACCGACAATCGAGACCATCAGCAACAGTACCGCGTCGAACCGGATCCCGTCGGCCATGTCGGTGTCGACACCGAACAGCTGCCCTAGCAGCTTCAACAGCAGCCAGGCCAACACTATTCCGCCGAACACCAGTATGCGAACCGGGCGGCTGCCGACGGCCAGGAAGGCGACAATTTTCTTCATGTACCGACCCATCCACCCTTTCTCACGACACAACCACAGCGATCGGCCGTGTCGCTATTGTAGGCGGGCAGAAGACCACAAAATGTTTGCCCGAGCACCCGGCCCGGTGAAATACCTCGAATCGGGCGACATCGCACGTTCGACACGTGGACTGTTCAGAACCGCTCGAGGATGTAGGCGTAGTAGTTGCAAGCCGCAAAAAAGGTATTGTCGTCCTTCGCCCGCTCGATCAGATGCAGCCAATGGTCGAGTTCATGCTGCGCCATCAACCCCGAGCTCACGACCAGCGGCGCGTAGGTATCGGCAAACGAGGCAAAATAGCTCGCTGTACCGATTTCACTGACGACATCGGCCAGCGTCGTTACAACCCCGAAGCCGTAGTCCGGCAACATCCTTACCAGGTCACGCATGATGTGAGGATTGTTGAACGAGGCATGGGCCAACGCGAAATCCATGCGTCGGCCGAACTCGTGATCCGGAACCGCGTAGGTCAGCGAAGAATAATCGCCGTCGAATATCACCACCGTTCCTCCCGGCCTGACTACGCGTGCAAGCTCCTGCACGACGGTTGCCGGATCACTGACGTGACTGATCAGCGTATGCGCTATCGCGACGTCGAAACTGGCATCCTCCAGGTCCAGGCAATGCCCGTCGCAAACCAGGAATTCGACGCACTCGCCCACCTGTTCGTCGGCACTGAACCTTCTCGCCGCCTCGATAAACGCCTCGCTCTGGTCGACACCGACTATCCTGCCGGAGAAGTTCGGTTTGCGAGCCAGGGAGCGCGCAATAGCGCCCGTACCGCAGCCGAGATCCAGGACCCGCGACGAGTCATCGAGTTCGATGTGCTGGGCGTAACGATCGAACAGGCGCGTGAACACCTCGTCCTTCGCCCGGCTCTCGAGCCGGGCGATGATACGCTGCACGACGTCGTGCTCCAGCTCGTTGGAAAATCGATGGGGATCCCTGATGTTCATCGCGCACCCTCCGCCGTCATCGCTGCGGACCGCGTGTCCACCTACAGGAGATATCCCGACGCGGTCGGTATCACATGGCCACCCACTCTGATTTCGGGATGGCCTTCCCGACGCTGCGCGCGGAGGAAAATCAACGAAGGCCTGCGGACCTCGTGCCCCTGTTCGATGCGCAGCGAGACTTCCCGCGCCGCATCGGGGTCGTTTTCCAGCAGATAGGCTCCGAGGAAGGCCGCACCGTTTCCGGTGGCCGGATCCTCCCGCAATCCGTGGGCATCGAAGAAAAATCTTACGCACACGTCATTGTCGAGGGAATGCGTCTCGGCCGTATACAAATAGGTAAGCGGAGGAAACCCCTGTTCCGCCAGCGCGGAGTACTTTTGCAGATCCAGCCTGCTGCGCCGCAGCGCAGCGGCGCTGCGCAACGGCACGATCACGGCAGAGGTGCCGGCACCGACGACTCGCGGTGGCGAGGCAGGATCGATGTCATCCGTGGTGATGCCGAGCGCAGTGGCCAACGCGTCCGGCTCAGCCGTCCTGCCGACAGTGATGGGCGGTGCGGTGAACCAGGCCAGCTCCATCGCCCCGGCTCCGGGCTCGAATGTGACTGTCACGTCGCCCACCGGGGTTCCGAGTCGAATTACCAGCGTATCCATTGGGGCCAGATGGCGGCGCACGATCCAGGCCGTCCCCAACAACGGATGCCCGGTGAACTCGATTTCCCGGGACGGCGTGAAGATCCGCATCGGAAAGCTTCCCTGCTCGTCCGGTTCAGCCAGTACGAACGTGGTTTCGGAGAAGTTCATCTCGGCCGCGATCCGCTGCATTTCCTCGGCCGGTGGATACGCTTCGCCGACAATGACCGCCAGCGGGTTGCCCGCGTAACGTCGCTCGGCAAACACGTCGACCATGTACAACCGGTGCGTCATATCGGGTTCAAAAAGTGGGAACTGTTTGCGGTAAGTCTATCCCTCCAGGATGGCCACGTCATCGCGCACCATGTCGGCGTCTACCCGCGTCACGCCCTCGATCTCGCGCGCCATCCCCAGCGCCTCGGCGACGTTCAACAGCGCCTGCATCAGGCCCTGGACCCTTCAGCACGTTTCGGTGCAGGACGGAAGTCGGCGGCATCGGAATCCGCCTACGCGCGCATTCTCGAGAAACGCGGTGGTCGAGTCGATGCCGATTCCACCCGACATTGGCCGTCGGCGGATCGCACGCCCGGGGGCCTGGACGCGTTCTCTTCACGTCGCTTCCTTTTTGCGCCTGCGGCGCATGACGAGCAGGACCGTCAAACACACCCAGGCCGACGCGATGGCCGCAGGAAACAGGACGGTGGCAACGGAATAGCTTTCGAGCGCGAGCAGCACGAGCATGTAGCGCAGCGCGAACAAGGCAAAAATCGTGGCCGATTCGGCATCGGGCATTTCGATCGCCCTCCGCACCGTTGGCCCGAAGCCGAGCAGGTCGACGATGGTGAGAATGACCACGGCCCACAGTGGCTCGGACGTCAGATACCAGAGGGGTAGTGCCAGCGTGGCCGCGATCAGGAACCACCAATCGGTGCGCGTGATCGTCGCATCACCGCGCTTCACATAGGCGAGCAGCGCAATCGCCAGGTTGATGCAACCAAACACGCCGACCGCCCAGGCCCCTGCCCCGCCATCCTCATCGAGCTGGGCGAGAAACACCACAAACGTCGTCGCACCCCAGATCACCCAGGAAAAAACGTGTGGTTTGAGCGACCCGCGCGCAATCGCGACGATGTAGGGTGCGAACGTCGCCACCGTCAGGCCGACCGCAGTCAGGCCGAGAAATGCTTTGTAGGCGGAAAGTCCCATGGGATTGCCAGCTCCGCTCAGCCGTCAGCCCGATCACGCAGGATGCATGGTTGACCGGTGCGGCGCATGCAGTTCAGCAGTTGGTCGCGATCACATCCAGACGCGGTCCTGTCGGCTGCAATGCCGGCCGTATCAATTCCGTCCGAACACGAATTTCGGCTTCAACCACCACACCAGAAGCGGCAGGAACAGCAGCGCCAGCAAGACATCGAGGACCAGTGCCTCGGCAATGTACAGGCTGACCGACCACAGGTTCGCCATTTCGGTGTTCATCAGCGGAATGATGCTGCCCAGCAGCACAAACACCGAGATCACGATCGCCGAGCCCGTGCTGCTGACCGTGTTGCGCAGCGACACCGCCCAATGATGTTGGTTGGCCTGCATCTCCTCGCGCAAGCGCGACACCATATAGACGGCGTAGTCGACGCCAAGCCCCATCGCGATGCTCAGCGCCACCTGCACGTGGAAAGCCAGGTTGCCGGACCATTCCTCGATCGAGCTCATGTAGCCGCCCAGACCGTACTGCGACAGCAGTGTCACGAAACACAGACCGATCAGCACGATGGCCACCAGCCAAGAACGAAACATCGCCGCCGTCATCAGGAACACAGTGACGGATGTCATTGCAGGCGCATTCAGCCACTCCTTGAATGCGACGTCGCGAGTGGCTTCGGTCACGCCAAGGAAGCCACCGATCGACGCCTTGCCCGGAATGGTGTCGTTGGTGACCACCACGCGCGCCCCTGGACTGTTATCGACCGGTATGTGTTCGCCACCCTCGATGCCGATACGCACCTTGGCCATTCCCGGGTCGCTTTTGTGCTCGGCGATATAGGCCTGGATCTCGCGAACTGTGCGATGCGTTTTTACCGGATGCAGCGTATTGGCGAATGCGACGATGATGCCTTCATCCCAGGTCTGCGTGTTGACGAAGCTGTCCAGCTCACCTGCTCCCGCATTGGCGGCCAGCATGCCGTTGTACAACTCGATGGTGCGGTCCGGATCCGGCATGTGATCAGGATCGCTGCTTGCCTGATATGCATACATATTGGCATGCATGTGCTCGAACGTCGGTATTGCGTACAGGTTCGCATGCCGCGTCGGCGGCTGGCCGGCCGGCGCGTTCAGCACCATGTTCAGTGTCTTGATGAACTGTACGTAGGATGTGGTGAAGCCGATGTCGGAGCGACTGCGCAGCCAGTCCTCCATTTCCGAGAGTGCCGACAACACCTGTACATCGTTGAAGATGCCCTGCGGCGGGTCTTCCTGCTCGTCGAAACAGCTGTCTGGGCCAATGACGCGTTTTCCTTCCTTGCTCCAGGCATCCACCCCACACGGCGGCAAGGTGCCCGTTCGCGAGCGCACGATCAGGTTGGCCGTTATAACGCCCGGCATCATCGCGGAGAGCTCGTTCAGATCGGCGATCGGTCGCACGCGGCCGTCACCATATAACAGCTCTCCCAGCAGGTAATGATCCTTAAACGCCGCGCGCGGGTAATCGATACCCTTCTCCACCCCGGGCATTATGTCGAACTCGTCCTGGATCCGGGCGACCTCTGGATCTGCACGGCCTTCATTACCGGCCATCAACGCTTCCACGCCACGCGTAATCTCCGCGTAGTGCAGCGACACCCCGATCACTGCGACCACCAGCGCCACGGGGACCCACTTCCATCCGCCAGTCAGCAACCGCGTGACGAACCTCGCGAGACCCGATTCCCAACCCCATTCCCGTTCACCACTGCCGACGTGCGGTGGGAAACTGACCAGCAGCAGTGGAATCAGCGTGGTCGTGGTAAGAATCAGGGTGGCCATACCGAAGATGCCGAAGTAGGCATAGGCCTTGTAGAACGAGATATCGACGAACGAAATCGCGAAGAAACCATGCAGATCAGTGCCGATCGAGAGCGCCGCCGGCACGATCGTGTGCTGGATGGCCTGCACCGCCGCGGTCTCCGGATCACCGCTGCTGCAAAGTTCCTGCATGAACCTTCGCGTGATCTGCATCGCGTGACCGATGCCGATCGCCAGGAGCAGCATCGGTGTCAGCGCCATCATCGTCGTCAACCTGAACTGGGTGAAACCCATCAGACCGAGCGTGAGCACGATGGTCATGCCGACCCCCAGCAGCGGGAATACGGCGCAGCTCCAGTGCTTGAACTGGTAACGCAGCACGAACAGCACGATGGCGAGCGAGATGGCGAACAACCAGGCCTTGTCCTGCAGCTCCTTTATCATCGTGGCGAGAAAATACGGTTCGCCCGACACCAGGAACTCGACGCGGTCGCCGTATTCCGCCTGGTAGCGCTCCAGGAGCGCGTCCGAATCGTGGATCCAGGTCAGGCTGTGTTCCTTCAGCTCGTTGCTGAAATCCCCGATGATGAAAGTGCCTTTCGCGGTACAGCGTTCATGCACACGGGCGACCGAATCGTTGTTGATGTGGCCATCCCCGTCCAGCAACTCGCATTTCCTGCCGTCCGGGTCTTCGTAGTAGAGCAACAGCGGTTCGAGCACGAAGTGTCGTTGCAGACCCGCGCGCAGGTATTCGATCTGCGACTTGATCTCCGCTTCGTCCTTCGACAGGCCGTTGGCCGGGACGAGCCGCCCGAAATCCAGCGCACCGTCGGCATCGACACCGATGTTGCGCAGCTTCGGTGACGGCAGGCCGGCAAAATTGCTCACGTTCGCATAGTCGAGCTCGCTCGCATCGCGATAGAAGCGAACCAACATGTCGATGAACCACGGCTGATAGATGTCGCCTTCCTTGACCTTGAACCCCCACACCATGAGGTTTCCCATGCCATAGTGGTTGTCGGCGTAGAGGTTGGTCGCGACGTAACGGTTAGACAGCGGCAACAGCGAATCGGGATCGTTGCGCAGATTGACCTGCGGAACATAGAACACGGCGACAAGCGAAAAAACGCACAACAACGCAATGACCACGCGGCGATGACGCAGCATGAACAGCGCATAACCCAGCGCGTATTGTCTCCCGCCCATGGTCGGTGGTGTTCTCCGCCGGACCGTGTCCAGCTTCTCCTTCGGGTTGCCGTCCGGCCTGCCGGCCGGTCGTCAATAGTGCTTGTTGTACTTCTTTATCACGTCGCCCCGACACGCGGTGTCAGGGTCATGGCACTGCGGGTGAACACACACGCAGACATCGTCAGGGTCGGTCAGTCGCCCTGATTCTTCAGGTAATCCCGCAGTGTGTCGACCGACCAGTAGTCGTCCGCTGTATCGGTGTTCAGGCTGATGGTCGCGCGCGGTACGAAGACCAGGCTGTCGCGTCCGTCATCATGGCTCAGCGCGTAGATGAATCTCGGATAGCCCAGCGCCGGATCCGGTTGTTCGAGCGACTGCCAGTCGACGACGACCGTCTTGACCTTTTCGCCGTTCTTGAAATAGACGGTGCGGTACGGCCAGTAGGTCTGCCTGTCGATCTCGGTGACATGGTAGTCGTACCACCAGTTGACGAATTTGGTGGTGCTCTTCAACAGATACACGGGTGTGCCGCGGTGGCCGCATTGCTCGCCGGGGAGCAGTTCGGTGTAGCGGTTCCTTTCCCACTCCTGGAACACCATTGCCGGCAGGCAATCCTCGAACGTCGCCTCACCGATCAGCTCGTGCGTCTCGTCTTCAGGCTTGCGCAGCACCAGCTCCCCGTAGGTGAGATTGGTGCCGAACCACACATCTTCGTGGGAGGGCTCGTTGATCTGGCGCATCTTGCGCAGCGCCGGCAGCCACATGGCCAATGTCGCCCCGCGCTCGGCATCCAGGAAGCGCGTGACCAGTATCCCCGTACCCTTGGCCTTGCCCGACGTCAATATGGCCATTTGCATGGAATCGACGGTTTGGTCGGCGGGCTGATTGTTGATGTAGGTATCGAACGTCTGGATATGCGGTTTGCGCCCGTCGCGCATCGCGATCGGCACGCGGTTCACCACCATGGCGACCGTGTCGTCCGTACGCTTGCTGACCGCGTTGCGCAGGCTCTCGTTGTGTGAAGCGAAATAGACCTTGTGCGCGAGTTCGTCGCCTGTGATCGGGGTCCCGGCGGCAGCACACGCACAACCGAATGTGCATTCACCGAGAAACACTAAGGCACACGCCGTCACCTTGCTGAAGAAAATGTCACTGGTCACGCGCAGAATGCTGCCACGATTGCGCGCGCGGCGAAAGTTGCGCCGCTCACTACCCCCACAAGCCGCTGCCGGATCACCCTACCCGGCCCGGTCGCGGCATTGCGGTGTTGCACGCATTGCATCACCCATCGCTGCCGCGGACGCGGTCGACCGCGATTCGACGACCTCAAGCTCCAGATCCACAAGGATTTTCTTTGCGTCCCAGGGGAAACCCGCGGGTCGCGGACAGGGACCATTGCCGACGCGTCTACCACGGCCACCCGCAACCGGTGTGCCCGGCACCGCGCGCATCGGCCCTTGTCCAAGCGGTCACGACGCTAGACTGGCCTGCCGATCTCACCGTTCCCGGTGCGAGCGTTCCGCGACACGCGAGGTGGGCGCGCGGCGCAAGACGGCGAAAGCGTAGCCCACACGCCAACGAATCCGTTGCAGCGCGGGGTCCGCAGCCGGACATCGGCGCACAAGCCGACCCGCGGTAAAGGATTCGCGCGTCACGGATGTCCGGCAGTGCGACGAGGCCCACATGGGATGACGCCGCATTCAGATACTGTTGTAAGAAATTTCCCGCGCTCGACTCAGGATACCGCGGCTTGATGTTTGTCGGAGGCACATCTAAACCTTTTCGATTAAGGGAGAACGTCGACGCCAGGTCGCCGCCGAAGGCTGGACCTGCGCGCCGCTTCGTTTTCAAGCCTGTATTATCCCGGTCCGTGCGGTTCAGCGACGTATCGGCCGAGAGGGCGATTCGGATGAGAGGAAAAACCACCATGTTTCGCAACCGCTTGCTTCGCTTTCTGCCGGCCATCGGGTCGTTGCTGGCCGTCTGTCTGCTGCAACAGGCGCAAGCCACGCCGAGCGACGCCGGCTTCCATGCCGGTGCCAACGGGCTGACGCCATCGGAACGTGCGGGCCGCGAGATCTGGTACAAGGCGACCGCCGGCAACGACCGTTTCCATACCTATGTATTTCAACAGCGCATGGGCGTGTTGATCGACTGGTGGCGTGTGCTGCGCAGCGACAAACGCGATCAACGCTTTGACACTTGGGGGCTGGTCAACAACCCGGGTTGCTGTAAGCCGGGGAGCGAGGGGTGCCCGGCGAAGAGCCCCGAGGAAACCTTCGGATTCGACTGGTGTTACGGCGACGACGAACTGCTCAGGTTTGTCGGCCATCCGGGCTACCGCGACCCGGCCTGCGATTTCGCCGACGCACCGATGCCGGCCGACCACCCGCACGCCGGCGACGGCATGCGCGAGGACCCGTGCGGGCTGGCGTTCGGCACATCCACCGGCGCGATGGGCTTGCGCAAGTTCCCCAACCCGCGCTTCGATGCCGATGCGTGGCGCAAGGTCAACGATGGCAAGCTGGGCACCTGGGACGGGTTCGCACGGCACATGGCCGATGAGAAGGAACTCTCCGACTACCAGGTCCGCAAACTGGCCGATGGATCGGTCGAGCCGCCGTTCCTGATCGGCATGGCCTGCGGCGCCTGTCATATCGCGTTCGACCCGCTGAACCCGCCCGACGACCCGGCCAACCCGAATTGGGAAAACCTGGTTGGTGCGATCGGTAACCAGTATTCCCGGATGTCCGAACTGATGGTCTCGGGCATGAACAGCGACAGCCTGCAGTGGCAGGTGTTCTCACACACGCGTCCAGGCGTCGTCGACACGTCGGCGGTGCCCACGGACCAGATAAACAACCCGGGCACGATCAACGCGCTGATCAACGTGCTGCAACGTCCGCGCTTCGATAAGGAGTTGATCGACCGCTGGCGTCCCGTGCGTGAGTGCGCGGCCGGCGCCAACGACCGGGAATGCTGGTGCGAACCCGGCAAACCGGGCAAGTGTTGGCAGAAAGGCACCGAGCGCGAGACCGTGTTCCACATCCTCAAGGGTGGCGAAGATTCGGTCGGCGATCTGCTCGCGGTCCAGCGTGTCTACATCAATATCGGCTCATGTTCCGAACAATGTTGGCTCAACCACCTGACCGACCTGTACCAGCTGGACCCTGAGCAGCGCAACTATGGCCAGACGCCGTTCGACATCGGTCAGTGCCGGCGCGACTGCCCGAACTTCCGCGCCATCGAGGACCGCGCCAACGACGTGATCAGCTTCCTGCTGTCGAACAAGGCCTTCTCTACGCCGTTGTGGAAGGCCAAGGGCTACGCCAGCCAGGACGACTGGATCCTCGCGCTCGACCAGGAGTTTGGCGACGGCGCAGTCGACCGCGGGCGCCTGGTGTTCGCGCAGAATTGCGCGCGCTGCCATTCGTCGCAGGAGGGTCCCGTCGAGACGCGCAATTTCCACAAGGCGTCCAACGTCGCCGGCGTGCGCGCCGACTGGCTGGGTAACGACCGCGCGACGCCGGCATCGGAGGTCGGCACCTACGGCTGTCGCGCATTGCATTCCAATCATATGGCCGGGCACATCTGGCAGGAATTCGCCTCCGAGACCTATCGGTCGCGTGAGCCCGACGCGAACCTGGCCGACGAAACCGGCGGTGGACGCGGCTATTACCGCAACATCTCGCTGGTCGACCTGTGGGCGCATGCCCCCTTCATGCACAACAATGCGATCGGTCCGGAGCTGTGCGGCAAGCCGCGCGATGCGGCCGACAACTTCTACCGCTCTCCCTATGTCGACGCCGACGGCAAGCGCCTGGCCGATCCTCCGCCGTGCTTCGGCTACGATCCTTCGGTCGACGGTCGCTACCGCCTGTTCCGCGCATCGGTCGACGAACTGCTTCACCCCGACCGGCGTGTGCCGAAGATCACGCTGATCGATCAGCCCATCCGTCGCGCGATCGGGCCGAAACTGTGGGATGGCGAGCGCGAGAAGCTGATCGGTATCGAGGTCGAGGTGCCGGCCGACACGCCGGCCGGACTCTACGGCAGCTTCCGTCACAAGGACCTGCTGCGCGACATGGTCTTGTCCGTGATCGACAGCGACAAGCTCCGCGAACGCATGGTCCAGCGCGTGGGCCCCAGCGCGGGCGGCAACATGGCCACCGAGATCGCGAACCTGACGCAGGACGTGCTGCACAACCCGGCGCAGGTGGTCGAGATCGCCCGCGACCGCCTGCCGCTGCTCAGTGAACTCTATAGCACCTGCACCAGCACGATCGAGAATGCCGGTCACCGCTTCGGCGAGGACCTGCCCGATACCGACAAGCAGGCGCTGACCGCGTTCCTGGCGACCCTGTGAGGAGATCCGGCATGCATATCCTTCGCACCGGCGCATCCGTTCTGATCGTGATCGCCCTCGCCGCCTGTGGCGATGACGTATCTCCCCCGGATGTCCCGTTCATGAGCCACGGCGACGCCTACGAGACCAAACCCGACCTCGCCCGCGTCGAGCACGAGATGCCGCTGTCGGCCCAGGACTTGATGAAGCTGACGCCGGCGAATCTGGCGACACTGAGCCAGGAGCAGGTCGACCAGGTCTATGCCCGGTTGACAGCCGGTCCAATCCCGGACGGCGCCTACAACGGCGCTTTCTTCTTTGCCGACGGAGGCGGGGCTCGCCGACTCTCGGAATTGCTGGGGGGCCTCAAGGGACTCGCGGTCAATTTCAAAATCGACAAACTCGAGACGATCGGCCAGATGCTGTGGAAGGGCAAGGTGTTCTATCGTGACCAGCGCCTGCTGCGCAACATGATCCAGGACCGCAAGCTGCTGAAGCTGGTCGTCGATGACCCGGACGGCCTGCCGAAGACCGACATTCCCGGGCGCAAGATCCTCGGCCTGTTCCAGGACGATGCCTGGCTGCTGTTTCCGGCCAAGCTCTATTGCGGACAGAGTCTGCTCGATTCGCGCCGTGAATCGATCATTATCGACTACGCGTTCAACGACGAGATCGCCGGGTATCGCGAACGCCCGGATTTCCTCGCTGGCCGCCGCGGGCTGCGGATCCGTGACGAGATCCGCATGGTGCGCCCCGGCTTCTATCTCGGTCGCGCCTACATGGGCCATGTGTTCCTGTTGAACTTCACGCTGTACAACGAAGACGTCGCCGAATCGCAGGGCGCCGCGTTCAAGGCCGGCGGCGGTGTCGACGAAGACTGCTGGCCGGGCGGCCAGACACCGGGCCGGCTGGCCGCCGCCGGCCGGTGAGTTGCAGCACGCGGCAATGCCGGTGCACCGTCTAATGCTGTTCCTGTGCGGCTGGCTGTTGACCGCAGGCACCGTCACGGCCGACCCGCAGCGCCTGGTGGATCCGGGAAATCCCGGGCCCGATCTGCCGCCGTCGGGTCGTTCACTGTTTGACCTGCTGACGATCACCGATGGCCGTCAGCAGGTCCCCTACCCGTTTGAGCGCCTGATCGAACGCCTCGCATCCCATGCCGACCGCGACGCCGCCTACCTCGGTCGGCCGGTCAAGGCCGTCCTGATTCCGCTGGGGCGTTCCCTGCAGCGCGCCGCCGCGGCACCGGACTTTTTCGCCTCGCCACGCATCGTCGCCACCGTCGACGCACCGCCGCCTCCGGCCGACGCGGGTGGCACCGTGCCGTTGCTCCTCCAGGACAGGCTGTACGTCGGCTACATGCCGGCGGCCGACGTCCTCGAGGTGGTCAGTTACAACGAGCGCGACGCCCGTTTCGAGTTCCAGCTCGTCACCGACTACCGCGAAGACGCGACGCCAAAAGTGGTATATGCGCGTCGCATCGTCTGCATCGCCTGTCACCAGAACCATGCGCCGATCTTCGCCCGACCACTGTGGGACGAAACCAATGCCAATCGCGAAATCGCCGCGCATCTCGCCTCGGAGCGCTCGGCGTTTTTCGGCGTCGCGGTGCGCGGTGGAGTCGACATCGCCTACGCGATCGACAATGCCACCGACCGCGCCAATGGCTTCGCCCTGACCCAGATGCTGTGGAACGACGGCTGCGGCAGCGGCGACGCAGGACAGCGATGCCGCGCCTCGCTGCTGACCGCGGCGCTGCAGTATGCGCTCAGTGGCGGTCGGGGTTTCGCTGCGAATCACGCACTCGAGGCCTACATGGCCACGATCCGCGCCGCGCGCTGGCCGGACGGCCTGTTGCTGCCGGCGGCCGACATTCCCAATCGACGTCCGTTGGCGGTAGCGAGCGCACCCGGCATCGATCCTGCCGACGCGATCCGCGATGCGGCTGACGTGGACGCCAGCGTCGAGCCACTCGGTCCACGCGATGGCGAGCAGCTGTGGCAGCCACCGGCGGCCGAGTGGGCGGCGCGTGCGGTCAGCGGCCTTGCCGCGTTTCTCGCACCCGTCGACCTGCAGAGCCTCCTCGGCACCGTGCCCGGCGATCGCATCGTGCGGCATGAACTGCAGGCTGGGTGCGAGCTGTCGGGTGACGCGGTGCGACGCCTGAGCGTCGCCTGCACGGGTCGGGCGCTGCAGCTGACGGGCGTGTTGCTGCGCGAAGCGCCCGCACAGAACTGGCGCGGACGCCTACACACCCTGGTCGTGAACGGCACCGACTTCGGCACCGTCGGGGTCGAAGGGCGCTCGCGGACCACCGGCATCTCGCTCGCATTGCCGGCGGCCGCGGCCAATCCATCGCTCCGGCTGTCCGATGGCAACGCCATCGAGGATATCGTCGTCGAGACAATACAGCCCACCGACACTGGAGCAGACCGCCACGCCAGTCTCCGGATGGTGATCCGCGAAGATTTCGAGCCCATTCGTGCGAGGATCGAAGTGCTCTTGCACGACGAAGTCTCCGGGTTGGACGCCTCACCGTTCCAGCGCACCCAACTCCTGACACGGCTGATCGCGCCGGTGGGCGCCGCGGCCTCATCCCCGCACACCTGCTGTGCCGAACCGGGAGAACCACCGATGCAGGTGACACCACCAGAACCCGAGCTCGCCGCCGATCCGCTGCTCGATCCGTTCATCGATGTCTGCGGTGCCTGCCATCGCTCGACCGAGCCCTTCCCGCCGAACTTCCTCAGCGGCACCGCGCCGGAGGTGCACCAGCGCATTGCGCAGTGTGCCGAGCGCATCCAGTACCGGCTCGCGATGTGGGACCTGCCGCCGTCGCAGCGCCCCAAGACGCCCATGCCGCCGCATGCGGCGCACCATATTGGCGATGACGAACTGGGACCATGGCGCAGCGGCCCGCTGGCCCGTCTGCGCGATGCGCTGCACACGCTCGCCGAGCAGAACGGTCGCCGCCTTCCGAGTGACAAGGTTACCATCGACCGACCCTATGCCAGTCTGCGGCACTGCGATTCACCCGCCGCCGTCGAGGGAGTACATCCGACATGACCACGTCGCAACCCGAAACCAAGAAGAGGCACTGGTGCCGCTGGACGCTCGTCGTACTCGCACTGGTCGTTCTGGTGCCGTTGCTCAACCTCGCTCAGCGATTCATGACCGACGAGGCGGTGACCTACGCCGACCCGGTCGAGCACTTCAAGTACGGTTCGACCGGCGGCGAGCGTAACCTGGGTTTTCCGTACTGGATCTGGCGCGTACTGCCTGAGCTGTGTGCAGACTACCTGCCGGGAGACGGCTTCGCGTCGGTCGGCATGATCTACGAACCGGGCCACGACCTGCCCGTGGGGATGTCCAAGCGACGCCACATGGGCATCGACCGGGTGTTCCTGAACTGCGCGGTCTGCCATACCTCCACCGTTCGCAGGTCGGTGGACGACGAACCCACCCTGGTCGTCGGCATGGGCGCAAATACGCTCGACCTGATGGCCTTCCAGAAGTTCATGCACCAGTGCGTGACCGATCGTCGCTTCACGCCGAACCAGATCGTGCCGCGCATCGAGGCCGCCGGAGCTGATCTGGGCCTGCTCGACAGGTATCTCGTCTACCCGCTGGCGGTGCACCTGATGCGCGATGGCGTCGCCGGCCTGCTCGGCCGGCTGCGCTTCATCCACATCCAGCCCGACTGGGGGCCTGGGCGCGTCGACACCTTCAACTCGGCCAAGGCGCTGTTCAACTACCCGATCGAGCGTCTGCGCACCGACGAGCTGCTCGGCACGGCGGACTTCCCGACGATCTGGAACCAGGCCAAGAAACACGGCATGCAACTGCATTGGGACGGCAACAACGATCATGTCGAGGAGCGCAACCTGAATGCCTCGTTCGGCACCGGTGCCACGCCGCGCCTGATCGATCACGACGCGATCGCGCGCATACAGGCATGGAACGCGACCGCCACGCCGCCGCCGTTCAGCGACTTCTTCGACATCGATGCGCAGCTCGCTGAACAGGGCCGCCCGGTTTACGAACGCTATTGCGCCGACTGCCACGGCAAAAACGGCGAGGACTTCAGCGGCGCCCAGGTGGGCAAGGTCGTTCCACTCGAGGCGATCGCCACCGACCCCTTCCGCCTGCGCTCGTTCACGCCGGAACTGGCCGTGAACCTCGGCACACCTTACGCCGGTACACCGTACCGTTTTCAGCATTTCCGCAAGACCTTCGGCTACGCGAATGCGCCGATGGACGGCCTGTGGCTGCGTGCGCCCTTCCTGCACAATGGCTCGGTCCCGACCCTGTGGGACCTGCTGTCGCCGGCCGACAAGCGGCCGGTGACCTTCTGGCGCGGCAATGACCGGTACGATCCCGTCAGGCTCGGTTTCGTCAACGACGTCGAGACCGAAAACGGCCGCCGCTTCTTCCTGTACGACACACGGGTCCCCGGCAACGGCAATTTCGGTCACGACGGCGAGCGCTACGGCACCTCGCTGCCGGACACGCAGAAGCTGGCGCTGATCGAATACCTGAAGACCTTCTGACGGAGATGACCATGATCAAGGTGCTGACACGTCTGCCGCGCTGGCTGAAGACCGTTCTGATCGTCGCGGTTCCGATCGTGATCGTGGTCGGGTATGTAGGCTGGGACCGCTTCCTGCGCGTCTATCCGGCCGAAACCTTCGACGACCCGGACGAGCGCTTCAAGTACGGATCGATCGGTGCCGAGCAGGATGCCGGCATCCCCTACTGGATCTTCTACGTGCTGCCGCGCGTGTTTTCCGACAAGCTGCCGGGGCCCGGTGGGTATGCGTCGTTCGGCGTCGCATGGGAGCACGGCAAGGAACTGCCGGTCGGCTTCACAAAGCGCCGGATAGGCTTCGATCGGGTCGCCAACAACTGTGCCGTCTGCCACACCGCGAGCTACCGTGTCCGCCACGACTCGAACCCGGTCTTCGAGCCGACCGGACCCAATCACACGCTCGACCTCGAGGCGTTCTTCCGCTTCCTGGTCGACTGTGCCAAAGACCCGCGCTTCAATGCCGACACGCTGATGCCCGAGATCAACCTCGCCGCGGACCTCGACTGGATCGACCGTCTCGCCTATCGCTTCCTGATCATCCCGATCACGCGCAAGCGCCTGATCGAGCGTGAACAGCAGTTCGAGTGGATCTACCGCCACGACTTTCCCGAGTGGGGACGCGGGCGCGATGATGCGATGAACCTGACCAAGTACTTCATGATCCGCTGGCCGATGGACGACAGCTTCGGGCCGACCGACATGCCGTCGGTATGGAACCTGAAGAAATACCGGCCAGAGGCAGGTAACCGGATGAACTTCGCCGGCGACAGCCACGACGCCTACTCGGTCATCATCGATTCGGCGCTCGGCCTGATGGGCGCCGAACCGAAGGACAAGGACGACTTCCTCGGCCATATCGACTGGCTGCACAGCTACCTGTCGAACCGGCAGGCACCCGGATATCCGTTTGCCGTCGATTCCGACAGGGCCGAGGCCGGCGCGGCGTTGTTCGCGAGCCATTGCGCGCGCTGTCATGCCAGCGAACGTACCGGTTCCGTGGTGCCAATCGCCGAGATTGGTACCGACCGCGAGCGGATTCATACCTGGAACGAGCGCGCGGCGAAAGAGGCCAACGGCGTGGTCGAAGACATGGGTATCGAACGCACAGGCCTGGTCGAGGAACCGTTGACCGGCTATGTCGCACAGTTCCTCGACGGCATCTGGCTCCGCGCACCCTACCTGCACAACGGTTCGGTGCCGACGCTGTACGACCTGCTCCTACCGCCGGAACAGCGCCCGACGAGCTTCTACCGCGGCTACAACCTGTATGACCCGGTCAAGGTCGGGTATGTCACCGCGGGCGCCGAGGCCGAGCACGCCGGTACGCTGCACGACACCCGCCAACGCGCGAATTCGGCACAGGGACATGCCTTTGCCGATGACCTCGACGACGCGCAGCGCTGGCAGCTGGTGGAATACCTGAAGACCCTGTGAGCATTACCGAACGGAATCGGCAGCCCGAGTAGATGACGTGCTTCGTCAGAGAAGACCCGTCGAGGTTGTAACGGGTGGTAGGCGACCTTCGCTGCAAGTGCTGGGGGGCACATTGGTCAAGTCTGTTCCCGACTCCCAGCGATCCTTCGGGTAGCCGGGCGATGCCTACCACTGCGTCGGCTAAACTCTCCGCATAACGCAATATCAGCGCCATCCGCATAATGTGATTCTGGCGCACGCCAGATAATCGAATGTTAGGTTTTCGAATATGGACGTCCGCGCGCGTTACAAGACCCTAATGGCGTTGTCTCTAGTGATTGTGGTCGCTGGAGCGTCCTGGGTTCTTCTGGCCGCGCTAAAGCCAAGTATGTCGCGAAGCGATTTCGTACTTCAGGTCGATGTTTCTGATTTGGCACCAGGAGATATTGCGTTCTACTCTAGCCCAAGCAAGCACCGAATCATGGTGCTCCGCAGGACAGCCGAAGACCTCGAAAACTTGAACAGCCTATCGGATCCTCTGAAGGATCCAAAGTCTGAACGAAGCCGTCAGCCAGCGGAGGCAAAAAATCTTTTCCGTTCCGTGAACCCCGAGTACTTCGTCGCTTACACCCGCGCCGAGCGTTTACCCTATTCGGTCGAGTATGTGCCGGGTGATCTAAATGCATTTGGCTACTCGCGCAATCCGAACTGGTTTGGCGGGTTCGTCAACCGGTCAGAGGGGGAGATCTACGATAAGGCTGGGCGGGTATATGCAGGGTACGGAATCGAAGAAAAGAACATTCCCGTTCCTGAATACCGGTTCATTTCAAAGCACACTCTATTGGTCACGTTCATTGGTGAAAAAACCTAACAATTCGGTCAAGCCGTTCG
>JAGRGY010000032.1:24617-25957 GCA_020445255.1 Gammaproteobacteria bacterium
GAGCGCCGCTTACCTGGGCGTTAAGTGCATAGAAACCAAGGAGCACGAATGGATTGGAAACCTTCAACACTCGATGATCAAGGCCATCTGATCGTTCCGAAACGATGGCTGCACCCTCACTACTACGAGGCGCTCAATATTCTTTTTCGTTTCGAGAACTCTTTAAGGGTGTTCGTGTTTTCGATCTTGAAGAATGAATTTCAAGAGCAATGGTCGAGATGCAGTTTTGCTATTGGCGACGGCGAGCAAACATCAATTGCGCAGATCGCTAATAAACGAATAAGCCACGCCGACAACTTTGGTTATCTTGGGTTCGATATACTGGCTCCGCTGATGCATCTTACGAGCGGTGAATTAGTAGAGCTTATCGTAAACGAATCTTATTGGCCAAAGTTTCGAAGTCATTTTCGAGGTAATAAGGAAATTATTAAAAACAAGCTTTTGGAAATCGGTAGCATCCGAAACTCTCTCGCACACTTTCGACCGATCAAGGCAGAGGACATCGAACTGATAAAGCAAAATTCTAGGCATACTCTACTGGGAGTCGAGGAATGCTTGAAAAGCGTTTTCAATCAAACCATCCGCGTCCCGACAAATACAGATGACGATTGGTATCGGTCAGTTAGTACGCTAGGAACCGAGAATATTAATACGATTCCTTACTACAGCAAGAACGAGGAATGGGTTTGTATCGTACTCAAGTTTGCCGTCCCTACGCTTGAGAAAAGGTCATATGGTGGCGATTTCTTTTCTTATTCAATGGTTAAATTAAATACGCCGAAAATATTGAACGAACGGCCTAACTTATCGAAAAATCTTACATATATCAGCGAATATACTAACTATCCAACTCTTTCCGATGACTTCGAAATGGAAATTGAAAAAGATATTCGATTAGTATTCCGTAAAGATATCCTAATCGACAATCACGAGATTATTAGCGCCGAAATTAGAGATACATTAGCTTTGGTAGCCGAAGAATGCGAACTCTTACAGAAGGATAATTTGGCGCGAGGAAAAATTGTAGAAACAGCTCGAACAACGGCAATTTGGCAAGCAACCGATGGGAAAGAAGGGAGATGGCATTTCCAGTATGGCAACCTGGAGCAGGCCTATCTTTCAGAACATCCTGATGAATACTGGGGGCAACTTGCAGGTAACACAGATGTAGTGGCCGGATCTCATCGATATCCATGGATGCCCGAAGATATCTCTACGCCTGAATCCTGGATGGACTGAAAGCACTTAACAAGTTGGTCAACTCGCTCATTGGCATTCGCTGGGACGTGCAGCAAGCTGCACGCCCGTTACCAGAGCGTTATGTGCTTCGCAGCGGTAAG
>JAGRGY010000032.1:26020-26289 GCA_020445255.1 Gammaproteobacteria bacterium
GCCGCCTGATGGCGGAAAAAGGGTGATGCAACGTTCCCTTTGGTGGTTCGCAAAAGCGTGTGTGGCAGAGAGCAGGTTAGGCTTTGCCAAGGAGGCGTTTCGAATGGCGGTGTATCCCGCAGTTGGCGTTGGTCTTTTCAGGTTGAGGGAAAATTTGGCCTCGCAAAGGCCGCTCCGTAGCGTGGGCGGTGTTTCCGCACTCCGTAGCACACATAACAAGTCGCTACAGCTTGACGTCGGCTTCGCCGCCGCAGCTGAGCTTTGGCGTT
>JAGRGY010000006.1 GCA_020445255.1 Gammaproteobacteria bacterium
CTACTCAATTTCGGGGTAACGTCGACCAGTTCAACGAAGACATCGACCCGTATGGCGAGCACGATATGGGACGATTCACGGTCGACGGCCAGGACTTCTACTGGAAGATCGACTACTACGACCTGGACCTTGAATACCACTCACCTGATCCGGCCGATCCGTCAGTTACAGTCCGAGTGCTGACGATCATGCGTGTCGGTGAGTATTGATAATTTCGATTGAGTTTCCCACAGCACTGCCGCTCGTACATGGCATTATGCGGCGAGCAGCAACAGATCCGTAGCGAAGTTATCAAAGGACTTCCACCCGAGAACCTCTATTACTTCATACGCCATATTCCTATCCGTGTACTCGTCAAATACTGGACCAACCTGCTCCGCTAATCGTTCGAAGCATTGAATGACCGGCTTTCGAAAGCCTCCCTCTTCCCAATGTATTGCTTGATTCCGTCCCTGCCAGATCACTTCGTGCAGAGACATGCCGGCAACTATTCGTCCGTCGGGACAACCTGCTCGTTCGTTCCCGTATTGGAGCGCGATCCCTTGTCTTGCGTATTGCAGCAAACTACCCGCTAGTGCCGCTACAGACAGCCTGTGTGCGTTCAATTTTTGCGTGGCTTCCTCAAGTTCATACGCCTTATGGAAGCGTTGCTTGTCGACGCCAAAGTAGGTGTCCCAGTAAATTGCTGTGCCCAACCCCTCATCGTCTAAATCTGGATTCCGAGCAAGGAACTCTGCGCGACTGTAGCCATCTTCTGTTGCTGCATTCAACGGTGCTAGTTCTGCCTGGAGGTCAGCAACGATCTGATGTTCTCGGCTGATCTCACCGATAACAGTTTCTACTGCATGCTGCATCTCTTGAAGATAGTCGGGTATTTTCATTGTTCAGCTTCTTCTAGCGCCATGGCGTCATATGCGACACAATTTACAAAGCCCATTCGAAGCGAGAAGCGGACTAAAATCTCGTTTGACCGGCATTGCCCCCGCCACCACCGCGACAACAGATCGACCCAGTAGTTTTTTTGGGCTCGCTTTTAGGACACCACTCGTGATTGGAAGTGATCACGAATGACTTCTAAACGGCGGAGGAGATCATCGTAGGTGACAATATCCAGGATGTTGCGGTATTTGCGGCGGATGACCTCGAAGTCGTTCTTTTGTTCATCGGTGAGGCCTTTGTCTCGGCCCATGATGATAAGCCCACTGGGGTTTACGATTTTGATTTCAAGACCTGCGGGGAGCTCAGAGGCATAGTCATTCCCGAGCTTTTCCTCACCCTTTTGTCCCCAGCGGTTGAAATGGTAGAGATACTTCTCCACTTGCATGATCGTGCCACCCAACTCACGCAGAGGGACGTGGTTATCGCGGTAGCGATTCGAGGTGACCAAGTGCTGGTCTGAAGGCTTCTTGATTTCAATGACGTCGATGAAGCCGGAGGCATCGACTAAAAGGAAATCGACCCGGCGGCTCTTGTTGGCCCAGCTGTCATTGACCGGCCCTTCTTTAAAGGCACGGATATAACGCGGAAACAGGAGAAGGATGATTTGCAGGATTTCATCCTGCCATTGCTTCTCAGTGTAAGACGAAGAATGCGCCAGCATTCGCTCCATCTTTTCCACAAGCTCACCGAACTTCTCTGACTCATAAGGAGCGAGTACTTCTAATGGCTGGCTACCTTTGTGGGATTCCTTCTTGTTGAGATAGCTTTCGTATTCGACCTGAAAGTCTTGTTCTATGGGGAGGTGGTTGCGAATGATCGAAGAAATCCGCGCCTTGGCGTAACGGTCCAGCTCATAGGAATTTGGGAACTTTCTCAGGAGTTTCCCAAACACCTCTTCAGGTAGCGCCCCATCGGCATCGCCACCGATCGTCAGTGACTCAAGGTCAAAGTCATTAAGGCGTCGGAAGATCGATATGTTCCGCTCAGCGCTAAAGATCTTCCGCTCCAGGTGGATCGACACATGGATGGCCAAGTCGAAATTGATCCCCAAGACGTCACGGTCGATGCAATAGTAGCCAGCAGACACGACACCAATTCGGAAGACAAACTCCTCCTCGTCATAGCCTTCGACTTTCTGATCGCGGTCGACAAGTCGCTGCAATGTCACGTGAAAAACACGTGCGCTGATGCTTGCCTCACCTGTTTCTTCGAGTTGGTGACGCAACCATCCACCCGTATTTAGCTCAGGCGTGTAGACCAGGTACAGATCCGGACCATCTCGTTCTGTTTCGAAGCGAATCATGGGGCGAAAGCTTCTTCAGGCGACGGTCTGATTGAGCTCAAAGTCACTGGGGCAGCACGTGTGCATTGGGAGCTAGCAGGCTATTTCAGGCGAACCCAGGTCTTACCGGTGTCGGGATGCTTAAACGTCTCCCAATACTGGTTCTGCGGTCCAAATGCTTCGTCTAGTGCCGGCCGAACCGCCCTATAAGCCAGGTCTTGCGCATCTTCCGTGATCACCTCAGGGATGCACTGCTCCATGATCTTGTTGAGTTCTCCCCAAGGCACGCCTTCTCCAGTCAAACGATCACGAAGGCCCTGATCATTCTGAAGCCGCTCTACGGCTTTAAGGTGGAATAATTTCAGTGGATCTATCTCACCCGTCTTTGGGTCTGGCTTAATCTGATGTGATTGCTTTATGCCAGCGGCAAACGTTCTCGCAGCAGCCATGTTGTAATTGCGATCAGACATCTCGTACTTCTTTTCGAATGAAAGCACGCGCACACCAACCGGATACGGCTTCTTTGTAGCCGAACTCCAGAAAACCCCCTGCCCAGGTATAGGCTCATTCAGGAGCCCGCTTAGAATGTCTGAGCTGAAATGCGCATTCGCACTTTTGATGTTCTGCAAGTCGCTAGCCGACAACAAATGAAAAACGAACCAATTGTCGCCTTGGCTCAGTATTTCGTTCGGTATGCTGCCCGGTTGTTGTGTAATGAGGACTGCACCCAGGTCGTACTTGCGCCCTTCCTTGACCCATTCAATGTATGGACCCGATCCAGATGCCCGCTCATTCAGAACACTTTGTGCTTCTTCCACGACGGCGATCGTCGGAATCGTCTTTGGATTCGCTTCAGTGAATTGTTCTTGGTTATGGTCGAAAATCTTACGCAAGAGAATTCCGCTCAATATCAATCCCTGATTGCCACGCATCTGGGACACATCTACTACGCACAGTTTGCCCGCGCTTAATGACTCGAGCAGCTTATCCAGCAATGTGCTGCTCGGGTCGTGGAGCATTCTCACGATGGTTGTCATGTGACTGCGCGCTGCAATCGCTTCCACCGATCCTTCCTGCACGTGGATGATTTCTGCTACTTGATTTTCGTCTGCTCGGTTCCCATCCTGGTGGATCAAGTCGACTAGGCGAGACCACCCATCCATCGGCAGCCCGCGCAACTTGGCCACGTTCTGCTGGTCCTGTTTTTCGGGGCTTATCGCGATTGAAATCACATCTGCTGGCCGGAGCCTTCTGATGTCTAGACGGATGCCACCCGCAACAAATGACTGGTAATACGCGCTTGGATTATGCCGATTCGTGAAGACGACCAGTTTGTCTTCGAGATGCGGGACGTCACACAAACCCGGCCGGCCCTTGTCGTCGGGCCAAAAGTATTCACCGTCCGGATCAAACAAAAGCGTACCTACCGGCGCCAAAACACCTTGTCGCTTCTCTACGGTAGGAGTTTCTCGGTACAGCTCGGAAAACAGCAACTTGTTGAGGTTCGACTTACCGAATCCCGCTCGAGCAAAAATGAACGATCGGCGAGATACCAAATGGTGAATCGGGAACTTGACTTGTACCTCGGGAGCTTTGATCTGCATACCCGGCTCGACCCAGGCGTGGGGGCTAGTATCACAGTAGACATACTCACCTAAAGCAAAATGTCCAATTGCCTCAGCATCCTGGTTGTGCCCAACGATTTCCCTAAGAACCTCATCATCTAAGAAAGCGACTGGACTACCTACGTGAGGCAACCTGCGATGAGAAGGCAGAAAAAACAGGTCGTCACTGTTCTGACGCAACACACCTAGAACGCGAATATCAACTTTGTACTTGAGATACTTCTCCCTCAAGTCTTCAGGTATCGGGCGTTCTTCTTGCATAGCGCGGACATTGAATTCTTCACCAACACCACTCGATAGCTTGCCTGCTGAAGACAACGAAATGATGCGCCCCAACACCGCCTCATCTTCTGTTTCTAGCTGGACCAGGAGAAATTGCCCGTGCATCGGGATACTCTGGAATTCCGATCTGTAAGGCAACACGAGATCAGCGTGGAACTCCAATCCACCCTCTGAAAATCCACGAAATACGCCTATCACTTTGTTTCTTGGAAAGAGCCTCAGTCCAGCCATCCTTTTACCTCTCCATTAATACCGGCGTTGAGCAGGATCGGAGTCCTGGAACCGGGCAATATCCAGTGCCGTGCTGTTCTCTCCGAGCAGCTTGCGGATGCCATCGAATATTTCGTCTTGCAGCACATCAAAATCGAAGTCGACCAGTGCGGCATTCTCGTGAGCTTTCTGCAGACAGAGCGGATAGAAAGGCACGGGAAAGCCGTTTTCTGCATCCGCCAGCAGGTAACCCATCGTCGCTTGGGCTTCGGCCACCTGCGGCACGAAGATGTCTACCGGCCATACGGGGTCGTGGGAGCTCTTGCCAAACTTCACAAAGAACATTTTTCCGCCTACGAACTTATTGGCTTCTGTTCCTTCGAAATCCATGTCGTCTCCCCGTGCGTACTCTTGCCACGCATATGCTTTGCCTTCGATGTCTCTCGGAATTTCGACATAGCATGGATGCGGGGCGTTCATGACGTTCTCAAGCTGCATCGCGAGCCGGTAACGGGAAAGCACCTTGCTGTGTTTTGCCAAACCCACAAGGTAGATGCGACGGCGAGATTTCCTACGGTGTTCTTCAATGGCATCTTGAATGCCTTTGAGCAGGTCGCGGAAGTACTCTTTCGAAAAGACTTTGCTGCGTAAAAGCCCGTCAAAGACGACCAGCGTGTCGGAGCCGAACTCCTTTGTACGGATGATATTGAACAGAATTGCCCATTCCGTGATCTCGCGATACACCTGGACCCAACTGGGGCTGGCCAAGTCCTTCCCTTCATTCGTTCTGATCATCGGGCTGAGCTTGTGAAGGCTATCCACACCCAGGAACTCCATCAGCTCCCCAAGAGCTGTGATGGCTTTGCCGTTATCAAGGTGTCGGGTGTTCAACTCTCGAATCTTGGAAGAGGTTGAAACAGCTTCCAGGCAGTATTCGTTGTTACTGGAGTCAACAACGCGAATCAGCTGAATCAGGAAGGGGTCGTACTCGATCTTGTTGTTGCCACCATCTGTTCCGACAAGGGAAATCGAGGTGGCAGTCCTTGGCTGGATGCGGCGAACTTGGTCGCGGAGAGGGCGTATTTCAGATCGAATATCGTCCAAAAGGCCGCGATCCTCCATGATGCGCCTTGAAATTTCTTCGCTGAGTTTCTTGTGGCTCTCGGGGTCAATCATTACGAATATAGCCTGATGAAGTAATCCCTTTCCTCAATTGCACGAGTGGTTGTGCGTCCGCCCATCACATCTGCCTGGCGTCTTCCTTTCGACGCGCTCCCCGCGTTTCTGCTGTAGTACACGTACCAGTCTGCAGCTGACTGTTCTAGTGAGTCCCTGAAAATCTCATCGTAGTCCGCTCTTCGAGAGGAAAGACCACCGAAGCGAATCACCATGCGTACCTGTTCCGATGCTTTGTTGTAAATGTTGTCCCATACACGACAGAGCGACACCGAAAAGTCGGCGGGCGATAGATGTGCGACCTGATCCGTCGCTTCGTAAGCTACTGAAGGGGGTCCGCCAATAAACCAATAGCGCAGCCACTGATCTTGCACGTAAGTCCGCATTCCATAATACGGCGGCGATGTAATCACAAGGTCAATAGGTTCTTTGATGCTTCGATAGTTCGAATACTGCCGGCTATCGGCGCACTGAATATTTCGAAATTTGGATAAAGAATCGTTCGAACCCCCCAAGACCAGGGCTACTTTCTTCCTAATCGGAATGCGCACATCAATCTGACGGGGCTTCAGTTTCTTGCATTTCCAATACCGCACCGAATAGTCGGGTTTAGATGCAAACGTCCTCGGCATCTGGTTTGAGAAATACGAGGGGTTCGTAACGACTTTGTTCAGCGGGCCGTGCAGGCACCCCATCACGATCGCGCGAAGCATGATCGATGCGTCGCTTTCAGGCGAATCCATCAATCCTTGTCTAAGCTTGCTGATGGCCCTCAATGTTTCTGTATGGAACGCCCAGGCCCAAAATTCGCTTTGTGGGACTTCTGGATCAATATCAGTTTCGAGAATCTCTTCCATCAGTGACAGCACTTCGGAAGCGCTTGTCTTGGCGAGCTTAGCTTTGGCGATCGCAACCGCAATTGGGGATGAATCGTAGCCGTAAGACTTAATTCCCAGGGTTTGAGCAGCGAAGTTCGTTGTTCCACGGCCGCAGAATGGATCGAAAACCACCAGGCCTTTGGGCGCTTGCCTCAGAATGGTGAGCGGGAATTCCAGGGGAAACATCGTGTAATACGGACAGACCGCGTTCAGTTTGTACCGCGGCTCCCTGGAGAGACTCCTCGCAGCTCCACCCACCTTTAGCTCCTCTGTGTATTGAAGCGATCTTTATAATCGCGCCTAATAGCGCATAACTTGTTGATTATACGCATAATGATGCGATTGGATAGTGCCTAGTTCCAGTAGAGCTGCCGCGGCTGCTACTGGGATCGCCAACGGAACATTCCACGAGAATGCTGGCCGCTTCGAGGCAGCCCAATACACCCCAAACAAGGAACGCGGCGGCAAAAAAAATGCTCCGAGTAGTGGTAGATGCAGGTTTCTTCTTTCAGTTAGCGCGGCACCTACAAAGTACGTTCGATTGCTGCAATTTTCTCCGCCAACCGCTGGTTCATTTCGTCGCCGTGCTCCCCGTAGTGCACTTCTCTATGGCAATTCGGACAGACTGCAGCGACAAACGTGGGATGGTCGGGGCCTCCATCAGCCATTCGATGAACATGGTGTGGCTCGAGGTAAAAACGATGATCAGACTTTCTTTGAAACGGAGCAGGCTTCCCGCAACACTCGCAGTAACCGTTCGCTCGTCGCAAGACATAGGTCTTCACAGCTTCGCTTCTGAGCCGAACTGCTAACCGTCGTTCGTTTACCTTGGTGGCTGATTCTGACTGTAATGTGGCCAATTGCCGAAGCTCAGACAGTGGCTTCTTCCATAACTCTCTCTGAGTCGCGACGACCGATGTACTAACACCCTGAGCTGCGATTGGCGCAGAGCCTTCGACACTCAGGTCCAACTCGAAGATAACCGCTTGGCGGAACTGGCCATCCCTGTCCGGCCTCTGCTCATAATGATGGCCGATATACGTTGCCTCAGAGATAAATCGAACGTATCCCTTTTTCACGTACTCAAACAAGCAAAGGGTCTTACCGCTGCTGGCATGGTCGCGAACTGCTGCGTTCCCGCGCACCATTTCCATATCACCGACCTGCCCCTCGCCTGTGTACCAAAACGTCCCGTCTTCGTGAAATCGGTCCTCATAGCCGTACCCTTCACCCGCTTCACTAGTAAACAGGAATATCATCGGCTGGTTGGTAGGCGTGCTGATACCGCCCTGTCGCTGCCCACCGTAAACCTCATGGATTTCTGATTTGCGGTTGTAAACTCGGCCAACTTCAAAGGTCATCGAGGGGGACGCCAAAGTAGGATTTCACGAAACACCTGTCGCTGGGGGCAAGGTCATACAAGGCTAATTTCTCTGCGGAACACCAGGCCATTTCCGTATGCTCCATAAGCACTGGTTCGCCGACAATACTCACACGCGCGAATACGATCCGAAAGGGCGATCCAGGATCGCGAACAGTATTTAACACACCTTCGAATCGACTGAGCTCAACTTCGAGCTCCTCGGCCAATTCCCGCCGCGTGGCCTGCTCGTAATCTTCTCCATCGTGAACTTTGCCGCCTGGGAACTCCCATAGGCCGCCATGGCGCTTGTGCTCAGGACGGCGGCAGATCAGGTAACGCCCATCCTTCTCGACAACCGCAGCCATCACATCGATGGTCCTTTCCAGCGTCGGCAGGTCAGTAATTTCTTCAGTAAAATCGGACACTTCTAACGGCTGCCACTCATTGATGATAACTTGCGATACCCGATGATAACTGTGACGACTTGATCCTGTAATGGCGAGCGAAAGTACTACTGATGAGATGTGCCCTTTTTGCCGCTTGGCGGCAGACCGACTGATACTTGAAGACGAACTCAGCATAGTGATTCGCGACGGCTTTCCAGTTTCAAAAGGCCACACTCTGATCCTCCCCCGCCGCCACGTGCAGTCGTTCTTCGAAACAACGAGCGAGGAACGCTCGAGCCTTCTGGCAATGCTGGACACGGCGAAGGCAGAACTGGATCAAAGCCTTAAGCCCAACGGTTACAACATTGGCATCAATGACGGCGCCACAGCAGGCCAAACCGTACCGCACCTGCATATTCATCTGATTCCGCGATACGAAGGCGATCAGACGGATCCACGGGGCGGGGTCCGCTGGATCTTCCCTGAAAAGGCGGACTACTGGTCTAAGCGATGAGCAATTCGGCGCTACCGACTGCGGATCAGCAGATCGAGTTCCTGGCAAAGATTCAGCGGATCTTCACTGAGGGCGAGTTCACCGCCACCTACAAGTTCGCACTCCTCATTGCCCTATCAGATCTCGCTGTAGAGCTCGGAAGAGATACCGGCGAGCCATTGGCATTGGACATGAAACAGATAGCTGAGCAGTTCATCGCGCTCTATTGGCCGATGCGTCGCCCCTATCAATCCGGGCTGCCTGGATCGCAATCCGACATATTGGCCCAGAACAAAGGTGCTCAGGCGGCGGTACTCAATCAAGTCAAGCGCTTTAGTGACAGCGCGATCCAAACCCTACCGCGCGCAATCCAGACCCGGATCTGGCCCGAGGTCCTTTCAGAGGTAGCTCGGGTCATCCGTGACCAGCCTGTCCGCTACCTGCAGAACGTCGGCGGTAGCACAGACCCGTTTCTGTTCGACCCACCGCAGTCAAGAAAGTCCCTGGTACTCAAGCCTGGCGTCATGTTCTGCCTCCGCCGTTACTACGGGCTCATTCACCAACTGGCTAAGGCTGGGTGGATTGACCATGTGAAGAGCAACAAGCTCAATGCAACGGTCATTGGCGTGACGGATGACCTGGAATCGTTCATGTTTGGAGCGAGCCGACAGTCGCTGTCAGTGGTCGCGGATGTTCTCCGGCCATTGCAGAATGACCGTTGCTTCTACTGTAGCGGCCTACTCCGTCGCGAGTCAGCTGAGGTCGACCATTTCATCGCCTGGGCTCGATATCCAAGGGACACCGCACATAACTTCGTCCTGGCCCACCGGTCGTGCAACAACGCCAAGCGGGACATTCTGGCTGCTGAGCGTCATGTCGAGCACTGGCTTGATCGTAATGCCTCCCTGGGAGATGACTTCGTCAGCACAATGCAGCAGTCCGGCTTCGTCACCGATCTGAACACCTCTATCTCGGTTGCCAGGTGGGCCTATCAGCAGGGCGTTGAGAACAGCGCTCATGGCTGGGTCGAAAAGAAGGTTCTGGAAAACTTGGGAGCCAGCTGCCTCGATCTGTTCTCTGGCAGCTAGCGGTGATTCCGACCGCCGCGAAAATCGAAGAGAGTTCGAATCTCTCCCCGCGATCACCTAACTCGCTGATCCCCGTGGGCATACTGTTTCAGACCATTCATAATCGTCTGAATTATCGAATTATTCGTAGGTTATCCCCTTGATCCACCGTCCCAGGAAAAGGTTCGGCCAGAACTTCCTGCACGATCAGTCGGTCATCGAACGCATCCTCGTGCATGTCGACCCGCAACCGGGTCAGCACCTGGTCGAGATCGGTCCGGGCCAGGGCGCATTGACACGAGGCCTGCTGCAGCGCGCCGGCGAACTGGATGCGATCGAACTCGACCGCGACCTGCTCGAACCGTTGCGACACAAGTGCGCGCCGTTGGGCACCTTGCGTCTGCACAGCGCGGATGCATTGACGTTCGATTTCCGTTCGCTCGCCGATGACGGGCGGCCGCTGCGCCTGGTCGGCAACCTGCCCTACAACATCTCGACACCGCTGCTGTTTCATCTGCTCGAACACGCGGACGTGATCGACGACATGCACTTCATGCTGCAGAAGGAGGTCGTCGACCGTATGGCCGCCACGCCCGGCACCAAGGCCTACGGCCGACTGTCGGTGATGCTGCAGCTCATGTGCGAGGTGACCCCTTTGTTCGACATCGGCCCGGCGTCGTTCGACCCGCCGCCGAAGGTCGTTTCGAGTGTCGTGCGTCTGCGTCCGCTGGCGCACATCCGGCTCGACAGCGCGGAGATCGCTGCCTTTGGAGCGTTCGTTGCGCGGGCCTTCGCGCATCGGCGCAAGACCTTGCGCAACAATCTGAAGGAGCTTGTCGACGCCGACCGCATCAGCGCCCTCGGCATCGATCCGGGATGCCGCAGCGAGACCCTGTCCATCGACGACCTGATTCGACTGCACCAGGCCGCGGGTCGGCAGGGCTGATCCCGGCGCAGGTCGTTCCGGGCGCCGCTTGGGAGGCTTGTCTATCGGTTCGTCGTTCCCGTACGTGTGGGAATCGATGGGTTTGATTCGTCCGGATCCCCACCGACGCGTGGATACGGAAGACCGATTGTTGGCGGTCGCCTTACCGCACAGGCGGACGAGGCGGTTGCCCTGAGCTGCGCTCGGCGTCGACACGCGCAGGCCGCCGGTCACGATGGCATGCCCGACCGGCCCGCGACGGAATGAAGTCGCGCATTCTCATCTATGCTCTTTCTCGCGGTCTGACGAAGTGCGGACCCGAACCGCAGTACCCAACGGCGTCCCGGGTCACCGGGCTGAACGGGATCTCACGGGTCCCCTCGCCCCGGCCACCCGGCTGCGGGGGCCGGCTGCATCTGCTCCCCCACGCTCCAACACAATCGCTGGAAGTACGCAGAAGGGAGGTCTCGCCATGCGAAACCGGTTAATCAGCTTTTTTGTCGTCGCCCTGCTCGTTGTCACCCCACCCCTCCTGGCCAAGGACCAGAAGCACCACGCGGGCCATAAACATCACAAGGACCATCAAGACCAACCGGCCTCCGGGGCCGTCCGCACGAAACGCGAGATGGTGGTGACCGCGCACCCGCTGGCTACGGCGGCGGGTGCACAGATCCTCAAGAACGGTGGTACGGCCGCGGATGCGATGGTCGCGGTACAGACGGTGCTCGGCCTGGTCGAGCCGCAGGCCACCGGGCTCGGCGGCGGTGCCTTCATCGTCTATTACGACGCCGCGTCCGGCAAGCTGACGACCATAGACGCCCGCGAAAAGGCGCCGGCGGCAGCCACCGAGCAGCGCTTCATGGTGGGCGCACAGACCCTGGCATTCTCCGATGCCTGGCAGAGCGGCCTGTCGGTCGGCGTACCCGGGGTGCCGCGGATGATGGAATACGCGCACGAACACTTCGGCCGCCTGCCGTGGCACCGCCTGTTCGAGCCGGCCATCCGGCTGGCGCAGAAGGGCTATGCGCGGAGCGAGCGCACGGAACGCCAGGTCGCCCAGTTGCTCGCCCTGAACCCGTCCTGTGACGATCGCCTGTACTTCCGCGACTCGAACGCGTTCGCCTATTTCGCCAATCCGGACTGCACCGCCAAGCCGGCCGGCGACACCGTGCGCAACCGGGCCTACGCACGCACCCTCAAGGCGATTGCGCGGCACGGCGCGGACGCCTTCTACACCGGTCCCATTGCCGAGGCCATGGTCGACGCGGTGCAGGCCGATCGCAACCCGAGCGGCGACGCCGTCATGACCCTGCAGGACCTTGCCGACTACGAGGTCGTGGAACGGCCGCCGGTATGCCTGTGGTACCGCGGGGCGCACGAGATCTGCGGCATGGGGCCGCCGTCGTCGGGCGCGCTGGCGGTCGGGCAGATGCTCGGCATCCTCGACAACTTCGACCTGGGAGCACTGGGGCCGCTGGATGTCGAGACCGTGCACCTGTTCGCCCAGGCCGGTCGTCTCGCCTTCGCCGACCGCAACCTCTACGTGGGTGACCCGGACTTCGTGACCGTCCCGGCCGAGGGCATGCTGGATCCGGCGTACCTGGCCAGCCGCGCCGCGCTGATCACGTCCGACGACATGGGCGCCGCCAGCCCCGGCATGCCGCCCGACGATTTCGATCCGTCGGCGCCACAGCCGGCATCGATCGAGCACGGCACCAGTCACGTGTCGATTGTCGACCGCTGGGGCAATGCACTGTCGATGACCACGACCGTCGAGAGCTTCTTCGGCAGTGGCCTCATGGTGCACGGCTTCCTGCTCAACAACGAGCTGACGGACTTTGCGTTCGCCCCGACCGATTCGACGGGCACGCCGATCGCCAACCGCGTGCAGCCGGGCAAGCGCCCGCGCAGTTCCATGTCGCCGACCATCGTGTTCAATGCGGACGGCGAGCTGTCGCACCTGACCGGCTCCCCCGGCGGTTCGCGCATCATCGGCTTCACCGCCCAGTCGCTGATCAACATGCTCGATTTCGGCCTGGACCCGCAGGAGGCGATCGATATCCCCCATTTCCTGAACCGCAACACGAGCAGCACCGAGGTCGAGGTGCCGATACCCGGCATCACCACCGACTTCGATCGTGATGCGCTGGTCCAGGCCCTGCAGGCACGCGGCTACGTGGTCGCGCCGCTCGCCGGCGAGGGCAGCGGCCTGTCGGTGATCCAGGTGACCGACCATGGCCTGCTGGGGGGCGCCGACAAGCGCCGCGACGGCACGGTGGGCGGGCGCTGAGCAGCCGACGCGCCCGGTTCCCGGCACCGGCCCGGGGCGGCATGTGCCGCCCCGGACATTTCTGCAGATCGGGCGGCGGGGGCCGATAGCGATATTCCGAAGCACATTATCGACCGCGACGACGGTCCCGCCGCACCGGACACGCCGGCCCGCAGCGTGCAACCGTCGCCGCCCTGGAGAGGAACACCGGCCGCGTGAACTATCTCGCCCACCTGTACCTGTCAGACGCCCATCCCGAGTCGCTGATCGGCAGCCTGATGGGCGATTTCGTCAAAGGCGGCATCGGCGATGAACACCCCTACCGGGTACGCGAAGCGATCCGGCTGCACAGGCGGATCGATTCGTTCACCGACGCGCATGACACGGTGTTGCGCAGCCGGCGGCGCATCGGCGCACCCTACCGCCGTTACGCCGGCATCCTGATCGACGTGTTCTACGACCACTTCCTGGCCTGCGACTGGGCGGCCTACTCGCCAGTACCGCTCGACCATTTCGCACGCCGCGTGTACCACGTGATGTCGCTCCACCAGCAAGGCTTCCCGCCGCGTATGCAGCGCAGCACCGCGTACATGATCGGCACCGATCTGCTCGTCAGCTATCGCGACATCGAGGGCATCCGCACAGCCTTGCGCGGTATCGAGGGCCGTCTGCGTCGGCCGAGCCAGCTCGGGTTGGCGATCGCCGAACTCGAGTCCAACTACGCGCAACTGCACGCCGACTTCAGCGAGTTCTTCCCCGCACTGATGCAATTCGTTGCCGACAGCGACGAACATCCGGTCGCCGCCGGCACCGGGCGCCGCCTCGTGCGCTGATCCCGGCCGGCACACCCCGCCGTCTTCTGGCCGGCGAACGATGCTTGGGATCTAAAGCAATGAAATGTAGAACTTTTTTACGAACAGCACGGGACGGCGCCACGCCTGACACGGCAAGCTGTTGATTTAACTAGATATTGTCAAGTTGGCATCGATACTGCTTCGTACAGGCCAGGTAGCGCGTCCGCCGGCCACGAAGTTTCTGCCGACGCCTGTGCCGAGAAAGAGAACAACACCCGGGCAGACGGCCGGCGGATGCAGCACCTTACCCTGGCGGGTCCTCGCCCGCGGATGTCACCGACTCGACGTTTAGCCCGACCCGCCTGGCCCGCCTCTCCCAGCTGCGTCGCGCCAGCACCTGCATGTCGCTGGCGCGGTCCGACTCGTCGACGATCTCCACGCCGAGCAGGGTCTCGATGACATCCTCCATCGTCACGATCCCGGCCATGCCGCCGAACTTGTCGACCACCAGCGCGATCTGCTCGCGCGAGCCGAGAAAGCGGTTGAACAGCTCGACCATCGGGTAGTCCTCTTCGACGGCGATGATGTCGCGGCGCAGCGTGCGCAGCTCGTCGTCGCCCCGTCCGGCCAGCATGCGGTCCAGCGCCTCGTCCTTGAGCAGGTAGCCGACCACGTGGTCGCGCGATCCCTCTTCGTACAGCGGGATGCGCGAGAAGCGCAGGTTGCGGCCGGCGTCGACAAACTCGGCGATCTTCTGGCAGACCGGTGCCGCCTCGACCACGGTACGCGGCGTCATCACATCGCGGGCACGCACGCCGCGGAAGCGCAGCAGGCTGGCGATGATCTCGGATTCCTGCTGCTCGAACACGCCGTGGCGGGCCCCGATGTCGGCCATCGCGACAAAATCACTGCGCGTGAAGGCGCTGCCGACCTCGTCCTTCTTCAGCGCCCGGGTGACGAACTGGCTGAACCAGACCAACGGCAGCAGCAGGCGGATGATCAGTGCCAGCGAACGCGCCGTGAACGGCGTCAGCTCGCGCCAGTAGTTGGCGCCGATGGTCTTCGGGATCAGCTCGGAAAGGACCAGGATCGCCAGCGTCATCGATGCCGGCACCACCAGGTTGGTGATCAGCGGGTTGGCCTCGGCCCAGATCTTGGCCGCCTGGTCGCCGACGCCGATCGCGCCCGCAGTGTGCGCAATCGTATTCAACGTCAGGATCGCGGCCAGCGGCCGGTCGATGTTTTCCTTGAACGCCTGCAGCCTGTGGCCGAGCGCGCCGCCCTTCTGCACCTCGATCTGGGCATACGACGGCGTGATGCTGAGCAGCACCGCCTCCCACAGGGAGCACAGGAACGAGGTCACGATGGCGACCAGGAAGAACGCAATCAACAGGCTGAGCATGGGCGGTGCGCGGGTGGTCTCGACAAACCTCGTGGAATGTAACGTGCCCGGCGGCCGATGGGAACGAAACCGGCCCTGCGCGGCCGGGTTTTGTCACCTAGGGAAAACCCTCGTTAAGCTTCCGCCCGCCGCTGTCGACACTGATCTGTCATACGGGGCTTCGCCGTATCCAGCGCCATCTCGAGAGGGCATGCGTCATGCAGGAGACTCGCCCGAGTCAGCGGGTATCGTTTCGTCTGGGGGTCGACGTGCTGCATTGCGACGGCGCCACGCCGCGCCGATGTCTGACGCGCGACATCTGCATCGACGGTCTGTTCGCGACCGGTGTCCAGGGTCTGGCCGTGGGCCAGGTGGTGCACCTGACCATCGGCGGTGACGGCGGCGAACGCATCGACCTGGATGCACGCGTGGTCGGCCTGGGCAGCGACGGTGCGGATTTCGAGTTCGTCGGGGTCGGCACGCAACAACACGAGGCCCTGCGTCGCATGCTGACGCCGAACTGGAGCGGCACCTATCTGCTCGACGGGGTGGTCCGGATGGCGCCGTGGTACCGCGAGAACAACCTGGCCGGCTGGCTGCGCCTGACCTCGCTGGTGTCGGACTGGCACCGCCTGACACAGCGGAGCGCGTTGACCGGTTGACGCCGGCCACGCACCCGCCCGGATTCGGCTCGGCTCAGAACGGGATATCGTCCTCGAAACCGCTGTCGACCGGCGCCGCCTGCGGCTGGCCGCCGTCCTGTGAAGACGATGAGCGCGACGCTGACGGCGCGAAGTCCGCGCTGCCGCCGCGGCTGTCGAGCATCTGCATCTCGTCGGCGACGATCTCGGTCGTGTAGCGGTCCTGGCCCTGCTGGTCCTGCCATTTGCGGGTCTGCAGCCGCCCCTCCAGGTACACCTTCGAGCCCTTCTTCAGGTACTCGCCGGCGATCTCGGCCAGACGCCGGAACATCACCACGCGATGCCACTCGGTCTTTTCCTGCTGCTCGCCGGTGTTCTTGTCCTTCCAGCTTTCCGACGTCGCGACGGTGATGTTGCACACCGCGCCGCCGTTGGGCATGTACCGCACCTCGGGGTCCTGCCCGAGATTGCCGATCAGGATGACCTTGTTAACGCCTCTGCTCGCCATTTTTCCTCCTTTCGGGCACCGCCTCCATGCGCTGCCGCGTGTCTTTTTCGGCCCGCCAGTCTACGCCGGCCTCGCCACGATTGCATCCAGGGCCCCGTCGTCGAGCAGGTCGCGGTCGACCTTCAGGTAGGCCACGCCTTCGTCGGCGACCACGACCACCTCGACCACGCCCGGCACCTGACGCAGACGCTCGACCAGGTCGACCTGCGAGCGCAGCGCGGCGATGTCGACCAGGCGGCTCGTGTAACGCCCGGGCCGCGTCATGCCGCTGGCCGCGAGCAGCCAGGCCGCCGCGACCAGCGCACCGGCCGTGAACACCGCGGCCTGGCCGAAATGCTGGTGCACCCAGCCGCCGACCAGACCGCCGCAGAACGCGCCGGCGAACTGCGACGTGGAGTACACCCCCATCGCGGTGCCCTTGGCGTCGACCGGCGCCACCTTGGAAACCAGCGACGGCAGGGTCGCCTCGAGCAGGTTGAACGCGGTGAAGAACAGCCACAACGCGATGACGAAACCCCAGAAATGGCCACTCAGCGCGCCGAGCGTCATCTGCGCGACCAGCAACAGGCCGACTGCGCCGACGAACACCGGCTTCATCTGCGCGTGGCGTTCGGCGTAGATCACGAACGGCACCATCGCGACCACCGCGCCGATCATGACGGGCAGGTAGACCATGGTGTGACGCACCGGCTCGACACCGAGATCGCGCAGGATCAGCGGCACAGCGAGGAACAGCGCAGTCAGGATCAGGTGCAGCGAGAAGATGCCGAAATCGAGCCGCAGCAGGTCGGGATTGCTGAGCACCCGCCGGAACATGGCCGGGACAGGCTCGGCATCGCGGTGGACGCGCGAGGTCTGAGGCGTCGGCACGACCAGCGCAACCAGTGCGATGCCGACCAGCGCCAGCAGCGCGGTCAGCCAGAAGATGCCGCTGACGCCGATCAGGCGCGCCAGGATCGGGCCGATCAACATCGCCAGCATGAACGAGGCGCCGATGGTCAGGCCGATGGTGGCCATGGCCTTGGTGCGGTTTTCCTCGCGCGTCAGGTCGGCGGCCAGCGCCATGACCGCGGCGGCGATCGCGCCGCTGCCCTGGATCGCGCGGCCGAGAATGACCAGCCAGATGTCGTGCGACGACGCGGCGATGACACTGCCGATCGCGAACAGCAACAGCCCGCCGAGGATGACCGGCTTGCGCCCGACACGGTCCGACAACAGGCCGAACGGGACCTGCAGCAGCGCCTGGGTGAGCCCGTAGATGCCCACGGCCAGCCCGGTCAGGAACGGCGTCGCGTCGGGGAGCCCCTCGGCGAACAGCGCGAACACCGGCAGGATCAGGAACAGGCCGAGCATACGGAAGCCGTAGACGCTCGCCAGCCCGAAAGTCGCGCGGCGCTCGCCGGCGGTCATGCCTGTCGTTTCACGTTGCTGCACGGTACTGCCCTCTGCTGAACGCCGCATTTTAACCCGGATCGGCACCCGGCCGCCGCCTGGCGACACGCGCTCCGGGGCGGCGCCAGGCGATCAAGAAACGGCCGCTGCTTGCCGCTAGAGCAACAATCAGCGACGCCCCGGCTTTACGACCCTGGAGACCCGCCCGCGATGCCCAGCAAGGCCGCCATCCTCGCCATCGACGACGACAAGGTCAGTCAGAAGATGATCCGCCGCGCGCTCGAACCGGCGGGCTATGTTCCCAGTCCGGCCTATTCCGGCGAGGAGGGGTTGGCCGCGGCGCTGGAGAACCCGCCGGACGTGATCCTGCTCGACGTCGAGATGCCCGGCATGAACGGCTACGACGTGTGCACCCAGCTGCGCCAGGACCGACGCACGCGCGACGTGCCCGTGATCTTTCTGTCGTCGCACAGCTCGCTGCGCGAGCGCATGCAGGGCTACGAGGTCGGCGCCGATGACTACCTGGTCAAGCCGTTCGAGGCCGAAAACCTGGTCGCCCGCATCGGCGTACTGCAGCGCTTCAAGGCGCAGCGCGCCGACCTGCTCGACCGCTACGAGGCCGCCAAGCATACCGCGATGATCGCGATGACCGGCACCAGTGAGCTGGGGACGGCGATGCAGTTTCTCGAACGCTCACACTCACTCGACTCGCTGGACGACCTCGCCGACGCGCTGTTCGAGGTGACCCGCGTGTTCGAGCTGAGCTGCTGCCTGCTGGTATGCGTGGACGATGAACAGAACTGGTTCGTCGATGGCGAGGGTATCCGCCCGCTGGAGAAGGAGCTGGTGCTGATGAGCGACCGCGCGCAGCGCTTCGTCGACTTCGGCAACCGCACCATCATCAACTACCAGTATCTGAGCCTGCTGGTACGCAACATGCCGGTGCACGACATGCAGCGCTACGGGCGCACCAAGGACCTGCTGCCGCTGCTGCTGTCCGCGGTCGACACGCGCATCGCGAACCTGTTCGCCGAAGAGGCGATGATGCGCCAGAGCCGCGAACTGCTGGCCGCGTTCGGCCGCATCCGTTCGAGCGTCTACCACTTCGCGCGCAACCTGATCCGCAACCAGGAACAAAGCGACCGGCTGCTGCGCGACATGCTGCAGGACCTCAACCAGGACTTCCTGCGCCTGGGACTCGAGGAGGACCAGGAGGCCTACGTGCTCAACCGCATCGACAGCGCGGTCGAGGAGGCGATCGAGAAGATCGATGCCAGCGACGCGCTGCGCGACACCCTGCTCGTTCTGCTGCCCAGTCTCAGGAGCGTCTACCACCAGCAGCAGGAGATGGTCGACACCTTCACCGCGAGCCACAACCGGGCGCAGTCCAACGCCGCCGCCAACCTGGGCGACATCGAACTGTTCTGAGCATCGCCGCGAGGCACGCCGCTGCCGCATTTTGCGCGCGGCGCCCACTCCCGTAACATTGGGCGGTTGACTCCGAAGAACCGCTCGATGGACAAGATTTACATCCGGGGCGCCCGCACCCACAACCTCCAGAACATCGATCTCGAGCTGCCGCGCGACCGGCTGATCGTGATCACCGGCCTGTCGGGCTCCGGCAAGTCGTCGCTGGCGTTCGACACCATCTATGCCGAGGGACAGCGCCGCTACGTCGAGTCGCTGTCGGCCTACGCGCGCCAGTTCCTGTCGATGATGGAGAAGCCGGACGTCGATCACATCGAGGGCCTTTCGCCGGCGATCTCGATCGAGCAGAAGACCACCAGCCACAACCCGCGCTCGACCGTCGGTACGATCACCGAGATCTACGACTACCTGCGCCTGCTGTACGCGCGCGCGGGCACGCCGCGCTGCCCGGTGCACGGCGAACGCCTCGAGGCGCAGACCGTCAGCCAGATGGTCGACCAGGTGCTGGCGCTGCCTGCGGGCAGTCGGTTGATGCTGCTCGCGCCGGTGATATCGGAGCGCAAGGGCGAATACCAGAAACTGCTCGCCGAGCTGCACGCGCAGGGCTATATCCGCGCCCGCATCGACGGCGAGATCTACGAACTCGACGACCCACCCGAACTCGAACTGCACAAGAAACACACGATCGAGGTCGTGGTCGATCGCTTCAAGGTGCGCGACGACCTGCAGCTGCGCCTCGCCGAGTCGTTCGAGACGACACTGCACCTCGCCGAGGGAGTCGCGCGCGTGGCATGGATGGACGCCGACGGCGACAAGGCGCCGCCCGACCTCGTCTTTTCGGCCAACTTCGCGTGCCCGGTGTGCGGCTACAGCATCGAGGAACTCGAACCACGGCTGTTCTCGTTCAACAACCCGGTCGGCGCGTGCCCGAGCTGCGACGGCCTCGGTATCGAGCAGTTCTTCGATCCGGACAAGATCGTCGCCAATGCCGAGCTGTCGCTCGCCGGCGGCGCCGTGCGCGGCTGGGACCGGCGCAATGCCTACTACTACCAGATGATCCGCTCGCTGGCGAAGCACTACGGCTTCGACCCGGAGACGCCGTGGTGCGAACTCGACGCCGAGATACGCGACCTGATCATGAAGGGCAGCGGGTTCGAGGCGATCGAGTTCAACTATTTCAACGAGCGCGGCCGCGTGGTCAAGAAGAGCCACCCGTTCGAGGGCATCCTCAACAACATGCGGCGCCGCTACCGCGAGACCGACTCGAACGCGGTGCGCGAGGAGCTGGCGCGCTACATCTCGTCACAGCCCTGCCCGGAATGCCAGGGTACGCGCCTGAACGAGGGGGCGCGCAACGTGTTCGTCGCCGACCACCACCTGCCGGCGATCACGGCGATGGCCGTCGAACGCAGCCTGGCGTTCTTCGAGGCCCTCGATCTGCCCGGCAAGCAGGGCAAGATCGCCGCCAAGATCGTCAAGGAGATCAACGACCGCCTGCGCTTCCTGGTCAACGTCGGCCTCAACTACCTGACCCTGGATCGCAGTGCCGAGACCCTGTCCGGCGGCGAGGCGCAGCGCATCCGACTGGCCAGCCAGATCGGCGCCGGCCTGGTCGGCGTGATGTACGTGCTCGACGAACCGTCGATCGGGCTGCACCAGCGCGACAACGAGCGCCTGCTGAAGACGCTGACCTACCTGCGCGATCTCGGCAACACGGTGATCGTCGTCGAACATGACGAGGACGCGATCCGCAGCGCCGACCACGTCGTCGACATCGGCCCCGGCGCCGGCGTGCATGGCGGGCGGATCATCGCGCAGGGCGATGTCGCAGCGATCTGTTCCGAGCCCGGCTCGATCACCGGTGACTTTCTGTCCGGACGTGAACGCATCGAACTGCCGGAAACGCGCCATCCGATCGACCGCAAGAAGCTGCTCAGGATCGAGGGCGCGAGCGGCAACAACCTGAAGGACATCCGGCTCGAGATCCCATCCGGCCTGTTCACCTGCGTGACCGGCGTGTCCGGGTCCGGCAAGTCCACGCTGATCAACGACACGCTGTTCCCGCTCGCCGCGAACCAGCTCAACGGTGCCAGCCATACCGTCGCGCCGTTCAGGAAGGTGACCGGGCTGAAGCACTTCGACAAGGTCGTCGACATCGACCAGTCGCCGATCGGCCGCACGCCGCGCTCAAACCCCGCAACCTACACCGGCCTGTTCACGCCGATCCGCGAGCTGTTCGCCGGGGTGCCCGAGGCGCGCTCGCGTGGATACTCGCCGGGCCGTTTCAGCTTCAACGTCAAGGGTGGGCGCTGCGAGGCGTGCAAGGGCGACGGGGTGATCAAGGTCGAGATGCACTTCCTGCCCGACATCTACGTGCAGTGCGACGTGTGCAAGGGCAAGCGCTACAACCGCGAGACGCTCGAGATCCAGTACAAGGGCAAACGCATCAACGAGGTGCTCGACATGACGGTCGAGGATGCGCTCGGATACTTCGATGCGGTGCCTGTGATAAAGCGCAAACTGCAGACCCTGATGGACGTCGGCCTGAGCTACATCACGCTCGGCCAGAACGCGACCACGCTGTCCGGCGGCGAGGCGCAGCGCGTCAAGCTGTCACGTGAACTGTCGAAGCGCGATACCGGGCGCACGCTGTACATCCTCGACGAACCGACCACCGGCCTGCACTTCCACGACGTGCGCCAGCTGCTCGGGGTGCTGCACCGGCTGCGCGACCATGGAAATACCGTGGTCGTCATCGAACACAACCTGGACGTGGTCAAGACCGCGGACTGGATCGTCGACCTCGGCCCGGAGGGCGGCGAAGGCGGCGGTCGGATCATTGCGACGGGCACGCCCGAGGAGATTGCCGGGATGCCGCACTCGCACACCGGTCGCTTCCTGATGCCGGTGCTGGCCAAAGGCTGACGGCGGCGCGTCGAAACGGCATGCGACCGGACCGTCCGCCCGAACCCTCAGCCGGTTGCGGGCAGCGAACGGCGGGGCGCTGACATCAGGATCAGAAGTCGCCGTTGGCGGCGCTGCTGGGTGGCGGCTGCGGCGTACTGCGGGCCTGCAGCTGGTAATACTTGTCGGTCAGCTTGAGCAGTTCGCCGGTCTTTTCGCGCAGCAGCTGTTTCGCCTGTTCGAGCTCGCGCCGGCTCAGCTCCTCGCGCCGTAGCAACGGCTGGATGTCTTCCATGTGCTTGGCCAGACTTGCCGCGAGCCGCCGGTTCTCCTCGTACAGCTTCTTCTGCTTGCGCTTGAGTTCCTTGTTCTCGTACTCGGTCTCACGCAGCCGGTGGCTGCGTTCCGCGAGCGCATTGCGCTGCGCGCGGATCAGCTCGCGTGCGGCCGGTGATTCCTCGAGACCGCTGTCGCGTCGTGCGAGACGGTCGTGCAGCCGCATATTGCTCTCGGCGAGCACCTGGTTCTGCAACAGCAGATCGCGATAGGCCTGTTCAAGATCGGAACCCGTCGGGACACGCAATTCGTGGACATCGGGATCCGTCTTTCCGACCTGTCGAACGTCACCGCCGTTGCGACCGCCATTGAACAGCCGCCCCAGTATCGACGAACTCTCACCCTGCTTCATGCCAAACCTCCTTGCTACCCACCGAGACCCGACACGACACGGCCTTGCGTCGCAACACCCGCCACGAGGGCGGGTGCCCCGATTTCCGCTCGGGTCACGTCACTGCGCACACCTGCGCCGTAGCCGATGGACGACGCGCCATTCCGCCAACGACCAACAGCCCACTCATTGCCAGCATCCATGCGCCCGGTAACGGTACCGTGCTGGCCGGCGGCAGCACCAGCCCGACATTGATATTGCCGGGCGTCGCCGCGTCGATCCCCCAGAGCCAGTCATCGAGCGTGCCCTGTCGTTGCAAGGACAGCCCCTCGGCGACACCGACCTCGGACGCCGGCAGCAGCCACGATGTCTGGCCAACGGCCGGGCCGGATACTGCCACGACGTCGCCTTCGTAACCGAGAAACTCCGCGACTGCACCCAGCGGCGAAACCAGGGCGATGGCATCCGGACCGTTCTGAATGCCGTCGAAGGATGCGACGACCTCCGTCCATGGGCCCGTGCTCAGCGCGGACGCCGGCTGTAGCGGCTCGCTTGCGTACTCGGCACCATTCGCGCCGTTGTACAACACGACCTGCCAGCCGCTCCAGTCGAACCCGGACGGCCCGGTGACCGCGACGAATTCATCGTGGTCGGTGCCGGCGTTGTCGTAGTGGATCTCGCTGATGAACGGGTCGATCACCGAGGCCCACGCCGACGTTGAACACGCCAACCACCCGAGTGCCAACAGCACGCTTTTTGCTGCATTCATGCATAACCTCCTTGTCAAAATATCCCGCCCATCCGTGGCGGGGCACCTAATCTAGCAGGATTTCGTCTCCCACTTCCAGCGCCAGACGTGCCGCGGCCGAACCGCCGGAGACGGCGATCTCGACCAGCCCCTGGGAATTTTGATACCAAAACGGCGTGCCCGGCGCGGTGCGACAGAAGGTCTCGGCGTGGGCCAGTACCTGCCCGGCGACCCGCAATACCCGGTCGGCGCCGCAGGCGGCGGCGCGGACACCGAGCATCGCATTGCCGAAACCGTCGACATAGACGACACGCCAAACGTCGTCGGGCCACCCTGCGCCAACCAGCGAATCCGGCGCCACGTCCCCGGTGGCCACCGCGTCGCCGCATGCGAGCCGCGCCGCCACCGGCGTGAACAGGTCGCGGCCGTGAAAGCTGGCGGACAGATCAGCGGGACGCCACAGGACCCGAGACACCGACGTGACCCCGGCAATTCGCGACAGCAGGCCGTTGTCCGGACCGACGAAGGTCAGGCGCGGGGTGCGCACGACCAGCGCGGCGCGCTCGCCACCCACGCCCGGATCGACCACGGCGACGACGATGCCGGACGTCAGCGTCGCGCACGCGGCCGGTAGCAGGTAAGCCGCCAGGTCGGGCCGCATCGCCGGCACGTCGTGCATCAAGTCGACGACGTGCAGCCCTGGATCGACACCAAGGGCGGCGGCATGCAGTTGTCCGACATAGGGCCCCGCCCAGCCAAAGTCGGTGAAGAGATAGAGTGGTGGCATCCGCCGCATGCGCACAGTCTAGCCTGCAGACCCGGGGGCACCGAACGCAGGCCATGCGCTACCGGCACACGCCGGCATGCGGGTGGAAATAAAAAAACCGGGCAGGGCCCGGTTCTTTGCGGCACGCTGAGAACGCGGCGTCAACCGGCGTCGACGGCGTCTCCGGAGACCGGGCGGTCGACCAGTTCCACGTAGGCCATCGGCGCCCTGTCACCCGGACGGTAACCACACTTGAGAATGCGCAGGTAACCACCGGCGCGTTCGCGGTAACGCGGACCGAGTTCCGAGAACAGCTTGCCGACCGCGGCATCGTCACGCAGACGCGCGAACGCCACACGGCGCTTGGCGACGCTGTCGTCCTTCGCCATCGTAATCAGCGGCTCGGCGACGCGCCGCAGCTCCTTGGCCTTGGGCAGGGTCGTCTTGATCAGTTCATGCTCGAACAGCGAGGCCGCCATGTTGCGGAACATGGCCTTGCGATGCGAGCTGTTGCGGTTGAGCTGCCGTCCGGCTTTACGATGACGCATGGGTCAACTTCCTAATAGATCGTTACTTACAAACGCTTCTCAGCGTGCCATCAGTTCTTCGAGGTTTTCGGGCGGCCAGTTCTCGAGACGCATGCCGAGCGACAGGCCGCGCGTGGCCAACACATCCTTGATCTCGGTCAGCGACTTCTTGCCCAGGTTCGGCGTCTTCAGCAGCTCGACCTCGGTGCGCTGGATCAGGTCGCCGATCAGGAAGATGTTCTCGGCCTTCAGGCAGTTCGCCGAACGCACCGTCAGCTCCAGGTCGTCGACCGGACGCAGCAGGATCGGATCGACGGTCGGCTCGCTGCGCTCCTGCTCGGCGATCGCGCTGCCGGTCTCGTCGAGCTTGACGAAGGCCGAGAGCTGATCCTGCAGGATCGTCGCCGAACGACGGATCGCGTCTTCCGGGTCGATCGTGCCGTCGGTCTCGATGTCGATAACCAGACGATCCAGGTTGGTGCGCTGCTCGACTCGCGCGGCCTCGACCGTGTACGCGACGCGGCGCACCGGGCTGAAGGTCGCGTCCAGCTGCAGGTGACCGATCGGACGGTCGTCGCCGGCAGCACTCTCGCGATTGGCCGCCGGCTCGTAGCCACGCCCACGACGCACCTTCATCGTCAGGTTCAGCACACCCTTGTCGGTCAGGCGCGCGATCACCAAATCGGGATTGGCGACGTTCATGCCGTGCGACAGCTGGATGTCACCGGCGGTCACGACGCCCGCGCCCTTGGCATTGATGCTGACGATTGCCTCGTCACGATCTTCCATCGTGACCGCAACTTCCTTCAGATTCAGCAGGATTTCGAGGATGTCCTCCTGCACGCCTTCAATCGCGCTGTACTCGTGCAGCACGCCGTCGATCTCGGCCTCGACGATCGCGCAACCCGGCATCGACGACAGCAGGATGCGGCGCAGGGCGTTGCCCAGCGTATGCCCAAACCCGCGCTCCAGCGGCTCGAGAGACACCTTCGCATGCCGCTCGCTGACGGTCTGGACGTTGACGATGCGCGGCTTCAGGAAATCGGTGACGGATTCCGTCATGGAAAGCCCTCTCTGTTCCGTTACTTGGAGTACAGTTCGACGATCAGCTGCTCGTTGATCTCAGCGGGCAGCTCGACGCGATCCGGCAGGCGTTTGAACGTGCCGGTCATGCCCTTGCTGTTGACCTCGAGCCACTCCGGGAATCCGTATTGCTCGGCAAGTGCCAGGGCGTTCTTGATGCGGTCCTGCTTCTGCGACTTTTCGCTGACCGCGACCACGTCTTCCGGCTTGATCGAATACGATGCAACGTTGACGATCTTACCGTTCACGGTGATCGCCTTGTGGCTTACCAGCTGGCGCGCCTCGGCGCGGGTCGAACCGAACCCCATGCGGTAGACGACGTTGTCGAGGCGGCTTTCGAGAAGACGCAGCAGGTTTTCGCCGGTCGCGCCTTTGACGCGCGCAGCTTCAGTGTAGTAGTTGCGGAACTGGCGCTCGAGGATGCCGTACAGGCGGCGCACCTTCTGCTTCTCGCGCAGCTGAACCCCGTAGTCGGACAGACGCCTGCGCCGATCACCCGACTGCCCGGGCACCTTCTCCATGTTGCATTTCGAATCAACCGAGCGCACGCGGCTCTTCAGGTACAGGTCCGTACCTTCGCGGCGCATCAGTTTGCATTTGGGTCCGATGTAACGTGCCATATCAATAACTCCCGGTCACACGCGACGCTTCTTGGGCGGACGGCATCCGTTGTGCGGAATCGGCGTCACATCGGAAATGCTGGTGATCTTGAACCCGGCGTTGTTCAGCGCACGCACGGCCGACTCGCGGCCGGGCCCGGGCCCCTTCACGTTGACATCCAGGTTCTTGACTCCGTATTCCTTGGCCATCTGACCACAGCGATCGGCGGCAACCTGGGCGGCGAACGGCGTACTCTTGCGCGAACCGCGGAAACCGGAACCACCCGAGGTGGCCCAGCACAGGGCGTTGCCCTGACGGTCGGTGATCGTGATGATGGTGTTGTTGAACGACGCGTGGATGTGCGCGACGCCGTCGGTAACAACCTTCTTGACCTTTTTACGGGTGCGGGTCGGAGTCTTGGCCATGTGCCCTTTCCTGAAAACCTAAGCGTTGCTTATTTCTTGATCGGCTTGCGCGGCCCCTTGCGGGTACGTGCATTGGTACGGGTGCGCTGACCGCGCAGCGGAAGTCCGCGGCGATGACGGATGCCGCGGTTGCAGCCGAGATCCATCAGGCGCTTGATGTTCATCGTCACTTCGCGGCGCAGATCGCCCTCGACCGTGAACCTGGCGACCTCACCACGCAGTTTTTCGACTTCTTCCTCGGTCAGATCCATGATCTTCCGCTCCGGCGCAACGTCCGCTGCCTTGCAGATCTCCTGCGCGCGGGTGCGGCCGATACCGTAGATCGACGTCAGTGCAATCACGGTGTGTTTGCGGTCCGGAATGTTGACTCCAGCGATACGAGCCATTCTCACTCTCTCCTGATGCAGCGGGCGCCCCGCGAGCGAAAGCGCGGAATTCTACCCACAATTCAACGTATTAGCAATGCCGGTTTAACCCTGGCGCTGCTTGTGCCGCGGATCGGTGCAGATCACGCGGATCACGCCGCGGCGCTTGATGATCTTGCAGTTGCGGCACATCTTTTTTACCGATGCACGGACTTTCATCGTTCTCTCCTAAGCCAATTCACCGGTCAGCGGGGCACGCCCGTGCTACCGATGCCCTTCAGATTCGCCTTCTTCATCAATCCTTCGTACTGGTGCGACATGACGTGCGCCTGCACCTGTGCCATGAAATCCATGACCACGACGACGACGATCAGCAGCGAGGTGCCGCCGAAGTAGAAAGGCACGTTCCACCCGACAATCAGGAACTCCGGCATCAGACAGACCAGCGTGATGTAGATCGCCCCGGCCAGCGTCAGGCGTGACATCACGCCATCGATGTAGCGCGCCGTCTGTTCACCCGGGCGAATGCCGGGAATGAACGCGCCGGAGCGCTTGAGGTTGTCTGCCGTCTCCTTCGAATTGAACACCAGCGCGGTGTAAAAAAAGCAGAAGAAGATGATCGCGCCCGCGTACAAGGCAACGTAGATCGGTTCGCCCGGCGAAAGCTTGGCGACGATGTCCTGCAGCCAGCGCATGCCTTCGTTGTTGCCGGCCCACTGCGCGAGCGTGGTCGGAAACAGGATGATCGACGACGCAAAGATCGGCGGGATGACACCGGCCATGTTCAGCTTGAGCGGCAGATGGCTGCTTTGCGCCGCATACATCTTGCGTCCCTGTTGCCGCTTCGCGTAGTTCACGGTGATGCGGCGCTGACCGCGCTCGACGAACACGACGAAACCTGTCACTGCGATGGCCAGCAGGAACAGGAACAGCGCGAACAGCGCGTTCATCTCGCCGTTGCTGACCAGCTCGACGACCGACCCGAACGCCGCCGGCAGACCTGCGACGATGCCGGCGAATATGATCATCGAAATGCCATTGCCCAATCCGCGTTCGGTAATCTGTTCGCCGAGCCACATCAGGAACATCGTCCCGGTCACCAACGAGACCGTCGACGTGAACACGAACGACGGACCGGTGTGCACGACGAGACCTTGACCGAACTGCCCCTGCAGTGCGATCGAGATGCCAACCGCCTGGAACGTGCCCAACACCAAGGTGCCGTATCGCGTGTATTGGGTGATCTTCCGACGGCCGGACTCGCCTTCCTTCTTCAGCTGTTCCAGCTTCGGAATCACCGACGACATCAACTGAATGATGATCGACGCCGAGATGTAGGGCATGATCCCCAGCGCGAACAGGCTGGCGCGGCTCAGCGCTCCCCCGGAGAACATGTTGAACATGTCCAGGATCGTGCCCTGCTGCTGTTCGAACAGCGCGGCCAGCGCCGCCGGGTTGACGCCCGGCACCGGGATGAACGTCCCAATGCGGTAGACGACCAGCGCGCCGAGCAGGAACAGCAGACGCTGGCGCAGCTCGGTGAGCCGCCCCAGGTTCAGGCCGCCGGCACCTGCGGGGTTGACTGCCATGATCCGCCCTTAGTCCTCGACCTTGCCGCCGGCCGCCTCGATCGCGGCGCGCGCACCCTTGGTCACGCCCAACCCACGCACGGTAACCGCGCGGTCGATCGCTCCCGACAGGATGATCTTGGCGCGGGTCATCGTCATCGGAATGATGCGTGCCCGGTACAGCGCCTCCATATCGACGACGTCGCCGTCGACCTTGGCCGCTTCGTTCAACCGGATCTGGGCGGTCGTGCGGGCCATGCGCGAGCGGAATCCAACCTTTGGCAGGCGCCGCTGAAGTGGCATCTGACCGCCCTCGAAGCCCACCTTGTGGAAACCACCGGCGCGCGACTTCTGGCCTTTGTGCCCGCGGCCGGCCGTCTTGCCGAGGCCGCTGCCGATTCCGCGACCGACGCGCTTGCGTGCGGACTTGCTGCCGTCAGCCGGTTTGAGCGAATTCAGTTTCATTTCAGGACTCCTCGACCAGCTGAACCATGTACGACACCTTGTTCAGCATGCCGCGCGTCGCGGGCGTGTCTTCAACCTCGACGACCTGGTGCATACGACGCAGACCGAGGCCGCGCACACAGGCACGGTGATTCTCGAGGCGTCCGTACACGCTGCGCACGAGTTTGACCTTCATCGTCTTCTTGTCGGCCATCGCTGCTTACCCCAGGATCTCTTCAACCGTCTTGCCGCGCTTGGCAGCGACGTATTCGGGATCGTCCATATTGACGAGGCCGTTCATCGTCGCGCGCACGACGTTGATCGCATTGTTGGTTCCGATGCACTTGGCCAGCACGTTGTGCACACCGACCACCTCGAAAATCGCGCGCATCGCGCCACCTGCGATGATGCCGGTACCTTCGGAGGCCGGCTGCATATGGACCTTGGCGGCGCCATGTCGACCGATCAGCGGATACTGCAGCGTGCCGCCCTTGAGCTTGATGCTCTTCATGTTGCGACGCGCCATGTCCATCGCCTTCTGGATCGCGATCGGCACCTCTTTCGCCTTGCCGGTACCGAATCCGACCTTGCCGTTGCCGTCACCGACAACGACCAGCGCCGCAAAACCGAACACCCGGCCGCCCTTGACGACCTTGGCAACGCGGTTGACGCCGATCAGCTTTTCGATCAGATCGTCGCCCGCCGGCTTGGTTTCGTAATTCGCCATGTCTCAAGACCCCTCAGAACTGGAGCCCGGCTTCGCGGGCAGCGTCGGCCAGGGCCTTGACCCGACCGTGATAACGGAAACCGGAACGATCGAACGCGACCTGCTCGATACCCTTTTCCTTGGCGCGCTCGGCGACGATGCGACCGACAACCGCGGCCGCGGACGCATTGCCCGGCGAGCCCGCCAGGTCGGCTGCCACGCCCTTGTCCATCGTCGACGCGGAGGCGACGACCTCGGCACCGTTCGGCGCGATGACCTGCGCGTAGATATGGCGCGGCGTACGATGGATGGTCAGGCGATGCACGCCCAACTCCTTGATCTTGGCGCGCGCACGTTTGGCGCGACGAATCCGAGCTGATTTCTTGTCCATCGTGGTAACCCTTATTTCTTCTTCGCTTCTTTGCGGATGATGCGTTCATCCACATACCGCACGCCCTTGCCCTTGTAGGGCTCGGGCGGCCGGAACGCGCGAATCTCCGCCGCGACCTGACCGACGCGCTGCTTGTCGCTGCCGGATACGACGATCTCGGTCTGCGACGGCGTATCGATCGAAATGCCATCCGGCACCGCGTAGTCGATCGGGTGGGAGAAACCGAGGCTCAGGCTCAACACCTTGCCTTTGCCCTGGGCGCGGTAGCCGACGCCGACCAGCTGCAGTTTCTTCTCGAAACCGGCGCTGACACCCGTGACCATATTGGCCAGCAGCGCGCGCGTGGTACCCGCCATGGCCCAGGCACTGTCGTTGGCCGGGGTGACGTCGATGACGCCGTCCTGCAGCTTGATCGACACGCTCGGGTGAAGATCCAGTTCAAGGCTGCCCTTTCCGCCCTTGACCGTGACGTGACGACCATCGATCTTGACATCGATGCCCTTGGCGACGGTGATGGGGGCTTTCGCAATACGTGACATGTCGGGTACCCCTGTCAGGCGACGAACGCGACGATCTCGCCGCCGTGCCCCTGCTTGCGGGCCTCGCGGTCGGTCATGACGCCTTTCGAGGTGGATACGATCGCAATGCCGAGGCCACCACGGACCTTCGGCAATTCTTCGCGACTCTTGTAGATGCGCAGACCCGGACGGCTCACGCGCTTGACCATGTCGATGACCGGCTCGCCGCGGAAGTATTTCAGCGTGACTTCGAGCGTCGGCTTGCCGTCGGCCTCGGTGTTGGCAAAATCGTTGATGTAGCCTTCGTCCTTGAGGACCTGGGCGACGGCGCTCTTCTGCTTCGAAGCCGGCATGCGGACAGTCGCTTTGCCGGCAGTCTGGCCGTTACGGATGCGCGTAAGCATATCCGCAATCGGATCTGACATGCTCATGACGAGACTCCTTTGGGTCAGGCCACCCGTTTTCGGGTGCGATACCGTTGTACGAAAAGGGCCCCCTGCTCGAGGGAGCCGCGCAATATAGACGAGTTTCCGAGGAAAAGCTAGGGCTGATTACCAGCTGGCTTTCTTCAGTCCCGGCACATCGCCGCGCATCGCGGCCTCGCGCAACTTGTTACGGCACAGGCCGAATTTGCGGTACACGGCGTGTGGCCGCCCGGACACCCGGCAGCGGCGCTGCTGGCGCGCCGGGCTGGCATCGCGCGGCAGCTTCTGCAACGCCACCACGGCCGCATCGATCTCCTCGTGCGACTTGGAGCGGTCATTGATGACCGATTTCAGCTCTGCACGCTTCTTGGCGTACTTGGACACCGTTTTGGTGCGCTTGGCCTCGCGGGCCCACATGCTTTTCTTCGCCATAATCTTTCGCCGATTTACTTGAACGGGAAACTGAAGCTGTCGAGCAGCGCGCGGCACTCCTCGTCACTCTTCGCGGTCGTCGTGATCGTAATATCCAGCCCCCGAAGCGCGTCGACCTTGTCGTATTCGACTTCCGGGAAGATGATCTGCTCCTTGACGCCCATGCTGTAGTTACCGCGACCGTCGAACGACTTCGCATTCAACCCGCGGAAGTCACGGATGCGCGGAATCGCGATGTTGATCAGGCGGTCGAGGAACTCGTACATGCGGTCACGACGCAGCGTGACCTTGCACCCGACGGGCCAGCCGTCACGGATCTTGAACCCGGCGACCGACTTCTTGGCCTTGGTCACGATCGCTTTCTGACCGGCAATCTTCTCCATGTCGCCAACCGCGAAATCCATGACCTTCTTATCGCCGACCGCCTCGCCGACACCCATGTTCAGCGTGATCTTTTCGATCCGCGGAACTTGCATGACCGTCTGGTAGCCGAATTTTTCCATCAGCTGGGGGACGATCTTCTCTCTGTAGTGTTCCTGTAGCCTTGCCATCGCTATCGCCTCAGACATCCACGACTTCGCCGTTGGACTTGAAAACGCGCACCTTGCGCCCGTCGTCCAGGGTCTTGAACCCCACACGATCACCCTTGCCGGCCGTCGGGTTGTAGAGTGCAACGTTGGAAACGTCGAGCGGCATTTCCTTGTCGACGATTCCACCCTGCTCGCCCCGGTTCGGGTTCGGCTTCACATGCTTGCGCGCCAGATTGACATTCTCGACGACGACACGATCCTCGAGCACGCGCAGCACCGTTCCGCGCTTGCCCTTGTCCTTGCCTGCGAGGACGATCACGTCGTCGCCTTTGCGGATTTTGCTTGCCATCTTGTTTACCTCAGAGAACTTCCGGCGCCAGCGAGATGATCTTCATGAACCGCTCGCTGCGCAGTTCGCGCGTCACCGGCCCGAAGATGCGCGTGCCGATCGGCTCGAGCTTGTTGTTCAGCAGCACGGCCGCATTGCCGTCGAAACGGATCAGCGAGCCGTCCGGACGACGAACACCCTTGCGCGTACGCACGACGACGGCGTTGAACACGTCACCCTTCTTCACCTTGCCGCGTGGGTTGGCATCCTTGATGGAAACCTTGATGACATCCCCGATTCCGGCGTAGCGCCGATGGGAACCACCCAGCACTTTGATGCACTGAACGCGGCGCGCGCCACTGTTGTCGGCGACGTTCAGCAAAGACTGCATCTGGATCATGACACTACCCCACGAAAACTCGGTTCGTTAACTTTTATATGGCAGTCGCGCGCTCAACGAGCTTGACCAGACGCCAGCTCTTGGTCTTAGAAAGCGGCCGACACTGCTCGACAATGACGACGTCACCGATCTTGCACTCGTTGTTCTCGTCATGCGCATGCACCTTGGTCGACTTGCGCACGAACTTGCCGTAGATCGGGTGCTTCACGCGACGCTCGATGACGACGGTGATGCTCTTGTCCATCTTGTCGCTGACCACACGCCCCTGCAGGGTGCGGTTGCCTGCTGCCTGCTCGCTCATGCTTCACCTGCCTGGCGCTTCTGGTTGATAACGGTCTTGACGCGCGCGATGTTGCGGCGCACGTCCTTCATCAGATGCGGGCGCGAGAACTGTCCCGTTCCACGCTGCATGCGCAGGTTGAACTGCTCCTTGAGCAGATCGTGCAGAGTGTCTCGCAACTCGGCCTGGCTCTTGCCACGAAGTTCTGATGCTTTCATCACAGGATCATCCGTTTGACGAAGGCGGTCTGAAACGGCAGCTTGGCCGCGGCGAGCGCAAAGGCCTCGCGCGCCAGATCCTCGTTGACACCTTCGATTTCATACAACATGCGGCCAGGCTGGATCTGCGCGACCCAATACTCGACGTTCCCCTTGCCCTTGCCCATGCGAACTTCGAGCGGCTTCTTCGAGACAGGTTTGTCCGGAAACACCCGAATCCACAACTTGCCACCGCGCTTCACGGTACGCGTGATGGTCCGGCGCGCGGCTTCGATCTGGCGCGCGGTCAGGCGACCGCGGGCGGTCGCTTTCAGACCGAACTCACCGAAGCTGACCTTGTTGCCGGACTGGGCGAGGCCACGGTTGCGCCCCTTGAACTGCTTGCGAAACTTTGTTCGTTTTGGCTGCAACATCTCTGATTACCCCCGCGCGGCACCTTTGTTGGTAGCCGGCGCCTCCTGATGCTCTTCCCGGTTGTCGCCGAAAACCTCACCCTTGAAGATCCAGACCTTCACGCCAATGATTCCGTACGTCGTCAGCGCCTCGGCGAAGCCGTAATCGATGTCGGCGCGTAGCGTGTGCAGCGGCACACGGCCTTCGCGGTACCATTCGCTGCGTGCGATCTCAGCGCCGTTCAGGCGCCCGGCGATGTTGACCTTGATGCCCTGGGCACCGAGGCGCATCGAGTTCTGCACGGCGCGCTTCATCGCGCGGCGGAACATGATGCGGCGTTCCAACTGCTGCGCGATACCCTCAGCCACGAGCTGTGCGTCGAGTTCGGGCTTGCGGATCTCCTCGATGCTGATGTGTACCGGGATGCGCATGCGGTCGGAGACTTCCTTGCGCAGCGCATCGATGTCTTCGCCCTTCTTGCCGATCACCAGACCGGGACGCGCGGTGTGAATGGTGATGTGCGCATTCTTGGCCGGACGATCGATCTGGATGCGGCTGACCGACGCCTGGCGCAGTTTGTTCTTCAGGAAATCACGCACCTCGAGATCCGTATTCAGGAGATCCGCGTAGTTCTTGCTGTCGGCATACCATTTCGAAGTCCAGTCCGAAACGATGCCCAGACGAATGCCGTTAGGATGTACTTTTTGACCCATGATTTCTCTGCCCGCTTACTCGTCCGCTACCGTGACGGTGATGTGACTGGTGCGCTTGAAGATTCGTGCGGCGCGCCCCTTGGCACGCGCCTTGATGCGCTTCATGGTCGGACCTTCATCGACCATCACGGCCTTGACCTTCAGTTCGTCGACGTCGGCACCCTCATTGTTTTCCGCGTTGGCGACAGCGGAATCCAGCACCTTTTTCATCATCGCTGCGCCCTTCTTCTTGCTGAACGCAAGAACGTTGAGCGCTTGCTCGACCGGCAAACCGCGGATCTGATCGGCCACGAGCCGGCCCTTCTGAGCCGAAATGCGCGCAAAACGCAGTTTTGCTACAGCCTGCATGACTTTCTCCTTACCGCGACTTCTTGTCCGCGACGTGACCGCGATAGTTGCGGGTCAGCGCGAATTCACCCAGTTTGTGTCCAACCATGTTCTCCGACACCAGAACGGGAACATGCTGTTTGCCGTTGTACACGGCAATCGTCAGGCCGACCATGTCGGGGCTGACCATCGAGCGGCGCGACCAGGTCTTGATCGGGCGGCGATCATTGCTCTCGCGCGCGCTGTCCACCTTCTTCTGCAGGTGGAGATCGATAAAAGGACCCTTGCGGATTGAACGTGGCATAGCCTTCTAACCTCTCACCTTGATCACTTGCGACGACGGTCGCGCACGATGAACTTGTCGGTGCGCTTGTTGGCGCGCGTCTTGTAACCCTTGGTCGGCGTACCCCAGGGGCTGACCGGATGACGACCACCCGAGGTACGACCCTCGCCGCCACCGTGTGGGTGATCAACCGGGTTCATGACGACGCCGCGCACCGTCGGCCGCACACCACGCCAGCGCGTTGCGCCCGCCTTGCCCAGCTTGCGCAGGTTGTTTTCCGAATTGCTCGCCGAACCCAGCGTCGCACGACAGTCGGCGTGAACCTTGCGCATCTCGCCCGAACGCAGGCGCAGCGTGGCGTAGTCGCCTTCGCGGGCAACCAGCTGAACGCCCGCGCCGGCGCTGCGCGCCAGCTGCGCACCCTTGCCGATCTTGAGCTCAATGCAATGCACCGTGCTACCGACCGGGATGTTGCGTAGCGGCATTGCGTTGCCGACCACGATCGGCGCCTCGACACCGGAGCTCACCGGGTCACCGGCAGAGACGCCAGCAGGCGCAATGATGTAGCGACGTTCGCCATCGGCGTACTTGATCAACGCGATGTGCGCGGTACGGTTCGGATCGTATTCGATGCGTTCCACCACGCCCGGGATACCATCCTTGTCACGCTTGAAGTCGATGACGCGGTATCGCTGTTTGTGACCACCACCTTTGTGGCGCGTGGTGATGCGGCCCGCGTTGTTACGCCCGCCGGTCTTGGCCTTCTTGGCCACCAGCGCAGCATGCGGCGCACCCTTGTGCAGACCCTCGCTCTTGACCTGGACGACGTGTCGGCGCCCCGGCGATGTCGGTTTTGTCTTGACGATTGCCATTGTTCTATCCGTTAGCTAGCCCGGCCCGTGCTCAAGCACCGCCAGCGAAATCGATGTCCTGTCCGGCCTGCACGCGAACGTATGCCTTCTTCCAGTCGTTGCGTCGACCCAGTACGGCGCCGAAACGTTTCTGTTTGCCCTTCACGTTGACCGTGCGAACCTGCTCGACCTTGACGTCGAACATCAGCTCGACCGCCTGTGCGATCTCCGGCTTGGTGGCATCGGTCGCCACCTTGAACGCGAACTGGTTGCCCGAGTCGGCCGCCATCGCACTCTTCTCCGATACGATCGGAGCGAGGAGAATGCCCATCAAACGCGATTTGTTCATGCCAGCTTCTCCTCGAGTGCCTTCAGCGCACCAGCGGTCATGATGACCTTCTCAAAGCCGATCAGGCTGACCGGGTCGACTTCGTTCAGCGCACGTGCGTCGATGTGGTACAGGTTCCGGCTCGCCAGCATCAGATTTTCGTCGAAGTTCTCGGTGACGATCAGCGCGTCGTTCGCGCTCAGCTCGGCGAGCTTCGCCACCAGCTCTTTGGTTTTCGGCGCACTTACCGAAAACGCGTCGACCACGATAAGGCGATCCTGACGGATCAGTTCCGACAGTATCGAGCGCAAGGCGCCGCGGTACATCTTGCGGTTGACCTTCTGCGCGTAGTTTCGCGGCCGGGCGGCGAAGGTCACGCCGCCGGTACGGAACAGCGGGCTGCGAATCGTACCCTGGCGCGCACTTCCCGTTCCCTTCTGGCGGAACGGCTTCTTTCCGCCGCCGCTCACTTCGGAGCGCGTCTTCTGCTGCTTGGTCCCGGCGCGTGCCGCCGCCATGTAGGCGACAACGACCTGGTGAACCAGCGATTCTTTGTAGTCGGCGCCGAACACCACGTCGGAGACCTGGATGTTCGATCCGCCCTGTACGCTCAGGTCCATTTTCTCAACCCTTGTTCTTCAGTTTGATCGCCGGCATGACGACGACGTCACCGCCGCGCGCTCCCGGAACCGCACCCTTGATCAGCAGCAGGTTGCGATCGGTGTCGACACGCACCACCTCGAGGCTCTGCGTGGTGACACGCTCGGCGCCCATGTGGCCGGCCATCTTCTTGCCCTTGAACACACGACCCGGCGTCTGGCACTGGCCGATCGAGCCCGGCGCACGATGCGACAGCGAGTTGCCGTGGGTAGCATCCTGGGTGCGGAAGTTGTGCCGCTTGACGCCACCCTGGAACCCCTTGCCTTTGCTCGTGCCGCGCACGTCGACTTTCTGGCCCACTTCGAACAGGCCCGCATTCAGCTCCGCGCCCACCTCGGGCACGTCGCCCGCGTGATCCTCGAGCCTGAACTCCCACAGTCCGCGTCCCGCCTCGACGCCCGCCTTCGCGAAATGACCCGCGCTCGGCTTGTTCACGCGAGACGCCTTCTTGGTGCCGACGGTTACCTGGATCGCACTGTAACCATCGGTCTCCTGCGAGCGCACCTGCGTGACCCGGTTCGGTTCGACCTCGATGACGGTAACCGGCACGGAAACACCTTCAGGGGTGAACACCCGGGTCATGCCTGCCTTGCGGCCAATAATTCCAATCGCCATGCCCTTAACCTCAGTTCAGTTTGATCTGAACATCGACACCCGCTGCCAGATCCAGCTTCATCAGCGCATCGACCGTCTTGTCGGTCGGATCGACGATGTCCATCAGGCGCTTGTGTGTTCGAATCTCGTACTGGTCGCGCGCGTCCTTGTTGACGTGCGGGGAGATCAGCACCGTGAATCGTTCCTTTTTCGTCGGCAACGGGATCGGGCCGAGTACCTGGGCGCCCGTGCGCTTCGCGGTATCGACTATCTCGCGCGCCGACTGGTCGATCAAACGATGATCGAAGGATTTCAGACGAATACGAATACGCTGACTGGTCATTGAATTCACTCGATAATCTTGGCAACGACGCCGGCGCCGACGGTACGACCGCCCTCGCGGATGGCAAACCGCAGACCTTCGTCCATCGCGATCGGCGCAATCAGCTTCACGGTCATCTTCACGTTGTCGCCCGGCATCACCATCTCAATGCCTTCCGGCAGCTCGCACGCACCCGTCACGTCCGTCGTACGGAAGTAGAACTGCGGACGATAGCCATTGAAGAACGGCGTGTGGCGGCCACCCTCGTCCTTGCTCAGCACGTACACCTCAGCCTCGAAATGCGTGTGCGGATTGATCGAGCCCGGCTTCGCCAGCACCTGACCACGCTCCACGTCGTCACGCTTCGTGCCGCGCAGCAGCACACCCACGTTGTCGCCCGCCTGACCCTGGTCCAGCAGCTTGCGGAAC
>JAGRGY010000007.1:0-57965 GCA_020445255.1 Gammaproteobacteria bacterium
CAGGCCCCATTCTTCGAACGGGTGCACCGACTCGTCGACGTGACGGCCCAGGTCGTAGGCCAGGTCGTCGCGGGTGATACCCATCAGGTCGTTGGAGACCATGCGGGCGTAGTCCGCCTGATCCTGCTCCGAACCGATGTAGGTGTTGATCGCCGACAGACCCTGGGCGACGGCGCCCGAACGGTCCATTGCGGCCTTGTCGACCAGCTTCACTTTGATGTCGACGCCCTGCGCCTTGGCGGCGTCCAGCCACGGACCAATCTCATAACCCGTGCCGCAGGCGGCCATGCCACCGCCGACGATGAGGATGTCTACCTCTTCTTCGACGACGTCTGGTTTACCGAATTCAGCCATTGTTTATACCTCGTATCTAAATCTCTATCTTCCGGTCGAAGCGTCGCGATTACTTCGCGATCAGTTCGCTCGGATCGCCGGTGCGGTAGCCATTGGCTTCGACGAAGAAGCCGTTCTCGCTGATCTTGTTGATGTCAGCCGCCGGCTTGCCGCCGTACGGATCGATCGAACCTTCCGGCGTGGTGCGGATCGGGAACTTGAAGCGCTTCATGGTGCCGTTGCGGAACTTGATGGTCCACATGATCGAATCGGTGCCACGCAGCGGCTGAACCGATGCACCCAGAGGAACGATGTCGGCATACGGACGTGCCTCGATGGCGTTCTGCGGGCAGATCTTGATGCAGGAGTAGCACTCCCAGCACTGTTCCGGCTCCTGGTTGTACGACTTCATGGCATGGCCGGTCTCTGAACCGTCCTTGTCGAGCTTCATCAGGTCGTGCGGGCAGATGTACATGCACGCCGTCTTATCCTGGCCCTTACAGCCATCGCACTTGTCGGTACGTACGAATGTAGGCATCGATGGTATCTCCTGAGGTTACACTGCAGTGTTTGGCTGCCCGGAGGCAGCATTTCGCTTAGAAGCGGGCCGGCGCGAGCATCGACGTACCGACATCTTCTGTCTGGTGGCCCTGCGTGTCTGGCAATCCGGTTGGCGAATCACCGGACCTGCGGCCAGGCACTTGCACGCTTTACGCGAGCACGGACACCCGGCGGGGCCTCGGGGTGGGTAAACATAGTGACGGCAAGGAAAAAAGGCCAAACAGTTTTACGGTCGGCTGGCATAAATTAGCCTTATTTCTTTTTCTAATACACCATACCAACATACTGTTTTTATGGCATATTTTGATTCAATCGGCCGATCTGTGCGGGCCGGACGGATGGCGAGCCTCACGGCTCACATGCGTCGTCCGTCGGTGGCGAAAACGGGGGTGGGCTGCAAATGAGCGACACGGTGCCTGATGCAGAGCTGCTGATCGCGCCCGGATGCGCCCATTGCCCGGTGGTCCTGGCGGGACTGAGCGCGCTGCTCGAGCAGGGTCGTCTCGGCCGTCTCGACATCGTCAATGTCGCCGCGCACCCCGAGGCGGCCGAGGCACGCGGCGCGCGTGGCGTGCCCTGGTTCCGGATCGGGCCGTTCGAACTCAGCGGCGTGCACAGCGCCGGTGAACTGGCGACCTGGGTCGAGCGTGCGGGCAGCGAGACCGGCATGCGTGCCTATCTCAGCGAGGGTCTCGCCAGCGGTCAGCTCGCGACGATCACCGCCGCGTGCCGGCGGGCCCCCGAACTGCTGCCGCCACTGCTCGACCTGGCGGCCGACCTCGACACACCGTACGCGGTACGCATCGGCGTCGGCGCCGTCGTCGAGGAACTCGCCGTCGACGGTCTGGGCAGCGATGCGATCGCGCGCCTGCTCGATATGGCAGACAACGATCAGCCACAGGTCCGCGCCGACGCCGCGCACTTCCTCGGCCTGGCCGCGACCTCCGCGGCGCGTGACCGCCTGCGGCGCCTGCTGGACGACCCGGATCACGAGGTGCGCGAGATCGCCGCCGAGTCCCTGTCCGGACCGGATTGACACCGCAGCGGGCGCGCGGCGCCACACCCGCGGGACTGTTAGACTCTTGCCGCGATGCCGATCCCCGACCGCGAGCAACAGATCCTGCAGAGCCACGCGGCGTTCATCTGCGAGGCCGTGGCCTGCCTGCAGAACGCGGATGGGCGCGCGCGGCTCGACGAACTGCTGCGGGCCGCGCGCGACAATGGATGGGCGGCGCTGGCAGGCGCGCTGCTCAAGATCGCCGGTGGTGAGCGCGACATCCATCGCCTGAGCGCGCTCGACGACGAGGACCGGGTGATCGCCGAGGCGGTCCTGCGCGGGCTGCGCGATCCGTCGTCGCTGCCCGATCCGACCCGCCGCGCCGATCCGACCCTGGCCGCGCCCGGGCTCGCGCACATGATCCACGCGGCCGGTCGCGGCGACGCGCAGGCCCTGACCCTGGTCGCACAGATGGCCGATCAGATGAGCCGGGTCGGTGGCGACATGAGCCGGGTAGCGGCGGTGATCCGTCCGCTGATCAACGGCGAGCGCAACGCCGACCGGCTGTGCGCGCGAATGGATACGCGGGGTCAGCAGCTGGTGCTGCAGATCCTCGATGAACTGGGCCGACTCGACCTCCACTGAACGGCGCGTGGCGCGCCGGGTCGAATGCCGCAACCCGTGAACAAACACCAATACGCGAGGTGCACGATGCGCCGACATGCCATGCCGAATCCTTCGCACCTTCGCGCAAGCCATGCGCAGCACGGTTTGCGAACGTGAGCCGGCTGCGCCACTTCGTTGCGCTCGGCGCGATCAACGGCCTGCTCGCGGTCGCGTTCGGCGCATTCGCGGCGCACGCCCTGAGGGAGCTGCTCAGCCCCGGCATGTTCGACGTGTTCCGCACCGGTGTCGACTATCAGGCCATGCACGCACTGGCGCTGCTCGCGGTCGGCCTGCTTGCCGAACATGCGCCGGATCTGCGCCTGCTGCGGTGGGCCGGCTGGGCGTTCGCGACCGGCATCCTGTTGTTTTCCGGCAGCCTTTACATCCTCGCGATGACCGACATCCGCTGGCTTGGCGCGGTCACACCGCTTGGCGGCACCGCGTTCCTGATCGGTTGGGGATTGCTGGCCTGGGCCACGATGCGCCGGTCCGCATGAACGACGGGGCGATTCGCCGGCCGGCCGGCGGTCTGACCCATGCACCCCGTTACATCGGCGGCGGCCGGCTGCGCCATGCAGACTGATGTCGCCAGCGACCCGCAGCACCTCGCCAACCGGGTCATCAAGAATCGCCGCACGCTCGACAAGTGGGCGCGCCGCGAGGGCCTCGACGCCTACCGTGTCTACGACCGCGACATGCCGGAATTCCCGCTCGCGATCGACCGCTACGGCGACTGGCTGCACGTGCAGGTGTTCGAGCGCCGGCGCCCGCTCGCTGAGACCGAACTCGACACCATCCGCGACACACTCGCCGCGACATTCGATCTGCCGCGCGCGCAGGTCGTGCTCAAACACCGACGCCGCCAGCGCGGCGCCAGCCAGTACGAACGGTTCGCCGACGATGCCCCATCGTTCACGGTCGCCGAACGCGGCCTGCGCTTCGAGGTGAACCTGGCGCGCTACCTCGACACCGGGCTGTTTCTCGACCACCGCGACACACGTCAGATGATCCGCGAACGCGTCGCGGGCAAGACCTTTCTCAACCTGTTCGCCTATACCGGCAGCTTCACAACGTATGCCGCCGCCGGCGGCGCCCGACGGACCGTGACCGTAGACATGTCGCACACCTACCAGGCCTGGAGTCGGCGCAACCTTGTCCACAATGATCTCGACGACCCGCGGCGCCACAGCTTCGTGCAGTCCGATGTGCTCGCCTTCCTGGCGCGGATGCGTGCGTCCGGCGCGCGCTTCGACCTGATCATGCTCGACCCGCCCAGCTTCTCGAACTCGAAACGCATGCATGACACCTTCGACGTGCAGCGCGACCAGTTGCGCCTGCTCGGTGAAACGCTGGCGCTGTTGGCGCCGGACGGCGAGCTGCTGTTCTCCAACAACCGCCAGGGCTTCCGGCTGGACCCGGCCATCACGGAGCTGGCCGATGTCGACGAGATCACCCGACTGACCGTGCCCCCCGACTTTCGACGCCACCAGCCCCACCGCAGCTGGCTGCTCAGGCGGCGTTGAGCGGCTGCAGTGTCGAAGCCGCGTGCCAAATGCCCGCTGAAGCGCGTCGGTGGTCAGGCTATGATCGCCGCATGTCCAGGAAACTGCTGATCATCGAGGACGACCCGGCGCTGAGCCAGATGCTGGCGCTGCATTTCGCCGATCGGCGCTTCGACGTCCAGCAGGCCGACAACTGTGCCGACGGCCTGGCACACGCCACAGATGCGCGGTTCGATCTGATCCTGCTCGACCAGCAGCTGCCGGACGGCCTCGGCATCGACCTGCTGCCGCGCCTGCTCGGCGCACACCCCGAGGCACCGGTGATCATGATGACCGGTCAGCACGACCTCGAGCTGGCGATCGATGCGATCAAGGCCGGCGCGCGCGACTTCATCCACAAGCCGCTGAAGACCGACGCGCTGCAGCTGACGGTCGACAAGGTGCTCGCCGCCGGTGACGCGGGATCGGAGCCGGCGACCGGCGCACAACCCGCGCCGGTTCGCGACCTGGTCGGCCGCAGCGCGGCGATGATCGCGGTCAGCAAGCAGATCGCGCTGTGCGCGGGCAACAGTGCCAACGTGTTGATCAGCGGCGAATCCGGGACCGGTAAGGAGATCGTCGCCCGCCTGATCCACGCGCACAGCGGGCGCCGCGGCGCATTTGTCGCCGTCAACTGCGCGGCGATCGTCGACACGCTGCTCGAGAGCGAACTGTTCGGTCACGAAAAAGGCGCCTTCACCGGCGCCGACCGCGCCAAGCCGGGCAAGTTCGAACGGGCCGACGACGGTACGCTGTTCCTCGACGAGATCGCCGAACTGGCACCGGCGCTGCAGGCCAAGCTGTTGCGCGCGCTGCAGGAACGCACGATCGAACGGGTCGGCGGCACGCGATCGATCGCCGTCAGCGCGCGCATCGTCGCCGCGACCCATCGCGACCTGTTCGCACGCGCACGCGAGGGGCGCTTCCGCGAGGATCTGGCCTACCGCCTCAACGTCATCGATATCGAGCTGCCGCCGCTGCGCGAGCGCGCCGAGGATATCCCGTTGCTCGCCCAGGCCCTGCTCGAACGCTCGGCACGCCAGCACGGGCAGGCCTTGCCAACACTCGGACGCGATGCACTCGCGCTGCTGCAGCGGCACGACTGGCCCGGCAACGTCCGCGAACTCGAGAACGTGCTGACCCAGGCAATGGTGTTCGCGCGCGACGGCAGGATCGCGGCCGGTCACATCCGGCTCAAGGGTAGGCCGCCGGGTGACAGAGCACCGCCGACCGGGGCCGATGACAGGCCACTGGCGTCGCTCGACGAGGTCGAGGCCGCCCACATCCAGCGGGTGCTCGACCACACCGGCGGGCACAAGGGCCGCAGCTGCGAGATCCTCGGCATCTCGCGCCCCGCGCTCGATCGCAAGATCGACAAATACCGCCTCACCCTGCCGCCCCGCGGCTGACACGCCGGGTTCGTCGTCCCCGCCCGAAATGCCGTCCGGCCGGCCGCGGCCCGCGGCCACCCACCGCTGCATCGAAACGAACGAGTGGCTGAACGCTTCGTTACAACGAAGCGTTGAAATCACCCGTCGCTTTTCTCTATTTATATATTAATATCAATATCTTACGAGTTGGCACGTTGCCTGCGCTGCAAAGGGAGGGCTCACCCTTTACAAACAGGAAATCGCCATGACCACGACCGTCGCCAACCCGGCCACCCTCTCGACCCCTGCCTCGCAGTCCGCGCGTGTAACACGCGAGAACCGCTTCAACGCACTGATAGGCGCCTACATGAACGACCTGTTCCAGTATGCCTACTGGCTCAGCGGCGACCGCAGCATCGCCGACGACCTGGTCCAGGAGACGCTGGTGCGTGCATGGAAATCGCTCGACCGCCTCAACGACCCGAAGGCCGTCAAGGGCTGGCTGCTGACGATCGTCAAGCGCGAGAACGCGCGTCGTTTCGAGCGCAAGGCGCTGACGCCGAGCGAGCTGCCGCCGGAGGAACTGGCCGCATCGCGCACCGATTACGACACGTCGACCGAGGCCTTCGTACTGCGCCAGGCGCTGCAGCGCCTGCCCGAGGAGTATCGAGAACCGCTGTTGCTGCAGGTGATTCACGGATACTCGCAGAAGGAGATTGCGGACCACCTCGGCCTCTCGGTCGCCGGGGCCGGGACGCGCCTGTTTCGGGCCCGCGAAAAGCTGCGCGAGATGCTGGTGTGACCGGGGGGTATGGAGCGGGGTCCCGGGCGCCGTTGCCGGCGCGCCGCGCGGCGATCAGTTCTGGTCGAGCGCCTGCAGCGAGCGCTTGCGGAAGACACCCATTTCCTTCGCGGCCTGGACGTCGCCGCGACGCTCGGCCACCTCGATGCCGTGGCCGAGCACGTCGACCGCCTCGGCATGATTGCCGGTGCTGGCCAGTGCCCTGCCCAGCGCCTTCCACGCGGCCGAATATTCGCCGTCGAAACGCAGCGCCTCGCGCAGGTGCGAAATGGCGGCGTCGGCGTCGCCGATCTTCAGGAATTCGTTGCCAAGCGAGTAGCGCAGCAGCGCGCTGTCGATGCCACGCTCAAGCATGCCGTGCAGGTTTTCGATGATGGACATGGCGACGACCTCCTGTCCCCCGATTTTCTCGGCACCGGGAAAACATGATCTGTGTTAGACGCAGGATATGCAGTGCCGGCGGGGCCGGCAAGCGCGCGCATCATGGAAAAGCCGCACGACCATTATAGAAAACCCGCCAAGAGCCATGGTCTTGAGGGGGTTAACCCGTGCAGTAAGTGGGCGCTCACTGATCCATGCCCGGCATCCCCGACCGTTCAGCTCCCGAGGTAGGTGTAGCCGTGCAGGCCGGCCTTGAGTTCGCGGTAGTAGCTGTCGATGTTGGCCTCGCCGACACGCTGCTCACGCAGGCGCCGCAGATAGGTTTCCAGCATCACGTCCGGGTCGAAGTGCACGTAGCGCAGCAGTTCGTCGACCGAATCGCCGCGCTCCGGCATCGCCAGGCGCGGACGGCCGTCGGCGTCGAGCGAGACGTTGACGGCATCGGTGTCGCCGAACAGGTTGTGCATGTCGCCGAGGATCTCCTGGTAGGCGCCGATCAGGAACACACCGAGCAGGTAGGGCTCACCGGGCCGCACGCGGTGCAGCATCAGCGTGTTCTCGACCCCGTCCTGGTCGACATAGCTGTCGATGCAGCCGTCCGAATCACAGGTCAGGTCGTGCATCAGCGCGGCCTGGTCCGGCGCCTCGTTGAGCCGGTGCAGCGGCATGACCGGGAAGATCTGGTCGATCGCCCAGATGTCGGGCAGCGACTGGAACAGCGAGAAGTTGCAGAAGACCCGGTCGGCCAGCAGCTCGTTGAGCATCTCCAGCGTCTCGCGGTGACGCCGCGAGTTGAGCCGCAGGCTGTCCTTGACCGAGCGCGCGACCGTGTAGAAAAGCGTCTCGGCACGCGCGCGCTGTTCGAGCCCGAGATCACCACGCGCGAACCGCTCGTTGGCCTCGGCGAGCAGCAACTCCGCGTTCTGCAGGCGCTGGGGGGCGGCGTGGTCATCGCCGCTGAGCAGGCCCTGCATGTGCTTCAACAACTCGTCGTCGCTGGCGTCGCCCTCGCTGGCCGCGACGAACGGGGCCTCACGCTCGATCACGTCGGTGATCAGCACCGCGTGGTGCGCGGTCATCGCACGACCGGACTCACTGAACACCATCGGCTGCGCGAGGCCGTGATCGGCACATGTGCGCGCGATGGGGCGCAGCACCTCGGTCGCGTAATCGCGCAGGCTGTAGTTGGTCGAACAGTAGTGCTGCGAGCGGCTGCCTTCATAGTCAATACCGAGTCCGCCGCCAACGTCGATCACGCGGATGTCGGCGCCCAGCCGGTGCAGCTCGGCGAAATAGCGGGTGACCTCGTTGATGCCGCGGTGGATGTCGCGCAGATCCGGTATCTGCGAGCCGATGTGCGAATGCAACAGGCGCAGCCAGTGCAGACCGTCGCGTTCGCGCAGGCGCCGCACCAGGGCCAGCACCTGGGTCGAGGACAGGCCGAACTTGGACTTGGCGCCACCCGAGTTCTGCCATTTGCCGGCCGCCACTGCGGACAGGCGCACGCGCACGCCGAGCAGCGGCTCGATGCCGAGATCGGCGGCCTCGGCAAACACCAGGTCGAGCTCGGAGAGCTTCTCGATCACGATGTAGACGTCGTAGCCGAGGCGTCGGCCGATCAACGCGAGGCGGATGTACTGGCGGTCTTTGTAACCGTTGCAGACGATCGCGCCACCACGCGGCGCGCTGGCGAGCACGGCCATCAGTTCGGGCTTGCTGCCGGCCTCGAGGCCGATGCAGCGACCGCCGCCGGCCACCAGTTGCTCGACCACGCTGCGCTGCTGATTGACCTTGATCGGGTACACGGCACGGTAGCCGCCCTCGTAGTCGAGCAGCGCCGCGGCCTCGTCGAACGCCCGGCACAGGCTCTGCACGCGGTAGCGCAGGATGTCATCGAAACGCACCAGCACCGGCAGGCGCAGGCCGCTTGCGGTCAGATCCTCCACCAAGCCGTAAAGATCGATCTCGGCTGCACTCTCCGGATCCGGATGGACCGTGACATGGCCTTCGGCGTTGATGCCGAAATAGCCCTCGCCCCAACGGGCCACACCGTAGGTCTGCGGCGGGGTATCGGACACTCTGGACATCGGCGGCGTTCCTCGGAGAGAGGCGCGATTATCGGGGATTTCTCCCCCGGGTGCATCGCTCGGCACAGCGGCCGTCACGCCCGGTTGCCGCCGGTCGTGGCGACCGTTAAGGTGCGCCGCATCGCCTCGCCCGGACCGCTGGAGCCTGTATGAGCCTGGACGACAACTGGATCACCGAGATCTGCGCCGACGGTGGGTCGGCGTTCTCGCTGCAACGCCGCGCCAAGCTGTTCGAGCAGCGGTCGCCGTTTCAGAAGGTCGAGGTGTTCGACACCGAGACCTACGGCAAGTTGATGCTGATCGACGGCTGCACGATGGTCAGCACGCGCGAGAATTTCCTCTATCACGAGATGATGAGTCACCCCGTGCTTTACAGCCACCCGGCGCCCCGACGCGTCGCGATCATCGGCGGCGGCGACTGCGGCACACTGCGCGAGGTGCTGCGGCATCCGGAGGTCGAACGCGTTACCCAGATCGACATCGACGCCACGGTGACACGCGCGGCCGAGTTGCATTTTCCCGAGCTGTGCGAATCCAACGACGATGCGCGCGCCGAGCTGCTGTTCATCGACGGCATCCAGTGGATGAAGGACGCCGAGCCGGGTTCGCTGGACGTGATCATCGTCGACTCGACCGACCCGATCGGGCCGGGCGAGGTACTGTTCACGCCCGAATTCTACGGGGCCTGCCAGCGCGCTCTCGGTGACGACGGGCTGGTCGTGCAGCAGAGCGAATCGCCGCTGATCCACATGCCGGTGCTCGAACGCATGTATCGCAGCCTCAAGGCCGCCGGTTTTGCCGACGCACGCACGCTGTTCTTTCCCCAGCCGATCTATCCGACGGGCTGGTGGTCGGCGACGATCGGCGCCAAGCGCGGCCGACTCGGTGCGTTCCGTCGCGACGATGTCGACGCCCGCGGTTTCGACACCGCCTACTACAACGCCGCCATCCATGCCGCGGCGTTCGCCGAGCCGGAGTTCTTCCGTCGCGCACGCGAACGGTGGTGGAGTAGCGCCTGATCCACGCGCGGCACCCGCTCACGCATTAAAGTAGTCGGCTTCCGGGCCGCCATCCGCAAGTGACCTTCGGGCGGCAATGGGCGTGGACTCGCAAAAGGTGTTGCGAACCCTGTGCTAGGCTTCCTGCGCCCGGCGCGGGCGCACGCCGGAGGCAATGGAGCGTGGCATGCAATCGCTGATTCGAGTGTCCCTGATCCCCCTGCTCGTGCTGTGTCTGACCGGCGCGACGTTTGCCGACGAGGCCGGCACGAAACTGGCGCAGGCGGTCTATGACGCGCCGGACGGCGACGATTTCGCGTCGCGCGCGACGATGACGTTGCTCGAAAAGGGTCGCGACCCTCGCGTGCGCGAGATGTACACGATGGCGGCACAGCGTGGCCCCGGCGAGCGCTGGTCACTGACGCGCTTCACCAGTCCCGCCGACATCGCGGGCGTCGGTCTGCTGACCAAGGACTACCCCGGCGACGAGAACGACCAATGGTTGTACCTGCCTGCGCTCGATCGCGTGCGCCGTGTGTCTTCGAATCGTAAGGGTGGGCGCTTCGTCGGCTCGGATCTGTTCTTCGAAGACCTGCGTGACCGCGAGATTGACATGGACACCCACCGGCTGATCGGCGAAGAGAAGATCGGCTCACTGCTGTGCAAGGTGCTCGAATCGGTCCCCAAGGATCCGGACAACTCGGTGTACTCGAAACGCATCAGCTGGGTCCACCCGGGCACGCTTGTGGTGCTGCGCGCCGACCTGTACCAGGCGCACTCGAAATCGCCGGTAAAGCGGCTCACGGTCAAACGCATCAAGAAGATTCAGGGTTACTGGACCGTGCTCGACAGCACCATGGAGGATCTCGAGTCTCAGCACAGCACGCAGATTTCCCTGGCCGAGGTCAAGTATAATCAGGGCATTCCGGATCAACTGTTTACCAGCCAGTCGCTGTCTGACGCCAACGCCGATGTCCGCTACCGGCCGTAGACGGTTCGATCACCAGCCAGCAACAAGGATTGCCCGTCATGCCGAACATCACCGCCGCCTCGCCACGTTTTCTGCTGCTCGCCGCGCTGGGCGCCTGCGCCGGCCAGGCGCTGGCCGCGGATGAGATCATCATCGAGGGCGGTGAACCGGCAAGCGACGAGATCCGGATCGATTCCGGAGACGCCCCGGCCAGCGACATCATCATCATGGACGACGCGTCGTCTCCGGCGGCGGCAAGCGAGCAGCGACCCGCACCGCCGCCGACCACGCGCAGCAACCTCGATATCGGCATCGACGAGGCACGGCTCGAGTATGGCGCGTTCACCCACTCCAACAGCACCAGCAACCGCGCGGTCTACGGCAAGCTCGCGGCATCGGCGAACTGGCAGCCCGATCCCGGCTGGGAGCTTCAGGTGGCAGGACGCATCGACGGATTCGACGAAGACGGCGTGAGCGGCTTCAGCCGCACGCGCGCCGACTACGGCGACAGCTTCATCCGCTACCGCGGCGATAACTACAAGGTCACGCTCGGCACCCAGACCGTGATCTGGGGGAGGCTCGACGAGGTGCCGCTGTCCGACCGGGTCAGCACCGCCGACCTGAGCCGCATCGTGCTCGACGACCTCGAGGACCGCAGGCGTTCCAATCCGATGGTTCGGGTAGAGAGCTTCGTCGCGGGTGGAAAACTGGATCTGGTCTGGCTGGTCGACTTCCGCGGTGCGGAACTGCCGGACGGCAGCAGCGTCTGGTACCCGGTCGATCAGCGCAAGGGCCGCCTGTTCGGGATCGACCCGAATGCCATCTCACCGGCATTCGTGCGTGCCGCGCGCATCGTCGAAGACGAACCGGATGGCGACGGTGGTGTCGGCGCACGCTATACCCGCAGCTACTCGGTCGCCGACGTCGGCGTCACGGTCGCCAATACCCGCCAGTCGGTTCCCTATTTCAGCGCCAATACCGGTGCCGGCACGCTGCGCACCGAGTACCCCCGTTCGTGGGCATTCGGCGTCGACGCGGCCGTCAACTACGCCGACGCGATCTGGCGCGGCGAAGTGGTCTACAGCAGCGACAACCCGGTCACGCGCAGCAATTTCAACTACACCACGGTGCCCGGCGTGCAGTGGGGCGTGGGCGTCGAGATGCATCCCGGCGACGGCGACACGCGCGTCAACCTGCAACTTGTCGGCAACAACCTGATCGACGCCCCACCGATCCTGGACCGCAGTGAGATCTACAGTGTCAACGGCGAGATCGACATGCCGTTCGACCGCGAGCGCTGGCGCGCGAGCCTCGATTTCAACGTCGGCGTCGACGAGAAGGACATCTACCTCAACCCGGAGATCGCATTCCTCGGTTGGGAGCCGCACGAGCTGTTCGTCGCCGGACATTATTTCGAGGGTGACGCACGCACGCTTGGCGGCTTCTATAGGGACAACTCGATGGTCAACCTCGGTTGGCGGGCCAAGTTCTGATCGTGATGAGAGGGATGCGTGGCAGAAAAAACCGCTGAGCGTTCATCCCGACTCGACGCATCACGCACACCGGTCGCGATCGTCCACGAGGGTTTTTTCGTCTACGCCAACCAGGCCTTTCTGGATCGTCTGGCCTACAAGACGTTCGATGACCTGGCCGCGGTCCCTCTGCTCGATCTGGTCGTGGACGGCAACCATGAACGTCTGCGCGAACATCTCGAGGCGGCGAAGAAGACTGCCGGCACCGACCGCAGATACCCCGAGGCACGGCTCACCTTCAGGCGCAGCGACGAACTGCCGCTCGCGATCGACTGCAAGGCATTCCGTACACGCTACGGCGGCGAGGACTGCATCCAGCTCTCGTTGACGCCGGCAGGCAGCGACAGCCTGTCCGGTGCGATCCGCGACCTGCCCTGGCGCAACTACCTCAGCCTCGCCTTCCTCGCGCTGTTCGCGATCCTGCCGTCGCTGCTGCTGCCACGGCTCAACATCAACAACGCGCCGAGCATCTATTATCCCGAATCCGAAGAAGCCGTCATCGTCGATCGCGAAATGCGTAAGCTGTTTCCGAACGACGAGGTCATCATCCTCGTATTCGACGGCGTGGCGCTGTTTTCCGATGGCTTCTTCGAGGCATACGACGCATTGTCGAAGGCGCTGCTGGCAAATCCCAGTGTCGACGATGTGATATCGATCACTTCCCAGGACCACATCAGCGGCGGCGAGGACTCGTTTCGGATCGACAGGTTGATCGACACCCGGCATCTCGAAGATCTGCCACCCGCTCAGCGTATCGAACGCCTTGCGAACGACCGGCTCAGTCGCGACGTGCTCATATCGCGTGATCGCACGGCACTGTCGATGATCGTTATTCCGAAGAAAGAGGAAGACAGCCGCACGCATCTCAAGCTCGCGCATGAAATCGATCTCGCGCTGGAGCAAACACGCCTGCAGGGCTACCTGAAGGCCACGGCCGGATGGGTACCCGTCGACATTGCGCAGCTGCGTGCGATGCTGGCCGACAATTCCGTCTTCATTCCCGCCACTGTCGTTACCGGCTTACTGCTTGTCTGGTGGCTCTTCCGGCGCTGGATAGCGGTCATCATGACCGGCGTCACGATCGGCGTTGTCGTCAACTGTACGGTTGCTATCTATGTGCTGATCGGCCAGCCTTTCACGCTGATCTCGAGCATCATCTCGCCGATGCTCTCGGCGCTGACGGTCGCCGCGCTGGTGCACCTGTTCAATGCCACCTACCAGGCATCGCAGCGCGGACTGACCGGTCGGGAGCGCGTCGAAAGGGCATTGCGTGAGGTCGATCGCCCGGCAGCCTTCGCGGCGTTGACGACAGCGGCGGGCCTGGCTTCTCTGGGCACCAGCCCGATCGTACCGATCAAGGTCTTCGGACTGATCTCGGCGGTAGGAGTAGGTTTCATCTACCTGGTCGTTTACCGGGTGCTGCCAAACGTGTTCGCCCGCTGGGACCGCAAACCCTGGCCACGCACTGGCGGCGGACTCAGCGCGATGGACGGCGCCGTCCGGCGGCTCTCCAATCTCGGCGTGCGCCATCCGGCGGTCGTCGTTGCGGTACTCGGCATCGGGTTGGCCGCCGGCATTCCGCAAGTCGGCAAGGTCAGGGTGGAGACCAACTTTCAGGAATACTTCCAACCTGGACACCCGATACGCCAGGCCACCCAGTATGTCGATGATCACTTCCTCGGCACCATGCCGCTCGAGGTCAAATTCGATACCGATCGTCGTGATGGCCTGGTCGATCACGAGAAGCTGGAAAAGATCCGCGCATTCCAGCGCTGGGCGGAATCACTGCCGCAGGTCGATCACACGGTATCGATGGTGGATTTCATCGAAGAGATGCACTGGGCGCTGCGGGGCGAGAATCCGGAATATCGCGCCATTCCGCAAAGCGACGAGCTGATCAGTCAGCTGCTGCTGATCTACGACGGCAACGACCTGTACGACTTCGTCGACCGCGACTACCAACACACCCACGTGGCGATGAATCTGAACGTGCACAGCGCCAACGACATCGCCGCGCTGATGGACGAATTGCGCGCCTATCTCGCGCAGAACGTCGGCGACAGCATGCAGTGGAACATCGCCGGTGCGGGGCGCCTGTTCGCGGATATGGAAGAGCTGCTGGTCGTCGGACAGGTCTACAGCCTGTGGGGCGCGTTGGTGCTCATCTTCCTGTTGATGTTGATCCTGTGGCGCTCGGTGGGGAGCGCGGCCCTCTGCATGATCCCCAACCTGTCGCCGATCCTGCTGATCTTTATCGTGATGGGTGTGTTCGGCATCTGGCTCGACATGGCGACGGCGATGATCGCCAGCGTGGCCGTCGGCATCGCGGTTGACGACACGATCCATGTCTACCACGGCTTCAGGCATCGGGTAAGAAACGGTGTGGCACCGGTCGTTGCGCTCGCGCGCACCTACCGTGAGGCCGGACGCGCCGTCATCGTGACCACGATCATCCTGAGCGCCCAGTTTCTGATCCTGGTGTTCTCGGACTTCGTTCCGACGCGCAACTTCGGCCTGTTGACCACTGTTGGGCTTGTGTCCGCGCTGCTGTTCGACCTGTTGCTACTACCGGCACTGCTAATGATTTTTTATGGCCCGCGCAGCCCGGTCGCGCGCTGGACCGCCCGGCTGCGGGGCAGGCGGGACCTGGCGGTGGCCACCGAGTCGCTGGGCATCGACGACCTCGCCTACGACGAAGAGGTGTGGACGGCCGAACGTAAGGTGGCGCTGGTGCGGGAGATCCTGTCCGGCAAGACCAGCGTCGCCAGTGCCGCACAACAGTACGCGCTGCCGGAGACCGAGGTCAGCCGCTGGCTCGACCATGCGGTACGTGGAATCAACGAGGCGCTCGGCGTCAGTCCCGCTGCGGCGCGTCGCGATCCGGAAAAGGTGCGCGCACTCGCACGCGCCTACAAACGGCTACAGGACGAGAACCGCGAACTGAAGCAGGGCCAGCCTCGGTCCTGAAGCCTTGCGCGATGCATCAGCGCCGTGCCAGCTCGACAAAGCTGTAATCGTGCGGGTTGCGCTCGTCGGCGGCGTGCCGGGCACGCGAGACCTCGACCCACTCGTCTTCCTCGAAGGTCGGAAACCGCGTGTCGCCGTCGATGACCTCGTGCACGTACGTGAGATACATGCGCGTCGCCAGGGGGATCGTCTGCGCGTAGAGATTGGCGCCACCGACCACGAACAGCTGGTCGGCATCGCCAGCGGTCGCCATCGCCTCCGCTACCGAATGGACCACGAGTGCGCCCTCGGCGCGGTAGTCACGGTCACGGGTGACCACCACGTGTGTGCGATGCGGCAGCAGGCCCGGCAACGACTCCCATGTCCGCCGCCCCATCACGATCGGCCTGCCCATGGTCAGGCGCTTGAAATGCGCGAGGTCGGCCGGCATGCGCCACGGCAGCCGGTTGTCGCGGCCGATGACCCGGTTGTCGGACAGCGCCGCAATGATCGACAGATTGGGCAGGGGCCTCATCCGCGCATCATATCAACCGCGCCGTCGCGTGCTGGCGAGCGGCGTGGGGCGGGCCCGCGTCAATGCCGAACCGGAGTAAGGTCCCGGCTCGGTCGTGATCGACAGGGACTATTCCTGTTCGTCGGTCATGTCGTCGACGAAGATCTCCTCGTCGGCATCGATCATCATGCTGAGGATGGCCTCGACCTGGTCGGGTGCCTCCTCGGCCAGTTCGAGCAGCTCGCGGCCGTCGATATCCAGTTCGTGCCCCATGACACTTACTCCTGTTTAGTATTTGGTTAGTTGCTAATATACAAAAATAGAAGGTGCTTGGATACAGGACCCGGCGTCATCGTTTGACATGGGTCAACCGGTAAGACAGGTCGGTCTGCCCGACGGGTGCGGCGCTCGACGACGGGCAAGCGCACGTGAACCGGAAGGAATGCGTCGCTGGCGATGCCCGCGGAACACATGCGCAGCCCCGCCCTCGCTCCCGTCCGCAACCCGGGCGGGCCGACGCTCGTCCCGGTGCGCCTGCGCCTGCCCGACGCCCGGCCAATTCCTTGTCTTTGGCGACGGTTGCGCTTTGCGGGCAGCCGTCCACGCACACCCGGCAGGCGCAATCATCGTGGAGGCGGTACCGCAGGTTATACGGCGATCGGCGCCTTGATCAGCGGGTGGTGCCGGTAGTCGTGCAGCGTGAAGTCCGCAAAGCTGAACGCGAACAGGTCGCGGACATGCGGATTGAGCTCGATCCGCGGCAGATCGTAAGGTGTGCGTGCGAGTTGCTCGTCGGCCTGTTCGAGGTGATTGGTGTAGAGGTGGACGTCACCGAAGGTATGGATGAAATCGCCCAGCTGAAGATCACAGACCTGCGCGATCATCATCGTCAACAACGCATAGCTTGCGATATTGAAGGGCACACCGAGAAACACGTCGGCGCTGCGCTGGTAGAGCTGGCACGACAGCCGGCCGTCGCAGACGTAGAACTGAAAGAACGCGTGGCAGGGCGCGAGCGCCATGCGGCCTGCGGCCACATTGTGCTGGGGCGACACCGTCTCGTCCGGCAGGTCGGCCGGGTTCCACGCCGACACGATGATGCGGCGCGAGTTCGGATTGGTTCTGATCTGTTCGACGATCTGGCTGATCTGATCGATGTGCCGGCCGTCGGCGGTCGGCCATGATCGCCATTGATACCCGTAGATCGGCCCGAGCTCACCACGTTCGTCGGCCCATTCGTCCCAGATCCTGACTCCGTTCTCCTTCAGGTACGCGGTGTTGGTGCCGCCGGCCAGGAACCACAGCAACTCGTGGATCACCGATTTCAGATGGATCTTCTTGGTGGTGACCAGCGGAAAGCCCTGGCGAAGATCGAAGCGCATCTGGTGGCCGAACAGCGACCAGGTGCCGGTGCCGGTCCGGTCGCCCTTGAAGTCACCGAACTGGCGTACGCGGTAGAGCAGGTCGAGGTACTGTTTCATGCGGGCTTTCTGTCCCGGTAGGCAAGCAACAACAACACGACGCCGGCAATGATCATCGGCGCCGACAACAGCTGCCCCATGGTAACCCAACCGAACGCCAGGTAGCCGATCTGCGCATCCGGCATGCGTACGAATTCGACGCCCAGACGGAACACGCCGTAGCAGACCAGAAACAAGCCCGACACCGCCATTCGTGGGCGCGGGCGTGCGCTGAACAGCCACACCAGCATGAACAGCAGCAGACCCTCCAGCGCCGCCTGGTACAGCTGCGACGGGTGCAGCGGTGGCGTCAGCTCCGTTCCGGGGGTTAGGTGCAGCTTGTCGAAACACAGCACCTCGTGCCCGGCGCAGCGCACCTGCATTGCCCACGCCATATTGCTGGGCCCACCCCAGAGTTCGCCGTTGATGAAATTGCCGATGCGCCCTGCGAGCAGACCGAGCGGAACGAGCGGCGCAACAAAGTCGGTCAGCGCGAAAAAGGGTTTGCCCTGACGGTGGCCGTACCAGGCCATCGCGGTCAATACGCCGAGGAAGCCGCCATGAAACGACATGCCGCCCTCCCAGACACGCAGGATGCGCAGCGGGTCGGCAAGCCAGTCGCCGAACCCGTAAAACAGGATATAGCCGACACGACCGCCAAGGATCACGCCGAGCGCCGCATAGAACAGCAGGTCATCCATCTGCGCCGGCGTGATCACCGCGTGCGAGGCCGATGCACGCCGCCGGCCCAGCCACCACGCGAACGCGAAACCGAGCAGGTACATCAAGCCGTACCAACGCACCGCGAGGGGGCCGACGTGCACGATGACCGGATCGAATTCGGGGTAAACCATGGCGCGCGAGTTTACCAGCAAAGCCCATGCGCACAGTGCCAGTCGCCGGCATGGACAGCCCGACGCCCGGCAAGTAGGCTTCCAGCGTCACCCCGGAGCCGTGCATGCGAGCATTGATCAAGCTGCTACTCCTGCTGTTGCTGCTCGCGTTGCTGCTGCTCGCCGGTCTCACCTACCTGGCAACCTCAACCGCGCCACTTGTCACGCAGCAGGTGACGCTGTCGCACGAGGACATCGCGCACGCGCGATCGATCCTGCGTCGGTACGATCCGCGCCGCCATCAGGCCGGGACCACGCAGACCGTGCAGATCGCCCCCGAAGACATCAACCTTGCCGCCAACTACCTGCTACAAAAAGTCATCGACGGCAAGATCCGGATGACGCTGGCGGAGCACCTGCTGCGGATCAACGCCACCCTGCGATTCGATCGCCTGCCGCTGCGCCCGTTCATCAACATCGACGGCGCAATCGCATCCGAAGGCGGGCAGCCGCGGATCACGCGTCTGCAGATCGGTCGCCTGCATGTTCCCGACGTCGTCGCCAATGCAGCGACGCGCTGGCTGGTCGACGAGCTGGCCAGGCGTACCGGACGCCGGGCGGATACCGGATTCATCGAAGATCTCCAGCTGACACCCGAAGGCCTGCAACTGCGCTACCGCTGGGATTGGACCCTTATCGAACACGCCCGCGAAACACTGCTGGGCAGCGTCGAACGCGATGCCTTGCGCTTCTATCACGACGCGCTGGTACGCGTGGAGGCCGAGGGCCTGGATCGCCGGGGCTCGATCGTCACGCTGCTGCAGGCCATGTTCCGCATCGCCGAACAGCGTTCACAGACGGGCGACCCGGTCGCTGAAAACACGGCACTGCTGACCGTACTGGGCACTTGGGCGGGTCGGCAGGACCTGCGCAAACTCGTACCCGGCCGCATCCCGCGCCCGCACGTGTTCGTGATGATGCTTCAACGGCGCGTCGATTTCGCGCAGCATTTCCTGGCATCGGCCGCACTCGCGGCTCGGGGTGACACCACGCTGTCGGATGCGGTAGGGCTGTTCAAGGAGATCAGCGACACCGACGGCGGATCGGGTTTCAGTTTCACCGACATCGCGGCCGACCGCGCGGGCACGCGCTTCGGTGCGTTGGTCACCGGCTCGGATGACGCTGCCCGGCGAGCCCAGCAACGCATTGCGGCGGGTATCGCCGAGCAACAGATCATGCCGGCGGTGCACGACCTGCCGGAGCACATGCACGGCGACGAATTCCGCCGGCGTTTCAGTCGGGTCGGAAGCCCCGAGTACCAGGCGATGATGCGCGAGATCGAACACCGCATCGACGCCTGCGATTTTTATCAGGACTGAGTCACACCGCACAGACGATTCGTCCGCTGGTCGCCACCGCAATACACAGTGCATGCCTTCTGCCCGTTCGGCGGTGAAACGCTCGCCACCAGCGTCCACGACCGCGAGCCGCGGTCGCGGGGGTCCAATCAGCGCTAAATTCCTGAGTTTGCAGGATCTCTCAAGTTTGTTTCACGGGCGCCGTTAGCTAGTCCACAACACAAACCAGCAACCTGTTAAGGCGAGAGTTGGCTATGAGGCTCGTAGGCATGAACGGAACGAAGGTTATCCCGCACCATCTGCGCACCCTGGGTGAGCGACTGCGTTATCGCCGCCGGCAGATGGGCTGGACACAGGAACAGCTGGCCGTGCAGGCCGGTACCAACCAGGCGGTAATCCAGAAGATCGAAAACGGCAAGAGCCTGCGTCCGCGCAAGATCGACGAGATCGCGGCAGTGCTCGACGTGAACCCGGCATGGCTGATGTTCGGCGACGAAAAGGCGACCCCGCTGACAGACGAGGCACGTGAGGTCGCCGAGATCTGGATGACGCTCACCGAGGGCGAGCGCGACCGTATCCGTTCCGAGATGCGGATGCTGGCAGGCCGTCGGATGTCTTCCTGAGGCGACGCTAAAGCGTCGGCAAGACGCGCATGAAATAGGCCTTCAGATAGGCCGTTTCCGGAATCGCGGGGTGAATCGGATGATCTGGACTCTGTTGACCTTGCTCAAGCAGCTGCAGGCTGCGATCGCTGTGCCGGGCAGCCTGTTGCACCGTTCGCAGCAGCTCATCCCTGTGCAGGTGAAACGAACACGACGCCGTCACCAGTAGACCGTCTTTCTCTAGCAGCGCCAGCGCGGCCTCATTGAGCCGCCGATAGGCCAGCGTACCCTCCTTGATGTCCTTCTTGCGCTTGATGAACGCCGGCGGGTCGAGCACGACCACATCGTAACGTTCGCGCTGCGCGCGCAGATCGCGCAGGACATGAAACGCATCTCCCTGCACGCACGTGACGGCATCGGCGCAGCCATTCGATGCCGCATTGTTCCGTACCTGCTCCAGCGCCTGAGCCGACGCGTCGACGGCAGTCACGTGGTGCGCACCCGCAACCGCCGCGCGCACCGACCAGGCGCCCACATAGCTGAATACGTCGAGCACCCGGCGACCGTTGACGAAGCGCAGAAAGGCATCGCGGTTCGCTGCCTGGTCGAAGAACCAGCCGGTCTTCTGGCCATGCGACAGAGACACCCCGAACCGGCAGTCACCCTCTTCCACGGCCACGCTTTCCGGAACACTGCCGTGGGCAAGCTCCACGTAACGCGTCAGCCCCTCGAGTTCGCGCGTCGAAGAATCGTTGCGCAGCAGAATGCCGGCCGGCTGCAGTACCTTGACCAACGCGGCAACGATCGCATCGCGGCGCACGTCCATGCCGGCGGTCGTCAGCTGCAGAACAAGGTAATCACCGTAGCGGTCGACGACCACACCGGGCACGCCATCGGCCTCGCCGAACAGCAGGCGGTAGTAGGGCTTTGCATGCAGGCGCTGACGCAGCGACAGTGCCACCCGGACGCGGTGCACGAACAGCGACTCGTCAAGTGCAACGGCGCGATCGCGGCTGACCACCCGCGCACAGATCAGAGAGTTCGGATTCACATAGCCGATGCCGAGCCATTTGCCCTGGGCGTTCTCGATCTGCACCTGCTGACCGGGTTCGAACCCTTTCAGCGGGGTCGCCGCCGTATCGACCTCGTTCGAATACACCCACAGGTGGCCGGCACGCAGGCGCCGATCCTGCTGCGCTGCGAGGCGCAAGACATCGCTCATCGGCGCGACCTCACAGGGCGTCGGCCTTGAAGGTATTGCAGGCGGCGACGTCGCCTTTCTCGAGTCCGGTCCGGAACCAGCGTACGCGCTGTTTGGAGCTGCCATGGGTGAACGATTCCGGCGACACGTAGCCACGCGCCTGCTTCTGCAGGCGGTCGTCGCCGATCGCGCTCGCTGCGTTCAGGCCCTCGTCGATGTCGCCGCTTTCGAGCAGCTGGCGGCTGCGGCTGGCATGATGTCCCCAGATCCCGGCGAAACAGTCGGCCTGCAGCTCCTGCTTGACCGACAACGCGTTCTGCGCCGCCTCGTCGAGCCCGCGCTTGGCGCGCTGCACCTGATCCGAGATGCCGAGCAGGGTCTGCACGTGGTGGCCGATCTCATGCGCGACAACGTAGGCCTGGGCGAAGTCGCCGGGCGCATCGTGACGGCGCTTGAGGTCGTCGAAGAAACTCAGGTCGAGGTACACCTTGCGGTCGCCGGGGCAGTAGAAGGGCCCCATCGCCGCCTGACCCAGTCCGCAGGCCGAATTCACGGCCCCGCGATACAGCACCAGGTGCGGTTCTTCGTACTCCTTGCCGGCCGCCTTGAACAGGCTGTGCCAGGTCTCTTCGGTGTCAGCGAGCACGACAGCCACGAACTCCGCCAGTTCCTGCTCCTGCGGCGACTGTTCGACCTTTGCACCGCCCTCGTCTCCGCGACCCGCGCCGGTCTGGGTGGACTGCACACCGGGGCCGGTCATACCGCCGAGCAGTCCGCCGAGCCCGCCGCCACTGAAGTACATGTACGCGCCGAGCGCGAGCACAGCGAACAGCGTGCCCTTGAAGCCGAGGAAACGGAACACCAGCGGCAGCAGCCGCAACAGGCCACCCCCGCCCCCACCACCGAGACCCCCGAGACCGCCAAAACCGCCAGGCGACGAACTGCGTCGGTCCTCGATGTTGCTGCTCTGTCGTCTGCCTTTCCAACGCATGCGTGTTCTCCCACGATCCAGGTGCCCATATCCGGCCCGCCCGGTTGCCGACACCCGCATCGATGATCCGGACGCCGAGTGTAAACCCATGTGCCGGCATCGCGCCCGTGAACCGGCGCCCGTCCTGGGTTAACCTCCGGTGCAAGCCGGCACCTGCCGACAATCCCGCACGCGGCGCACGACCGCATGCGACAACGGAGCAAACGATGGCCGACAACGACATCCTGCTGGGTGGCAACGGTAGCCGACAGATCATTCTCAACGCCGGCATGGCCAACCGCCACGGGCTGATCACCGGTGCGACCGGAACCGGCAAGACCGTCACGCTGCAGGTGCTGGCCGAGTCGTTCTCGCGCCTCGGCGTGCCGGTGTTCACGGCCGACGTGAAGGGAGACCTGTCGGGCCTCGCCGGCGCCGGCAAGCCGCATCCGAAGATCGACGAGCGGCTGCAGTACATCGGTATCGAGGGCCACAGTTTCGAGGCCAGCCCCACGGTGTTCTGGGACGTGTTCGGCGACAAAGGCCATCCCGTGCGCACGACCGTGTCCGAAATGGGGCCGATCCTGTTCGCCAACCTGCTCGAACTCAACGAGACCCAGGAGGGCGTGCTGCAGATCGCGTTCAGCGTCGCCGATGACCAGGGCCTGCTGTTGCTCGACCTGAAAGACCTGCGCGCGATGCTGAACTGGGTGGCCGACAATTCGTCCGATCTCGAACGCCAGTACGGCCGCATTTCGACCGCCAGCGTCACCGCGATCCTGCGCCGCCTGCTGGTGCTCGAGGAGGCCGGCGGCGAACGCTTCTTCGGCGAGCCGGCGATCCGCATCGAGCACCTGATGCAGTGCGACTTCTCCGGTCGCGGCGTGATCAGCATCCTCGACGCCACCACGCTGTACCACTCACCACGCATCTACGCGACCTTCCTGCTGTGGCTGCTGTCCGAATTGATGGAGGAACTGCCCGAACGTGGCGACGCGGATCGCCCGCGTCTGGTGTTCTTCTTCGACGAGGCCCACCTGCTGTTCTCGAGCGCACCGAAGGCATTGCTCGAGCGCATCACCCAGGTCGTGCGCCTGATCCGCTCGAAGGGGGTCGGGGTGTTCTTCATCACCCAATATCCCAACGACGTGCCGGACGAGGTCATCGGCCAGCTCGGCAACCGCATCCAGCACGCGCTGCGCGCGTTCACGCCGAGAGACCGCAAGTCGGTGCGCGCCGCCGCCGAGACCTTCCGCGCCAACCCGGCGTTCGACACCGAGGAGGTGATCGGCCAGCTCGGCGTCGGCGAGGCATTGGTATCGACGCTCGACGCCAAGGGTGTGCCCAGCATCGTCGAACGCACGCTGATGGCGCCGCCACGTTCGCAGTTCGGCCCGATCGACGAGGCGAAACGCAAGGAGCTGATCGACCGCTCACCGCTGAAAGCCGCGTACAACGATGCCGTCGACCGCGAGTCGGCCTTCGAGATGCTGGCCAAGCGCGAACAGGAGGTGCTGCAAAAACGTCAGCGCGAGGCCGAGGAACAGCAGCGCGCCGAACGCGAAGAGGCGGATCGCAAGGCGGCAGAGAAGGCCGAACGCAGCAGCAGCCGGCGGCAGGGAATCGGCGAGACGCTGGCCAAGTCGGTCGCGCGCACGATCGGCTCGACGCTCGGCCGCCAGATCATCCGCGGCATTCTCGGTTCGATCATTGGTCGACGTTGATTACCCGATAGACTTGGCGATCCGCCGCGGATCGTTGCCGTCCACCGTTCACTGGGGGCTTCGGCGTACCGACCATCCACGACCAGCGTATGGAAATCGGTGACCGGCAAGGCGACAAACTGCCGTTCGAAGCAAACTTCCAATCTCGTCGCATCGCGCCGTTCCCGCGACCGATGCGACCCGGCAACGGGAAACCGGCATGATCAGAAAATCGGCAGCAACAGGCGTCGCGGTCGCCATCGGCCTGACGGTGTTCGGCGGTGGTGCGATCGGCGAGACACGCGAAACGGCGCCGTATCTGCACGCATTCGAGATCGCCGCCGAGTCGTCGTTCGCCGAGGCATTTGCAGCCGATCCGGCCTTCGAGGCCCTGGATGATGCACAGATCAGGCAGCGCGCCAAAGACGCGGCGAAAGCCTTCGGCGCGTGCCACATGCTGGCGATGACCGCGTATTCCGAGCAGCTGCAGAATGTCGCTTACGGCGCCGTGCTGGCGGGCGGCTCCTACGCCGATGCCGAGCAGGCGTTCGAGCAGGCGATCTCGGCGCAGCTCGAGGCCGGTGGCGATGCCGCCCGCGCGGTTGCCCGCATGATGGTCGACTCGATCGCGATCGGCCGACCCTGCGCAGAGCAGGCGGAGGGGGCGCTTTAGCCCGCATGTCGTGCCAGTCGTCCGGGCAACGCGGATTCGGCGAAACGCGGCGCAAGACGTACGCCATGGCCGGCCGATGTCCGGGTTGGCAACTCAGCGATGCAGGACGCTTGCGCCGGTAGTGATCGTGTCGCGAACCGTTGCAGCCACCCTTTAGCCGCCTGCGTGGCGGCCGACAAATCGGGCACCGGCGCCATGCGCCAGCCTGGTGGCGCGCTACCTACGGATCAGAACGGGAACGATCGTCAGATGAAACGCCTTCAGGCAGTCATGGGCGTGGCGGGTGTGTTGGCCGTGGCCGCCGCGTCCGCCGAGATCTACCGGTGGACAGACAGTAACGGCAAGGCGCACTTCTCAGACCGGCCGTCCGTGGCGTATTCGTCAGAGACCGTCGAGCTGCGCATAAACACGTATGAAGGCGTCAGCTACGAGTCCGCGAAGGCCGAGACCGAGAGTGGCAACGGCGTACGCAACGACGTGATCATGTACTCGGCGGCCTGGTGCGGTGTATGCAAGCGGGCGCGTCGCTATTTTCAGCAGAACCGCATTGCGTTCACCGAGTACGACATCGACAGCAACGCCCGGGCCAGGACCGCGTATCGCAAGCTGGGCGCCAAGGGCGTGCCGGTCATCCTGGTGGGCAACAGGCGCATGAACGGATTCAGTGCCGAAGGTTTCGAGAAGCTGTACCGATGAGGCAGGCGGGGCGTGCGTGTATCGCTGCTTCGATCCGCGCAGGCTATGAGGCCGATACTTCGGCACACCCGCAGCCCTCCGTGACACGATCGCGGCGGCACCGGGATTCAGCCAGTCCGCCGCTGCAACACGCGGCCTGCCTGTGCGACCCGCGCAGCGTCGCGGGCAGCTCACGTCAATTCGACATCTGCGAACAGGACGGGCGCTGGTCGGCGAACTCCTGCGTACACTTGCGGACCTTCCCCGTGCGCGTATCGACGATCCACACCGCGGTTGCGGAAGCCGCGACACCTTCGTAACGGCGATTGTCCTCGTTGCCGCTCTTGTCGTCGGCGATGGCAAGGGATGCGGTCAACAGTGCGGCGACGGCGAAGGTCGCGGGAATCGGCGTGTGCATGATCGAAGGTCCTCGGTCAGCAGTGAAACGGTGGCCGCCATTGTGCCAAACGCCGGCGTGCCGCCCAATTCCGCGCCTGCGGGATGTGCCGTCGTTCGCATGTCCGGTGCCGCTCGCCACGGTTGAGCGCCGCAATTACCCTGCTCAGCGGCACTTTGTTGCGCGCACGATCCTGCCTGTAAGGTATCGGGTCCGCCCACCACGGCCGTGGAGCCCCGATGAGCACGAACCGCCTGCACGATGCGACCAGCCCTTACCTGCAACAGCACGCCAACAACCCGGTCGACTGGTGGCCATGGTGCGAAGAGGCGTTGGAAAAGGCACGGCGCGAGGACAGACCGATCCTGCTTTCGATCGGTTACTCGGCCTGTCACTGGTGCCACGTGATGGCGCACGAGTCGTTCGAAGACCCGGTCACCGCCGACGTCATGAACGCGCTGTACGTCAACATCAAGGTCGATCGCGAGGAACGACCCGATCTCGACCGCATCTACCAGACGGCGCACCAGCTGCTGGCGCGACGGGCGGGCGGCTGGCCACTGACGGTGTTCCTCAGCCCGGACGATCTGGCACCGTTCTTCGCCGGAACCTACTTCCCCCCGCAGCCGCGTCACGGTCTGCCGTCTTTCGTCGACCTGCTGCGCCAGATCGAGAAGGCCTACCGCGAGCAACGTGACGCGATCCGCGAGCAGAACGCGACGCTGCAGGCCGCGCTCGTCGAACTGGATGCCGTGCAGCCGGACAGTGAGGACCCGGACGGCGTCCCGCTCGCGAGCGCGCTGAACCAGCTTGCCGGCCAGTTTGACGCCCGCCACGGCGGGTTCGGCGGCGCACCCAAGTTTCCCCACCCGGCGACGCTGCGCTTCGTGCTGCACCAGGGCATGATTCGCGCTGAGGACGCCACCACCCACATCGCGCTGCACACGCTGCAGCAGATGGCCAACGGCGGTATCAACGACCATGTCGGTGGCGGCTTCTGCCGCTACTCGGTCGACGAGCGCTGGATGATCCCGCACTTCGAGAAGATGCTGTACGACAACGGCCAGTTGCTCGGCGTGTATGCCGAGGCCTGGGCGCTGGCCGGCCACCGGCCGTTGTTCAAGCACGTCTGCGAACGCACCGCCGAGTGGGTTGTGCGCGAGATGCAGGCGCCAGACGGGGGTTACTACGCCAGCCTCGACGCCGACAGCGAGGGTGTCGAGGGCAAGTACTACGTGTGGACGCCGGCCGAGGTGGTCGCACTGCTCGAGGATGCCGAGTACCGCGTGTTCGCGCCGCGCTACGGCCTCGATCACGCGGCCAATTTCGAGGGTCACTGGCACCTGCACGTCCGTACCGACACAGACACCATCGCCGAACGGACCGGACTCGGGGTGCGCGATGTGCGCGGCCTGCTGCTGAGCGCGCGTCAGAAGCTCTACGTCGAGCGCGAGAAGCGGGTGCGACCTGGGCGCGACGAGAAGATCCTGACCAGCTGGAACGCACTGATGATCCGTGGCATGGCGATCGCCGGCCGCACGTTCGAACGCGCAGACTGGTTGGACTCGGCGCGCGCCGCACTCGACTACCTGCGCCGACGGCACTGGCGCGACGGCCGCCTTCTCGCGACCAGCCGCAACGGTGATGCGCGGCTCTCGGCGTATCTGGATGACCACGTGTTCCTGATCGACGCCGTGCTGGAAATGCTTCAGGCACGTTGGGACAGCGGCCTGCTGGCGTTCGCCGTCACGCTCGCGGAACGCGTCCTCGACGGCTTCGAGGACCATGCTGCCGGCGGCTTTTTCTTCACCGCCAGCGATCACGAGGCATTGCTGCACCGCCCGCGCCCGCTCGCCGACGACGCGCTGCCGAGCGGCAATGGCATTGCGATCACGGTCCTGCTGCGCCTCGCCCACCTGACCGGTGACATGCGTTTCCACGACGCCGCCACGCGTGCGCTGCACGCGGCTTGGCCAATCCTGTTGCGTGCCCCCTATGCGCATGTCGGTCTGCTCGACGGCCTGCAGCAGTGGTTGGAGCCGCCGGCGCAGGTCGTGCTCAGGGGACCGGCGGCGATGCTGCCGACGTGGCTGCAAACGGCCACTGCCGCGGCCGGTCCGGGCGACGCCGTCTACGCGATCGAAGACGACGCAGGCGACCTGCCGGCGGCGCTGGCCGCGATGCCGGCGCGCACCGGGTCAGTGGTCGCCTATCTTTGCCGCGGCCGCCAATGCGAACCGCCGGTCGATACGCTCGAGGACCTGCGCCGGGTACTGGGCGGGAATAACGGCGGGGCACCGGCGTCTGACACCACATGACCACACCAAAAGGCACGCTGTTCGGCAATTTCGGTCGCAAACGTCGGCTGCAGCGAGAGATCTGTGCCGGGCGCGACCGACTGTACCGGATCGCGTGGTCGTGGTGCCACGACAGCGATATCGCCGACGACCTGGTGCAGGAGACGCTGGCGCGTGCGCTGTCCAAGGTCGAAACCCTGCGGGACGAGGCGCGTCTGCAGGTCTGGCTGACCCAGATCATGGCCAACCTCTACCGTGACCAGTTCCGTCGCGTGCGGCCCGAGACCGGGCTTGAGGTCGACGCCTTGACCGGCGCCGACGATCCCGAGCAGAGCGTGAACCGCAGCCAGCTGGTCGCGCGCACGCGCGAGGCCCTCGGGCGGCTCGGCGACGATCAGCGCCAGGTACTGACACTGGTCGATATTGCCGAATTCAGCTATGCCGACACCGCATCGATACTCGATGTGCCGGTCGGCACCGTGATGAGCCGCCTGTCGCGCGCGCGCCGCCGCATGCGCGAGCTGCTCGAACAGCAGGGCATAGGATGTGCCGATGTCATTCCGCTGAGGAGACCACAATGAGTAGCAGTAACGAACTCGATCTGAATGCCTTCGTCGACGGCGAACTGACCGCCGACCAGCAAGCGGAATTCCTCGAGGCCATGCGCGACGACCCGGAGCTCGCCCGCCAGGCCTGCGAGCTCGGCCAGTTGAAGGCCCAGCTGCGCCTCGCCTATGCGTCGCCGCCCCCGCCGCGGCTGCGCGGCGGGGCACGCGTCGGCGCGTCGTGGCGGGCGATCGCCGCCAGCGGGATACTGCTGGTGCTCGGCGTGGTCGCCGGCTGGCTGCTGCCCGACGATGTCGAGCGCAACCGCTTCGTCGTGCTGGATGCGGACGGCCGCGGTCAGACGCCGGCCACGGCGGCCAACGACGAAACGCGGATCGTGTTCCACCTGACCAACGCCGACCCGCTGGTCGCCGCCGAACTGCTCGACGAGGTCGAGGGCATGCTGGCGGCCTATCAGGCGGACCACCGGCCGCTGCGTGTCGAGGTGGTCAGCCACAGCGACGGTCTCGCGCTGCTGCGACAGAGCCTGACCGCGTATGGCACACGCATTCACGAGTTGGCGCAGCGTTTTCCCAACCTGACGTTCGTCGCGTGCAGGAACACGATCGACCGCTTGCGCGTCGAGCGTGGCATCGAGGTGCGGCTCGTGCCGGATGCCGAGGTCATCGATTCGGGCGTAAACCACGTGGTTCGACGTCAAAAGGAAGGGTGGTCGTACATCCGTGTATGACCGGCAACGGGAATTTCGCTTCGCGTGGAAATGCCCGTTATGGTTTTGTTTCGCAGGCTTGGTTGGCCTCCTGGTGTGGACCGGTGCTGCGTATGCGGCACCGGATTCCGCGCGCCAGCAGGTCGTCTATCACATCAGTGATGGCGACCCGGATCGGCAGCGATCGGCACTGCGCAACGTGGCGAACCACCTGAACATATTGGGGGACGACGGGGCGGACATCGTGGTCGTACTGCAGGGCGACGGCGTCACGCTGCTGCTGCGACCCGACGCGCAGCCCCAACTGCCAGGGGGCCTTTCGGCGAACGCGACCGGCGAGGTGCGGATCGGGATCGAGGACCTCAGGCTGCGGGGCGTGCGCTTCGAGGTCTGCGCGCACTCACTGGCAAGGCGCGGTATCGACGATGACCGATACCTCCTCGACGTGGATCCAGCGGACCTGGTGCCCAGTGGCATCGACGAACTGGTCCGCCTGCAGCGCGCCGGATACACCTATATCAAGCCCTGACCGGCGGGATGGGTAGAGAGGATTTCGCCATGCCAGTGGCACGGTGAGACAAGGCGGTGCACCGATCGGTGCGCCCGCCGAATGACAACCACGAACGACTGCCAGAGAGCAGGTGGAGGAGATGATGACGAGGTACCTGAAATTCTTGCTGGCCGGCCTGATCGGGCTGGCGGTCTGGACCGGCGCCACGGCCGCAGAGACCGGCAGCGCCAAGCAGAAGGTGGTCTACCACATCAATGGTGACGACCCGAAACAGCAAGTCGGCGCACTGCGCAATATCCAGAATCACATCAACGCGGTCGGCAAGGACAACCTCGACCTGCGCGTGGTCATGCACGGTAACGGCCTGTCGCTGGTGCTGCTTCCCGATGCCCTGAAGCACACCAAGGGATTCAAGAACGCCAACGCCGACGCCCAGCAGCAGGCCGCCATCGACAACCTGAAGATCCAGGGCGTCCAGTTCAAGGTCTGCGCCAACACGGTCAAGGGGCGCATGGTCAACGCCAGCGAGGACCTGTACGACTTCAGCGAGGCCGATATCGTGCCGAGCGGGGTCGCCGAGCTGGCCATCCTGCAGTCCCAGGGCTTCGCCTACATCAAGCCCTGAGCCCACGACCCGCATCAACAAGTGAGTGAGGCCCGCGCCCGCGCGGGCCTCACGCGTTTCCGCAGGCCGGCTGCGGCTGCAATACTCGGCCATGCCAGCCGGTCTTGTAGAGCAATGACGAAGCTACGTACCGATTTCGACACCCTGGTTAGTGCTCACTCACCTGAGCTTTTCCGCTATGCCATGGGGTTGTGCCACAACCGGGATACCGCCGAAGACCTGGTCCAGGAGACCTTTCTGCGCGCCTGGCGGGCGCGCGCCGACCTGCGCGACGGCAGCGCGGTGCGGTCGTGGCTGTACACGATCCTGCGCAACGAACATGCGCGGCTGTACGAGCGTCAGCGACCGGACGTACACGATCCGTTCGAGCTGCCCGACGTGCCGGTGCGCGGCTACGACACCAGTGCCGAGGCATTCGTGACCCGGCGCGCGCTGGCCCGCCTCGAGTCCGACTACCGGGATCCGCTGCTGCTTCAGGTGATTGGCGGCTTCAGTTGCCGCGAGATCGGGGAGATGCTCGGACTCAACACCAACACCGTGCTCACACGCCTGTTCCGCGCGCGCAAGGCGCTGCGCGACCAGCTGGGCGAGCACCCGGACCGGGAGGCGGCATCATGAACTGCCTGGATTTCCGTCGTCGCCTGCTGGGTGACCCGTTCGACCGCGACACGGCGTTGCATGCCCATGAAGCCGCCTGCCCGGCATGCGCGGGTTTCGCCCGCGAGCTGCGCGCCGACGAGATCCGGCTGCGCGCACTGTTGCGGGATGTCGCCCCGCCCGCCGGCATGGCGGAACGCATCCAGCTCGCGGCACGCTACGAACAGCGCGCCGAGCGACGGCGCGGCTGGTGGTACGCCGTTGCGGCGAGCGTGCTGCTGGCGGTGGGTGCAAGCATGGTGTCGCTGTGGACGGCCTCGCTGGAACGCGGCGAGCAGACGCTGGCCCAGTCGGTGCTGAATCACATCCAGGACGAGTCGCGCCACCTGCGCGAGGCACGACCGATCCCGCGCGCGCGGGTCAAGTTCGTGTTCGAACGCTTCGGCGCCGAGTTGGCCGGCGACATCGGCCCGGTGAACTTCGCCGCCGAGTGCCTGATGCGCCACAAGACCGGCGTACATCTGGTCATGCCGGGCAAAATGGGTCCGGTCACCGCGTTCTTCATGCCCGGCGAGATGACCGACGGGGTGCTGCCGGTACGCTCCGAGCGCTTCGACGGCCGGATCGTACCGACATCGTGGGGCAGCATCGCCGTGGTCGGCGAGAACGGCGAACCGCTGGACGGTATCGGCGAGCGGCTCGCGTCGGCGGTGCGCTGGCCGGAAAACGGCGGCGCGGTCGCGTCGCAGTCAGACCTGGTCCTGCGTCGGTTCGTCGGCGGCATCGACGGCGCCGCGCATCAACAGGATGGTTGAACGGCACTGACGGCAGCGCAACAGCTGACTGCCCTTGAACAGCCGCATCCAGAAGGTGCGATGGTAGCGGGTCATGTCGTTGCTACCGCAGGAATGGCACACACGTTTTCTTGTTATCCAGGTCATTGCTTCTCTCCCGGCCGCGCGTCTCCCCTCGCGGTCGTGGGCGATTCGCTGCCGTCGGCCCAGCTCGCGGCCGCCACGTCATCGCTGTCGCGTGCTTCGACCCAGCGCGACTGTCCGTCCGACATGTCCTCGCGCTTCCAGAACGGCGCCCGTGTCTTCAGGTAGTCAATGATAAACTCACACGCGCGAAATGCCTCCCCCCGGTGCGCACTCGCCACGGCGACCAGCACGATCGGGTCCTGCGGGCGGATCTCGCCGACCCGGTGCACGATCCGCACGCTGTCGAGCTGCCAGCGCCTGCCGGCCTCGACGACGATCGCGCCCAGCGCCTTCTCGGTCATGCCGGGGTAGTGCTCCAGCGTCATCGCGCGCACCCGGTCACCCTGGTTGATGTCGCGCATCAGGCCGACGAAGCTGACGACGCCGCCGACCTGGGGCCCGGCCGCATACACCTGTGCCTGCTCGGCCAGCGGGTCGAGCGGCGATTCCTGTACCCGGATCTCGACGTCCACCCCGAATACCCTCAGCCGCCGGTGACCGGCGGGAAGAAACCAACCTCGTCGCCGTCGGCCAGCGTGTGGTCGTCGCCGGCCATGGTCTGGTTGACGGCGGCGAGCACCCGCTGGTCGGCGGCGAACACGTCCGACCACGGCACCCCGCGCCCTGCCAGCTCGGCGCGCAGCCGCCCCACGGTCGCGGGCGTACGATCCAGCGTCTCGTCTCCCCGGCCGAGCCGCTCGCGCAGGCTGGCGAAGTACAGCAAGCGGATCATCTCAACAGCTCGCAGAACGGCAGGAACGCGACCGTGTCACCGCGCCGCATTGCGCGTCCTTCCGGGATCACGACCAGTCCGTTGGCCCAGGTGACCGAACTGAGCACACCCGAGGACCGGCTCGGGTGGACCGCGGCGCGCGCGATGCCGGCGGTGTCAATGGTCAGCCGGGCGCGCTGGAACTCGCGCCGCTTGTCGGGGCGCGGCCAGTCGAAATCGGCGACCACCTGCATCGGCTGCAGACGCCAGTCGTCGCGCCCCTGCAGGCATAACAGGAACGGCCGGACGAACAGCAGGAAGGTCACGAACAGCGACACCGGGTTGCCTGGCGAACCGATGAACGGCGTGCCGTCGATGTGGCCGAACGCGACCGGCTTGCCCGGCCGGATCGCGATCTTCCACATGTCGAGCGTACCGAGCGCCTCGATCGCCGGCTTGACGTGGTCCTCCTCGCCGACCGAGACACCCCCCGACGCGAAAACCAGGTCGGCGCGCGTGGCGGCGTCGGCCAGCGCGGTCTTGGTCGCGTCGAGGGTGTCCTCGACGATGCCCAGCTCGATGACCTCGCAGCCGAGCGTGCGCAGCAGACCGCCGGCCGTGAACAGGTTGGAGTTGTAGATCTGGCCGGGGGCCAGCGGCTCGCCGGGCATCACCAGTTCGTCGCCGCTCGCGAACACCGCGACCCGCGGCCGCCGCCACACCGTCAGCTCGGCGCACCCGACCGACGCGGCCAGTCCGAGGTGCTGCGGATCGAGGCGCGTGCCGGCGGCGATGATCTCGGTGCCGGCGGCGATGTCCTCGCCGCGCCGCCGCACGTTGTCGCCGGCCACGATCCCGGTATCGATGCGCACCGCATCGGCGGTCGCGGTGCAGACCTCCTGCATCACGACCGTATCCGCGCCGTCCGGGATCGGCGCACCGGTGAAGATGCGCGCGGCAGTGCCGCCGGCCAGCGGTTGCGGCGCGACACCTGCCGGCAGGCGCTGCGACACCGCGAGCGTGCTGCCGGGCCCGTCGAAATCCGCCGCCCTGAGCACGTAACCGTCCATCGCGCTGTAGTCCCAGCGCGGCACGTCGATGGTGCTGACCACGGGTTCGGCCAGCACCCGCCCCAGACCATCGCGCAGCGTCACCCGTTCACGATCGTCGAGCCGCCTGACCGCCGCGACCAGGCGCTCGACCGCACCCTCGTACGACATCAGTCCGTCGAGCGTCGGCGTGCAACTGAGTTCCTCGGCCAATGCGGGCCCTCCGTTCCGGCTGGGTCGAACCACGCTTACAGCGTGATACCGAAAGTCTCCTTGAACCGGGCGTCGAAATCCGCCCTGCTCAGATCATGGTTTTGGGTCCCGGCATGCTCGATCTTGATCGCGCCCATCAGCGACGCGATACGGCCGGTGATCTCCCAGTCCATGCCGTTCTGCAGACCATACAACAGGCCGCCGCGGTAGGCGTCGCCGCAGCCGGTCGGATCGACCAGGTGGCGCGCCGGCGCGAGCGGGATCGGGACCTCACCCTTGCGCGTGTAGATCGTCGACCCGTCGCCGCCACGGGTCACGATCACGGCCTCGACCTCGCGCGCGAGCCGTTCCGGCGATTTGCCGGTGCGTTCCTGCATCAGTTTGGCCTCGTAATCGTTGAACGCCAGCCAGGTGGCCTGCTCGGCGAACCGGTTGAGGTCGTCTTCGTCGAACATCGGCATCCCCTGGCCGGGATCGAAGATGAACGGGATGCCGGCGTCGAGGAACTGCGCCGCGTGCTCGATCATGCCCTGGCGTCCGTCCGGCGACACCATGCCCAGCGTTATGCCGGTGAAATCGCCGACGCTGTTGGCATGGCTGAAGTTCATCGCCCCGGGGTGGAACGCGGTGATCTGGTTGTCATCCTGGTCGGTCGTGATGTAGGCCTGCGCGGTGTAGCTGTCGGGGATCTCGCGCAGACCGTCGCGGCGGATGCCATGGTGATCGAACCAGGCGGCATAGGGGCCGAAATCGCTGCCCACGGTGCCAACCGGCAGCACATCTCCGCCGAGCAGATGCAGATTGAATGCGATATTGCCGGCACAGCCGCCGAAATTGCGGCGCATCTCCGGGACCAGGAAGGACACGTTCAGGATGTGGACCTGGTCGGGCAGGATGTGGTTCTTGAACTGGTCCTGGAACACCATGATGGTGTCGAAGGCCAGCGAGCCGCAGATCAGTGCTGTCATTCGCTAAATCCCTGGAATAAAAAATCATTCAGGCCGTCTTAGGGGTCCGACACGTGCCGCGCCTTGAGCAATCCGGCGGTCGTGCTAGTGTTCTTGGTTCGAGTGCAACGGTTTGCTGCGTAAACGGACGCCAGATGTTACCGTATGGGGGCTTTGCATGGCCAAGGTCGCTGATGATCGGCCCCACGGTGACGCGAATGGCGTCGCACCCGATGAACAAAATAAACGAGACTGGAGGAATCCCATGCTGATGAAGAAACTCGCGCTGGCCGGAATGATTGCCGGGCTGCTGCTGGGCGGCAGCGCCATTGCCGCCGACAAGGCGAGCGCCGATGCCGCGATCGCGGCCGCGAAGGCGGCCCAGAAAGAGGCCGCCGCCGCAGGTGGCGAATGGAAGATGATCGGTGACCTGCTGAAAGACGCCGACAAGGCCGCCAGCGAGGGCAATTTCGCCAGCGCCGAGTCGCTGGCCAAGAAGGCGGAAAGCTACAGCAAGCTGGGCAAGGAACAGGCCATGGGCCAGAGCAACGTCGGCAACCCGGGCTACCTGTACAACTGAGTCAGGTCCGCCTGCCGCTGAAACCCCGCCCCGACGGCGGGGTTTTTCGTTGGCGCGGCCCGGCCTTCACGCATAACGCGGGATCAGCACCAGGGCCCACACCGTCGCCGCGAGCGTGATCGCCAGGAACACCGACGCCGAACCGATATCCTTGGCGCGTCCCGACAGCTTATGGTGTTCCGGCCCGAACCGGTCCACGGTCGCCTCGATCGCCGAATTGATCAACTCGACGATCATCACCAGCAGCCAGCTACCGACCAGCAGCGACCTCTCCACGCCTGTCCCGCCCAGCCACAGACCCAGCGGAACCAGCACGATTGCGAGCAGCACCTCCTGACGGAATGCCGCCTCGTGCCGATAGCAGGCAAGGAAGCCCTGCAACGAGTAGCCGAAGGCGCGGACGATCCGCGTCAGACCACCTGTCTGGTTGAACTCGGACATGATCGCAGGCGCGCCAGCTGGCCGTCAGCCGGCACTCCCGGTCCAGCGCAGATCCAGTTCGCGCGCGGCGCGCACATCGTCGAGGCGCCTGACCGGTAGTGTGTGCGGCGCTGTCTTGACCAGTTCGGGGCTGCTCTGTGCCTCCGCCTTGATCGCGACCATCGCGGCGACGAAGCCGTCGAGTACATCCATGGCCTCGGTCTCTGTCGGTTCGATCAGGAAGCATTCAGGGACGAGCAGCGGGAAATACGTCGTCGGCGCATGGAAGCCATGGTCGAGCAGGCGCTTGGCGAAATCCATCGCCGTCACGCCGAGTTCCCTGGCCTCGCGTTTCAGCGTGACGATGAACTCGTGCGTCGCGCGGCGTCCCGGGTAGGCCAGGTCGAATCCGGCGTCGGCCAGGCGCCGGGCGAGATAGTTGGCGTTCAGCGTCGCGTACTCGGCGACCCGCACCATGCCTTCGCGCCCGAGCAGGCGGGCGTAGATGTAGGCGCGCAGCAGCACGCCGGCATTGCCGGCGAACGTCGACAGCTTGCCGATCGTCTGCGGACAGTCCTGTTCGGTCAGCCAGTGGTAGTCGTGGCCGTCGAAGCCGACCATCGGCACCGGCAGAAACGGCACCAGGCGCTCGCTGACGCCGACCGGCCCGGCACCCGGCCCGCCGCCGCCGTGCGGCGTCGAGAAGGTCTTGTGCAGGTTCATGTGGATGACGTCGAAACCCATGTCGCCCGGACGGACCTTGCCGAGGATCGCATTCAGGTTCGCACCGTCGTAATACAGCAGCCCGCCGGCCTCGTGCACGAGGCGTGCGATTTCGGTGATGCGGCGTTCGAACACGCCGACCGTGGACGGGTTGGTCAGCATGATCCCGGCGGTCTGCGGACCGAGCGCGACCTTCAGCGCATCGACGTCGACATCGCCATCATCCAGGGTCGGGATCTCGCGCACCTTGTAACCGCACATGACCGCGGTGGCCGGGTTGGTGCCATGCGCGGCATCGGGCACGATGATCTCGGTCCGCGCGCCGTCACCGCGAGCGTCGTGATAGGCGCGGATCATGGCCACGCCGGCGAATTCGCCCTGCGCGCCGGCGGCCGGCACCAGCGACACGCGCTTCATGCCGGTTACGTCCTTGAGCATCTCCTGCAGCTCATACATGCAGGCCAGGAAGCCCTGGCTGTGGGTGTCCGGCGCCAGCGGATGTCGCCCCAGCAGACCCGGCAGCATCGCCAGCGAGTTGCACGCGCGCGGGTTGTATTTCATCGTGCACGAACCGAGCGGGTAGAACTCGGTGTCGATCGAGAAGTTCTTGCGCGACAACCGGGTGTAGTGCCGCACGGTCTGCATCTCCGACACCTCGGGCAGTGCCGGGGGTGCACGCCGCTGCATCTCGACCGGGATGTCGTCGAGTGCGGGTCTGTCTTTCGGTGCCTGCGCGAACGCGCGCCGGCCGGGTCTGGATTGTTCGTGAATCAGCATGACTCAGGCTTCACTGCAGTGAGATCGGGTCGGCGACGGTGCCGCGTGTTCAGCCGAGGGCGGCGATCGCGGCGTCGTAGTCCGGTTCCTGGGCGATCTCTGGTACGAGCTCGGTGTACACCACCTTGTTGTTTTCGTCGGCGACGACCACCGCGCGCGCCGTGATCCCAGCCAGCGGACCGTCCTCGATCAGCATGCCGTAGTCCTTGGCGAACTTGCGTGAGCGCATCATCGACAGCGTCTTGACGTCGGTCGTGCCCTCGGCCTGACAGAAGCGGCCCTGGGCAAACGGCAGGTCGGCCGAGACCACCAGCACGACGACATCGTCACGGCTGCCGAGGCGCTCGTTGAAGACCTTGGTCGAGGTCGCACAGACACCGGTGTCGAGACTCGGCACGATGCTTATGATCTTCTTCCTGCCAGCGAAATCATCGAGTCCGACATCGTTCAGCGCACCGTCGACGAGGCGGAACGCCGGTGCCGTGCTGCCGACCGCGGGCAGGTCGCCGTTGGTGTTGAGCGGATTGCCCTCGAGGGTTACCTGTGCCATGTCGATTCTCCTGTTGAGTCGGATGTCATAGTGCCGGTGTTGCACGACCGGCTGTGACCGGGCGCGCGCGGTGCGTGGCCCGATAGCGTCGGATTCATTTGAACTTGGGCTCGACCGGGCACTTTGCCTGCGTGCGCGCCGCCATGATTCGGGTGAGCTTGCCCGCGTACTCGTCGATGTCGTCCGACGTGCGCAGCTCGGTCGCGCAGACCAGCATCGCGTTGCCGAGCTCGGGAAAATCGGCCGACAGGTCGTAGCCGCCGAGCACATTGTGCGCGGCCAGCGAGCGCAGCACGTCGGCCGCCGGCGCGGCGAGACGCAGTACACCCTCGTGGAACAGCGGCGCATCGAACACCCGTTCCACCCCGTCGATCCCGCCAAGCCGCGCCAGCAGGTCCACGGTGTTCGCATGGCAGGTCGCGGCGACATTGGCGAGGCCCTCGCCGCCGAGCAGCGCCATGTGGATAGTCGCGGCGGTGACCAGCAGGCCCTGGTTGGTGCAGATGTTCGACGTCGCTTTCGACCGCCGGATATGCTGTTCGCGCGCCTGCAGCGTCAGCGCGAAGCCCGGCTTGCCCTCCACGTCGACGGTCTTGCCGATGATGCGCCCCGGCATCTGGCGGACCAGATCCTGCTTGGCGCACATGAAGCCGAAATACGGGCCGCCGGACGACAGTGGCGCACCGAGCGGCTGACCCTCGCCACACGCGATATCGGCGCCCCCGCCCGCGTCGCCCCAATCGCCCGGTGGTTTCAGCACCGCCATCGCCAGCGGGTTGACGACCGCGATCGCGAGCATGCCATTGGCGTGGGCGAAATCGGTCAGCGCGTCGACGTCCTCGAGCGCGCCGAAGAAGTTCGGTTGCGGGATCACCAGCGCGGCGAAGTCCTTGCCGGCGTGAGCCTGGAGCGCGGCGAGATCGGTACGCCCGGAGCTGGCGTCGAACGCGACCTCGACCAGCTCGATCTTCTGGTTGCCGACGATCGTGCGAACCGTCCTGCGGTAGGCCGGATGCAACGTGCGCGGCACCAGGATGCGGCGCGACTTCGACTTGCGGTTGGCACGCACCGCCATCAGCACCGCCTCGGCCAGACCGGAGGCACCGTCGTACAACGACGCATTCGAGACATCCATCGCCATCAGCGACGTCATCATCGACTGGTATTCGTACAGCAGCTGCAGCGTGCCCTGGCTGGCTTCCGCCTGGTACGGCGTGTAGGCGCTGTAGAACTCGCCGCGCGTGGCTATCTGCCACACCGCGGCGGGTATGTGATGGTCGTAAGCACCGGCGCCGATGAAGCACAAGGGCTGTCCATCGGTGCGCGCGCGCGCCTGCATCAGTGCCGCCACCTGCATCTCCGACAGGCCTTCCGGCACCCGCTCGAGCGGTTTCGCACGCAGTGTCGGCGGTATCTCGTCGAACAGCGCATCGATGCTGTCGACGCCGATCACGGCGAGCATCTGGCGGACATCTTCCTCGGTGTGTGGAATGAACGGCATGGCGGGTCTTCCTGATCGTCGCGACTCAGTGCTCGTCGGATTCGGCGTGCTCGGCGTAGGTGTCTGCATCCATCAGCGCATCGAGTTCCTGCGGGTCGGACAGCCGCAGACGAAAGATCCAGCCGCCTTCGTACGCCTCCTGGTTGATCGTCTCGGGCGCCTCGGCGAGCGCATCGTTGACCTCGACGACCTCGCCGCTGAGCGGGGTGTAGACGTCCGACGCCGCCTTGACCGACTCGACCACGGCGCACTCGGTACCCGCCGCCAGCTGGCTCCCGACCTCGGGCAGCTCGACGAACACCAGGTCGCCGAGAAGCTCCTGGGCGTGATCGGTGATGCCGATCGTGACGACACCGTCGTCGTCGATCCGCACCCATTCGTGTGACTTGGTGTATTTCAGGTCGCTCGGGACATCGTTGCTCATTGTGCTGTTACCTCATGGAACGAACTGGTCGCCGGACGGACCGGCAACACACACGGCAGGCGACCCGTCGGTCGCCGGCCCGGATTACAGGTCGATGCACGGTTTGCCATTGCGGACGAACGGCATCTTGACGCGCCGCAGCGGCAGCCGCTTGCCGCGGATGTCGACCTCGAGCGCATCACCGGCGTCGGCCGCGACCCGCGCCATCGCGATCGAGCGTTCCAGCGTGGGTGAAAATCCGCCCGACGTGATCTCGCCGACCTCGCGGTCGCCGTCGAACACCTTCTGGTGTCCGCGCAGCACGCCCTTGCCTTCGAGCACGAGGCCGGTGAATACCGCAACACCGCCCGCCGCCTTCTGCTTTTCCAGCGCGGTACGGCCGATGAAATCGCGTTCTGCCGGCTCGAGCGCCACCGTCCACGCCAGTCCCGACTCCAACGGGGTCAGAGACTCGTCCATGTCGCTGCCGTACAGGTTCATGCCGGCCTCCAGGCGCAGCGTGTCGCGCGCGCCGAGGCCACAAGGCTGCACGCCGGCCGCGGCCAGCGCCCGCCACAATGCCGGCGTTTCGGCCTCCGGCAGCATGATCTCGAAACCGTCTTCGCCGGTGTAGCCGGTGCGGCCGGCGAACCAGTCGCCGGCGTACGCGGCACTGAACGGCTTAAGCGCCATGGCTGCCGCACGCAATTCCGACGGCAGCAGCGGCTCGGCCCTGGCGCGCGCCTGCGGCCCCTGCACGGCGATCATGCCGGTGTCGAAACGCGCCTCGACGGCGACGTCGAACGCCTCGGCCTCGCCACCGATCCACGCCAGGTCCTTGTCGGTCGTCGCCGCGTTGACGACCATGCGAAACCAGTCCTCGGTCAGGAAGTAGACGATCAGGTCGTCGATCACGCCGCCGTCGGGTTTGAGCATGCAGGAGTAAAGGGCCTTGCCGGCCGTCTTGAGCTTGTCGACATCGTTGGCGAGCAGGTGGCGCAGGAACTCGCGCACACGCGGGCCGCGCAGGTCGACGACAGTCATGTGGCAGACATCGAACATGCCGGCGTCGCGGCGCACTGCATGGTGCTCCTCGATCTGCGAACCGTAGTTCACCGGCATGTCCCAGCCGCCGAACGGCACCATGCGCGCGCCCATGTCGCGGTGGGTCTGATTCAGAACGGTCTTTCTGTCCATCGTTCGCTCCGGCGCGTGCAAAACAAAGGGGCGGTATAGCCTCCGCTTGCAACGAAATGCTATACCGCCCCTCTGTCCAAGAACCTGAGAGTTTGAGGACGCCGCGCGCCCCCTGCCCCGTCGGTGGGTACCTCACCGGTACCGCTCTCCAGAGTCAACCGAACCCGCAGCGCGGATTCACCCCCCATGGTCCGTTTGCCTGAGCGATTCCGGGCGGAATTTGCGCCTTCGGCGTCGGCCGTGCCGGTGGCACATCGGGCCGATCTCTCCCATGGATGCAGCGTTGAGTGTCGGACTATATCCACTGCACTGCATGATGCCAAGTGCCGCGGCAGGCCGTCACCGAGGCGACCGCGACCGACGATTTCTCTATCATGGGAACGGTCGCGGCGGCGGGAGTCAGAAGCATCAGCATGAACACCGCCGATCCGGCACAAGCCCCCCACGTCGCACGGCCAGCCGGCCTGACGGCCGCCTTCGCGCTGTATGCCGTGGTGCTGGTCTACGCCAGCCTGGTACCGCTGGACTTTACTCCGCGCCCGCTGCACTCGGCGCTGGATGCCTTCGCAAAGCTCGTCTGGCGCGGTACGGGATGGCTGTCCTGGACCGACGTAATCACGAATGTGCTGCTGTATGTTCCGCTGCCGCTGCTCGCACTCGGCGCACTGGCGGCGCGCGGCCGCAGGCCAGGGCCGGGTACCTTGGCGCTCGTTCTGGCGGCCAGTACCGGGATCAGCATCGCGATCGAGTTTGCCCAGCTGTTCATCGCCAGCCGCACGCCGCTGGCGCTCGACATCGCGGCGAACGCAGCCGGTGCGGCGGCGGGCGTCGCGCTGTGGCCGCTGGCGGCGGGGCGGCTCGCCAGGCTGCAGAACCTGCTCGGCCGGTTCGTGACGCGGGATTGCCTGGCGCCGCTGCACCTGGGCACGGCCGCCGTCATGCTGGCCGTCCCCTACCTGTTGCTGCTGGCGTGGGCGAGCGGCTGGTTGACCACCGACTGGCTGACGCCGGCCGCGGCGTGGCGGAGACTCCCCGCCCTGTCGTTGATACCGCTGCGCGCCCACTATTTTGCCGACATCGGCGTCGCGCTGGCCAGCATCGTCGGGGTGGTGGTCGCGTATCTGCCGGTCGGATATGCCGCCTGCGCGGTTCACTCGCGGCCGCGTACCGGCGGCACATTGCTCACGGAGGGCCTGCGCGCGGGCGCGGCGCTCGCAACGGTATTCGAATGCGGTCGACTGTTCATCGCGGGCCGCGAGCCCGACTTCGCCAATCCGCTGTTCGCGGCCGCCGGCGCCGGCATCGGCGTGTTTCTGGCGTGCCGCGGGTGGCGGCGCATGGCACAGGCGGGCCCGTACTCGCCGCCCGACACACGGCCGCGCACGCCGGACCGTGCCGCCGCGGCCATCAACCCGGCTTGGCGGCTGCTCGCGGTCGTGGCGTTCGCCGCCGCCGTGGTCGGCCTGTGGGACTTTCCGATTCTGAAGCCTCTGCTCGCCGCAGGTGCCGCGGCGTACGTGCTACTGCTGTCACGCCTGCCGTATGCCTGGCTCATCGTCGTGCCCGCCGCGTTGCCGGTGTTCGATCTCGCACCCTGGTCCGGTCGCTACCTGTTCGACGAATTCGACATCCTGCTGCTGCTCACCCTGGCGGCGGGGTACACGTTCGCGCCACCACGGCGCGGCTGGTCGACGATTCTGCACCGGGGATTCCGGCTCACCGCCGCGCTGTTCGCGGCGTCGGTCCTGATCAGCACGTGGGTCGCGCTGGCGCCTTCGATCGGTGCTGACTGGAGCGGACTCACGGCCTACTACGGGCCGGAGAACGCGCTGCGTGTCGCGAAAGGGAGTGCGTGGGCGTTGGCCCTGCTGCCACTGCTGGTCGCACTGCGCGATGCGGGGATTGACGTCGGCCGTCTATTCGCCGCGGGCATGGTCGCCGGCCTCGCCGCGGCGACAGCGAGCGTGATCTGGGAACGCGCGGCATTTCCCGGTCTGACCGACTTCGTCCGCGATTTTCGCGCCGCGGGTCTGATGTCGAGCATGCACACCGGCGGCGCGCATATCGAGGCCTTTCTGGTCCTGACGATGCCGTTCCTGGTCGTCGGCGTGATCGGCGCGGCCCGCCGCGGTGTGCGCGTCGCGTACCTGGCATTGCTGCCGGCGGCCGTGTATGCGCTGGCGGTCACCTACTCGCGTGGCGGTTATGCCGGCCTTGCCGTGGCGCTTGCGACACTGCTTCTCGGCACGCTTTTGACTCGCGCCCGGGGCCCGCATCGCCGAACCGACCCGTTGCTGGCAGCCGGTATCGCGTTGTCGCTGGCAGTCGTCGTGCCCGTGGTCGGCGGCGATTTCGCGAAGACCCGATTACAGCGCATCGCCGCGGACGCGACCACCCGCATAACGCACTGGCGCGAGGCCCTGGCGATGCGCGACCGCGACGTGCCGACCGCATTGTTCGGCATGGGCCTCGGCCGCTACCCGGCGACCGTCTTCTACCGCGGCGACCCGTCGCATCGCCCCGGCTCGTTCGCCTTCAGCACCGGCCAGGCGCACGGCGCACTGGTGCTCGGCGCCGGGACACCGCTGTACGTCGAACAAAAGGTTCCGGCGCACCGCAATCTCCGCTACGACCTCGAACTCGTTGCGCGCAGCCGCGGCGACGCGGCGAAGGTCAACGTGCTGCTGTGCGAGCGCACCTATTTCGATTCGTTCGGCTGCGCCTCAGCGGTGTTCGACCCTGACGGCTCGGCAACGACCTACCGCGGTGAGCTGACGCTCCACGGGCCCGGCCGCGGCGGACGTCCGGTCACGTTGTCGCTGGAGAATGCGGCACACGCCAGCACGGTCGAGATCGACCGCATCGTGCTGCGCGACCCGGGCGGGCGCGACATCATCCGCAACGGCGATTTCTCGGCCGGTGCGGACCACTGGTTCTTCGCCGTGACCGACCACCTGCCGTGGCATGTCAAAAACCTGTGGGTCGCGCTGCTGTTCGACCAGGGTTGGTTCGGCGTCGTCGCGTTCGCCCTGCTGCTCGCCTACGTGATCACCGGCGTCGCGCGGTCGGTTCGGCGCCATGGTGACGCAACCGGCCTGGCCGTGCTGGCGGGCGTGCTGGCGTTCATGACCGTCGGCATGGTCGGCTCGCTGTTCGATGCGCCGCGCCTGACATCGCTGCTGCTGCTCGCGCTGTTCGTCGGCCAGCTGCGCGCCGGCGACGAGGGCAGTACGTCGCCCGCCACAGCGCCGCTCCGCGGGACCGGCGCCGATGCCCTGCCACTCGAACGTACGACGCGACACCTCGAACCCCCCCCGCCGCCTCGCCATGCCATGCGCGGCTTTACCCTCGAGGTCTCGGCCGGTGTCACGCTGTTGGCCATCGCCATCGGTGCCATCGGCACGCTGCCCGGCGTGCCTTACAACGTACGCGAGGTGCTCGCCGGTGATCGTCCCGGCGTGTCGGCGGTGCTGCTGTCGCTGTGCTGTTTCTGGCTCGCGGGTCCGCCCGCGTGGCTCGGCCAGCGGCTCGGCGACGACGCACGCCTGTATGCACTCGTGTTGCCCGCCGCGCTGCTGCACGCGCTGTTCGGTGCGCTGCTGCTGTCGATCGCCGCACCCGGCGAGAGCCTCCACGATCTTGTCGGCTCGCCGGTCCTCGGATGGCCGCCGCACGTCGAGACGCTGTTGCGGCTGGCGGCACTGTTGGGCACGTCGTCGGTGCTGTTGACCGGCGGCGCCCTGCTGGCATCGATGTGGGTGCGTCAGCGTATGGCCGCAGCGGCCCTCACCGCATGGATCGTCGGCGCGCTGCCGGTGCTGGTGGTGGCCCATGTCGTCGTCGTACGCTACGCGGCCAGCGACAACCTGACCGAGCTGATCGCTGGCGGCGGCAGCGTCGCCGGCAGCCTGGCGCTGGCGGGCGGTCTGCTGTTGCTGTTCGGCTGTGCGAGCCTGCTTGCCCTGACCGCCATTCATCGGCGCAGACGCGGATGGCGCGTGCTCGGCTGGTCGATACCGCTGCTGGCCGCCGCGCTCGCTTTGCTGACGGTCGGGCTCGCCGACGACGTGAACAAGTACGGCCGGCACTTTTCGGCGCTGCAGTTCCTGCTCAGCGCCGATCGAGCGCATTACGTTACCGGAATCACCCTGGTTGCTCGTTTCGTGGCAGCCGCGCTGCTGGTGGTGCTCGCAGTCGCCCTGGTCCAGTACCCGGCGGCGCGTCTCTCCGTGAACGCGCGCAGCGACACACCCGGGGTCGGATCGCGATCGCCTGATGGTGACTGAAGCCGATGCGCCGCTGCCTCACTGTGTATCGTCGGCATAGGCGCCAAAGGATGCGGACGACCTGACTCGGCCGTCGAAATCCACATCCAGGTCCGGCAACCCGATCGGCACCGCCGGTGAGCGCGCCGAGCCGGGCAGGCGCCCGTCACGCGGTCGCAGCGACAGCAGCGCGATGTCGGCGACCGGTGACGCGAGCATTGCGCCCGCCGCGGCCAATCCGGCCGTGAAATTGCCGTCGCTGTCGGCGCCAACGATCGGGGTGTCCGCGAATACGGCGTTACCGGAGATTTCGGTCACATGGTCACCGTCCGCCCGTTTGCGGATCAGCCGGATGCCGATTCCCCGTGCCACGACCGTGTTGAACAGCACCCACAGATCGCGGGGTACGTCGTTGTGCGGCTGGATCGCGATCGCGGGAAAGTCCACTGCGTGTTCGTTGTAGAACAGGTTGTTGTACAGCGCGACGTTGCCCTCGCCCTGGAAGAGCGCCTCGGTCGGGTTCTGCAGGAACAGGTTCTGGTAGATAGCGTACAGGTCCGTACTGCCGGGGCCGCTCACGGGCTGGTGGCCGACCAGCACGTTGGGTCGCGCCAGCTCGCCGCTGGATGCGTTGGCGGACTTGATGAATCGGTTTCGGCGGATGACGGTCAGGCGCCTGTCTGTCGGCATGCCGGGTTCGACGATGCGCGGGACCTGATGCTTGATCTGAAGGTTGTAGCCGATCGAATCGACGACCAGGTTGTCTTCGATCAGGCCGCCGATGAACGGTGCCGAGCCGTCCGAGTTGCCGAAATACATGCCGGTGCCGGCATTCTCGATGCGATTGCCGCGCACCTCCCAGTCCCAGGCCGGACACTTGGTCGATATGCCGACGATCTGCTGGTGCTGTCCGAACCCGTGGATGTAGAGATTTTCTAGCGTGATGTGGTGCGCGAACCGGGCGGTCCCTTCGGCCTTTACCGCGTCGACGTACGCGCCGCGCCCCTGGATCTCGATGTCGCGCACGACGATGTACGCGGCATCGCGGATACTGACCGTATTGCGGCGGTTGGAGCCAAGCAACACGGTAGGCTCGCCGCCCGTCGCGCCGGCAATCGTGATCGGCTTTCCCGGAAGCCCCTGCCTGCCGTGGATGCGCAGCCCGGCCCAGTAGCGACCGGGCGCGAGTTGTAGCGTGTCGCCGGGACCCAGGGTCGCGAGTACACCCTCGTAGTCTTCCGGCCCGGCGAAATAGGTGTCCGCCCGTGCACCGCTGGCGCACACCAACACGCATCCAGCGATCCCGATCAGCCGCAGTTGACGCAAGCGCTCGCGCATCGCGTGGCGAAATTTCCTCGTAATGATGCACACCATGGCTCTCCGGATGTTACGTCATGCGCGGCACGCGGTGCGACGGTCACGGCCGGCATGACCACTGCCGCTATAATGGTTGCGCCCCTTCCAGGAACCGCTTGCGCATGAGTTTCTTCATCCTCAGGACCGGCGAGCAGCGCGATGCGCCGCCCGGGTCGGCAGCGTTTGCCGGCGCCATGTTTCGCGCGACCGCGCTCGCGCTGCCGGGCATTGACCTTTCGCTGTACGTCGGTCCGGGACATGCCGCACCCGCGGTGCACCAGGCACCCAACGGCGACACGATCGCGGCGCTCGGTTCGCTGCTGATCGACGGCGCAAGCGCGGACCGGGCCCTACGCGGATTGCTTGAGCGTTTCGACAGCGAGGATTTCACATGGCAGGGCCTGCTCGGTACGCACATCCTGATCGTCTACAAGAACGCCACACTGTACGTGCTCGGCGACGGCCTGGGAGCGAACAAGATCTACCGCAACAGCGAGGGGACGCTGTGGTCGAACTCGTTTCTCGCCCTGTGCGAACTCGGAGACCCGGCGCACCTCGACCCACAGGCCTGCTACGAGTACGTGACCAACGGCTCGGTGTTCGGCACGCGCACACCGATACAGGGATTCACCAGTCTGCAGGCCAACAGCATCCTGACCGTCAAGGGTGAACGAACCGACATCCTGCGCCGGCCCAGCCCGATCGCCGACGAACCGCTCGACCACCTGACGACGCTCGACGCGGTCGCCGACTTCCATGTACGCCAGCTGGAACAGGTGTTCGAGCCGCTCGCACGGAACTATGGTGACCGCCTGCGGATCTCGTTCTCGGGTGGATTCGATTCGCGCCTGATGTTGGCCAACCTGCTCAAGTTCGACGTCCGGCCCTCGCTGTTCGTCTACGGCGACGAGGGCGACGAAGACGTCCGCATCGCACGCCTGATCTGCAGGGCCGAGGGCCTGGGGCTCGAGGTGATCGACAAGGGGCAGGTACCGCCACCCGACCCGGATGCGTTCGCCGAGGAGACCGAGAAGAACCTGCTCGCTTTCGATGCCTGGAAGGTAGAGGCGCCGTTGTTCGACTACGGTGCCGATCGTGAAGACCGACTGAGTCGGCACGTCGACGGTCGTGTGCCACTGAACGGGTCGCTCGGTGAGATCTACCGCAACTTCTTCTACATGCCGGACCGTCCGTCGAGTACCGGCGCCGTGGTGTCGACCTTCTATTCCCGTTACGACCCGCGCGCGTTCACGGCGCGCTTCGACGAAGCGTCCTACCGTGCGGCGATGGCGGCCGCGATGCGCGATGCGATCGGCAGCGACTCCGATGGACTCGAACGCGCCCAGGTCGAGCAGATCTATCCGAACTTCCGCGGCCGCTTCTGGACCGGCCGCGACGCGCAGATCAACCAGCGATTCGGCGACATGTTCTTTCCCTATCTGGAACATGCCGCGATCTCGAACACGTCGCGGGTGCCGATCCGCTTCAAGGACCTGGGCCGCCTGCAGGGCAGGATGATCCGTCGCATCAACCCGCGCCTGGCCGCGTATCCGAGCGACTACGGCTTCGCCCTCGACGGTCCGAGACCACTCAGGTACCGCGTGAAGTCGCTGCTCGGCACGCAACGACCCGCCGCGTTGCGCAGGCTGTCGTTCCGCCTGACCCACCGCGAGAGGCAGCCTCGTGACGGCGCGTTGGCGCCGGAGTACCTGGGCCGGGTGATCGATCTCGAGTTTCCGGTCATGCGCACGCTGTTCAACGTCGGCGCGGTGAACTCGGCGGCCCAGTACGGCCTGATCGCGACGCTCGAGTACCTGGCCGCACGCTATGGCATGAGCGTCGCCGACGACTGAGGACGACGGGCGGTGCCCGGTCAGCGCGCCGACTTGCGCACCAGCAGGATCACCGGCAACAAGCCGACCAGCATCAGCGCCATCGCCGGCAGCGCGGCGCGCTCCCACTCGCCTTCCGAGGTCAGCTCATAGATGCGCACCGCCAGCGTGTCCCAGCCGAACGGGCGCAACAGCAATGTCGCCGGCATCTCCTTCATGACATCGACCAGCACCAGCAGCCCGGCGGTCAGCAGCCCCGGGCGCAGCATCGGCATGTAGACGCGCCGCACCGTCTGCCATGGGCCGGCGCCCAGGCTGCGCGCCGCATCACGTATGCTCGGGCGGATGCGTTCCAGGCCGCTGTCCACCGGCCCGTAGGCGACAGCGAGAAATCGCGCGAAGTACGCCATCAACAACGCGATCACAGTCCCGCTCAACACCAGGCCGATGTCGTCGCCGGTCAGGTATTCGACCGCGTCGGCGACGCGGTTGTCGATCCAGGTCAACGACAGCATGACACCGACCGCCAGCACCGAACCCGGCAGGGCATAGCCGAGCGTACCGATGCGCACGCTCAACGCGGTGCTGGCGTCGGCGTGGTAGCGGTTGGCATAGGCCAGCACAAAAGCACCGATTACCGTCAATACGCCAGACATCACGCCGAGCGTCAGGGTGTGCACGAACAGGTCGACGTATCGGGCATCGAGGTCGCCGATGGCCCCCCAGGCCCACAGCGCGAGCTGACTCACCGGTGCCGCGAAGGCGAGCACGAACACGCCCCAACCGAACAGGCTCGCCGCCAGCGCGCGCGCGCCGCGCAGACGCAGGCGGCGTGAGCCGCCTCGACCGCTGTCGGTGAAGCGTGCACGCGCACGATAGCGCCGCTCGACCGCCAGCGCGGCCAATACGATCAGCAGCAGGATGGAAGCGAGCTGGGCCGCGCTGCGCAGATCGAAGAATCCGAACCAGGCCTTGTAGATCGCGGTCGTGAAGGTATCGAAGTTGAACACCGCGACGGCGCCGAAGTCGGCCAGCACCTCCATCAATGCGAGACTCAGTCCGGCAACGATCCCGGGACGCGCCATCGGCAGCGACACACGTGCAAACGCCGCCCACGGACCGAGGCCGAGGCTGCGCGCCGCCTCGTATGCGCTGCGCCCCTGACCGAGGAACGACACCCTTGTGAGCATGTACACGTAGGGGTAAAGGACCAGCGTCATGACGACGATCACACCGAAGGTGTTGCGCACCTCGAACGACCAGGCCGGCGGCAGTCCAAACAGGGTGCGCAACGCGCCCTGCACCGGGCCGGAAAAATCCATCGCACCGACGAACACGAACGCCAGTACGTAGGCCGGCAGTGCGAACGGCAGCATCAGGGCCCAGTCGAGCCAGCGTCGACCGGGGAATTCGCACATGCTGGTCAGCCAGGCCAGCGGCACACCCAGCAGCAACGTGCCGGCGGCGACGCCGAGCACCAGTGACAGGGTGTTGCCGAGCAGGCCTGGCAGGATCGTCGCACCCAGGTGTTGCCAGGTCCCGGTATCGACGCTGACCCAGGCCGCGCCGATCACGGCCAGCGGCACCAGCACCGAAACCGCCAGCAGGCGGCTGGCCCAGCGCCACGGATCGTTCTCGCGACCCAGGAAGGAGGACCGCGGACCGAGTGCCGAGGGTCGCGTCATCAAGCCCATGGGCGATGATCCGCTCCTCGATCCGCGCACCTGGACCTGCGGCGCTGCATCAGCGGTAGCCGGCGCGGTCCATGAGCCGGATCGCGTCCGCCTGCAGGCGGCCGGCCTCGTTGACGTTGAGGGCATCGGCCTTGAACTCGCCCCAGGCCGCAACGATCGGATCGGTGGCGACCTTCGGGTTGACCGGGTACTCGAGGTTGAGTCCGGCGAAGTCTACCTGCGCCTCTTCCGACGACAGCCATTCGAGCAGCTGGCGTGCGGCGTCCGGGTGCTTGGCGTGCGCCGTCACGCCGGCGCCGGATACGTTGATATGCACGCCACTGGTCTGCTGGTTGGGCCAGAAGATCGCGAGTTTGATGTCCGGCTGTTTCTTCTCCAGCCGACCGAAGTAATAGGTGTTGACGATGGTCACGTCGCACTGCCCTGCCGCGACCGCCTCCATTGCCTTGGTGTCGTTCGAGAACGGCGCCGCGGCGAGGTTGTCGACCCAGCCGCGCACGATCTGTTCGGCCCGGTCCTCGCCGAGGCGCGCGATCAGCGTCGCGACCAGCGACTGGTTGTAGACCTTCTTCGAGGTGCGCAGACACAGCCGCCCCTTCCATTTCGGGTCAGCGAGGTCCTCGTAGGTGCTGAGCTCCTGTGGCTTCACCCGCTCGGTGCTGTATACGATCGTGCGTGCCCGCTCCGACAGTCCGAACCAGCGGCCCTGCGGATCGCGCAGGTTGGCCGGGACGTTGGCGTTGAGCACCGGCGAGTCGATTCCGGCCAATACGCCGCTCTCGGCGGCATACCAGAGATTGCCGGCATCGACCGTGATCAACATATCCGCCGGCGTGCGCGCACCCTCTGCCTTCAGGCGCTGCAGCAGCGGCCCCTCCTTGTCGGTGACATAGCGCACCGCGACACCGGTCTGGGCGGTGTAGTGATCAAACAATGGTTTGATGAGGTGCTCGTTGCGTGCCGAGTAGACGACCACCTCGTCGGCGGCGTCGGCGACGGGGGCGACCAGTGCGAAGGCCAGGGTCGCGGCGATGAGTGGACGGATCATCGGAATACCTCGTGAATCGTTCCTAAATACGAATGATTCGCGATTGTATTCGCAATCAAGCAGATGTCAACCGCCTGTGCGGGTGCGGCCGGCGGCTCGCCTTTGCCTGGTCGGGTCCGTTCCGGTCCGTACCGCGGGCTACCCGCGCGGGCGGCTGAGGCGCGGCAGCTCTGAGCCGCGCCCGAGCGCGACGTATTCGAACTGCCGGCGCAGCGGGCCGATGCGCCCGGCAATGCCCAGGCCGAAATTGCGTACCAGGCCGAGCACCGGTCGGTCGTTGCTGAACAGGTGCTTGAAGCCGTCCATGACCAGCTGCGTCGCGGTGTTGTGACCCTTGCGGCTGCGCTCGTATTGGCGCAGATCGCGCAGCGCCCCGACCGGCCGGCCGACGGCGCGGCCCGCGCACAGGGCGTCGACCAGTGCACCCGCGTCGAGAAGGCCGAGGTTCACGCCCTGCCCTGCAAGCGGATGGATCACGTGTGCCGCATCGCCGACCAATGCCACCCGGGGACGCACGTACTGCTCGGCGTGCAGCAGGCGCAACGGGAACACCGCGCGCGCACCGCGCAGCGTGAGGCGTCCGAGACGCGCCTCGCTGGCCTCGGTCAGCAGCTCGTCGAACGCGGTCTCGTCGATCGCCGCGAGTCGTTCGGCCTCGTCGGGACGGGTCGACCAGACGATCGAGAACAGGTCGTCGCGCATCGGCAGCAACGCCAACGGGCCGTCGACCATGAAGCGCTGCCACGCCGTCGACCGGTTGCCGAGCTCCGCGTGCACGGTCGCCACCAGCGCATGCTGATCGTAGGACGCACCGCGCGTCTGGATACCGACCAGCTCGCGCACCTGCGAATGCGCACCGTCCGCGGCGACGACCAGCCGCGCACGCACGCGCCGGCGGTCCTCCAGTTGTAATTCGACGCCGTCGTCGTACACGAGACGCCTGAGCTTCGCCGGCACGTGCCGCTCGACATCGGTCTGCCGCAGTGCCTGCCACAGCGCGCGCACGATCACGCGGTTCTCGATGATGTGGCCGAGATCGGGCTCGGCGATGTCGGCGGCGTCGAAGTGGATCTCGCCCGCCCCGGCGCGATCCCAGACATGCATGTGGCTGTACGGCGTGGCACGGTCGGCAACAATCCCGTCCCATACACCGAGGTTGTCGAGCAGGTGCTGCGACGCACGCGTGATCGCCGACACACGCAGGTCGAAGCTGTCGTCGTCCCAGGCCTCTCCCGGTGCACGCGCCTCGATCAGGGTGACCGCGAAACCCTCGCGCGCCAGCGCCAGCGCCAGCGCGGTGCCGACCATGCCGCCACCGACCACAGCGACGTCGCACTGCGGCTCAGTCAAGCGGCACCCCCCGCGACAGGCGCGGCTGGCGGCCGAGCATGCCCATCGCGGCACGCGCGAGCACATGCCGCGCCGGTGGCAGCAGTTCCATTGCCAGCAGGCCGAGGTTGCGGCCGAGACGCACGACGCCCAGCGGGTTGGTGAACAGGCGCACCAGGCCGTCGGTCGCGAGCGAGACATTGCGCTGTTCCGCCTGGCGCCATTGCGCATAGCGTTCGAGCACCCCGGTGGCACCGACATCGCCGCCGCGCGCGTGAGCGTCGCTGACCACCTCGGCCAGCGCGGCGACGTCGCGGATGCCGAGGTTAAAACCCTGCCCGGCGATAGGATGCAGCGTATGCGCGGCATTCCCGATGATTGCGATGCGGCCGCGCACCGACTCGCGTGCCCGCAGCAGCGTCAACGGATAGGCCGCGCGCCGACCGACACACTGGAAGCGGCCGAGGCGAAAACCAAAGCGCCGCTGAAAGGCGTCGATGAAGGCCGTGTCGTCGAGCGCGAGCACATCGTCACGCTGTTCGTCGCGCACGGTCCAGACCACGGCGCAGCGTCCCTCACTCATCGGCAGCAACGCGACCGGACCCGCGTCGGTGAAGCGTTCGTAGGCGACGTTGTGGTGCGGCCGCGCCGGCGTGATGTTGGTGACGATCGCGGACTGACCGTATTGCCACTGCACGACGGGCACGTCGAGGCTGGCGCGGATCGCCGAGTCGCCGCCATCGGCGGCCACCAGCAGGCGGCAGCGCAATGTATCGACGACACCGCCGCGCTCGATCCCGACACGCACCTGTCCGCCCTCGTCGACGAAGTCGGTGACCGTGGCCGGGGCGATGACATCGAGCGCCGGGTCGTCGACGACCCGGCGCACCAACACGCCGCCGAGCGCGCGTGCCGTGACCACCTGGCCAAGCGCGGGTACGCCCTCTTCGTCCGCACGCAGGCGGGTCGCACCGAAGTGGCCGCGGTCGGAGACGTGGATCTCGCGGATCGGCTCGGCGACCTGCGCGATGTCCGACCACACGCCGAGCGCCTCGAAGATGCGCTGCGTGCCGTAGGCCAACGCGATGCCGCGGTCGTCGTAGGTCGGCTGGGTGTCGGCGCCGGGCAGGTGTGCCTCGATGACCGCGATGCGCATGCCACGCCCGGACAGCGCGATGGCGAGGCTGGCACCCACCATGCCGCCACCGACGATGATCAGGTCGTAGACCGCGTCGTGCGTGTGTGCGTCAGCTGGCATCGGCCATCAGGGCCTCGATCTCATCGGCCGCCTTGGGCACGTCGCGGGTCAGCACATCGGGATCGCCGCGCGTGACGAGGACATCGTCCTCGATGCGGATCCCGATGCCCTGCCACTTCTTCGCCACGCCCTTGCTGCCGCGCGGGATGTACAAACCCGGCTCGACCGTCAGCACCATGCCCGGCTCGAGTTCACGCCAGTGGCCATCGATCTTGTAGTCGCCGACATCGTGCACGTCCATGCCCAGCCAGTGGCCGGTCCGGTGCATGTAGAAGCGCGTATACGACTGCGCCTTCAGGGCCTTGGCCAGGGTACCGCGCAGCAGGCCGAGCTTGAGCAGTCCCCGGGTCAGCACGCGTACGGCCGCGTCATGCGGATCGTTCCAGTGATTGCCGGCACGCACCTTGTCGATCGCCGCGTGCTGGGCCTCGAGCACCAGCTCGTACAGCGCACGCTGGGCATCGCTGAAGCGGCCGCCGACCGGGAAGGTGCGCGTGATGTCCGACGCGTAGCAGTCCAGCTCGCAACCGGCGTCGATCAGGACCAGGTCGCCGTCGTTGAGGACGTCGTCGTTGTCGACATAATGCAACACGCAGGCATTGTCGCCACCACCGACGATCGATGGATAGGCCAGGTGTGCCGCGCCGTCCATCTGACACGCGTGACTGAACAGTGACGCCAGCTGGTACTCGTACATACCCGGCCGGCAGCGCTTCATCAACCGGCCGTGCGCGCCCGCCGAGATCCTCGCCGCCTGACGCATCGTCGCGATCTCGGCCCTACTCTTATATAAACGCATGTCGTGCAGGAAGTGGTCGAGGGCAAGAAATTCGATCGGCCCCTGCACGCCTGACCGGGCACGCGAACGCACCCGACCGACCCAGTCGGACACGCGCTGATCGAAGGCCGGATCACAGCCCATCGCGAAATACACCCGCTCGCGCTCCTCGAGCAGACCCGGCAGGATGTCGTCGAGGTCGGTGATCGGAAAAGCATCGTCGGCGCCATGATCGCGGACAGCACCGTCGAGCCCGGCGCGATGACCGTCCCACATCTCCTTGGCCGGGTCCTTTTCACGGCAGAACAGGATGAACTCGCCGTGCGGCCGACCGGGCACCAGCACCGCAACGGCCTCGGGCTCGGCGAATCCGGTCAGGTAGTGGAAGTCACTGTCCGGGCGGAACGGGTGGTGCACGTCGCGGTTACGAATCGTCTCGCGCGCGGTCGGCAGGATGGCAATGCTGCCTGGGCCCATCATTGCCATGAGCTGGCGGCGGCGGCGCTTGAACTCGGTCTGCTTCATCGGCATGTCAGCGGCCCTGCCCGGTCGATGCCGTATCCGGTCCTATCGCAGTGGCGAGTTCGGCCCGGATCAACATCACGCCCTCGCGCACGTATTCTTCGACCTCGATCAACGCCGCGCGGCCCTCGTCGCTGTTGTCGGCGTCCTCGACATCGAGCCGCGTGATCTCCGCGATATCGTTTATGAGCTCGCGGCTGGTGTCGGTAAATCGCGACTCGATGCCGTCGCCCGCGCAGCCGATGCCGAAGATGAACCCCTGGCACCAGTCACGCAGCGCCCCCAGACGGCGCGCATCGACGACGATGTCGGACGGCAGCAACAGGCCGAGCCCGGCCGCGGCATCGCGCCCCGAGGCAAGTGCCGTCGCGAATACCCGATCCAGCAATGCGCGCGCCTCGCTGTCGAGCACGTCGTCTGGATCGAACTCGGCGTACACCTCCTGCTGCCACACGAACAATGGTCGTTCGACGCCGGCGACAGCCATGCCGAGTGCAAATCCGTGCAGCTCGGCCGGACACTGCGGCATGCCGCTGCGCTGCAGCGCGGCGGCGACGGTTTCGTAATCGGGAAGCGTGGCGGGATCAGACGAGCCCATTGGAAACGTCCATCACTGGCGGAACGACGTTCGATCCTAGCACGCCGCGGCATTGACCCGGTCGAGTGACCGAAACTATATTGACCGCAGCCATGGGCAAAGACGACACACAAGGGCTTCAGGAGCAGGATCTGCGCGCACTCGAGGTGCGCGTAGAAGAGCTCATTCGCGCCTGCACCCACCTCAAGGACGAGAACAAGACGTTGCGTGCGCGCGAACACGAACTGGTTTCCGAGCGCGACCGCCTCGCGGGCAAGAACGACGAGGCCAGGCAGCGCGTCGAGGGCATGATCGCGCGCCTCAAGGGCCTCGAGGACGAGGCGTGAGCACGACCAGCAGCCCCGTCGTGGTCAATATCCTCGGCAAGGAATACCGCATCGGCTGTGAACCCGGCACCGAAGACCAGCTGCTGAGCGCAGCGCGGTTTCTCGATTCGCGGATGCGCGAGGTGCGCGGGACCGGCAAGGTGATCGGCACCGACCGCATCGCTGTCATGGTCGCGCTGAATCTCGCCCATGAGCTGCTGCACGAGAAATCCGAACAGGATTCCGCCGCGAGCTCGGCCAACAAGCGCATCCGATCCTTGCGCGAGCGCATCGAAATCGCACTCAACGACTCGACCCAGCTGGAACTCTGAGCGGTTTGGGTTTAGCCTTTGCGTAGACATTCCCTGCGGTGTTCGACAGCTGGCCCGATGTTCCCTTGAGCCTATGCTTTATGCACCTCGGGACCTCGTTACGGACGCTGGTGTGCATGTCCGCCCCGTAGCGGAAAGCCTGAAGCACCGTTTCTGTCCCACTTGAACCTCACGGTTCAAGGATAACGGCACGCACCGACACAGGCGGGGAATGTCTCTTGTCCCACGTGATGACCGACCAGCAGGCCCTCCGCCGACGCCTCAAGCAGCTGCGCCGCTCACTCCCTACCCGACAGGCAATTCAGGCACAGAACCGGGTGTTGCATCGCCTGCAGCGCCACACCTGGTTCAGGCGGGCGCAGCGCGTCGCCGGCTATGTCGGCAGCAACGGCGAGATCGATCCGATGCCGCTGCTCGCTCGCGTCGCCGGCCGCAACAAGCGGGTCTACCTGCCGGTGCTGCACCCGTTTCGCGAGGGTCGGCTGTGGTTCTGCGAATGGCGCCCCGGAGATCACCTGCATCCCAACCGGTTCGGCATCGCGGAACCGACGCGGCGCGGGGCGCACATGCGCCCGGCACGCGCCCTGGACCTGGTGATCGTCCCAATGCTCGGTTTCGACGAGGCCTGCAACCGCCTCGGCATGGGTGGCGGCTACTACGACCGCACGTTCGCGTTTCGACTGCGACCGCAGCGCACGAGGCGTCCGCTGCTGCTGGGCGTCGCCTACGAGTTCCAGCGCGTCGAACGCCTGGACCCACAGCGCTGGGACGTGGCGCTCGACGCCATCGTCACCGAGCGAAGACTCTACCGCCGGCCCGGTATCTGAACGCAGGCAGGTAGGTGCGCTAGTCGGGCCTTCCCGACCCTGCATCGGCACGCGACGCGCCGGGGCCCACTGCGTCAGATCGCACGCTCGGGACCATGACCCGCACTGCGATGTCGGCGCGTGCATTCTGGACCAACGCGCGCGGCAGCCGCGACGCAGCCCGGGTCTCGTCTCGTCGACGCATTCGAACCGCGCACACCGGGTGTCGACAGCCCACAGTCATGCCTGTCCCGCGTCGTGCAGCGCAACCGATCCATGGCGCTGCACATCGAGCGTGCCTGGACAGGCGTCAACGCGATGCCCATCGATTCAGCTCCGACCGTCACGATCGGATGCCTCGTTGAGCGGCGCGCATGACCGACGCCTCATCACGCAACAGGGCCGACCTCACGCGCCGCGGTTGCTGCCTCTCAGCGCCTGGTCGGCCACGCGAAAAACGCGTTTCGCACGACGGGGATCGCGTCTGCGCACTTCTGCGGAGTGCGCGGATGGGGCGACCGCACGTCGTTTCTTGCGCCGGGACCGACGTTTCGAATCACAACTTCGCGGCATGCTACACAAGCGTCGCGAGTCGTTGCCGAACAGCATGTAGATACGTTTCGCAGCCTATACATCGCGTGAACACGTTTTCAGTGCGTGCCAAAAAATAGCGCACATGCTCTAAAGCCTTGAATGCAAACGTCGATACATGGGTGGGCAAACTAGTATTTTTGTTTTCCTTGTTTATACTCAAACTGCAATCTATGGCAGCTGTTCAACCGGAGGGGGTATATGGCAGTCAAGAAGAAGGCATCCGCCAAGAAGAAGGTCGCGGCCAAGAAGGCCGCGGTCAGTAGGAAGAAGGTCGCTGCAAAGAGGAAGGCGGCACCGAAGAAGAAGGCAGCACCGAAGAA
>JAGRGY010000007.1:58112-63105 GCA_020445255.1 Gammaproteobacteria bacterium
CAGCACCGAAGAAAAAGGCCGCTGCCAAGAAGAAGGCTGCTCCGAAGAGGAAGGCCGCAGCAAAAAAGAAGTCAGCGCCGAAGAAAAAGGCAGCAGCGAGACCCCGTAAGGTTTCGCCGCGGAAGAAACGCTAATTCGGCGCTGATCGAAGACAAAAAAGCCCGACGACACCGTCGGGCTTTTTTGCATCACCCCCCTTGCGACCCGTCGCACCCCCCGAAAGACGGGATCCGTGCATGGGCGGGTGCCGCTATCACCGGTGAAGCCGCCGGCCGCCGCGGATACCCCGCTCACCCTCCCTTTGCGAACAGGCGGTACGCGGGATTTTCCGTTTCCTCGCAATAGGCGTAGCCACTGGCCTCCATGTAGGTCCGGAAATCGCGCACCGCCTTGCGGTCCAGCTGGACCCCGACCAGCACGCGCCCGTATGCGGCCCCGTGATTGCGGTAATGAAACAGACTGATGTTCCAGCCGCGCGTGAGTCCTTTCAGAAAGTCGAGCAGGGCCCCGGGGCGCTCGGGAAATTCGAACCGAAACAGCCGCTCATCGACCGCCTGCGGCGCATGCCCGCCCACCATGTAGCGGATATGCAGCTTGGCGGTCTCGTTGTCGGTGAGGTCCACGACAGCAAACCCCCTGTCGGCCAGGTGAGCCATAAGCTCCCTGCGCTCCTCGCCACCATTGCGTAGTTCGACGCCACAGAAGACCTGTGCCTGCTCGCTGTCGGAAAAGCGGTAGTTGAACTCCGTGATACTGCGCTTGCCAAGTGCACGGCAGAACGCCAGGAAGCTGCCCGGCTTCTCGGGGATCTGCACGGCGAACAACGCCTCGCGCTGCTCGCCGACCTCCGCTCGCTCGGCAATGTGGCGCAGACGGTCGAAATTGACATTGGCACCACTGAGGACACCAACCAGTGTCCGACCCTTCGCGCCTTCGCGTGCCACGTATTTCTTGATACCAGCGATCGCCAGCGCCCCAGCGGGCTCGGCGACGCTGCGCGTATCGTCGAACACGTCCTTGATCGCCGCGCAGATCTCGTCGGTCGTCACCAGAATGACCTCGTCAACCGTCTTGCGCGCGACACGAAACGTCTCCTTACCGATCTGCCTGACGGCGACGCCGTCGGCAAACAGCCCGACCCTTGGCAGAATCACGCGCCGACCCGCAGCGAGTGCGCGCTCGAGCGTCGGCGTGTCATCGGGCTCGACGCCGATAATCCGGGTTTCGGGGCGGATATGCTTGATGTATGCCGAGACGCCCGCGATCAACCCGCCGCCACCCACGGGCACGAACACGGCATCGATCGGGTCGGCATGTTGACGCAGTATCTCCACGCCGATGGTGCCCTGGCCGGCGATCACCTCGGGATCATCGAACGGATGAATGAAGATCAGCCCCTTGTCGCGGGCGAGCGTCAGCGCATGCTCATAGGCCTCATCGTAGGAGTCGCCCTGCAGCACGGCCTTGCCACCGAGCCGTCTGACCGTCTCGACCTTGATCCCCGGCGTCGTCACCGGCATCACGATCGTCGTCGCGACACCGAGGCGTTGACCCGCGAGCGCGACACCCTGGGCGTGGTTGCCGGCCGACGCCGCGACCACACCGACTGCTCGCTGATCCTCGCTGAGGTGATAGATCTTGTTGTACGCACCGCGTAGCTTGAACGAGAACACCTGCTGCGCGTCTTCACGCTTCAGCAGAATCCGGTTGCCGGTACGGGAGGACAGCTTTTTCGCCGGCTCCAGCGGCGATTCGATCGCCACGTCGTAGACACGTGCACGTAAGATCTTTTCGATGTAGCTGCGCGGCATGGGGATCCTGCTAGAGCTCCAGGAGAAATCGGATCGACATAGCGACAAGCGGCTAGTGTATGTCAGTCGACGAAAATCCGCCCTGGCTATGGTCGCCCAAGGCCCATCGGTGCTAACGTCTGCGGCCGAATTCGTCGCCGGAATGGCGCGCGTAAACAGAGAGGGCAGACATGAACGCAGACGAACTCAAGCGGCAGGCGGCGCTGGCCGCGGTCGAACTCCTTCCCACAGGCGGCATCATCGGTGTCGGCACCGGCTCGACCGTCAATCACTTCATCGATGCCCTGGCGACGGTGAAGGGTCGCTTCGACGGCGCCGTGTCCAGCTCCGAGGCCTCGACGGAACGCATGAAGAAGCTGGGCATACAGGTCCTCGACCTCAATGCGACCGGCGGACTCGAGGTCTACGTCGACGGCGCCGACGAATCCAATCGTCAGCTGCACCTGATCAAGGGCGGCGGCGGCGCGTTGACGCGCGAGAAGATCGTCGCCGCGGCGAGCAAGAAATTCATCTGCATCGCCGACGAGAGCAAGCTGGTCGACGTGCTCGGCAGGTTCCCGCTGCCCGTCGAGGTGATTCCGATGGCCCGCAGCTATGTCGCACGCGAGCTGACCGCTCTCGGCGGCAACCCCGTGTTGCGCGAGAATTTCGTTACAGACAACGGCAACCTGATCCTCGACGTCCATGGCCTCGAGATCATGGAGCCGATGAAGCTGGAGACACAGATCAACCAGCTGGCCGGCGTGGTGACGGTGGGCATCTTCGCGCATCGCCCCGCCGACCTGCTGATCCTCGGCACGCCAGACGGACCGAAGACCATCAATCCGTAGGAACGCGCTGCTCATCGACGCGTCTGAGAAGGCGTTCGCCTGGTGGGACGAGGCGGCCCAGGTGCGTTCGGCACATCCTGACGATGCATCGATACCTGATGCGCTGATCCAGTGGTTCGAGCGTGCCTGTGAACTCGCGCGGAAGACAAGGAAGGGCCACCCGGCGAGCGGGCGCGGGGAGCATGATGCCGGCAGTTGGGGCCGGCGCGATCGGTACTGCATCGCCGCCGAATCCGGTTTGGTCGACCCGCCCGCTTCACGGTTCGAGTACATGCTGGCGTACAGCCTCAGCACCCAAACCCGCGATGAAGTGACCGTACAAAGGGTCGCGTCGACAACCCCGAAGTTTGCCGATGCGTTTCGGCGAATCAACGGCGAATCGGGGTCGCGGCTGGACGACGCTGCATCGTGCCACAACCGAGAGGCGGGAGTTATGGGAGATGCTCGACCGGTATCTGCGCAACACCGAGGTGTCGGCACTCGGTTCGCGCGCGCACGGTCGCCGTCTCAAGCCCTACGCTGATCTCGATCCGGCTGTCGTCTGCGACAGACCGCTCGACAACGGCACCCTGGTGGATGTGCGATCGACGTTCGACGACTCCGGTCTGCCGTTTCTTGTCGACCGGCCCGGCCTGGCCTGGCCGGACTGAACCGCAAATATCGACGCCGGGTGGCCAGCCAGCACATCGTGCTGCACGGCAGGTGGGTCAGAGGCCGCTAGGCCCCATCCACACCCAAAGCCACGCGGGCCGAAAGATCGTTGCTCAAAAAAAACGGGGCCCGAAGGCCCCGTCTTTCGATCACGAACTTCTGATCCGAGGATTAGAAGCTGTGGATCATACCGAGCGAGAAACGGTCGTCGTCGTTTTTCGTCGTGCCGTTGTCGGTCTCTTCGGTCGCGTAGGCCGCGTACACCTTGGTGCGCTTGCTGAAGTTGTGCTCAGCACCCAGACCCCAGCCCTGCGTATCGGTCTCAGCGCCGGCACCGGTCGGATCGGTGTTCGAATCCGTGTAGATCAGGTGCACGCCGTTGTTACCGAAGCTCGCCGAACCGACGAGAGCCCATGCCTTGTAGTCAGCCGCGGCCATGTCGCGGTCTTCGTACTGGGCACCGACCTGGAACGCGCCGAAGCTGTAGCTGGCACCGGCCTGCCACATCTTGTCGTCACGCGAGCCATTGCCGCAGCTGTCGATCTTCTCGTAGCCGAGGCCGGCCTTCAGGCCGCCACCGCCGTACATCAAGCCCAACGAGTAGTGGTCGGCAAGACCGTCACAGGTACCGCCCGCCGACGGCGTGGTGAACGTGACGGTGGTGGCGCCGCCACCGGTGGTGTTGAGTTTGACGGTGCTCGAGCTGCCAGCGGTGAACGTACCGTTCTGCTCACCCGGAATGACGGCCGCCGCAACGGTGAAGCCGCTGAAGTTCGGGGAAACATAGGCGATGGCGTTGCTGGCGCGACGCTCGGTGAACACACCGATCGGGTTGGCACCGCCCGGGTTCAGGTCGAGGATCGAGTCGCCGAGGACGTCGTTGCCGCCCGCGTAGAACGCGACTTTAGCCGGGGTGTCGTGACGACCGACCAGGAAGGTACCCCAGTCGCCGGCCAGACCCAGGAAGGTGTTACGGTTGGTGCCGGTCACGCCGGTACCGTCGGTAACGTCGACGCTCAGTTCGAGCTGGTAGATGGCCTTCAGGCCGCCACCCAGGTCTTCCGAGCCCTTGAAGCCCAGACGCGACGAGCGGCTGTTGGCCTGCCAGTTGTCGACGCCGTTGTCGATGTCGACCTTGTCGACCGACACGTGAAACTTACCGTAGACAGTGCTTTCTGCGAATGCAGCCGGAGCACCGACGACAGCGGCTGCAACGGCAGCGGCGAGAATCTTTTTGTTCATTGAGAGAACTCCCGTAAAGGTTTGGTTGAACGAAAAGCTGTGCGGGGAGAATAGTAGTGCGAGGCCCACCACAAAGCAAGTTCTTTTTGCAAAAAAAACACAGCGAGCACCGTGTGTTGTAAAAACAATACAACAGGGCGCACACCAAGTACCTGAAGAAGCGAAATAATTGCGAAAAAACGCCTGTTTATAAAATCTTTCAAATGTAGGTTAGAGACACGCCTGGACGGTGAATCCGGGCGCATCCGGTAGCCCGGCGGTCCCCGGTTGCAGAAAACAGCGACACGCGAAGTCCAGAATTTGTGAAATTGCGCATATTCTGAAGTAGTGGTCGTCCCCAGGGTCACCGAAACATGCCGGCGTGAAGGGAATGCGGGCATCGGCCAGCGGACCGCCGGCGGCCCCATCGGCGGGCCGGGACGCCGGGGCCTACCCGGGCTTCGCCCTCGCCCTGCGGGC
>JAGRGY010000033.1 GCA_020445255.1 Gammaproteobacteria bacterium
TCGGTGAGCCGGGCACCCAGCTGACGATGCGTACCTTCCACATCGGCGGTGCCGCCTCGCGTTCGGCCGCGGTAAACAGCATCGAGGTGAAGAACTCGGGCACGGTCAAGCTGCACAACATCAAGACGGTCGAGCACGCCAATGGCAGCCTGGTCGCGGTGTCGCGCTCCGGCGAGGTCATCGTCGCCGACGAGGTTGGCCGCGAGCGCGAGCGCTACAAGCTTCCCTACGGTGCCGTGCTGCACGTACATGACGGCGATGCGGTCAACGGCGGGCAGATGGTCGCCAACTGGGACCCGCACACCCACCCGGTCATCACCGAGGTTGCCGGTACGCTGCGCTTCGTCGACTTCGCCGAGGGCGTGACGGTGCAGAAGCAGACCGACGACGTTACCGGCCTGTCGTCGGTCGTCGTGCTCGACCCGAAACAGCGTCCTACCAGCGGCAAGGACCTGCGTCCGATGGTGAAGCTGGTCGACGCCAAGGGCAACGACGTCAACATCGTCGGCACGACGCTGCCCGCAAACTACTTCCTGCCGGGTGGTGCCATCGTCGGTGTCAGTGACGGCGCCAACGTCGGCGTCGGCGACGTTCTGGCGCGCATCCCTCAGGAATCGTCGAAGACCCGCGACATCACCGGCGGTCTGCCGCGCGTCGCCGACCTGTTCGAGGCGCGCAAGCCGAAGGAGCCGGCGATCCTCGCCGAGGCCAGTGGCACCGTCAGCTTCGGCAAGGACACCAAGGGCAAGCAGCGCCTGATCATCACGCTCGCCGACGGTGAGCAGAACGAGACGCTGATCCCCAAGTGGCGACACGTCAACGTGTTCGAGGGTGAACACGTGGAACGGGGTGAGGTGATCGCCGACGGCGAGCTCAACCCGCACGACATCCTGCGCCTGAAGGGCGTCACCGACCTGGCGGAGTACCTGGTCAAGGAGATCCAGGACGTCTACCGGTTGCAGGGCGTCGGCATCAACGACAAGCACATCGAGGTGATCATTCGCCAGATGCTGCGCAAGATCGAGATCATCGATCCGGGTGAGACCAAGCTGCTGCGCGGCGAGCAGGTCGAGCGTGCGCGTCTGCTGGACGCCAACGAGAAGGCCACCGCCGAGGACAAGCTCACGGCGCGCTTCGAACCGCTGCTGCTCGGTATCACCAAGGCCTCGCTGGCGACCGAGTCGTTCATCTCGGCGGCGTCGTTCCAGGAGACCACGCGGGTGTTGACCGAGGCCTCCGTCAGGGGCATGCGCGACACGCTCAACGGCCTGAAGGAAAACGTGATCGTCGGCCGGCTGATCCCGGCGGGCACCGGTCTGGCGCACCACAACGAGCGTCGCCGGGCCCGTCACGATGCCTTGTACTCGGGCGGACCGGTGGAGATGGCGACCGAGGACGTCGAAGAGGCGATCAAGCAGGCGCTCAACACCACCGACGACGACTGACGTCGGCGGAACGGAGCCCAGGCGGCTGTTGACAGTCGCCTGGGCGGCGCATAGAATGCGCAGCCTTCGCTGAAGGCATGGCGGTTTCGTGCCTTTAAAAAACCGCGACAAATCAGTCGCTTCGCGAACAGATTCGAGTAACCGCTACCGCACCTGGCGAGCCAACGAGGCCGGGGTGGGGGTGGGGTTACGCCGATTTCAGGCTCCGGATCAAGGCCGGGGCCGCCCGGAGACGGAAGGTTAGATGGCAACTATCAATCAATTGGTTCGAAAGCCGCGCAAGCGCAAAGTCGAAAAGACCAATGTGCCGGCGTTGCAGGCCTGCCCGCAGCGCCGCGGCGTGTGCACGCGCGTGTACACCACGACACCGAAGAAGCCGAACTCTGCACTGCGCAAAGTCGCCCGCGTACGCCTGACCAACGGATACGAGGTGTCGAGCTACATCGGTGGTGAAGGCCACAACCTCCAGGAGCACAGCGTCGTCCTGATTCGCGGTGGCCGCGTCAAGGACCTTCCGGGTGTGCGTTACCACGTGGTCCGCGGCAGTCTTGACACCTCGGGTGTCGACAAGCGCCGTCAGGGTCGTTCGAAGTACGGCGCCAAGCGTCCCAAGGGCTGATGTCCGAAATACGGAACGTATGCGTTGAATGGGGCCGGCGGGTAGCCGGTCACGAGTAGATCGAGAGTAAGAAAATGCCCAGAAGAAGAGTTGCAGCGAAGCGCGAGATTCTGCCGGACCCGAAATTCGGGAGCCAGACGCTTGCCAAGTTCATCAATATGGTGATGGAAGACGGCAAGAAGTCGGTGGCAGAGCGGATCCTGTATGGCGCGCTCGATACCGTCAGCGGCAAGCGCTCCGGCGACCCCATGGACACGCTCGAGCAGGCGCTCGAGAACGTGCGTCCTGTCGTCGAGGTGAAGTCGCGGCGCGTCGGTGGTGCCACCTACCAGGTCCCTGTCGAGGTGCGCCCGGTGCGCCGCAACACGCTGGCGATGCGCTGGTTGATCGACGCCGCGCGCAAGCGCAGCGAAAAGTCGATGGCGGCGCGTCTGGCAGGCGAGCTTCTTGACGCCTCTGATCAGAAAGGCGCAGCGGTCAAGAAGAAGGAAGAAACCCATCGTATGGCCGAGGCGAACAAAGCGTTCTCTCACTATCGCTGGTAAACACCAGCAACTTCGTTCTTTTACATTACGGGGCGGGATAAGACAGTGGCACGTACCACACCCATTGAGCGTTATCGCAATATCGGCATCATGGCTCACATCGATGCGGGTAAGACGACCACGACCGAGCGTGTGCTCTTCTACACCGGTGTCTCGCACAAGATCGGTGAGGTGCACGACGGCGCTGCGACCATGGACTGGATGGAGCAGGAGCAGGAGCGTGGCATCACGATCACCTCGGCTGCGACCACCTGTTTCTGGAGCGGGATGGGTCAGCAGTATCCCCAGCACCGTATCAACATCATCGACACCCCGGGGCACGTCGACTTCACGATCGAGGTCGAGCGTTCGCTGCGCGTGCTCGACGGCGCCGTGTTCGTGCTGTGCGCGGTCGGCGGCGTGCAGCCGCAATCCGAGACGGTTTGGCGTCAGGCCAACCGTTACAAAGTGCCGCGCATGGCGTTCGTCAACAAGATGGACCGCATGGGCGCGAACTTCTTCCGCGTCGTCGAGCAGCTCAAGAAGCGTCTGAACGCCATCGCCGTGCCGATCCAGGTGCCGATCGGTGCCGAAGAGGGCTTCTCCGGTGTCGTCGATCTGATCAAGATGAAGGCGATCAACTGGAGCGAAGAGAACATGGGCGCCCAGTTCGAGTACATCGACATCCCGGCCGATTTGCAGGATACCTGCGACGAGTGGCGCGAGAAGATGATCGAGGCCGCTGCCGAGGCGACCGAGACGCTGATGGAGAAGTATCTCGAGGGCGGTGAACTCAGCGAAGACGAGATCCTCGAAGGCCTGCGTCTGCGCACCCTGAATCTCGAGATCGTGCCGATGACCTGCGGCAGTGCGTTCAAGAACAAAGGCGTCCAGGCGATGCTCGACAAGGTCGTCGAACTGATGCCCGCACCGACCGACGTGCCATCGATCAAGGGCATTCTCGATGATGACTCGGAGGGTGAGCGTCATTCCTCGGACGACGAGCCGTTCTCTGCGCTGGCGTTCAAGATTGCCACCGATCCGTTCGTCGGTTCGCTGACCTTCTTCCGCTGCTACTCGGGTGTGCTGAACTCGGGCGACTCGGTCTACAACCCGGTCAAGCGAAAGAAAGAGCGCGTCGGTCGCATCCTGCAGATGCACGCCAACTCGCGCGAAGAGATCAAAGAGGTTCGCGCTGGTGACATCGCTGCCGCGGTCGGCCTCAAGGACGTGACCACCGGTGACACGCTGTGTGATCTCAATAACATCATCACGCTCGAGCGCATGGAGTTCCCCGATCCGGTGATTTCGGTCGCGGTCGAGCCGAAGACCAAGAGCGACCAGGAAAAGATGGGTATCGCGCTTAGCCGCCTGGCCCAGGAAGACCCGTCGTTCCGCGTGCACACCGACGAGGAATCGGGACAGACGATCATCTCGGGCATGGGTGAGCTGCACCTCGACATCATCGTCGACCGCATGAAGCGCGAGTTCAAGGTCGAGGCCAACGTCGGCGCCCCGCAGGTGGCCTATCGCGAAACGATTCGCGGCAGCACCGAGTCTGAAGGCAAGTTCGTGCGTCAGTCGGGTGGTCGCGGCCAGTTCGGTCATGTGTGGCTCAAGATCGAGCCGCAGGAAGCGGGCAAGGGTTACGAGTTCGTCAATGCCATCGTCGGCGGTGTCGTGCCGAAGGAATACGTGCCCGCGGTTGACAAGGGTATCCAGGAGGCCATGCAGGGCGGCGTCATCGCCGGTTACCCGGTGGTCGACGTCAAGGTGACGCTGTACGACGGCTCGTATCACGAGGTCGACTCGAACGAGAACGCGTTCAAGATCGCGGGTTCGATGGGCTTCAAAGCCGGTGTGCAGAAGGCCAGGCCGGTGATTCTCGAGCCGATGATGAAGGTCGAGGTCGAGACCCCGGAAGACTACATGGGTGACGTGATCGGCGACCTGAACTCCCGTCGCGGGATGGTCCAGGGCATGGAAGACTCGGCGACCGGCGGCAAGATCGTCAACGCCGAGGTGCCGCTCGCCGAGATGTTCGGCTATGCGACCTCGCTGCGCAGTGCGACCCAGGGTCGCGCGTCGTACAGCATGGAGTTTTCCAAGTACAACGAAGTGCCCAGCAGTGTTGCTGAGGCCATCATGAAGAAACAGTAACGGTCAGCGCGTTCTGGCTCGATAGTCCGAAAGGGGTATAACGGTGTCCAAGGAAAAATTTGAA
>JAGRGY010000008.1 GCA_020445255.1 Gammaproteobacteria bacterium
TACCGTTCAGGCGCACGCTCTGCGCATGCGTCTCGAACCACCGGATCGTCTCGTCCCCCTCTTGCGGCTCGACCAGGTCATCGAGCTGGCGCACAAACTGGGTGCAGCGCGCCAGACAGGCATCCAATCCCTTGCCGCGCCCTTCGATGGCCGCGAGCACGCGGTGCAGGTCGCGCAGCTGCGCGCGACAATCGTCGAGCGCCACCGGCACACCTGCGCTGCGTTCGAGTTCGCTCCACGCGCCGCGGCGCAGGCTCGGGCCAAAGCTCAGACGCAGCTCTCGCGCCGCCTTGGTCAGCGCGTCGATGCGCGGCGTGACGCCTTCCACGTCACCGGCCTCGCGTACGTATTCGATCTGGGTGTCACGCGCAAGGTCGAGCAGCTGGCGGCTGCTGACCGTGGTGCCGAAGAAATTGCTCGCGACCTCGGGCAGCTGGTGCGCCTCGTCGATCACATAGGCGTCGGCGGACGGCAACAGCTCGCCGAAGCCGTCATCGCGCAACGCGAAATCGGCGCACAGCAGATGATGATTGACGACGACGACATCGGCCTCCTGCGCCCGTCGGCGCGCCTCGACCAGATGGCATGCGCTCCACGACGGACACTCCTGGCCGAGGCAGTTGTCGGTTGTCGACGTGACCAGCGGCCAGATGCTCGCATCCTCGGGGATGTCGGCGAGCTCACTGACGTCACCGCTCTGCGTCTGCAACGCCCAGTCACGCACCGCCAGCAGCCAGCGCAACCGCTCGGGGGTATGACCACGCACGTCGAGCAGGGCATTCTCCAGGCGGTGGATGCACAGGTAGTTGGCACGGCCCTTCAGCAGCGCGACCCGCGCCGGACTGGCCATCGCCTCGCGCAGCCGCGGCAGGTCGCGCAGAAACAGCTGGTCCTGCAGGTTGCGGGTGCCGGTGGAGACGATGACCTTGATGCCGGACAGCAGTGCCGGAACCAGATACGCGAACGTCTTGCCGGTGCCGGTTCCAGCCTCGGCGATCAGCGTCGCGCCACGCCCGAAGGCATCTGCGACCGACTCGGCCATCTCGAGCTGTTGCGCGCGGAAGGCGAAACCGTCGAGCACGCGCGCGAGCACGCCTTCACGGCCGAGGACGTCGACGGTCTCCATGGGTTCAGCGTGTCTTCGCCGGGGCGGGCGACTCAGGCCCGGTTGTCCCAGACACCGCCGCTGCGCCCGTTGACGCGGTCCCAGACCAGCTCGCCGACGATCTTGAAGCGCGCCACCGACATCGCACCACGCTTGGCGCGGTTGCCGCCCGCATTGTTGACGAACTCGGCCAGGTCGTCGCGCTCGGCCTGGTAGATCTCGTACGGCTCGTAGTTCTCGTCCATCAGAACCAGCAGTACCGCATCCCATTCCTGGTTCAGCTTGAGCTGGCCGATGCGCTCGCCGCCCTTGGTTTCGTCGAATATCGTCCGGCTCTTGATCTGCAGACGCGTGCCGGTTTCCGGATCCACCGCATCCCAACCGACCTCGGCTTCGGCGGCCGCCTCGAGGCCGAGCAGGCGCACCGCGTCGTGCTCCGCGATCTCGTTGCTGATGCCCGGCAGGGGCTTGCCCATCGTGCGCCGGTATTCGGCGGCGAGCTGGCGCGCCTGTGCAATCAGCTTGTCTGCGGCATAGGGCGTGGTCACACGCGGTGTCCTCCGGTGATACGCCGGGGATTCTATACCGAAGCCGCGATGCGCTTCAGGCGGCGCGTCGGTATCGGCACGGTCGCACAGCCGGTCGCCGGACCCGGTGCGCCGCGCCGGTGCAGGTTCAGCGCAGCGACGCCGCCCGGTCCTCGGCATCGCGGGCGCCACGGCTGTCACCCAATGCGCGGCGCGCCTGCGCGATCAGCAGCCAGTTGCGCCGCCGCAATGTGCGATCGGCGGGATCGGCCAGCGCGTTCGACTTGGCGGCGAGCTGGACGACCAGTGCATGCCGCTGCTGATCGGCGCGCACCTCGGCGAGGCGCTGCCACAACACCGCGTCATCCGGCGCGATGCGCAGTGCGCGCTCGATGCTGACCGTCGCGTCGTCGAGTTCGCCGGCGCGGCGCTGGTCCTCTGCGCGCCGCATCAATACGGCAACCGCGCGGTTCGGTTCCGCGCGCATGATGCGCGGCGCGGCCGGGGGCGTGTACGCGGCGATCTGGGTGTCGCTGCCGCGCTGCGTGGGTGGTTGTACCGGTCCGCGCTCCTCGACCCGTGCGGGCAGATCGCGACGCGCACCGCCACCACAGGCGGCCAGAAACGCGGTCGCAACGGCCAGCAGCAGCACCCGCGCGGCGACGTCCCGCACCGGCATTGGCGATCCCGGGGCACGTTCCGTGTCAGTTGAAAAGACCACGCCAGAAACCTCCTGATTCCTTGTTGTCCTCGGCAGCGCGCGCTGCCGCACAGTCCGAAAGCTCGGTCGGTTGCGAACCCGAGATAAAAGGAAACGCGACCGCCTCGGCACACCCTTCGGCCGCCAGGCGGCCCGCGGGATCGATCCAATGGTATTCGACACCGCCCGGCGGTTGCAGTTGCAGCGGCTGGTTGTCGATGCCGCGCATCAGGTCGGCCCATACCGGCAAGGCGCCCTGCGAGCCGGTCAGCCCGGTCGGCGTATTGTCGTCCAGGCCCACCCAGACCGCAGCGACCCGGTCGCCGGAAAAGCCGGCGAACCAGCTGTCACGCAGGTCGTTGGTGGTGCCGGTCTTGCCGGCAACCTGCAGACCGGCGGGCAGCAGGCGCTGCAGCGCGGCCGCAGTACCCGACTGGGTGACCTCGACCAGGTTGCGGTCGAGGAGGTACACCGCGCGCGCATCGGCGGCCTCGGCCACGGTCAGCGGATAGCGCTGCAGCGGGTGCTGCTCGGCATCGAGAACCGCGCGGATCGCACGCAGTGGCGAACGAAACCCGCCGGCCGCCAGGGTCTGGTAGACCTGCGTCACCTCGAGCGGCGACAGCGACAGCGCACCGAGGAACAACGAGGGGTAGGGATCGATGTCACGCGCGACGCCCAGCGCGCGCAGCGTATCGGCGACCGCGCCGACGCCGAGATCCAGGCCGAGGTTGACGGTGGCGAGATTGAGCGATCGCGCCAGCGCCTCGTGCAGCGGCACGTCGCCATTGGTCGACTTGTCGTAGTTCTTCGGCCGCCAGCGCTGACCTCCGGCGAGGCGCAGGTCGACCTCGACGTCGTGGACCAGCGTGGTCAGCGTGTAGCGCTGCGGCTGCATCAGCGCTGTCAGGTAGATCGCCGGCTTTACCAGCGAACCGATTGGGCGCACCGCATCGAGGGCGCGATTGAAGCCAGCGTACCCGGCATCGCGATCGCCGACCACGGCCTGGATCTCGCCCTGCTGCACCGACGCCACGACGACCGCACCCTGCAGGCTGCCGGTCTTGAGCTTGCGTGCCTTCTCGATGCGCGACAGTCGATCATCGAGCGCCACCGCGGCCTGGCGCTGCACCCACGGGTCCAGGGTCGTGAAGATCCGCAGGCCTTCCGATGTCAGGTCCTCCTCGCGGTAGTCGCGCCGCAGCTGACGGCGGACCAGGTCGACGAACGCCGGAACCCGGTGCGAATTGACGCTGCCACGCGCGCTGACGCCGAGCGGCTGACGCTTGGCTTGTGCCGCCTCGTCGCCACCGATCATGCCGAGTGACGCCATCTGGTCTATCACCAGGTTGCGTCGTTCGAGCGCACGTTCGGGATTTCGCCGCGGGTTGTAGTACGACGCACCTTTGACCAACGCGACCAACAGCGCGGTTTCGTGCAGATCGAGTTCACTGACGGGGCGGTTGAAGTAAAAAAAAGCGCCCAGGCCGAAACCGTGGATTGCACGCTGCCCGTCCTGGCCGAGGAAGATCTCGTTCGCGTAGGCCTCGAGGATCTCGTCCTTGCTGTAGCGCGCGTCGACGATCAGCGCCATCAGCGCCTCGTTGACCTTGCGCCACACCGAACGCTCGGATGTCAGGATGAAATTCTTGACCAGCTGCTGGGTCAGCGTGCTGCCGCCCTGCACCGTACGCCCGGCACGCAGGTTGGTCCACACGGCGCGCGCGATGCCACGCAGGTCGACGCCGGCATGTTCGAAGAAGCGCCGGTCCTCGACAGCCAGCAGACCATCGACCAGGTGCTGCGGCAGATCGCCGCGACGCACCAGGACGCGATCCTCGTCGTTCGACGGGTAGATGCTGCCGACCAGCGCCGGTTCGAGCCGCATCAGGTCGACCGCGCCACCGGCGTCGGCACGGATCGACTCGATCGCGCCCGCACCGGCCGTGATGACGACCGATTGGGCCGGTTCGTCGCCGTCCCAGAACGCGAACGGGCGCGTGTGCACGACGAAGCGGCTACCATTGCGCGACCACTGTGCGGGCCCCGAGGCACTGCGCACCTGGCGATACCCGAGAAAACGCAGCTCCGCCTGCAACTGGTCCGCACCGACCGCCGCACCGGCATACAGATCGAGCGGCCGCGCATAGATCTGTGCCGGCACCGCCCAGCGCTTGCCCTCGAACTTGACTCGCACCACGCGCGCCAGGTGGATCGAATAGGCGCCGAGTACCAGGGCCGCCAGGACGATGAGGGCGAAAACCGGCCGCCACAGCCGCCGACGCGACCGCGACGCGCGTTTCGATGGTCGCCGCGATCGCCGCGAGCGATTGGCTTTCCGGCCTGCCATCTGGACTAGTTTTTTGGACGGGCACCCGAAACGGCACGCGGCACACCGCTTGCCGTCACGACGTGACCGCCCGTTTCGAATCCGCCACCGATCGCCGTCTGCGCGACTGCTTGTCGGTCATCTCGGTTCACCAGAACTGCTCTCCCCGCGCACGCGCCCAATCGCCGGGTAGCGAACGCGCCACCGCGTGCACCCTGCTCAACGACTGCAAATCCCAGGCGGCCGCGATCGGGCCACACCACCTCTCGAACGCACCCGATCATGCCCCGGACGACACGTGGCGACCCAGGAACTGCTGCGCATTCCGCCATCGCGACCGCTGATTCCAGTCGTCCACCTCCCGCGGAATCAACCCAAGCCCCGGCCGGGTATTGCAGACTAAAGATTTGCACCCACGCTGCCGCTGCTTCCTGCATGTCCCCATCGACACGAAAGGCGATGCCGTGCAGCTGTCGATCGGCAAACTGACCCTCCTTCTGGTGATCCTGTTCGTCGGCGTGACCGCCGCGACCACCGGCGTCGGCCTGTACCTGGTTCACGACGTGCACGACACGATCGAGCGCCGGTATGCCACCGAGGCCCACGCCGCGGTGACCAACGCGGCACTCGCCGTGCGCAACCAGGTTAAATTTTACCAAGAAATCGCGCAGCAGACGTCGGCCGCACCCGACGTCTCGGACCTGCTCGAGTTCGGTGATGGGGCGGAGGTGTCGGCATGGTCGCAGCGACTGCGCCAACTGCTGCCGGGCACGCTCGGTGCGGCGCTGGCATCGCCGGCCGGTGCCGTGCACGGTGATCCGCTGATGCAGCGCATCGGGCCGTCCTGTGAGAGCGACATGCGGCACGTGGTGACCGGCGAACCGATCGACTATCCACCTCTGCACACCGACGTGCCCGGGCTCGAACACTTCGACGTCATCACGCGGGTCAGGTCGCCGAATGGAGATGCCGCCGGCGTGGTGTTCATCAGTTTCCACCTCGACGTGATTGAAAAGGTGCTGCGAGGCAGCTTAGGTACGGACGACACGTTCGAGCTGCTCGACCGTAGCGGCAACGTCCATCTGTCCACGGCGTCCGGCAAAAACCCTGGTGACACCCGGCGGTTCGCCGCCGAGATCCCGGGCACCTCGTGGCAACTGGTGCTTTACCGCAGTCCCCCCGCGAGCACGCCGATCACCAGCACCCTTCTCGGCATCGACGCGCTGATCCTGCTTGCGGTCGGCATACTGGCGCTCTACCTGGGAAGACGCATGCTGTCGGCATTCCGCACCGACATACGACGCGTCCATGGCGGACTCAAGTCCCTGCTCGACGGCAGCTACCGCCCCTCGACGGAGCTGACCGAGCTCCGCGAAACGGGTGAACTGCTGCAGCAGATGGACAGCCTTGCTCTACGCCTTCGCGACATCGAACCCAACCCGCGCCGGCGCTCGCTATCCGACCCACTCACCGGCGTGTACAACCGCCACTACTTTGACCTGATGATCGCGCATCTGCACGAACAGTCACACCATCGACCGCCGGCCATCGTCGTCGTCATCGACGTCGACGAACTCAAACGCATCAATACCGAACACGATCACTTCTTCGGCGACCGCGTGCTGCAGTTCACGGCCCAGTTCCTGCTCGCACGGATCCGCAACACCGACATCGTCGCCCGCGTCGTCGGCGACCAGTTCGCGGTGATACTCGACCACAGGGAATACGGCACACTCGATCAGTGGCTCAAGGTGACGGCGCAATCCTACGATGACGCGGTTGCGTCGCACGACGAATTCCACAACGCCCGCTGCCATCTGAGCATGGGGGCCACCGACATCGATGCAGCACTGCATGCCGCACCGCAAGACGTGCTGCACGCCGCCGATCAGGCCATCGACGCCGCCAGGCTTCACCCATCCGAGCACAGCCGCTATTGCATCTGGTCGACCGGCACGGCGTCGCCGCTGGCCGGCGCGCCAGCCGTCAGACCGGCCGTGCGGTGATAACGAAGCGCCACGGAGTACCCGGCGCCACACCGTCGAACGGGTAGCAGGTCACCAGTCGCAGGCCGTCGCCGGCGAATGGATCCAGCAGCTCGGCGCTGCGCTCGTGCACGACGGACCATCCCTCCACGGCGTATCGCCGCACCGCGCCATCGACGTCCTCCAGTTCGAGTTCGTCGTGGCTGCGCAACCCCGCCAGCCAGCGGAAATGTGTGTCGCGATGGGCGCTGATCACGACATTGCCGCGCTGGCCGGGTAGCGCGCTGCCGACCACGTGCCCAGGCGCGAAGGCAAGCACCCTGCCACTCGCACCGTCGAGCACGATCTGGTCCACACCGAGGCGCTGCTGGCGCAAACGGGCCAGCGGCCGCATGTCGGCGCCCGGCCATGGCCTGCCCGGACCGGCCGCGCCACCCCGTTGCTGCCATGCGTACGCCAGCAGGCGCTGCGCCAACCATGCCTTGGCCGGGATGTAGGCGGCGTGCGCGAGTGCGGTCAGGCTCACGGCGAAAAGCGCCCAAGCCACTGCCGACAGTCCCGCACGGCTCACGCCCGGCGCCTCAACCATGCGGCAAGCGTCATCCCGGACAGGCCGAGCACCAGCGCGAGCGGCGCGGTGGTCGCGGTCCCCGGCAGGCGCCCGAATACCGCCGCGTCCGACCAGCCGGCCGGCAGGCGCGAGGCCACAGGTCGCCGTTGCAGGGGTGCACCATCGGGACGACTGGGTGTGTGGTCGACGGCGACCAGGCTCGTGAAGCGGCTGACAAGATGGTGTTCGAGGGCAAGGTCGAGCACCCGGCGGCGGATGTCTTCGGCCGACCCGCCGGTCGCAAACCCGGCCAGGTGCTCGTCGATCCGACGCCTCGCCCACAGCGCGTGTACACCCGGCGCATCGGCACCGGCTCCGTCGAGGTCGAGAGTGCGCTGCCACGGACGCCCGGCGAATCTGCCCTCGACACGCAGCTGCAAAGGCCGGTGTTCGCTGCGCAGCGCAACGACCAGCGGTTCGCCGGCGTACAGGTCGCCGATGCGTTCCGGGGTCTGCACCGGTACATCGCCGGGGCCTGCAAGGGTCCAGTACAGGCGGATATCCGTCAGCACCGGCGCGGCAAGCTGCGTGAACAGGCGGCCCATGACATCGGCGACGTCGCCGCTGGCGCCGATGTAGTGGAACGTGCCACGACCGTGGCGCGCGGCATGGCGCATGAACAACGCATTGGGTGCAGAACCGATGCCGACCGTGAACAACCGGCTGTCACCGATACGCTGTGTGATCAGTTCGAACAGGGCCTGTTCGTTGCTGACGGCACCGTCGGTCAGAAACACCACCTGGCGCAGCGTCCCATCCGACCCGCCTCCTCCTTCCAGTGCGCGGCGCAGCGCCGGCGCCATCTCGGTACCGCCGTCGGCGCGCAGCCCGTCGACGTAGGCCAGCGCCATGCCGACGTGCTGCGCATCTGCCGACTGCGCACGTTCGAACAGGCTTGCCACGCCGTCATTGAACTGGATCAGGTTGAAACGGTCGCCCGGGCGCAGCGTCGACAGCGCAAAGCGCAGTGCCTGCCTGGCCTGTTCGATCGACTCACCGTGCATCGACCCCGAGGTGTCGACGACCAACACGAGTTCGCGCGCAACCCGCATCGGCACCGCGTCGCCGCGCGGTGACAGCAACATCAGCATCGAATAATCGCGTTCGGACCAGCGCTGCGTGAACAGTGCCGCCTGTGGCCGCTGCGCCGGCGCCGGTCGCCAGCGCAGCACGAAATCGCGATCTGCCGGCAACTCGCCGTCGGCCAATGCGACCCGGTAACGGCCGGGGGACAGTCGCGTCGCGGCGATGCGATGGTAGGGGCTGTCGACGGCATCCAGCGCGAGACCCGCATCGAGATCGACGACCAGTGACAGGGGGTTGTAGTCATCACCGGCACCGGCTACAACCGCCGCCGACACCAGCGCGGCATCGGAAAGCCCGGCATCCGACCGGTCTTCGTCGACCGGCTGTGGCAGGTAGCGTGGACCGACGACCATTGGGTAGCGAAACGCAAACACGTCGTCTTGCCAGGTCACCGGCTGCTGGTATTCGATCTCCACCCTGACCTCTGCGTGCGGCGGGATGTTGGCGATGGCCGTGGTGAACACGTTGGCGCGCTGCTGTTCGACCAGCGACGCGCCCTTGCCCTGCGCGCGCGCCGCCGCGTAGTCGCGGCGCGCCTGGGCCTTCTCGCGGATCTCGCCTTCGACAACGCGATCGGCATAGTGCATGCGCAGGTGATCGACCGCGGCATCGTCCGGCAAGGGAAACAGGTAGACTCCTTCGACCCACGCGTCACCCGGGTTGCGGAATCGCTGTGTGACGCGAACCCGAGCCAGCATGCCGCTGACGCTGATCGCGACGTCGGTCTTCAGCCGCGGCGCCTCGACGAAGCCCGCCGTATCGATGCCGTACAGACGCAGACCGGTCGGTGGCGCCGGCGGTTCGGCGAACGCGACCTGCGCCGCCCACAGGCAGCCCAACCACAGCAGGGCCCGCCGCATGCGATGCTCAGCCACGCGCATGGCGTTCTCCCTGCGACACATCCAGCACGCGGCTGCCGCGGCGGCGCATCGCATCGCTCGGCGAGCGGTACAGAAACTCTTCCGAGAGCGGCTGCAACGCGCCGGTCGCGCCCCAGTAGATCCATGCCGGCACCCGTGTCCGCCGCTCGCGCGTCGCGTCGTCTGCGTTCATGGCCTGTATCACCTCCGCTGCGTTGATCCGATCCGCCTGATTTGGCCCAGCGTGCCTTCCGTGGCGAAGACGGTCGTCTGGACCTGCGCCGGCTGTGATCCCATTCCAGCCCATCGGTCGGGCGCGGGCAGGACATCGCGATGGCAATGCGGTGATGGATGCTGGCGAAAATCGGGCAGCGGCGAATTAGCGGGTAAACTGTCGCCATCGAAAACTGCCCTGTTCACATGATGCGCGGCGCGGCGCTGCCGCCCCAAGATGCGTCGGGCAAGGCGCGAGGAGAGAAGTCCAGTGAATCCAATTGAACGACGGGCAACGCCACATGTCGCGTTTTGGGGCGCAACCCGAAGCGACGGGGTTGCCTGCTTGATGAACAGTGGCCGGCCCAACGGCATTGCTGCTCGCTCGTATACATCGAGTACGCCGCGTTCACAACGCCTCGTTGGTCGAAGGAACGGCCGCCGTCACTGCGTCTCGCATCGTGTGAACAGGCCCTAACGCCATGGCGAGAACGATCGCGATCGTCGAAGACGAAACGGCGATCCGCGAGAACTATGCCGACCTGTTCCGTCGACAGGGCTACCGGGTGCTCGCATTCGCCGACCGGCCGACCGCAAGCCGGGCCATGGACCGCGAACTGCCCGATCTCGCGATCCTCGACATCAGCCTCGGCGACGAGTACGACGCGGGCTTCGCCCTGTGCCGCGAGCTGCGCGGCCGCTCGGCGGCACTGCCGATCATCTTCCTGACCGCGCGCGACAGCGACTTCGACAGCGTCGCCGGCCTGCGCATGGGTGCCGACGATTACGTGACCAAGGACGTGAGTCTGCACCAGCTGAGCGCGCGGGTCGGCGCATTGTTCCGCCGGGTGGATGCGATGCGCGACGCGGCCGATGCATCGACCCGAATCGACGACGGCCCGCTGTCGCTCGACCCTGAACAGATGCAGGTCACCTGGAGCGGCCATCCGATCGAACTCACGGTAACCGAGCTTTGGATCCTGCATGCACTCGTGCAGCATCCTGGGCACGTCAAGAACCGCGAACAGCTGATGCAGGCCGCGGACATCTATGTCGACGCCGCGACCATTACGTCGCACATCAAGCGAATCCGACGCAAGTTCGAGCAGTGCGATCCGGCGTTCACGGCGATCGAGGCGGTGTACGGCGCCGGCTATCGCTGGAACCGCCAGGGCTGACGCATCGATGGCGACACGCTTCTGGCACAGCGTCAGGTTCAAGCTGCTGCTCGTGTCACTGACGCTGCTGGGGATCCCGCTTGCCGGGTACCGCTTCATCGAGGAGACCGAACACTTCCTGCGTGACGCTCAGGACCAGGCCCTGCAGACGACGGCGGCATCGGTCGCCAACCTGATGCACGCCCACAGCGACGCATTCAACGGCGTCGCCAAGCCCGGCTCGGTGCTCACGTTTCGCAACCTGTACGCGCATCCGCTCGGCGAGCCCCCGCAGGTCGACGGCTATCGCGACGAGTGGCCACGCTACGGCGACAACTTCGCGGTGTTGCGATCGGTAGACGACACGCTCGAGGCGCGCATCTTCGTCGGCCTGCACGATCGCTACCTGTACCTGTTGATCGGCGTGCGCGACCCCAGCCCCGACTTTGGCGAAACGGGCGACGCGGTCGACATCGCGCTGACCGATACCGACGGCCTGCTGCACCGCTACCGCATCCAGCCGCAGGCGCCAGGATGGGTCACGGCGCGACCGCTACCCGCCGCCAGCGACGGGTCCGCGGAAACCGAAGCGCTCGACGTGCCCGAAGCAGCGCCGTCCGATTCACCGATCCGCGGCGAATGGCAGAGCGACCGGGCCGGATACACCCTCGAGCTGCGTCTGCCGCGCAGCATGCTGTCCGACCGCCTGTCGCTGCGGTTCTTCGACAGCCGCAGCCGGCAGGTGCTCGCCAGCGGCCATATGTACCCCGCCGAGGCGCTCGGCCGCATCGTGCAACGCTCACCCGGCCTTTCCGCGGTACTCGCCGAGGTCACGCCGCCGGCGACCCGGGTTTGGGTCACCGATCACCAGGGGCTGGTGCTGGCGAGTGCCGGGCGCCTCGACGCCAACGCGCCGCTGAGCGCCGACCAACAGCAGATGCCGTGGTTCATCCAGGACCTGATACTGGCGGTGCTGCCGCACGATGCCGAGGCGGTCATCGATCTGCCAGCCGACCGTACCCAGCTGTTCGTTCGCCCGGTGGTCGATGCGCTGAGCGGCCGCCCGTCTAGCCTGCGCCGCCGGCCACCGCAAGGCAATGCGGTCGTCGTCAGTGCCGCGGTACCGATCCGCAGTGCCGAGGGCGTCAAGGGCGCGGTGCTGGTAGAACAGACGACCAACGCGATCCTGTCGATTCAGAACCTGGCCCTGCAGCGCCTGTTCGGCGTCACGCTGCTGTTCTTTGCCGTCACCAGCCTCGGACTGCTCATGTTCGCCAGTCTGCTCGCCTCGCGCATCAAGCGCCTGCGCGATCAGGTCGAACGCGCGGTCAGCCATGACGGCAGGATCATCGGCCGCCTCGAGGACGGCCACGGCCGCGATGAGATCGGCGACCTCGGCCGCAGCTTCGCCAGCGTGTTGGAACGCCTGCACGAGTACAACCACTACCTCGAGGCGATGGCGAGCCGCCTCGCCCACGAGCTGCGCACGCCGCTCGCCGTCGTGCGCAGCTCGCTCGACAACGCCGAACTCGCCGGTGAGGCGGACCGCCACACCTACACGGCGCGCGCACGCGCCGGCGCCGCACGCCTCGAACGCATCCTGCTGCGCCTGCGCGAGGCATCGGGGCTGGAACAGGCGCTGCGCCAGGCCGAACCGGAGACCTTCGACGTCGCTGCGCTGCTGCGGCATCAGATCGACGGTCTGCGCGGCAGCCTGCCGGATTGCGTGCTGCGCCTCGACGGCGCTGACGAGCAGATCATGCTGCGCGGCGTGCCCGATCTGATCAGCCAGGCATTGGACAAGCTGATCGCGAACGCAGCGGACTTCCACACGCCGGGAACGGCAGTGACGGTGCGCTGCGACGGTGGACCGCGCCATGTCGCGATCCAGGTCGGCAACCGGGGAGCGGCACTGCCGCGCGACGTGGATGTGCTCCAGTCGATGACATCGGTGCGCAGCGGGCAGCAGGACGAGCCGCACCTCGGGCTCGGGCTGTATCTGGTCCGCCTCATCGTCGAGTTTCACGGCGGCGCGGTCGCGGCGCGCGACCGCGATGACGGCGACGGCGTGGTCATCACACTGACCCTGCCACGCGGCACCTGACCGCCGACCACGCGGTCGCAGCATCCCTGAAGTCGTTCAGCCTTCGTTCATGGACAGCTCCCTATAGTCGCCGTCAAGGGTCGACAGGCGGCCCTGCAAATGGACATACAGGAGACCACGATGAACATCACCAGAAACCTGATCGTCGCCCTGACCCTGGCGTCACTCGGGGTCGTCGGAACCGCGCAGGCACGTGACGGCGACGGCAGCGGCAGGCAACGCGGCGACGGCGCGCGCGTCGAGCAGAACGACTTTGACCCTAGTGGCGACCGCGGCGGCGACCCAGTGGCGGACGGCGACAGCGACGGGCGTTTCGAACGCCGCGTCGAGCGCCGCCAGGACCATCAGCAGTCGCGCATCGACCACGGTCGCCGCAATGGCGACCTGACGCGCGACGAGGCGCGCAGACTGCGTGGCGAACAGCAACGCATCGACCGCATGGCCAGGCGCTACGGCTCGGATGGTTACTACTCGAGGCATGAACGCTACCGTCTGGCGCGCGCCCAGCATCGCGCAGACCATCGCATCTATCGCGCCCGCCACAACGATCGTTATCGCGGACATGGCCGGCACGACCATCGTCGCGGCGACGACCGGCAATACCGCGACCACCGCCGGCATTGATGGCGCGGCGGCCTGAGTGCCGCCGCTGGATGGCAAACAGGTCCGCGGTCGCTGGTGGCCGCGGATCGCTTGCTGCACCGCGGGTCCTTGCCAGGCCTGTTCAGACCCGGCTGCTTCCCTTTAGACTCGGCAGCCCCGATCCGGGGACAGTCTTTCCGGGGGCAGGCAGCATGTCGGTCGAAGATCTCAACCAGGCATTCGCCATCGCGGGTGTCGCGGAATTCGCGCGCGGCCCGGGCGGATTGCCGCAGTTGAATGTCACCAACAGTTCGGCGCAGGCGGTGATCTCGCTGCACGGCGGCCAGGTCCTGTCGTTCGTGCCGCGTTCGAGCGGTACGGATCTGCTGTTTCTCAGCACCCGTGCGCACTATGCCGTCGACAAGGCGATCAAGGGTGGCATCCCGCTGTGCTGGCCATGGTTCGGTGCCGACCCCGAGAAACGCGGTCGTCCGGCACACGGTTTCGCGCGCACGTCGGCTTGGTCAGTGCAGTCGGTCAGCGCTTCGGGGCCAGGACATACCCAGGTCGTACTCGAACTGCGCGACGACGCAACAACGCGCGCCTTGTGGCCGCACCGCTTCGAGCTGGAGCTCGTGATCGAGGTCTCCGACGAGCTGTCGGTCGCGCTGCATACACGCAACACCGGTGACGCCACCTTCCCCGTCACGCAGGCCTTGCACACCTATTTCGGCGTCGGGCAGATCGATACCGTGACCGTCACCGGTCTCGAAGGACTCGCCTACCTGGACAAGGTGCAGGGGTTCAGTGAGCACTGCCAGGGCGGCCCGGTCACGTTCGCCGGCGAGGTCGATCGCATCTACCAGGGCGTGGCCGGCGATCTGCAGATCCACGACCAGACCCGCGGCCGCATTGTGCAGATCTCCGCGGGCAACAGCCACACGGCCGTCGTCTGGAATCCCTGGTCGGCGGTCAACGCAACGATGAGCGACCTCGAACCCGAGGATTTCAGGCGCTTCGTCTGCGTCGAGACCGCCAACGCCGGTAACGAGATCATCTGCGTCGCACCGGGTGCCGCCTGCAGCCTGAGCGCGCGCTACCGGGTCGCTCCCTGAATGCAATGACCCTGCCCGCCCCCGGGGATTTCCCGATCGGTCCAGCGCCATGCGCCATACTTCCGGAGTGCTACCGCCTCGGAGGTGCGCCATGTTCCTGAAAGAGAGACGCAACGACGAACTCGTCGAGGTGCTCGACAACACCGCGCTGTTCGATCCGTTCCGGGACCGCATTCCCGGCCGCTACAACGCCGGCGAGGAGCTGCCGGAACCACGCAGCTTCCTCAAACGCGACCTGGTGTTCTGCTCGGGCGAGTCCCTGCCCCGCTGTTGGACCGATCCCGACTACCGTGGACAGGGGTTGCCCCGAACGGGCACCCACGGCTGACCGCGGCTGGCCGACCCGCTGGCCGGTGATTCGGCTCCGCTTGCGGCGACCGCTGGTCGCCGCACCCGTCACGGCCTCGCCGAACGCCGATCAGACGGTATCCGGATTCGCGACAACCGTCTGCACGAGTCCTGACGACCATTGCACGAGGCCACCGTAGGTGTCGCGTTCCCGGTCGTGCCGATGTTCGCCATGCTCCCGCTCAACGTCGGGCGCGATCAGCGGCAGATCCAGTCTCGCCAGCATGACGGCGCTCGCGATGACCAGGGCCACGAAAAACCAGGACAGCCGCAACAAACCCTGCTCAGACATCGAGTTGCCTCCGCACCTTGCGTCCCGTCACCATCGCGCGCACCAGGTTTTCGTGATGCAGCAGGCCGGAAACGACCACGCCCGCGACATGCAGCAGCACGAGCAGCAGCGTCGCCCAGGCCAGGGCTTCGTGCAGTTCCTCCCACTGCTCACCGTCGGCCATCAACAGACCGCTGCCAATGGTCAATGTCAGCATGACCAGCAGCGACACGATCATCCATGCGCCGGCCGGGTTGTGGCCCAGGTAACGCTCGCCCCCCCCGGTGCGCAAGGCGTTGAGGTATTCGCCGACGCGTCGCGGTGCCACCACGAAATCAGTGAAACGTGCGTGGCGCGTGCCGATCAGCCCCCACACCACACGCAACACGACCAGGGTGCCTATGAAATACCCGGCGCGCTCGTGCAGCGATGCCCATTCATCGCCGCTGGCCCAGGCGACCACGAACGCCGTTACCAGCGACCAGTGAAACACCCGTACGAACGGGTCCCAGACCAGTATCCTGTCCTCTTTGACTTCCATCTACGACTCCTGTTGCGACACGTGCCGCATTGACCGGGATAAGGGTACGCGGCCAACATGAAATCAGCCTGAACTCCGCGCAACGCGTGCCGAAGCGCTAGACTGGCGGCCCGCACACCTCTGGCCCTGCCGCCCGATGCCACCCCTGCTGTCCACTCACAACCTGGTCAAACATTTTCCCGGCGTGCGTGCTGTCGATGGCATCAGCTTCGATGTGGGCGAGGGCCGGTGTTTCGGCCTGCTCGGTCCGAACGGCGCGGGTAAGACGACGACACTGGAGATCCTCGAAGGCATCACCGAACCCGACGCCGGCGAGATCCTGTTCCGCGGCGCGCCGCGCGATGCCGGCTTCCGCGAGGCGATCGGCATACAGTTCCAGCACACCGCGCTGCAGGACTTCCAGACCGTCGAGAACACGCTGACGCTGTTCGCCAGCTTCTACGCCCACCGCCGCCCGATGCAGGAACTGATCGCGTTGTGCAACCTCGGTGAACTCCTCAAACGCGACACGCAGCAGCTGTCGGGCGGCCAGCGGCAGCGTCTGCTGCTGGCCATTGCCCTAGTCAACGACCCGGATCTGGTGTTTCTGGACGAGCCCACGACTGGACTCGACCCGCAGTCCCGCCGCAACTTCTGGCGCCTCGTGGAGGGCATCAAGGCGGCCGGCAAGACCGTGGTGTTGACCACGCACTATATGGAAGAGGCAAGCGTGCTGTGCGACGAGATCGCGATCATCGACCATGGGCGCATCATCGAGCAGGGCGCGCCCTGCCAGCTGCTGGCGGCGCACTTTCCGCGCGCGCTCGTGCGCGTGCCGCTGCAGGCCCTGGCCGACCCGACCGCGGCTCCGCCCGGATTCGAGATCCACGGCGGCTATGCGACGGCTGCGACCGACGACATCGACCGCGCGCTGGCTGCACTGAACCGCAACGAGGTCGCGCTCGACGGGCTGCACATCAGCACACCGACACTCGACGACCTGTTTCTCAAACTCACCGGGCACGGGTTGCGTGAACCATGAAGCTGCAGCGTATCCTGGCCGTCGTCGTCGCGCGCAATCGCGAGTTCTACCGCGACAAGGCAGGACTCGGCTGGAACATCTTCATGCCGGTCGTGATGGTGCTCGGCTTCGCGTTCATCTTCGCCAATCCCGATGAACAGCTGTACAAGGTCGGCGTACTGAACGCTGGCAGCACCGACGTCGCCTTTCTGCACACCGGTCACGTGACGTTCGTCGACCAGACCGATCGCGAATCGGCGCTCGACAAGCTGCGCTATCACCGCATCGATCTGCTGATCGACCTGCACCACCCGAATCAGTACTGGGTCAACCAGGAATCGGCGCGCGGCTATGTCGTTGAACGCCTGTTGCGAGAGAGCATCAGTGCGCCACAAGGCGCACTGCAGCGCAACGTCGTCAGCGGGCGTGCGATCCGCTATGTCGACTGGGTGCTGCCGGGCGTGCTGGCGATGAACGTGATGTTCAGCAGCCTGTGGGGCGTCGGCTGGGTCATCGTGCGCTACCGCAAGAACGGCGTATTGCGGCGTCTGCGCGCGACCCCGCTGACCGCGGGCGAGTTCCTGATCGCGCAGATCGCGTCGCGCCTTCTGGTCGTGCTCGCGGTCAATCTGCTCGTATTCGTCGGGACCGACCTGCTGCTCGATTTCCCGATGCGCGGATCCTATACCGCGCTCGCAGCGGTGTTCACGGCCGGCGCGATCGCACTGATCAGTCTCGGCCTGACGGTGTCAGCACGCGTACGCAGCGAGGAGTTGGCCGACGGCCTTCTGAACCTGATATCGTGGCCGATGCTGGTGCTGTCGGGAGTGTGGTTCTCCCTCGAGGGCACCAATGTCTGGGCGCAGCGCATCGCCGAACTGTTGCCGCTGACGCATATCGTCAACGCCGCGCGCCGCGTCATGCTCGACGGCGCCGGGCTGGCCGAGGTCGCGTTCGAGGTCGGCCTACTGGCGACGATCGCTGTCGTGCTGCTCAGCCTGGCGACGTGCGCATTCCGCTGGCAGTAGCAGCAAGGGTCTGCCCCACTACTGCCCGATACCGGCCCGGACCTTGTCCGCGAGCGCCTTGGCGTTGCTCTCGAGTGCCTTCACCGCCGCCTTGCCGATGCGCGCCTGTTCGTCGCTGCGCAGGCGCACGAGTTCTGCATCCGGAAGCATGCGGCCGTCCAGAGTCATCGCGAATGGCAGCGTCGAATAGGCGGTGAACGGATCGGCGAGCTGCAGCGCCGTGTCATCAAGCACGTCGTACGCGAAATAGCATTCGCTGCGATGCATCGATTTGGTGCCGTCTCGGCCGGTGACGTCGAAGGACAGCGCCGCAATCGCGTATTCCGGTCGCCGGAAGGTATTTTCGTTCGATTGCCATTCGACTGAATCCGCTTCCGGGATGGCCGCCTTGCTGATGTTTTTGCAGAAGCTCACGCGCACGTCTTCCGATGGACCCGAACACGCGCCCAGCGCCAGCGCTGCGGCGGCCAGAGCCGTCTTGATCGGCAGAAAAGTTTTCATCTCGGTGTCCTCCCGGACAGTCATTGCCATTATTCGGCGGGCTCGATGCCATCCACCTTCTGGAAGCCTCGTGGCAGTTTGCCACCACGCCGGCCCCGTTCGCCCTCGTAGGCGTTGAGGTCGGCGGCGCGCAGCACAAGGAAACGCTTGCCCGAGTTCAGACGGACCTTGCCGCCATCCGGCACCGCCAGCACGTCGACCACGAATTCGCTGCGCTCGACGACGGCCTTGGCGGGGATGCCGATGATCTTGTTGCCCTTGCCGCGCTGCATCTCGGGCAGGTCGCTGGCCGGGATCACCAGCAACCGGCCCTCGCTGGTGACAGCGACCAGACGGTCGCTCGCGGCGTCGCTGACCATACACGGCTTCAGCACGCACGCGCCCTGCGGCAGTGACAGCACCGCCTTACCGGCCTTCTTGTTCGCCACCAGGTCCTTGGCCTGCACGCGGAACCCGTACCCGGCATCCGAGGCGAGCAGCCACCACTGTTCGGGATCGCCGCCGAGCGCCGCAACGAAGGTCGCACCCGACGGCGGATTGAATCGGCCGGTCAATGGCTCACCCTGCCCGCGTGCCGATGGCAGCGTGTGTGCGGCCAGCGAATAGCTGCGGCCGGTCGAATCCAGGAATATCGCCTGCTGGTTGCTGCGCAGTCGGACAGCCTGGCGATAGCCGTCGCCGGCCTTGTAGCTCAGCTCGGACGGATTGATCTCGTGGCCCTTGGCCGCGCGCACCCAGCCCTTGTCTGACAGCACCACCGTAATCGGCTCGCTCGGCGCCAGTTCGGTCTCGTCCATGGCCTCGGCCGCGGCCCTCTCGACGATCGGCGAGCGCCGGTCGTCACCGAACTTCTCGGCATCGGCAACCAGCTCCTTGCGGATCAACGTCTTCATGCGCTGCTTCGAACCCAGCGTCTTCTCCAGCTCGGCGCGCTCCCTGCTGAGCTCGTCCTGCTCGGCGCGGATCTTCATCTCTTCGAGGCGCGCGAGCTGGCGCAGCTTGGTGTCGAGCACATAGTCGGCCTGCACGTCGGTCAGACCGAAGCGCTGCATCAGCACCGGCTTGGGTTCATCCTCGCTGCGGATGATGCGGATCACTTCGTCGAGATTGAGGAATGCGATCAGCAGGCCTTCGAGCAGGTGCAGGCGTTCGAGCACCTTGTCGAGACGGTGCTGCAGGCGCCGGCGCACGGTCTCGAAGCGAAACTCCAGCCATTCGGACACGATTTCGCGCAGGTCCTTGACCTGCGGCCGGCCGTTCAGTCCGATCAGGTTCAGGTTGACGCGGTAGCTACGCTCCAGGTCGGTGGTCGCGAACAGGTGCAGCATCATGCGTTCACTGTCCACCCGGTTCGAGCGCGGCACGATCACCAACCGGGTCGGGTTCTCGTGGTCGGACTCGTCGCGCAGGTCCTCGACCCACGGCAGCTTCTTGGCCTGCATCTGCGCCGCGATCTGTTCCAGCACGCGCGCACCGGACACCTGGTACGGCAGCGCCGTGATGACGATCGCGCCCTGATCCCTGTGCCAGCGCGCACGCATGCGCACGGAGCCGATGCCGGTCTCGTAGATGCGACGCAGATCGGCGCGCGACGTGACGATCTCGGCCTCGGTCGGATAGTCGGGACCCGGCACGTGTTCGCACAGTTCGGCCACGCTGGCCTTCGGCTCCTCGAGCAGACGAATGCAGGCCGACGCCACCTCGCGCAGATTGTGCGGCGGGATATCGGTCGCCATGCCGACTGCGATACCGGTCGCGCCGTTCAGCAGCACGTTCGGCAGGCGCGCCGGCAGCATCGCCGGCTCCTTCAGCGTGCCGTCGAAATTCGGCACCCAGTCGACGGTGCCCTGACCCAGTTCGGACAACAGCACCTGCGCGTACGGCGTCAGCCGGGCCTCCGTGTAACGCATTGCCGCAAACGACTTCGGATCGTCGGGCGAGCCCCAGTTGCCCTGACCGTCAATCAGCGGGTAGCGATAGGAGAAGTCCTGGGCCATCAGCACCATCGCCTCGTAACAGGCGCTGTCGCCGTGCGGATGGAACTTGCCCAGTACGTCACCGACGGTACGCGCCGACTTCTTGTGTTTGGATGCCGCCGACAGCCCGAGCTCGGACATTGCGTACACGATGCGTCGCTGCACGGGTTTCAGACCGTCGCCGATGTACGGCAATGCACGGTCCAGGATCACGTACATCGAGTAGTCGAGATAGGCCTTTTCGGTGAATCGGCGCAGCGGAAGCTGCTCGATGCCGTCTGCATTGATACTGGGTTCTTGATCCATCGGGTGTTCGGTTGAGGGTTCGGTGGGGGTGCGATTCTACACCCAGCGCCCGGCGACTTCGGCCCCCGGCGGCAGATGATGCGATGGTCGTAATGGAACGATGATCCGGGTCGCGCGAAGATGGCTGGCCGTCAGGTCAAGGTGCGCAGGGCGCGCGCGACGTCGCGGGTGGCCTGCGGACAGCACAGCCGATTGGGCGTAGGTGCAATCGATGCCCATGCCGGATGCGTCCTGGACACGCGCTCCGGATCAGCCGTAGGCACCCTGCAGAAACGGGTTGTGCCTGCGCTCTTCGCCGACGGTCGTGCGCGGGCCATGGCCGGGTAGCAGCAACACGTCGTCGCCCAGCGTCCAGATCCTGGACCGGATCGACGCGAGCAGGGTCGGATGGTCACCGCGCGGAAAATCGGTGCGCCCGATCGAGCCCTTGAAGATCACATCGCCGACGATCGCAACGCGGTCGCCGCGGTGGAACAGGATCACATGCCCGGGCGTGTGCCCTGGACAGTGCCGCACCTCCAACACCTGATCGCCGAACCGCACCTCGTCACCGTCTTCCAGCCAGCGCGTCGGCTCCACACGTTCGCCGGCGGGAAACCCGAACTGCGCGCACCACTGCGGCAGGGTGTCGAGCAGGAACCGGTCGTCCTGCTGTGGACCCTCGATCGGCACACCGAGCTCGCGCGCCAGCCGCCCGGCCGCGCCGGCATGATCGAAATGCCCGTGAGTCAGCAGGATCTTTTCCACGACGACGTCGGCATCCGCGACCGCGGCACGCAGGCGGTCGGGTTCACCGCCCGGGTCGACCAGTGCGGCGCGGCGCGTTTCTTCACAGATGAGCAGCGAGCTGTTCTGTTCGAACGCGGTAACGGGAATGATCCGGATCTGCATAAAGCCCGAGGGTACATCGTCCGATAACGGAAGAGCAAAGACGCCGTCGGGTCGCACCACCCGGCACATTTTAGCGGGAATACGGCCCAGCCAGCATGTTCGGACACAAGACGAAACGGACCCCGAGCCCCGCACCCGCGGGCGTGGATGCAGCGCTGCTGCGCTCGCTGGCGGGGATCGACGCATCGCGCGCCGAAGACCTGATCGCCACGACCCGCTTGGTGTCCCAACCCCCGGGACCGGTCGAAGCATCCGCCGACGATAAGGTCGCGTATCTGGTCAGCGGCAGCCTGCGTTTCGTGACCCACGCAGGCGCCACGAGCACGCTTGCGGCCAACCAGCCCACCGCGCGCTTCCCGCTTCCCGGCGCCAGTCGGGTGGCACGCATCGAGGCCACGACGCCGACCCTGCTCGTCTGGCTGCCGCGCAGCGCACTGACCGACAGGACGGCGGTGCCGCCCGAGATGCCGGCGCTGGACGCGCACGAACGCAAGGCGCTGGACGCCCTGCACGAACACCTGCAGTCACCGCACTTCGAACTGCCGAGCCTGCCCGACCTCGCGATCAGGATCGGCGCCGCGATCGACAAGGCGAACACCACCAGCGAGGACATCGCTCGGTTGATCCTGCTCGACCCGGTGCTCGCGACTCGCATCCTCAGCGTCGTCAACAGCGCCGCGTTCGGCGGCGTCAGCCAGATCGCGAACATCCAGCAGGCGACCACACGGCTGGGTCGCAGCAAGGTCCGCAGCCTGGTGTTCAGCTGTCTGCTCAAGAGCATCTTCCGCGTACCGTCGGGAGAGCTGCAGCGGCGTATGGAGCACATCTGGCAGTACTCCGCCCAGGTCGCGGCATTGAGCTACGTGCTGGGCAAGGCGACACCCGGTATCGATGCTGAGCGCGCGCTGCTGGCGGGCCTGATTCACGACATCGGCGCGGTGTCGATCGTCGGTGCGCTCGGTCGCTTCCCGGCACTGACCCGCCGCGATCCCGTGTTCGACTACGTGCTGGCATCGCTGCAAGTCGACTCCGCGCTGCGCATCGCAACGCATTGGCACCTGGCACCGGAACTGGTCGCGGTGGTACGCGAGGCACATGACTGGTTCCGCATCGGCACTGCGCTCGCGGACGATACCGATATCGTCATCATTGCCCGGCTGCATGCCGCTTTCGGGACGCCGTCCGCTCGCGAACTGCCGTCGCTCGAAAAGCTGCCGGCGTTCGGCAAACTGGCGAATGGCGACCTTACACCGCAGCGCTCGCTGGTCGCCCTGGAACGCGCAGCGGCCGATGTGCGTGAGGTCCAGACGTTGATCGCCGCATAGTCTGTGCGGCGGTGGGAATTTGCCGCGGTGACGTCGTCCCAGCGGCACCGACACCTCGACAGAACACCGAACCCGTGCGGTGGCGCAGGATCCCGAATCCGAAGCCGTCACGCGCTCACGAAGATCAACCGCGCAGCACGCTGCGCATCACGTCGGCCTTCTTCTTGGCGGCGTGCAGCACCTCGAGACTCTTTTCCGCGGTCGCATCCGCACCGAGCACACGATTGAACGCGCTCACCTTGTCCATCGGCGGCAGGCCATTCGTGTCGTTCTTGCGCAGTCGCTCGTGGACCTGCGCGACAATCAGCAGGTCCGTGAAATCGGCGGGACCCTGATGGACGCGGGTCCAGTACTCGGCGTCGCGTGCGGCGGCGATGACCACCGGCGCAAACTTCCACGCCCGCAGGATCATGGCCCCGAGTTCGCCACGCATGTCGTCGATGGTCTGCTCGAGTGCCGTCTCGTCACTGACCAGCTCCGGGTAGCGTTCGACATAATTGAGGATCGCTATCGTGCCCACGTCGTGCACGAGGCCGACCAGCAGCGCCTCCTCCGGCTCGACGCCTCTCACCTCGCCCGCCAACACGTAGCACAGCGCCGCGATCTGCGCGCTGTGCTTCCACAGCACGCGCATGCGCTTCTGGATCAGCGGGTTCTCACTCTGGAAAACCTCTTTCAGTGCAAACGAGACGACCAGCTTCTTGGTCACCTGCATGCCGAGCCGCACGATCGCCGCCGACGTCGTCTCCACGGTGTTGAGGCCCGCGTAGAACGCGCTGTTGGAGACCTTGAGCAGCTTGGCGGTCATGGCCGGATCGGCCTCGACCAGGTGGGCGATCTCACGTGCCTTGCTGCGCTCGTCGTCGATCGCGCGACGAATCTTCATCGCGAGGTCGGGCAGGCTGGGCAGAACCGCCTTGTCGCTCTTGAGGTCGCGATAGAGATGGAAACTGAGCTTGGACTCGAGCTCGCGTCGCTCGCCCTCCTCCTCGCTCTCGACGCGGAAGTTGTCGTTGGGGCCGCTGTTGCCGTTGCAACCGGCGGCGCTCAGCACGAGATCAGGCACGCGGATGCCGCGAACAAAACTCAGCGCCTTGACGGTCAGGATGCGTGGACGCAGGTTCGCCACCGGCGTGCGTGCATGGTCGCCGCTCAGGTCGATCGTCATCGTGTTGCCGTCGGCGGGTTCGAGCGCGACCTTGCCCTCAATCAGGAAGTAGGTGTAGCCGTCGTCGGTTCCACGCTCCAGCAACAGCTTGCCCTTGTCGACGACAATGGGCTCGACGGCATCCGCCACGACATCGATCTGCCAGGGCGGAAGACCTGCCAGCATCGGGATCTTGCGCAGCAGCTCGGAATCGGGACTTTGAGACATGCCCCGTTATCGGCAGATCGACAGGGGAATTTAGCGCGTTACGGGAGCTTTCGATTTTTGTGCAAGAACAAGTTTGACAAGAAGAATTTGCAGATCATGGGCGCAAAGCACACGCAATCTCAGGCTGTCGCGAGGACCTGCGGCAGGGGATGCCAAATCCCTCTGCCCGGTCGATCCTGTCACGAACGGATGGGCCGCCCGAAAGCCCGCATCCTGCCGGAACTCAATCCTCGACGAACCGGAACGCGGTTCGCAGCCGGCCCTCGAACAAGGCCTCGACCCGCACGCTGCCCGGCCTTCGCGCAACGCTGAATCCGCCCTGCTCCGCCGGCGTGAAATCGGCCAGCGCCAGCGACGGCGGGTAGTCGATGCGCAGACTGAGTCGCAGGGGATAATAGCCGTCCAGGAACCGCCGCATGAACGGACCGTTCTGCAGCTCGAACACGCCGTCCTCCAGCTGTCTTAACGCCTGGCTTTCGGCATGCACGCACACCACGGCGTCGGCATCCACGTCACGGAGCTGCACCGTGTGCTCCTCGGTGTAGGCACGGGCGATGTTGCGGGTGCGAGTGATGCGCAGGCCGCGCGAGCGCTGCGGATTGAACACGATCTGCGTCGCCGGCACCCGGTCCAGATCATAGTGGCACTGGTCGAGCGCGACCCAGCCGTCGCGCAGCGAACGCGGCGTTATCGTGACCGAGCTGTCATGGTGATGAACGGCGCGCGCAGGGGCCTGACTGAGCAGCACCAGCTCTCCCTCGTTGACCCGCGCAGCGGCATCGCGCCACTGCTCGTTCTCATCGACCCAATCGGGCCAGTCGTCGTCCTGTGTACCGGCCGCGCCGGGCAAGGTGCATGCAAGCGTCAGCGTCAGCAACACGCTGGATGCCCACGTTGCGCCTGGCGGATTTCGGACCATGGCATAACCTTAGACGAATCCCGAACGCCTGGAGTCCCGGCATGCCTGGCTCGCTTCATCGCTTCGTGTTTCAAATCCTCGTGTCAACGACCTTGCTGGCGAGCGGCCTCGCGCATACCGCCGAGGCCCCGTTCGCCGATATCCACCTGCACTGGAAATGGAACCAGAAGGAGGTGACGACCGTTGCTGAGGCGATTGCCACACTTGACGCGCAGAACGTCGCGCTTGCCGTGGTCACCGGTACACCTCCGGAGCTGGCACTCGAACTCGCCGAACGCGCACCGGATCGGGTGATCCCGATCTATGGCCTGTACCGCAACGCCGGCGACTGGGCCACCTGGTATCGCGACCCCGGGCTGTCAGATCGGGTCCGGACGGCCCTCGAATCGGGCCGCTACCACGGCATCGGCGAGGTGCACATGATCGGCGGCTTCGTCACTCACTGGCGCAACCCCATCATCAAGGGGTTGTTCGAACTCGCCGCCGAATTCGACGTACCGGTCCTGCTGCATACCGAGTTTTCACGCGCCGACTACACGCTGGGCCTGTGTCAGGCACACCCGCACACCCGCCTGTTGTGGGCCCATGCCGGCGCGATGCTGCCGCCCAATGAGGTAAGGCGCGTGCTGGCGGGCTGCCCGAACGTGCAGGTCGAACTCTCGGCGCGCGACCCCTGGCGGCATGTCGCCAACCCGATCGTCGACGCCGACGGCGTGCTGTTGCCCGACTGGCACACCCTGATCATCGAATTCGCAGGCCGTATCATGGTCGGCTCCGATCCCGTGTGGCCGGTCGAACGCCTGAACCCCTGGGATGAGCCCGACAGCGGCTGGCAGGAATTGCCCCGCTTCATCGGTTTCCACCGCAGCTGGTTGCGGCAGCTGCCGCAGGCGGTCGCCGAAGCCATCCGCTGGCACAACGCGGAGGCCTTTTTCAAACCCGACCGGATCCAGGCACCCGGCCGACCGGATCAGGTAACTGCCACGCCGTAGCGATCCGGCGACCGGTGAATGCCGTCTGCAGTGGCTTGATCAACGCAGGGTCAGCACCGGTCCGTCGCTGCCGCGATGTTCGACGCGGCCAATCGCGCTGGCAAACGGGCAGCCGGACTCGCGCAATGCCGCGATGCAGGCGCCAGCGTGCTCGCTGGGCACCCCGGCCAGGAGGCCGCCGGCGGTCTGTGGATCGAACATCAGCGGATACGCCGGATGCGCCGCGGCGGCGGCCACATCGCGCAAGGCACGCCTCAGACGCAGGTTCTGTGGCTGCATCGTGGACAGAATCCCGGCCGCGACCGTCTCCGCAGCACCGTCGAGTAGCGGCACGCTTGCCATGTCGACGACCGCGGCGGCCACCGAGGCTTCGAGCATCTCCAGCAGGTGGCCGACCAGACCGAATCCGGTGACATCGGTGCACGCCGTCGCGCCAAAACGCGCCAGACACGCCGCCGCGTCACGGTTGCTGTGTTGCATCGATTGCAGCGCCGCGTCTATCCAGCGACCCTTCGCGCGTCCGCGCATGTCGGCGGCGAGCAGCGTGCCGGTACCGATCGGCTTGGTCAGCAACAGCGCGTCACCCGGTCGCAGACCGCGCTTGTGCAGCAATCTGTCTGGCGCGACCAGGCCGTTCACAGCCAGACCGAAGGCCAATTCAGCACCCTCGCCGGAATGACCGCCGAGCAGCGTGGCCCCGGCCTCGTGCAGCATGCTCAGCGCGCCGCTCATCAGTTCGAACAGCGTCTGTTCCATGTCCCGCTCCACCGCGAACGGCACCGTGGCCACGGCCAGCGCCGAGTGCGCGTCCGCCCCCATCGCGTACAGATCGCCGAGTGCGTGGTTTGCGGCGATCCGGGCGAACAGGTACGGATCGTCGATGAAGGCGCGGAAGTGATCGATGCTCTGTACCAGGAGGCAGTCGGGTGGCAGGCGAACGACGCTCGCGTCGTCTGCGGCATCGAAACCCAGCACCAGCTCGGGCGCCGACGCGACCGGCAGGCGCTGCATCACGCGGGTCAGGGCATCACTGCCGACCTTGGCGCCGCACCCGCCGCACCGCATCGCAGCCGCGGCGAGCACCTCGCGTGCACGCGCGTCGGCGAGGCCGTCCGGCACCGCGGGCAATCGCTCGGGCGACATCGCCGGCAGCACGTTGAAGCGCCGCATGAAGCGCCGATCGATGCGGTCTTTCAATCGCCACAACCAGGCCCCCTCGAGCGACCAGCCGCCACGCGACGCGACGGCGTAGCGGCCGCCGGTGCTGATCAGGCCGAGGAAGGCGCGTTGCGGGCGATAGCGTCGCAGGCCGCGGCCGGTCAGCGCGCGCCGCAGGTTGGCGTCGAGCACCGCTCCCTGGCGCACCGCAAACACGCCGGACTTGGGCCGCGGGTCGGGCATGCTGGCGATGTCGCCGGCGGCGAACACACCGGGGTGCGACAGCGATTGCAGACAGTCGTCGACGCGGATGAAGCCGTCGCCGTCGACCGCCAGACCGGACTCGCCCGGCCAGCCTTGTGCCGCGGCATGCGTGAGCCATAGCACGGCGTCCGCGTCCAACGTTGTTCCGTCGGCGAGTCGCACGGATCCCTGCCGCACCGACGCCACCGCGCTGCCCGTCGACACCCGGATCCCGTCCTCGCGCAGGATGCGTTCGAAGCGCGCCCGCACACCGCCGTTGTGGTTGGCGAGGATCTGCTCGTCGGCGTCGACCAGCGAAACCACCAGCCGGTCCGGATCCTGGGCATGCTCTTGGGCCAGTTCGCGCAGACGAAACCGGGTCGCCAGCGCCATCTCGACACCGCCGGCGCCGCCACCGACCACCAGCAGGCGAAACGGCATGCCGCTGCTGACGAACTGCCGTTGCAGCGCGTCCCAGTGGCACAGCCAGGTATCGACCGGCTTCACGGCGAATGCATGCTCTTGCGCCCCGGGCACGCCGATCACCGCGGGGCGGGAGCCGATGTTGATCGACAGCACGTCGAACGGCACCGACGGCCTGCCATCGATGAACACCTCGCGCGCGCTGAGATCGAGCGCATCCACCTCGGCGTGGTAGAGCCGGGCACCGGCGAAACGTGCGAGCGGGCGGAGGTCGATGTGACAGTCGTCGTGGGCATAGTGACCAGCGACCAGACCGGGCAGCATGCCCGAATACGGCGTGTGGATGTCGCGCGTGATCAGCGTGACCCGTACCCCCGGCATCGGGCGCATGCCGAACCGACGCAGCACGCCGACATGTGCGTGTCCGCCGCCGATCAACACCAGGTTCTTCAGGACCGGCGCTTGGTGCATGGCATCTGGCTTCATCGCGAATACCCGCGGTGGATCTGGGTCATGGGATGCTCGTTCCTGTTGCAACCGTCGATCACGCGACAGTCGTGGCGTCGTGGGTGCCTACGTCGCCAGACGTCGCAGCCCATTCGCCGCCGCGCCGGATCGGAACCCACCAGACCCGGCTCAGGCAAGCGAACCGGCTGCACGCAACGCCGCAAGGCGACGTCACAAAGGGCCATGCGAGACAGCTATCGTCGCGGCGCGGAAGGTGGGCGAAAAGCAGACGATGCGGTCGTCAAGCGCTCGTGCCGACAGCCCGCGACGGCGCCGTGAGCCGGCGCCATGGGTGACAAGCCCGGCTCGCCATACCCACCTGCTGTGCGCCGCACCCCGTCGCGGCGACGTGCAGGCTAGAGGCATCGGCGAGTTTTGGCAAACCGCCGCCCAGGCTGCCGACAAAGACCGCGCTGGGCGGCGGGGCTGAGAATCCGGAGGCGAATCTGGGGATCGAATCTGGGGGTCAGGAATCTGGGGGTCAGCGTTCCTGATTCCAAACTCCCGGATCTTCGCGTCAGGATCTCTGACCCCCGGACCCGGCTTGATCCCCTCGATCCACAGGGGTTGCGGGGCGAATGCGTCAAACCACAGGGCGCAGATTTCCGCGGGATTCAGTCGGCATGCGCGATTCGCTTGCCGATCGAGCGGCGTACATCGTCGAGAATGCTCTCGAGGTCGCTGTGCCAGCGGCTCAGCTGGATCTGCACCTCGGCATCGGCGAAATACGGTGCCAGGACCTCCGGATTGAGCACCGTCAGCAGCGTATCGTCCTTCTCCGCGATGACCGCGAGCTTGAGCGGCACGTATGAGACCAGCTCCGGATACTTCTCACTGATCCGACGTACCTCGGCGAGCTTGCCGAAGAACAGCACGCGGTAGAAATCCGTCTTGTATCCGAAATCGGTCATGCCGCCATCGCACAGCTGAATGTGCGCGACCGAGTAACCGTGCTCCTCGATGCTCGACTTGGCGTACGCGAACACGATCTCGGCACGCATCGGGATGCGCATCATGAGCATGCCGTCGGCCCGTGCGAAACCGGTAGCACACAGCAGCAGGACGGCGATCAGTCGATGGCTCAGCGGTCTCACAACGTCACCTCGTCGATGATTTCCGTGAACGTCTCTTCCATTTGGTCCCACAGGCCGACGAGTTCGTCGTTGTTGAACCAGCGCGACACGACGCGCAGATTGGGTATCGCCATGATCACAGTGCCGTCCGGCCGTTCCATGACCGTGATCCGGCAAGGCAACACGATGCCGAGACGCGGCTCGATCTTCAGCATGCCGTACAGTACGTTGAAGTTGCAGAAGCGTATGCCGACCTGGCGCTGATTGACGCTGAACTCGTCGGTGACACCCTGCTCGACGAAACGGTCGGGGAAGATGCGGAAGTTGGCACCGGTCAGTGCCGTCTTGATATTCGCGATCGTCGTCTCGAAATCGTGCGGGGACTCGTAGATATGGGTCGGACGTTCGTCGGGGCCGATCGCTTCCGGCGCCGACTGGCGCTGCTCGAACGAACGCACGTAGGCGACCACGTCGTTGATGTCGCCGTCGCTCAGTTTTCCGTCGCCGAACGCCGGCATACCCGACCACCTTCGGCCGTGTTCGACAACGGTGTGGATCATCCGGTCGGAGGCCGAACCGAGGAACCCGCTGTTGGAAATCGACGCCGGCATGACCAGGAACGAGCGTTCCCGCGACTGGGTTACGCCGGTGCCCTCGCCCTCGCCCGTGCCGTCGGCAGCGTGACATTTGATGCAGTGCTCGTTGTAGACGAGCTCACCGTGGGCGGCGTCGCCGACGACCTGATCGTTGTCGAAGCCCGGGTCCTTGGTCTCGGTGCGCTCACGCAGAAAACGCACGATCGCGTCGACCTGGGCGTCGCTGAGACGTTCGAACGCGGGCATGACCCGGCCCGGGCGGCCCAGGCGGATGGTCTTGTGCAGGTAGTCGTCGGTCACCTCGGCGAGCTTCTCGGCCGGCAGCGGCAGGCCGATGCCGCCCTGGCCCTCGACGCGGTGACACGCGCTGCAGTGCGCAATGTACAGCTCCAGACCATCCGGTGCCGCCGCGGCCTGTGCCGCCGCGAACGCGAGCAGCAACGCGCAGAGGCGACGCAACAGTGGAAATTTCTGCATACCCAGCCCTGGTCCCAAATCGTATTGCAACACAATATAATGATATTCTAATTCGTTCGCCTCGAACGAATGACCCCCATTTGAGGCCGATCAAACAATGTGTCGCGCCGCACCGCACGTCGAGCCCCATAGCCGTCGATTCTGACGTTTAGCGACCGAAATACATTCCACCTTGAACGGCGGGTTGGGAACGAAGCGCGGAGGTCAGCGTCAGCCGACCTCGGCGAGATCGCCGCGCTCCTGCAGCCAGGCCTTGCGATCACCGGCGCGCTTCTTCGCCAGCAGCATGTCAAGCATCTGCTGGGTGTCGTCGCCGTGTTCGACGATCAGCTGCACCAGCCGGCGGGTGTCGGGGTGGATGGTCGTCTCGCGCAGCTGCAGCGGGTTCATCTCGCCCAGCCCCTTGAAACGCTGGATACCTACCTTGCCCTTGACGTTGTCGGCGGCGATGCGGTCGAGGATGCCCTGGCGCTCGTGGTCGTCGAGCGCATAGAAGACCTGTTTGCCGACGTCGATGCGGTACAGCGGCGGCATCGCGACATAGACGTGCCCCTGGAGCACCAGGGCACGGAAATGGCGCACGAACAGTGCGCACAGCAGGGTGGCGATGTGGGCGCCGTCGGAGTCCGCGTCGGCCAGGATGCAGATCTTGCCGAAACGCAGCTTGGACAGGTCGTCGCTGCCAGGTTCGACGCCGATTGCGACCGAGATGTCGTGCACCTCCTGCGACGCCAGCACCTCGGTCGAATCGACCTCCCAGGTATTCAGGATCTTGCCGCGCAGCGGCATGATCGCCTGAAAATTGCGATCGCGCGCCTGCTTGGCCGAACCGCCGGCCGAGTCGCCCTCGACCAGGAACAGCTCGGTACGCTGCGGGTCGTCGGACAGGCAGTCGGCCAGCTTGCCCGGCAGCGCCGGTCCCTGCGTCACCTTTTTGCGCACCACCTTGCGCCCCGCACGCTGGCGTGCCTGGGCCGCGTTGATCGCCAGTTCGGCGATCTGCTCGCCGATCTCGGTGTGCTGGTTCAGCCACAGGCCGAACGCGTCCTTGACCACGCCGGTCACGAACGGCGCGCATTCGCGCGACGACAGGCGCTCCTTGGTCTGGCCGGAGAACTGCGGGTCGCGCAGCTTGACCGACAATACGTAGCTGACCTGATTCCAGACATCATCCGGTGCCAGCTTGACGCCGCGCGGCAGCAGGTTGCGAAACTCGCAGAACTCGCGCACGGCCTCGGTCAGGCCGGACCGAAGGCCGTTGACGTGCGTACCACCCTGCGTGGTCGGGATCAGGTTGACGTAGCTCTCGGCGACGGCCTCGCCGCCCTCCGGCAGCCACATGACGGCCCACTCTGCGGCCTCGTCGTTGCCGCTGCTGGACCCGGTGAACGGTTCCGGCGGCAGTGCGGGGGCGCCCTGCAGCGCATCGAGCAGGTAATCGCGCAGGCCGTCCTGGTAGCACCACTCGTCGTGCTCGGGCTCGCCCTCGCGGAGGAACCGGATCGTCAGCCCCGGGCACAGCACCGCCTTGGCGCGCAGCAGGTGGCGCAGTTCGCGCACGCTGAATTTCGGCGAGTCGAAATACTTCGGATCGGGCCAGAAGTGCAGCCGGGTGCCGGTGTTGGTCTTGCCGACCTTGCCGACCTCCTCGAGCTCGGAGACCTTGTCGCCGTTTGCGAACGCCATGTTGAACTCGGCGCCGCCGCGCTTGACCCATACCTCGAGGTGCTTCGACAGGGCATTGACGACCGACACGCCGACGCCGTGCAGACCGCCCGAGAACCGGTAGTTCTTATCGGAGAATTTGCCACCGGCATGCAGCTTGGTCAGGATCACCTCGACCCCGGGGATGCCCTGCTGTGGATGCATGTCGACCGGCATGCCGCGGCCGTCGTCACTGACCTCCACGGACCCGTCCCTGAACAGCGTCACGTCGATCTTCTTCGCATACCCCGCGAGTGCCTCGTCGACGCTGTTGTCGATGACCTCCTGGGCCAGGTGGTTGGGGCGCGCGGTGTCGGTGTACATACCGGGGCGCTTGCGCACCGGCTCGAGACCGCTCAATACCTCGATGGCGGAGGCGTCGTAGGCACTCATGTTAGGGACCAACGGGATCAGTGGGAAAAATAGGTATCACCGCCGCCGACACGACCATTCATGGCCTGGCGAATCTCTTGCGGATTGCGCGTTCCGCGGATGCTGCAGAAGTAGTCCTTCAACAAGATCTCGCGATAATTGCCCGGACGACCCGCGTGCACGCTCCGCCATTGCGCACGTTTCGCCTTGGTGACCGGCGGCTTGCGCGTGGGATTGGCGTGGGCGTACACCTTGTACTCGCCGGTCTCGCAGCGGTACCCCTCGTAGCTGCCGTTGTCCGCGCCGGCGCGGCTGCGCACGACCAGCCACAACCGCACCACATTGTCCTTCGGCGATACGTCGATGCGACGTTCATCGACCAGCAGCTGCAGCCCATCGGGCATTTCACCCACCGCCAGCGGGCGCAGGTCCTGCTCGCGCGGCAGCGCGAGGATCTCGGTCTCGTTCTCGATCCACGGGATGTCTTCGGAATCGTCGTACCGGAACTCGCCTCTCTCCACGTCGTCACGGTATTCGTGGTACGGGTCGACGACGACGTCACCGTCGCGCGCGGCGCAGGCGCCCGTCAGCAGCCATGCAGCGATGATCAGGCGGGTGACCGGGAGGAGACGACGTTTCAGGTGCATGGCTGCGAAGTGTAACGCGACCGTCGCGCGCCGCGAAACTCGCGGTTTACGTCGCTGCCCGGTGTGCGGTAGCGTTGGCTGTCAACAGGAAATCGCGATGAGCAGCAAGAAGAAGCAAGCCCCCACGTTCGAGGAGTCACTGGCGGAGCTCGAGGCGCTGGTGGAACGCATGGAGGCCGGCGACCTCAGCCTCGAGGAATCCCTGAGCGCGTTCGAACGCGGCATCGGCCTGACGCGTTCCTGTCAGGAGGCACTGCAGGCCGCGGAACAGAAAGTGGAAATGCTGACGTCGCGCGCGGCCGACGCGCCGACGGAGCCGTTCAGCGATGACGCTTGACCCTGGGTTCCAGGTCTTCCTTGGCGACTGCCGCGTGCGCGTGGAGCGCGCCCTCGACCACTGGCTGCCGACAGCGGCGACCACACCCACCCGCCTGCACGAGGCCATGCGCTACGCGACGCTCGGTGACGGCAAGCGCGTCCGCCCGACGCTGGTCTACGCGTCCGGGCACGCGTTGGGCATGCGCCCGGAGTGCCTCGATGCAGCGGCATGCGCCGTCGAGCTGATCCACGCCTATTCGCTGGTGCACGACGATCTGCCGGCGATGGATGACGACGCACTGCGGCGCGGCCGACCAACCTGTCACAAGGCCTTCGATGAGGCAACCGCGATACTCGCCGGCGACGCGCTGCAGACGCTCGCGTTCAAAGTATTGTGCGAAGACGACCAGATGTGTGTCGATCGCGCCGACCGGCTGCGCATGATCGACGAACTCGCCCATGCCGCCGGCTCACGCGGCATGGCCGGCGGCCAGGCGCTCGACATGCAGGCAACCGGATCCGAGATCGATCTGGCGCAGCTGGAGAGCCTGCACATCCACAAGACCGGTGCACTGATCCTGGCCAGCGTGCGCCTCGGTGCGCTCGCCGCGGGTGCGGCTGCCGAACCACGGCTGGCGAGTCTGGAACGCTACGCGAAGTGCATTGGGCTGGCCTTCCAGGTGCACGACGACGTGCTCGACGTCGAGGGTGAGACCGCGGTGCTGGGCAAGACGCGCGGCAAGGACGCGGCCACCCACAAGGCGACCTACCCCGGCCTGATTGGCCTCGACGCAGCCCGCGACATGGCGCGTAACCTGATCGACGAGGCGCTGGAGAATCTCGCGGCATTCGATGAAAAGGCCGACCCTCTGCGCCAACTGGCACGCTACGTCGTCGGTCGCAAGCGCTGATCCAGACTCGATTTTTTGCCCACACCGAGGCACGGCGCGTGGCGCCGTGACGTGTTTTTGGGCGATAATGACGCGCTTGGCCACGTACTCCCCGATGTTTTCGCGGGACACGCGGCGCGGATATAATCCTGAGTGGATCAGTCGACTATTTCGAGAGGCGGGCGCGACCCGTTGAGTACCCTATGAGCGCAGTGAATCCGAAGCCGACCCGTGGCCCAGAGATCGAGGACGTACAGGCCAGCGCCGACACCCGGCGCATCGCGATCAACAAGGTCGGCATCAAGTCGATCCGCCACCCGGTCAGGGTGCAGGACCGCACCGGTACCGAACAGCATACGGTCGCGACCTTCAGCATGTACGTGTTCCTGCCGCACAATTTCAAGGGCACGCACATGTCGCGGTTCGTCGAGATCCTGAACGGGCACGAGCGCGAGATCTCGGTCGAGTCATTCAAGGACATGCTCAGCGAGATGGTCGACCGCCTGGAATCCGAGCGCGGCCATATCGAGATGTCGTTCCCCTACTTCGTCAACAAGCGCGCACCGGTCTCGGGTGTCGAGAGCCTGCTCGATTACGAGGTGACGTTGATCGGCGAGGTGCGCAACGGCCTACCCGAGATGTACGTGAAGGTCGTCGTACCGACGACCAGTCTGTGCCCGTGCTCCAAGTCCATCTCCGACCGCGGCGCACACAATCAGCGCTCGCACGTCACGCTCACGGTGCGCACCTGCAACTTCATCTGGATCGAGGAATTGATCGACATCGTCGAGAACGAGGCCTCATGCGAGCTGTACGGCCTGCTCAAGCGTCCCGACGAAAAGTACGTGACCGAGCGCGCCTACGATAACCCGAAGTTCGTCGAGGACATGGTGCGCGACGTGGCCGCACGCCTGAATGCCGACGAACGCATCTGCGCCTACACGGTGGAAGCCGAGAACTTCGAGTCGATCCACAACCACTCGGCCTACGCACTGATCGAGCGCGACAAGGAGTCAGAGGCGCGAGGTCCGGCGGGGGCCGTCTGACGGGCCAAGGGCCGGCAAGGCGTGCAGCCGGTTCGGCGATGACGCAATGCGTTGACGGCACATTTCCGCGGGGCGCCGCCGATCACGCTCCCGGCCAATTCAGAATTTACTGCGCAGGATCAGCAGGTTTTCGCGCTGATCGATGTCGAATCGCGACAGCACGTTCATCCCGAGCAGGACGAATCGCGGGCTGTCGCCGTCGATGACCACGGCGCGCACGTCGCTGAACCGGATTCCCCCGACCGACAGCGACGCCAGTTGGATCTCGTGACCCAGCGCACTACCACTCGCCGTACCGACCCCGACCGGCCTGCCGTCCACGCGATGCTGCAACCCAAGGCCGGCCGCGTGGCGTTCGCTCAGGGCAACGCTGGTCGCGCCGGTGTCGACCAGAAAACGCACCGGGCTGCCGTTGATCAGGCCGTCTACGAAGTAACCACCCTTGGGGTCCTTGAGGATCCGGATCTCGCGTCGCGCGCTGGGTGCATAGTTCGCGCTGACTGCAGAACCCAGACGCAGCGTGTGGCGCTGTCCAGCCATCTCGACGACGGCCTCGCGCGGGTCGGCGCTGAGCAGGCGCACATCGTGGAAGGCCTTGCCGCCGGCCGCGAGCACCTTGCGCTCGCCATCGACCTCGAGCATGGCCTTGCCCGGAAACAGGGCGAGCACGCGTACCGCGGGGTCGGCGTACGCGGCCGTCAGCAGCGCCATGACCAGTGCGGCCATGACCCCCAACCTGCATTGGCACGCTAGAGCCACAACGCCAACCCCTGCAGACAGGCCGCCGCGAACAGACCCGCGACCAGGTCGTCGAGCATGATCCCGAGCCCGCCGCTGACGCGACGGTCCAGCCAGCCGATCGGCCATGGTTTCCAGATGTCGAACAGGCGGAACAGGCCGAACCCGACGGCGATCCACACCCATCCGGTCGGCGCCGCAAGCATCGTCAGCAGGTAACCGGCGATCTCGTCCCAGACGATGCCCGGGTGATCGTGCACGCCGAGATCGCGCGACGCCCTGTCGCAGATCCAGATCCCGACGACGACGACCGTGACCAGTACCGCCAAATACAACGGCAGGGACAGGTGCGACAGCGGCAGGTACAGGCCAACGGCAAGCAACGTCCCCATCGTGCCGGGCGCCTTGGGTGAACAGCCGGCGCCGAAACCGAACGCCAGCAGGTGGCTCGGCTTGTCCAGGGACGGTTTCGGCAACGCGTCACGACTTGAAATGGTCGAAACCATCTGGCACATCCTCGCTGATCCGGCCGTCCGGGTAAATCAGGCGTACGCCCGGTTCATCGGCCATGTAGCCGATTTCCTGTATGGGCTCGCCGGCGTCGGCGCAGGCCGCAACCAGCTCGGCGGCGCGCTGCGGCGCCAGCGTGAACAGAAGCTCGTAGTCATCCCCGCCGGCCAGCGGCGCCGACCAGTCGCCAGCGGCAGCGACCGCGGCGACCTCGGGCAACAACGGCAGGCGCGCGAGCTCGATGTGCGCGCCCAGCCCACTGGCCTCACAGACGTGCCTCAGATCGGCGACCAGTCCGTCGGACACGTCGATCGCCGCGCTGGCCCGTCCGGCGAGCAGGCGGCCGAGCGCGACCCGCGGCTGCGGCCGGTTGAGCCGCTGCCGCAGTGCGTCGGGCACCGCTTGTCGACGTTGCATCAGTCGCAGCGCCAGCGCCGCGCCACCGACGCTGCCGCTGACGAACAGCCGATCGCCGGCACGTGCTCCGCCGCGCCGCAGTGCCGCCTGCGGCGCGACAAAGCCGTGCACCTGGATCGTGATGCTGAGCGGCCCACGCGTGGTGTCGCCACCGACCAGCTGCACACCCTGCGCGCCGGCCAATGCCGCGAAGCCGCGCACAAAAGCCTCGAGCCAGCCGGTATCGGCACTCGGCAGCGTCAGCGCGAGGGTGACCCAGGCCGGCTCCGCGCCCATCGCGGCGAGGTCGCTGAGATTGACCGCGAGGGACTTATGGCCGAGTGCGCAGGGATCCGCATCGGCGAGGAAATGGCGGCCGGCCACCAGGGTGTCGGTGGTGACCGCAAGCACCCGGCCCGGCGGCGGTGCCAGCAGCGCGCAGTCGTCTCCTATGCCAAGCAGCACGTCATCGCGCGCCGGTGTCGCCGTGGCGAAGTAGCGTCGAATGAGGTCGAATTCGGAGACCGGCATGCGTACCCCGGTGGCTGCGGTCAGCGCCGGGCTGACGTCTCCAGCGGCCGCAGCGCGCGCGCCGCCTTGTCGAGCACGCCGTTGACGTAGCGGTGGCCCTGCTCGGCGCCAAAGGTCTTGGCCAGCTCGACGGCCTCGTTGATGACGACACGGTAGGGGATCTCGGGATGCTCGATCAGCTCGTAGGCACCCATGCGCAGGATCGCCCGTTCGACCGGATCGACCGATTCGAGCGCGCGATCGACGCACGGCGCCAGCGCGGCATCCAGTTCGTCCAGGCGCGTCGGGACTGCGCGCACCAGTTCGGCGAAATAGTCGCTGTCGAACTTCCTGGCGTCCTGCTCGACCATGAAGTGATTGATGATCGCGCCGACGTCCTGCCCGGCGATCTGCCACTGGTACAGCGCCTGGATCGCCAGACTGCGCGAACGACTGCGTTGCCGGCTCATGCGGCGACGCTCAGATCGCGCGCAACAGGTTGACCATCTCGATCGCGCTGGCGGCCGCTTCACCGCCCTTGTTGCCGGCCTTGGTGCCGGCGCGTTCGATGGCCTGTTCGATGGTGTCGACGGTCAACACGCCGAATGCGATAGGCACGCCGTACTTCAGCGTGACCTGTGCCATGCCCTTGACGCACTCACCGGCGACGTACTCGAAGTGCGGCGTGCCGCCGCGGATCACTGCGCCGAGCGCGACGATGGCGTCGCAATCGCCTTTCTGCGCGATCTTGTCCAGCACCAGCGGCATCTCGAAGGCACCGGGCAGGCGCACGATCGTTATATCCTCGTCGCGCGCGCCATGGCGTCTCAGGGTGTCGATCGCGCCGGCCTCCAGGCTGTCGACGACGAAACTGTTCCAGCGCGCCACGACGACGCAGAAACGCGCGTTGTTGACGGTCAGCCCGCCCTCGATGGTATTGATGCTCATGCGGTGGTTTTCTCCAGCTGGCTGGGTTGTCTACTCAGTATCGACGAATTCGACCACTTCCAGATCGAAACCCGCCAGCGCGTGCAGGTGCTTGGGCGCGCTCATCACGCGCATCTGGCGCACGCCGAGGTCGACCAGGATCTGAGCGCCGACGCCAATCGTGCGCAGGTCGTCGTCGCGCCCTTTGTTGCGTTGCGGGATCTCGTCTTCAACCCCGTGCCACTTGTAATCCTGGATACGCTGGATGATATCGCGCGTCGTGTCATAGTTGCGCAGCACGACGATGACACCCTCGCCCGCGTCCGACACCTGCTGCATGACGCGCCGCAGCGGCCAGCCGCAGTCCCGGGTACCTTCGAACAGATCACACAGCGTGTTCTGCACGTGGACACGCACCAGCGTGGGGTGATCGGGGCCGATTTCACCCTTGACCAGCGCGAGGTGCATCTCGTTGCCGATCACGTCCTGGTACGCCACCAGCTGAAAGTCACCCAGCTGGGTCGGCAGGCTGCACGAGGTGACGCGCTCGACGGTCTTCTCGTTCTTGATCCGGTATTGGATCAGGTCGGCGATGGTGCCGATCTTCAAACCATGCGTGGTCGCGAAGCCCTCGAGATCCGGGCGCCGCGCCATCGTCCCGTCTTCATTGAGGATCTCGACGATGACCGCGCTCGGCGAATATCCCGCCAGGCGCGCGAGATCGCAGCCGGCCTCGGTGTGTCCGGCGCGCACCAGCACACCGCCCGGCTGCGCCATCAGCGGAAAGATATGTCCGGGCTGGATCAGGTCCTGCGGCTGCGCATCGGGCTTGACCGCGGCGCGCACCGTGGTCGCGCGGTCGGCCGCCGAGATGCCCGTCGTCACACCTTCCGCGGCCTCGATCGACACGGTGAAGTTGGTCGACTCGAGCTGGTTGTCGGTGTTGACCATCAGTGGCAGGCGCAGCTGACGGCAGCGCTCCTTGGTCAGCGTCAGGCAGATCAGCCCACGGCCATACTTGGCCATGAAGTTGATTGCCTCGGGTGTCGTGCAGTCGGCGGCAACGATGAGGTCACCCTCGTTTTCACGGTCTTCATCGTCCATGATGATGACCATGCGTCCGGCGCGCAGGTCTGCGATGATTTCTTCGGTGGTGTTCAGGTCCATGGGACGGCGATGGATACGGCAAACGGTGCAGTTTACCAGCTTCCCCGCGTCCAGGAGAACGCCTGCGTGAGTCCGCGCGAGGGCGTCGTCAAATACCTGCTCGACTACCGGCCGTCGCCGCTGCCGGCCAATCTGGACCTGCAGCCCCTGCGCGACTGGTTCCAACGCTGTCGCGAACGCGGCCTGATCGGGCGCGACCCGACACGCTACGACGGCCTGGCCTACGGCAACATCAGCGTTCGCGCCGGCGACGGGTTCGTGATCTCTGCGACGCAGACCGGCGGCGAACCGGAGCTGAGTCCCGACAGGCTGGCCTGGGTCAGCGCTTTCGATCCCGGCGCAAACCGTCTGAATGCCGGTGGCCCGGCGCCACCGTCGTCGGAGGCCATGACGCACGGCCAGATCTACCGCGCGCTGCCGCGCGTCGGCGGTGTCATCCATGTCCACTCGCCGGTCCTGTGGCGGGCGGCGGATCGGCTGTCGATCCCGGCGACCCCCGTCGACGTGGCCTACGGGACGCCGGCGATGGCCGACGCGGTCGACCGGCTGCTGCGGGCCGTGCCCGAGTGCCCCGGAGGCCTGCTGTCGATGGGAGGGCACGAGGACGGGATCGTCGCCTACGGCAGCGACCTCGATGCCGCCGGCGCGGCGTTGCTCGACGCGCTCGCGCGCGCCGGTGCTGAAGGTCACTCCCAGGCCACGTCCTCGTAGTACAGCTCGATCTCCTCCTCGGCGACCGCGACGTTGCGGGCATCGAACGGTGGACCGGTCCAGCGTCTGGCCCAGCAGTTGGTCAAACGCCAGGTGTTGACGACCCGCACGCCGGGCCAGTCGAGCTGGCGAATGCGTACGTCGCGCCGCAGCGGCTTGCCCTGTGACTGCGCCTTTTTCCATTCGTAGAACAGTCGCGACTGGGTCACCCCCCGGCGCAGCGTGACCGTCGGCCAATGCTCGCGCAGCGCGGGGTCGAGCGCGGCGAACCCGGCGATGCCCTGACGTGCGGGATCGAAATCGAACTCGCTGTAGGGCCCGGCCAGCAGACGTGGTGCGCTGACCGCGCACAGGCCGACATCGACGCCCTCGATCTCGACCGCGAAGTTGTGCGCCGGCAGCAACGCCTCGTCGACCGTGTGCGCCGGCAGCAGGATCGGTCGGCCGGCAATGACGTGGCCGCTGGGTGCACGAAACGTCACCTCCATGTCGAGCGCGGGCAGCCTGTCGTAGTCGGGATCGACTCGTTCGGGCATGCCCAGCACGACGCCGCCGGTCAGGGTCACCAGCGTCCGCCGCAGGTAGTCGCCGAGCAGCTTGGCGCGACCGCCGGGCGGCGCGTCGGAGCGCGCGAACAGCGTCTCGGCGCCGTCGATGAAGACCGTCACCGGCGCCGTGCGGGCGAAGGCACTCAGTTTTTCCAGTGCGGCCTTCTCGTCGGCCGGGTCTGCCGCGGCGAGCGCCAGGTCGATCTGCACGAACGCATCGCCGGCGGCCTCGGCCAGCAGCTGCGCGCAATAAACGCGGTCACGTGGTTGACCACCCAGCGCCAGCACCCGAATGCCCGCACCCTGCCGACGCCGTTTTTCCGCCAGCGCGAGCAGTGCGCCGGGGTCGCGGCGACTGAAGGCGAAGCGCGGCAGCGCGGCGCGGACATCGGCCATCAGTCTTCGATCTCCAGACCTTCGTGCGCCAGCACGATCTCCTCGACCGCGATCGCGCTCGCCGCGCCGTCGAGCGCCGGCCCGCTGAACTTGATCGGCCAGGCGTTGCGCACCCGCCAGGTCATGACGATCTCGTCGTGTGCCTCGTTGAGCAGATGGATCCTACCGCTCACCTTCTGCGGCTTGCCCTGCAGCGACTGCCTGACCCAGTTCCACAGCGTCAGGTCGCCGATCACTCCGCGCTTGAGCGAGATATTGCTGAACTTGACGAGTCCGGGCAGTTTGCGCGGTGACAGCGAGCGTTCGTTGCCGTTGCGGTATTCGATCACCTCCTGTTCGATCGAAAGTCCGTCGACCGACGTGAATCCGCCGCGCACGCTGGCGCCATCGATGCCGACGTCGGGAAACTCGACCTGGAAGTTGAACGCCGCGTAGGGATCGTCGCGAATGACCGGCATGGTTCCTCCTCGGCGGCGGCGCCGCAGACGTATGCTATTTTTTCCCGTGACCCGTTGAATTAAGGCTCAACCGAGGGATGGCTTCAAGATGCCGAATCGCAGACCGTTCGACCACATCGGCGCATTCAACTTCCTGCTCGAAATCGAAGGTGTGACCCAGGGCGCTGTACTGTCCGTGGACGGCATAACCGCACGCACCGACGTGGTCCGCTTCAAGGACGGTTCCGACACGGTGGTGCGGCAGCGACCGGGGCGCAACCACACCGACAACATCATCGTCCGACGTGGCTACACCAACAACGACGAGCTGTTCAACTGGTACGACGTCGTGCGCGACGGCAGGGTCGAGCGCAAATCCGGTTCGATCATTATCGCCGGTGACGACGCATCCGAGATCACGCGCTTCAACTTCTTCGAGGCCTGGCCGTGCCGCTGGAGCCTGCTCGTGTTCGACGGCGACGACAGCACGACGCTGATCGAGGAGATCGAAATCGCCGTCGAACGGATCGAGAAAGGCTGAGCGTTCGCTCGAGGCGGCCGGTCGATGTTGGAGACGCGCGGCGCAGAAAACTCGCTGTCCAACCCGTTGCTGAGGATGATCACGGCATGAGCGCCGTCAGCAAGACGATTTCCCTGGTCCTCGGCAGCGGCGGCGCGCGCGGCCTCGCCCATATCGGCGTCATCCGGGTACTGGAGCGAGAAGGCTGGCGAATCGGTGCCATTGCCGGCAGCTCGATCGGCGCACTGATCGGCGGCTTCCATGCGGCCGGCAAACTCGACGACTATGCCGAGTGGGTCCAGGAACTGACCGAGTTCAACGTGCTGCGTTACCTGGACATCGCCTGGGGTGGCGCCGGCATGCTCAAGGGCGAGATGCTGATGGAGACGCTGCAGAAGTTCGTCGGCAGCCACAACATCGAAGACATGCCGATCCCGTTGACCATCGTCGCGACAGACGTATTGCGACGCAAGGAAGTCTGGCTGACGCGCGGCGACCTGTTCAACGCGATACGGGCATCGATCGCCGTACCCATGGTGTTCACACCGCATCGGGTAAACGGGCGTTTGCTGCTCGACGGGGGCATTCTGAACCCTGTGCCGATCGCGCCAACCCTGCAGGACCCGACCGAGGCCGTGTTTGCGGTCAGCCTTGCCGGCGTACCGAAGCGACTCGGCGGTGGCAGCCGACATGGCGATTCGAAAACCGCCAGGAGGCCGCGCCACCGGTACCAGGAAAAGATCGACGCGTTCATCGATCAGCTGCAGTCGACGCTGGGCCTGGGCGACGACCGTGAAGACAGCGACGGCCCCAACCTGAGCCTTATCGATACCGCACTGCTGTCACTCGATGCGATGCAGGCCAGTATCGCGCGCTGCATGCTGGCTGCCTACCCGCCCGATCTGCTGATCGAGATACCGATCAACACCTGTGGTGCACATGAGTTCTACCGCGCCGCCGACGTGATCCGCGCCGGTGAGGAATGGACCGAACGGGCGCTTGAGCGATTCGAAAGCGATTGAAGAAAGCACCAGCCATTCGTGGCGCGATCCTCCGGGTGCCGGGATGTCGCACCGCTGCGTCGCAGAGCTTCTGCGTTGGCTGGCTGTTACACGCGCTTCGCGCCCTGAGCTGTGCAATCCAGATCGCCAAGCTGATGCGCCGATAGGGGTGGGAGTCCCGTGGAGGACGTGCACGCAAGCCGACGACGTCGTCGGTGAAGTCCAGTTCTTGAGGTTCAGCTCTTCGCCCCGTCGATCGCATCGAACCACGCTGCTTGCAGCCTGCTGCCCCTGCGCGGGCAGGGCGGGTCCGAAGCCGGGCTGCCACTGAGGCGCCGCCATGCCACCTGCCATGCACCGGTATTCTGCCGGTCGAGTCGTTTAGATCCGACTGACACCTGGAACCGCATGCCGGATCTGTGTCAGAACTGTATACAGTCGATCGATTGACACTGGGTGATAGCGTCGATAAGTCACCGTCAATTCGCGACTTTTCGCACGGGCACGCGATTTGCTTCGAACTAGCAAAGACAAGTGCCGGGATCCCATTGTGAATCTTTTGCCTTGGCCGCGCTGCGCGGCTACCGGGCGAACCGAACGATTTAGAGTAACTGACATGCTGTTAAACGAACGACGCCACCACCCTCGCAGGAAAGTGCGGGACGTTAAGACCTGGATGCTTGTCGGCCAGGGCAGGCCGGAACAATGCACGGTCGTCGACGTAAGTCGCAAAGGCGTGCTCGTCGAGTCGACCCGGTTCATGCGTCCCGGCACGAAGGTCGAGCTGGCTTTCGTGAACGCCGGCGATTCGAAGGTGACGAAGCTGATCCGGCGATCCGGCCAGGTGGTGCGCAGCAGCCGTCAATCCTTTGCCGTCTTCTTTGTTCAACCCCAGATCCGCCCCAACACCGCCGGGCAACTCGGCCTGCGTAGCTGATCCGCGTTGCCGGGGCACCGCCCGCGCCGGAGATATTGGATTTCCGGCGGCATTCATCCGCCGATGTGCTGCTTGAATCCGGCATATTCCCGGCCAATTTGCCTGCTTGAAGGCAAGCATCGATTCGTCTAAACCCCACCTAACGCTGCCCGACGACTCGCGGGCCGGCCACCGGTCGTCAACCAGCTAGGGAGCGGACGATGATGAAAACACGCAGGCCATGTCTTGGATTCGCCGGTCCGTTCGGCATCGCAAGCCTGACGCTATTGAATCCGGTGTGCCTGGCCGGCAACGCCGCCAACACCTTCGGCGAGGTGACGGTCCGCCCCGGTACGTCGGTGATCTGTGCATCCGACCCCTGCACCGTGTATTTCGAGACACCTGCGGGAAGCGGTACACACGACATCCTGCAGAACGGCACGATCCGGGCAGGCGTGGCAAGTGGCGGCACACGCGTCGCGCTCGGCAACTATTCCAACCAGTCGGTGGTGTTCCGCGTGGCCGGGACGGATCTCCCCGTGGCACACCTCACAGTAATCGGCGGGCCATAACGGTGACCGGCGCGAATTGCCGGCCAACTCATGCGCCCTGCTAGGACCTGACGAAACCGGTTCGCACCAGCATTGCCAGATCAACGGCCGACGCACCTGGCTCCGCGGCCCTGTCGCCGAGCAACAGGCGCTCGAGATAACGCGCGACGAGATCCACCTCGAGATTGACCCGGCGCCCCGGCACGTACGTGTCCATGATCGTCTCCTGCAGCGTATGCGGCACGATGTTGAGTTCGAAGCGTCGACCGACGACGGCGTTCACGGTCAGGCTGGTGCCGTCGACGGTGATCGAACCCTTGTGTGCGATGTAGCGCGCGAGTTCGGCGGGCGATTCCATCGTGAAACGTACCGACCGCGCGTCCGCATGCCGCTCGATCACCGTGCCGAGGCCGTCGACATGGCCGCTGACCAGGTGACCGCCGAGCCGCGTCGCGAGCGTCAGCGCCTTCTCGAGATTGACGGGGCTCCCCGACTCGAGATCACCGAGGCTGGTCAGCGACAGCGTCTCGCGCGAGACGTCAGCGACGAAGCCGTCACCCGGCAACTCGACCGCTGTCAGGCAAACACCGTTGACCGCGATGCTGTCACCGAGGGCGACGTCCGACAGGTCGAGCCCACCGGTACGAATGCGCAGACGCACATCGCCGCCACGCTGCTGCAACGCGGCCACCTTGCCGACCGCCTGGATGATTCCGGTGAACATCGCATCTCCTCCATTGATCAGACGAGCGCCTGGCGCGGCTCCGGTCGCAGCGTCAGGCGCATGTCATCGCCGACCCGGCGTGCATCGACGAACACGAAACGGAGCCGATCGTCGAGCCGCTCGAGCCCCGGCAGGCGGACAAGTCCGCGCGCCGCGTCGCCCAAGAGATGCGGTGCCTGGTAGACGATCAGCTCGTCGACCAGACCGGCCGCGAGCATCGCACCGGCCAACACGGCACCACTCTCGATAAGGACCTCGTTGACCTCCCGCGCCGCGAGCGCCAACAACAAGCGCTGCAGGTCGATGCGTCCACCGAGCTGGGGCAGGCGCTGCACGTCGGCTCCGGCGACACGCAGCTCGGCCTCCGCCTCTTCCGACGCATGCTCCCCACACACCACCAGCGTCGCACCGGCGAGGCGCAGCATGTGCGCACGCGGCGGCATTCTCAGACGTGTGTCCAGCACGACGCGCAACGGCTGGCGGGTGTCGCCCTCGTCGTCCCCATTCAATCTGACGTTCAGTGAGGGGTCATCGGTGAGCACGGTATTGATCCCGGTCACCACCGCGGAACTGCGCGCGCGCAGCCGCTGCACGTCGGCGCGCGCCGCTTCACCGGTGATCCACTTGCTCTCGCCACTGTCCATCGCCGTGCGGCCGTCGAGGCTCATGGCGAGCTTGCATCGCACGTACGGCAACCCGGTACGCATGCGTTTCAGGAATCCGGGATTCAGGCGCTCGGCCTCGGCGGCGAGCAGGCCTACCGAGGTAGCCACGCCTGCTTCCCGCAGGATTGCGACCCCCTGCCCGGCCACCCGCGGATTCGGGTCGTTCATCGCCGCCACGACGCGCGCGACGCCTGCCTCGACCAAACCCGTCGCGCACGGCGGCGTGCGACCATGATGCGCACAGGGCTCGAGCGTGACATAAGCCGTTGCACCGCGTGCGGCCTCACCGGCTGCGGCCAGAGCGATGCGCTCGGCATGCGGTTCACCGGCGCGACGATGCCAGCCCTCACCGACGATGCGGCCTTCTCGCACGAGCACGCAACCGACGCGTGGATTGGGATCGGTGGTGTAGAGACCACGCTCGGCAAGGCGCATCGCACGCGCCATGAAATGCGCCGAATCGGCGGTCCCGGTCATGAATCGTTGTCGAGCAGATCAAGCTGCTGCCGGCGCGCCTCCGGCGTCAGCTGGGTCTCGAGGCGTTCGATCTCTTCGCGAAACGCGTTGACGTCCTGGAACTGACGATAGACCGACGCGAAGCGCACGTAGGCGACCTGGTCGAGCTTTTTCAGCTCGTCCATGACCAACTCGCCGATCTTGCGCGACGACACCTCGCCTTCGCCGCCGGCCATCAGCCGGCGCGTGATGTGATTGACCGCCGCGTCGGTCGACTCGGTGGATACCGGCCGTTTCTCCAATGCCCGCTCGAGGCCCGCGCGCAGCTTGCGGCCGTCGAAGTTGACGCGCCGGCCATCGCTCTTCACGACGCGCGGCAGGTTGAGTTCCGCCGACTCGTAGGTCGTGAAGCGCTCCTTGCAGACGTTGCACTCGCGCCGCCGCCGCACCTGGTCACCGTCGCCGTGCAGGCGCGAATCGACGACCTTTGTATCCTGGGCACCGCAGAAGGGGCAACGCATGTCGCTAGCTACGTGAATCGAAGATCGGGGACCGGGCAACCAAACAACCGCCGTCGGCGGCGGGCACGGCCATCAGATCCAAGTGTCCCAAACCCCGGACCTCGCCGCTCGGCCCGGCTATTCGTAGACGGGATGCTTGGCGCATATCGCCAGAACCTTTTCCTTCACCGACGCGATCGTACCCGCATCCCCTCGGCCGTCGATGACGTCACACATCCAACCCGCGAGGTCCCGGCACTCGGATTCGCTGAAGCCGCGCGTCGTCACCGCCGGTGTGCCGACACGGATGCCCGAGGTCACGAACGGCGACTGTGGATCGTTCGGTACCGCGTTCTTGTTGACGGTGATGTTTGCAGCACCGAGCCACGCATCGACGTCCTTGCCGGTCAGCCCGGCACCGATGAAGCTGACCAGGAACAGGTGGTCGTCAGTACCCTTGGAGACCACGTCATAGCCCCTGTCCATGAATACCTGTGCCATGGCCTGGGCGTTCTTGACGACCTGCTTCTGGTACTCGACGAACGCCGGCTCCATCGCCTCCTTGAAGGCGACCGCCTTGGCGGCGATCACGTGCATCAACGGGCCGCCCTGCCCGCCCGGAAATACCGCCGAGTTCAGTTTCTTCTCGATCGCCTCGTTGGCCTTCGCCAGGATCAGGCCGGCGCGCGGACCACGCAGGGTCTTGTGCGTCGTGGTCGTCGTCACGTCGGCAATCTGCACCGGACTCGGGTAGATGCCGGCCGCGACCAGGCCCGCGATATGCGCCATGTCGACCAGCAGGTAGGCACCTACCTCGTCGGCGATGTCGCGGAAACGCTGCCAGTCGACGATGCGCGAATAGGCCGAGAAACCGGCGACGACCATCTTCGGCCTGTGTTCGCGTGCGAGGCGCTCGACCTGCTCGTAATCGATCTCGCCGGTTGCGGCATTCAGGCCGTATTGCACGGCGTGATAGAGCTTGCCCGAGAAATTGGGTTTGGCGCCGTGGGTCAGGTGCCCCCCATCCGCCAGGCTCATGCCGAGCACGGTATCGCCTGGCTCACACAGCGCCAGGTACACGGCCGAATTGGCCTGCGAACCGGAATGTGGCTGGACGTTGGCGTAGTCGGCGCCGAACAGCTTCTTGGCGCGTTCGATCGCAAGCTGCTCGGCCTTGTCCACGTACTCGCAACCGCCGTAGTAGCGCTTGGCCGGATAGCCCTCGGCATACTTGTTGGTCAGCACCGTGCCCTGTGCCTGCAGCACGCGCGGACTGGTGTAGTTCTCCGACGCGATCAGCTCGATATGCTCTTCCTGGCGGCGCTCCTCGGCCTTGATCGCCTCGTAGAGCTCATCGTCGTAGCCCTGAATCTGCATATCCTTACCGAACATCCACCACCTCGCAGCCTTGGTTCCAAAACACGAACGGCCCCGTCGGGGCCGCCTGCCGGGATAGCCGCCGGGGCCCCGGTAAAAATGAAATGGTGCGGCAGACGTCGGTCAGCGTCAACCCGGACCGACCACGAGGGTGAGGGAAAGCACGCGAAACGCCACGACGAAAAAGCGGTGCCGGATGGCACCGCTTGTTTGCGTGAATGGGGTGGACGATGGGACTCGAACCCACGACGACTGGAATCACAATCCAGGGCTCTACCAACTGAGCTACGTCCACCATTGATCGTTAACGGCCGGGTAACCCACCGCGGCCGCCGCCCCCCGGCGGATGTGGTGCCCCGAGGAGGACTCGAACCCCCGACCAATAGCTTAGAAGGCTACTGCTCTGTCCAGCTGAGCTATCGGGGCCTTATTTCGGCCAGCGGCCGGAATCTGGTCGGGGTAGAGAGATTCGAACTCCCGACATCCTGCTCCCAAAGCAGGCGCGCTACCAGACTGCGCTATACCCCGGATAGGACTCTGCTACGTTGCGAAGGCGGCGAATGATACGCACGCCCCGCGGGCCGGTCAATTCGGGTCCGGCGCTCTGGTATGATCGCCGCTCCGCCACGAAATAGCCAGCCACAACAGCAGGTTTGTTCCGCAGATGAGTGCACAGGTCCTCGACGGCAAGGCCATTGCGGCCGACATACGTGAACGCATCCGTTCCCAGGTCGACGACTTGCGGGCAAAGGGACGTCGCGTGCCCGGACTCGTCGTCGTGCTGGTCGGCCAGAATCCGGCATCGCAGGTCTACGTGCGCAACAAGCGGAAGGCCTGCGAACAGGTCGGGTTCCACTCCGAGCTGATGGTCCTGCCGGCCGAGACGTCGCAGCAGGACCTGCTGGCGCTGATCGACGAGCTCAATGCGCGAGCCGATGTCGATGGCATCCTGGTGCAACTACCGCTGCCCGGGCAGATCGACGAAGACGCCGTGACCGAGCGCATCCTGGCGACCAAGGACGTCGACGGGTTCCACCCGTACAACATCGGTCGTCTGGTTTTACGACGCCCCGTGCTGCGACCCTGCACGCCGAAGGGCGTCATGACCATGCTCGCACGCACCGGCATCGACCTGGTCGGCAAGGACGCGGTGATCATCGGCCAGTCCAACATCGTCGGGCGGCCCATGTTCCTCGAGCTGCTGATGGCGCGCTGCACGGTGACCGTGTGTCACAGCAAGACGAAAGACCTGCCATCCAAGGTGCGATGCGCCGATATCATCGTCGCCGCGGTCGGCGTACCGCGTTTCGTTCAGGCGGATTGGGTCAAACCCGGTGCGATCGTCATCGACGTCGGTATCAACCGACTCGACGACGGCACCTTGTGCGGCGACGCCGACACCGCAGCAGTGGCCGAGGTGGCGGGATGGATCACGCCGGTTCCGGGCGGCGTCGGACCGATGACCGTCGCGACCCTGCTCGAGAACACCCTGCTGGCCGCCGAACTGCACGCCGCCGGCAGCGGCTGAGCGCGGCGCCAGCCGTCGCCAGCGTCAGCCAGCGGTGTCAGCAACGGGGGTACTCTGAGGGACGGTATCAAGCTGGGTGCTGGCGCGCTCGTACAGCACGTCGAGCGGCTCGCCCGGACGCCGCACCGCGATCCGCATCGTCGCCGATACCTTGAGCACATCGCCGCGCACATCGATCTGGTCCCCGGCCAGCAGCATCGCCACGCGCCGGCAATAGGCCTCGGCCTGTTCACGCTCCCCACATTGCAGGTAGACGGCGAACCGGCCCTCTCCAAGCTGCGTCGGCAGGTCGCCGGCGCGTGCCTGGCTGCGCAGCTGCCTTCCCAGCAGCGCATCCATACGCCCGATCGCCGCGCCGCCGTAGCGTTCGCGCAGCTGCGCCAGGCCATCGATGTCGACCAGCACCAGCGCCAGGCGGTTGTGTCCGTCGCGATCTTCGAGCGCAACCTGGTTGCGCAGTGACTCGTCGACAAACTCGCGCAGGTACAGACCGGTGTGCGGATCGCGCGTCGCGGGGTCGAAGCGCGGCCGCCGCTTGCGCCAGACCAGGACACTGGAGATACCGAGCAGCGCGCCGGCCGCAGCAAAAGCCGTGTGTGGCGCACGCAGGCCTGCGCCGCTGAGCGGCATTCGGCCGGGCGACTCTTCGGACAGCATCCAGCCACCGATTGCGATGCCCACCAGCGTGGTCGCGACAAAGGCGAACAGCAGGGCCACGCGTCGGGTCTGCCAGGAATCGCCGGAGATGCTCGGATTGTCGTACATGGTGCGCGTGTGCCCATCTGGACCGTCCCAGGCTAGCGGCCGGCAGACCTTTTTTTAAACGCCGAAGGTGCGTGTAAAATCGCGGCCTTCGCACAGCAGCCCGCCCCTCGCGGCAGAGTCTCATGGCCCAATACATCTTCACAATGAACCGCGTCAGCAAGATCGTACCGCCGAAGCGGCAGATCCTGCGCGACATCTCCCTGTCGTTCTTCCCCGGCGCCAAGATCGGCGTGCTCGGCCTCAACGGTTCCGGCAAGTCGTCGCTGCTGCGGATCATGGCCGGCGTCGACACCGAGATCGACGGCGAGGCCCGCCCACAGCCCGGGATCAAGATCGGTTACCTGCCGCAGGAGCCCCGGCTCGACCCGTCCAAGGATGTGCGTGGCAACGTCGAGGAGGCGCTCGGCCACGTCAAGGATGCGATGACCGAACTCGACAAGGTGTACGCGGCCTACGCCGAACCCGATGCCGATTTCGACGCGCTGGCCAAGCGCCAGGCGGAACTCGAGAACATCCTGCAGGCCAGCGACGGTCACAACCTCGAACGCCAGCTCGACGTCGCCGCCGACGCGCTGCGCCTGCCACCGTGGGATGCCGATGTGAGCAAGCTGTCCGGCGGCGAGCGTCGGCGCGTCGCTTTGTGCCAGCTGCTGCTGTCCAAACCCGACATGCTGCTGCTGGACGAACCGACCAACCACCTCGACGCCGAATCGGTCGCGTGGCTCGAGCGCTTCCTGCACGACTACCCGGGCACCGTGGTCGCGGTCACGCACGACCGCTATTTCCTCGACAACGTCGCCGGCTGGATCCTCGAACTCGACCGTGGCCACGGCATCCCGTGGGAGGGCAACTACTCGTCTTGGCTGGAGCAGAAGGAGAAGCGCCTCGAGCAGGAACAGAAGCAGGAGGCCGCACGCATCAAGGCGATGAAGGAGGAGCTCGACTGGGTGCGGCAAAATCCCAAGGGCCGCCAGGCCAAGAGCAAAGCCCGCCTCGCCCGCTTCGAGGAACTGCAGAGCAGCGACTTCCAGGCCCGCAACGAGACCAACGAGATCTACATCCCGCCCGGTGAGCGCCTCGGCGACCTGGTGATCGAATCCGTCGATCTGAAGAAAGGCTACGGCGACCATCTGCTGTATGACGGCCTGACGTTCAACCTGCCTAAGGGCGGCATTGTCGGCGTGATCGGTCCGAACGGCGCCGGCAAGACCACGCTGTTCCGGCTGCTGACCGGGCAGGAACAGCCCGATGGCGGTGAGCTGCGTGTCGGTCCGACCGTGCAACTGGCGTACGTCGATCAGAGCCGCGACGCACTCGACGGCAAAAAGAGCGTCTGGGAGGAGATCTCGGACGGCCAGGAGATCATCACGGTCGGCCGATTCCAGATGCCGTCTCGTGCCTATTGTTCACGCTTCAACTTCCGCGGCGGCGACCAGCAGAAAAAGGTCGGCGACCTGTCCGGCGGCGAGCGCAACCGCGTGCACCTGGCCAAGCTGCTCAAGTCCGGCGGCAACGTGCTGCTGCTCGACGAACCGACCAACGACCTCGACGTCGAAACGCTGCGTGCCCTCGAAGAGGCGCTGTTGGCCTTTCCCGGCTGCGCCGTCGTGATCTCGCACGACCGCTGGTTCCTCGACCGCATCGCTACCCATATCCTGGCGTTCGAGGGGGACTCCAGCGTGGTCTGGTATGAGGGCAACTTCGCCGACTACGAGGAAGACAAGAAGCGTCGCCTCGGCGACGAGGCCGTCAACCCTCACCGCATCCGATACAAGCGCATCGACGCCTGAACGACGCGACCGTTACCGGGCCAAGACGGGCCCGGCACGACGGCCCATGCACCACCCGAGCATCCAGATCGATGTACAAGCCGCTGTTTAGATTCCTGTGTGCCCTGTCGGTGCTGATGTCCGGTGCCGGTTTCGCCGGTGACGACCAGTTCGTGCCACGTCCCGAGGTGCACCGCCCCAGCCACGGCAACGTCCACCTGGTCAGCGTGCTGGTCGGTGGTGGCGCACCCTTCGACGGCACCGAGTTCATGATCTGGCGCGAGAGACCCGATGCCTACGGCAAGATGCGCCAGACCCTGATGGCGCAATCCGGCCCGCAGTCACATGCCGACTTCGAACTCGGTCCCGGCCGCTACCGGGTGCAGGCGCGCAACGATGTCGCGACAGCCGACCAGGTGATCGATGTACCGGAACACGGTGCGCTCGATACCGAGATCGTGCTTGGCGGCGGCGAACTGAACCTTTCCGCGGTCATGGATGCCGCCGGGTCAGCGGCCGAGTCGTCCTGGTTCCGAATACTGCGGCGCGATACCGATCCCTACGGGAAACCGACCCTCGTGCAGGTAGCGGGGCGCGGCTACGCTGACCGAGCGCGGTTCGTGCTGCCCGCCGGTGACTACCTGGCCGACGTGCGATTCGGCGATGCAAGCCGACGCCTGGACGTGCATGTAGCTTCCGGTGAGCACAGGTCTGACGTGGTGAATCTCGATGCCGGGCGTCTCGAACTCGCCGCACCACTTGCGCCCGGTGGCGATGCGGTCGGCGCGGTCGCTTTTGACATTCAGCGCACCGACAACGCTGGGCCGCCGCTGCGGGTCGACGGCGGCGACCGTGGCGACGCGGTCGCGACCATCGTGCCGCGAGGCCGTTACCGGGTGCGCGCAACCCTCGATTACGCCAGCGTGGAGCAGGAGATCGATGTGCCCGCTGGCGAGACGGTCACGCTGGAACTGCCGCTGAATGCCGGCGAGGTCAATGTGTACGCGACGCTGGCCGGCCGCAGCGACGCGCTGCTCGACAGCCTGTTCGATATCGCTGCGCCCGGTGACACGGCGGCGCGCGTGACCACCGACGGCGCGCGCGGTCCCGACCACATGTCCCGCTTTGTACTACCGGCCGGCAGCCATCGCATCGTCGCCGCGCAGGGTGAGACCAGCGGCGGGGTCGACGTGGACATCGAGCCGGGTACGTCGCAGACAGTGGCGATCGATCTCGATGCCGGCCGTGTCAATCTGCGTTTCGTGCCCGACCGCGATCAACCGGAGTTTCCGTACAGCTGGTTCTCCGTGTACCGCGTCGACAGGGATGCCCAGGGCCGCGAGCGCCGGCAACGGATCTACAACGAGGGTTACTACGCAGATACGGACATCGTCCTGCCGTCGGGCGATTACATCGCCTACGCACGCACCGACCGTTTTCAGGGAGAGGCGGCGTTTCACGTCGCGCCGGGATCGAACGCGCGCGTCGACGTGGTTGCGTCGCAGTGACGTGTCAGGCGTGACGGCGCCCGTTCTACCCGGGCACGGCCGGGCGACGGATCACCGCCCGGGTCATTCGGCCGGGGCCTGCACCGGCGGGACGAAGCCATAGGGCGCGCCGTAGTGCGGGATGTGGCCGTTGTACCCGTAGCCGTACCCGTTACCCGCACCGTAGCCGTAGGCGTTGCTGACACCGTCGAAATGCGCGGTCATGCTGAGGTTGAAGTCGAACGTGAAATCGGCCTCGGCATCGGCGGTTCCATCAGCGTAGCCGCTGCTGTTCGCATTGCCGTACCCGTACTCGTTGTAGTCGTTCCAGCCCCAGAACGCCGACGCCTGTCCGGCGGCGACCATGGCGATGATTGCGATGAGCTTTTTCATGGTTAAATTTCCAGGTCCGTTAGCGATTGGCGACAACGCTTATATCGCCGCCTTTAATGACGTTTAGTATATAAGCATTTGCTAAATTTGCAAGCCCTTGTTGCACTGCGCAAACCGCTCCCGGCGTTGCCGGAACGCGCTTCGCAGCCGCTGGGCCAGTTCCGGAATCCCACGACACCATGAGCGCATCCGACGAATTCTTTGCCCGCGCGAACCGCCTCCTCGACCGCTGGGAGAACATGCTGGCCGGCAGGGCGCAACCGCCCGATTGGCTGCACGACGCCTACCGCTGGCGCCACGACCGCTACGGCATGCGTCTGGTCCCTGTGCGCCACCCGCACCGGGTCGCACTCGACGACCTGCTGTGTATCGACCGGCAGAAGACCGAGGTGGTGCGCAACACACGCCAGTTCGTGCACGGGCAGCCCGCCAACAACATCCTGCTGTGGGGCGCGCGCGGCACCGGCAAGTCGACGCTGATCAAGGCCGTGTTCAACGCGTTCGTCGACCAGGGTCTGCGCCTGATCGAGGTCGAGAAGGAGCACTTGGTCGACCTGGTCGAGATCGTCGACACGCTCGAGGCCCGCCAGGAGCGCTTCCTGCTCTATTGCGACGACCTGTCGTTCGACGCCGATGACGCCGGCTACAAGTCGCTCAAGGCGGTGCTCGAGGGATCGATCGCCGCGCCTGCCGCGAACGTGCTGATCTACGCGAGCTCGAACCGGCGCCACCTGCTGCCCGAGATGAAGGAGGACAACCGGGATGTACACGTCATCGACGGCGAGATCCATCCGGGCGATGCGATCGAGGAGAAGGTGTCACTGTCCGAACGGTTCGGACTGTGGCTGTCGTTCTACCCGTACACACAGGACGAGTACCTGCAGATCGTCGCGCACTGGCTGGCCCGGCTCGATGCCGGCACGACGGCCGACGAGGCGACCCGACTGGCCGCACTCGCATGGGCGCGCCAGCGCGGCTCACGCAGCGGCCGGGTCGCGCGCCAGTTCGCCATCGACCAGGCCGGCCGGCGTGGCTGACACGTTGTTCGCGGTGCGCCGCGCCGATCTGCGCGATCCGGCCGACCTGCGCGACTACCTCGCCATGCTCGGCGCCTACGCGCGCGATTCGATGGGCGCCGGCGGCCCGCTTGCGACCGACGTGACCGAGCGGCTCGCGTGTGAGTTGCCGACCCATCCGACCCTGCATGCCCTGCTCGCGGTGCATGCCGGTGGCGCAGTGGGGTTTGCTACCTGCTTTGTCGGCTACTCCACGTTTCGCGCCCGGCCGCTGCTCAACATCCACGACATCGCCGTGCTGACCGAATGGCGCGGCCGCGGCATCGGCACAGCGCTGCTGGAAACGACGGAAAACCTCGCCCGATCGCTCGGCTGCTGCGCGGTCACGCTCGAGGTACGCAGTGACAACCCGGGCGCACAGACACTCTATCGGCGCCATGGCTTCGCGCCTGCGACCTGCAGTCAATTCATGGAGAAGGCGCTTTGACACAAAAAAAACGCCCCGCTTCGCGGGGCGTTTCTCCTTCCATCCTCGAACCTGTTCTTACATGCAAGCCTGAGGTCGAGGCGGAGTATATAGATCCGAATCCATTCCAAAAAATTAGCGGACATTAATGGTCCGCCCAGGGCGGACCGGCAACCTCAACAGATGTGGACGCCAGCGCACCGCGAGCAGCAGCGCGAGAATGCCGGCGTAGATCAGGGGTTCGAGGAGATCCGCCTTGACCAGCCAGAGGTAGTGCAGCACACCCAGCACGCCAACCGCGTACACCGCGCGATGCAGTGACTTCCAACGCCGACCCAGGCGCCGCATCATGCCGCGCGTGGATGTCGCCGCAAGCGGCACCAACAACAGCCAGGCGGCGAACCCCACCGTCACGTAAGGCCGCTTGGCGATATCCGCAACCATGTTCCCCCACACCAACTCCTGGTCGAGCCAGATCCAGATCAGGAAATGCAGCGTTGCATAAAAGAACGTGAACAGGCCGAGCATACGGCGCAAGCGGATCCACGCCGTGCTGCCGGTAAGCTGGCGCAGCGGCGTCATCGCCAGTGTCACGAGCAGCAGCCGCAACGTCCAGTCGCCTGTCGCATGGGTGACGTGTTCGAGCGGGTTGGCGCCGAGGTCGCCGTCGAGGGCACCCTTGACCAGCAGACCGAACGGCACCAGGCAGGCGACGAAGACCGCCGGCTTGGCGACGAAGCGCAGCCAGGATTCGGAATTTGTCGTCATCGTCGTCAGAAGAACTTGCGCAGATCCATACCGCTGTAGAGGCTCGCCACCTGGTCGCCGTAGCCGTTGAACATCAGCGTGGGATGCTTGCTCGCGAACAGCCCCTCACCGATGTAGCGTTCCCTCGCCTGACTCCAGCGGGGATGATCGACATCCGGATTGACGTTGGAATAGAAACCGTATTCTTTCGGCGCGTACTTCCACCAGGTCGTCTCCGGGATCTGGCGCGAGAAGCTGATGCGTACGATGGACTTGATGCTCTTGAAACCGTATTTCCACGGCACCACAAGACGCAGCGGCGCGCCGTTCTGGTTTGGCAGCAATTCGCCGTACAGGCCGGTCGCAAGAAGCGTCAGCGGATGCATCGCCTCGTCCATGCGCAGTCCCTCGCGGTACGGCCATTCGAGCACGGCGCGCTTCTGGCCCGGCATCTGTTCGGTATCGACCAGGGTCTCGAACGCGACGTACTTTGCCTGCGACGTCGGCTTGAAGCGCTGCAGCAGGTCGCCGAGCGGAAAGCCGACCCACGGCACCACCATCGACCATGCCTCGACGCAGCGCAGGCGGTAGATCCGCTCCTCCTGCGTGTACGACTTGAGCAGATCCTCGATCCCGATCTCGCCCGGCACCTCGCACTCGCCATCGACGACGACCGTCCAGGGTCGCGTGTGCAGGGTATGCGCATTGCGCGCCGGATCACTCTTGCCGGTGCCGAACTCGTAGAAGTTGTTGTACCCGGTGACGTGCTCGTATTCGGTTGGCGTCAGGTCCGCACCGATCCCCGAATCCTTGATTCCCGACACGGCCTCGCCTTTGCCGGCCGGCTTGACCAAAGCCGCCGCGGGGCCGCTGGTGATCGCGCCCACACCGGCCAGCGCCGCCGCCTTCAGGAACGTACGTCGCTGCTCGTAGGCCGCCCTGTCGGTAATTTGTGAGGCTTTGATATCGCTCGGTTTCTTGATCAGCATGGCGGAATTATCCCAGTTTGCACTGGCACTTAGACCGTGCGGCTGCACAAAACATTTCACACCCCGTCCCCGTCCCGATCGCGGTTTTTACGCGCCCACCACAGCAGCGGCAACAGCGCGCCGAGGAACGTCGCCGCCATCGACAGCTCGCGCGAGCCGCCAAGCCGGATCGCGGCGAACCCGGCCAGGCCGCCTAACACGACGATCAGGATGACCAGCCGGATGTGTCGGCAGCGTCGGCAGTTCGGCATCAGTGGCATGTGTGCGTCATCCCGATATTGAGCATGACCTTGCGATCGAATTAGTACCAAGGGCCTGTCCACACAACCCGAAGCGCAGCGTTGCTGCCACAAAAAGCATCCGGCAAGGCACGAGGAGAGAAGCCCAACAGCAGTTTAGTGGACCCGAATGAACGACGAGCAACGCCGCAAGACGCATTTCGGGGTGCGACCAGAACGGGCGGGGTGGCCCATTTATCGAACAATGGCCCGTCCAACGGTGCTGCGGTTCGCTCGTGTCTATCAAGTACGCCGCACTCACAGCGCCTTGTTGGCCAAAAAGACAGCCCCCGTCGCTGCGCCTCGCGTTGTGTGGACAGGCCCAGTGGGCCAAGCGGATAATTCTGCAACGCCCAGCAGCGACCCTCCTGGAGCCGCTGTACGAGCGCAACCCTACGTTGCGTTTTTTGGCAAGGGAACAACCATCACCTGCAAAACGCGCCTTGATTCGCACCTGCACGGTGGCTCCGGGCGTTACAGAACCATCCACCTGGCCCACGAGCGGTGAGCACAGCAGACATCGACGCAACAGTCCACTGCTTCGGCCAACGCATGCTGAGTCCGTTCCGCGGGGTGATGCACACGGTCGCGACGCGCTGGGCCGACGCGGCGACGATCGATGGCCGCAACTGGACCCTGTACGTGCGCGGCGAGTGCCTGTATGACGATCTCGACGGCGTCGACAATTCCTCTGTCAGCGTGCCCGACGTCAAGTACGGCAGCTGGTCCAGTGCCAATGGATTCCAGCGTGCGCCGATCCGCATGCCCACGTTCGACGGGCGAGTCAGTGCCGAAGGCGAAAACCTGCTCGAGGCGGTCCGCCGACATGCGGACGATCTGCCGTTCGCGCTCGCCGACCGCTTCGAACTGTGGTTGCTGCATGCCGCCACCCGTCGACCGCTGGCGCTGATCGCCTCCGCATGTTCCGAACTGGATTGTCGCGATTCACCGCCACCGCGCTGGACCCCGGGGCAGGCCTGCATGGCGGAATCGGCCGCGGCGCGCACGCTGTTCGCACGAGTCGCGGAACTCGCTGGCGGGCAGCCGCTGGCACGCTGGTACGAGCGCTGTGTCGACGGCAGCGGCAAGCCGCCCGGCGAAGGCGCGACGGCATTCGACGCCGATGCCTTCCCGCGTCTGTTGATCGACCGTCGTGCGCTCGACGCCGACCAGCGACCGCTGCTGGATGCACTGCTGCACTGGCAGTCCCCCGCCCTGCTGCAGCTGCCGGACCTCAGCGTCGCCGAACGCACGCATCTCGAAGCGGCCGCCTGCCGCCATGCCGTTCGCGTGGCCGAGCAGTTGCCCCTGTATCCGTGCGTACTCGACGAGGCGGCGATCACCGCCGCACTGGTCGAGGCCCGCCTGCGGCGCACGCTGCCGACCACGTCAACCGCCGCCGATGAACCGATGCTGTCGCCGGACTATGTCGAGATACCGGATTGACCGGGGCCGCCGTCACTGCCCGACGCCGGTCGTGAACAGCGATGAGATCAGCTGTTCCACCGGTGCGTTGTCGTCGGTCAGCAGCGGCACGCCGTCATCGCCCGGCGCCGGGCCCTGCAGCCGCTGCGTGACCCGCTCCCAGCTGCGTGTCGGACGCGTCACGCCGCGCAGGCGATCGCCGTTACCGGCAAGCGGGGTCGGCGCATTCGATGCGCTGATCACATAGGTCACGCGGGTCTCGCTCAGCGGCACATCGTGCAGCCAGACGTCGACGTGCGAGAACTCGGATTGCAGCGTCTTCACCAGCGCCCGCGCGAGCCGACCGGTTGGAAAGGTATCGACCAGATTGAGCACGTAGATGCCGTCCCGGTCGAGGCGCCCGCGCAGCTGCGCGGCAAACTCGCGTGTGACCAGGTGATACGGCACCGAAACATCATGGAAGGCGTCGCCGACGATGATGTCGAAGCGCTCACCGGGGGGCAGCCGCGCGAGCGTCGCGCGCGCGTCGCCGTGGATCACGTGCATCGTGCTGTCGTCGACGAACAGCTCCTCACGCGCGGTCGCGGTAACCGCCGGATCGAGCTCGGCAACGGTAATGTCGACCGGCATCGACGCCAGCCACAGCGCACGCGGCTGGGTGTAGGCGCCGCCACCGATGAAGAATGCGCGCAGGCTGGCCTTGTCGTGATGGTGACGGCACATCAACTCCTGCATCAGTTGAACATAAGGTGCCTCGAGGTAGGTGCCGTCATTCTCCACGTTCGTACCGTGCAGCAGATGATCGAGCACGAGGCTGCGGACGCGACCGAGTTGCGGGTGTTCGCCTTCGTCGACGGTGCGGATGCAGAAATAGCTGCTCTCCCGTTCGCACGGTGAGGCCAGCGCCGGGGTCGCGACGACGACCCACAGCGACGCCGCCGCGACCGCCAGGACCAGCGCCCCGGCCATCGCGCGGGTCGGGCTCGCGACAGGCCGCAACAACACCAGGCCGCATAACAGCAGCAATCCGCCGCTCGTCAGCACCACGTCCCGTGAACCCAGCACCGGTATCAACCACCACGCGGCGGCGAACGTGCCGACGATACTGCCGGTCGCCCCCAGGGCGTGCATCATGCCGACGATGTGCCCGGTGCGCCGGCTGCAGCGCAGCGCCAGCGTGGTCAGCAGCGGCGTGACGATGCCGATCAGCAGCGCCGGCAGGAAGAACAGCACCAGCACCAACGCCAGGCTGGTGCTGAGGATGGACAATTGCATCTCGTGCAGGCGGGCCGCGGTCGCGACCAGCAGCCACGGTATCGCCAATGCGGCGAACCCAGATGCGATCAATACGCCGGCGGCGGAGTCCGTGCTGGCGCGCCTGTCGGCCCAGGCGCCACCGATCGCATTGCCGATCGACAAACCTGCCAGTACAACGCCGATCACGGCCGACCAGGTGTACAGCGACACGCCGACATGCGGCGCGATCAGGCGTGCGGCGACGATCTCGAGCACGAGCAACAATGCCGAGCTGACGAAAACGGTTGCCGCATACAATGCAATGCGGCGGCGGTCGGCGTTCAAGGTTGCGCTCCGCAACAATAGGTAGCCACGGAATGTCCGGCCCGTCTTCAGTAATGCGGTGGCGGCGGTTCGTCGGCCGCTTCACCGCCGACAGGCGACGGCCGCAGCGCGCGCAGTTCGCGCTTGACCTCGTCGAGTTCAGCGCGCAACGCGTCGATCGCCCGACCCTGGCGCACGACGACGTCGTTCAGCGCTTCGATCGCCAGTTCCTGGTGGGCGAACCGCTCCTGCAGGTCGGCCAGTGCGTCGTTCATCGGAGCCATCGCCGCGCATTGCGGAACAGACGCCGCCAGGGTGCGTCCTCCAGCCAACCGTCCGGTCGCCACGAATTCTGCACCGCGCGCACCACACGCTCCGGATGCGGCATCATGATCGTGACCCGGCCATCGCCGCTGCACAGGCCGGCGATACCTTCGGGCGAACCGTTCGGGTTGGCCGGATAGCGCACCGCGGCGCCGCCGGTGTTTTCGACATACCGCACCGCAACCTGTTGCCGGACGCGATCGAGATGTGCGTCATCGCGGAACTCGGCACGCCCCTCACCGTGCGCGACCGCGATCGGCATGCACGAGCCAGCCATGCCGTCGAGCAGAATCGAGGTCGTATCGAGCACCTCGACCATGACGAAGCGCGCCTCGAACTGTTCCGAACGGTTGCGGACGAAATGCGGCCAGTGTTCGGCGCCCGGAATCAGCGACTTCAGGTTCGACAACATCTGACACCCGTTGCAAACGCCGAGGCTGAAGGTGTCCTGGCGATCGAAGAACGCGCTGAACTGGTCGTGCGCCCGGGCATTGAACAGGATCGACTTGGCCCAGCCCTCGCCGGCCCCGAGCACGTCGCCGTAGCTGAACCCGCCACATGCGACCAGGCCCTGGAAACCGCTCAGCGTATGTCGCCCGGACAGGATGTCGGACATGTGCACGTCGACGCATTCGAAACCGGCCTTGTTGAACGACGCGGCCATCTCGATCTGGCCGTTGACGCCCTGCTCGCGCAGGATCGCAACTCGCGGTCGATGTTGTTCGACGAACGGCGCGGCGACGTCGTCGTTGTGGTCGAAGCCCAGCTTAACCGACAACCCGGGATCGGGCGTATCGATGCGCGCGAACTCCTCGCGTGCGCACTCGGGGTCATCGCGCAGCGACTGCATCTGCAGCGTGGTCTCCGACCAGGCCTGCTGCAGCCGGGCGCGCGTGCCGGTGAACACGTCGCGGTCACCGTGAACCACGCGGATCGCATCATCGTCGCGCACGGTGCCAATCAGCTGGCAGCAGTCGCCGAGGCCTGCCCCTTCGAGGACGTTCAGCACGTCATCGCTGTCACAGTGGCGCACCTGCAGCACTGCACCGAGTTCCTCGTTGAACAGTACGGCGAGATCGTCGTCGCCGAGTCCGGCCAGATCGATGTCGAGACCGCAGCGCCCGGCAAATGCCATCTCGACCAGGGTCACGAACAAGCCGCCGTCGGAGCGGTCGTGATACGCAAGCAGCAGGCCGTCGCGGTTGAGTTCCTGGACCGCGTCGAACAGTGCACGCAGACGTTGCGGGTCCTCGAGGTCGGGCACCCGGTTACCGATCTGTCGGAACACCTGTGCCAGCGCCGAACCGCCGAGACGGTTGCGTCCGCGGCCGAGGTCGATCAGCACCAGGTCGGTGTCACCGAAGTCGCGACGCAGTTGCGGTGTCAACGTCCGGCGCACGTCGCTCGTCGGCGCGAAGGCCGACACGATCAGCGACAGTGGCGCGGTCATGCTGCGGCGCTCGCCCCCACTCTGCCATACGGTCTTCATCGACATCGAGTCCTTGCCGACCGGCACTGCGATGCCGAGCGCGGGGCACAGTTCGAGACCCACCGCGTGCACCGTTTCGTACAGTCGGGCGTCCTCGCCCGGATGCCCGGCGGCCGCCATCCAGTTCGCCGACAATTTGATGTCGCCAATGTTATCGATACGTGACGCGGCGATGTTGGTCAGCGCCTCGCCGACCGCCATGCGACCGCTCGCGGCGGCATCGATCAGCGCCAGCGGGGTGCGTTCCCCCATGCTCATCGCCTCGCCGCTATAGCCGTCGTAATCGGCGATCGTCACCGCGACATCGGCAACCGGCACCTGCCACGGCCCGACCATCTGGTCACGCGCGACCATACCGGTGATGCTGCGATCGCCGATCGTGATCAGGAAGCTCTTGTTGGCGACGGTCGGCAGGCGCAACACGCGCGACGCGGCCTGATCCACATCGACTCCGTCGAGCGTGAGCGGACGCAGCGCCGGCGCGGCGCTGGTCACATCGCGGTGCATGCGCGGCGGCTTGCCGAACAGCAGCGGCATCGGCATATCGATCGGACGTGCGTCGAAATGGCGGTCACCGAGTACCAGGCGTTCCTCGTCGGTGGCCTCGCCAACCACGGCATAAGGACAGCGCTCGCGCACACACAAGGCCTCGAACTCGGCCAGGCGTTCGCGCGCAACGGCGAGCACGTAGCGCTCCTGGGCCTCGTTGCACCAGATCTCCATCGGCGACATGCCCGGGTCGTCGTTGGGCACGTCGCGCAACTCGAAATGGCCGCCACGCGCGGCATCGTGCACCAACTCCGGCAGCGCGTTCGACAGGCCGCCTGCGCCGACGTCGTGGATGAACAAAACCGGGTTGTCGTCACCGCGCTGCCAACAGCGATCGATGACCTCCTGGCAGCGGCGCTCCATCTCCGCATTGGCGCGTTGTACCGACGCGAAGTCGAGATCCTCGGCTGAACTGCCCGATGCCATCGACGACGCGGCACCGCCGCCCAGTCCGATCAGCATCGCCGGACCGCCGAGCACAACCAGTGGCGTACCGGCCGGAAAATTCTGCTTCTCGACGTGACCGTCGCGGATGTTGCCGAGGCCGCCGGCCAGCATGATCGGCTTGTGGTAACCACGGAGTTCGTCGCCATCGGGACCCGGCACGCGCTCCTCGAAGGTGCGGAAATAGCCGAGCAGGTTCGGGCGTCCGAACTCGTTGTTGAACGCGGCCGCGCCGATCGGTCCCTCGAGCATGATGTCGAGCGCGGTCACGATACGGTCGGGCTTGCCGAAGTCCTCTTCCCACGGCTGTTCGGCACCGGGCAGACGCAGGTTCGACACCGAAAACCCACACAGCCCCGCCTTCGGCTTGGCACCGACCCCGGTCGCGCCCTCGTCGCGGATCTCGCCGCCAACGCCGGTGGCCGCACCCGGATCGGGCGAGATCGCGGTCGGATGGTTGTGCGTCTCGACCTTCATCAGGATGTCGATGCGCTCGTCGTGGCGACCGTAGACGCCGCTCCTGGGATCGGGGTAGAAGCGATAGCCGTCGCTGCCACGGATTACGGCGGCGTTGTCGCGATAGGCCGACAACACACCGTCGGGCGAGCACTCGGTCGTGTTGCGAATCATCGCGAACAGCGAGTGCGGCTCTTGTACGCCGTCGACGGTCCAGTCGGCGTTGAAGATCTTGTGTCGACAGTGCTCCGAGTTGGCCTGCGCGAACATCATCAGTTCGACGTCGCTCGGATTGCGGCCCAGCGCGCTGAAGCTGTCGACCAGGTAATCGATCTCGTCGTCGGACAATGCCAGACCGAGTTCACCGTTCGCGGTCAACAACGCGTCACGTCCGCCGGCGAGGATGTCGACACGGCTGAACGGCCGCGGCGTCGCATGATGGAACAGGTGTTCGGCACGCTGCATGTCGTCGAACACGACCTGGGTCATGCGATCGTGCAACGTGTCGGCGACAGCGGCGGCATCGGTGTCCGATCGCAGCCCGGTGACACGAAAGGCGACGCCGCGCTCGATGCGCACGATGCGCTTTAACCCGCAATTGTGGGCGATGTCGGTCGCCTTGCTCGACCAGGGCGAGATGGTTCCGGGCCGCGGCAAGACCAGGAACAGGCGACCGTCATCGCCGCTGTCGGCGTGCGCCGGCCCGTATTCGAGCAGTCGCTCCAGTACCGCATGCTCGGCGGCATCCAGGTCGCCGTCGGTCTCGACGAAATGAACGAACACCGCAGCGACACCGGGTTCGATGCCGAGCTGGGTGTGCAGCTGCGCCGTGAGCTTGCGCAGACGGAATTCGGAGAGAGCGGGTGCGCCGCGCAGTGTCAGCATGGAATCCCCAACAAAACTACCGGCCTGACCGAGGGACCGAAATGATACTCGGACTGCGCGCGGCAGAACATGGCAGCAGGCCCGCCTCGACCCGTTTCATCGTCGGTTTGCCAGAAGCATGGAATCCAGGATCAGGTCGCGATCGCGAACCAGTCGCTGATCTCGTCCTGCATCAGCAGGCTCAGGCAGTCACGCAGGCACTCCGACACCCCGAGCAGCGCCCGTCGGGCGAGCTCGGGTGAATTGTTCTTTTCGCTCAGGTGGGCAGCCACGAGATGACGCAGGCGGGTGTGGTCGATGCTGCGCAGAAACGCCGCCGCCTGGGCGTTGTTCAGGTGGCCGAATCTGCCGCCGACGCGTGCCTGCAGGCTCGGCGGATAGGGACCACGTTCCAGCATGTCGCTGTCGTGATTGCATTCAAGCAGCAGCGCGTCGACGCCGTCGAACGCCTGCACCACGCGTGGCGTGATGCTGCCGAGGTCGGTCAGCAGGCCGAGGCGTGCACCGCGGTGGTCGAACACGAACTGGGTCGGCTCGCGAGCATCGTGCGGTACCGGCACCGGGGTCACGGCGAGATCGCCGATGCCGAACACGCCGGCGTGCGCCGCAAACAGGTTCAGCGAATTGATGCTGCCGAAGTCAGCCGCACGCCAGGTGCCATGGGTCATCCACACCGGGATGCCGAAGCGTCGCGACACGGCGCCAACGCCGCGCATGTGGTCGCCGTGCTCGTGGGTCACCAGGATTGCGGACAGCGACGTCGGATCGAACCCCAGGCGCTCGCAGCGCGCGACGAACTCGCGCATCGGGTAGCCGCAATCGACCAGCACGCGCGTCGCGCCGGCCTCGACCAACGTCGCATTGCCGCGACTGCCGCTGCCAAGCGACGCAAAGCGGAAGCACATTGGTCAGCGGATCTGCTCTTTCAACAGCGTCAGTATGCGCACTGCGGTAGGCGACCCGTCGCGCTGGCCCTGTTCGTTGTTGACCGTGACCGAGGTCTGGGCATCATCCGAATTCACCTTGACCTGGTAACGGTTGATCTTGTCTACGTCCTTGTCATCCGACCAGAACGCCAGCTTCGACAACCAGCCTTCGTCCGCTTCCTCCTTGGACGGATCGTTGTAACGGACGTAGTAGATGCCTTGCGAGCGATCGCGGTCCTCGACCGCGAACCCTACCCGATCCAGCGCCAGACCAATCAGGCGCCACGCGCGGCTGAAGCTCTCATCAATGCGCAGCTCGGCGCCCGTGCCGGTGTTGACCAGCTGCGAACGCGACGGCGCATTGCGGTTGCCGCTCGCCAGCTGCACGCGCGCGCGCTCGTCGGCGGCACCAAAGTACACCATCATGCGGCGCAGCATCTCGACCTCGAGACCCGGATCACGCTCTCGCGGTACCCATACCGTTCGCTCCACATCCCCGGTCGAGCCCTTGAGTACCTGCTCCTCCATGCCGTAGTGGGTCAGGTACACCTCGGTGCCACCATTTTCCGCGCGCTCCAGGCGCACCCGGTACTGGTCGCGCGTGCCCGCCTCGTAGAAGCCGTCGAGCACCTTGCGGAAGGTGTCCGTGATGAAGTCGCGGGAGATGTTGGCGCGGTTTTCCAGCCACGAGGTGCGCATGATGCCCACGCCGGGGTCCTGTTCGACCATCAGGATGCCGCTGTCCTGCCAGAAGTCGATGATGCGCTGCCACACCTCGGCGACCGGCGCGTCGACGGCCAGCCAGCGCACATCGCCGTCGCGCCGCACCTCGACGTTCTTGATCGCCGGCAGCACGCTGCTGGACGCGGCCTGCTGCACACCGGCGTCGGCCCCGCGCAGCTTGCGGTCGGTCACGTATTCCGAGTAGCTGGTCGACACGCCGCCGAAGTTGTCCGGCACGCTCATACGGTCGTTGATGCGGTCGGTTGTCAGGTCTGGCGGGATCTCCAGGTTGCGCTCGGCCTGGCGCTCGCGCTTGTACTCCACCTGTTTGTCAGGCAACACGTCGTCGACCGTGACGCCGCCGCATGCACTCAACAGCACGGTGGACAGGACGATTACGACTTTCAGCAACGGCTCGCTTGTCATGTTCGGGTTCCCGCGCATCCGCCGGCGGCGCTGCGCATTCGCTGGTCTTCTGGTCAAATGCTGATGCCGGCCTGTCGCATCGCGTCGCGCACCTGGACATGGTAAGCGTCGGCCAGCCAGGTCAGCGGGAGCCGGATCCCTGTCTCGATCATGCCCATCTCGGCCAAGGCCCATTTCACCGGGATCGGGTTCGACTCGGCAAACAGCTCGCGGTGCAGGCCCGACAGGGGCCGGTCCAATTCCTCGGCCCGCGTCCGGTCGCCGGCCAGCGCCGCGACGCACATCGCGTGCATTGCCGCCGGCGCAACGTTTGCGGTGACCGAAATATCGCCGTTGGCACCCAGCAGCATCGCCTCGCGGGCGGTCGCGTCGTCGCCGCTGTAGACCGCGAAGTCGGCACCGCTGAGCTCGCGCAGGCGGGTGATGCGGTCGAGTTTGCCGGTGGCTTCCTTGACCCCGACGATGTTGTCGATTTCGGCCAGGCGCGCGACCGTCTCCGGCAGCATGTCAACCGCAGTGCGGCCGGGCACGTTGTACAGGACCTGGGGGATCGGGACCGCCTCGGCGACCGCACGGTGGTGGCGGTACAACCCTTCCTGGGTCGGCTTGTTGTAGTAGGGTGTGACCAGCAGGCAGGCATCCGCGCCCGCGTCCAGCGCGCAGCGTGTCAGCGAAATCGCCTCGCTGGTGGAGTTGGCCCCGGTGCCGGCGATGACGGGGATCCGGCCTGCGGTCTGTTCGACCGCCAGCGCAATCGCCGCGCAGTGCTCGTGCTCATCGAGGGTCGCAGACTCGCCGGTCGTTCCGACGGCGACGATCGCGTCGGTACCCTGCTCCACGTGCCAGTCGATCAGTCGGCGAAATGCCTGTTCGTCGACGCCGCCATCGGCGTGCATCGGGGTAACGATGGCGACCAGACTGCCCTGGATCATCCGGAAACTCCGCGTCGGATCAAGCGTTGCATTCTATCGCGCCGGCTTTTGCGGTGCCAATACGGCCAACCTGCCGGCGCGCGTTCGATACCCCTATTAACACGGTCAGCTTGAGGCAGGCGGCGGCTCCCATTAGAAAGCGGGCATCGGCAGGGACCGGGCGTGGTGATGAGCGATTCAGGTGACAGCTTGCGGGAGATTCGGATCAATCCGATCGTGCCGACCGAATCGGTGCTGGTCGCGACTGCGCGCGGCATGCGGCCCAAGAAGGCCGAGGAAAAGGTCGATCGGGACACCCGCGCGCACGTGGAAGCCTGCCCGTTCTGTCGTGGCAACGAGGAACGCACACCACCCCAGATCCGGTCCTTCCCGGCACAGGGTGACTGGCAGATCCGGATCGTGCCCAACCTGTACCCGGTGCTCGGCGACGACCGCTCGCAGACCAATATCGCGTTCGGTCTGCAGCAGGTCATCGACGGTTACGGCCGCCACGAGGTCGTGATCGACAATCCCAGTCACGGCATCGCGCTGCACGAGATGAGCCAGCAGCACCTGGCGGATCTTTTTGGCGTCTACCAGCAGCGCATGGACGAACTGTACGCCTCCGACCCGCGCCTCAAATACGTGCTGATATTCAAGAACTTCGGACCGGCCGCGGGCGCCAGCATCGCGCACACGCACAGCCAGATCATCGCAACGCCGGTGGTGCCGGAGAACGTCCAGAACGAGGTCCAGCACAGCCGCGACTACCGGCGCAAGTACAACCACTGCGTGTTCTGCTCGCTGATCGACGAGGCACTGACCTACGAGGCCACGATCTACGACCGCGAGTCGGGGCAGATCCGGCGCAAGATCAACGTCGGGCAATACGTCGTCGAACGTGGCGAACGCTTCATCGCGATCAAGCCTTTCGCCAGCCGCTTCGAGTGGGAGATCCATATCCTGCCCTTGCACCACGAGGCCGATTTCCTGCGCGCCGATGCCGCGGACCTGGCGGATTTCGCGCGTGTGCTCAAGCGCACGATGGCGCGCCTGGACCGGGTCGTGGGCGGCGTGCAGTACAACTTCTTCCTGCATTCGGTACCGCATGGCGGCGAATACGGCGACTGCAGCGACAGTTATCACTGGCACATCGAGATCTGTCCACGCACGAGTATTCCGACCGGCTTCGAATTGGGCTCGGGCCTGTTCGTCAGCACGGTCAGTCCCGAGGCGGCTGCCAAGGCCCTGCGCGATGCCGAGATCGACGACTGATACAGGCACCTCGGCGCCCGAGACAAGCGATCCGCACCGCAGTAAACTCGCCCCTGTCCCACGAACAGACCCTCGGGCCCCATGCCAGCAAAAAACAGCCATCTCGTGATTTCGGCCCTGGGCAAGGATCGCCCCGGCATCGTCAACGCGCTGTCGAAGGCGATTTACGAACTCGACTGCAACATCACCGACAGCCGCATGACCGTGCTCGGCGGCGAGTTCGCGATCCTGCTGCTGGTCGAGGGCCCGTGGAACCAGCTGGCCAAGCTCGACGACCAGGTCGGCGAACTCGAGCAGCGCCTCAGCCTGACGATCGTCACCAAGCGCACCGAGGAACGCAGCGGCAACGCCAACCTGCTGCCATACGGCGTCGACGTGGTCGCGCTCGACCACCCCGGCATCGTCTACAGCCTGGCGAGCTTCTTCAGTGAAAAGAACATCAACATCGAGGACATGACGACCAGTTCCTACGCTGCCGCACATACCGGCACGCCGATGTTCTCGGTGCGCATGAACATCGGCATTCCGGCCAATATCCATATCGCCGCCCTGCGCGACGAGTTCATGGACTTTTGCGACAGCATGAACATCGACGCCGTCCTGGAGCCCATAAAGGGCTGACAAATGTCCCGCGAGGTACGCCCGCAATGGCAGAACTGAGCCCCGGCAAGAAAGTCCCGAAAGTCGCGTTGCATCTGACCGGGGACAGGACCGCGAACCTGGGCGACTACCGCGGCAAGCCGCTGGTGTTGTACTTCTATCCGAAAGCCAGCACGCCCGGCTGCACGCAGGAAGGGCTCGACTTCAAAGCGGCGTTCGCAAAGTTCCGCCGACAATCGTGCGCCATCCTCGGCGCCTCACGCGATAGCCTGAAGGCGCAGGAGAACTTCAAGTCCAAACAGGATTTCCCGTTCGATCTCGTTGCCGACGCCGACGAAATCCTGTGTGACGCATTCGGCGTCATCAAGATGAAAAACATGTACGGCAAACAGGTGCGCGGCATCGAGCGCAGCACCTTCCTGATCGACGCCGAGGGCCGGCTGCGCCACGAGTGGCGCGGCGTCAAGGTCAAGGGACACGTCGACGAGGTCCTCGAGGCCGTCAAGTCACTCGCCAAGTAACTCCACCGCATTCCCGAAACCGGACACGACATGGGCATCAAATCGCGCGGCGACAAGAAGATATTCATCCTCGACACCAACGTGCTGATGCATGATCCGACGGCGATCTTTCGCTTCGCGGAACACGACATCTTCCTGCCGATGGTCGTTCTCGAAGAGCTCGACCGCGCGAAGAAGGGCACCTCCGAGGTGGCGCGAAACTCGCGCCAGGTAAGCCGCTTCCTCGACCAGCTCATGCAGTCGGCGTCGAAACAGGACATCGACTCCGGCCTGCCGCTGCCGAGCACGGCCAAGCAGCTGGAAAACGGTGTCACCGACGACGCCAGCGGGCACCTGTTCTTCCAGACCCAGCTGCAGCCGAAGCAGTTGCCGCAGACGCTGCCAGGCAATACGCCCGACAACAATATCCTCGGCACGGCACTGGCGCTCGCCGACATGGCGCCGCACCGGCATGTCACGCTGGTTTCGAAGGACATCAACCTGCGCATCAAGGCGGCGGTCATCGGTATCCATACCGAGGACTACCACAACGACCAGGTGCTCGACGACGTCAACCTGCTGTATTCCGGCGAAGCCGAACTGCCGGCGAGTTTCTGGGATTCGCACAGCAAGGACATGGATTCCTGGCAGGAGGGTGGACACACGTTCTACCGGGTGAAGGGCCCCGACATCGAGCATTGGTACGTCAACCAGTGCCTCTACATGGAAGGCGAACAGCCGTTCGAGGCGATCGTCCGTGAGAACGACGAGCAAGGTGCGCTGATCGAGCTGGTCAACGATTACCGCTCGAGCAAACACTCGGTATGGGGCATCAGCGCCCGCAACCGCGAGCAGAATTTCGCGCTCAACTTGCTCATGGACCCAAACATCGACTTCGTGTCGCTGCTGGGCACGGCCGGCACCGGCAAGACCCTGCTCGCACTCGCCGCCGGACTCGCCCAGGTGCTCGACCAGAACCGCTTCCGCGAAATCATCATGACACGTGTCACCGTCCCGGTCGGCGAGGACATCGGTTTTCTCCCCGGCACAGAGGAGGAAAAGATGACGCCCTGGATGGGGGCGCTGATGGACAATCTGGAGGTGCTGACGCAGACCGAAGGCGGTGAGTGGGGCCGTGCGGCAACCGACGACCTGCTCCGTTCACGGATCCGCATCCACTCGCTGAACTTCATGCGCGGGCGCACCTTCCTGAACAAGTACATCATCCTCGATGAGGCACAGAACCTGACGCCGAAGCAGATGAAGACGCTGATCACGCGTGCGGGCCCGGGAACCAAGATCGTCTGCCTCGGCAACGTCGCGCAGATCGATACGCCCTACCTGACCGAAACGACATCCGGTCTGACTTACGTCGTCGACCGTTTCAAGAATTGGCCGCATGGCGGCCATATCACGCTGTTGCGGGGCGAGCGCTCGCGGCTGGCCGATTTCGCGTCCGAGGCGCTTTGACCGCAGCCGTCGCGACCTACCGGGTGCTCAGGCCGCGCTGGCGCTGGCAACCTGTTGCTGCAACGCCGCCTCGGCATCGAGGAACGCGGACTCGATCGCCGGAAACGCACGCCTGACAGCGCCGATGTCGCCCGAACGCGCCTGCTTTTCCATGTCGCGCGCGAGCGCCGACAGGTCCATTGCGCCTACGTTGGCACTGCTCGATTTCAGCGAATGCACCGGGATCACGACCGCCTCCACGTCGTCGCGGGCGATCGCCACGCGGATCGCCCCGAGCAGTTGCGGCGCATTGCGCAGATACGTCCGCAACAGACTCACATAGTCGTCTTCCATGATCTCACGCAGTTCGCTGAGTACCTTCTGATCGAGTACGGGTGGCATGGCGGTGGTGTCGGCCGCATTCGAGGAATGTTGACCGGGGTGCTGATCGACTGGTCGCACGTCGCCACGGACATCGATCCACTTACCGACGCAATCGCGCAGTTCATGCAACGCGACCGGCTTGGCCAGATAGTCGTCCATACCGGACTCCAGGCACTTTTCACGATCCCCCGCCATTGCGTTTGCCGTCATTGCGACGATGGGCGTCGCCGGCACGCCCTGCTCCTCTTCGAACGCCCGCATCGCTCGTGTCGCCTCGAATCCGTCCATGACCGGCATCTGGCAGTCCATGAACACCATGCTGAACGATTCGTGCTTGAACAGGCTCAAGGCGTCGCGGCCATCGGTCGCGGTCTCGCAGCTCAGGCCGAACTTGCTGAGCGCCTTGCGCACCACGCCCAGGTTGACCGGGTTGTCCTCGACCAGCAGAACCCTCCCGGCGAATGTTGCCGCCGATGACGCACCCTCGGCGTCGGCCAGCGGCAGGTCCGCGATCGACACGTTCAGATCATCGTAGACATCGTCGACGCGCAGATCGACATTGGCGAAATGCTGACTCTCCACGTCGAACAAGCGATGAAGCATTCGTCGCAATGGCTCCGGTCGGAACGCGTCGGCGACGACCAGCACCTTGAACTCGCGCTTGAGCCTTTGCGCAAGACTCTCCGAACGAACGGCCACGACGATGTGGACACGCTGCATGGACTCCATGCTGCGAATATCGGCGAGCAGGCCGGGCAACCGCTGTTCGAATCCGCTGGCGTCGATCAGGACCAGTTCATAGTTCCAGCTCGCACCCAACATCGCCATCGCGTGCAGCTTCGCCGCGGCATCCGACGGTTCGACGCAGGCCTCCTCGACAATCCCCCAGTCGCGCAACATCGCGCTCACCTTCGCAGCAACCGCAGCGTCGCCGATAAGCGAAAGGATGCGAACGCCATTGAGATCGCGTCGTGCGGACGGCACCTCCATCACCGATTTGCGCAGCGGCACCAGGAACCAAAATGTCGAACCCTGCCCCATCGTCGAGCGCACCCCGATCTTGCCGCCCATCAGCTCCACCAGGCGCTTACAGATCACGAGACCGAGGCCCGTCCCACCGTGTTTGCGTGTCGTCGATGCGTCAGCCTGGGTAAACGACTGAAACAGCCGGTCCGAGGTCTCGGTCGACATGCCGATGCCGGTGTCGGCGACGGCGAACAGCAACTCGACCTCCTTCTGGCTGGTCTGCCCCTGAGACACCTCGATCCGGATCCCACCCTCTTCGGTGAACTTGATCGCATTGCTGACAAGATTGATCAACACCTGGCGCAAACGTATCGGATCGCCGCGCACGACCCGCGGCACGTTGTCGGCGACGCTGGCGCTCAGCTTGAGATTGTGATTGCGCGCACTGCCGCTCATCAGCTCGGTGACGGCGTCTATGAGCTCTCGCACGTCGATTTCGATCGTCTCGAGCTGCAGCTTGCCCGACTCCACCTTGGCGAAGTCCAGGATGTCGTTGATGATGCGCAGCAGGTGGCGCGACGACCCCTGCGCGGTGCGTACCATACGGACCTGCTCCGGGCTCAGGCGGGAATCGAGAAGCATCTCGAGGATCGGCAGAATGCCGTTCAGCGGCGTACGAATTTCATGACTCATCGTGGCCAGGAATTCGGTCTTGGCGCGGCTGGCGTCTTCCGCCAGGTGCAGGATCTCCGACAATTCATCTTCGAGCGTGACGCGCTGCTCTTCGGCATCGTCCAATGCCTTGCCTGCTTCCTCGAGCTGCTTTTGCAGTTCCGATGCCTCGAAGTGCATGAACTGCACGTCGGCTCTGATCAGGTCGACACGACGGGCGTAAACCGCGGCCATCAGCGCCAGGAAGGCCAGCGATACCCACAGGCCGAGCGGCAACAGAAAGGCATGCAGATCGCGGTCAGTTACAAACAGGAACGCCGACGTCAGCAACAGCTGTACCGCCAGCTGCATCACCAACCCGGGTATCCAGGACAGACTGGGCAGCAATGACACCGACAGGGCCAGCCAGGCGACGACCAACAGCACGACCGACGGTGTTGCGGCTCCGATCGCAATCGCGGATGCAAACGCCCAGGCCGAGCTGCTCAGCGTCATGACCGCAACCAGCGCGAGGCGCCAGCGGGTCAGCGACTGCCGGCTGAGGAGCTGTCTGCCAACCAGCGGCCCGACAAATGCGGCCATCATTGCCGGAATCGCCGCCCAGATCAGCCAGTAGCTGCCGAGTCGGCTCACGCCGGCAACCGGCCACGCCACCAGCCCGATCAGCAGCAGCAGCACACCACCGGACAGGCCGGCCAGACGCGCGCTGTTCTTCAAGCTCTCGATGCCGATAAGGGCCTGTAGTGCCGGCTCGACACCGGCGGGCTCCACTGGCGAGGTGGCGGCTTGTAGGTCGGGCGGGTTCACGAATCGACGGATCTCCGGTGCGCCTGGCGATATTGGTCTCCAGCGGATCGAAACGGCGCGTCAGCATGTATCATTGTGGCAGACCAACGACACATAGCATATCGTTGGTGAAGTGCCGGTGTTAGCCGGCCCGGAATCAGAGAACCTCGGGAACATTCGGGCAACGAGAAGCGCAGCCAATGACGCCACCGACGGGCGATTCGGACAATCGAGACGGTAACGGACGCGACGCATTCCTGCGGCAGCTGCCCAAACGCATCGCCGCAATCGAGGAGATCTGGTCGAGACTCGAAAACGGCAACTGGGACCCGTCCGCGCTCGAGAGCCTGTACGGTCGCATTCAGGAAATTTCCGAGTCCAGCAAGGATTTCTCGCTGTTCCAGTTGAACGAGAGTGTCTTTTCGCTCGAGGTCTATCTGAGTTCGTATGTGGGTTCCGACATCGTGCCCGACGCGTCGCAGATCAGTGCGATCGCCGGGCTGGTGCGGGCGCTCAACACCGCCGCCAACATCACCGCATCCACCGAAGTGGAACTCGAGGGCGGTTCGGGTGACGCAGCGATATTCGTCCTCGGAGACGAAGACGGCCCTGTCGGCGAGATCGTGGCGGCATTGCGCACACAAGGCTGCGATGTGCACGTGCATCAGGACACCCAGGCGCTGCTCAACCGCCTGCAGGCACATCCGCCCAAGGTGATCGTCGCCGACACCTCGATGCTACCGTCGATGGGGCCTTTGTCCGACGAGTTGATTCGCCTGCGCAGCCACATGTCGATCGACATCCCGCTGATCTTCATCAGCCGCTCGACGGCACTGCAGTTGCGCGTCGACGCGATACGCGCAGGTGGCGACGGCTATCTGGTGGCGCCACTCGACGCCGCGGCCGTCGCAACGCGCATCCGCGGCATGGCAAGCCCGACGCCGGAGCAGCCGTTTCGCGTCCTGCTCGTCGAAGACGACCCGACGCAGGCCGACTTTGCTGCCTCGATCATGCGCAAGGCGGGGATCGAGGTGGTCCAGGTCACTGAACCGGTCAAGGTCATCGAAAGCCTGCGCGAGTTCCATCCCGACCTCATCCTGATGGATATCTACATGCCGGAGGTCAACGGCATCGAACTCACGACGATCATTCGCGACCACCAGGAGTTCGTGGCGATACCGATCGTATTTCTTTCCGGCGAGCAGAATACCGACAAGCAGCTCGCCGCGCTCAGCGTTGGCGGCGATGACTTCGTGGCCAAACCGATCCGGCCCAAACACCTGCTCGGCGTGGTGCAGACGCGGATCCGCCGGGCACGCCAGCTGTTGGCGGTAACCGGGCAGCGTCCGAAACATGACCGCGTTACCGGGCTGTTTTCGCGTCAGCACTTTCTGGACCGCGTCGGTGGCGCGATCGACGACGAGCTGCGCTCCTCGCCCACGGCGGTTTTGTTCGTGCAGCCGGGTGGATTCGATCAGCTGCTGCCGCGGATCGGTGTCGGCGGAATCGACCATCTGATGTCGGAACTGGGCACGGTCATTGCGACTCAGCTGCGCGAGACGGACGTTGCGGCACGGCTCGACGACCATTCCTTCGGTGTGTTGGCGCGACGCGAATCCGAGCAGGCGCTGGCCGAACTGGCCGAACGGATTCGCGACCAGATCGCGGGCCAGGTGCCGGAAAGCGCCGCACATGGCGGTGCCTGTATCGGGATGTGCCTGATCGATGACCACATCGAAAACGCCAACGGTGCGATCGCCAGGTCCAGATCCGCATGCCAGGAAGCCGAACCGGCGGGCGGCCTGCGCATCCACGAACCGGTCGCGCAAGCGGACGAGCAGTCACCGCAGCCAGTGGATGACGATCTGCCCCAGCGGGTCAAAGCAGCGATCCGCGACGACGCTTTCGTCATCCAGTACCAGCCCCTCCTGGATCTGCAGACCCGCGGCAGCGAGAACTATGAGGTCGTGCTGCGCCTGGAAAACGCCAGTGGCGATCTGATTGGCGGCCAGGCAATGCTCGAGGCGGCGGATTCAGCCGGCGTGCGCACCGAACTCGACGAGTGGATACTCGAACGCGGGCTCAACATCCTCAAGCAGCGGCGTGAGTCGGGGCGCCGTACCCGCATCTTCGTCCACCAATCGGCACCCAGTGCGATGAACGTCGACATGCCGGCCTGGCTTCTCGGCAGGCTGCGTGCCCGGCAGATGGTTGGCAGCGGTCTGGTCATCGACTACAGCCTCCCGGATCTTTCTCAGGATCTTAAGGTGGCCCAGCAGAACATCCGCACCCTGCGCGAGATGGACGTCGAGGTGTCGCTGTCGCGCTTCCCTGAAAAGGATGCCGCGTTCAAGGTGCTGCGGTTCCTGCAGGCCAACTACATCAACATCGCCCCGCGCCTGCTGAAGGCCGACCGACACGTCATCAGCAACGTGATTCGTCAGGCCCACGAGGCCGCGGCCAAGGTGATCGTGTCCAATATCGACGATCCGCGCAGTATCGATCTGCACTGGTCTTCGGGCGCCGATTTCCTGCAGGGAAACTTCATCCAGCGCCCGCTCGAGAACATGGACTACGACTTCTCGCAGGTCGTGATCTGACGGCCGATGCTCGACGCGCAACAAGCCGCCGGGCTCGCCGGACTGTATCCAGCCGTCGCCGCCGATGGGCGCCTGGTCGAGCAGCTCGCCGCGAGCGGCAACGCGGTCGCGTTGCCCGCCGGCCGGCGGATCTGCAACGAGGGTGACAGCTGCACGCACCTCGCATTGCTCCTGTCGGGCTGCGCGCGGATCTTCAAGCTGGCCGAATCCGGCCGTGAGATCACCCTGTACCGGGTCGACCCCGGCGAATGTTGCATCCTGACCGCGTCGTGCATGCTGAGCGGCCGTGCTTTTCCCGCCCACGCGACGGTCGAATCGGACATCGACGCGGTGCTGGTGCCGGCATCCCGCGTGACCGCCTGGCTGATGCAGTCGGACGCGTGGCGGAATTTCCTCTGGGGCCTGTTGGCAATGCGCCTGGCCGACGTGATCGGACTGGTCGAAGAAGTGGCATTTCGACGCATGGACGACCGGCTCGCCGATTACCTCGCCAGTCACGCCGAACAGCGCCGCGCCGTGCTCAACACGACCCACAGCCAGATCGCGGCCGACCTCGGCACCTCGCGCGAGGTGGTCAGCCGCATGCTGAAAGACCTTGAACAGCGCGGACTGGTAGAGCTTGGACGCGGCCGGGTCGAGGTAATCGACGCCACCGGCCTGCGTAGCGGCGTACCGCTGTGTGATTAAGTCACTGACGACCCGCAACCCGCGACGTATCCTTGCCGCGTAGCAGAAGATTCATCGATTCCATCCGGAGAAACCGACATGACCAAGAACGTAGGAAGCATCGACCGCGTGATCCGCATCATCATCGGCGTCGCCTTGATTGTCTGGGGTTACATGAACCAGAACTGGTGGGGTGCTGTCGGACTCGTACCGCTGCTCACCGCCCTGATCGGATGGTGCCCGCCCTATGCCCTGCTCGGGATCAAGACCACCAAGAGTTGACCCCTGCAGGTGAGTTACCCGGTCCCCGGTGGCGTCGACACGTCCCGGCGGGCTGGAGCGCCACTCTTCCCGGTCGCGCGGCCGTTCGTGCCGGTCGCGCGCGGATCACGCCAGATCGAACACATTGACCGAGGCGCGGACTCAGACCGGCGCCGCCCGCGGCAGGATCTTGCGCTTTGGCCAGGCACGCAGCACGGCATTGACGAGTGTCGCGAGCGGGATCGCGAAAAACACCCCCCAGAATCCCCACAGGCCGCCGAACACCAGGATCGCGACGATGATCGCGATCGGGTGCAGGTTGACCACCTCGCCGAATAGCAGGGGCACGAGCACGTTGCCGTCCAATGCCTGGATCACCAGGTAGGCGACGGTCACCCAGATGAAATCCGGTCCCCAGCCCCACTGGAACCAGGCGACCATCACCACCGGAAACGTCACCACGGTCGCGCCGACGTACGGGATCACCACCGACAGCCCGACCAGCACCGCGAGCAACATGGCATATTGGAGTCCGAAGTAGGCGAAGGCCAGCAGGGTCGCGGCCCACACGATGATGATCTCCCAGAACTTGCCACGCACGTAGTTGGCGATCTGGCGATCGACTTCGAGCCAGACCATGTCGGCGAGCCCGCGGTCGCTGGGCATGAAGCTCGTGAACCAACGCAGGATGATGTCCTTGTCCTTGAGGAAGAAGAACACCAGCATGGGCATCAGGACCAGGTAGACCAGGATTGTCAGAACGCCGACCACGGACGACAGAGACATCGACAATACGCTCTGCCCCCAGCTGCCGATCTCGCGTCGCGCCGCGTCCAGGATCTCCTGTGCCTGCTGCGGCGAGATCACCTCGGGAAAGCGTTCGGGCAGCGCCATCAGCGCGTTCTGGCCGGCATTGATGATGTTCGGCAGCTGTTGCACCAGTTCCGTCACCTGGCGCGACAACAGCGGCAGCAGGCCGAACAGCACCAGCGTCACGAAAAGCAGGAACGCGACGAACACCACGCTGACCGACAGCAGGCGGGGCATGCCGCGGTCCTCGATGACGACGACGAGCCCCTCGAGCAGATACGCGATCACCGCGCTGGCGAGCACCGGCGCCAGCATGTCGCCCATCGTCAACACGACGGCAAAGCCGATCACCAGGACCAGGGTCAGGAAGACGATTTGCGGATCGGAAAATGTCCGCTTGAACCACTCGGTGATCATGCGCATGGCGGCATTCTACCCATTACCCGAACGCACTTGCTCGTAGTGCCGTCGGAACATGACCTCGAGCTCGTCGATGACCTCGGACGACGACTTGCCTCGCATCACGTGGGCCGTCATCAACTCCGATGTCTCGTGGAACAGTCGATCACGGTCGAGCATGGGGAAGGTTTCCGACAAGCGCTTGATCGCCGCGATGACGGATTCGGAGTCCGGACGTGGGATCGCCTTGGGCAACGGCACCTCGCCCGCCTCCCCGTAGGTCGCCGCGTGGGCCTCGTCGTCCGGACGTTGCGCGAGGAACTCGGCGAACGCCGTCATGGCGTGCCGATCCCTATCAGACAGTCCGCGATACAGCTCGAGCAGTCGCTGCTGATCTGCGGGCAGCTTGACCTTCGGCGGCAACATCCCGGTACCGTCCCGTCCCGACTCCCGCTCAGGGCTCGCGATGGGCCTGGCAGTAGGCGCGCGCGAACTCGAGCAGTTCCTCCATGACGCGCACGCGGAACTTCTGTTTCTGGTGCACGAACGAGAACGGCCGCTCGAGCGGGGGATCGAGCTCGATCGCCACCAGCGTGCCGAGGCGAAGCTCCTTCTGGATGGTCGCGTTCGACACCACCGAGATACCCATGCCGGCCTCCACCGCACCCTTTACCGCCTCGGGGCTGCCGAGTTCCATCGCCACGTCCATGCAGGTCTGGCAATGCGCATCGTTGTTCATGTACTCGGCGATGACCTCGCGCGTGCCGGAACCCTCTTCGCGGCAGATGAACGGGTGCTCGAGCAGCTCGTCGAGCGTGATCTTCTGTAGCGCGGCCTTGGCGTGTCCCGGAGGCACGATGGCGACCAGGTTGTCGCGCCGGCACTCGTCGACCACCAGGTTCTTGTTGCTGACCGGTGCCTCGACGACCCCGAGATCGATGGTGTTGTTCTCGACCATCGATACGATGCCGTCGGTGTTCGAGACCTTGAGGTGGATGCTGACGTCGGGGTACTTGGCGCGGAAGTCGCCGAGCAGTGCCGGCAGCATGTACTCGGCGATCGTCGTGCTGGCACCGATCGTCAGCGAGCCGCTGATCTCGCCCGTCATCTCGCGCACGGCGTTTTCCATCTCGCTGTACAGTTCGAAGATCTTGTCCGAGTACTCGAACACCCGCGCCCCGGCGTCGGTCAGGCTGATGCGGTTGTGGGTGCGGTCGAACAGGCGCGTGTTGAAGTACTCCTCGAGCTGACGCACCTGGAACGTGACCGCAGGCTGGGTCATGTGCAGCGTCTCGGCGGCCTTGGTGAAGCTGAGCAGGCGCGCAACCGTGTGGAACACCTGCAAGCGTCTGTCGGCCATGGGCAAGGTCTCTCAGTGGGTCAATAAGGAGGTTTTATATTATAGCCGGTTAATACTTTACCGTCTCCTGTGTGTTGCCGACACCGATGCCATGTCCCCGAACGCTGCCAAACGGCCGCACCGGGCCGGGTCGCCGGCAGGCCGTCGAGTCACCCACGAAACGCGGTGGGATGTGAAGCCACCTCCTACGCCGGACCAATTTCCGGTACGATCCGCAACCAGCTTTGGCGCGACAAAAAAACGGATCCCCCCAGTTTCAGGGCGCACTTCGGCGGGGGGATGCTCGCAGATCACTAAGGAGGACCCGCAATGCGGAATTGCAAACAACCGTACGTTCGACTGGGCGGCGTTGCACTGGCCATCCTGGCTTCGCGAGGCGCGATGGCGTCGGGTTTCAACGTGCCTGAAATCTCGATCGCCGGCACCGGCACCTCGAACGCCCTCGTTGCCAACCATAAACTGCTCGGCGCGATCCCTTACAATCCGTCGCTGTCGGCCTTCCACGGCGGCACGACCATCGCCGGCGGAATCAATATCGTGCATGCCGAATCCGAGGTCACGCCGGCCATCGGGACCCATGCCGAGTTTCAGGGCGACGACGACGTGCCGATCCCCAACCTGCAGATTACCCACCAGCTCGCGAACGGCCTGACGCTGGGCTTTGGCGTCAACGCCCCGTTCGGGCTCAGCACCAACTACCCGCTCGGTACCTTCGGTGTCCTGGCAGCGGTCGACCCGGCCGGTCCGGTGCTCGGCCCGGGTGCACTGCAGCCGACCGAGAGCAAGGTCGAGATCGTCGACGTTGCGCCGACGCTGGCGTTCAGGTTGGGTGAGAACAGCGCCGTCGCGATCGGCGCGAACTACTACTGGGCGCGCGAGATCGTGTTCGATACCCAGGAGATCAAGAACAACGGCGACGGCAGCGGTTGGGGCTGGAACATCAGTGCCAGTCACGTCGCCGGGCCCTGGAGTTTCGGCGGAAGCTTCCATTCCCAGGCGAAGGTGGAGATCGAAGGCACCAGCGTCATCGGCCTGGCCGGCAGCGCCCCGGCGACGGCCGATCTGACCGTACCCTGGCGGGCCCAGATCGGCGCCCGCTACCAGGTCAACCAACAGCTGGCGGTGGAGGCCGACATCTCGCGCATCGGATGGAGCAGTTTCGATACGCTGCGCATCAACAACGCGATTTCGCCGATCGTGAGCACCAACAACTGGGACGACACGAACGCCTACCGGCTCGGTGCAACCTACGATCTAGACTCGATGACCCAGCTGCGGTTCGGCTACACGCGCGACTTCTCGGGCTCCGACGACGATCGCTACAGCGCACGCACCGCGGACTCGGACCGCCACCTGTTCAGTATTGGCGTCGGCCACAAGATCGCCAAGGACATGCAGCTGGAGGCTGCGTACATGTACGTGAAGTTCGATGACCGCACACTGAACTCGGCAACGCCCTTCGGCACCTATGGCAGCGACGCGAACGGCACGTCTGCCTACAACGGCACCTACGAAACGACCGTGCATATCCTCGGCATCGGGCTGAGCAAGTCGTTCGACCTGTAAGCCGCGGAACGCGGACGCGCTACACCAGCGTTGCACAAAAAAACCGCCCGATCCGTCGGGCGGTTCTCGTTGCGGTCAGGCGCAAGCGGTATTCAGATATACAGGCAGATATCCGACTGGCCGGCGAACTCGAAGAAACGCGCAGCGCCCGCGTACTCAACGCCATCGATGAACTCGGACGAGTCCATGTCGAACAGGTCGACCGTCATCTGGCAGGCGATCAGGCGCACCTCCGCCTCCTGACACAGCTCGCGGAGCTCTTCCAGGCTCGCAACACCCTTGCTGGCCATCTTCTTCTTCATCATGGAGGTCATCATGCCCTCCATACCCGGCAGCGCGGTCAGCAGCGTTGGAAACCACTTGTCCATGCCCATCGGCATCGGCATCCCCGGGTTGCCAAGCGGGGTCACCTTCAGGTCCAGGTTCTTCTTCAGCAACTGCAGGCCGTAAAAAGTGAAAAAGATCTCTGTCTCATAGCCCAGCGCTGCGGCAGTGGATGCCAGGATGAAGGGCGGATAGGCCCAGTCCAGCGACCCTTTTGTCGCGATGATGGCAAGTTTTTTCTCTTCCATCTTTGCTCCCTCCTGTCACGTCGGGACGTTAAATCTGCATCTCGATCAGAAAACCGGATCAGGCCTTCTTGATCAGGAACTGGAACTTGCCACCCTCTTCCTTCGACTCCATCAGCTCGTTGCCGGTCTGGCGGGCGAAGGCTTCAAAGTCCTTAACCGAACCCGGATCGGTGGCGATGATGTGCAACACCTTGCCCGACTCCATACCCGCCAGAGTCTTCTTGGCGCGCAGGATGGGCAGCGGACAGTTGAGTCCGCTTGCGTCCAGTTCTTCGTCGAAATCAGCCATTGGCAACCTCCAGGATGCGCTGTTGTCGTTGTCTTGGGATTAATGTGGTCGATTCTTATATTCGAAGCGTCTAAGAAACGCAAGGTTCACATAACACCGGCACGTTGAGTCCGCGGCGCCACAATGTCGTATCCCTGGCGGGCCCAGGCGATGATGCCGCCCCGCAGGTTCAAGACGTTGGAAATGCCCTGCTGCCCGAGAAAGTTGCACGCATGGTAGGAACGCGCGCCGCTACGGCAATACAGCACCACGTCCCTGTCTTTCGGCAGGTCGTGCATGCGCAATGGAATGAGGTGCATGGCCAGGTGCTCGGAATGCGGCAGGATGCCCTGGGCAACCTCGGCATCGCTGCGGATATCGAGCAACGCGATGTCGTCCCCGGCATCGATGCGCGCCTTGAGTTCCTGCGCGTCGATCTCTTTAACCAACATCGTGCCTCCAGAAAGCTGTCAACCAAACGATAATCGGGATAGAATATAATGATACCCTGATATAGTCAATCCGAACGACTTCGGACGACGTAAACCGCGACGGTACGAATCGAGCGATGGAACACCTGCCAATCTTCCTCTCTGTCCGCGACCAGCTGTGCGTCGTGATCGGCGGCGGCGAGATCGCGACGCGTAAGGTCGCGCTGTTGCTGCGTGCCGGAGGCCGGGTGCAGGTGATCGCTCCGACCCTGTGCCGCAGCCTGGCGAAGTTTCGCGACGAGGGACGCGTCGAACACCTGGCGCGTGCCTACGTGGCGGGTGACCTCGAGGATGCCTACCTCGCATTCGCCGCGACCGACGACGAAACCGTCAACCGGGAAGTGGCCGAGACCGGTCGATCGCTGCGGATACCCGTAAATGTCGTCGACCACCCGGAACACGGCAGCTTCATCATGCCGTCGATCATCGACCGCTCACCCGTCGTTGCCGCCGTATCGACCGGCGGTGCGTCGCCGGTGCTGGCACGCCTGATCCGCTCGCGCCTGGAGTCACTGATCCCGGCCGGCTACGGCCGCCTGGCCGAACTGGCCGGGCGCTTCCGCGAGCGCGTCAAACAGACGTTCGCCGATCCCGCCGACCGTCGGCGCTTCTGGGACCATGCGCTGCAGGGCGGTGTGGCCGAGCGGGTGTTCTCCGGGCACATGCGCGAGGCCGAGGTGTTGCTGGAGCGCGACCTCGCCAATGCCACGGTACAGCCCGGCATGGGCGAGGTGTACCTGGTCGGCGGTGGACCGGGTGATCCGGATCTGTTGACCTTCCGCGCGCTGCGCCTGATGCAGCAGGCCGACGTCGTCGTCTACGACCGCCTCGTGGCCAAGGCCGTACTCGATATGACGCGCTCCGACGCCGAGCGCATCTACGTCGGCAAGGAGCGCGACAACCATGCGATGCGCCAGGAGGAGATCAACCAGTTGCTGGCCGACCTCGCCAAGCAGGGCAAACGCGTCGTGCGTCTCAAGGGCGGCGACCCGTTCATCTTCGGCCGCGGCGGCGAGGAGATCGACACGCTGGCGAGCCAGGGCGTGCCGTTCCAGGTCGTCCCCGGCATCACGGCGGCATCGGGTTGCGCCAGCTACGCCGGTATTCCGCTGACCCACCGCGACTACGCCCAGTCGGTGACCTTCGTTACCGGTCACCTGAAAGACAACACGATGAACCTGAACTGGCCGCAACTGGCGCAGCCGAACCAGACCGTCGTCTTCTACATGGGACTGAAGGGGCTCCCGGTGATCAGCCGCGAGTTGCAGGCGCACGGCATGCCGTCGGACACGCCGGCGGCGCTGGTGCAGCAGGGCACGACGCACCAGCAACGCGTCTACACCGGCACGATCGCGTCGCTGCCCGAACTGGTCGAGCGCGAGCGGCCCAAACCGCCGACACTGATCATCGTCGGCAACGTGGTCGAACTGCATGGCAAGCTGTCATGGTTCGACGCACCGCAGACATCGGATCAGGGCGCGACGTCGCCGATCACGCCCGGCACCGAACTGACCCACTGACACCACCGGCCGTGGCGGTTGCCGACTCTGACGCCGCTGGCACGACCGGAACGAATCACCTGCCTGCGGACTTCCCCGCCACCCGCCGATGTCGACACCCTTTACAGTTACCCCAATCGCGCCCGGCCGATGTTCGACGCGAAAATTGCAGATCATTGAAATCTATCCGTTTTTTGGATTTTTGGCCTACAAAATGCATGGCCACAGGCAAGGGATCGCGCAGTAGGGCGAGGCATCCGCCGGAGGTCCCGAGATGTTGTTCGGAGGTGCAGCATGCAGAAGCGATACGTTTACGTACCGATTAACAGCCCCGCCTGGAGGCACTATGCCCTGCTGGGCTGGGTGACGCTGCGAGAGCACGGTACCTGGGTGCATATGCGTCAACCCTGAGTCCGCCGGCATGCGGACGCCACGGCGATCGACTCGGGCCAGGACGACGCAGCCGGCTGCTGCGGCAGTGAAAGGTTTCGTTAGCCGCATCCTTGGCGACGCAGAACAACCGCCTGCCGTGTCGCGTCCGGCCCATCTCGGTTACGCGCGAGGCCGCAACTGATCTTCGCGTAGCTTCGGCGTGAAGTATTCATCGGCATCGTCGAGGTCGACGGCATTGCCTGCACCATCGACCAGCGGCTGCTCGTAGTCCTTCCAACCACGCAGCCCCGTCGTCAACGACGCGACGTTCTTGTAGCCGAGCAGCTGCATCGAGTGCGCCGCCAGCACGCTGCGGTAACCGGACCGGCACACCACGACCACCTCGCGCTCACGCGCGCGCACCAGTTCGGGCTCGGTCTCCTCATAGTCCCACTCACACGCCGATTCGAGGATGCCGCGCGGCACGCCCATCGAGCCCGGGATACGCATGGCATCGAACTCGTAGGGCTCGCGCACATCGACGATCAGCAGATCCGGGTTGTTGTCGCGCCGCTCGACCAGATCCCAAGGCATGAGCTCTTTCACATCGGTAAGGCAGTCGCTGACCAACTGCAAAAACTGTTTCATCGATTGCTCCGTTCAGACGCTGCGCCGCCCGTGCTGCGATCGTTCAACCGCCGTCGCCGCTGCGGCCGCAGATGTTCTCCTCGACCGCGATCACCGCGGCCTCGACGCGCGAATGCACGTCGAGCTTGCGCAGAATCGCCTTGACGTGCAGCTTGACGGTGCCGTCGGAGATGCCGAGATTGCGCGCGATAACCTTGTTGCTCTGCCCCTCCGCCAGGTGGCACAGGATCTCCAGTTCACGCGGCGTCAGCTCGGCCAGCGCGCGCTGACCGCCCGCGCTGCCCGCGACCTCGCCCTGCACCGCCTTGGCCAGAACGATCGTCAGTTCGGGCGCGACCACGGTCTGGCCGGCGACGATGTCGCCGAGCGCCTTGATCAGGTCCTCGGGCTCCATGTCCTTGAGCAGATAACCGCGCGCGCCGTTCTGCAGCGCGTTGATCACGTCACCTTCGTCGCGACTCGTGGTCAACATGGCCACCGGCATCGGCACGCCACGGCGGCGCAGTTCCTGCAGCACCTCGATGCCGCTCATCGCCGGCATGCGCATGTCGAGCAGGACGACGTCCGGCTGCTTCTCGACCACCCAGTCGACACCCTGCACGCAGTCACCGACAGCGCCGACCACCTCGATGCCGCGCCGCTCCAGCAATTCACTGAGCCCCATCCGGAACAGGGCGTGATCGTCGATCATCAGGACGCGCATCAAATAATCCAGCGCCGTTCCGCGCCGCGGCTGCGCGGCTGCGGCTGCGGCTGGTAGGTAAGCTCCACCCGGGTGCCCTCGCCCATCTCGCTTTCGATGCGCAGGGTACCACCCAGGCGACGCGCCCGCTCCTCCATGATCGACAGGCCGATGTGCTCGCCAGGCCGGCCACGCTTGGCGGCATCCTCGAAGCCGATTCCGTCATCCTCGACCAGCAGGCTGTAGATGCCATTGCCGCGACAGCTCAGCATCACGCGCACCGTGTGGGCCCGGGCATGCTTGCGGATATTGGCCAGGCACTCCTGCGCCACCCGCAGCATCTGCATCTCCTCGTTCGACGACAGGTGCGGTTCACGACATTCGTTCTGGAACAGCACGTGGATGCCGGTCTCGCGCCCGAACCGGTCGACAAGTTTCTCCAGTGCCGAGACCAGGCCGCGCTCGTCCACCGGCGCGCGAAAGCTGTTGAGCAATTCGCGCAGTTCGGTATGCGCCTCGTCGAGGCCGGCGCGCAGTCGCTGCACGTCCTTGCTGGCCGTGTCGCCGCCACTGCCCTGCTGCAGAAGATCCTCGAGCAGGCGCACCTGGAAGCGCAGACTGGCCAGCGTCTGCGCCAGTGAGTCATGCAGTTCATGCGCCAGCGTCGTGCGCTCCTCCATGATCGAAAGCCGACGCGCTTCGAAGTCGGAGCGCTGCTTGGCGACGGCCATGCCGAGATGACTGCCTACGGTCTGCAACAGCTCCATGATGTCCTCACGCCCGGAGATGCCGGGCTTGTGCACATGGACGGTGTACATACCGAGCAGTTCGTCGTGGTAGTCGAGCGGTACCGACACGGTCTCGATCTCGGAGTCGGCGAACATCACCCGCCGAAGCTGCTTGACGCAGAACATCGCCGGGTTGTCGCACGCCACGTCACCCGGCGACAGCGCCTTGCCGCACAGGCACAGCGACAGCGGCAGCATCTCGCGCTCGCGCAGCACCTCGTTGTTGACACCGATGGAACCGACCACGCGCAGCGTACCGTCCGGTTGCTCCAGCCGCACCGTTGCCGCAACGCCGTTGACCATCTCCTTGAGCACGCGCAGGAAACGCAGCAACAGCTGCTCGAGATCCTGTGCCTGGTTGATGCTCGCCGCGACGTCGTACAGGATCTTCAGCGACGCGGTTTTCTGCGCCAGGCGCGTGGTGTGCCGTGACACACGCGCATCCATGTCTTCGTACAATTCACTGAGTTCCTCGTTCAAACTGTCGAGATCGCGGACCATGTGATCGAGGACACCGGTATCGCGCAGAGCCAGCGTCGCACCCGGCTCTCCGGCACACACCCTCGACACCGAGTCCTCGAGTCGTGCCAGCGGCAAGACCAGCCGCGCCCGCAAGCCGTACAGCACGACCAGGAATGCCGCCAGCGCCGCCACCAGGCTCAGCAGCAGCACACGCTGCAACGCCGCCTGTTGACCATGGCCTCCAACCAGCGCTATGCCGACCGCCAGCGCAATCAGGAGCGCAAGCGCGAGCGTGGCCAGCGGTACGACCAGCCGCGTACCGGCGACGATGCGCCGGATGCGCTGTGCAACGGATGGGCGGTTTTCCTGTTGCTCGTCTTGCATCGCTGGATACCGTGCCGGCCGGAGTGGACCTACGTTAGCAAATCAGCGGCACGCAGGGCGTCGGAGATCGCCGCGCGCCGCGCCGCGGCCAGGCGTGTGCCGAGCTCGGCGCCGCTGACACCACCCGCACGCAACGCGTCCACCGAGACCCCTCGCACCGCCTGCAGCGCCAGTGGCAACATCTGGCGCAGCCCGGAATGTGGGTATTGCGCGTCGGCCACCACGGCGGCCGCATCGAATGCCGCACGATCGTCGAGCCCGCGCCACAGCCGCACCAGTTCGAACAGGGCGTCGACATCGGCCCGTGCGGCACGTTCGACCAGTGTTCTCGCGATAGCGGTGCGGCGCAAAAGCTGCGCCGTTTCCCGGTCACTGCGCAATTCGGCGGCGAGCCGGTCCGCGGACGCTGCATCGTCGACACAACAGGCAAAGGTGGCGGCAATCCGCAGGCGCGGATCGGTGGTGACCGAGGCCACATGGCGCAGCGCCGCCAGCGCGTGCGGCAGTTCGCGCGCGTGCGGTGGGGACGCCGGGCCCAGGGCATCGGCCAGGCCCGGCAGCAGAGGCGCCAGGGCGCCGCACGCATGCAGCACTTCGAAAAACCGCCACGGCTGTGTGGTCGCCATCGCCTTGACCATCTCGCGCCACACGCGCTCCGCGGTCAGATGCACCATGTCGCCGCGCTCCACCATCGCCTTGACCAGCCTGTGCGTCGCATGCGCGACGCGGAACCCGAACGCACCGAGCTTGGCGGCGAAGCGTGCCAGCCGCAGCACGCGCACCGGATCCTCGTCGAACGCTGGCGAGACATGCCGCAGCAGCCCGTCGTCGAGATCGCGGCGACCGTCGAACGGGTCGATGAGCGTACCGTCGGCGGACAGGGCCATCGCATTGACGGTCAGGTCACGCCGCCTGAGATCCTCGTCGAGCGTGACGTCGGGACCCGTATGGACGTCAAAACCCCGATACCCCTCACCCCGCTTGGTCTCGCGCCGGGCCAGCGCGTATTCGTCGCCGGTCTGCGGGTCGCGGAACACCGGAAACTCGCGATCGACTGCCTCGTATCCGCGTGCCAGCAGGTGCCCGGCCGTTGCACCGACGACCACCCAATCGCGCTCGTGCACCGGGATGCCCAGAAGGCCATCACGCACGGCGCCGCCCACCAGATAGATCCGCACAGTCGCTGGCGTGGCGGTGCTCATGCCAGCTGCGGCTCCGAGTCGGCGGGCGTCTGGTGTTCGCGCTCCTTGCGTTGCAGCTCCCACATCTCACGGTACAGGCCGTCACCGGCCAACAGCTGCGCATGCGTTCCCTGCTCGACGACGCTGCCCGCCGCCATGACGAGGATGCGATCGGCATCGACAACGGTAGACAGTCGATGTGCGATGACCAGCGTCGTGTGCCGAGCCGCGACCTCAGCCAGAGTCTCCTGGATCGCCTGTTCGGTACGGCTGTCAAGCGACGACGTGGCCTCATCGAAGATCAGGATGCGTGGATCCTTGAGAATTGCGCGCGCAATCGCGACGCGCTGCTTCTCGCCTCCGGAGAGCTTCAGTCCGCGCTCGCCGACTCGGGTGTTCCAGCCGTCCGGCAGCGACTCGATGAATTCCCGGATATGCGCCATCGCCGCGGCGCGTCCGATTTCGGCGTCACCCGCGCCGGGTCGGCCGTAGGCGATGTTGTAGCGGATCGTGTCATTGAACAACACGGTATCCTGCGGCACGATGCCGACCGCCGCGCGCAGGCTGTCCTGAGTCACGTCGCGGATGTCCTGGCCGTCGATCGTGATGCGCCCGGCATCGACATCGTAGAAGCGGTAGATCAGGCGCGCCAGCGTCGACTTGCCGGCGCCGCTGTGGCCCACTACCGCAACCTTGCTCCCGGCCGGTACGTCGATGTCCAGACCGTGCAGTATGCGGCGTTCTGGCTGATAGCCGAACACAACCTGTTCGAACCGGATGCTGCCGGCATCAACATGCAACGGCTGCGCACGCGGCCGGTCGGTGATCTCCGGTTTGCGCTCGAGCAGCTTGAAGATCAGGTCCATGTCGGCCAGCGAGTACTTGATCTGGCGGTACACGATGCCGAGAAAGCCGAGTGGAATGAACAGCTGCAGCAGGAAGGCGTTCAGCAGCACCAGGTCGCCGATGCTGATCTCACCGTTCGATACACCGCGGATCGCGAGGTACATGACCAGTGTCACGCCGAGTGCGATTACCGCACCCTGGCCGAAGTTCAGCAGCGACATCGAGGTCTGACTCTTCACCGCCCACTGTTCCCAGTCGGCCAGCGTGCCGTCGTAGCGCTCGAGCTCCATGCGCTCGTTACCGAAGTACTTGACCGTTTCGTAATTGATCAGGCTGTCGAATGCCTGTGTGTTGGCCTCGGAATCGAGCCGGTTCATGTAGTGACGGAAATCCATTCGCCATTCGGTAATCAGGAAGGTCACCAGCGCGTATACGGCGACCGAGCCGAACATCGCCAGGGCGAACACCGGCGCATAGTCGCGCAGCAGCACGAATGCGACCAGGCCAAATTCGACCACGATCGGCAGGATGCTGAACGCCATGTAGTTGAGGATCTGGCTGACCGAACGCGTGCCACGTTCGAGGTCACGGCTGACGGCACCGGTCTTGCGGTCGAGGTGGAAGCGCAGCGACAACCTGTGCAGGTGTTCGAGCACGCGCGTCGACAGTCGCCGCATCGCCCGATAGCGCACCTTGGCGAACACCACGTCGCGCAGCTCGTTGAACAGCGACGAACCCAGTTTCAACACGCCGTACGCGCCCAGCAGCGCCAGCGGTGTGGCCGCGGCCAGTGCGACCGGGTCGGTGCCAACACGCTGAAAATGATCGACGATTTCCTTGAGCACGATCGGCACGCCGACGTTGGCGATCTTCGACAACACCAGGCAGGCCAGCGCGAACAGTGCGCGCCCGCGGAACTCCCACAGGAAGGGCAGCATGCTCTTCAGGTTGTACCAATCCCGGCGATCCTTGTGGACTTGGCCCCCGCCGCCACCGTGCATCATGATAGAATTTCCAACAATTTCAGCCAGTTCCCAAACCGGGAGAGCGGCAAGCTTACCAGAGTAGCGAAAATGCAAAAGCCTCCAATCAACGACCCTTTGGGCAGCTGCAGCCAACATGAGCCGTTCGCGCTGCAGGTGATCGGCAACAGCATGGAGCCGGAGTTTCCGGACGAATGCATCGTCGTCATCGAGCCGTCCGACTGGTGCCAGCACGGGATGTACATCATGGCACTGGTCGAGGGGGTACGCTGGTTCCGCCAATACCTCAAGGACGACCAGTGCGAACGCCTGGTCGCGCTCAACGACATCTACCCGCCGATCGAGCTCCACGGCCTGGAGTGGAAGGTCGAGGGCATCGTCATGCAGCGCAATCTGCGTCGGCACCAGACCGCGTCGGGGCGGCGCGAGGTCAAGCACTACAAGTACGGGTGATCGCTCGTTTTGCCGTCTGCGAACGGGGTTCTCCAAACCGGGACCGGCTTCATTCACCGGCGGCTTCGTGCGAGCATTGCAAAGTCGTCGTTTCAGCAGGAGATCCTGGCATGTTTGCGCGCATGATTGTTTCGTCCGTACTTCCCGCAACACTGCTGTGTGCGGGAATTGCAAGCGCCGCCGACCTGAACGCGGTCACTGCCGACGGCCGCAAGGTAGTGCTGCACGAAGACGGCAGCTGGGCGTTCGCTGATGACGCGCAGACCGGCGAGCCGCTCGCCACGCTGACGCTGGAGAACAGGGAAGACATCGCCCACGGTTGCCGTCTCGGGTTGCGCCTGCACAACGCATTGGCGGCACAGGTGCGCACCCTGGTGCTGCGATTCACCGCCTACAAGGCCGAACAGGTGCCGTTCGACACTGTGAGCCGTGGTTACTCGTACGTGAAGCCGACCACGTCCCAGTACCAGGAGATCACCTTCCGCGGCATCACCTGCGGCGAAGTCCTGTCGGTCGAGGTCAGCGCCGCGCGCAATTGCCATGTCGGTGACCTGACCAAATATTCCGCCTCCGAGCAGCGCTGCCTCGAGCTGATCGACGTCGTTCCCAGCGACCTGTTACCGATCGCAAAGCTTGCTGCCGATTCATAGCGGGCTACCGCGGTGCATTCGCGAAACCCCGTCAGCATGCCCTGACGACAGCCGCATCCGATGCGTGTGCGCCTCTCACGCGTCGTGTACGGGTTCGGCACGCGAAACACGTCAACCACCTTTCGCTGATGGAAACCCCGGCGCACCCACGGCCACGTTGACGCCGAGATCGTAAGCGTGTTGCCTGCCGAACCAGGCCGTTGTGGGCACAACGGCCAGCCCCGTCGTGAAACCACCCCAGGACAGGGTGCACGAGACCGACTGCCGTCGAAAGAACCGGCCAATGACCAGCGCCAGACCAACGGTGATGGCTGCACCGGGCTGGCCGAGTTCTTCGAGTCCTTCCAGGCTGTGGAACGCAACGCCTGCATCGACCGCCTCGTCCAACGCGATGTCGCCAAACACACTGCAGCGGCCCGGGCCCCGACCGCAGCAAGCACGATCAGCACGAACGACCCGCTGGAGAGGCAGCTCCGGTCGTACAGGCTATCTCCGGAGGAAAACGCAACGCGCTGTCAGAGCAGGGCCAAACGCCGCAACGCCAGTGGGAAATGCACCCGCATCGGGTGGATGTGTGCCAGGTCCATCAACATTCACCCCCGAAACGAAGAATGCCGGGGGGGAGCCGTGTCGGCATCCCGTACGCTGATGGAAAGTCTACGCATGGACGGAGGAACCGTTCGTTGCGATTCTGTAATGATTCGTGTGCCAAAACATGTTGAGGACGTCGCGATCCACGTACCTATTGCGAGCCGGCATCTCGTCGGTGGCCACGAAAGGAATTGATGCGCGATTTCCGAGACCGCCGTCACCGAGCGCACTGGCGTTCGTGCGAGTGGTTGCGCCGGCACGACGCCAGACCGTGAATTTTCTCTGCTTGAAGCTGTCCGATACGTACAGTGACGACCGATATACCGGGGGGCATTGTGTTAGACCGTTCTGTTGTTCGCGTGCTGTGTTTCGCGTTGTTCGCGGCCACGCTGTCCGCGGTTTCGGCTTCGCCGGACCAAGCGGAACCGCCCGCCACCCTCGACGACGCCAGCGCACAGCCCGGCGCCTATTGCCCAGGCCAGGCATCGACATACCTGACTCTCGAGGAACTGACTGTCGCGCTCAACGCCGTCACCCGGGCCAGAGAAAACCTGTTCGTCCTCGACGACGCGGCAACCGCCGACTTGCTGCTGGTGCAGGCGGATACCGCCCTCGCTCTTGCGGTCGGTCGCGGATCTGGCGCGCGCGTCGCAAACCTGATCGACGCGGCGCTGGCCGCCAAGCAGGACGGACATCCGAAGTCGGCACTTGCGTGGATTCCCCTAATCAGACATGCAGTGGCGGAACTGCCGGACGATGCGGCGCGCAGGACCGCCGATGCGCTCGTCCTGCGGGCAGAGGACATGCTCCAGGGATCAGCGGAGGGCGACGAGGTCGAGACCCTCGTCAAGGCACGGCAGATGCTTCGATGCGATCCCCTGCACATTCCGCTTCGGCAGTCCATGGCGCATGTGGAACGGTTGCACCGGTCGCTCGGACAAGGCTCGAAACCCTCTGCCGAGGACTTCTCCGCACTGATCGACAGCCTGATTGAGGCCCAGAGCTATGGCCTGAATCATCTCGCAGAACTGCAGCGACGCGGGTGAAGCCAGCAGCGCTGGCATACGGGTCATGGCTGGGGGCAGCAAGGTGGAAAGGCAGGCCATCTTGTCGGCGCGTTCAGCGACGGTACCGAGCCGTGTTCCCGCGCTGTCGCGACGAACGCATCCCCCAAATCGTACGGCACAATCGCATGGACTCGATGCGTACGTACGTGTCCAAACCGTTGGCCGGAAAGCGCTGGCCGATTCTACACATGCATCAGCGGGCGCACGCCACATCACATCGGGCTGGGCAGCTTCGTTCTTGCACCCGATTCAGAATTTCGTCGGCCCGTTTCGATGAGGATGCCAAATCCGGGGTGGCGATGCCTCGTTGCCCAAGATGATCTCGCGACCTGAGCCATCGAGGTGGAGGATCGTCGCCAATCCACAGACACGTTGCTTTCTCGCGCCGCTGCAACCGCGTAGGATGCACGCGTGATTAACGCCGCGGCCGCAAGGGCCTTGTCCCAACTCAGGATCGGATGCATGGCACTCGTATCGCTGCTGCTTGCAGCGACCGCGCATGCAGCAGGACCGTCGAACCTGGTACTTCCGAAACACCGACTGCAGGCCGACGAACTGGCCGTTATCGTCAACGATGCCGATCCGCTCAGCGTGCAGATTGGCAACTACTATCTGCAGGCCCGCCACATTCCGCCCCAAAACCTGTTGCATGTGCGCTTCGATCCCGGCCGCTCCAACATGCCGGCGAGCGAGTTCACGCCGCTGCGGGCGGCCGTCGTCCGCGATACGCCGGCGCACATCCAGGCCTATGCAATCACGTGGATTGCGCCGTACCGGGTCGATTGCATGTCGTTCACGTCGGCGTTGACTTTCGGCTTCGACCGCGGCTGGTGTTCCAGCAAGCGCTGTGCACCGACGCAGCACAGCCCCTACTACAAATACGTCGGATCAACGCCGATGACCAGCCTGGGCATCCGTCCCAGCATCGCCGTCGCGGCTACCAGTTTTGACGATGCACGCGCATTGATTGATCGCGGCATCGCCGCCGACGGCACCTCGCCCCCGGGCACCGCCTATCTCGTCAGCACCACCGACAGGGCGCGCAATGTACGAGCGGCAGGGTATCCGGCGATAGAGAACCTTCTGCAAGCCCGGATCAAAGTCGAGCGCGTCGCCACCAATGCGCTGCGCGACCGCGATGATGTCCTTTTCTATTTCACCGGCGTTAAACAGGTGGCAGGACTCGAAACCCTCGGATTCGTCCCCGGGGCGATCGCCGACCATCTCACGTCGACCGGTGGACAGCTGAGTGACAGCCGGCAGATGAGCGCGCTGCGCTGGCTTCAGGCCGGTGCCACCGGCAGCTACGGCACCGTGGTCGAGCCCTGCAACCTGGTCGGCAAGTTTCCCAATCCGGGTAAGTTGATCGATATGTACACCCGTGGGCGCACACTGATCGAGGCCTACTGGCGGAGCGTCCAGCAGCCTGGCGAAGGGATCTTCATCGGCGAACCGCTGGCCGCTCCGTTCGACGTGCTGCAGGTAACGATGAAAGATGGCTGGCTACACCTGTCCACGCCGGTCCTGTTGCCCGGCCGGTACACCTTGCAACATGCCGAATCGGCGGATGGGCCGTGGCATCAGGTGGCGCGGTTCGACGTGGACTGGCAGGCGAACGATTTCATGCTGCCGCATGCCGGCGCCGGCGACTACCGGATCCAGCGGGCGAAGCGGGAACCACCGTCCGGGGAGGACGGGGAATCAGCCGGCCCTTAAGCCGGCAAACCCTGCACCGACCGCTGCTCGATCCACCACTGGCGATAGGCATCGTCGGCGGTCACCATCTTGGACTTGGCGGTCGAGATGGCCGCCCCTTCGATATCCGTGACCGTGACATCGACTTCGATCATGGGTCCACGGATCCGGGTCACTTCGATGACGACCTCGATCTCGTCGCCGGGAAACAGCGGCTTGCGAATTCGCCCGGGTTCGAATGAAAGGCCCAGGCAGCCGTCGCCGGGGAACTCGGTACCGAAGATGCCGGTGACGGCGATCTGCATGAGACCCCCGGGGACCACGACATCCGGCGCCCCCTCGAAACGGCGTCTCGCCGCATCGGCATCACTGTGAATCGAATTGTGGTCGCCACTGAGTTCGCAGTAGCGGTTCACCTGTTCACGACTGAACGTGATCCGGGCGGTGTGGCGCTGGCCGACTTCCAGCATGGATGATGTCAGGCAATTCTTGGAGCGCATCAACGGTTCCTTCGATCACGTATCTTTTGATTATGACACCGGCTGGCCGCCAGATGTGGTCGCGCGCGGTCGGGTACTGCGCGTTGGGGTGCGGTTGCGCCTGATGGCGTGGACGTTTGCGCCAAAATTGGGCGTTGACCGGGATCACGACAATTCAGCGCGATTGAGCCAATAATCGTAGGCGCCAGGCAAACAGCGCAGAGGATGCAGACATGACAGACATCAACCTTGCCGACGTGACGGTGCACATCGACGAAAACGTCGACCACGACGCACGCGAGCGCATCCAGGACGAGGTGCGCGGTCTCGACGGTGTCGTGGCCGCCGTGAGCCACGACCAGCGACCGCATCTGATGATCGTCGAATACGACCCGCAGCAGGTCGACAGTCAGACCATACTTGCATGCGTGACCCGACAGGGGGTTCACGCGGAGCTGATCGGTTTGTAGCGGTCAGAGAACGCGGATACGCGTGCACAATCGTCTGGCTAGATCGACCGGCGGCGCGCCTTGCCAAGTGTCGGTGTCAGCCGGTCGTCGAGGATGTCGATCAGCAGCGGATGTTCGCCGACCAGCGGTGAAATGACGATCCGCAATCGGGGGTGTCGCCGCATCGCGGTTGCGCAGATCTCGGCGACGTCTCCGCCCGGGCCCGCATGCCTGCCCGGCAGCAGGAACAGCATCGCCACCAGGATCCGGTGCTCGACCTCCTCGCTCCCGAGACGATCGAGCAGCCGTTCGAGCAGATCGCCATTGAAGTCGTATTCACGCCCCTCGCGACGCTCCATGACGGCCTGCATGACCTGGTCCCGGGGCGGCAGACGGCGTGCCAGTTCGTCGGCCGCGTATTCACGCACCGCGGTAACCTGCGGCAACGGCGAGCCATGGTCGACGACGATGATGCGGTCCGGATCGGAGCCCAGCTCGGCGCGGCTTTCCTCGACGTGGTCGTGCAGGATCTGCACGATGCGCGGTTCACCCTGCGGCAGCGGCACCAGCGGCGCGGCGACATCGACCTGAAAATCCCCGAACAGGCCCTGCAGCGCCGCCACCTGCTCGGGAATGAACGCCGTCAGCGCGCGGCTGTCGCCGAACAACAGCGGGACCACGACGAACCACCGCCGGTCGCGCCGAAGCTCGTCACTCAATACCTCCCGCAACAGCCGCGCCGGCTCGCCGCCGAGTTGGCGCGCCGGAATCCGATCGGCGTGCTGCAGCGAGGCCGCGTGTACCGGCTGCCCGCACTGTCGCGACAGGCGGGCGGCGATGTCGCGCAAAGCAAGGGTCGCCGCCGCACGCGTCGACCCGTTGTCAATGAGGATGACGACCGGGTCATTCATCCCCACCACCCGCAACATTTCACCCATCGCATGGCCTGAGGTGGACGGCAATATCGTCCTCGCCGTGGGCTGCGCGGACAAGGAAGCGCCGTGGCATGCGCGGCCCGATCAGTCATGACGACCAGCCGATCGCCAGGGCAACACCGCCGGCGACGACGAAACTGGCGCTGGCGAGGATGCGCTTCGGATTGACCTCGCCAAGGTACAGGCGCAGCGTGACGAACACGCCGAGCGCGACAAAGACCAGCGCCGTCGGCGAACGCAGCGACACCAGCGCGCCCACCGCGAGCGCGGCGATGAACAGCAGGAACAGGGCGCGCGCGGTCCGGCGCGTCGTGTCGGCACCGTAACGCACCGCGAACGAACGCTTGCCGGCCGCTCGGTCGGTCTCGATCTGCGGCGGCTGATGCGACAGCAGCAGCGCCATCGCCAGCGCCGCGAACGCGGCCATACCGGCGAGCATGCGTGCGTCCGGTGCCAGGCCGGCGACGAGCCACAGGCCGCCATATACCCCGGGGCCGTAACACAGGCCGGTGACCCACTCGCCGAAGTGGGTATACGACAGCGGTCTCGGCCCGGCGTTGTACAGATACCCCAGCACCAGCAGCGGCGCAGCGGCCGGCAGTATCCACCAGCGGTCCTGCTGCCACAGCACGTACAGCCCCAGCAGACCGCCGGCGATCAGGCTGACGATCGCGTGTACGACCACCGGGCGCGTGCGGCCGTCGTGGACGCGCACCCAGGAATCGCGCTTGTCGACGTCGGCGCCGAGACGCCAGTCGGCCGCGTCGTTGAAAAGATTGATCGCATGCTGCAGCAGCACGACCGCGAACGTCGCCAGCAACAGTGCAGCGACCGCGATGCGGTCACCACCGGCAAGCAAGGGCACACCGAGGCCGGGGAGGACCGACACCAGGTAGATCGGGGGATTCAGCGCATCGCGCCAGCGCGCGACGTCGCCCGCCTGGCCTGTCGTCATTTGCATCGCCGATCCACCATGCGAGTTGGCATTGCCGCGAAAATCGGCGGCCGGTCAAGACGCATCCAGGCTCTTGCTCGCGATCTCATAGACATCCTTCGACGGCCGCGCCTTGATGATGGCCTCGAGCACGCCGCACATCTGTGTCCGGCGCGCCTCGTCGTAGCGCCGCCAGCGAGAGATCGAACGCAGCAGGCGCGCGGCGATCTGCGGATTGAGCGGGTCGAGCGCCAGCACCTGCTCCTGCAGAAAACGGTACCCGCTGCCGTCGCCGGCATGGAAGCGAACCGGGTTGGCGTTGGCAAACGCGCCGATCAGCGCGCGCACCTTGTTCGGATTGCGGATCGAGAATGCCGGGTGATCCATCAGCGCGCGTACCTCGTCAAGTGCATCGACGCGGTTCGACGAGGCCTGCACACTGAACCACTTGTCCATGACCAGCGGTTCATGACGCCAGCGCTGCTCGAAGTCCGCAAGCACCTCGCTGCGCGCCGGATGATCGCCGTCGGCGAGCAGCGCGAGGGCCGCCATCACGTCGGTCATATTGTGCTGCTGCATGTACTGCATGCGACACCGTTCGCCGCCGGCCAGGCCATCGGCCGCGGTCAGCAGGTCGAGCACGCGGTTCTTCAGGCCGCGGCGCGCGATCGCTGCTGCACATGGATCGTAGGCGCCCTTCTCGGCGAGGCGCTCGTAGGTGGCGAGCAGATCGTCGTGCAATGCGCGTCCGAGGCTGACGCGCAGCGTCTCGCGTGCGAGGTGCAGGCCGTCGACGTCGACCGTGTCCATGAAGTCGCCGAGGTAGCCGATCGACGGCAGGCCGAGGATCTCGGCGACCAGGGCCGGTTCGCGACCGCCACCGCGCAGCGCCTCGCCGAACGCGCGCTGCAGGCCGTCCGGCACCACCATCTCGATTCCTTCGTGGTACTGCCCGACCATGCGCAACAGTACGCGCCGGGTCAGCGTCTGCGCCGCGTCCCAGCGGTTGAAGCCGTCGCTGTCGTTGGCCAGCAGGAACATCAGCTGTTCGTCGGTATAGTCGAACTCGAGTTTGACCGGCGCGCTGAATCCGCGCAGCAGCGACGGCACCGGCTCAGCGTCGACACCGTCGAATACGAACCGGTGACGGCGATCGGTCAGCGTCAGCGTGTGCTGAGTCGCCAGGTCGCTGCCGTCGACACGCACCGCCTGATCGCGACCGTCATCGCCGACCAGGCCGACCACGAGCGGGATCAGCAACGGCGGCTTGTCGCGCTGGCCGGGCGTGTCCGGGACCGATTGCTCGATATCCAGCACATAGCGCGCGGCGTCGGCTTCATAGCGTCCAGCGACGACAACGCGCGGCGTACCCGCGTAGTCGTACCAGTTCTGGATCTGCGACAGATCGAGGCCGGACGCATCGGCCATGCAGCGCACGAAGTCCTCGGTGGTCACGGCCTGGCCGTCATGGCGTTCGAAATACAGATCGGTCGCCGCGCGAAAGCGTTCGGGACCGAGCAGCTTGGCCTGCATGCGCACCACCTCGGCACCCTTTTCGTACACGGTCAGCGTATAGAAATTGTTGATCTCGATGTACGACGCCGGTCGCACCGGGTGCGCCATCGGCCCGGCGTCCTCCGCGAACTGGTGTGCGCGCAGCATGCGCACGTCCTCGATGCGCTTGACGCCGCGTTCGCCCATGTCGGCCGAGAACTCCTGATCGCGGAACACGGTAAAGCCTTCCTTCAGCGACAACTGGAACCAGTCACGGCACGTGATGCGGTTGCCGGTCCAGTTGTGGAAGTACTCGTGCGCGACCACGCCCTCGATGCCTTGGAAGTCCTGGTCGGTCGCGGTATCGGGGCGGGCGAGGACGTACTTGGAGTTGAAGATGTTCAGTCCCTTGTTCTCCATCGCGCCCATGTTGAAGTCGTTGACGGCGACGATGTTGAACACGTCGAGGTCGTACTCACGGCCGTACTTCTGCTCGTCCCAGCGCATCGCGTTGACCAGCGAACGCATCGCGTGATCGCACTTGTCGATGTTCTCCGGCTCGACGTAGATGCGCAGGCGGACGCGTCTGCCCGATGACGTCGTGTGATGATCCTCGACACAGCGCAGATCGCCGGCAACCAGCGCGAACAGGTAGCTGGGTTTCGGGAAAGGGTCGTCCCACACCGCAAAGTGGCGGCCATCCGGCAGATCGCCCGCTTCCTGCGGATTGCCGTTCGACAGCAACACGGGGTAAGCGGCCTTGTCCGCGGTCAGGCGCACGCGGAATCGCGCCATCACGTCCGGGCGGTCGATGAACCAGGTGATCTTGCGGAAGCCCTCGGGTTCGCACTGGGTGCAGTACATGCCGCCGGAGCGGTACAGACCCTCGAGCGCGGTGTTCGACTCCGGCGCGATCACGACCTCGCTCTCGACGACGAATTGCGCCGGCGGGTTGAACAGGGTCAGGGATTCATCATCGATGCGATAGCGCGCAGCGTCGAGTTCGTTGCCGTCCACCCGTACCCATACCGGCAGCAGGCCCTCGCCGTCGAGGCACAGACTGCCGCCCGGACCTTCCGGGTTGCGCCTGATCGCCAGTCGTGACACCACTCGTGTACCCTGGTCGCGCAAGTCGAATTCCAGGTCGGCGGACTCGATCAGGTAAGCGGGCGGCCGGTAGTCGGCCAGGCGAATCGTGCGTGGTGTAGCCTCTTTCATCTCTCGATCCTGGCGCTTCGACGGACATCGAATGATAGCCAATGCCGGGCCGCGACGACCAACGCCCGCAACCCTGCGCCGTGAAGGGGGTAATTTCCCAGGTTTCCGATCGCACGTGCGCGTTGTTACGATAGCGGCGAGCGAAGGAGGAACACGCGATGCCGGAAATCGTCATGTACACGACCGGGATGTGCCCCTACTGTGTGCGCGCCAAGATGCTGCTGCAGCGCAAGGGCATGCACTGGGAGGAGAAGCGAATCGACATCGACCACGGCCTGATGGGCGAGATGGTGCACCGCAGCAAACGACGTACCGTGCCACAGATCTTCATCGACGACTACCACGTCGGCGGCTACGACGACATGGCGGAACTCGACGCGCTGGGTCGCCTCGACCCGATGCTCGGCCTCGCCCCACCGCGCGTCCCCGGCGACGCCGCGCACACGCTGGATGCATCGGAAGATGCCCCGACCTGAGATCGCCTCGGGCGGTGACGCGAGGATGCGCCTCGACAAATGGCTGTGGGCGGCGCGTTTCTACAAAACCCGGGCCCTCGCCGGGGAGGCCGTGGACGGCGGCAAGGTCCATCTCAACGGTCAGCGCACGAAACCGGGCAAGGACGTGCGCATCGGCAGCCGCCTGCTGATCAGCAAGGACGGTGTCGAGTGGGACATCGAGATCGCCGTGCTGCCGTGCCAGCGCCGACCCGCGTCCGAGGCGCGCACCTTCTACATCGAGAGCGAGGCCGGCCGCGAGCGCCGCGAGCGTGCCACCGCGGCACTGCAGGCCGCACGCCTCGCCATGCCGCTGCAGACGACGTCCAAACCAAACAAGCGTGACCGTCGCCTGATCCATCGCTTCAAGCAGGAGAATGCCTGAATGCGCGTCGCGGCGAGGCGCCAGCCACATCGGGATGTGATTCGTCCGGCACCGGAGGGGGCCGGCGCAACCGACCTGCGCTGAGTTCCTGCCTGGCCGGCGCGCCGCAACTATCCCGTCAACATCATGGACCAGGACGAATTCCGCCAGACCTACCGCGAGGTGAACGCCGTCTACTGCGCGTTCGAGAAGAGCGTGCTCACCAACGAATGCGGCTGTACGCATGCCGAGCGGTTCTGCATCGCCGAGCGTGAAGGCGTGCACTGCAACCGCGAATCCAGCCAGCAGCGCTGCCTGCTATGGCTGGAGCTGTTGCGCGAACAGGCGCGTTTCGCACTGCGTACCGAGGACGAGAAGCGGCTGCTGCCACATGGCAAGGCGATCCGGCTGCAGGTCGGCGGTATGCGTGGCCTGCGACGATCGATCCAGGGTGGGGGTGAACACGCGGGCGATGGCGCGGGGGCGATCGACGACGTCGACGACCTGTTGGCGCGGGCAGAGTCGCAATTCGGGGCGCTGGAAGCGGCGCCATTCTCGGACATCATGCGGGCGGTCGCCGCATACCAGGTCCGCAAACGCTCACGCCGCCGACGCTGAACCCGATGGCCGGCCGCTGGTCGTCACATGGCGAGAGGCATCGACCCTTGCGTGACAACGCGCGCCGGTCCGGCGCGCGTCGCAACCCGCGTCGAGGTGTGCCGCGAATCGGCCTGCCTACTTGGCGGCAACCGACTTGAACGTATTCTCGACCAGCGGCTTTGCGTCGACCTGCGGGACATGGCACTGCTCGCAGAAGTAGCGCGCGGCGCTGGGATGATCGAGCTTCTTGCCATTGCGGTCGATGAAGTGTGACTCGCCGATCTCCACCGCCTTGGCCTCGTCCTTGCCCGGCTGTTTCATATGGCAGTCGAGGCACTTGTTCTCCCTGAGGTCGATCGTGTACTTGTCGTTGGTGTGCGGCACCAGCGGCGGCTGCTGCTTGAAGGTGCGGTCGACGTTTTCCTTGTCGTTGATGAAACGTTCCAGTTCCGGCGGCGCCGGCTCGGCCCCCTCGATCGCCGCATCACCGCGCAGCGACATCAGGCCGGCGGATGAAGCCTGCGCACTGACCGCGACCAGCACGGCGAACAGGAAACCCTGGATGACATGGGAGTGTTTCATGACGACACCTCGCTTTTTGGATCCGAGCCGGCGATTTCCCGGCGTGGTTGATTGTTGAATCTTGTCGTGAACGCAAACACGTTGCGTCCACACACGTCGATACAGCGTCCGCAGTTGGTGCAATGGCCGGACGTGATGACGGGTCCTATGCCCTTGTCGGCGCCTTTCAGCGCCGGACGTATGACCTGATGCTCCGGACACACGGCGAAGCAGTCCATGCAGTCGTCGCAGCGCTCGCGATGCACCGCCGACACCCGCACGACGGCGCCCTCGCCGAGCAGCCCGTAGAACGCGCCCACCGGGCACAGGTGGCCACACCAGGCGCGCCGGCCAACGAACAGATCGAGCAGGAACACCGCCGCAACGATGCCCCACGCAAGCCCCATACCGAACACCAGACCTCGAAAGACCATCGACACCGGGTTGACCAGCTCCCAGGCGACGCTGCCCGAGATCGCCGCGACCACGAGAATCGCGCCCAGCAGCCAGTAGCGCGTCTTGTCCGACAGATGCGCCCCGCCCTTGATCCCCAGGCGCCGACGCAACCACTCGGCGGCATCGGTGACGAAATTGATCGGACACACCCAGCTGCAGTAGACCCGTCCGCCGACCACCAGGTAGAACACCAGTACGATCAATCCGCCGATCAGTGCCGTCGTCTCCGGCGCGTGCCCGCTGGCAAACACCTGCAGCAGCACCAGCGGGTCGGACAACGGCAGCGTGTCGAGGGTCAGGCTCGACGCAAGATTGCCCTTGACCAGCCAGAGGCCGAACCAGGGACCGATCAGGAACAGGCCGAGGATGGTCAGCTGGCTGACACGGCGCAGGATCAGGAACCGGTGCGCATACCACCAGCCGTTGACCTGGATCGATTCCGCGCCGGGACGCTCCGGCACTGCCGCCATCACAGTCCTCCCTTGCGGTTCAACGTATCGAGCGGATTGGACGAAAACGGTGCCGCACCGGACGCGGGGGCCCCTTCCCCCTCGTCGATGACCAGTCCGCGTCCCGCATGCTCGTAGTGCATACCCTTGGGCAGGTTGTAGTCGTGCGGTGTGTCCGGCGTCACCAGTGCCTCGCCGGCACGCGCCTTCTGTTCCCAGCCGAGCCGATAGTGCTTTCCGAGCATCCCCTTGGCCAGCGCAATCGGGAACACCTTGATCGCGGCCTCATCCAGGATGCAGGCCTTTTCACACTTGCCACAGCCGGTGCACGCGGCCGAGTGCACGACCGGGATGAACAGGGCGTGCTTGCCGCTGCGTTCGTTGTGCTGGTAGTTCAGTGTGATCGCGTTGCCGCGCACCGGGCAGACGTTGAAGCACACCTCGCAGCGCAGGCCCTGAAATGCGATGCACGACTCGTGGTCGACGACGACCGCGAGCCCCATGCGCGCCTCGGCGATCTTGGTCAGCGCCGGATCCAGTGCACCGGTGGGACACGCCTTCACACACGGAATGTCGTCACACATCTCGCACGGCACGCTGCGCGCCTCGAAGTACGGTGTACCGAGCGCGACCTCGTCACCGACCTCGGCCAGCTTGAGCGTGTCGTAGGGGCAGTCCCGCACACACAGCCCGCAGCGGATGCACGCGGCCTGGAAGTCCTGTTCGGAGCCCGCCCCGGGCGGTCGAATCGCGGTCGCCGGCAGCGCCCTCGCCTGGCGCTGGTACACGCCGAGCGTCAACGCAACCAGGCCGACGCCGACCGCGGTGCGCAACGTGTCGGTCAGAAACCGCCTGCGCGCTGGGTCGATATCCAGCTTTTCCTTTCGCTTGTCGCTCATCGCACCTTACCGGCGTGCGACTGACAGCCGCCGTCACGGCGGCCATCACGTCGCACGCGCCTGGATCAGGCCGGCATGACCTTGACCGCGGTCTTTTTGAAATCCGTTTCCTTCGACAACGGATCCGTGGCATCCAGCACCAGCTTGTTGACCAGCCGTCCCGCGTCGAAGAACGGTACGAACACCATGCCCTCCGGCATCTTGTTGCGGCCCTTGGTTTCGACGCGCAGCTCGATCTCACCTCGCCGGCTGACGATCTTCGCCGAATCACCACGCTTGAGGCCGCGCTTCTCCGCGTCCGCCGGGTTCATATAAACCACGGCATCGGGGGCCGCACGGTACAACTCGGGCACGCGCCGCGTCATCGAACCGGAATGCCAGTGCTCGAGGATGCGCCCGGTCGACATCCACATGTCGTATTCGGCATCGGGTGCCTCGGCGGGCGGCTCGTAGGGCGCCGAGATGATGTTGGCCTTGCCATCCGGATTACCGTAGAACGCCACCTTGGCGCCAGCGGGCACGAACGGGTCGTAACCCTCGCGGTAGCGCCACAAGGTCTCCTTGCCGTTGACCACGGGCCAGCGCATGCCGCGCACCTTGTGATACTGGTCGAACTCGGCCAGATCGTGGCCCTTCTTCGGACCCTCGATGCCGAAGCGGCGGTATTCCTCGTACAGACCCTTGTGCAGATAGAAGCCGAAGTGCTGCATCTCGTCGTTGTGATAGACGTTGCCACGGTCGTCGGTGATTTCCTGCACCGGGTATTTGTTTACGGCGCCATTCGCGAACAACACGTCGAACAGCGTCTTGCCGCGCAACTCGGGCTTGTTCGCCAGTACCTCCTCGGGCCAGACCTCCTCGGTCTTGAAGCGCTTCGAGAATTCGACGAACTGCCACAGGTCGGAGCGCGACTCGCCGGGCGCCTTGACCTGCTGGCGCCAGAACTGGGTGCGCCGCTCGGCGTTACCGAATGCGCCCTCCTTCTCCGTCCACATCGCGACCGGCAGGATCAGATCGGCGGCCATCGCCGACACGGTCGGGTACGCCTCCGACACGACGACGAAATTCGCCGGATTGCGCCAACCGGGGTACATCTCGTCATTGATGTTCGGACCGGCCTGCATGTTGTTGTTGGTGCTGACCCAGTAACAGTTCAGCTTGCCATCCTTGAGCATGCGACTCTGCAGCACCGCGTGATAACCGACCTTGCCCGGCAGCGTACCCTCAGGCAGGCCCCAGACCTTCTCGCAGAATGCGCGGTGTTCCGGTTTGGCGACGACGAGGTCGGCCGGCAGCCGGTGCGCGAAGGTACCCACCTCACGCGCGGTGCCGCACGCCGACGGCTGGCCGGTCAGCGAGAACGGACCATTGCCCGGCTCGGAGATCTTGCCGGTCAGCAGGTGCACGTTGTAGCAGAGGCCGTTCACCCATACGCCGCGAACGTGCTGATTGAAACCCATGGTCCAGTACGACACGACCTTCTTGTTCGGATCGGCATAGAGCTTGGCCAGCCGTTCCAGCTGTTCGACCGGTACGCCCGAGAGCTCGGACACGTACTCCGCCGTGTAGGGTTCGAGATCCTTCTTGTACTGCTCGAAGTCGATCGGGCTGAGCTTGCCCTTGCCCGCGTTCTTGGCCGCCTGTTCGCGTGGATCATTCGGGCGCAGACCGTAGCCGATGTCCCTGGGCGTGGTCTTGAAGTTCACGTGCGCATTGACGAAGTCCCAATTGACCGCATCGTGCTGCACGATGTAGTTGGCGATGTAGTTCAGGATCGCCAGGTCGGTCTGCGGCTTGAAGATCACGCCGTGGTCGGCGAGCTCGAAGCTGCGGTGCTCGAACGTCGACAGTACGTGCACCTCGCAACCCGGCTTGGTCAGGCGGGTGTCGGTCAGGCGCGACCATAGCACTGGGTGCATCTCGGCCATGTTGGAACCCCACAGCACGAACGCGTCGGCGTGTTCGAGATCGTCATAGCAGCCCATCGGTTCGTCGGAACCGAATGCACGGATGAATGCGCCGACCGCCGACGCCATGCAATGACGCGCGTTCGGATCGATGTTGTTGGAGCGGAAGCCGGCCTTGTACAGCTTCGACGCGGCATAGCCCTCGAACACGGTCCACTGGCCGGAACCGAACATGCCGACGCGCGACGTGATCTGATCGGCCGGCTTGCCCTTGTTCTCTTCCATGCCCTGTCGGATCGCGGCCTTCCATTTCTCGGCCATGACGTCGAAGGCCTCGTCCCACGATACGGGTTCGAAATCGCCCTCTTTGTCGTACTTGCCATTCTTCTTGCGCAGCAGCGGCTGGGTCAGCCGGTCCTGGCCATACATGATCTTCGACAGGAAATAGCCCTTGATACAGTTCAGGCCACGGTTGACCGGCGCATCCGGATCGCCCTGCGTGGCGACGACGCGCTCGTCCTTGGTGCCGACCAGCACCGAACAGCCCGTCCCGCAAAAGCGGCACGGCGCCTTGTCCCAGCGCACACCGCTGTCGTCCTGTGCGGCGACTGCCTGCACACCGGGGATCGTGATGCCGGCGGCAGCCGCGGTCGCGGCGATGGCGTTGGTCTTGATGAAGTCGCGACGTGTCTGTTTCATTGCAGGGATTCCTCCGGCTGGTGTTCGTTATCGACCTGATGGTAGACCAAAGACGACGACGCAACGCCGTCGAGCGTGGCCAGCGTGTTCATCAGGTCGGCACATTCGTTGTAGTTGCTGCCCTCGATAGTGACGACCATGCGCCCGCTTTCGTTGGCATGCAGTTCCACGCCATGCAGCGCGCTCAGCGCCTGCTCCACTGCGGCGGCATTTTCAGGCCGCGACATCAGCAGCAGGCCGCAGACATGGTATTCACTCATCGCCCCTCCTCGATCTGGATTGCCGCAACCGGGCACGGCGCCACACACATGCCGCAACCGGTGCATTCGAGCGCATCGACGACGGGGCGCGCGCGTCCGCCGGGCTGCGGCACGAAGCGGATCGCGCGCTCGTCACAGGTGTCGCCGCAGGTGCGGCACGTGATGCCGTTCAGGCTCAGGCACGTTTCACCGATCCGTGCACGCAGTCGCCATGGTGCCCCTTCGCGACGCTGCAGCGCGCCGGTCGTGCACGCGTCGACACAGTCACCACATAGGGTGCAGCCGCCGCGCGCGAAATCGACCGTCGGAAAGCCGCCGTCGCCTCGCACGACGATGCCGGTGCCGCACGCGCGCACGCAGTCGTCGCATCGCGTACACAATTCGATGTACGCCGATGCTGCCCAGGGCATGCGGTGACCGGCGTCGGCGCGGCTGTGACCTCGTCGCAGAAAGGCCCGACGTGAGGCATTGATCGTTGTCATTATGTCTGCCCGACGAACGCTTGCACTTCCAAGGCCTGTAAGCCTAGGCACCGCGATCGCTACAAAACTTGTCCTAAATCAAGACTGACACGGGTGGTGTTGATTTTTGTCAATTCACGAAAACTCTTCGCGTGTCGCACCCGCCACCCGATTAATAAAACATGATGTGCTCATATTCGAGTGCGCCCGCCCAAGCGTGAGTCTAGTCCGCCGACGGTCGGCGGGTGCGGGTCAATATCCTTGTTCGCGGCGAGTAAAAACGTGGTGCTCGCGGCATCAACCCGGACGGCCATCGACGCGTGGTCGCACCAGCATCTTCGCGTGACCGGCCAGGAACACTGCAAACGCAGTCACCCACATCGCCGCCGACAGATCGATCCATGTCGCATGATGCCGCGGCAGAAGCCATACCGCGAACACGCGCACGATCACCGCACCATTGATCAGCAGGAACGCGATCGTCATGCGTGGCTCGACGTCGATCGGGCGCCCCGTGTGCCCGCGTGTCACACGCGCCATCATGCCGATCGTGAACACCCCGATCGCCCCGATCGTCAGCGCATGCAGCGCACTCGAAGGGCTTGCCCAACCGGACAGAGCGGCTGCATTGAGCAACGCGCCGACGCACAGCCACACATAGCCCGCATGCAGCACCCACAGCACCGGTACTTGCAGCACACGACGGTCGAACCATCCCGACAGGCGCAAGACATGGACCGTGCCAAACAGCGCCCAGGCGCTCGCGCCGAGCGCGGGCGGCGACTGTGGCAGCAATTCGGCAATGACGACCGGTGCCAAGGTCGCGAATGCGGCGACCTCGACCCAGCGGCGACCGCGTGTACGGAACGTGGGTATTGCGTTCTGCGTGAACGACGGCAACACACGCCCTGCCACGAGCACCAGCAACAGCAGGACCAGTTCCAACATCACGCGCCGCATGTCGCCAACGCCGTGCATCACGCCAAGCAATTGCAGGTGCGACGACAGGTTGGCCACCGCCATCGCACCCAGCAGCGGCACGATGACACGGTTGACGCGGTTCGTCGCCAGCCACAACGGCCGCACCAGACTGGCCGCCAGCAGGGGCAGAAAGGCCGTATCGACGACAACGACGACGACCGCGGACACCCCATCGATCCAGGGAAGAATGCGCGCGGCGAGCCACACCGCAGCGAGACCGGCCAAGCGTGCGCCCGTCCAGGTCTGCACACCGCTCCAGTTGCGCACCGCGGTCAACAGGAACCCGGCGATAACCGCCGTCGTGTAACCGAACAGCATCTCGTGCGCGTGCCACGCCACGGCATCGTAGTAGGCGGGATGCAATCGCCCGCGCCACACGAACGACCACGACACCAGGAGAAGCACGGCGACGATGGCGGCCAGCAGGAAGAAGGGACGAAAGCCGAGCGCCAACGGTGCCCAGCCGCGGGGGACGCGTGCCGCCGCACTGCTGTCGTGCAGGATATTCATGCTGTGCAGCTTGGGTCGCATGCCAGGAGCGGGCCTTGACCATCGTCAAGTCGCCGTTCGCCCTGCAGGCCAGAGGTACAGCGGTACAGCGGTACAGCGGTATAGCGGTATAGCGGTATAGCGGTATAGCGGTATAGCAACGCAATGGCATGCCGGCGGCATGCAATCCTCGGCCACAGCATTGGGGGGTCGCTTGTGCGCTCGCTTCCTGTTGTCGAATGCCCATTGGAGTCCCAAGACCGCCGGGTGACGTCGAGCGACCGGAGTTGTGTACTCCCGGGACTTTCTGACGACTCTCGCCAGGATCGTCGCGGCAGCCAAACGTCGCCTGTCCGCGCTGCAAATCCTCGCAACCGACGGCCACTGCGCGCGCTTTGATGCAAAGGCGACGGATACCGTCGGAGGCGATGCGACTCTCAGACCGTCAACTGCGCATACAACAGCGGCAGGCGCTCCGGCAGCTCCGACGGGCGACGGATCACGACGAAACCGCCGCGGCCGAACAGGTGCGGCAGGTAATCGTTGCCGTGTGCATCGATGGTCACGCAGAACGGCCGTACGCCGAGTCGGCGCGCCTCGTGCACGGAATGGCGGGTGTCCTCGATGCCGTAGCGACCCTCGTACTGGTCGAGATCGTTGGGCTTGCCGTCGGTCAGCAGCAGCAACAGCCGGCGACCGGCGGGTTGCGTACCCAACATCGTGGTGCCGTAACGGATAGCCGCGCCCATGCGGGTGTAGTAGCCGGGCCTGACTGCCGCGATGCGGCCGCGCACGACGGCATCGTAAGTCTCGTCAAAGTGCTTGAGGGTATGCACACGCACCGGATCGCGCCGGCGCGAGGAAAAGCCGTGCATCGCGAAGCGGTCACCGGTCGCATCCAGCGCCTCGCCGAACAAAAGCAGGCTGTCGCGGACGACGTCGATGACGCGGTGGTGATCGTCGATCCAGGTATCGGTCGACAGCGACAGGTCGGCCATGAGCTGGCACGCGAGATCGCGCGCGCCGCTGCGCCGGTCACGGTACAGGTCATCGCCGTCTACCGTGATGCCGGCCTGCCGGTCGGCGGCGAAGCGCAGATAGGCATCGAGGTCGACCTCACGCCCGTCGGCCTGGCCGCGCCGCCAGACCCGCGCCGGCACCAGGGCCTGGAACTGCTGGCGCAGGCGGCGCGCCGTGCGGTTCAGGTGCGGCGGCAGCGCGGTCGGCGGCGCGTCCGCCGACATCATCGGCACGATGCGGCAATGATCGGCTCGCAGGCGCCCGCGCCGCCAGTCCCACTCCGGCAGCCGGATGCCATCGCCGATCACCCGGTCGTCCTCGGCCTCGGCCGGCAGATCGAGATCGAATTTGAGCGTCGCCGCCGCGCGGTTTTGATCGCGGCTGACGGCGAGTTGGTCGAGGTCACGCGCGATCGCCTCGGCGCGATCGAGGTCGTCTTCGTCCTCGGAGCCGCGGTCGACGTTGACGTGTTCGCCCCAGGTGAGGATGTTCTCCATGCGCACGGTAATCAGGCCACGGTCCTTGTCCGGCGTGTCGACGCGCTGCGCACGACGACGCAGACGTTCGATCTCACGGCGCTGTCGCTCGGCATCGCTCTGACGTGCATCGGCGTCTTCGCGCCGCGCCGGCACGGATGTCGAAGGCGGTTGCGGGTGCAGCCACAAAGGTACGGGCGATGGTGGACGCCGCGCCGCCGGCAGCACGCTGACACTGCCCGGCACGCGCAGCGCCGCACGTACGGCACGCTCGGCCGCGGCCTCGTCGGTACGCAGCGACGCCGGCTCGGGACGCGTCGCTATGTGCGCTTCGACCAACGCGGCATAGGGCGGGCGCATGCCGGGGAAACGGGTCAGCGCCGCATGCGCGGCGTGCTGGCTGGCCGTGAACCAGTCGTCGTCCGGAGACGGCTCCGCCACCGCCAGCGCGGCCAGCCACAGATACAGATCGCGATTGAGTTGCATCGCTGGCAGGCAGTCGATACGTGGCGGCAGGCGCAGGAAGCCGGCGTCGCGCCACGCCAGCGCGATTCGGGTGTGACTGCCGGCCAGGCGCTGCAACCATCCCCGCCGCGCGCGGTTGCTCGTCTGCTCGGCAGCGATCACCTGCAGGCCGCCGTCGCCGCCGAGCGCGCGGAACATCACCCCCACCGCGCGTTCCACATCGGCGAGTTCGACTGCGGCATCCGGATGACCGCTGTCCACCAGCCGCGTGACCAGCCTGTGCCAGAGTTCACCGACCTGCTCTTCCATTCAACGCCCCGTGGCAGGCATCGATCGGCCGACTCGCCGTCCGGCGGGCACCGGACAACGCCACGCGTGGCGGGCAGCGTCACTCGCCGCGACCGTCACTTCGGGCACCCGGCCGGCAGCGGCCGGCCAATCAACGGGTAACGCCAGCACTGGCCGGCCATGGCCTTCGACAGGCCATACGCGCCGAACAGCACCAGCATCGAGTGACAGAAGGTGAAATACAGGATCACGATCACCCAGACGTGCGCGCCGTGGTAGCCACCGAGCAGTACGATGAATGCGTTGACGACCACCAGCAACACACCCGCCCACACACTGCCCGACAGGGTCTGGGCAAGATGCGCGGCGGCCAGCGGCGGTGCACGCCGGTGCTGCCGCCACCACACGGCGAGTAAGATCAGGAAACCGAGACCGGGCGCCAGCAACAGGTTGACCAGGTACAGGGACTCGGCCGCGATCGCCGTGCCCGAACCGTCACTTGCTTTAGCCGAGGATGACATCGACCACGCCCATCAGCGCCGCGAGTGTCTCGTCGTCGTCGCTGAGCGGCTCGACCAGTGCCGCGCGGCACGCCTCACGGGCATCGCAGCCATCACGGATCAGGGTCGCCGCGTACACAAGCAGCCGCGTCGACGCGCCCTCCTCGAGATCGTGATCCTTCAGCGCGCGCAGCGCGTTCGCGACGCGCACCAGGCGCTCGCCCCCCGCGGGGTCGATACCCGTTTCGCCGACCAGCACCTCGAGTTCGAGCTCCGGGCTGGGGAAATCGAAGCTCACTGCCAGGAAACGCTGGCGGGTCGACGGCTTCATGCCCTTGAGCAGGTTCTGGTAACCGGGGTTGTAGGACACGACCAGCATGAATCCCGGCGGCGCCTGCAGTGTCTCGCCGGTGCGCTCCAACGGCAGGATGCGCCGGTCGTCGGTCAGCGGGTGCAGCACCACCGTGGTGTCCTTGCGCGCCTCGACGACCTCGTCGAGATAGCAGATCGCACCCTCGCGCACCGCGCGCGTCAGCGGCCCGTCGCTCCAGTAGGTGCCGTCGGCCCCGATCAGGTGGCGGCCGACGAGGTCGGACGCGCTCAGGTCGTCGTGGCACGCCACGGTATACAGGGGTCGACCGAGGCGCGCCGCCATGTGCTGCACGAACCGCGTCTTGCCACAGCCGGTGGGTCCCTTGATCAACACCGGCAGCCGGTTGCGCCATGCGCGCTCGAACAACGCGATCTCGTTGCCGTGCGGGCGGTAGAACGGCAGCGCGTCGTCTGCCGGTTGGTCGGATGATATCTGCATATCCATCAGCTTAGCCCCGGAAACTCAACAGAAATGCCAGCGCGATCAGGCCGCCCGGCACGAGCAGCCAGATCGCGACGACCCAGCGCCATATGCCACGCACGTCGCGCAGGCCCATGAACCAGTCGCCGATCAGGTGCCCCTTCAACAGCGCGAAACCGAGCACCAGCAGCGACACGCCGGGGCCGCCGACGCCGCTGCGACCGATCATCCAGGTCACACAGGTCAACCCGATCAACAGTGCATAGACCAGCGTGCAGGGCCGGATCAGGCCGCGGGTCGGAAAGGACGTGTTCATTTCATCACGTAGACGAGCGGAAACAGCACCAGCCACACCAGGTCGACCATGTGCCAGTAACTGGCGCCGGTCTCGACACCGGTATGCTCTTCGGGGGTGTAGCCGCCGCGGCCCGCCTTCAGTGCGACGGCCACGAGGATCACCATACCCAGGATCACGTGCAGGAAGTGAAAGAAGGTCAACGACAGGTAGAACATGTAGAAGGTGTTCGTGCTCAGGTTGATCCCGGCGTGCAGATGGTGTGCGTACTCGCTCGATTTCACCACCAGGAACAGCGCACCCATGCCGACCGCCGCCCAGGTCCAGCGCGCGCAAAGCCGGCCCTGGCCCTCGCGTGCCGCGACCACGCCGCGCATGACGAAATAGCTCGCGGTCAGCAGCGCCAGCGTGTTGATCAGGGCCGCATCGCGGTTGAGCATGGCCTGGTAGCGGTCGAACAACGCGATGTGCTGCATGCGCGTGAACGCATACGCGGCGAAGAACAGAGCGAACACCAGCAGTTCGGCGAGGATGAAGATCCAGATGGCCAGGTCGCCCGGCGGGAAGCGCGGTACAGCCAGGCCGCGTCGCTGCTGCTGGATCGCCGCCTCTGCTGTCATGCCGGCCTCTGTGGTGGAAAAGAAAACGCCGGCATCATCACACCGCGATCAGTGCCGGCAAGGGGGAGAGGACTTGGTCGTGCCCGCCGGGCGCCTTCCGGCGCCCGACAGCGTCGATCAGGCCGCGGATCCTTCGACGACCGCGGTCGCCTCCGGCTGCCTGCTTCCGACGAAGAAACTGGCCACGTAAACGACCAGCCCGATCAGGAACATCAGGCCCGCGACTTCACGCATCCAGTAGAACAGCGAAATCTTCTCCTGCACCACCATGAACGGCAGTGGGTCGCTGCTGTAGCGCTGCAGATAGGTCTGGAGGATGCCGGCACCGGTAAGGAACAGCGTGATGAACACCATCGACACCGTCATCAACCAGAACGACCACATCTCCAAAACCTGCGACGCCTCGCTGTTGGCCGCGCTGCGCCCGCGCAGCATTGGCATCGCGTACGAGATCATCGTCAGCACGATCATCACATAGGCGCCATAGAACGCCATGTGCCCGTGTGCGGCCGTGATCTGCGAGCCGTGGGTGTAGTAGTTGACCGGCGCAAGCGTATGCAGGAAGCCCCACACACCCGCGCCAAGAAACGCCATCACCGCGGTCCCCAAGGCCCACAGCACGGCGGCCTTGTTCGGATGATTGCGCCGGCGGCGGTTGACCATATTGAACGCGAACACCGTCATCATGAAGAACGGGATCGGCTCGAGCGCCGAGAAGATCGAGCCCCACCACTGCCAATAGTCCGGCGTGCCGATCCAGTAGTAGTGGTGGCCGGTGCCGATGATGCCGGTGATCAGCGTCATCGCGATGATCACGTACAGCCACTTCTCGATCACCTCGCGGTCGACGCCGGTGGTCTTGATCAGCACGAAGGCCAGGATCGAACCGAGGATCAGTTCCCACACGCCCTCGACCCACAGATGGACGACCCACCACCAGTAGAACTTGTCCTTGGCCAGGTTGTCCGGGTTGTAGAACGAGAACAGGAACAGCACGGCCAAGCCCGCAAGGCCGATCAGCAGCACCAGGCTGACGACCGTCTTGCGGCCCTTGAGAATGGTCAGGCCGACGTTGTACAGAAACGCCAGCGCGACGACGACGATGCCGGCCTTGGTGATGGTCGGCTGTTCAAGGAACTCACGCCCCATCGTCGGCAGCACGCTGTTGCCTGTCATCTCCGCCAGCCCCGAATACGGCACCAGCAGATAGCCGAGCACAGTCAACGCGCCGGCGATCAGGAACACCCAGAACATCAGGATCGCGAGGCCCGGACTGACCAACTCGCGTTCGCTCTCTTCGGGCACCAGATAGTAGGCGGCGCCCATGAACCCGAACAGCAGCCACACGATCAGCAGGTTGGTATGGACCATGCGGGCCACGTTGAACGGGATCTCGGGAAACAGGAAATCCCCGACCACGTACTGCATGCCGATAATCAGTCCGAACAGGATCTGACCGACGAACAGGCCGATGGCCGCAATGAAGTACGGTTTGGCGACCGCTTGCGATTTGTATTGCATGTCTGTCACTCCTGGAGGATCAGCCCTGGATGTTCGGCGGCCAGCTGGCCGTGTTCATCTCGGATACGTACTTGAGGAAGGCCGCGATCGCGTTCAGATCGTCCTCGCTGAAGTTGAACTGCGGCATGCTGCGTCGACCGGGAATGCCATCCTTCGGACGGCTGGCGATGAAGCCCTTGATGCCGTCGGCACCACCGAGTCGCTTGAAGGCATTGCCGAGTTCAGGTGCGAAGTAGGCGCCCTCGCCGAGCAGGGTGTGGCAGCCGATGCAGTTGTTCTCCTCCCAAAGACGCTTGCCGTGGGCCACCTGCTCGGTCAGATTTTCGTGGTTGTCGCGCTGCGGCCATGCGGTATGCGTGTCGAACGTCAGAGCGAGAAACAGCAACATGAAGAACACGCTGCCGCCGTAAAAGATGTTTCGCGCCATGGCCTTTGTGAAAGCCTGTGACATGGCATTGCCCCCCTCGTTAGTCTGCAACCCGGCGCCATTTGATGAGCGTCGACACAGCTGAGCCTTGATATTCGTCAAGCCCGGCTCGCGGCGTTGCTCCAGGTCAACCCGGGGTGGTCTAATTGAGGTCCCGCCAGCCGGAACCGCGCCCGTGTCCACCAGCGAACAACTGAAGAACGACCTGATCCAGAGCTTCATGTTCGCGCGGCTCAACGGTGCGCAGCTCGATCGGGTCGCCCAGCATGCCGTCCGGATCCGCCTCGACGAGGGCGAGATGCTGTTCCAGCAGAACGATCGGGCCGAGCGCTTCTACGTGCTGCTGCGCGGCCAGGTCAAGCTGTTCCGGCTCGGACCGAGCGGCAACGAGAAGGTCATCGAGATCGTCACGCCGTGCAGTACGTTCGCCGAGGCCCTGATGTTCCTCGAGCGGCCGGTGTTTCCGGTCGGCGCACAGGCTCTGCAGCCGGCCGAGGTGATCAGCATCGATGCGGCCGATTTCGCGCGCATGCTGCGCGAGTCCGTCGATACCTGCTTCATGCTGATGGGCGACATGAGCCAGCGCCTGCGTGGGCTGATCCGCGAGATCGACGACCTCAGCCTGAGCAGTGCCACCTGCCGTGTGGCCAGCTACGTGCTGGCCAAGGCATCGCCGGATGGCAGCAGTCTCGATCTCGAGGTTCCCAAACAGACCCTCGCCTCACGCCTGTCGGTCCAGCCCGAGACCTTCTCGCGCATCATCCGCAACCTCAGCGACCAGGGCATACTCACGGTGCGCGGCAGTCGCGTCGAGATCAACGACCAGGCCCGCCTGCAGCAGATTGCCAACGTGTGCGGCCTGACTGACGTATCGCTGGCCGAGACCTTTCATTACCCCTGCCCGCCAAGCAAGCCGGGCACCTGACCCGCACCGGCGCGGCGGGCCCCTGCAGCGCCCCCCCGAAAACGGTACGCGCGCCACCCGCTTTCGACCGGCGCGACATCCGCGCCGCGACGCTTGACTCAGGTCATAAGTTCCTTCGCCACCACCCTTCCCTTGATCTATGTCAAGGTGGGATCGAGGCCACCTTCCACACTTACCCCCGCGTAATGCCACCAAATCCCCACGGGAGCCTCACACCTATGAGAACCGCAAGAAAAACCCTATCCCTGCTGACCGGCCTGGCGCTCGGCGCCAGCTGTGCCGGCAGCGCGCTGGCCGACGGTCAGCTGGACAAAGTCATGAAGGACCGCGGCCTTACCGAAAAAGATGTGCTGGCCGCGGCCAAGACCTACACCCCGACCGGCGGCCGCGACGAGTACATCGTGTTCAGCTCGGGTGGCCAGAGTGGGCAGATAATCGTCTACGGCATCCCGTCGATGCGCATCCTGAAATACGTCGCCGTGTTCACGCCCGAGCCCTGGCAGGGCTACGGATTCGACGACGAATCCAAGGCGGTGCTCGACCAGGGCAAGGTGCGGGGCAAGGACATCCTGTACGGCGACACCCACCACCCGGCGATCTCCGAGACCGACGGCGAGTACGACGGCCAGTTCCTGTTCATCAACGACAAGGCCAACCCGCGCGTCGCCGTCATCGACCTGCACGACTTCGAGACCAAGCAGATCGTCGTCAACCCGGTGTACAAATCGCAGCACGGCGGTGCCTTCGTCACACCGAACACCGAGTACGTGATCACAGCGGCGCAGTACGCGGCGCCGTTCGAGAACGGCTTCGTGCCGCTCGAGGAGTTCAACGACAAGTACCGCGGTGGCGTCACCTACTGGAAGTTCAACCGTGAGAAGGGGCGCATCGAGCCGGAAAACTCGTTCACCGTCGAGGCCCCTCCGTACAGCCAGGACCTGTCCGACGCCGGCAAGGGCCCGTCTGACGGCTGGTCGTTCACCAACTCGTTCTGTTCCGAGCGTTACGTCGGTGGCATCGAGCGCGGTCGCCCGCCCTTCGAGGCCGGCTGCTCGGCCAAGGACACCGACTTCCTGCACGTGATCAACTGGAGGAAGGCCGAGGAACTGTTCAAGGCCGGCAAGACCGTCAAGATCAACGGCGGCAACGTGCTGCCGCTCGACGTCGCCGCCAAGGAGGGTGTGCTGTTCCTGATCCCCGAGGTCAAGAGCCCGCACGGTGTGGACGTGTCGCCGGACGGCAAATACATGATCGTGTCCGGAAAGCTCGACACACACGCGACCGTGTACAGCTTCGAGAAGATCCAGGCCGCGATCAAGGCCGGCAAGTTCGAGGGCAAGGACCCGTACGGCGTACCGATCATCAACTTCCAGGATTCGATCCACAAACAGGTCGAACTGGGCCTCGGTCCGCTGCACACCCAGTACGATTCCAAGGAGTGCATCGTCTACACCTCACTGTACGTCGATTCGATGGTCGCGAAGTGGAACTACTGTGAAGGCAAGGTGCTGGACAAGATCTCGATCCACTACAACATTGGCCACCTGATGGCGATGGAGGGTGATTCCAGGTCACCGGACGGCAAGTACCTGGTGTCGCTGAACAAGCTGGCGATCGACCGCTTCAATCCGGTCGGCCCGCTGCATCCGCAGAACCACCAGCTGATCGACATCAGCGGCGACAAGATGGAGCTGCTGTACGACATGCCGCTGCCGCTGGGCGAACCGCACTACGCGGTTGCGATCAAGGCCGACAAGCTGAAGCCCGAGGTGCGCTACAAGTCGGGTTGGAACAGCCGCGAGGACAAGGTGTCCGAGTTCAAGACCCGCGCCGGCCGCGAGAAGACCGAGCGCAACTGTGACGCCAGCGGCAACTGCACGACCGAGGTCTGGGGCACCGTGATCCGTTCACACATCACGCCCGAAATCATCGAAGCGCAGGTCGGCGACACCGTCAAGATCCACCTGACCAACCTCGAGCGCGCCGAAGACGAGGTGCACGGGTTCGCGATGTACGGCCAGAACGTGCAGCTGTCGATCGAACCGGGCAAGACGTCGTCCACCACGTTCGTTGCGGATCAGGAAGGTGTGTTCCCGTACTACTGCACCGAGTTCTGCTCGGCGCTGCACCTCGAGATGCAGGGCTACCTGCTGGTCCAGCCGAAGGGCTACCAGGCCAAGGCGGGCGGCATGCAGGAAGGCGTGGCCTACACCCAGGCCGACTACGACAAGCAGGTCAAGACCAACGTCGACACCCAGGCCGTGATCGACCAGGTCGTCGCCTACATCACCAGCCACAACTACCAGGACTTCCCGACCGTGGTCGGCCTGGTCGAGGACGCGACCGACCAGCTCGGCTTCGCCAAGGGCGCCAAGGAGAAGGCCGAGGCGGCCGCTGCGAAGCAAGACTGGCAGAACGCGATGCTGTGGGCCAACCAGTGGTGGCAATACCAGGTGAAGACGGCAGACCTCGGTCTGCGCGCCAAGACCTTCCTGGAACAGAACGGGGCGAAGAAGATCAAATGATCTGACGCCGTTGTAATGCCGTAGCAGTAACCGGGGGGCGATCTGCCCCCCGGTCTGTTTCGCCAACCGATTAACCCGAAATTTTGAGAGGTATTCGCACCATGAAAATCAATTCCTTCGCCGGTGCCGCGCTCGCGTCCGCGCTGGCGCTCGCCGCCGGCGGCGCGCTGGCCCTGGACGGCGGCCAACTGTACATGACCAAGACCTGTTTCTCGTGCCACGGCAAGGACGCGAAGACACCGATCATGCCCAACTACCCGAAACTGGCCGGCCAGAACGCCGCCTACGCGGCGCAGCAGATGAAGGACATCAAGAGCGGCGCGCGCGCGAACGGCATGACCGCGGCGATGAAGGGCGTGATGCACCTGGTCAACGACGAAGAGATCGACGCGATCGCGCAGTGGCTGTCGACGCAGTGAGCGTGAGCGTGCCGCCGGCGGCTACGCCCCGGCGGCTTGACCGCAGTCAAGGCAGCCTGCCGCGCGACACCCCAGATTAGGCGCACGAGTAACGACTGTCATTTCGGCGTATTGACCGAATTGCGAGGAGCAAGCCCATGAATTCGTCAAAAATCAAGCACTCTCTCATCGCCACCGCACTGGCCGCCCTCGTAGCGGCGCCGGCGTATTCATGGAACGAAGGCGGCGGCGAACAGGAGGAGGCACTCCACCTCAAGCCGGATCTCGAGAACGGGCTGGATGTCTACGAGGTCTGTTCGGCCTGCCACCTGCCCGAGGGCTGGGGCACACCCGACGGCACCTTCCCGGCACTTGCCGGTCAACACGCCGCTGTCATGATCAAGCAGCTGTCCGACATTCGTGCGCAGAACCGCGACAACCCGACCATGTATCCGTTCGCGTTGCCCCAGTCGATCGGCGACGCACAGGCGCTGGCCGACGTCGTTGCCTACATCGAGCAGCTGCCGATGAACCCCGAACCGGGCCGCGGCCCCTGGGGCCCGGGCACACCCGAGTTTGCGAAAGGCGAAAAGCTGTACAAGGACAACTGCGTCAAGTGTCATGGCGAGACCGGCATGGGCAACAAGGACAAGTTCTACCCGCGCATCAACGGCCAGCACTACAACTACATGGTGCGCCAGTTCGAATGGATCCGCGACGGCAGGCGGCGCAACGCCAACCCGGACATGGTCAAGCAGATTGCGGGCTTCAGCGACGACGACATGAAGCAGGTCATCAACTACGTCACCCATGTGCCGATCCCGGCAGACCAGGTTGCGCCGTCGAAAGACTGGTTGAATCCGGACTTCAAGTAATTTGCACCGACAAGGTTGGACGGGCCGCGCGGCCCGTTCCGCATGACAACACTGCTGCTGGGTAGACAATGACCGCACCGTCGCTTCCGTTCCGCCAGAATCTGCCGGTCATGGCACTGGCGATCGTCGCCATTGCACTGATGGTCGCGATCTATTTCGCTCCCACCTGGTGGGTCGCGCTGAAGGCACCGAACTATCCACCCGAGGCGTTCCCGGACGGCGTACGCATCCACTTCCACATGAACGGCGTGTTCAACGGCTGCCGCAAGGTCGAGAGCACCGAGATTCGCGAGGACCAGGCGCTCGACTGCGTGCACGAGATGGACACCATCAACCACTACGTCGGCATGTACCCGATCGCGGCGGGTGGTGTCATCGAACGCGCGTTTTCGCCGTTCCTGGTGGCGATGCTGGGCGTGATGGTGGTCGGTTTCGCCTGCTCCAAGCGGTCGTTGCGGCTGCTGCTGATGGGTGCCGGTTTCGCCACAATCGTCGGTTGGATGACGATGACCTTCTTCGCCGAGGGGGGCCTCCACTATCAGAACGCCGGCTACGTCGAGTCGATGGTGACATCGATGGACCAGGAGGCCGGCAGCGAGGAGAGCGAACCCGAACCGTCCGGCATCATCGCCAGACTGAAAGCGGAGATGGCGGAGGTAGCCGCGCGCGAACGGGGTGAGACGGCGACGCCGGCCACTGCGGGCCACACCGCCGAAAAGTCGGCAAAAGAGAGTTACATCAACAGCCTTCGGGTCACCTACGACAAGGATCGCGAGCGCCGCGGCGCCGGCGCAGTCCCGGCCTGGACCGGCAGCGGCCACCAGCTGCTGCTGTGGCACTACGAAAAGAGCCTCGGCCGCTATTTCAACAACCCGGCCGAGATCGGTCCGCTGGTCGCGGCCATGGGCACCGCCTTCTACGTCGTGTTCTTCGGCATCCTCGTCGCGATGCTGGCGCTGCTGGTCGGCGCGGCGCTCGGACAGGGCCCGCTGTACTGGCTGCTCGCGTTGGTGCCCGCACTGCTGCCGGTGTTCTTCATCATCGACTACTCAGCGTGGCTGTGGTGGTACGGCCACCGGCTGAACGACATGGGCGCCTTCAGCGTCAAGCCCTTCATGCCGACCGTGTTCGGCGACGGCAAGGTGGCGCAGTTCTCGACTCACTCCTACCCGTACTGGGGATTCGGCCTGATGCTGGCGCTGAGCGTCGTGGTCGCCGTCATGATGATCCTGCGCCGCAAGATGCTGAACCGCGCCGCGGGCGGCTGAGCGGCATTCGATGCACGCGCCTGCCGCCGCCGCTACCGCGCTGCTGATCGGCGGCTGGATCGCGGCCGCGGCGAACGCATCGACGGATCTGCCGTCGTTCCAG